>JBCDIU010000004.1:0-259024 GCA_038748615.1 Planctomycetota bacterium | reverse complement strand
GTCTGGAGAGTTGTCGAACGTGGCGCGCATGTCGAGGCGTCGCAAAGTTGACAAGTCGATCGGACTGGCAAACTGATACCAGTGTTGCCAGTTGAAGTCGTAGCGTGGCACGCTCAGTTGCGGTTCGGCGCGACCCTCGCGTGTGTCAGCTTGCATCCAAAAGGACTTGCCTCGAACGTGCATGTGCGGCATCACACCCAAGATGCGTCCCTCCACCGGTAGCCGATCAACGTCAAGACTAACGACATGGGAATTCGTGTCAGGAGGAATCTCAAACTGATGATTGATCGCCACGTGCGTCATGACCTGGTGGGAAACTTGCGCCGGATCCGCTTCCCAAATGCCGACTCGTGAGCGATCCGACTGTGGTGTTCCATTGGGCGTGTAGTGCATTTGGAAAACCAATTTGGAACCTGCGGGAACCCGCCGCGCATGTCCCTCCGGCAAAACCGTTGCCCTTTGCCCGGGCACGTACGAACCAACCCAGCCGATGCCTTTCGCTCCGACGTGGTCGGGCGGTCGAACGAATACGATCGCGTGGTGCAAGACGTCGCGATTTCCGGGCATCACTTGGGCGGCTCTCACCCAACGGTCCGTTTCCCAACCGGGATCGACCACGAAATACTGATATTCAATGATCCCCTCCGCCGGAAGCTCGAGGGGACGATCTCGCATCTCAAACACATGGTCCGGTGGATCCGAAAAGTGCCATCCACGCGATGGCGTCGGTGGCGTCGGAAGATCCGCTGGGTCGCCTTCGGCCATTCCAGATCGCAACCAGGCGGCGATCAAGTCGCGTTCCCTGTCGGGCACAGCCCGCGCGCCGACAAACTCGCCGATCTCTGGATCGGCATGCCATGGCGGCATCCGCTCTTGGTCGATCACTTCGAGAATCATGTCGCCCCAACCAACGACTTCTTCGTATCGGATCAACTCCATAGGGCCAATTTCGCCATGGCGGTGACACTCGGCGCAATGACGAAAAAGAATCGGCGCGATGTCACGATTGAACGTGATCGACGCGGTCGGCTCAGGTTGGCCCGGTTGCCGCGGTTGGTTTCGGTTCACGCGAGTGATCAGGCAACCGACACTGGGCAGTTTTGCTTGTTCGACGGGGCGACCGGCAACGACATCCTCGATCGCCTTTTCCAAATCGGCGCGCGACGCGCTGGTTCGAATGAGTCCTGGTTGATACTGGTCATCGATACGGCCTTGGTAGGCGATCCAGCCGTTTGGCGTCACGACGAAGACTTCTGGTGTTCGGGTGGCGCTGAACGCGTCGGCGACGGATTGGTCCGTGTCTTTGGCGATCGGAAACCCAATACCGTGGCGACGTGCGTAGTCCAGAATTTCCAGCGGTGAATCCTGCACGTTGCTGTTAACGCCGAGGAAACCAACCCCGTCGTCTGCAAATCGCTCGGCAAGTGATTGCAATCGCTTGCCGTAGAGTTTTGCGAGCGGACACTCGGTTCCCAAGAACGCGACGACGGTTGGGCGTTCCGTATCAACGGGAATCGGATTGCCTCGTGCATCTCGGATGGTCAGCTTGCCCCAACCGATTGGCCCCATCGGCATCTTCTGATCACTCGCCAGCAATGACAGCGTCGAGACCGCCCAAAGGATCCATCCTAACGCGACTCGCATGGTGCCACGGACATCGGTCCTTGTCCGTCTCCTGTCGTCATGATTGCTTGAAGCTTGAATCTTTTTCGAATACTGCGCCCAAATCATCCGGCGGTGAAGCCTGATCGAGCAACACCATGATACGACTGTGTGGTCGGTTCGTCTACGAATTTGCCGATTCAATGGGAGTGAGTTATCCTCTGCGAGATAACAGCTTCGGTACATGATCTCGGAGAGAGGCGATGCGCGACTCGTTCTGGACTGGCGGCGACACGGCTTATTCCAAAGGTCTTGCCGATGAATATCAGGCCCAGCTGGTTGAGCTACAAAGCCGCTTGGATGGATCCGACGGACAGCGCCGCGAGTGCATCGAAAAAGAAATCGAGCAGTTGCATCAACAGTACCGGTCGAAGGTGGATTCCATCAAAGACGCGATGTTCTAGGTCTCGACGATCGAGCATTTGACGGTGATGTCCGAAAACCAATCACCCCGGTCTCGCGCCGCCTTCACGTTCGCGCCGTCTTGCCCAGTCGACGAACTGCAACGGGTTCATTCGCTGGACACGCTTCGTGGATTTGCCTTGTTCGGCGTCTTGCTTATGAACATGCAGGCCTTTGCAGACGTGTTTGCGACCTACATGAATCCGTTCGCGGCGGGTGACATTTCGACGCTCGATTTTGCGAGTTGGTGCGTCAACCACGTGCTGGCGGACACCAAATTCATCACGATCTTTTCCATGCTTTTCGGTGCTGGTATCGGCCTCATGAGCGAGCGTGCCCGATTGAGCGCTGGACGCTCGCTTGGCGTTCACTTGCGCCGGATGGGCTGGCTGATGCTTTTTGGAGTGCTGCATGCGTTTCTGGTTTGGACGGGCGACATCCTGTTCATGTACGGACTCGTTGGCCTGATTGCCTATGGGTGCCGGCGGTGGCCGACGTGGCTCCAGGTCAGCATCGCTCTGATTCTTTTCTTGGTGCCAGCGATGATGCTGTCTCAGTTTCATCGCATCCCGGAGCCGGATCTCGAAGAGTTACGAAAAATCTGGAATCCGACCATCGAATGGATCGCCGCCGAGCGAGCCGGGATCCTCGGTCCATGGCCACGTCAAGTGATCAGTCGCGCGGAACAATGGACCGAGATGCTGAATTTCCTGCTGATTTTTGGATGGCGACTACTTGCTTGCATGCTGTTTGGGATGGCGATGTACCGGAGCGGCGTGCTGGCCGCGCGGCGTAGCAAGCGGTTCTATCTGCTGATGAGTTGTGCGGGACTGGGCGCCGGATTGCCACTGGCGGCGTTGGGGATCTACGACCATGCGGAAAGTAATTGGGAAATGATTCGATCCATGGGCTTGGGGAGCCTATTCAATTACTTCGGCAGCCTATTTGCCGCAATAGGATGGATCGGCGTCGTCATGTTGGCGTGCCGCGAGGGCTGGTTCCAGCGGCTCCAAATGCGTTTGGCGGCTGTGGGTCGAATGGCACTGACGAACTATCTAATGCAGAGCCTCATTTGCACGACGATATTCAATGGGCACGGTTTTGGTCTGTTTGGACAAGTCAATCGGATCGCACAGACAGCGATCACCTTCGCGATCTTTGCACTTCAGCTTTGGTATTCACCACGGTGGTTGGACCGCTTTCGATTCGGGCCATTTGAGTGGTTATGGCGGAGCTTGACTTACTGGGACCTACAGCCAATGCGACGACTGGCCAACGACGTCGTCATGGCGCCACGCGATGTGCCCAGGTCGTCGTGACGTCCACGATCGACGACGTCAATTCGAGTAAGTCCTGTTGGCTGATATTGAGGCAGGGCGTTGTGTAGATGCAATCGCCAAACGGTCGAATCCAGATACCCACGTCGATGAAATCCTGACGGAGTCGATCCAGCTCGGTGAGCGATTCGACCTGAATGACGCCAATGCCACCACGGCATCGGACGTCGACGATACCAGGCAAGTCTTGGCATGGTCGCAATGATGCGTTCAGCGTTTGCTCGATTTCATGGACTTGACTCAGTTCAAACTCAGTTTCGAAGACGTCCAGTGATGCATTTGCCGCCGCACAGGCCATGGGGTTGGCCATGAACGTTGGTCCGTGCATGAATGCGTCGCTCGCCTGATCCGACCAAAAAGCTTCAAAAACATCGTCACTTGCAATCGTGGCCGCCATCGGAATGGTACCCGCCGTCAGCGCTTTGCCAACGCAGACGACGTCCGGTACGACTTCCGTGGCGTCCATGGCAAACATGGTTCCGGTGCGTCCAAAACCAGTGGCGATTTCATCGAAGATCAAGAGCACATCATGGCGATCACAGGCGGCCCGGACACGGCGGACCGTATCGGCATCATGGAATCGCATGCCCCCGGCTCCCTGCACCAAAGGTTCGATGAATACGCCCGCAATATCGCCTTCGTGTTGAGAGATCAGATCATCCAATGCCTGTTCCAGAATTGGATCGGTCGGCAACTCAGCATGCCGTTGAGACACGATCCCACCACCATAGGACGCGTGCATGCCGCGGTGGGGATCGCATAGCGACATCGCTCCCGTCGTGTCGCCATGATAGGCGTTGCGGAACGCAACGAAGCGGGTACGCGAAGGCTGACCGCGTCGCCGCCAATAGCCGATCGCCATCTTCATGGCGATCTCGACGGCGACGCTTCCGCTATCGGCGAAGAAGACGTGTTTCAGTGTTGGGGGCAGCATCGCCACCAGTCGCGCCGCAAGCGTTTCGGCGGGTTCGTGGGTGATCCCGCCGAACATCACATGTGGCATCTGGGCGGACTGTCGCTGAACGGCGTCAACGATCACGGGATGGTTATAGCCGTGACATGCCGACCACCACGATGCCATCGCGTCAATCAGCAGGCGACCATCTTGGGTCTCGATTCGGCTTCCAAACGTCCGCGCAATCGGAAGGGGAGGCGGGGCCGTCTTCATTTGAGAGTACGGACGCCAGATCGTGTCCGAACCGGCAACGAATGGACGCGTCATCACTACTTCGATTCACGAAGTTGTTTCGCCTCGGCCTCTAGGGAAGCGATTTCGTCTTCGAGCTGCTTGACCTCTTCGAGATCGTCCGCCTGCTCGCGTGACCCGGCCAGGCGTGGACGAAGCGTTTGCAACTTCTTATTGATAACCTGGATTCGTTTCTTAGCTTTCTTGTCCATGCAACCTTCATCGTTGAGGAGGCTTACCTGCCAAGCGGCTAGTTTAGTGTCTGTCTGGACGTCCAAACAGCACGGTGGCGATCACTCTTCTCAACCGGAATTGGAAAGCCATGAAGTTGGCGGTTAGCGCGGAGCGTCTTTCTTTGCCATTTTGGGCGGTTCGGGCATTTCGATGTCTTGCATTAACTTCGTGATGACATCGTCTGTGCTCATGCCCTCCGCCTGTGCCTGGAAATTCGTCGCGATTCGGTGTCGCAGGACGGGCAAAGCGACCCTCTGGATGTCGGAGGGTTCGACACTGAACCGACCAGCCATCGCGGCCATGGCCTTGGCGCCGGCGATCAAGTTCTGACCCGCCCGGGGCCCCGCGCCCCAATCGACCAACTCGCGCACGTAGTCCGGAGCGCTATCGTCTGTCGGCCGAGTCGCACGCACGATTTGCGATGCGTACCGTATGACCAGCGGCCCGGCGGCGATGCTGCCAACGAGTTTTTGGCAGGTCAGAATGGCGCGTGCCGAAAGAATCTTGTTCACACTTGCCACCTCGCCGCGAGTCGTGGCCGTCAAGATTCTCTCTTCCTCCTCGGCGGTCGGATAATCGATTTTGATGTTGAACATGAACCGATCGAGTTGGGCTTCCGGCAGCGGATAGGTGCCTTCCTGTTCGACGGGATTCTGCGTCGCGATGGTGAAGAACGGGTCTGGCAATGTGTGCGTGTCGCGACCGACGCTCACCTGTCGCTCCTGCATAGCCTCCAGCAGAGCGGCCTGGGTCTTGGGCGGCGTGCGATTGATTTCATCGGCGAGTAACACATTAGTGAAGATGGGACCCTCCACGAAGCGGAAACGCCGCCGCCCGTCATCGTCTTCCTCCAACACTTGCGTCCCGGTGATGTCCGACGGCATCAGGTCGGGCGTAAACTGAACACGTTTGAAAGAGACATCCAGAATTTGCGCCAGTGTGCTGACCATCAACGTCTTCGCCAGTCCCGGCACACCCTCGAGCAGGCAATGGCCTCGTGTGAAGATGGCCGCCAACAATTGTTCGATGGTTTCGGATTGTCCCACAATCACTTTGCCGAGTTCGTTCCGCATCTTTTGTTGATGGTCGGCGTACTCGCGAAGCACTTCCGCTAGGTTGCGCGGCTTGGCCTGCGCGGGACTGGACTTGCCGGGCGGATTCTCCATGCGCGTTGACGTGTTGGCGGAATCGACGGGAGGCGGCGTGGGGGGGTCAGCCATGGATCGCGTGCCGGTCAAGATGAGGATCTGCCGTCGGTCGGCCCGAAAAAAAATCAGACGGCGTCAGAACGAGGATCGGGAACGGTGTGGTCGTCGAAGGAGGACGTGTATCATGCGCCCTCACCTCTATAGTCTAAGATCTGACCGGCCGCCCACCACCGGTGCACTCTCCGGTCGCATTCGTGTCCTCAGGAATTGGCATGCATCACCGATGGTCCACCCAAAACTCGTCGATGGTCATCGTCGTGATCTGGATTTGGACGGTGTGGAGCGCCAACAGCTCACAGGCCGAAATCGATGTGACGACGGTCCAACGTTCGATTGACCGTGGTGTGGCGTTCTTGCGTGCGGGCCAAAACGCCCGCGGCGGATGGAACGAGTATCAGAATCAGTCATGCGGTTTGTCATCACTGTGCACCCTCGCCATGCTCAATGCGGGTGTTCCGGCGAAGGACCCGGATTTGGTGCGAGCGATCGGCTACCTACGCTCGATTCAACCTCGCGAGACGTACTCGGTGGCGCTACAAACGCTGGTGTTTTGCCAAGTCGGAGCCGCCGGGGACCTGCAGCGCATTCGGCGCAACGTCAACTGGTTAACTCGAATGCAATTGGGCAACGACGCCTTCAATCGGGGCGCTTGGGCGTATGACGAAAGCCCTGGCCGGGGAGATCCGTCCAATTCGCAGTTCGCTTTGTTGGCACTTGGCGCCGCCGCGGAGCGTGGCATCCGCGTCGAACCTATGGTTTTTCAGAACTCGATTGACTACTGGCGCCGTCAACAGCTTCAACGTGGGGGCTGGGGATACGGATCCAACAGCAGCGCCAGCGGCAGCATGACGTGCGCCGGCATCGCGTCACTCTTGATTGCTCGCGCTGGAATCCCCAACCCGATCGACGCATCGATCCAATGCTGTGGCGAGGGATCCTTCGACGAATCGATTGAGAAGGGCATTGAATACTTAGGCCAGATTTTTTCGTCACAACACAATCCTGGTGACGAACTGCGAACGTACTTTTACTACATGTACGCGGTGGAGCGAGTCGGACGATTGACCGGTCGGCGTTTGATTGGGCAGACCGATTGGTACCGCGAAGGCGCCGAAACGCTCGTCGGTAGGCAGGACAGCTTTCAAGGTTTTTGGCAGGGCAAAGGTGCAGCCGAGTCCAATCGTTTCGTCGCCACTTCGTTCGCCGTCTTGTTCTTGTCGAAAGGAAAACGGCAGGTGGTTGTCGGCCGGCTGGAGCACCCAACATTGCAGGCCAACCATGCCGATGCCCTGCGTCAACTCGTTCGGCATGTCGAAAAGGATTGGCGGCGGGATTTGACATGGCAAACGATTTCTGGTCAGCGTGCCTCCGTCACCGATTTGCTGCAGACACCTGTGATCGTCATCACGGGGCAGAGTGAATTGCGTTTGGGACCCAAACTCATCGAGACGCTCAAGGCTTACTTGGATCAAGGTGGTACGCTGTTATTCGATGCGCAAGCTGGCGATGGATGCGGCAACGCTGACGCGTTCCAGTCCGACGTCGTCCAGCTATGTCAGCAATGGTACCCCGGAGCGACCATTGATCGATTGTCGCCCACCCATCCGATTTGGTTTGCGCAAAAACCGGCCGACCCGGCCGAAATCAGCAATGATTTCTGGATGTATGGCGTTGGAGCCTGTTGTCGAACCCCCGTCTTTTACTCGCCCCGCAGTCTGACATGTCGATGGTCCTACGGTGATCGGCTTCTAGTTGGTGATGATATTCCGCCCCCGATCGCCGACTCGGTCGGCGCGGCCATCGCAATTGGTGAGAATTTGGTCGCCTATGCGACGGGGCGCGAGTTGAAGGACAAACTCGATGCGTCACAGATTGTCGACGGCACCGAAGCGCCTCCGGCGGGACGCTCTGCCGTGACGATCGCAAGTGGTGCGCTCGGCGCCGGAGAGCGTCAAGTTCCGCGTGCATTACCCAACGCCGCGTCCTTGATTCGCGACCGGTTGGCCGTGGAAGTCATCGCAGTCGATGAGCCGATGGCCCTCACGGAATCATCGCTTTCGCGCGTCGGCGCCGTCTACCTTCATGGCCAGACCGAGTTTCAGCTGACGCCCACCCAACGTGATGCATTGCGCGTGTATCTTCAGCGCTATGGAATCTTGATTGGGACACCCATTTGCGGCAGTGAAGCCTTTGAGGCGTCGTTCCGCCGAGAGATCGATCTGATCCTCGGAGAGGACGCGTTGACACCGATGCCGCCGGATCATCCCGCGTTCACGACACGATTTGGAGGGTATGATTTGCGGAACGTCACGATCCGGATTCCTCGGCAGGCCGCCGCAAGGTCGGTGGGTGGACTTGCCGACGACGGAGTCATGTTGACGGACATCGAAACTGGCGGTCGCGAGGGGCCCTTGCAAGTGATTCGCCGAACCGGCTCACCCGAGATTGAATTTGCCCGTGTTGACGATGTGACGAATGTGTTCTTTTCACCATTGGATCTGAGTTGTGCGTTGGAGAGTCAAAACTCGATCCAATGTCCGGGTTATGAGACAACCGATGCGGCACGGATTGTGGCGGGTCTGTTGTTGTATGCGTTGCAGCAGTAGGGAACGAACAATCATGATGATGTCGGTGAGTCGGTCCACGTGGTATTTGGTCGTTGGCATCAGCGTCTTGGTTTCCACGACGTCGCGGGCAACCGTCGCAGACGATTTGTCGGGTTTGGAGGTTGCTCCCCAACCACTTGGCGACATGATCGAGGATCTGAAGTTCCTGACCAGCGATGCCATGCGTGGCCGCAGTTCCGTCGGCCAGACCATTAACGATGCGGCGGATTACATCGCGGGTCGGTTTCGCGAGGAAGGTTTGACGACGGACCTGATCGATGGAGGCCCATTCCAGGAGCTGGAAGTCCCTATCGGATCCCGGCCTGGTGACCCGCTGCAAAACTTCCTTACCGCGAGCCTCGCCAATCAGCCGGTCGAAACCCTCACCCTGAATGATTCGTTCTCTCCGTTGGCCGTTGGGATTCAGTCGGGCAGTGTCACCGGCAACGTCGTCTGGGTTGGATATGGCATTGAGTCGGACGCACCCGCCTACAACGACTACGCCGGCGTCGATGTTCGCGGCAAGATCGTCGTGATGCTTCGGAAAGAACCGGGCATGGACAATCCGCGAAGTCCTTTTGGTGGCGATCAGAATACGCGTCACGCGTATTTCGACACCAAGATTGCCAAGGCCATCGACCGCGGTGCGATCGGTGTTCTCTTGGTCAATGATCCGGGCAGTGTCGCCAAAGCGGTCAAGGAAGTTCAGTCGCGGATCGATTCTGAAGAGAACCGACGCGTGAAACTGGCAGCGACGATGGCGGAGCTTCCCGATGCGGCGGTCCATAGCCGACAATCCTTGCAAACCCAGTTGGATGGAATCGACGGAATCGTCGCGGGGCTCAAGGAGGAGATGGCCATCACCGCCCAAGGGCTGTTGGCGACCGCGGTCGCGGGAACGAAATCGCGGCGGGGGACACGTCGCCGAGCGAAGGGCGGTGGTGTGCTTCCTGCCCCCGATCCCATCCCGGTTGCCTCGATCCCGCGGTCGGTTGCTGACAGATGGCTCGCACAGACGTGCGGTCGTCGACTGGCGGAAGTCGAAACGGCCATCGACTCAACATGGTCACCGCAGCCGTGCGATCTGGGGGATCTGAAAGCGACCCTGAGCGTGGACATGACCGACACGTCGGCCACCACGAGTAATGTATTGGGGGTGATGGAGGGTCGGGGGGACTTGGCCAACGAGACGTTGGTGATCGGGGCACACTACGATCACGTTGGGATGGGCGGTTATGGGTCGTTGGCTCCGGGAACGGTGGCCGTGCACAACGGTGCCGACGACAACGCCAGCGGAACGGCGACACTCTTGGCGGTCGCGAACGGCTTGATGTCATCGCTGTCGGCACAGCCGAACCATCGCCGAGTCCTCTTCATCGCGTTTACGGCGGAGGAACGCGGCCTGCTGGGCAGCAAGTACTACGTCCAACGGCCGCGTTTTCCGATCAGTGACACCGTGGCGATGATCAACATGGACATGGTCGGACGCCTGAACGACAACGAATTGACCGTGTATGGCACTGGCTCGGCGTCGGTGATGGATGAGCTGCTCGATACCGCCAATTCAACAGGCAACAACGCCCAACCTTTTGATTTGTATCGTGTCGAATCCGGTTACGGCCCCAGCGATCACTCCTCGTTTTACGCTGCGGGCGTGCCGGTTCTGTTTTTCTTCACCGGACTTCACAATGACTATCACCGGCCGAGCGACGATTTTGACAAATTAAACTTTGGCGGCATGATTCGGATAACCGATATGATTTGCCAGGTCAGCACGTCGCTGGCCACGATGTCGGAACGCCCGATTTACGCGAAAACTGGTGACAAAGTCACCATTCGCCGCCAGCAAACGGCATTCATGGGCGTGTCGCTATCGCAACGGGTTGGACGCGTCGTCTTATCCGATGTTGTCCCCGACGGGCCTGCTGACTCGGCAGGTTTATTGGTCGACGACGAAATCATCTCGCTAGCCGACCAACCCATTGAACGGGTGGGGCAGATTTTCGATGTGCTGAGAAGTCGGTCACCTGGTCAAACGATGCGTGTGATCGTGCAGCGAAACGACCAAAGTCGAGTGATTTCACTGAAACTTGGAAAACGTAAAAACTGATCAGATTCGTCTTGTCACGGTTTCGGCCGATTGACAGAATTTTGTACTCGATGGTTTCGGCACGAGGCGGCCCGCCGCTTGGACCGGCTATCGATTTGGCCTTGCCATGATTCCGGAGACGGACCCCGGGAAACACGATGGGGCAATGCCAATGTTGATACTCGCATTCACAACGCAAGGAGTAGCGGACGTGCGATTCTTCGTTCTTTCGGCCATGACATGGGCCACCATTGGTTGCACCCTTCTCGTCCCATCGGCCGCTTCGGCACAGGACGCGGGGCACAAAGTCGGCGTCGTGGATGTTGGCTACATTTTCAAGAATCATCCCGGCATCAAGGCTGAGGTGAGCAGTGTCGAGGCCAACTTGAAGGCGTTCGATGCGGAGCTGCAGGGCAAACGCGCGGAGCTTCAAAGCGTCGCTGAGAAACTGAAGACGTTCAAGCCTGGTTCGTCCGACTACACCGCCACCGAAGAACAAGTTGCCTCTCTGGATTCCAAGTTGCGGTTGGACATGGCCCGCAAACGGAAAGAACTTGCCGAAGCGGAAGCGCGAATCTACTACGAAAACTATCAGCGAATCGCGGCGGGTGTGAAGTACCTGGCAAACTACTATAAGGTCAATCTCGTGCTGCGTTACAACAGCGAAGACATGGACCTGGAAAAGGGCGAGTCGGTCATCCGCGGCGTGATGAAGAACATCGTTTACCATGACGAGTCGTTGGATATGACCAAGGGCGTCATGCAGTACCTGGATCAGGTCGCCGCCAAACCTGGCGCCGATCGCCGTTGATTTGGACTTCATGTTGCAATCGACTTCGCGGATCACTTCGACGCCGCGAATTCAGTGATTTAGATGGGATGCCACCGGTGGTTTGCCGGTGATGCAATGGTGGCGGTCGGATCGCTGGTGCGGCCATCAGCGGCGACGGCACGATCGGCTGGCGGCAAGGAGGCCCGCCCCATGACGATGGCACGCAATGAACATACGATCGCAGCCGATTGCCAGTGCAGTGGCCGGGGCTACTGGACCGGCAAGACCGTCCGTGTCCATTGTTGGCCCGCCGACGCTGGCACCGGAATTCGTTTCCGCCGCGTGGATCTCGCGTCGCATCCTGAGTGCCTGGCGGAGATTCGCAGCACCGACTCGGTTCCGTTCCGAACAAACCTGCGAGTCGGCGATTCGTCCGTCGGAATGGTCGAACACTTGCTGGCGGCACTGCGTGGTTTGGAAATTGACAACTGCGTTGTGGACATCGATGGAGACGAGTTGCCGGCTCTCGACGGGAGCAGTCTCGGCTGGTCAGAGATGCTTCAAAGTGCAGGTCTGATTATCCAGCCTGCGATTCGCCGTATGCTGAGAATCGATTCACCCATCCGAATCGATTCTGAATGCGGTTGGATCGCCGCGCTTCCCATTGATGGCCACGCCGGTCAGTACGAGTATCAACTCGACTACGGAGCGGGAGCGAACATTCGGCCCCAAAATTTTTCGATCGTGCTGACGCCGGGCAATTTCATTCGACAGTTGGCCTCGGCACGTACATTCGTGACGTTGGAACAGGCCGACCAGTTGCGTCGCTCCGGCGTGGCGTCCCATGTAACCACCCAGGATCTGCTGGTCATTGGTCCGTCTGGCCCCGTCGACAACGACTATCGTTTTCGTGACGAGTGCGCACGTCACAAGACGCTCGACATGGTTGGCGATTTATCGTTGGTTGGCGTCGATCTGGTTGGACGGTTTGTATCCTACCGTGGTGGCCACCAACTCAACGGTTTGCTTGCCCAACGCTTGAGCGAACTGTTGACCCAAGAGGGCCGTTTGGAGAGCGACATCCAGACGGATCCATTCGCGGCCCGAACCTCGAATGCGATTGATCGCAGGTCGGCATGATGGGCGGCATTCCACTTGAGTTCCAACCACCTTCTTTGTCATCGTCGGCGGACCGGTGCCACCCTTGCTTCATTGAACTAACGTCGAGGACCCCATCATGAGTGTTCAGATCGCTCCGACCGCCGTGGTTGATCCCAAGGCTCGATTGGGTTGCGACGTACGCATTGGACACTTCTGCGTGGTCGGTCCGGAGACATGCATCGGTGATCGCACCCGCATCGAAAACCATGTCGTCATAGCCGGCGTTACGTCGATCGGTAGCGACAACCAGATTTTCCCACATGTCTCGATTGGATCGCATCCCCAGGATGTCAGCTATCGCCAAACACCAACGCGTGTTGAGATCGGCAACGGCAATGTGTTGCGTGAACAGGTCACGATCAACCGTGCCAGCGAAAAAGAGGAGGGCGTCACGAGTATCGGGGATCAAAACTACTTCATGACGGGGACGCACATTGGCCATGATGCCAACATCGGCAGCCGAATCGTTATGGCGAACAACTGCATGATTGCCGGTCACGTTCATGTTGATGACGATGTAACGATCGCCGGCGGGGCCGGGATCCATCAATTTGCGTCCGTCGGCCGGCTTGCGTTCGTCGGCGCGATGAGCCGTGTTCTGAGGGACGTTCCGCCGTTTGTCATTGTCGAGGGCTACGACGCCCGGCCCCGCTGCGTCAACAGCGTTGGCTTGAAACGTCACGACTATTCCGCCGACGACATTGCCGTACTCAACAAAGCCTTCAAGCTCGTCTTCCGACGGAAAGTTGGCATTGAAGCGGCCCGACAGGAGATGTTCTCAGTGGGACCCATTCGTCCCGTCCTGAGACACCTATTTGATTGTTTGGATCACACCGGTGGCGGACGAATGGGCCGCGGCCGGGACCGACGAAAGAAAGCGGCATGACAGGCTCACGACGGCCCCGTGTTTTTCCCAAATTCACAACCGATGGCGGCATGAACCGCGACTTGCGCGTCGCCGTCATCGGAACCGGACATCTAGGTCGCATTCATGCCAAACTGTTGCGTCAGGTCGCTGGTGCTGAGTTATTGGCGGTCTGTGACCCCAATGCCGCCGCCTGCCAACGTGTGGCCGATGATCACGACGCTCGTGCATGCACCGATGTGACCCAGTGCATCGATGACATCGACGCGGCCGTGATCGCCGCACCGACAGATTGTCATGCCGCCATCGCGACGGAGCTGATCGAGGCGGGCAAGCACGTGTTGGTCGAAAAACCCCTGGCGAGTTCGGCCAGCGATGCAAACCGCCTAGCGATGCTGGCGACACATCGGGGCGTCGTGATGCAAGTCGGTCACGTGGAACGTTTCAATCCCGCGTTCACCTCCCTGGGTGACTACGGCAACGATGTCAAATATGTGGAGGCGACTCGCGCGTCGCGTTTTCCCGGCCGCTGCCTCGATGTGGGTGTGGTCATGGACTTGATGATCCACGACATCGATCTGGTGCTCGCATTCACGGATGCACCGGTTCGGTCGATCCACGCATCGGGACTCTCGGTCGTCTCGTCACACGAAGACATCGCCGAGGTGCGGTTGGAGTTCGAGTGTGGCCTAGTCGCGAACCTAAAAGCGTCTCGCATCAGCCCAACGCCGGCTCGCGACATGGTGGTGTATAGCCCCGCTGGTTTTGCTCAGATCGATTTCGGAAAACCGGCGCTTGCCACCGTTGCGGTTAGTGATTCAATTTCTCAACGAGACTTCCGACTGGAAGCATCCACGGACGATCCGCTCTCATTTGCCGACGATCTGTTTTCCGAGCATTTGCAATGCGATGTCCAGGAACTCGAGCCCAGAAACGCAATTCTCGATGAGTTGCATGACTTTGTGGTGAGCATTCAGTCGGGATCCGATCCCGTCGTCCATGGTGCCGCCGGTGCGCGGGCCGTGACGGTCGCTGAGTGCATTCTTGAGGAGATTGCCCGACGCGATTGGTATGGTTCCTCCGCAAGTGAAGAACGCGGTGCTCGCGCAATGGTCCGTCAACGGATCACTCGACGTCGCGCGGCGGCATAGTGCTGTGGACCGGCTGAAAGTTGGGGTTCCCTGATGAGCCGATGGTCGTTCATTGAATTGACACGAAGCACGACGCTCGCGGGGATGAATGGACTTGCCTGGTAGCGTCCAAGTCGTCTTTACCTCTGTCGACGGTCGTCACGTTGGCGAAGCCAATCGTGACTGCTGGCACGATAGAGCCCCACGTCGCCGATTTTGCGTGCGATCTGGTCGCTAACGCGATCCAACTTCGAAGCAGCCTGGCGCTCGGCCTGGTCCAGCATCGAAAGCTGAACAGGCGAATCCGCGTCGTGCAGGTTGCCGACGGAAACCCCCAGTAGCCGAACGGCGCGAGGTTGGCGACGACGCATCTCGTGGAGCAACTCTATCGCCGTGCCGAGAATTTCACGCGTCGAGCAGGTCGGAGTGGCCAGCGTGCGGGCATGGGTGAACGTTTTGAAATCTTCGCGACGGTACTTCAACGTCACCATGGCGGCTTTCCGGTCGGATCGACGCAATCGCCGGGCGACCTGTTCACTAAGGTAGCTGATGACTGCCTCCATGGGCTCGAGTTCGGTCAGGTCTTCATCGAACGTGCGTTCGTGGCCGATCCCCTTGGCCACCTGATCCACAATCACTCCTCGAGGGTCGATTCCATTGGCGAGACGCCACAGGTGCAGGCCCCATTCACCAAAACACTGATGTAACGACGGCGCGCTGCTCACACGCAGATCACGGACATGGTGATAGCCGCGTTTCTGGAGCCGCTCACCCCCAACGCGTCCGACGCCCCACAAGCGAGACACGGGGAGCGGATCGAGGAAGGCTTGGACGCCATCGTCGGGTACCTCGACAAAGCCATCGGGCTTTCTCAAATCACTCGCGATTTTGGCGACGAACTTCAATGGTGCGATGCCGACGCTGGACGGCAAGTCGAGTTCAACTCGAATCGTCCGTTGGATGTCACGCCCGATCTGGGCGGGTCGACCGTGCAACCGCACCACGCCGGACACATCCAAAAAGGCCTCGTCCAGCGACAGAGGCTGCACCAGTGGTGTGAACCGGTGGAAAATCTCGCGGACGGAGCGTCCGACATTGGCATAGTGATTCAAACGCCCGCGGACGAATTCCGCCTGCGGGCAGATTTGTGCGGCTTGTCGACCTGGCATCGCGCTACGAACGCCAAAGGCCCGGGCCTCGTAGCTGGCGGCCGTGACGACGCCTCGTCCATGATTGCCGCCGACAATCACTGGCCGGCCTCGTAATTCCGGTCGATCGCGTTGTTCGATGGACGCGTAGAACGCATCCATATCGACGTGCAGAAAAGTCATGGTGCCATAGTACCGCGTCCCGGACGTGCCGACGAACGGTTGGGTCTAACGATTGAATCGAATCGCGCGACCAGGCAGGACGCAACAAAAGTGACCGATGTAGTCATCCTCTGGATTTGCTTTGCCAGGATTTGAATGAAATCAGGACGCTGCGGCCATGACGGCGGACGATCCAACCACCGGGGGACGAGCTCGGCACGCCGGTGATCTCGATGGTGTGAGATCGGCAGCCTCGTGAGTTTCCTCCGATTCATGTCTCGCGGACAGGAATCTTCAGCGTCCGGTGACTTCCATCACCGAAACCGTTTCTGCGCTTCCGAGCAGACTGACTGGCGACCTTGGCTGGTCCGTTACTCGAGGCGTCCAGATCCGGTCGGCTGGGGACAGCAAAGCGTTGACGGAAATACAGCAACCTTGCGAAAGCAAAAGGAGTCGAGCGATGAGATTCAATGTCCTGCGGAGCGCCGCAATCACCCTCTCGATGATGGGTGTCTGCTCGGTCGCCTCGGCGCAATATGGGGCGCCAGGCGGTTACGTGACGCAGCCATACTCAGGCTACGCTCCGCAACCCTACCTCGGCACACCGCAGGTCGCCGCTCCGCCACAGCAGGCCCCCAACTATCAGATGCCTGCCAAGTGGAGTAACTTCGGCGTCAACGCGCCACAGCGTCAGGCTCCTTTCCAAACCGCGTCCACCGGGATCTACGATGGCGGCTTCGGTGCACCGGAATCGATCCCGACCCCGATGCCCGCCAACGGGTTGCCTTCCATCACGCCGGCGGCCAACCAGGTCACGCCGGTTCCGGCACCGAGCTATGCGGCACCGGCACAACACTCGACAACCGTTGGCCATCCCGCGCCGCCGGCCCCTTACGTGCAGAGCACGCCAGTCGCCGATGGAAACTGCTCGACTTGCAACGAATCCGTTAGTCCCTACGCTGCAGCCGCGACGCAGCCGTGGGAAGGTGCCAGCTATGTCAGTGGTCCCGCATGTGGGGTCCCGGCCGCAGCACCCGTTCGTCCCTCGCTCTTCCCGTGGTTCGGATCCTTCGACATTCTTTTCTTCGACGTCGAAACCAATGGCAAGGACCGCAACCTGGTTTCATCCTACAGTGCTGCTGATCCCACACGTCCCTACTTGCCGGCCTATGGTCAGTCGTCGCTCGACGCTGACTCCGGTGTCGGTTACAGCCTTTCGTTTGGCCGGTACTTCGGCTGTGGGCAGTACGGTCTCGGTGGAACTTACTTCCACTTTGATCCAGACCAAGAAATGACCGACAGCGGCGCGTTGACGCCGCTCAACAGTGCCGGCGGCGGAGGTGCTATTCGGGCGTCGGGCATGCCCCAGTACAACGGCGCGGTGATGGATTATACGTTCGACAACGGGTTGGGAACGTACAACCAGCTCACCGGTGCCGCCGCACCTTACACGTTGTATGAAATCATCGATGGTCGTGCCGGCCAGGCATCTGCCGACGGAGGTGATGCCAACGCCTTGAATGGTGGTGCCGGTACCGATGTCTACGCCGAAGCGGTTCGTTTTCGAGCTCGGCGAGACATGGACTTCCAAGGATTCGAATTGAACCTGTTTAGCTTCGGATTGATGGGTGCACAGCGTGCCGCGGCGATGTCATGTGGCACCGCCGGATGTGGCATCGGGCGAATAGCCGGATTTGGCGGCGTGGGCGGATACGGCTCGTGCGGGGATGCATGTGGTCCTACCTGCGGTCCTCGATTCGGCTTCGGCGGTCTGGGTGGTCCCTTAGTGCGACCGTGCCACGGAAAGGTTCAAATCGTGACCAGCCACGGCATTCGCTGGTTCCAGTTCCGAGACGACATCGACTTTGCGTATGACATTGATGGCCGTGCTGGATACACGCTCCACGATCTATACGACACCACGTCGGTGACCAATGACTTGATCGGTTACCAGTTCGGCAGCCGCCTGAACTATTGCTTGGGTAGCCGGTGGAACCTGACGGTCGCGGGCAAGTTCGGCATCTACGGGAACCAAGCTGAGAAGACGCACCGCGTTGGCTCCCTCGCGGATGTGGCCTACCTCGGTGCCATGCCGGACATTGCCATTGACTTTGAAGAGGACGACACCGTGCTGGCGACGCTGGGCGAATTGGACTTTGGTGTCGGCTGGCGAGTGTGCAACGGCGTCACGGCTCGCTTCGGGTATCGGCTCATGGGTGTGACTGGGGTCGCGACATCGGTTGACAATGTACCGACCGACTACAGCTCGGCTGCGTCCGCCTCTCAGCTACATGCCGATGATAGCCTGCTGCTGCACGGGTTGTATGTTGGAACGGACTTGAACTGGTGATCGATCGTCGTCAAGCAGCCGTGATCTGTCCGTCATCGGAGACGTCTTCGAAGCGGATGGATACCTGCTTGCTGATACCCGATTCCTGCATCGTGACTCCATAGAGTGTCGTGGCAGCTGTCATGGTTTTCTTGCTGTGGGTCACGACGACAAACTTGGACTGATCCAGAAACTCGCTCAGAACGGTCACGAAGCGTCCAATGTTCGCCTCGTCAAAAGGGGCGTCCACTTCATCCAAGACGCAAAACGGACTCGGGCGATACTGGAAGATCGACATGAGCAGCGCCACGGCGGTCAACGCCTTTTCGCCACCGGAGAGTAGCGAGTTATTGAAACTCGGTTTACCCGGTGGCGTGGCGACGATCTCGACACCGGCTTCCAGCGGGTCGTCGGATTCTTCCAAGACGAGATCGGCGTTCCCGCCGCCGAAGGACTTTCGGTAGAGCTTCTGAAAGTTATGCCGAATCGCTTCGAGGGTATCCAAAAAGAGCCGTCTGGAGTCAGCGTTGATACGGCCGATGACCCGCTGAAGCGAATCCTTGGCCGCGGTCAGATCTTGGTACTGACCATGGAGCTCGTCGTAGCGAACTTGCAATTCATTGAGTTCCTCCAACGCCTCCATGTTCACCGATCCGACATTTTGCACTTGTGAACGCAGCTTGGCGATCTCGGCGTCCATCTCCTCGCGATTCTCGATTGATGCGAGCTGTTCAGGACGTTCGTCATGACGCAAATCAATTTGGTAGTCCTCGGCAATGCGTTCCGCTAACGTGTTCGCCTGCATGGTCGCGGCATCGCGGGTGGACGTCATCGTCAGGACGGCTTCCCCGGCAGCCGCCGCGGATTTGATCGCGGCTTGCGTTTGAGTTTGGATCGCTCGCGCTTGCTTGCGTTGTTCGTCGGCGGCGGAGGCCAGTGTTTGCAATTGCTCGTTGGCGGTGTCGAGTTCATTCTGTTTCTGCTGCGTTTCCGAAGTCGCCGTTTCGATGCGAGTCTCGATTTCGGACAAACGATGGCGTGCACGCTGGATGGCGTTTTGGATGTCTTGCTGGGCCGCTCTTCGCTGCGATTGGTCTCGGCGAACCACCTCGGCGGCGGTTTCCAGCGATTCGACACGTTGTTCCAAGCGTGCGGCGTCGACGGTCAGGCTAAGAGCTTCGGAATGAATTTTCTGCAGGTGTTCGGTGTCGTGTTCCAGTTGCTGTTGGACGTCGGCTCGCTTGGATTCCATCGTCGCAATCTCCGCTTTATCCGAGGCAATCAAATCGGCCAACCGATGCGACTCCGTCTGCGAAACCTGCAGTGTCGATTCGTATCGTTTTGAAGTCGCCGTTAGCTCATCAACCGCGGCGAGACGACTTTCCAGACGCTCATCGGCATGCTGCAGCTTCGCCTCTGCAGCCGCGTGAGAAGTGATATAGTCCCGACGAATCCGTTCGTGACGCCCCAACTCGGCGGCCTCGGCATCGACTTCGCCGATTAGTCGCTGGACCTCCTTTTCGCCCTCACTGATTTGGTACTGATAGTGTTCGATCTCGGACTGGGCGGCTAACAATTCACTGCGCCGGGAAACGAGTCCAATCTCACCTCCAGGCGGACCGACGACGCTGGATCCGTCGTTGTCGAGCAGTTCACCGCCCGCGGTGACGAATCGAAGCCCCGCCCCAGAGAGCTTTCGCAGACCCAGCGCAGTCTGAAGGTTGTCAACCAGCCACGTATTTCCAAGCAGGTGTCGAGCGAGCGACTGGAGATCGGATTCACAGTCGATCATCTTGTCGGCACGGCCAATCACACCGTGGAGCCCGTCGAGCCGAATGCGGTCACCTTGGCGTCGGGCGGGCAACTCATCCAAACGAATGAATCCCACGCGTGTCTCAATTCTCAACCGGCCAGATACGATGGCCTCGCCGATCGCGCCGCCGCGCACGATGATGTACTCGCTACGAGGCCCCAGTGCCGCATCGATCAGCGGCGCCATTTGCTGATCGACGTTGAAACAGTCCGCGACAATTCCAACCAACTCATTGCGCAATGAACCCGTCGGCAGTCGCAACACTTCCCGCACACCGCCGCTGACGCCTTCGAGTCGATCCTGGAGCTCCTCGAGGACCTTGGCCCGCTCGGTGATTCCCTGCAATCGGATCTGCAGTGAACGGACTTCTTCTTGGCGGCGCTGAAGCACCCTTCGTGACTCTGCAACACGTGCGTCGACGATTTCAATTTCGCGTCCCGCCTCGGCAATGCTCTGCTGCAACTGTTCCACGACTTCCCGGGCTTGATCCCGCTGTCGTTCGGCCTGAGCACGCGACTCATCCGCAGCATCGACGGCTCGCTTGGTTTCGGCGACGCCACGCTCGGCTTCGGCGATTTCGGCAGCCGCGCGTCCTCTTGCGGCATCATGCTCGGCCACTCGACGTACTGCCGCCAAGTGCCGTTGTTGGAGCTCGTCACGTTGGGACTGAATGGCGGCCACCGTCGATTGCACTTCGTCACGACGCGCGATGATCGCCGACTTGGACGCTTGCGCGGTCTCCGATTCGACTCGTGCGGCGGCCAAGCTATCGAGCGCGTCTTGTAGATCCTCCTGATCGGCACCGGCTTGCGATCGCATGGTACGCAAGCGACGGAGTTGACTGGCCAACGCCAGACGGGTCTCCGAACGAGTCGTGGTGTCGGACTCCTGTCGCCCTTTGAGTCGAGCGATCGTCCCCTCGATCGCGGCTCGCTCTGACTGAGCCTGATCAGCCTGATCCGCAATGCGTTGAAGCTCCGACTCGGCCTCTTGCCGCGATGACTCCAGTGCCCGGTGGTGTGCCTCCGCTTCACGCTGCCGTTGTCGCGACTCGGCAAGCTGTTGGTCGGCCGTTTCGATGGATTCGGATAGTGTGATCCAGTCATTCCAAGCGACCAGCGTTCGGAGTTCCTGCAAGCGAGCTTGCGATTGTCGATAGCGTTCGGCCTTCCCCGCTTGATTTTTGAGTGTCTTCAGACGTGCCGCGACCTCGTCAACGATGTCCCCTAAACGCGTCAGGTTTTGCTGGACACGTGCGAGTCGCCGCTCCGCCTCCACCTTCTTGGCTTTGAAACGGCTGATTCCCGCGGCTTCCTCAAAGATCGCGCGTCGGTCCTTGGCATTGGCCTGCAACATGCGATCGACCTTGCCTTGTTCGATCAGACTATATGCATCGATACCAATCCCAGACCCTCGGATCAACGATCGGACGTCCTTGAGCCGCACGACTTGATTGTTGATCAGGTACTCGCCTTCGCCGCTTCGATAGACGCGGCGAGTGACGTGGACCTCCGGTGCGTCAATGGGCAAGCGACCCTCGACGTTGTCGAACAGAATCGTCACCTCCGCCATGCCGGCGGGCCCGCGCGTTTGGGACCCCTTGAAGATCACATCCGACATATCCTTGCCGCGCAGGCTCTTCGCCGACTGGCTTCCAAGGACCCACTTCATGGCGTCGACGATGTTCGACTTTCCAGATCCGTTGGGACCCACCACGACAGTGATCCCATCAGGAAAATCAAACCGTGTCCGGTCGGCAAACGACTTGAATCCAGCCAGCTCGAGCGCTTTGAGCATAAGTGTCTGGGCGAAGCTGGGGGGATGGGGAAAACGGTTCGGCTGCCTAGCAAACTGGCTCCGGATCCAACCCCCAGGCTAGCTCAAGAACGTCAAAAATCCTAGGTGAATCACTCGATTGTTGCCGCGTTCCATCGGCATTCCATGCACGTAGCCGGCTGAGTTCTGGCACGCCTGTCGACGCATCGGATCGAAGCAAACGCCTCGGGCGATCCGTTGGCGAACCGATGCAATTGGGAGCTCAATTTCGCGAAGGATCGGTCGGGGACGTTGGCAAATCGGCGGCCCTTCGTTCGCCAGAGAGGTGTTCGGCAAAAAACAGACTTGCCGAGGTCACCGCTTCATCGAACCAGCGTTGGCGCGACAGGAACGCATGGGGAGCGTCCTGAATGACGGTCAGTCCACTTGGAATCCCGAGGCCCTTCATTTGGGTACGAAGCGGATCGGCGTGCGTGCTCGGGTCATCGTCCGCGCCGGTAATGAGCCAACACGGGGGATCAAGCGCATCCAAGTGCACGAGCGGCGAGGCAAGGCGATACGTGGACGGTGCATCGGTTTGTGAACCACCTAGGAAGGCTCTCCAAATCTCGCCCCGATTCGGATCGCTGGAGATCATCTTGGTTCTCGTAGATAGTAAGTCCGTTTGCCCACCCATTGGGATTGCGGCTTGAACGCGACTGCTGAAATCCGGATTGCCGCTAGACCCCTCGAGTGCCGGCACGTCGCCGGAGGTCGCCAGCAGCGCCGCGAGGTGGCCACCGGCGGAGTGGCCAATGACGCCGATCTGATGATCGTCGATGCCGTACCGTTCCGCATTGGCGCGCAAGAAACGCACGGCCGCCTTGCAATCGTGAATCTGCGCGGGGAAGGGAGCTTCGCCGCTCAACCGATATGAGATCGATGCCGTGACATAGCCTTGGAGCGCAAGCGTCTGAGCCAAATTGCGAAGATGGACTTTGTTACCTTTACGCCAGCCACCACCGTGAATGCAAACAATCGCCGGAAGGTTGCCCCACTGACTCTTTGGGCGAAACAGGTCCATCTCGAGTGATCGTTCTCCATAGCGCGCGTAGGTCACATCCAGTTGTGCGTGCAGCCGTTCTTGGTCGCCGCGACTCACTTCGGTGCGTCCATCCTCTCGGGGCGGCTGGGCCCGTCCGGCCGGCCTTGCATCGCGTTGCATTTCCTCCTGGAATAGGATCGACATGCCACGGAGCTTCCGTGTCACCTCTCCGTTACGAATTGGCTGCGTCTCACCAAGGTCGCTGGCGAGGTCGTAGAGTTGCAGCGTTGGATTGAGTACCAATTTCCAGTTGCGCCATCGAACCGCAGCTAGTGCGCCCTGGCTACCGTAGTAGAAGAACGCATCATTGTATTCGTTGCGTTTGACCACCGACCTCCATTCCCCCGGTGGATCCCAATGGCGACGTAGCGGTACTTGATCATTCAAGGTTGGAATGACGTTCGGCGCGGGCACGGATTTCGTCTTGCCCTGCAGCAGACGACTGATGTCGCGACCATCGATGACGACTCCGTCGGGAACGCGGATCCCGGCCATCGTCGCGAGAGTGGGGTACCAATCCATGGCGCGAACGATCGCCGATGAGGCGTGACCTGATTGGATACCCTGCCCAGGGCCCCAAATGATAGCAGGCACGCGCAGACCTCCCTCATAGGTCGATAGCTTGCGCCCGCGAATCTCTTGTGATGGCGAACGTCCGGGGCCGCGACCGTTATCGGAGACGTACACCACGATCGTGTCATCCTGGATGCCGGTCTCTTCAAGTGCGTCGAAGATCCTGCCGACGTTGTAGTCAAGTTCCTGAATCGCGTCACCATACTCTCCCCACTTTGAACTCCCCCGGAACGCTTCGCTTGCACCCAGTGGGTGATGCAACATGGTGTGCGGCAGATAAATGAAAAACGGTTGATCGCTCGCGTCGCGGATCAACTCAATCGATTCGTCCGTGTAGAGCTTCGTTAGCTCGGATGGATCCGCTGGCCGCTTGACAACATCTCCGTTTCGCAGCAACGGGACCCCGCCGACGTCGTCGAAATAGACGACCTCCAATGGGTCGAGATTGTGAAGGAGTCCGAAATAGTGGTCGAAGCCCTGATTGCGTGGGAGGAAGTCGTCGTGGAAACCAAGGTGCCATTTGCCAATGCATGCCGTTAAATAGCCACTGGCCTTGAACAACTCAGCGAGCGTTAATTCATCCGGATGAATTCCCGTGTCGGAATCGGCTCGATGGACCCAGATATGATTGCCGACGCGACGTGGATAGCATCCGGTCAATAGACCAGCTCGAGACGGACTGCAGATCGGCGCCGCGGCGTAGTAATCGGTCAGCCGAACGCCCTCGCGGGCCATCCGATCGACGTTCGGTGTTTGGACTTCCGTGGCGCCGTAACACCCGAGATCGTAGTACCCCTGATCATCCACCAGGATCAAAATGACATTGGGGGCACGCTTTGCCTCACTGGAGTGAGCCACACTAAATGGCATGGCAACAAACAGAATGCACAATGCCGTTGTCAGTCGAATCATGGGTGTTTCTTTAGAAGCTTAGAGAATGGAGCCGCAGCGGATCGAATCGACATGTTCGTCCGGCCGGTCATCTGGACCACGGTCTCGAAAAATCCATCCACGCCTTCGCGACGGCATGGTTGGGAAACCAAGATCCAGTGCGTCCCTCATCTCGCGACGGGTCGATTGGATTGAGCGTTCCAGACTGGATGTCACCGTACCATCCCCGCCGGGTGTCGATCGGACGGAGGACCACCGGTTCTCGACGAGGGTCCGCGTCGTCTGGCATCCGCATTTCGATCATGGCTTCCGTCCAAGGGATGACGACGTCGTGCGCCGCCCACGCTTTCCATTCGGACTTGGATGTCTTGTCTTGATCGAAATTCATTCCTTTGGGCCAGTGGGACTGACCTGGTAGCCAAACCCAGGCGCGCGGAGCACCTAGCCGACGAGCCCGATTGAAATGCTCGCGAATGTCACTGGGTTTTCCATCTCTTTCGCCCATCAGATAGAGCCCCGGAACGCGAGTCGCTTCGGCACCCTCCTCCATCTGCTCCGGCGGCGTCGGATGGGCACGCAGTGCAATATGAAAGGTCAAGACTCGCTCTGGTAGAAACCGAACGAAGTCTTGAACGACCCGCCCGCCCATGGAGTGTCCCCAAAGGACGAACGGCGCGTGTCTCAGTTCTGGCCGATCAAGACTGTCGGCGAATTGATCGCAAGCCTTTAACATCGACGCACCGTAACCATTTTCGCGAACGCTTTTGGACTCGAATTCGCAGTACATCATCGCTGCCGAATGCCTTGCTGCCATCTGCCGCCACAAGGGATCTCGAAAGAAGACACGTTTGCCGGCCGCTCGCATGTTGATGACGAAGATGGTGCGAACAACCGACGTGTCCTCCGGCATCCACAGCTGGTATCGACTCGCCGCGATCAATGGGTCCTGACCGCCCATCACGTCGGTCAAATGGATCTGACCCGTCAGCGATGGCTCCGCATGTAGAGTTGGGGCTTTATTGACGCAGCCGATGACGAACACAACAAAAGCAATCAGAAAGCGGCGATGGAGCATGGAGGCTTCGTCGAGTCAGTTAGAATTTCGGGCGGCGTCAAAGGGGAATCAGAAGGAGGCACAAACCAATGGCTTCCCAACGACCGACATCCGGTCGGACATCGATGCATGCGACTCTGGATGCATCACGGAAAGTCAAAACCACCGCGGATGTCCGAGCCATCTCGGACATGCCACTGCCGCGATACGTTTGCAGTTACGGCCTATTGTATGTCGCGGCGATCGTTGTGCTGGTTGCGTTCGATAACGCGTTCACTCCGGACGACTTGAATGGTGAAGGCGTCTTTGGCACGGCGGCCATGGTTGCGCACATCGCCACCCAGCGCCAGTCAGCGCCTCGATTTCGCTCTCTAACTCGATTCGCGATAGCGGCGATAATCGCCGCATCGTCAGCGGCCATATCGTGGTGGGTCGTAGTGACCCACGCATCAGCGGACATCGAATTCGCATCCGCGATCGGACATGCGAGCTTCGCCACTTTCATCGGGGGTGCGATCGACGCCGTACGATTCGTGGCGGCATGTCTGTTTACACCAGGCCGATGAGCCGCCTCGGGGGATGCACCTATCCCAAGTCCGTGAAAAGGCAACTCAGTGGGAAGTCTCGCCGACTGGTCATCGTCCCGATGGGCTTTGCCCGAAGAGGCGATCGACGACCGCGTGATGCCCGAACAGTGACCCCTACGGGACTCGAACCCGTGTTACCGCCGTGAAAGGGCGATGTCCTAGACCGCTAGACGAAGGGGCCGTTGGCGCCGACGACGGCTCGAAGCACAACCCGCCGATGAAAGGATGCCAACCAACGCGTTGCGTTGAAGGCGTATGAAACCAGGAACCCAACTCGCCGTCAAGGCGATGTTGAAGCATGTGCCACGTCGGGACTGAAGTCACCCTTCCACGCGGGAATCGTTAACTTGGCTACCGCGTTGAATGGACTCGTAGACTTCTTGGCGATGGACGGGCACTTCCCGGGGCGCTTCAACGCCGAGTCGCACTTTGTCCCCTCGGATCTCCACAACGACAATTTTTATATTGTCGTTGATGACGATGCTCTCGTTCTTTTTTCTGGACAAAACCAACATGCTTCATTCCTTTTCGAAACCGCTTGCCGAGCAGCCCCACTGTCGTGATTGCTCGTTCGAGATTGGTTGCCATTTCCGGATGCTGGCATATGTCGGAGCCTGCCGGATTGAAAGCAACTTCCGCGGAGAAAGATCCTTTTGGCAGTCAACTCTAGGGCGAAAATGGCGACAGTCAAGAAAAACGACTTGACAATGCCTAAAAAAGCACTCTTGGGCCCGTCATTCGCACGGCAATGACACCCGGCGATTGCTAGCAATCGAGGTTGAAACTCGGCCCAACGAGATTGGACCCATCCGGCCGTGAGTTGTCTTATTTTGAGAAAGCAATCGCATGTCATCCACAATGACTTTCCAGGCCTACCTCTACGCCGCCGACGGACGCCATTTTGATTGCACGCTGGATCAGGTCGCGGCTGCCATGCACGCCACCGCGGGCATGTTTTTTGAATGGGATGGCTCGTTCGGGTGGAGTGGGGGAGCCGACGGCTGGCAGATCACTGGAACGGTTTACGACAATGGAAACGCCGTCCAATACGTTGATTTACACGGCCGAATTGAACGGGCAACCGGCCGCCAGCTCATGCGTGATCGCCTGGCGGACCTCTTTTCGATGCTGATCCAGCCGCCCGAGGATGCCTCGGACTCGAAATCGATTCAGGGCGTCGGCGTTCAAACGACCAAAGGGTCCGTCTTGACGCGTTTTCAAGAGGAGATCTCGATCATGCGACTTCCCGACCAACAATGGCAGGATTTACAAGCGCTTGAAAGAGAGTTGCTGGGGTGATTTGGCCCAATGCCTATCAAACTCAAGAAATCGATTTGGGTCTCGATTGTAATCAAATGCAACGAATTGCTTTGGTTTCGGAGGTCGTACTCCCCGCGGTGTCTCCAGTGAAGCCCACCGAATCGCCCTTATGGTTGCAAGATTGGCATGGAACTTGCTTCTGTTGTGGATTCGAAGTGTTCAATGCATTTCGCCCTCGCCGCAGCCGCGGTGCGACGTCCGTCGCCTTTTCACCCCATTTTTCAGGAAGAAAACCATGACTATCGCCGCCCCCACCATTGCCGAGCCCGTTTCCGCTGCATCGCAAATGTCGCGTCCCTCGTCGCAAGCTGAGACGATGCTGACCGATATGGAGGTCATGCAGCGGGCTTACGCGATTCGAAGCAAGTGGACAATTACCGAGCGGATGAATCGTCGACGGGAAGCCAATGAGCGATTCACCGACCTGCTCGATGCGCTCTCACTGCCCCAAGAAGCCGCCTGAATCGGCCCGCTGACTGGCTATTGCCTTTCCGCTCCTCTTTGGAGGAGCCATGATTTTGAACTCGAACAGAGTTCTCGAAGAATCGGAATGCCCAATGGAGCCGTCGCGGCGACGTCACAGCGTCGAACCGGAACAGACGGATTGAGTCGCCCTCGCTAGACTAACGTGTCGAGGTGGTCGCATCCTGATGGATCCAGTCCGTCGCACCGGCCGGCTCGCTTTCGTCCGCTTCGTCGAGACTCGACTGGGTGGATCCTCGTTTGGGTTCTTTGGCAAATGATATGCGGTTCGTCGTCCGTCTGATTTTCCTATCGACGATGCTGTGGGCCGGTTGCAGCCCAGCTCCCGATTCCGACCTGGACACGGGGCAGATGCAACCGGAAATGAACGCTGCCTTGCAGGCGACGCGTCCGACGAAGCCAGTGGATGATGCGACGTCTACGTTGGCCACGGACACGATGTCGGGTTTGCCACCCTTCCAGCCGGCCAATCCGTCACCGTGGCTTCCTGAACCTTTGCCCTCGGCACGACGTGAATCGCTGCTCGATCTCTCACCGGTTCAGCTGATCGAATTCCTGGCGGACACGGATGCGGACCTCCGAGCCATCGCGCAAGGACAGCCGGGAATGACCACCGAACAGGATGCCGTCGCGGCGTTGCATCGGACGGTTGCACTGAAACAATTGGCATCGGAGCGATTGTTGAATCATCCCGACGCCGATCCGCGTGAGGTGATCATCGGGCAGCGGGGTATCCTGCAGTCGTTGTCGCAATTGGCTTCGTTGGGCGACCTCGAGGCCGCCGTGACGTTGGAAACGATGGCCAATGATTGGCAGTCGTCCGACGACGCCAACTTGAGTGCGGACAGTCGTCTCGTGTTGATTGGATTCACGATTGAAAGGTTGGAACATGGCAAACCGAATGCGTCTAGCGAATTGGTAACGCGGATTCGCAGCTTCGTGGACGAACCAAATCCATCGGACGTGGCTGCATTGATGGTAATGGGACAGGCTCGTGATGCCTTGGTTCAATATGGCTACCAGCAGGAAGCCGAGCAGGTCGAATCCATGATCTCTCAGGAATTCGCTGGGACTTCCGACCCCATCATCTCACAGATGGCCGAGCAGATTGCAGCGGCAACCGACGCCCGTTCATCGGCTTCGATCCGTAGTGCCGAGATGTTCCAAGAGCGGCTGATTGACCAGAGTCAGGGAACCACCACCGAGACGCTGATCACCGTTGACCAGTGGCAAGCCATGCTGGACGATTTAATCCGCGATCACCCCACCGCCACAACGGCGAAGTATCTGGCAGGTCTGAGCCTGGACGCAGAATCCGTCGAACGTGCCGATCTAGCATCCGCCACCTATTCCGCGATGACGGCCAACCTGAATCGGTTCGACGCAGCTGGGATCGCCGTTCTTCGGACGGCATTGGATGCGAGAGATAATCGGCTCTCGATCTTGGGCCAAACATGGGATCTCGATTTGCCCTCGGTTCGTGGGCAGCCTCTTTCGATCAATTCGTACCAAGGAAAGGTCGTTTTGATGCCATTCTGGTCAAGCGAGTTTCCGGAGTCACTGTCGCTCCTCGGCGTCCTACGCCAGATTCAATCTCGAGATCCAAGTAAGATCGCAATCGTCGGTGTCAATTTGGATGTGGCCGAACGAGATCCCGTGAAATTCATGGACCTCGAGGGTCTCGATTTCCCCAGTTTTCGAAGCGTCACCGACCCGACTGCGCAAGTCGCCAACGAGGTCGCGTTTCGTTTCGGCGCTGTCACCCTCAGCTTTGTTGCGATTCTCGATCCCAACGGGCAAGTTTCCGGGATCAATTTTTCTGGTCGTGGATTGGACGACCAAGTCGCACGTCTGTTGCCTTGAACTATCATGGGTGCATTCTCATCTGCGACCGGCAAGTAGTCACGCGTCGGTCATTGACACTCATCAGTTTGAATCGGATCGCGCCATGCAGTTCATCGAACTCACTGGTAAAACGCTGCTCGACGTCGTCAATGAAGGCGAGGTCGATATGAGAGAATTACATCGGGCGGGCGTGACGGGCGATTCGATCATGCGAATCAATAAGTTCGGTGAGATCGAGCTGCGCAGCCACGCCGAGTGGGTTTTGGTGGGCGGGTTGATCGGCAACTTTGAAGATCGACTCAAGGCAATCACCAAACTGGATTGGATCTAGCGGTTCGCCGTGTTCGTTTGCGTTGGCGAGTTCGGTTCGGTCACAATGTCGGGTGCGTTGGAGATTGCTTCAAACCGCCGGAGTTGCTCGTGCAAGTGCCACAGATCGGACTCGTCCAATAGGCAAGATCGCTCAATCTGAGTTGCTTGACGGTGCTCGCCTTGTCGAAGCAGGCATTCCGCCAGCGTGTCGCGGTAGATGGCGCTATCTGGCTCCGTGCGAACGGCTAAACGTGCTAGCTTGGTCGCGTCGTCGTATCGGACACCGTTCATCGCGGCACTCCAGGCGACATTGTTCGCCATCATGCAGTTCTGAGGGAATCGTTGCACATGACGGAGACCCGTCGTGACGATCTTCTCCATTGTGTGGCTCGCGAGTTCCGCGAATCCACGGCGCTGCAAACGCGGCAGAATGGTCTCCGCGATCGCAATGCTCATTGGCTGGAGTTGCCCGACATCCTGCAGCGTCTGTTGGACTCGATGACGCATCGTTTCACTGGACCGAATCTTGGAATCCAGACATGCTTGAGATGCCAATTCGAGCCGACGTTGTGCCATCAGCATCGGAATGGTCACGTAGGCCGTGACGTCATAGTCGACGGACTCGAGGGTGCCCCAAAACGCCAGTGACCACCAGTGCAGTGCGTCCTGCCTTGCCTGGAATTGGCTCGGGTTGAGATGCTGACGACGGTCGCCCGACATCGCATCATCAGACGTCAAAGTTGTGTCGATTGCTTCCCAGACCTCCGGTAGTGTTTCGGTTGGGGCGACCTGCTCGGACACGAAACGTAGGTAGCCGCTGGCAATGTCGGTCAGCCCCTTTGTCTCGTCGGAGGCGAGTGCCGTCATCAACAGCAAGTCATCGTAGATGGCCTGGGCATCATCGACGCGTCCGAGCGACGCAAGGGCCTCGGCGATGTTTTCCCGCGTGTCCGTTGAAGGGCTGCACGCCATCAACTTCAACTCAAATAGACGACGCTCTTCGTTTGGATGGTCGCCGAGCAAGCGAGCCTGCTTGATTTGTGCAATCGTGGCGTCCACCACAATCGATGCGTCGAGCGACCGGCGCGCCCGCGTTCGCTCAACAGGATCCTCTTCAAACGTTTGCCAAATGTCGCTGAGTTGGCTGATCTGTGCAGCCACTCCGTTGGCCAGTTGCGGCGTATCCAGCAGACGCAGCATCGCCCAAGGATGCCCGGATGCCGCCATGCGTTGCAGGATGGGTGCGGCCAAGTCATGACGCGCGTTGGCCTCGAACACATCGACCCAACTTCGCCATGAAGGCGGTTCCACTTGATATCGGGTGACCGAGTTGGAGCCGTCACCTGCCAGCGAACCGTCGTCGAGCCGCCTCGCCAGCGTCCGCAGACACCGGTGAATGGCGTCACTCCGATCCGTATCGGCCATCGCGACAGCACAGGCGAGTTTAAACCGTCGCTGGGAATCCCAGTCGGGATGATCCAGGCGAATATTCAGCATCAGGGAAGCCATAATGTTGGGGTCCTTGGTGATGAACAATCGCGATAGCGTTCGCAGGGATTGATCGGTCGGATCACTCTGCCAAGGTTGGAAGGCGACTTCGATCGCCCAATCGTCTCGACGTTCCGCCACAAGGCGCTGCAGCACATGCTCGCGAACGTCGAATACGCCGGCGGTGACGTCCTTTCGGGAGAGCCGGTCGACGATCCGATGTGCCAGGTCATCGCGTCCCACCTTGAGGAGGTGCGTCATCCATAGCAACAAGTTCTGCGTTTCCGGCGCCAGACGGCTCACGCGTCGCGAAGATTGCGGATAGTCCTTCTGGGCCGCGACCGTTTCGGCCAACCAGGACTCGAGTTCCGTCTCCCATTGATCGACGGGATAGCCGAGCCATCGAAAACCATCCTCAAATCGAGAAACGGCAATGGCGATCGACGCCGCATCACGATCGCTAAGTCTTTGTAAGACATCGATCGACTCACTAGCACGACCCGCCATCAGTAGGGCGCGCCACAGCAGCGTTTGAGCCTCGCGTTTCGTAGGCGACATACCGCCTTGGCCAAGATCACCGGAATCCTGATCATCCAGATTCCCATCCTCAACCATCGCCAAACCAAGTAACGCTTCGATGGCTCGCTGGCGGCAACGACGGCGCCATGGGCGATCGACATGGTTCACACTGAAAGCATCCATTCGGGTTGCGACGAGTACATCAATCCATTGGCGGATCTCGACTAGCTGCAGCCGCTCGATGCGATCTTGGTTGGTCTCTTTGATTGGTCCCAACTGATGGGACCGGTCGCGAATCTCCGTGGCGCGCCGTATCGCATTCTCGGCAACCTCCTTCGAACGGCCCGAGACAAGACGGACGACCTGCACCAATGAACGGCTGAACGATTCACTCACGTCCTGGCCCGTCTCGGCGGGATCGTCGAACGTCGATGGACCGGTCTCGATCTCAGCGGCAATCGCAATGGCCAAGTCAACTTCGCCGTTTCGCAGATGCATGAGGCATCGCGCGGCGGCTCGCTGATCCTCATCCCAGTCGGCCGCCGCATCAGGGAGCCACTCCGGGCTCTTCGTCTCGCTGCCAAGCACTCGCATGAGGTCAACCCGGCACATCGCCTGAGTCACGTTTTGACACGTCGCTCCAATGAAGAACACCAGCGATTGCAAATCGTTACGCCGGAGAGCCTGGCGTACATAAAATGGAAACCGTTCGTCGAGCAGGCGCGACGCGTGATTGATGATCGCATCGGCATCGAGCGTGCCAGCGGACTCTTCGACGGCCACCAAGGCCTCCTCGAAACAAGACGCCTCGAGCAGGATTTCGATGGCCATGACGGAATCGGCCGACTCAATCTCAGGCACGAGGCTGGCAGGAGTCGATGGCAGAATGCCACGTCGCCAGCGTTGAATGACCCATTGCGCGCGGCCCGCCAGATCGGGATCCGAGCTGCGAGCAGCCTCCAGTACCAGAGGTCGCCATCGATCACGGTCCCGCCACAACGCCTGAGTCGATGCCGCACGCACCAGGAACTCACCGGACGATAAACTCTCCGCCGTATCGGATACCGCTAGGGTCTTTGGCGAGAGCGTGTCATTGCCCGACGCCACCCCGCCGAGACTCAACCCAATCCATACGCAAGTCTTGGCCCATCGATGCATCACAATTTGTCCCGGTATTCCCGCAATCCGTGCAGCGCGTGGTACAACACGCCACACTCCAGATCCATGCTAGCGCACTGATCCAACAGATCGCAAATTCGCCCAACGCAACGCTGGATCCATGGCTGTTGTAGCTCTTTCGCCGGTGAGGACAAAGCCAGGAATTCGAGCACATGCCCCGTCGTGCCCAATTGCTCGCCCAAATCTCTGGCCCACCCGTTGCGATGAAGGTAGGCCAATGAGTACGACCCATCTGGGTTTTGGTTGCGTTTTGCTAACCGATGTGCCGCATCGACGGCAGCTTCCGCGTCCTTCCAGACACCTGTCATGGGCCAGCCCTCGGCCCGGCGTTTTTCCAAGGCCATCGCAATTGCGTTGAGACGGTGCGTGCCCCCACACACGCTGAGCTCAAGGTCGCGGCGCAGCTCCGATGCCAATAGCGTCTCGACGCTGTAGTCCAGCCCATCTCTTGCCGTCCAACGGTGGTCCGTGTTTCGGTAGGCAAGCAGCGCAATCAGTGTCCAACTGAACTCCAACTCCAGATTGAGAGGAACATCGTATTCGGCTTGACGAACCCAGTCATCGATCGTCAGTACGGAATCGTCTCCTGGAACCACGACGGCATGGGACGCTGGCAATCCGGTCTGCGCGATGATCGCCAACCATTGATCGCGATGCCCCTGACCAATTTTGGTGCTGATTTGCATCGGTGCTCGCACGCCTCGACGACCTTCAATCAGGTCGCCACGTCGCAACTCGAAACCTTGCAACGATCCTCCGTCGAGAACGTAATCGACGACGACGACGGGCCCGCCGGCGGTCGTCAGAGTCAAGTCGCGGCCGTACGCCAGCACGCCATGCAGAATCTGCCATCCACCCTGTTGAGCGAGACTGAGGCGCCGATGCTCCAGGTTCTCCGATAGCACCCGGTCGATTCGAGCCACCAACGCATTGGACGTCGGCGAGACATCGCCCTCGATCTCCGATTCAGCCGACGAGTCCCCAATCGGCGTTCGTTGAGGTGCGTGCCACGTTGGACATCCCGAGATCAACGGCAACCACAACCCACAACACAAGGCAATCGGATGACGCCATCGCGTCGCGAACCGATGGAGCGCAATCATCCGTCGATCTTCCGTTGGGGTAAGCGCCACCTGACGAACAGCCAGTCAGTCTCGCGAGTTTGATTACCCGGCGTTGGATGTCAACGAAGATTCAACGCGGGGGTAAAGCTGCGAGAAGCTTGGCGATCTCGGGCGGACGAGCCCCTTGGATCGGTTCGAGACCCGAAAGGATCTGGATTGCTTCGGTTCGATGTTCGGGTGTGCCTCGCGGTGAAATCGATTGATAGACCGCTCGTGCGGCGATCACCGTGGGAGATTCCGATGGGACGGCAAGCGGAGCCAACGCGTCGGCGACGACGAGTGGCAAATCGTCGAGTTCGTACGCCTTGATGTTCGTTCCACGTCGTACCTGGATCGCGGTCGCTGATGACTCGACGACGATCACGTCGAGAGTGGGCGTGAGTTTGAATTCGTTTCCGGCTTTCAAGTTCGCCATGCCACGGCTGATCGCGTCGCGATAGTAATCCGCCAATTCAGCGGTCTCGAAGATGGTTCGCGCCGCATCCACCTGATCAACGCCGGCTGCAGTCGTTTGGGCGGTCGTCGCCAGCGAGACCATCGTTGTCCACGACGCATTTGCCAAAGCCTCGCGGGCGGCGGCGATGGCTTGTTGACCTGCCAGAAGATCCGCCTCGGATGGTTCGCGTTTCTCAGACGGATCGGCGGCATCCATCGCCGGCGGCGGACTTGGCATCGCCGGTGGAACCGGTGTGTCCTTGGGAACCATGGATGGTTCCGGCGACGGAGTAGGTGATGTGGGACGGGGTCCTGCTTTCAGGTCCGAATTGGCTCCCGAACCATCGAAATCCATCGAGCCGGGTCGTGCAGCGGCGGCTTGCGATTGCATCACCTGACTGGCTTCTCGAAGCGAGTATTCCGATTCGCCGGGCACGATCGGCTCCGGTGTCTTCATGATCGAATCAGACGTTGGCTCCGGGACCCCGGCCTTGGGCTCAACGGATCTGGGCTGGGCCACGTTGGGTCCATCCGGTGATTCAGCCGCAGGCCCAGTCTGAATGGTTACTTGGCCGTTGCCCCGCACGATTCGCAGCTGCCCCGGCCCCCAGAATGCGAAGTAAGCAATGCTTCCCACGATGGCGAAAAGTCCGACGAGAAAAGCCGACCCAAACACCAAACCACCCCAAGACCTTCTTCGCCGGATCGGTCGCCGCGAGGCAATGACCGGTGCCGCCGTGGGAGCGAGTGAATGTTCGGTTGCCGGCTCGAAGCTGGTGGAGGGAACCACCGCCGTTGGAGCGTGCAGAGGAACCGCGTGGATCGGCGTCGCGTCTTGGGATTGGGAAATGGGGACGGCGGGCGGTGTGGTCGGCGCGACGGCGGGCTGAACGGTGTTCTCACGGCTCGACACGGTCTCGGGATGGCTCGTCGAAACGCTGCTTGTCGGCGCCGTCGGCAGCAAGCCGGCAAGTGGATCGTCCGCAGCGGCTTTCGCTGGTGGAGCCACGATGCCAAACCTGGCGTCCAACTCGGCCTTTGCCGACGCATCATGGAGGATCCCCTGCGCTGATTGAACCACGCCCGCAGCCTTTTTCCATACGGCCGGATCCGCCGTCGACTTGGCTTGCTTGAGCGAGGCAATTCGGGCTTTGATCGCTGCCTTCAGCACGGCCGGATCGTTTTCACCAGGTTGGAGCCCAAACACCTGGTAGGCATGGGGCTGCGTGACGTCGGCGGGAAGGCCGAGCAACTGCTGGATCGTCGGACCGGACATAAAAACGGAACGTCGTAGCGGAACAAAACCAGGGGCATTCCTCGCGATCCTGGCGGCGTGGTGGTCGGGGCTCGGTGATCGAGTCGCGGTGATCGCGGGCCACCACTAGAATAACCGCGATGCCTCACCGGCGTCATCAACAGACCAAGGCGTCCAGAGAATCATCAGATCTTGGACCTTGAGGTCGGTTTTTCGGGGCGGTAGGACGAGCGTCTCTAGCTCCATCATCTCCACATCGAACTGCTGGCCTAGCTCATCAATATCGCGTCGCAGGTCGTCTTCGAGTTCTTGCATGTCGACGTGCAGCTGTTCGAGAGCCAATTCGGCACGCTTGACGTCGCCGCGTTGTTGAGCCGCTCGCGATGCACCGCGTGCCGCCGTCGACATTTTCGAGACGCTGGTGCGGCTGGACAATTTGCGACCCATGAAAGCACCTAGGATCGACGTTCCGAAACTCATCAACGATGACAGCCGCGCCGATTCATACTGATCGTTCTCGCGCGCGATCCGTTCTTCCGCCGTTCGCATTTTCCCTTCGAGCGTTTTCATTTTGGATGCATAGCGGTCCCGTAGTTTTTCGGTTTGCAGGTCCAAGTGTTCACGGGCCGGCTGTCGGAAGTGCATGCGAGCCTGGGATTCCGTTAGGCCGGGCGGAGCGTACTGTTTCAGCTGTGCACTCTTGAATAGCTGCATCGGATGGTAACGGTAAAGGTAGTCTTTGAAGTGCTTTTGCAGTGACTTCAGTCGACTTGCACTACGTAAGTCATCCGGCAGGTCGGCAAAGAGGAAGTCCGATTCGGGTTCGCTGGTCCACTCGGCATCGGGATCCATCGCTTCACTGGCAACCCAGGCGTCATCAGGAATGCCATCGCCACATCTCAGCACGCGTCGCACATCAACCCACTGATCCACATCGGCACTGCTTCGAACAAAGTGCATGGCACCTCGAGCGAGCACAGCGGGACGATACTTCAGCTTGCCCGACCCAGGGAACTGCGTTGGTGACAGGAACGCCTCGTCGATGCCCGATGGAACCACGGGCCGCGTCGGCATGGCAGCCTCCTTGGCAGTGGATTCGGTGGCGTCGACGCTTGGTTCGGCGGCATCTTTGACCGGCTGCATCAAGTCGCGAATCTGGTCACTCGCAAGTGGCCCCGCCAAGAACGACATGGCCCAACGAGTTTGAAACACCGTGGGGTGATCATCATGGACATTATTCATCAGGAAGACTCGGCTGCCCAACGATGCTAGCAGCCGTTCCATTTCGGACTTGTCAAACGCTTGTCCGGTCTGTGATGCGGCACCTTCGAGACCTTCGAGAACGCGAGCCTTGTCACGTTCGGTCTGCAATCGACCAAGGAACCAGGTGCCAATGTTCGAGAGACCCTTGTAGTCCAAGTCGACCGGATTCTGAGTCGCCAAGGTGACGCCAAGCCCAAACGCTCGGGCCTGCTTCAAGAGCGTCAGCATGGGCGGTTTGCTGGGCGGATTCGCCACCGGTGGAAAGTACCCTGCGACCTCATCCATATAGAGCATCGCCCGCAGCGAGCTGGTGCCGGATTGAGTACGCATCCACGCCAAGACTTCATTCAATAGGATCGTGACAAAGAACATGCGTTCGGCATCGTTCAAATGCGCGATCGACAATATCGATAGTTTGGGCTTGCCGTCGGGCGTGTGAAGCAACTTTGGAATTGATAAGGGGTCACCCTCCAACCAAGAACTAAACGCCGGGCTGGCAAGCAAGTTATTGAGCATCATGGCCAGCTTGCCACGATCGGACGATGACATGAACGAATCGAGATCGAGCACACCCACGCGTTGGATGGGTGGGGACATGATCAATCCGATGAGGTCACCGACGGACACGCTGCGTCCGTCGCGCCAGCAATGATCCAGGATCGAACTGATCAAGATGTGCTCACGAGAGAGCAGCGGGTCCGCGTCGATCCCAAGCAGCGTCAACAATCCCGAGGCGGCACCGGTGACCCGCTCCCGCATGGCATCGCTGTTGTCGAGGACTTCGTTGGGCGGCGCCTCAAAACTCTTCAGTACCGTCAACGGCAATCCGGTATTGCTGCCGGGTGTGTAGATCGCCACATCGGCGGCGTCTCGAAAACGTTGGATCCGGTCGGGTGACTGGCCCCAGGATGCCAGTCCCGATTTCCATGTTTTGGCGGTCTTCTTGGCGAACTCATCGAGTGTCATTCCTTGGCGACTTGCTTCACCGGCTTCCAGCCATGGCTGGAAGTCCGCCGGCTCGAGATCTGGGAATGCGAGCATTAAGTTGGCGAGGTCACCTTTGGGGTCAATGCAGATCGCCGGGATGCCGTCGATGGCCGCCTCTTCCAACAACGAAAGGCACAGTCCGGTTTTTCCGCTGCCGGTCATGCCCACGCACATCGCATGCGTGCAAAGATCTTTGGCATCGTAAAGCAGCAGATCGTCGAGTTGTTCTCGCTTGTCGAGATCGTAGGTGCGACCGAGATAGAACGTCGCGAGCTTCTCAAAGACGTCTGGCGATGGAGCGGTCATGTTGTCATAGGGCGTGAAGGTCACTGGACGGAATGAGACGTCTTGTTTTAGAGCAATTGGCATTGTCGCGGCCACGGGGGGAACTCGCCGATCACATCGCGGTTTTCGGCAGTGTTGCGGGACGGGAGTGTTGGGCGAACGCACAGATGCGACGCCTTAACCTTCGAGCCGCGGGCTGTCATGATGGACTCCATTCATCACTGCCAGCCCTCGACCACCACGCCCGTCTTTCATGCTCGAACTCCACGATCAAATCCAAGCCGCGTGCGACAAGATCCGTCAGCATACGTCCAAAACCCCCGTCGTCGGCATCATTCTTGGTACCGGGCTGGGGGACCTAGCAGGTGAAATCGACGTGGAGGCCACGATTGACTATGGCGACATTCCGCACTTCCCGGTGTCGACCGCGACCAGTCACGCCGGGCGGCTGGTGATCGGCCAACTGGCCAATGTTCCCGTGATCGTGATGGAAGGCCGCTTTCACTTTTATGAAGGCTACCCGCTGAAACAGATCACGTTACCGGTTCGCGTTTTCAAGGCGCTGGGATGTGAACTGATGGTCGTGAGCAATGCGTGCGGCGGACTGAATCCGCAGTATGTCGCTGGCGATATCATGGTCATCGAGGATCAGATCAACCTGATCGGAGATAACCCGCTGATTGGCATCAACGATGATCGACTGGGCCCGCGTTTTCCCGACATGAGTGCCCCATATGACCTGCAGTGGGTCGACCAAACCCTTGCGATTGCGCGCCAGCAGGGGATCTATCCCCACAAGGGTGTGTTTGTTGCGGTCGCCGGACCGTGCTTGGAGACGCGTGCCGAATACCGATTTCTTCGTCAGATCGGGGCCGACGTCGTCGGCATGAGCACGGTCCCCGAGACCATCGTCGCCGTTCACGCAGGATTGAAGGTTGTCGGCCTAAGCGTCATCACTGACATGTGCCTTCCTGATGCGTTGAAGGCAGCCGACGTCGAAGAAATCATCTCGGTTGCCAACGGCGCCGCACCGAAACTCAAAGCGATCGTCGCTGGCGTCGTCGCTCAAGCCGGGCAGATTCGCTTGGCATGACCCAAGCTCAACGGGATCGTCGCAAACGCCCCGCCGCGGGGCGGCGTTTGCGGTATCGATTCGGGTTGTCCGACTGACCGGTCATCTCATACAGGAACGGACTCGGCACCGTCGGCCGCGGCTTACCCCACTTTCGCCGTGTCAGCGCCATGGACATGGTCAGTTGATCCTGAGCTCGCGTCATTCCGACGTAGCAGAGCCTGCGTTCTTCCGCGATGTCTTCGTCCCGCCCGCTACGAACACTGCGGCTATGCGGCAGGATGCCTTCCTCCATGCCGACCAAATAAACGACCGGAAACTCAAGTCCTTTGGCGGCGTGCATCGTCAACAACCAAACCGAGTTCTTGAGCGCCATCTTGTCCTTTTCGTTTCCCATCTCGCGGCCCGACAGTGCAATGTCGCTCAAAAAGTCCGACCAATCGGATTGGGCACGTTGGTCCTCAAACGCCGCCACCGCGTTGGTCAGTTCGCCGATGGACGCCAAACGCGATTCGCGTTCGTCGGTTTGATCATAAAGACGCCGCACCTCATCCGTGTAGGCGGTTTGGGCCAGCAGCGTCTCCATGGAAGCTCGCAGGGATTCGTTCTTGGCCCGCTGAACCACGTCCTCGCGAATGGAGTGCAAATGATCGATGCCTCGCTTCGCCGCCGGCGGCAGCGTCGCAACGACGCTGTCGTCCCGCATGACCTGCCATACCGAGACGCCCCTCCCAACGGCTTGCTCCACCAGAGACTTCACCGTCTTGCTGCTCAAGCCCCGCGCGGGGGTGTTGATCACGCGTAACAAAGAAACCTCATCATCGGGCTGGTCAATCCACTTCAAGTAGGCGATCAGATCACGAATTTCGCGCCGATCAAAGAAAGACTGACTACCCAGCATCACGTAGGGGATATCCGCCTGACGTAGTTCGGTCTCGAATAGTCGCGGCTGTTCATTGGTGCGGAACAGGATCGCGATGTCCCTTGGCTGAACGTGTTCATTGTCGATCAGGTGTCGGATCTCACCGACGACCGCCTGAGCTTCCGCCGTTTCGTCTCGGTGCTGAAGGATTCGCGGACGTTTTCCCGACGGTCGGTAGGGTTTGAGCACCTTGTCGTGTCGCACCGTATTGAATCCGATCAGTTGGTTGGCCATCGCCAGGATCGCACCGGTGCTTCGATAGTTGTCTTCGAGCCAAACGACCTGCGCATCGGGCCAATCGTCGGCAAAACTTAGAATGTGGGACACGTCGGCGCCACGCCAGGCATAGATTGATTGGTCATCATCACCCACCACGCAAAGATTTCGATGTTGGCCTGCCATCGCTTTGGTGATTCGATATTGGCTACCGTTGGTGTCCTGATACTCGTCGACAAGGATGTGATCGAATCGTTCGGCTTCGGATTGGCGCACATCGTCGTGGTCCGTCAGCAACCGTTCGGTGTGAAGCAACAGATCGTCGAAGTCCATGGCGCCTCGTGTTCGCAGGGCGTCTTGATAGCGTCGATATCCTGCCGAGGCGAAATGCTCTTTGTCGGTCGAGGCGACCGATCCAGCCACATCCGGTGAGACGGAATCGTTCTTCCAACCGCTGATGATGGCCAACAGATCGGAAGGCTTCAGTGCCGTACCCGGCAGCCGAAGTTCTCGTAGGACGGATCTTGCTAACGATTCCTGATCGGACCGATCATAGATTGCGAACTTCGACGGGAATCCGATCACGGGGGCGTGCTGACGCAAAATGCGCACGCACTGAGCATGAAACGTGCTGATCGTTGGGGTGGGGCGAGCCGGCTCTCCGCGACGCCTCCGTTTGGACTTACTGCTGCCGATTAACTCGCCGACCCGCTCTTGCATTTCGCCGGCGGCCTTATTGGTGAACGTCACCGCTAGAATCCGGTCGGGCTCCGTGCCATGCCGGATCAAATTGGCGATGCGGAACGTCACCACGCGTGTCTTGCCTGTCCCTGCACCGGCCAAAACAAGAAGCGGCCCCGACAGTGTCGTGACCGCTTTCAATTGGGGCGCATTGAGTCCCGTCAAATCGAATCGTTTCAACGGGGTCGTCAACTATTCAGACGGCAGCCGCATCGACGTTGACTCGGCGTCCCTTCTGGTCAAACCGAACTTGACCATCGACAAGGGCGAACAGGGTGTAGTCGTTGCCCATGCCGACACCGCGACCGGGATGAAACTTCGTGCCGACCTGACGAATCAGGATATTGCCAGCCGAAACGGACTCGCCGCCAAAGCGTTTGACGCCGCGACGTTGGGCGTTTGAATCGCGGCCGTTGCGGCTGCTGCCCTGACCCTTTTTGTGTGCCATGATGAAAACCGTCGTTGGATGCGGTAAGTCGACTCTCGCCAACTCAGCGGGTTGAACTTGCCCCCGGCGATGGCAAATGAAAACCACCATTCCTCCTGGGGGAGGCGAAAAGTTACCGGAAGGTCCAACGGTAATCAAGGCGTTTCTCGAGCCCATATCGCTCAAGAATATATGCCTGCTCGGCTTCATTCTCGTACGCCGGCACCCCAAAACGAACGCGATCTTCGGTTTGGGCCATTGAATCACCCGGACGGAAGAAATTCAGGGTCAGTGCTTTACGTCGGTAGGGCGCCTCGGGGCCTTCGCCGTCTTGCTCGAAAGCATTGGTCAGACCGAGCACGTTGACGCTGAAAAAGTCGAGGTTGGGGTCCACATCAGTCCACGTGGCCACTCCCCAAACACCGGGTGCCTCCACGTCGGTCGACCGAGGAATCTTGACAGTGCTAATGTCGACACTGTTATGCAGCGCCACCGTGATCTTCTCTCGGATCGCGATCCGCTCCCGCGCCGTCGGCAAAATGACATCGGTGTAGGACTTCTGCGTCTCGTGATCTTCGAGGACGAGAATCGGGAAAAAGCGACGGGAAGCGTAACTGATCGATTCAATCCGCCGAAAAATCGGTTGCTCCGGATCATCAGCCGCCGGTCTTAAATCGCCTCCCCGGTATCGAACCCGATAGACCATGTAGTGAACGAGTTTTCGTTGCAATCGTCCGTCCGGTCGAGGCAGATCCATGTAAATCTGACGCAGCGGTTTGAACGAAAACTCCAGGCAATAGATCTCTCGACGGAGGGTGACCTGTTCCAACATCTTGGCGAGCGTTCGCGTTCTCGGATCGAAGTGGGGCGCGCCGTCGGGGTGGTCAGGTGCCGACCATGCGATCTCCGGATGAGCCTTCAGCAACGACTGCAGCGTCAGCGGTCCATCGAAGGTTTCCTTCGGATCAGCCGCCGGCGGGATGACCGTCACAATCCCGTCGGCAAACCTAGTTTGCACTTGCTGGGATGGATCATCCTGCGTTGCGGGAGCCTGTCCCATCGCGGAATGGGCCGGCGCGATCAACGCAAGTGAGATTGATGCCAGCGAGATACCGACCATCAGCGGGCGAGTCCTAGCGACCAACACCCCAATTCCTCGACGACCGCGTCGAGCAATCGAATTCGCGAGCGACGACTTACCGGGTTTCAACGTTCGTTGCATCGAGTGGAGCTGGGTTAGCGTTTTTTGGATCCGAGATCACTAGCGGAAATCACCTCATCGCTCGTTTGGACCTCCGATTCTACTTCGTTTGTGCCTGATTCGATCGAAGTTTTCGTCGAAGAAATACTTTCAATGACGCCGGCCGATTGCCCGTCTGTGATCGTCATCGTGGCCACCAATTGCACGTCAGAGCCATCCAGTTCCTCGACCCGGTCAGCATCCATAGTCAGAGTCGCCAGCACGCGGCGGCCCGAATCGTCGCTAAAGTGCAGCAGGATCCAGTGGATCGGCACGCCCTGGACTTCGCCGGCGGCGGCGACGCGTAGCACCCGCAAGCCCGTTTCGCTGAGACTCTCTCCCGCTTCGAGCAGCCCCGAGGCCTGCTTTCCCAGCGTCCGGACGCAATCGCGTTGAAAAGCGTCCAGCGTTATTTGCTCGCCAGGTTTCAGCTTGGCCAGCGGCCGCAGGTTGCACTGCGCGATCGTCAATTCATTATCGATCATCTTCAGGACGGCCTGACCAGGCGAGTCTTGAATCAGGTGCCAGCGGCGATCCAACAAAGCCGCCGCGCGGACTTCGTCACTGCCGACAGCCTTTAGGAGTCGGCTCGAGGGAACCGGCTTGGCAAAATCGACGGTCGCGGCAACCTTCGGCAGTCGCTGTGGCCCCGGGAGCGGTTGCCGAATCATGCGAACCGTCGCTTGAACGTCAAAGCCCGGCTCAGACTTGCCGATCTCCCGCGTCTCATGGATCGCCACCGCGGCCCAAGTGACGGTCCTTTGCACGCGATCAAAGGTTAGCTTCGCCAGGATTCGCTGAACCGTCGGCACACCCCGAACGGAGCCATCGATTTTCCCTCGCATCAACAACTTGGCAGACTTCGCATCCGATTCCACCAACGAGATTTTCACATCACTGTCGGCGACTCCGCTGAGGTTGAATGCCGAGGCCAGCCGGCTCGACTCGATCGCCATTTCGTCGCCAGGTTTCAACGGCGTCTCAGGGATCAAACGGTCCAATGACGAGGCCGAGATCGGTGTGCCGAGCAGATCCAGTTCGTCCTGAGTCAGGTAGGTGTCTTGGCTATAAATGGTCTCGGGCAACTGATCCCGGCGGGCAAGGACATGGGTGGCTTCCGGCCGCAATCCGCTGGTCTGCTGGGTCTTGCTGAGCGTGCTAGCACCCTCGGCTTGGTGGTATTGTCGCTCGACCGCGATGATCTCGGAGTCTTGGCGCGTACCGGCCGGTCGCAAGATTCTTTCCTCGAAGTCCACGGTGACTTTCCCATCCAGGGGCAAGCGTTGCTGACGTGAACTATCTGCATCCGGCCGAGGTGCCAAATGCACGTTGCCTTTGACGGTCAGCTCCATGCGAACCCGTGAGACCGGATGGGCCCATGACGGATTCAGCGACACCGGCTCGGAAGCTTCGGCGGAGACGAGCGATCCGCCCATCAGCGAAAGAATTGACAGCGCCAGCCGGACTCTGCGTAGCAATGGCACGCGATGGTGCCGCCGCCTGGCCGGCTTCCCAAGTAATGGGCTTTGCAAGTTGATGACGGGGGGCCGAGCAGCCCGCGCGTCGACGACCGCCGATGGTTTCGGATTCATAGTCGATGTTCGGAGATGAATTCGGATGGCCGTGGCTCGCCAAGGTGACGTCCAGACGGCATGCATCCGGAATAATCGACATAGGCCCACGGCTCCCTCAAGCCGGATCGGATCAAACGGACGGCTTTCTCATCTTGAGACGCCCTTTTTTCAAAGTGAGTGAAAAAAGTGCTCTCACTTGGTCGCGAACATGACACTTGGCAGCGCCATCGAAAAGATTCCTCGGCACGAATACTCGGCGAAAAGGGTGACAATCGCACAACGCGTTTGGATTCACCTGATTTTTGCCTGTGATTGGCCTGGAATTTTCACATAGGTCCCTCCGCACTTGGGACACCGAATGTCGCCTATGTCTTGTGCGGTTTCACGATCGTTGGGACCACAAGCTGGGTGATCGGGTCGAGATCGGATTGTCGAATCAAGTTTTTTTCGTGAAAATTTTGGTTCCGATGAACGTTTTTGCACCGCGATCGTCTCTGGTGAAGCAGACCGTCATCTTTCGATGGCGTTTCGCGACGAAGCGTGGCATGGAGCCATGCTTTGGGAATGATACGTCGTTCTAGGATAGAACGATCCCCGGGCAAGAATGGGAAGAAGTGTCGGCGACCCGCCGGGGTCGCATGGAATTTCGAGGACACAGCCTTTCCGCACTGGGAGATTTGGATCATGGCTTCGATGTTTCGCCACGCTGCACTCAAGGAATTACGAGACCAACAAACGCGATTTGCTCCGCGAGGCAAGAAAGTCGAGCAGGCAATGCTTGCCGAACGATTGCTGGCGGAGCTGCAGGATGATCGAGACTATTCGATTGACTTCGTCATCTTCCGCATCACGAACTATCGTCCGGATCCCGCCTCACGGGCGATGGTCGCCAGCATTGACTTGCGTCACGACCTGCTTCTTTTGATCCATGACCTTTACGACTCCGCGGATATTCCGGCTGAGCAGGCGGGCGAGCGGGTGCATACAGTCGGTGATCTGAGCAAGAGGTTCAATGTCTCGACGAAGACGATCAGTCGTTGGCGTAGCAATGATGGATTGGTCAGTCGACGTTTTGTATTTGGCAAACGCAAACGCGTCGGCTTCCTTCACAGTAGCGTGGAACGTTTTAGTGCGGCCAACCGCGAGAAGGTCCTGCGTGGGAATCGTTTCAGCCAGCTTTCAGATGATGAAAAGACGGAGATGGTGGAGCGAGCCCGGCAAATGGCCGAAGGCGGCTCGAGTCTCTCCGAGGTGACGCAGCAGCTTGCGAACCAAATGAACCGCTCTCCCGAGACGGTCCGGTACACCTTGAAAAACTTTGATGTGGCCCATCGTGGTGTGGCGATCTTCCCGCACCACCGCGAAAGCCTCAGCGATGAGGACAAGCGGAGTGTGTTTCAGCATCACAAAAACGGTTTATCCGTACCGCAACTCTGCAAGCGCTTCCATCGAACACGAACGAGTATCCAACGGATCATTGCGGAGATGCGATACCAGGAGACACTCGACCTTCCGCTGGACCATATCACCAACACCGATTTTGAGGATACGTCGCGCGAAAGCGAGTACCTGGCCGACATGCCAACCTCAACAGGTGGGCGAAAAGTGCGTGCGCCTTCGGAATTACCTAGCTACCTGTCGGCGCTCTATGACGTGCCACTGCTGACGCGGGAGCAAGAGCAACACCTATTCCGAAAGATGAACTACCTCAAGCATCGAGCTAGTCGGTTGCGTGAAGAACTTGCGACGATGTCGCTGGGTCGTAGCGAAGCGATGGCGACCATCCATGATCTGTACGAGGAGGCGGTGAAGGTCAAGAACAAGATCGTCCAGTCGAATTTAAGGTTGGTCGTTTCGATTGCGAAACGACACGTTGCCTCCAGCGAAGACTTCTTCTCGTTGATCAGTGACGGCAACATGTCGCTGATCCGGGCTGTGGAGAAGTTCGACTACTCCAGAGGAAACAAGTTCAGCACTTACGCGACTTGGGCGATCATGAAGAATTTTGCAAGGACGATCCCGAACGAATTCAAGCATCGTGATCGGTTTCGGACGACCGCGGAAGAATTGTTCTTGGGTCATCAGGACGAACGCATTGATCCGTACATGCAAGAGACGGTTCAGCTACAGCGTCAGCGAGAACTGGCCCGAATCATTGGCAGTTTGGATGACCGCGAACAATCGATCATCACGGCCCGATTTGGTCTGGGACGCGATAACGAGCCACTGACGCTCAAGCAGGTCGGCGAGAAGATGGGCGTGACAAAGGAACGCGTTCGGCAGCTCGAATCGCGGGCCCTTTCGAAACTACGTGATGCGGCTCGAAAAGCGAAGATTGACATCGAGTTGGGCGCCAGCTGAACTCACCATTGAAATCGGCCGCAACCGCGAGCCTGGCCCCGCAATGACTCATTTCACGCGGCTTGTCGCTCCGTCGAGCGCATTTCGCGCGTCAGCCGCTCGACCGCACGCCGCAAAACCGCGTCAAAATCCCACACGGTCGCGTCGTCAGGAAGGGGCGCAACCGATGGCGCATCGGAACTCGTTTCGTTTGAATCGGCCGGAGGTTTCGGTCGGGACGCGCCCTTGAGAGATGGATAGGACGCTTGTTCCCAAAGTCGGGCCAGCTGAATCATCGCTTCCTCATCTCGCTCGACTGACAAACCATCATCGGGGGTCACTCCCCACTCGTCCTCGTCGGTCGCGTCGGGAGAACGATGGATCGGATGGTCGTTGGGACGATAGAATTTGGCGACCGTCAATCGAAGTGCACTGCGTCCGTACTCCAACGGCAGAATGCTCTGTACCGTGCCTTTCCCATAACTTCGCTGCCCTACGATGTGCGCGCGACCGTGATCTTGTAGCGCCGCCGAAACGATCTCGCTGGCGCTGGCCGATAAGCCATCGATCAAAACGGCCATCGGCTTGTCAACTTCCACGAGAGTCGTTGGCGTTGCTTTCGCCTCTTCCTCCAACCGTCCACCGCGGACCTTCGTCGATACGATTTTGCCGGATGCCAGAAACATGTCGCTGACATCGACGGCTGCTGAAAGCAACCCACCGCCATTGCCTCGCAAATCCAAGATCAATGCGGCGAATTGATTGTCCAGACGGCCCAGGACACCACGTAATTCCGAAACGGTCTTATCGCCAAAGCTGGTCATCCGCACGTAGGCAATCTCTGGGTGGGATTCGATCCGATACACCCAACGGTTCGCCTCATCACGATGGTCACCGATGACCGACTCCAGCTGAATGGTGTCACGACGCACGCTCATCGACGCCTGATCGGGTTGATCATCTTGATCACGCCGACGAATGGTGACGGATACGGTCGTCCCAATGGGCCCTCGTAGACGCTGGCTCACATCGACCTGACCCATGGCCGATACATCTTCCCCATCGATCACGACAAATTCATCACCCGGCATCAACCCAGCTTCGAGTGCGGGGGAACCAACCAGTGGCGTCACGACGCGAACTGGAGGACCGTCGGGATCGTCCGTCGTGCCACCAGAGATGTAGATGCCGATGCCGGCAAACTCTTGGTCGATGCTATCTTGAAACGACGAGTAGTCTCGCGGTGCAATGAATTCGGAGTTCCGATCCAACTGGTCGGTCATCCCGTTCATGGCTCCCACGAGTAAGTCGCGGGTATCGACCGGCTCGACATAGAACTGGTCGATCATGTCCATTGCCTGCCCGACGACGATCGCCACACGCGTTCGTTGGTGCAAGAGATGGCAAAGCGTTGCAACGACCGTCGCAAGCAAAATGACAGTGAAGTTTCGAGACAGCATGGCGGGCCTGCCGGGTGGATCGAAGAATCAGTTCAGTGCACGATCGTCGGAATTCCTCGCATTATTTATCGTGCACGACATTCGCCCAAGCCGCCGATTGTGTCTCGCCGCACGACGGACATCGAACACGTCGGCCAAGACTCTCCGGCGCGATTCCAATTCGCGAGCGACAACCAAGGCATTGGCGAGCCAATCGATGAGGTTGCGCGATCAGATGATCCAGCTCAGCGGACGACAGTTCGGGAACACCAATGTCCGCTGCGGTCAGTGTCGTCAGAAGGGGCTCCGTCAGTTCCGCGACATTGGCAACTCGATCGGCGAGTCGACGCACACTGTCCTCGAACGCGTTGCGGACGAGGCGTCCATTGCCGAAGTGGCGGTCGCGCCGCGAATGAAGTTCCGTAAGGCCGATGATCAATCGGTGCCTCGCAGCCGCGGGCAATCGATACTGATTGGCATTGCAAAGAAAACCAAAAATTTCGCCAAGCTGCGCCGGGTCATAGTCTTCAAATTCGATGGTCGTGTTGACCCGCGAGGAAAGCCCCGGATTGGTTCGAATCAGCGTTCTCATTTCATCCTGATAGCCGGCCAAGATGACCGCCAATCGGTCACGGTCATCCTCCATTCGCTTCAGCAACGTCTGGAGGGCCTCGCGTCCGTAAGCGTCATCGCCCGATGCATCCACCAAACTGTACGCTTCGTCGATGAATAGCACTCCTCCGATCGCCGAGTCGCAGATCTGATTTGTTTTTGTCGCCGTTTGTCCGGCGTACTCGGCGACCAACCCCGCTCGATCAGTTTCGACGACATGACCTTTCTCGAGCGTGCCCATCGCGCCCAAGATTTGACCAACGATGCGTGCGACGGTCGTCTTGCCCGTTCCTGGATTGCCCACGAATGTCATGTGCAAACTGATCGGCATCGTTGACAGGCCCGCGCTGCGTCGCTGGGTCTGCAACTTCAGGAAATTCGTGTAGCTACGGACGCGTTTCTTGACGGACTCCAGGCCAATCAACTGCTCTAACTCCGCCGTTGCTCTCTCGAGCTGCCGCTCGCGTTGCAACGGACTTGACGTCTCGCCAGCGATATCCGCTTCTTTCGCGTCCTCGGATTCGTTCGCGCCCTCGGACGCAGCGGGTTGTTGATTGATCCGACCCCGACGTAAGGGTGATGCGGGTGTCATCGAATCGGACGAGCCAGACCGATGGGCTCGGCCTCGAGAACCGGGCGATAGAGCACCGGCGATGCTGTGCGGCTCCAACACCGTCAGAGAGTCCTTTGGGTTCATGGCTTCCTCGATGTCCCGCTGCAACGCGTGCAGCGCATCGGATTCTTCCGGTATGGTCTGACCGTCACACTTGGCGACCAGATTGGCCAACCGCATCACAATCGTTCCCAACTGGGCTTTCGCGTCTGCAAGCGGACGGTACCGAACGAAAGGGGCCACCAGGGACGACCATGTCAGGCGATCTGCTTGACGGAACAGCTCAGTGGCAGCATCGCGTAACTCGTCGCCCTGAAGTTGATGTCCCCAAAGGTACGCGATCATCTCGGCGACAACCCTTTTTTCGGCTCGGCTCCATCTCTCATCGGCTCGGACGACCGTGACATAGACCTTGATAAGCAGACCACGATGAAGGTCGTCCATGAGTTCGGGAAATTGATCGACCAGCCCCCCTTTGCCAGATTTTTCCAACAGCGTTGGATAACGACGCGTCATGTCGCGAGCACTCCGTCGGTAGAGTGCTTCCGTATCCCGCATCACCCGACGGAGCAATCCGATCAATCGGCCGTCGGCGCCAGCACTCATGCCTGCGTTGATCCGACCAAACGTTCGCGACTGGATAGAACCGAATCACTTACCGACTCGCCCATCACCGCTGGTAGGCGAACCTCAAATGTCGATCCTTTGCCAACTTCGCTTTGAACGCTCACATCCCCGCCGAGAGCCTGGGATAGATTCTTCACAATGGCCAATCCCAGTCCCGTGCTGCTGGTCGCAGATTCGATGCTTCGAGAACCACGATAAAATCTTTCGAAGATTCGAGTCTGATCATCCGCGGGAATCCCGTGCCCGTCGTCAATCACGCGCAGGCACCACATTTCACCATCGCGTTCGATCTGAACGTCAATGTGACCGCCCGAAGGCGTGTAGCGTACGGCATTACCAATCAGATTATTGGCAATGGTCAGCGTGGCCTCTCGATCGGAGAAGACTTTGGCCACCTCTGATGGCAGGCGACCGTCCAGCATCAAGTCATTGGCAAGGGCAACCGGGATGTAGGTTTGAATCGATTCGCGGACAACTTCGGTTAACGAAACGCTGGACAATCTCAAGTGATCACGTCCTGATTGCGCGTGAGCGAGCTTCATCATGTCGTTGACCAAGTGCTCCAAACGTTGACACTGTGAGTTGATTTGATTCAAGAAGTAAACCGCTGTTTCGGGATCGTCGCCAAGGGCCAATTCGATCGTCTCGGCATAGCCCTTGATCGCGGCCAGCGGTGTTTTCAACTCGTGGGAGACGTTCGCCACAAACTCACGACGCATTTCCTCCACGCGACGCGGCTCGGTTTCATCACGCAAGCTGAGTTGCAAATTAAAACTCTCGCCGGTGTCAATCAAATCGACCCGCACGCGGATCGGCCGAACGTCGCCTTCGTGCTGAAAATCGATCGTGAGTTCCTGTGTCTGTTGCTCCCGCACAACGCTGCGAAGAACGTCCAGCAGTTCGGGAACTCGAACCATTTCGGTAAACGAACGACCTAACAATCCATCGCGACGATTCAAATTCAGCAACGAGACTGCGGACGGGTTGATCAACAAAATGGTCTCATCTGGAGTCAGCACAACGACACCGTCGACCAATTGGAGTAGTGCCGACGCGTTTTGGCGGGTCTCACTGTGGAGGGATCTCCACCGGTCGTGCAATTGGTCCAGCTGTTTTTGGGCGGACTGAGAGAACTTCGTTAACAACTCGCGTTGCTGGCGTCGAATTCGGGACCGGCTCATCAGCGTTAGGGTTACGAGTGCGGATAAGAACACCGCCGAAAGCATGATTGCGGTCGCCGTTGAGCGGGCCCACCAGGTACCAGCCCAAATTAGCAGCAGGGTCATCGCCCAATGGATGAACGTGACGAACCATGATTCCAGGGGTAAGACCGGCGGTACGAGGCGGCGGGCGGACGTGCGGCCTCCGCCATCGATCGGAACCGAAGACTCCACCGATTCAACGCGGCGACGTGTTCCCACGGTCACCGTCGATGATCGATACGAAGTCGCTTTCGCATTCATGTGATTCACGTTCAAACGTGATAAGATCCGTCCATGCAAATGGATGGCCCACTCTTGGCTGATCGCGGGCGCGGCAACCTGACCAAGGCAACCAAAGTCGTTTGGCCGAGGTGGACCGACCCGTCGACCCGCATCAGTGTATCGAGTGATCACTTCGCCGTTAATTACGAGGCCAATTCTTGAACGCGACTCGCCGGGTCACTCACCCGTCCGGCCCTCCACCCTCCATGAAGGAGCCGATGAAACCACAGGAATCCACCTCGGATTCCGCATCTCGAGATGCGATCGGATGGAATCTTCGGACGTTAGCGCAGGCCACCGGTGGATGCCTGGCAGTGACGGGATCGGCCGTTTTGTCCTGTGTGCTGTTGCTTGTCAACGCTGCCCTGATGATGGCGATCTTGGCCGCGGCTGAAGCGGCGGGTGTCGTCTGGATGCAGACCGAAGGTGCCGCTCAATTGGTGCTGTTTGCTGGTCCCGTGGCCGTGCTGATCATTCAGTGGATGATGATCGACTATCTGAGGGCTTTTGTCCGGTCCTGATGGCTGATTGGGGGCGTTGGCGAACCACTGGGCGGTCCCGCACGGAGTGGAGTTGTATGAATTGTCCGAGATTTGACGGGTGATCATGATCCCTTGTCTCGAGGCCCTCGCGCGTCATTGTCTTTTCCTATTACCGGTCGGGTACTTTGCGTAAGATGTAAGGCGAAGCATCCTTGAAGAATGCCTGTACGATCCTCGTCTAACAGTCGTCTGAATCACGTCCATGGTCAGGTAGCATGGGCCTTGGAAGTCGGGCACTTTCGTGCACGTCACTCTTCTCTATTTGGGTTCCCTCATCCAGTTCGGTGTGGAAGTGTTATTGACTCCCGACGATGAACGCTTATCGCCGGTGACTGTCTTCACCTCGAGTTGGACACGTCTTGGCGGTGCTCTCGTTGGCGCGATCGCGCTGGGCATCGGGCTCGTCGGATTTGGCCCCACCAAGGCCGGGCATGCTCAACCGCCTGGTACGCCTCCTCCGAATGAATTGATGCGGGATGGCATCCAGGGCGTCCGTCCTGAAGCCTTTCTGTTTCTTGATGAAACGGGCACGCAGGTTGTGATGCCGGGTATGACGTTTGAAGAACTCGAACGTCTTCAGAGAAGGGGGGGCGGAGAGACGAGGTTCGACGAACGTGCCTCGGTGATCGGGTGCCAAATTGATGGGAGCGTTCGTGGGCTCCGCGCCGAATTAAGGGTTCAATTGGACATCCGCATTGCGTCGCCCATCGACCGTCTGAGTCGGCTGGAGATCGATGATCCTATCGTTGTGGATCTTGCGATGGGGGGAATGAACCTGCTCCGCCCGGCTTCCATCGAGGGCGCCGAGGGTGCATTTGTGCAACCTTCGCGAAACAGCGAGGCTCGTTCCGATTTCATTGGTCCTGAGACATCCAAGCGTCCAGAATCCATTCCGACCACTGTCGAACCGGATGGCCAGTCTAGCGGGATGGGCACCGATCGGTCGTCGACTTCATCGGCCTATCAGCTAGTCATTCCAGATCCATCGGCTCTCTCCACAACCACTTTCACGGTAACGATGGAGTGTTCAGTCAAGGTACGACAGAGTGACCAGAGGACATATTGGCTCGACCTGGCGATGCCGACCGCGCCGCTGCAGGCCAACATCTCGATCGAGACCGATTCCAGCATCGTTCGATCGAGCCGCAGTCAGAAATGGCCAGCCAAATCAGAGTATGAAGACGACGTCGTCGATGTTCGGGTTCTCGGAGACGGACCAGAGGTCGTCTCACGCGTCGTCGGATCTCAAGCCCCCACCTACAGGATTGAGTGTGGCGGTGGGCCGATCGTGATGAACTGGCGACAGGTCCCGAAGACTTCTCCATCGGCGGCGTTACTGCAGGTCCAATCCGTTGCATCGGTTCGTTGGGATTCGCCATCCGACTACCCGATCATCGACGTGGCAATGGACATCGAAAATGTTCGTGGTGCGTTAGAGAACCTTCGCGTTCGATTGCCAGGTGGCGCCGCACTGTTGAGTGAACCCATTATTGGCGTTCCTGAAACAAGCTCCGTCCTTACCGAAACAACAGTTGGCCCCCCCGTATCCGAGACACCTGACTCGACGTGGCGTTTGATAGGCGATTCGGCAGGGCTCGCACAGCTAGCGGAGTCACCCGAGGATCCAGCACAGCAACCATCCAACACGCAGGGCGGAAACACCAACGAACGCGAGGCAAGCGTATTGCGACTCCGACGCGTCTCCAACGTGCCACCCGGTCAATTGTTCAGTTCAACGAACGCGGGGCAAAGCCGCGTCCGATTGCAACTGCGTCTACAGATGCCCGTGCCTGATGCAACACCCACCGACCCTTGGGAATTTCAACTTCCGACGGTGCTCGGGGCGGTCGCCGGCAGTGGAAGCCTAACAGTCACCACAAGTGAGAATCATCGGTTGCGGTGGCGACCCGAGGTGGGGATTCAGGCGGTGACGTCGGAGGTGGACGAGACCACGCTTTCGCGGACCCAGGCCTTCCAGTTCAATCGACCCACCTTTGGGTTACCCATCTGGCTAGCAACGAAGACTCGCCAGACTCGCTTGGACGTTGTGGCGGAACTTCGTGTGGCGGCGGACGTGGAAGACGTGACCATGCTGGTGCGTGGCCAATCTGACGGTGTCGAGTCACGTGATCTACGCCTTGCACTCGGATCCTGGCAAATTCGCCGCGTCAGTTCGGTCGATAGTAATGAGTCGGCCGTCATCACTGTGGAGGAGGGAGTCGCGCGTTGGGAATTTGAGTCGGCCGACGCGATCGGTCCTCCTGCCGCGCTGGAGATCGTGGCAGCCAACGTTCTCGAAACCGATTCAGTGGATGACTTGCCAGCAGAATCCAATGCCGCGCCGAAAACGATTCGACTGCCTCAACTGACTTCCAATGACCCCGCCATCATTGTCAATGACTTATTGGTTCGCGTGCGCAACGATGCCGGTCACAACTGGGTCGTGGATCTGGCGAACTCCAATCGCTTGCAACGCGTCGAGCCACAGTCGGAGCTCGACCTAACGAGTGATGTTCCGACAGGCGACCGCAATGACGCGATTCTCAAGAGTCGTGCGCCGTCCCAGTTCCGATTGTTGTCGACCGAGGGACCTTGGGAGGTTTCTGGTTCGCTTGTGCCGCGACCAGTGGAAGTCTCGCTGATCGGCGCAACGGACGTGGCAATCGAGACGACCCAATGGGTCAGCAAGTCAACCTGGGCACTGACTTGCTCCGTCGACTTACAAGGACAGCTTGACTTTTCTTTTGCCACTAGCGCCCCCGGCCCAGCGCCGGCGACGCAACAGCAGGTTCCTGGAGGCGACCTCCGCTGGTTGGCCAAAGTCAACGGTGTCGCAGCAACTGTTGAACCGGTTGAGAGTGTTGATGTTCCGACGGTCAAGTGGCGGCTGATATCTCCTGAGTTGCAATCGGGCCAACATCAGATCGAATTAAGTTGTGCGGCAACGATTCCTGCGTCCGCGGAACTCCAAGACGGTCTGTACCAATCATCTGCTGAGTCACTGACGCTCCAAACAGCGATTCCACGTCCGATTGTCGACCAGATCCAACTGGTTGAACCCTACCAATTTCGATTGCCATCGTCCTTTGTTGACCAACAAGGTCGGTACTGGGAGTCTTCGTTGGCAGATCCCCGAGTGCTGCGTCGGTTGACATCGCCCGACAAGGCCGGCAACGAGGCAGCCACGGAACCGGGCATTGGAGTGACGGGCCGCCAACTCACCGACGCAGATGCGCAACAATGGCTTCTCACATCGGTTCCCACATTTCCCATTGACGTGGCGTTGAGTCGCACCACATCGACCGAGGAGCTGGTGTCGATGCCCCGTGCATTGCTCCGCAGCGTTGTCAGCGACCAAACGCGTCATGAGCAACTGGTCGCGATCGTCCGGAACGGCCAACAGATCCGCATCGGTCTGTCGCCAAAGTTGGGACAAGTGGGACTCGAGGCAACCCTCGATGGTCAGCCATTGGAAGTCACGAGAGATCGTCGTGGTCTGAGGTTGGATGTTCCCGATGGCTCCGTCGCCGATCGTCAGTCGCAACACCTACTTGATGTCCGAATCTGGGCGGGGATCCCATCGAGTACTTGGTGGCATACTGTCAAGCCAATGATGCGCCTTCCGATGCGGTCGGGATGGATTTACTGGGAAGTGGTTGTGCCATCGGATTCGCACTTAGTGTGGGCATCGTCATCGGCGGGTCGCGCGATGCGTTGGCGACGCGAACCGCTGCGAATGCTGCGTGAACCCTTGATGAATGGCGATGACCTGCTCGACTGGGTGGTACGTTCACTGAACGAGAACGAACTCCGACTCAACCGGCCGGCGCGTACCGATGATCTGTCCGCCCGTCCCTTGGTGGAGCCCACTCGTTCAGTCGCTGCGATGTTGCCTGCCAATGCCGCCATGAGCATCTCCGGCAATCGATATCTGTTCTACGCCGGTGATACCTTTGCATTTGAGATCAAGGCGGTCTCGCGCACTTTGCTATGGTTGATCATCGGTGCCGTTGTCGTGTTGCTGGTTAGTGGTTTTCATCTGGTGCCACGCTTGCGCTCTCCAGCAATCGCCGTGGTCCTCGCCGCAGCGTTGACCGGACTGTTGGTGATCGCTCCAGACGGCGTCGTATTGATTGGGCAATTGGTCCTGTTGGCACTGATCTGGGTCGCGGTGTTCTATGCCGTCGCGACGCTGATTGGTCCTGAGAAATCCGATCGAGTCCTCGTCCCCAGTAGCGAATACGTCGCCGCGCCCGCAGATCGATCAGCCGGTTCGTCCATGCGACAGATCAATGCCTCGCAAGACGGCGAGTCGGAGCGCGAATTCTTGGACGTTCCAACCAAGACGGCGGCTTCGGACCCGATCGTGAGTGTCCCCATGCAACCCGCCTCAACTCAAACGGTTGCCTCGCCGAGCCCCGTCGAAGAGTCGGGACGAACGCGCTTGGACCCAACGGCGATCTCGTCAGGCAAACTCGATGATGGCCCCGCAAGTCGAGTTTCGTCGTGAGACTCCGTGACGGGATGGCAGTTTGGCCAACGTCGCCTACTCCCCTGGTCTGGGTCCAGATCAAGCAATGGGCGTTTGGGCTGATAGTCTGTGCCGTCATCATCAGTATCACGATAACCATCGCCGACGCGCAGGAATCGTCCGCTCCGCTGGAGCCTGTCCTCGATGGGGTTACTAGTAACAGCCGTGATGCTGCAGTTCGGGCGGAGTCGAGACCAGAAGCCACCAGGAATTCGTTTGACGGCACACCTTTACGAGTGATTGGGATCTATGGCTCGCAGATGGGCGCTCTCGTGCCGGACAATTTTCGACCTGTTGCCCAAACGGAACTACTCGAGGCCCTGCGTTTCGCCGAGGAAGGAAATCGTCTTGCGGAACCATCCGGTCGATTGTCACATGTCGTCATGATCGGACGGATCGTCGGCGACCGACTTGTTGGTGACCCCGCCAGTGCGATTCAGTTCGAGTCGGAGACGACAGCCGACTCGGAGTCGTACCATTGGCTTGGACACCCATCCTATGCGATGAGCTTGTCGGCGGAACCGTCAACGGAACCGCAACCAATCCTATTGGCGAATCCATCAGGCGGTGTGCTGATTCAAAGCCGTGGACGGCAACGCGTTCCATTTACATGGTCGCAGCCGGGACAGCGGGATGCACTTGAAACGCGATGGACGTTGCAGTTGCCACCGGCACCCACGATTAGCCTCTGGGTCGGCGTTCCGAAGACCTTAACTCTTTCGTGTGAGGAGTCTGCGGTATATCTCGCGAAACGCCCACCTCCTGGCTTCTCTGTATCGAATGAGGAACCTCGGGAATCGGATCACATGGAAGCGATGCCGTCCGGCTCCGACGAGCAATGGTACGTCGTGGAGACGAACGGACAGCGCCCAATCACTCTCGTAACGCGTGCAAACGACGCCACCGTTCCTCCGCGAATGACGATTCGCGGATGTCGATGGCAATACACCGTGGAAGATGGGATTCTACGTTGGAGTTGTCGGTTGCAAGTCGATCGCCAATGGATTGGTTCCCTTTCGCCGATCACGGTCTTGGACGGCGTGATTGACCGAGCCGAATGCGATGGGCAGCCAATTCGATTCGATCGGATACCGAATCCCATTGATGCGGTGATGACCAACCCGCCGCGTGTGTCCTCCACCGTGAAGCTCGTCGGCTACCCAAACGAGTTACCGAGTCTCTTGCGACCAACGATGATGCTGACGCTCTCGGGCGAATCGTCGATCCAAATACCTGGCAACGCAGCTCTTCCACAATTGGATTTCACCGACGATGCACTTGTGATGCCCGAACCGTGGCAGGTTCAGCTGAACTTGCCTACCAATCAAGAGTTGGTTCATTGGCGATTGCCGCACGGCTGGACGGCTTCGCTGGATGACGATTCCAACGGTCCAGAAAACCCGACTGTCGACGTCAATGTGACGGCAAGTGAATCATCCGTCAGTACATCGGCATGGATCGCGATCGGTCCGCCGCCTGGCGCGACATCTATTGGCTCGAGGCGTGGGACGGCGCCGGAGTGGTCGATTCAAGTTGCAACCCGTGAACCTCTTGTGTTCGCCGAGCATGTCGCACGATTCTCCATTGACGCGCAGAACATTGCGGGGCGCATTCGCATTTCAGTCACCATGCCTCCCGGGCGAATCGTACCAATTCCCGTCAGGTTCCAAGATGGTTTCATCATTGATGAAGTGACCGTGGGTGAGTCGAAGCGTGGTATCCCAATCACGCCCTTTTTTCGGCGTGTAGGACGACTCACGGTTTGGCCCACCGCCGGCGAGGTCAACGATGGTCAATGCGTCATCGAGATCCAGGGGCAATCACGGCGTGATTCAATTGAACGGAATGACAACGTTGATGACGTCGTGAATCGGCGGGCCCGAAATAGGATCCGGAATCGAATCCCCGAACTCTTTCTCGCCAGGGTCGAGCGTTGTCAGGGAAACTTAACGGCCGCTTTGATTCCGCCAGCATCGATGAGTTGGACGGCGCTCACGGCTGTATCGTCGCAACGAATCGATTTCGACGAACTGACGACAGAGCAGCGTCGCTTCTTGGCCCCGTTACCGGGTGACTCCGTCCTCTTCGGTCATTCAATTGAGCAGACGCCGATCGCATGGCTACGAGTTCCCGACCCACAACTCGATGTAACGATCCAGAATGTTTTGCAATATGCCCGCAACGTGGTCGTTCACGAGGTCGATGTTCGAGTGGAAACCGCATTGGGATCTCGCAGCGACGTCACGATCGCCGTTCCGGTGCAATCCGAACGGCCCAGTCTCGACTTCGATTGGTATTTCAAGCCTTCTGAAGACCAGCCACTCGTCCGCATTGCCACGGAAGACATTCAACAAAGCGTGGTCACGATGCCCGGCGTCGAAGATGAGGAAGTGACGGAGACGTCACCAAGCGGCATGGTCTTCGTTGAGTATCGACTGCCGTTCCCTGAATCGACGCGAGACCGAATACATTGGGTCGGCCGACGAGATCTGTCAGTCAAAAAAGAGGAATGGCAACTTGGATTGCCCACGGTTCGCGAAGCAACATCTCAGCGTGGTGAGATTTGGTTGGATCGCCAATTGCAGTGGGACGAATCAACACCGTACCTCGATGGCCTCCCGCCGATGACCGACCAAATCCCACGGTTGAGTCGCTGGGCTCAGGAGAATGGACTCCCCGACGACTCCGATTCAACGACCCATCAGTTTTCTCGGTGGCGTTACGAACCCAGCACCGACATGACGATCACGGCACGTCGACGATCGACACGTACCAATAACGTGATCGTCTATCGCCAACGCATCACGATGCTGCCATCGTCCAGTGGCATGGACGAAACGCTCGGCCAATTCACGCTTGCACCTGTGGATTCATTCGAGCTTCAGTTTCCCGCATCCATGGACCTTGCGACACTACGCACCGATGCGAGCGAAGTTGAAATCATTCGACTCCCGGCACGTGGGGTCCGCGTCAATCTTTTGGATCGAGTCCACAATCAACCGATCACCGTCCATGCGAAGTGGCTGTCGCAATCGATTGCGATGCCCATCATTCGCCGGATCCGCGAGCCTGCGATTCAGATCCGCGGAATCACGCTGCAGCATCAATTCGAATATGAACCAGCATCCGATGCATGGCGAATTGATTGGGTCATGCCTGGCGGCCGATTCATCATGGGCATCAACTGGCTGCTGGGAATCGGTTTGATCGCCGGCTGGGTCGTCTTTGGGGCATTCTTTCAACTGCTTCGGCGGGCATCTCGGGCGATACTCATCCCCACCATCATTGCATTGTCGACTTGTTTCATGTGGCCGGAGATCTGGTTGCCGTTGGCTGGATTTGTTGTCCTGCCCATGGTGATGGCTGGACTGTCATGGTCTACCTTTCGGATTCGAAGTATCTCGCGATCCAGTAGCAGATCGAAATCAACGGCAACCGGTCCACGACGTCGCGCCGACTCAAACATTGCACCTGTCGTCGAGATCGACCGTTCCTCCATTGGCGCAACCGACGGCAGCGTGACCGTTCACGGAAGTCCACTCAACGTGGAAGATGAATCCAGTGACTTCTCGGTCACCACCTTATCGATGCCAATATGGTTTCTGCTTGCCGGATTCAGCGCAAGCACCTGCGCATCGGCCCAGTCCATCCACTCAACCGACACACGGATGGACATCGCTCAGCCGCGGACGCTCGCGGATGTTCTCGTACCCGTTGAGTCCGATGGCTCGCCGATGGGCGACAAAGTCTATGTGCCACAAGAACTTTACGACCGACTCTTTATTCAGAATCAGTCGACTCTCGTTCAAGATGCAATGGTCCTATCGGCGGTGTACCATCTGCATATCGGGCGTCCGCTTCCGCGATTGATGCTTCAACAGCCCACGATCGCTTCCTCTGTTGCCGACGCGCGTCCCGCCTTGGCCGACGATGATACGCAGCGGCAGCGACTAATCGATCAATGGGCTGGAGCGACTCAGATCGAAGTCGAACTGTCCGTCCAGACAAACCGTCCGACGGCCCGTGTGCGTCTTCCATTCTTACGCGAGCAGGTCACCGAGGCTCGGTGGCTACCCACCATGGATCCGCCCTTGAACGACCGATCTGCAGATCGTGAAGAGCGAGTTCTACCGCTGCCTGCGAGGGGTGACCCATTTGTGGTGTTGCCCGTCCCCAAGAACACCAACTTCGATTTGAGACTGCAACTTCGCGGAGATATTGTCGTCAACGGACCACGCATCGAGGTCGCCGCTGACGTCCCGTCCATCGCAATGGCAAAGCTTTCGATCACTGGCGAACCATTGAACGCGTCGCTCCGCTTGCGATCGCCTCGGATCGATCAGCTAACGGTTGATGAATATCGATCCGCGGCGGTCGATCCGGAGTCATCGCCTTTCATATCCATCGGACCCGTCGATCGATTCGTATTGGATTTCATTCCGACAAGCCTGGATGTCTCTGGCGAAACCGTTCCGCGACCAACTCGTTCGACGATCCCACCAGTGGAGATTTCCGAAGGGCGTGTTGCTTGGCAGCGTCGGTACTGGCTGCACGGTGGCAATGTCCCGCATGAGGATCACGGCAAGAATGGACCGGCGGACCTGTGGGCAGAAGTTGAACTCGAGCCCATCGCTGCTCTTGATCCATCAGACACGGTAACGTTGGAGCTTCCCGCGTCATTAGGTCGGCGCCGGTTTCAACTGCTTTGCCGTGACTGGGAGATCGACCGAAGCTCGTCCGAGGTGGCTCGACCAACATCATCGTCGACTTGGCAATTGCAATTAGCGCCTCGTAGTGAATCGGCAACGCCCATTCGATTTGTGGCACCCCTGTCGATGAACGCCTCACGTGGCGATTGGGAACTACCCAACATCCAGTTGCGAACAGCTCGCCATGGAATGACACGAACCGGCGCAGACGAACCAGACGCGGTGCAATCGACGTGGGTAGCATGGACCCTTGCCCGCGGCGATCAAGCTGATCTATCAGAGCTGGTGAACCCGACGCTCTTGCCAGTGGAAACATTCTATTCTCGTTGGTTTGGTCACACAGGGCCCATTGATCAATCAATTCGCATTGATGGGGCAGAGAACGAAGGCGACGTTGGTTTCTTGGCAATCACGGGCAGAACGACTCTGCAGTCGCCTATCGTCACCACACAGCACCATATCGATTTCAGTCAGCAATCGTGTCGAGTCCGCTTCCATGCCGACATCATTGGCCCTGGCGAGACCCGCGGCGATCGCGGGCTCACGCTGAGACCAGCGACCGGAGTCGATCCGTCCGATCGCCAACTGGCCGTTTCGGATGCGAAGGTGACCGAAGCTGAAAGGGCGGAACCAGATCGACAGCGTTGGCGAATCCAGATTCCGAGTGAATATGACGTGCTCGACTGGCGAGTCGAGGCGATCGCACCACAAAAATCGACCGCGATTACCGAGACCACTCTGGTACGAGTCGATGGAAACCTTGAGCTGCTGGTGACCTCCGACCCGAGTGGAGTTTCAATCGACGTCGATGCACAACGCCGATTCTCCAAGTCCGTCGCCACCCAACCGACTCCCATCGTCGCACTACCAATTTTCCAGTGCGTTTCGGTCGACCAATCCGTTTCATCGCAGCCGCCCGAAACCTCCGCCATCCAGCCGAACGGAGCGAATCGGAGTCACGAGCTGCTGGTCACACGTTCCTCCGCCATCTCGGTGAATTGGATCCAACGGCCACAAGCGCCGCCGGCGCCACTTGGTGGCGAACGCGCCTTGTTGCTCGCTGATGGAAAATTGCTGGTGGGGCGTTGGGTCCTGCCGGCTCAGCCCGCCACATTGGCCCCTTGGTCAACGAGGAGCCAACGTCCAAGTGTCAAGATTGAACCACGAAGCAACGCTTACACGGCCGACGCGCGCCTCCAGTTGCGACGCGATGACGGGCGTTGGGTGGTGGTATCGGGAATTCGCGTCACATCCAAGGTCGTTCCCGATTTCATCGATATCGAGATGCCGACGCGTTGGTGCGAGTCGCTCGTGGTACGCCCGCTTCGACCTTGGTCTCGGGGGCCGACGCTTGATCCCGCCCGCCAAGTCATTCGCGTCGGCCTCATCCGCGAGCATGTGCCCCAAGAAGGTACGGGGGATGTGTGGGAATCCGCCGAGGATCCGACCGCGGACGAGCCTCACGTTCGAGAGATCGAATTGATCGGTCAGCTTGGCGATTCAGAGCTTGCGCGAATCGGTGTACCCAAGCTTCGGCTGTTGGGCGCGTCCCAGTCGAGAATCGATCTTGTGGTTCCAAGCCGACTGACCAACGAAGCGATTCGATGGCGATTCAACGCCGTGCGGCGCGTACCTCAACCACGTTTTACGGTGTCATCCGGCACGCAGCGTGACGAGCGATCGAATCCAGTTCGTTCAGATCGCCCGATCACGTTCGCGACCATGGGACCGGCGTGGTCGGTGGAGCTGGAACCTTCGCTGCGCCGAGAATCCAAACCCGTGTTGATGCTTGCTGACCATCATTGGATGGTTGGTCAAGATGATGGTGGGGGTCGTGCACGAATCACGGTCATGACGCGGTTCGATCTGATGCCTGGTGACGCGAAATCCGTTGAAATGGAGATTCCGTCGAACTGGCGACTGTTGGGCGTGCGGGCCGGAGGCTATGCGGCCGACATCATATCGACCGACAGCATGAATCCCGACGACCCCAGGGGACGCTCACCCTCGCCACAACTGGTAAGAGTGCGGCTGCCCCTGAGTCGGCTCAGTCAGGACCTGGAGTTAATCTGCGAGTTACCGCGCCTGGATGGTGAGGCAATCATGTTCCCGACTCTGCGAGATCTAGAGGCCAGAGTCACCACCGCCCAGTGGTCCACTGGAACGAACGCGGGCAAGCTGCGATTCTTGAATCGAGTCCCTGGTACAGGAGACCCGGAAACTCAACCGCATTCGATCTCACTGTCGCAGCGTGCGAAGCTGTTGGCCGCCGGCGTCGTGGTCGCGATTGCGTCCTCGCAAGATGCCTTTGCTGATCGTCGCGACGACGAAGTTGCGGCTTGGCTTCAAGGATGGTTGCAGCGATATTGGCACCTGGCTATCTCAGCCGGACGAACCCCCGATGCCATCGTGGATTCTTTTTCGGATGAGCTCAATGAGCCGGACGGTCGCTCAGTACCCAACTGGACTTCGACGGCACCCAAACAGTGGGCACAGTGGGACTGGACGACCATGGATCACTTCGTGGCTCAACAGATGCGACGATATTCATTGGACAACCGGAGCATATCACGGATCGATCCTCAGCACCTGCATCCTTGGTCCAGCGGGCTATCGATCGGATCTCCTGTCTCGATGCAACCTGTTGAGTCATTCATCTGCTTTGGTCAACCAACCACATTTCCACCTGCAGCGGTTCGTTCGCCCATAGCGAACCAACGCGTGCGATCGATGTGGATGCGTTTACTGGTGTTGCTATCGCTGTCGTGCTTGCTGTTCGTGGTGCTGTGGCCCGGTGCTCGCGAGAGATGGACGCTGCCGGCCGGACTCCACCGCATCATCACCTCACCCGCGTCCTGGTTACTCGCCCTTGGTTGCCTAAGCCTATGGCTTGCACCCGTTTCGATCGCTCTGGCTTTGATCCTGACGGCAGGCGTGCTCGGCGGGTTCGACTCGCTCTGGGCGTGGTTGCGACCGAGGATTCGAACAGCGCGATGAGCGACCGACCGCCACGTATCTATTTAGACCATGCCGCGACCTCGTGGCCAAAGTCATCCGGCGTGGCCGAAGCCATGACGGCTTACTTGACGAACGTCGGTGCGACCGCGTCACGAGGCGGCTACGCGTCAGCGCGGCAAGCGAATCAGCTCGTTTCGGAGATGAGGTCCAAAGTTGCGGCGCTGATTGGTGTCGGCGAGATCCAGGCGACGATACCGGGATGCATTACATTCCACGGTGGCTGCACTTTGGCCATCCACGCCGCACTCGATGGTATCGAACTCGCCGGCGCCGTTGAGACCGGATCCGGTGACAATCGATTCCATGTGGTCACGTCAGCAGCCGAGCACAATGCGGTCATTCGCACGCTTCATTCACGCTGTCGACGCGAACACGGTGACCTCACGGTCGTGCCCACCAATGAACACGGCCAGGTGGATGCCGAAGCAATGGCGGCAGCAATTCGCCCGGCGACGCGATTGGTCGCCTGCACACATGCGTCCAATGTGACGGGTGCCATTCAACCCATTGAACAGATTGGGCGTCGAATCTCCGATCTCAACCAGTATCGCGAGCCGAACAAATCGATTGCGTTTTTCTGCGACGCCGCCCAAACGATCGGCTATCTGCCCATTGATGTTCTGCAGTCGAACATTGACCTGTTGGTCGCACCGGCCCACAAGGGGCTGGGAGGGCCGCCGGGAATCGCATTTTTGTTCTCGGCGCCGGGTTGCCACGACCGTCTCATGCCCGTCGTGCGGGGTGGAACTGGTGGTGATGGTCGATCTTGGAGCATGCCTCAATCCATGCCGATGAAGCTTGAACCCGGAACAATGAATCTGCCCGCGTTGGCTGGTTTCCGGGCAGCACTCAACGAACTTAATGAATCACCGCCTTTGGCATCGGAGGCCGCTTGGCTTCATCAGCAACTTGAGAACGTGGACGGCTTGCGAGTCATCGGCGTGCCAGGCCCCTTGCCCCTTGCAAGCATCGATTTTGGACCGCACTTAATGCCCCAAGACGCTGCCGCGATTCTGGATCTGGAGTTTGGAATCGAAGTCAGGTCTGGTTTCCACTGTGCCGGGGCGATTCACGATTGCTTGGGTACCGCCAACGCCGGGACAGTTCGGATCAGCGGAGGCCATCGATCCAACCGATCCGACTACCAAGCCGTGTGCGATGCGGTTTCGGAAATCAACGCGTCCATTCGCATCCTTCCTTGAATCACCTTTCGCGGCGTCGTCCGATACAACGAAGAGGCCCACCTGTCAGAGAAGTGGTCTGCGGGGCTTTTCCTCTGGGCCGGCCGCGTCCAGGATATCGCCGTTTTGAGTCCGTCCCTAACATGGGGCTCTGTTTGTCGCCGTTCATGCCGAGGCAAGCTCGGATTGCCTCAATCGATCCAATAACCTGACATCCTTGGGTGTCAGGTTATTGTCCACATGATTGTCAATGATGGTGGCTCTCGCATTGCAGGCCCACCAGCGTCTCGACGCGGCGAAGAGCTCTCCCACCCACGCCAGTTTCTTGGCGAACACAGTTTCGAAACGTATGGCGGCTGACGTGTTTAGTCAGCCCAACCGACTCGACGACCACCAGAGGATTCTCGGCGATTGTCCATTCGGCACGACGAATCGCGGGGTTTGGAGTCACAACGGTCAGCTGCGAACCGTGATGTAGGCACATTGGATCCCACTTCACGAGCGGAGTTTTTGAGGTTGGCCAACGCGATGAGCCAGCGATTTTGTAAACCTTTTGGGAAACAGAACCAAACCAATGAGTTCCATTCACATTCAGTGACGACGCTAAAGCGGTCAAGAGATGCCCTCCATCCCCTTCCAGTGCTACCGTCGCATCCAGGATGCCTTCACATTGGCGGTGGACCGTTCCGCCTGATTTCGTATGAGCGCGCTCGTTAGGTGGGGCCCCGCGCGGCTGACGGGTTTTGACCCGCGAAACGTCAAATAGCGATTGAATAGGCTTGGTTGGGCTCGACGCCGCGCGATCCCGATTCCCAAGTTTCCAACTGCAGCTGGCGTGTGAGGCATGAACTGGCGCCGAGGGACGCCAGCGCGGTCAGTTTTTTTGACCCGTCGAGTGACTATCTGATGGTTTGCGGCCAGTGGAGCGGTTTTCTCTTAACGGCCGTTGAGCGACGTAGCGGCTACCTGTTGATTCGCAAAGTCCAAGATAAACGCTCGTCGACGGTGAACGCTTCGATCATCCGGATCTTTGAGGATCTCGATCGGAGCAAGATCAAAACACTGACTTTTGATAACGACCCTGGGTTTTATTATCCTGAGCCTCTGGAACGAGCGTTCCATTGCCGTACGTATTTTTGCGATCCCTACAACAGCGGTCAGCGTGGGACGAATGAAAACACGAACGGCTTAGCCCGTCAGTATCTTCGAAAGGGTTTGCCGTACGGCCTGATCAGCTATCGTGACGTTTTGCGAGTCCAAGACCGATTGAACACCCGCCCACGCAAAAGACTCCACTACGCCACGCCGAGCGAAATTTTCAACACCTAGACCGATTCGTTGCATTTGCAATGGGAGTCCACATTTCGTTATTTCAAATCGTCGCGCCCGGCGTGAAGTGTGTGGCAGATTCGTTTGTGATCCAACGCTACCGGAAAGTCGACAGCAATCTGCGGACAACTTTCGACAGGATCCTAGAGTGTGCCGGCGTGAAGCGTTTTGCAGAACCGTTCAACGATTCGCAACCCTCCGCGTGGACGGAGAAGGAACGTTCCGGCCGATATGCCAATCATGCCTTGAATGATTGGTTCGGCCACAGCGAAGAGGTTGCAAAGACTTACTATCTCCAGACGACGGAAGACGACGACACGGAGGCAATCCGAGAAGCGGGGAGACCTGCTGACGGCGTCGTAGGCACATCCGTAGGGGAGCAAGATGCATCCCAGGGTATCAGCGCAAACAAAAAGCCCCGCAAAAGCAGGGCTTTGACCGTTGGTGATGGCTACCGAGGCAGCCATCAGTACACCCCAGAGGATTCGAACCTCTAACCTTCGGTTCCGTAGACCGATGCTCTATCCAGTTGAGCTAGGGGTGCGTCGTATTGCGGTGCGGATCTTATGAGCTGAGACGCTTCGCTGCAAGGACACCTCGTCGCCGTCGATTTACCCATCCCACCATGCGTTTCCGCACATGCAAACGCAGACGATAGGCGGAGACCGGGGGAGGGGACTCGTACGAGCCTCCACGAATGCGTGATTCGGAATCGATCTCCGCCAATCTCGCTGCGCGAGTCGCCGTGTGACAGGTGAGTGGTCGAAGACTGCCCAATTCGGCGATCGAGGTTGTCTCGGGGGGCCACGATGATCTATGGCTAAGGTCGGACGATCGATCGCTGGCGTCATACTCGACCCTCTCCCGATAACTCTCGCCTCGCGAGGGCGGGCAAGCGAAATTGCGCGGCAGTGACTGATCGTACGCTCCCTAGGTGACGCCAGATTGTCGATCGGCGTCATGCGTTGTATTTCAGCCGATTCGTTGCCCACTGGGCACGCAAAGACTTGTTGGCCTCACGATGAAGCCCAAAACCATTTTTTTCTCCGTCGGTGAGCCTAGTGGAGACCAGCACGCGGCGCGGTTGATCACCGCACTGCATCGCGACTCGGCGATCCAGTGCCGCGGTTTTGGCGGGCCCGAGATGGCGGCAGCGGGCTGCACCGTCGACGTTGAGTTGACCTCCCACGCGGTGGTTGGCTTGGTGGAGGTATTGCCGAAACTGAGAGATTTCTTTCGTTTTGCCGATCAAGCGGAGGCAATTTTCGCGGGCGGCGGGATTGATGCGGTCGTCCTGGTCGACTTCCCCGGATTCAATTGGCACGTGGCGAAGCGGGCCAAGAAGTTCGGGATCCCCGTTTACTATTACTGCCCGCCTCAACTGTGGGCTTGGGGGGCCTGGCGGGTCACCAAGATGCGTCGTTTGATCGACCATGTGCTGGCGGTCTTACCGATCGAACAGGATTTCTATCGCAGGCACGGGATCCAAACGACGCTAGTCGGCCATCCGTTCTTTGACGCCGTGGAAGAAACCGAACTCGACGCCGCGACACTGGCGAGTCTTTCTGATTCGTCCGACGGACGCGAGCACACCATCGCGGTGCTACCGGGCTCCCGAGACCATGAGGTTCACGGCAACTTCCCCATTTTCTTAGAAACGATTCGACGGCTTTCCAATTCATCTCCGCTTGTAGGCAAGTCCGTTCGTTATGCCGTTGCCAGCTATCGGGACCGGCATTGCCTGTGGTGCCGCGATCAACTGGGGCCAGAAGACCGGTCGCTGCCGATCGAGTTTTATGTCGGCAAGACATCCGAAATCATCGAAGCCGCCGATTGTGCGATGATGGTCAGCGGTAGCGTGAGTTTGGAATTCATGGCGCGGCAAACGCCGGCGGCGGTGCTCTACCGCGTCGGGCGACTATTGCATTTTGTCGGTCGACGCGTCTTGAACGTCGACAGCATCACGCTGCCCAACCTGATGTCACCACGGAAAGTGTTCCCAGAGTACGTCTCGGTTGGCGATTCGGCTCCCGCAATCGACTTTCTGACCGAGACGATCGGTGCGATGACGACGGATTCTTTTTACCGCGAGCGGCTAAGGCGAGATTTGGCGGACCTTCGCCGTGCGCATGCAATGCCGGGCGCATCCGCGGCTGCGGCATCCCATCTGCGTCGGTGGCTCGGAGTAGCGGGATCGGCCAATGACCCGACAATTCAGCAAACCATCCGACGACCCGCTGCGTAGGGGCCACTCGAACCGACGAGGATCGTCGTTAATTCAAGTTGCCACTCGGATGAAATTTCACGTTTATGTCATCGAATCCTGAAGGTCGCCAAAACGGCCGATCCGAAGCATCGAGTCTGGGTAGCGCCGCGATTCCCCGCATGGGGGCCGAAGCTGGTTTTGAGGTCGTTCGCGATGAAGAGCTGGCGCCGTTGCGTCTAAGTGGCTTTGTCTGCTTCCTCATGGGTCTGCTGAGTTTCGTCGCGACGGTCGCTTATCCAATGATGATCATCCCCATGATCGCGATTGCGATCGGATGCATCGCGCTTCGCCGTTCGGATGGGCCGACGCCCGTCGGCACGCGGGCGGCAATGCTGGGAGTGCTGTTGGCGTCGGGTTTCGGCGCATGTGGGATCGCGATCCACCATCTCAAACAACGGACTCTCGGCCGTCAGGCAGAACACTTTGCCAGACAATACATCCAATTGGCCGAGACGGGGGATGTGCCACTGTCGTTGGAACTGCAGAAGCATTCAAAGAACCGCCAGATGAAGGAAGCCGATATTGACGCGGTCTATTTCACTGATGAAGCGATTCAAGAACGCGTCGAGGAGTTCTCCACGGGTCTGATTTCACAGTTGCAACAAACGGCGGGCACGACCCAATGGGAGCTGGCAAAACCCGTTCGGGTTTATCAGCAATACGGCAACGAGAAAGCGGACACACTTTGGGAAGACGCAACGGGCACCATCAAGCAGACCCTTGAGATTCAAATGCAGTGGAATCCGAGTCGCGACGAGGATACTGCCGATTGGCAAGTCTCGTTATTTCAGTGGTACCGAGAACGAATCGTCGCTCCAACGGTTCTGTAGCATCGACAAGTCTCGAGGAAGGTTGAACTCGGTTTGGCGCCTTGTCTCCTCTCGAATGGTTCCGAGCATTGATCACTCGACGCTCGATCTAGATGCTGCCCGGCGATGTGAACTCGCGGAAGTCGTCGAATTCGCTGTGATGCTCGGCAGCGCGACTGCTAAACCGCGTGAAGTCGGCTTCCCACGTCAGCTCCACATCTCCCACTGGACCGTTGCGTTGTTTGGCGATAATGATTTCGGCCTGACCGGCGTACTGCGCTCGGTCATCGCCTCGGTGGTAATACTCTTCACGATGCACAAACATGACCACATCGGCGTCTTGTTCGATGGCTCCCGATTCTCGCAAGTGCGATAGTTTGGGTCGGTGATCCTTGCCCTCTTCAGCTTGCCGATTGAGTTGGGACAAACATAACAGCGGAACATCGAGCTCACGCGCCAAGCCCTTCAGACGCCGGGCAATCTTGGCCACCTGTTCCTGTCGTGGATCCCGCGGATTGTCTGGCTCAATCAACTGCAGGTAATCAATGACGATCATGCCAAGGCCGTCTTCGCGACGCTTGATGCGCCGTGCCGCCGCAGCAATTTCACTGACGGTGCGGCTTGGAGAGTCGTCCACGAACAAGGGTGCCGTGCTAATTTCGTTGGCTTTGCCGACCAGTCGATCACGATCATCCGACGAGATCGTCCCATTTCGCAAACGATGTCCATTGACTCGTGCCAACGAACAGAGCATTCGATCGGCAAGTTCGATGGCCGACATCTCGAGACTGACAAACAGGACGGGTTCCCGTTGCTCGATGGAAACATGTTCAGCGATGTTCATCGCCAACGCTGTTTTTCCCATGGAGGGTCGCGCCGCCAAAATAACCAGTTCACCGTTGTGTAAACCGCCAGTCATTTGATCGAAATCGATCAGCCCCGTCTCGGCGCCACCGTCGACGTGATCGCCGCGCATTCGTGCTTCCATGCGATCCATCGCTTGGTGCAGAACATCTTCGATGCTCGCGAGCGTACTGTTGCCGCGGCCATCCATGATGGCAAAGATTTTTTGCTCCGCTTGTCCGCACAATTCCTTGGCCGTGCCGGCCTGTTCATACGAGTCGCGAAGGATCTCCGTGCTCGACTCAATGAGCCGCCGCAGGACGCCCTTTTCCGTCACGATCCCCGCATAGTAGACCGCGTGGGCGGCGTTGGCGACGCTCGCCGAGAGTTGCCCCAGGTACGCGGCGCCGCCCACTTTCTCGAACTCGCCACTGGTTCGCAGGCGTGAGACGACCAGGGTGATGTCAATCTTCTCTCCTCCGTCGTACATCTCGCGCAAGTGCCCGTAGATGATTCGATTGGCATCGGAGTAGAAATCGTCGGCGCGCAAGGAAGCGATTTCGTCGCAGACGTCAGGCATCAGCAAAATACTGCCGAGGACACCCATCTCCGCCTCGACATCGAATGGAGGTTGTCGCGAAAGAATCTCCGTTGCTGAGACTTCCCGTGGCTGACCGCGTCGAAACGGTGGACGGTCTTGAGACTCCGAGACGATCATCAGCGAGCGCACCGTGTAATTGACGAGATAGTGACATCCATATCGCGTTGGCGCGGCCAACGCCCGCGGCGGCTAACCCGCCCGCAGCTTTGCTTCAATCTTGGCGATTGCATCGTGGGCCGTCAAAGAGGACTCGCCACCACCGATGGACTTATTCTCATTGAGCCAACCGGCAACCTTGGACTGCGCCGCAATGGCCCCCGTATGGCTTCGACGTCCGAAATGCCGTGCGATCTCCGTGAAGGCCGATCCGGTCATTTGTCGAGCCAAATACATGGCGAGCATGCGGGGCTCACTGACTCGACGCGTTTGGGCACGCCCACGGAGGCCATCGCGTTCCAGGCCAAACGCTTCGCAAACGGCCGCCTCGATTTTACGGAGCGTTGGTGCCGCCGTCTGGCCTCGCATCAAGTCACCACCGTGGCGTTGAATTTCCGCGAGGGTCGGCTCACGACGATACATCCGCTGAAGCATCGATATGAGATTGGCGACGCCAGTGATGCCGCGGGCGTCACCGGGTAGTCGCTCGGCCACCTGAGCGAGCAGTCCGTCATCGCAGCGAAGCAGGCACCTCTGTTGGGTGGCGCGCCGGAGTAGCTGAGCTCGTGTTTCCGTATCGATCGGCATTAGCGGGCAAACAAGCCCCGATGACATGCGACCGGCGACTTCACCGGTCAACCCCTGAATCTCCGCCGGAGGCATGTTGGCAGTGAACACCAAAGGCGTGCCTGTTCCCGAGAGTGACTCGACGGTGTAGAGCATTTCGCGCAGCGTGGCCGTCTTGGTGGCCAAGAACTGAACATCATCAATCAACAACGCATCGACATTTCGGTAACGCTTGCGAAAAGCCGGCAAGCCGGTTGTACCGACCGAGGCCAAGAAGTCGTTGGTAAACTGCTCCGCCGATAAAAGCACGACGCGTCGCATTCGTCGGCGTGACCGGAACGCGTCGGCCAACGCGGTCATCAAATGCGTCTTTCCGGTGCCAGTTGGGCCATGGAGGAATAACGGTGTCGCCACTTGAGGCGTTGCAACGGCCATCGTTGCCGCCGAGTACGCAAACTCATTGCACTCCCCGGTGACGAAGCTGTCCATGGTTCGGCCCGCGAGCGTGCCATGACCGTTCTGATCGTCGAAGTCCGTTTGACTTTCGTCGTCGGATCGATGTGCCGGTGGAGCCGGATGACGGGCGCCGGTCGACTTGGATGTCGACTTCGTTGCTGATGCGTCATCGTCCAGGAGACGCGCCAATGATCGCGTTGATTTCCGTCGCGGTCGTCGCGTCGGAGCCGGTCCGGCGCGACGCGGCTGGTGGTCAATGCTCTCGGACGAATCCGTGTCGGCGTTGCTCGTTGAGTCCGTACATGTTGTCGCATCGATATCGATCGCAAACGTGCCTCCATCCCCAAGCGCCAACATCGCAGCGGCACGCAATTCACCGGCAAAGTTCTTCGCGATGCGTTTTGCGGCGAAGGGACCACTCGCCCAAACCATGATCTCCGCGGGTCGGTCCACTGCGTCGTCGGCTTGCCTTAGGTCGAATCGAACGCCATGAGTAAACCACAAACGAAATCGATCGTCCCCGACCCGTTGACGGAGTGCCTCGGTAAACAGTCCGATGGCTTCCTGCGCTTCAATGCTACCTTGCGATGCGGACATACCGAGAGCGCAATCCTCCAATGACGATGGGGTCGATCCAGACGAGTCGAGCGTCACAGACAGTGACAAGCGATGAGATTCAAGACGCTCATTCGCCGGCCCCAGGGCACTCCGAACAAGCCCGTCCGGCGGAGTCGTTTCCGCCAAACGTGAGGGCAGATTCTAGGATTGCTAGCAAACAAGTCAAATCCATTGGATCAAGAAAATTCGATGGCCAGTCCACGTCGAGCCATGCATTCAAACGGTCCCCGCAAATCACGGTAGCAAACCAGCTAGACGCCTCCGAAACACCCGCCATTGGATCGGCTAGCCCACATGGTCGCCTAGTGGAAAATCTGTCGATAACCTAATCGTCACACCATCTTCATATTCTCGGTTTTGCTGTAAGCCATTGCAAAAAAACAACTTGCGACGTTGTGATGCGACGTAAATGAATTCCTGACCGTTTTGTCGCCCCGATCAGACGCTCGTATGGGGCCGCCCTGCATCTTCGAAGCGTTTGGCAGCGTTGCGGTCTGCAAGAGGGTGACCTTGCTACCTTGCAATGTGAACTTGGCCCGTGCGGATGTTCAGCAAGTTGAGGTCGGCATTGAAAGTTGCCTCGCCGACAAAAGAAACGCGATCACCAATCCGCAAGCCCACCAGAGTAGTTGCATCCTGAGGATAGGGCTCGTTGGTATCTGGATCCACCAAGGTCACCATCGCGGTTGGTGCCTTCTCGGCCCGGCGGCGGCAGAATGGACAATTGTCCGCGTGGTCGGGGTCATCGGTGTCGTGATCAGCCGCTGGCGCCTCGCTCAGCATGAAGATCGATTGGTCGGGATCGAAGGGTGCCATATCCGATCCGGCAATTCGCCCGACGACTTGAACGGATTGGGGCGCGTCGCTTCCTTTGATCGCGGCCGCCGCATCGGTGAGAGAGTCGCACTCGGCAGGCGGCTTGCTCCGAGTCAGCCGTTCCCGAGACGTCGCCGTGACAGCTCCCAAATGATCGCCGCAGCCGACCAGAAAGGTCGCCAAGCCGATCGTGACAACCCAGCATCCGAGTTTGGTCGGGTTCATTTCAAGTCCTGCAGCGACGTGATCGCTTGATTGATGGATTCGGAAACATCGTCGTAGTCTTGCCCGGAATCGCCATGTAGCTTGGCATCGACTCCGCCGAAGGCGTCAAACAACGCTTCGACCGCTTCGTTCGCCTGCTCCTTTTTGGACTCCGCCAGTTCACTTTCATCGATCAGATCAAGCGTTGCCTCCAGAAGATTCCCAATTTCGTGGAGCTGATCGTGAATGCTATCCACGTCATCGTCGGCGAACCCCTTCGCAATGGCCGTCCGCATCTCTGCGAGCTTCTCAACGGCCTCGCCGAATGACTCGGGACGGAATGATTCGTCGGGCATGACCAGATCGTCTGCGGTCAGCCCCGCCGCCGCTGCATCGATGACCGAGTCGTCATGATCGTGCCCGTCGTGATCATGTCCGTCATGATCGTGGGCATCGTGATCATGTCCGTCATGGTGATGCCCATCGTGATCGTGCCCGCCATGGTCGTCATGCCCATCATGGTCATGCCCGTGATGGTCATGCCCGTGATGGTCGTGGTCGTGATGGTCGTGCCCGTCGTGGACATGATCTTCCGATTCCGCGGTGGTTACGTTTGCCGAAGGCTCGCAGCCAGCCGAGAGACCCAAGCAAAGAAGGATCGCGAGCCCGCCCATCACCGCCCGCCATGATGTCATCACCATCGTCAATTTCCCGTGGAAACGTGAACTGTTGGACCAACCTATTTGGGTCCATGGTACGCAATCTGGCCCAAGATAGTTCTACCCCGGTCCGGCAATGGCTTGATCTGGTGCTCGGATCACTCCCAAATCGGACTCGATCTACCTGATGCTAAAACCCTATACTGCCCCGCTTTCCAACGGGACGTTTGATTACACAACGAGCTGGATCGATGAGTTTGACCGTACCTGCCCACGATGCCGTTACCGAAGCCGACCGAATGATCGACACTGCCGTCCCCCGTTCGATTCGTGTCTACAACACGCTGAGTAAGACAAAAGAGCCATTTTTGCCGCTTCGATCGCCCCACGTCGGGATGTACTTGTGCGGGCCGACCGTCTATGCCGAGGCGCACATCGGGCACATGGTCGGTCCGGTAATTTTTGACACGGTCAAGCGATACCTGACGTATTGCGGGTTTCAGGTCACCTGGGTCGTCAACATTACTGATGTCGATGACAAGTTGATCACCAAGAGCCGTGAACGCGGAATTCCGATGAGTCAAATTGCTGTCGAAATGACAGCCGACTACTTGGCAAATTTGCGGGAATTGGGTGTAAACCAGATCGATCATCTGCCGCGTGCCACCGACCACATGCCGCAGATCATTGCCTTCATTGGTTCGCTCGAGGAGAAGGGGCACGCCTATGCCATCGAGGGTGATGTCTTTTTTGATGTGACCAAAGATCCTGGATACGGGCAACTTTCTAACCGGAGCGTGGACGACCAGCAGGGGGAAGGCGGCGGTGCGGCGGCAAAGAAACGCAACGCGGGTGACTTCGCACTTTGGAAGTCTGCTCGTCCCGGCGAGCCCAGTTGGGAGAGTCCCTGGGGTGATGGTCGGCCAGGCTGGCACATCGAATGTTCGGCGATGAGCCGCGAGATTCTTGGCGAGACTTTCGATATTCATGGCGGCGGTCTCGATCTGATGTTTCCGCATCACGAGAACGAACGTGCCCAGTCGACATGTTGCCACGATGCGCCGATGGTGAAGTACTGGATGCACAATGGTTTGATGCGGGCGGGAGAAAAGGGCAAGATCGGTGGTAAGTCCGATCGCGAGAAGGACGTCGGCGATGACCCCGCCGACATTGAAGCAGCTGCCTCTGGCAAAATCAGTCGCAGCAAGGGTGCAGGTGGACTCGCCGACCTCATTCGCGCTCACACGGGTGAACGCATTCGGTTCTTCTTGCTTCGGACCCAGTACCGCAGCACGATCGTCTACAACGAAGAGACGCTGGCTGAAGCGGGCACATCCCTTGAGTCGTTCTATCGGTTTTTTGATCGATTTGCCGAAATTGCCGGCGTGACGTTCTATTCGCTGGATGCGCCGACGCGGCGTGATGAGTTTCAGGCGACGGACTTGGGCGACGATGGGCTGTCGATGCAGATGGCGTCGATTCGCGAGAAGTTCTTGGCAGCGATGGATGACGACTTCAACACGGGAGCGGCGATCAGCGTGTTGTTCGACGCCATCCGCGCGTTGAATCGTCACATGGATGAGGAAGGACTAAGCAGTTCCTCCGATCGAACCTCCGCGGCGGTCGTTCAGTTGATTAATGCGGCTCGGATGCTGGCCGAGTTATCACGTGTATTGGGTTTGTTTTCCAAACCCCCCGTGGCGGCCGGCGGTGATGACGGATCGGCGGACTTGCTTGACGGTGTCGTCCGACTGCTGATCGACCTGCGTAAAGAAGCGCGTGAGCGAAAAGACTATGCGACCGGCGACGCAATTCGAGATCGTTTGACGGTGCTTGGCGTGCTGTTGTTGGACAAGAAAGAAGGTACGACGTGGGAACGCAAAGCGTAGTCGACCGCCCGGGTGCATCGACTTGTATTCTGGGAATCGATCCGGGACTCAATACGACCGGCTACGCCGTCATCAGCCGCGCCGGCGGAAAACTGAACCTGATCGAGGCTGGTGTTGTCAAGAGTCGCCCCCGTGATGAGCTACCCATGAAGCTCAAGGAGATCGGCGATGGTGTTGGAGAGATCATCGCTGCGCATCCGATCGACTTGATGGCGCTAGAACAGTTGTTTTCGCACTATGAGCGGCCGCGTACTGCCATCCTGATGGGACATGCCCGCGGCGTGATTTGCTGTGCCGCCGCCGGTGCTGGCATTCCTGTGTCACACTTCGAGCCGACGCGGGTGAAGAAGGTCATGACGGGAAACGGCCGCGCACCAAAAAGCCAAATGCAGCAAGCCGTCCAACTCCAGCTCTCGCTCACGTCGATTCCGGAGCCGGCGGATGTGGCCGATGCCATGGCGATCGCGCTCTGTGGTCACTACCTAGCGGGCAACGATCTGATGTCGGTCAACTGATCCGTTGCGGATGAATTCGCCGCTTCACCGCGGTTTCATACGCCTAGGAACCAAGCACCCAAGGCCATCCATACCGGAATCAGGACGATGGCGCTGATGGATGTGGACAAGACGACGCGCAGCGCGGTCGCGGTATCGCCATCGTGCAGCCGAACCAGGACGATTGGAAAGATGGCGGCGGGCATGGCTGCCTCGAGCAGCAGCACCTGCTTCAGTTCGACCGAGGGAGCCAAAACGGCGGCGATCGCGAGCATGAGGACGGGCATGATCAGTTGTCGGAATCCCATCGCGGCGACGATCGTGCGGAACGAGCCGTTCCACCGAGCCTCGCGAATGAAATCAATGATGATCGCCCCACTGAGAACCAGCCCCATTGGAATCGACGTTCCCGCCAACCAGTGAACGGTCTTCATGACGGGCGATGGAATGAAGTCCGTCCAACCAAGCCCACGGATCGTGACGGCCAACGCAACGGCCATCAGGGGCGGGCTAACCATTTTTCCCACTTTCGAGCGCCAGCGTCGCCATCGCGGAACCGTCGTCGCCACTTCATCGGGCTTCGCCCGACCTCCCGTGATGATCGCCACGCCGACACTCCAGAGAGCCAGATCGACCCCGACATTGTGGAAGATCAGTTCGACTTCCGCGTCGGGGTAAAAGATTTGTGCCAGTGGCAGCGGGATGTAACCGTAGTTACACAGCCCGGCACAAAGGGCGAAGGCGCGATGTTGGCCATCGTGGATCAGTCCAAACCAAGGGCCGATGACGCGGGCAAACCATAGAGCCAAGCAGAGCGATCCGGCGGTCTCGAAGAATCCGAAGAGGGGCGGCTGCCAGACCGTCATCAGGGACGTGAGCGTCGAGTCGGTCAAAATTCGGTCTAGGAATAGCGACGGCAGCAGCACCTTCGTCGTCAATTTGGCCAACGAGATGTCGGCCTGTTTGGTCAGCCATTGACGCGTTCTGCAAACGGCTCCAACGCCCATCACCAGAAACACGCTGAAGACGCTGGCGGCAATTTGGGCCAGGTCCACCCACTGAATCATGGCCGAATCTCGCTTGCCGCTCCATGGACCGCCCGGGTAAAAGCGACATCATGGACATCGATTCGATTCGGGCGAAGCATTATTTCACGTGCCTGTGGCCAGGATTGTCGGAGTTGTGGTGGCGCGGTCGTCTGTCCGCGTTACCCGCCGCCGTTGCCTTTGCTGCCGTCATCAACGTGTTGCTCATCGCGAAATTCGTCTACGCCGGATGGTTGTCGGGCGCCTTGGTTTGGTTGGCGATCTTGGTCGTCGGGGCGACCTGGGCCGTTTTGACGGTTCGGTCGATCCGCGAGCTGCCATCGCTGTTGACGCCACGCCAGGCGAGCGACCAGCCGGATCGGTTCTCCGAAGCCCACGAGGCGTATTTGAGAGGGAATTACGAAATTGCAGAAGAGGCGTTGACGGCGACGTTGGCAATCGAGCCGCGCGACCCGCCCGCCTTGTTGTTGTTGGCGGGCGTTTATCGACACCGGGGGCGGCTGCACGCGGCCGAGATGCTGCTATCCGGCATGGAGAAGCTGGAGTCCACCCGTCTGTGGCGAACACAGTGGGAATCGGAACACGATCGACTCGACCGCGCCATCGAAGAGCGTGGGCGAGAGCGGGAATCGCCCGATGAAGAGGGCGACTCGGCCAACGAGGATCAGGCAACGGACGAAATTCAGCACGATGGCGCTACGGCGGAACGCCCATTGGCCGCGTGATCCATCCTGGTTTGAGACTCATTGGTGTCGACACCGATGCTCTCAAACCGAGTGTCGTATCAGCGGACACACGGATCAATCGTCTGCGGGTGCACCATCTTTGATCACAAACTTCGCACTCAGACGAGCCACTTCTTCGGCCAGCCCGGCTTGCTCGACGCTGCGAAGCACCTCACGGAAGTCCTTGTAGGCGTCCGGCGCCTCATCGATGGGATAGGCCCGGCAATTGCTCAAGATGTCATGTTCGTCCAATTGTTGATCCACTGTCGCTTGGGTGAGCCGTTTCTTGGCCTGGGTGCGACTCATTCGTCGTCCGGCACCATGATTGACGCTGTGGCAGGTCAACGCCGACCCAGGCCGAGCGACCATCACCGACGACCCGTCGCGCGGATTGCCCGGTAGCAAAATCGGATGGCCGGTCGACTCAAAATCGGTACCGACGAGTTGTTCATGGCCGGCCGGTAGCGCGCGGGTCGCGCCCTTTCGATGCACCCACTGAGACCGCCCATCGACTGGTTCGCGTCGCGCGATGTTGTGACTGATGAAGTAGACCAGATCGCCGCGTGCGCCCGGCAAGACTTCGCCGAATGCCTCCAAGACCAATGCATTGATCAAAAGATGGTTGACGGTCGCGAAGTTGGCTCCCAGCGCCATGTCGCACAAATAGCGTTGGCCCTCGTGGGAATGGACTTCCGCATGGACCAGATTGGCGTCGCCTGATGGGAAAGCGGCGCCACGTGACTTCATCGAACTTTTCAACGCCTTGAACTGCGCCTGCGCCAAATCGTACCCAAAGCCGCGTGATCCGCAGTGCGACAGGAACCCCACGTAACCGTCGCGCAGGCCGAATTGTGCGGCGATGCGTCGCGCGTGATCGTGGTCAACGACCTGAACCACGGATGCTTCACCAAAGTGATTTCCGCCGCCATAGCTTCCTAGCTGTCGGTACTTTGACTCGATCCGTTTCTGATGATCGCGGTCGCGCCCCATCCACTCCAGACGTGCCGCTAGCGTGTCGATGCTGTCATCAGGAGCGCGATGAAATGCGTCTTCGCAACGCTTGGACCAAGCTTTGGGAATACCTAGCTTCTTCAGTACGGCTCCTCCGGCACCTTCCGTTGCGACGGCGAATCCCAGTGTTGCATCGACGGAACGCGATTTGGGTGCATGACGTTGACCGCGTCCAGCTCCAGTCGGAATCCGTTTGGCGATGGCTTGAATGAGGCGGCGCCGGACACGTCGATCCGCGATCGCGTCGGCTGGTACATCCGTTTGCAACAGACTCATGCTGCACTTGATGTCCACACCAACGGGGCCCGGGTAGATATGCGTGGGCGAGACCAGCACCGAGCCGACCGGTGCGCCATAGCCCAGGTGGGCATCCGGGTTCAATACGAAGCGTTCAACTCCCGGTGCCATGCGGCACTGAATAGCTTGTTGAATGGTATTGGAGTCGAACGTCTGACGGACCGCTTCATTTCCAATAACGGTGATGGACTGATCGTCGCCTAAATGGATCGTGGATGTTGCGGGGCCAGTCGTCGTCAAGCCTAACTCGTTCATGGCCGTTTCATTCTCAACGTGATGATTGAACGGATCGAATTACCGATGACATGCTGAAACCAGTGCGTTAGTGATTGAACGGTTCATCAAGTTTGCCCGGTTCGATTGGTCCCTTTGGATTGGCGATCAAATCCACGCAGTCGTTCCAGACACGACCAGACGGTTGGGGTTCGTTTCCGCCTGTCGAAACTTGCATTCTTGGAATCAATGCGCCTAACTTAGAGGTTTCTGGCACAGGGTTGCGTTCACTGTGAGGGGGAGTCCAACGGATGGTGATTTTCGATCAACCAGATGGGCGACAACGGTTGACGAGGTTGGCATCGGCTTCCGTTGGAGATCAGGCTCGCGGCATGCGATGGGCCGATGGTCCCATTCGATTCATCGTGGACTCCATCGACTGTGGTGACCAACAGACGGGCACGGTTTGGGTATCGGGCGAGGGAAGCCGCCAACCCGGTGCAGGCAGCCCGTACGGGTTGTGGGGTGCCCTGGGATCGCGCGATTGCAGCGAATCGTTGGACGCCTCCTGACCGATTGCCCCGCGTCTTTCCATGCGGGCTAGGCCAACGAACTCACGCCTTAGCGGCTTGCAGGTCCTCGAACGTTCTCAAGTGATAATCGATGCCGACATAGTCGAGCACACGGCACAACGCTCGGGCGGCGATACCGAATCCGTCGGGACCGCTAAATCCGCCAAACTGCCCCCCACCACGAACATGCGGCTCCAAGTCCAGAAACACGCCTTGAGCTCCTCGGGCGGTCATTCGCTGGTGCAGCGTTGGTAGGAATGATTTGAAGTCGCGTAGGATGGCTTCATGAGCGCTGTCTCCACGATCGGCCGGAACAAAGTGCTTCGCATTTTCCTCATCGACATGATCGACTCGTCCGCCAAGCGAAGGGTCACAATAATCCTTGATGTGCATCCATCCAAGCGAAGGCTTCATGGCGTGATACTGGGCGAGAACCTGCTCCGGCGAGAATCCCTGCATGGCGATGTTGGCGCCGTCGAAAATGGTGAGCATTGCCGGATGATTGACCTGTGCCGCAATGTCCGCCAACAAGTCGCCGGTTTGGCCAACCAGATTGGCCTCCACTTCCAGCCCAAACGTCAACCCGCGAGCATCACACGCGTCGGCGATCTTCCCAAGTTGATCGACGACCTGCGGTAGATGATTGCGAGGGTCCTGGCCCTTTGGATGATAGAACGAAAATCCACGCAGCAATTTGCAGTCAAATGCCTCGGCCCGGTCGCATGCCTTTGCGACGTCGTCGGCCAAATATTGGTCAAAGGGGATGAACTTGTTCGCCGTACCATCGTCCACGTCCCTCAGCTTCACCTTACCGATCGGTGAGCCGATGCTACTGACGCTCAAACCATAGTCGGCGTGCATTGTCTGGAGAGTCTTAATCTGATCGGGCGAGAGTTCCATCACGTTCTGGATGCCATCACCGAGATCGACGAAGCGAATCGAGTAGTGACTCAGTCCAATGGCCGCTAACGCGGCGAACTGCTCATTCGCTTGTTTCGAAAGGGCCGATTCGTCAGCAAAACCGGTTAAAATGACGGGCGGATCGGGCATCATTCACTCTCGCCTGGATCGGGATATTGGACAATGATGTTGCTGTGGAGCCCACCACGAGGCGTCCATCGACTCTCGATTGTCACGCGACGTGGCTGGACGACGGCCACAAAGTCGTCGAGAATCCGATTGGTGACCTGTTCGTAGAAGATCCCTTCGTTTCGAAACCGCTGCAGGTACATCTTGAGGCTTTTGAGCTCCACGCACACTTGATCGGGAACGTACCGAAAGACGATCGTCCCGTAATCTGGCTGCCCGGTCTTGGGGCACACCGACGTGAATTCGGGCGCGTGATGCTCAATGGTGAAGTTACGCTGCGGACTTGGATTTTCAAACACTTCCAGTGTCGACTTGAATTCGGTCGACGCGACAGATTCGCTCATGAGGCACTCGTTGGATTCGGCTAACCAAACCACGGTTTTACCCACGGCGAATGTGAATGGTCGACCCCACGGACCGTCGCGAGCGAACGGAACGATGCGAATCGCCGAGACGTTCGTCAGCCGCCAGGGAGAAGGTCGGCTCACGGGGACGACGAGTTTTTTCATTCGAACAAGCGGATGCAATCTACGGTGTTGGTTCTGCGATACGCCCTACGCATCTTGGAGACCCGTTGGCGACGCCCTATCGATTGACACGCTGGTTGCCGCGGCGTTGGCTAGCCAGACGGACCATGTGGTCCTTACCGGAGGGGAACCGCTCATCATGCGGGGCATCACCCAGCTTTCAGACAAGCTGATGCGGGCCGGCAAACATGTCACCATCGAGACGGCGGGCACGGTGGACCCCGGTGTCACCTGCGACCTATTGTCGCTCAGCCCAAAACTGTCCAGCAGCAAGCCCGACGCGTCGCAACACCCAGGCTGGGCACGCCGACACGAACGGCGCCGGTTGCCGCTGACGGTGATGCGTCGGCTGATGGAACGAGCCGACAGCGTGCAACTGAAATTTGTCGTTAACCGACCCGAAGATCTCGTCGAGGTTCGCGAGGTTCAACAGCAGCTTTCCGCGTCGTTGCGGGACGTTTGGATCATGCCACAGGGAACGTGCGCCAGTGAGATCCGAGCCACGGCCGAATGGCTGCGTGCCGAAGTGGCTCGCGAGGGTTTTCAGTATTGCGATCGGATGCAAATTCACTGGTACGGCAACCGGCGCGGGACCTGAACAATCGATGGGTTGCCGGTACCCATTTTCGTAGGTGATGGACATTGCAGGGACCGTCCCAATTTCGGCACCCGAGCTCCGTTTTCTGGCGTTGTCAATTGACGGTTCCTGTGACATAGTGCCGAGGAAGGCCCGGACGAATGCGTCGCCGGGCCTTCGACTTGAGTTGACTTTGTTACAAAATTCACAATGTCCCTAGTCGCTGATCGGTCGGGTGCAGGGCAGTCGGGACTGCGGCGTCATTTGACTCGCGTCTTGCATGTGGTCTCGATCGATCCGTAACGCACCATTTCGATCCTTGCTGCCCAAACGATTATGCCGTCCACCGCTAGTGTATTAACGATCAAACGCGGTTTGAATTTGCCGATCTTGGGCTGTCCCGAGCAACGGATCGAGGCTGCGACCTCGGTCAGCAAAGTGGCCTTGCTTGGCGATGATTATGTGGGCATGAAGCCAACCATGCTGGTTGCCGAGGGCGACAGCGTCGTCACCGGGCAACCGCTCTTTGAAGACAAAAAGAACCCAGGCGTGATCTTCACGTCGCCTGCTGCCGGAATGGTTTCAGCGGTTAATCGCGGCGCCAAACGCAAGTTCGAATCCATTGTCATCGACGTGGATACTGAGAACGACTCGCAGGTGGATTTCGCCGAATCGGCTTCGGGGGATGTCGACTCGCTGACTCGCGATGAGGCGGCCAAGCGTCTGACGGACAGCGGTCTTTGGACGGCGCTTCGAACGCGACCGTACGGGAAGGTGCCCGCGATTGGTTCGTCGCCCAGTAGCATTTTTGTGACGGCCATCGATACCAATCCGCTGGCCGCCGATCCTGCCGTGGTGATGAGAGACCGAACGGATCAGTTCGTGCTCGGGCTACGGCTCTTATCCAGACTGACAGACGGCCGAGTGTACGTCTGCAAGGCCGATCAGGCGGAGATTCCCGGCAGCGACGTTCCACAAGTGGACGTGGAGTCGTTTGCAGGTCCCCACCCGGCGGGTTTACCTGGAACTCACATCCACATGCTCGACCCGATCGGTCCAGAGAAAGTCGTTTGGTACGTTGGCTATCAAGATGTGATTGCCATCGGTCAGCTACTGTTGACGGGCGAGTTGGATGTGCGACGTGTCATTTCCCTTGCCGGCCCCATGGTCAATCAGCCTCGACTTCTCGAAACGAGAATCGGCGCTTGTGTCGATGATTTGATCGAAGGTGAAGTCGATTCGGAGAAGTCGCTTCGGCCGATTTCGGGCTCGGTTCTTGACGGACACGTCGCGAAGTCGCCGCACCAATTTCTGGGACGCTACCATCAGCAAGTCTCCGTTATCGAAGAAGGCGACCACCGCGAATTCCTAGGTTGGCAAAAACCGGGTTTCGACAAGTATTCGGTGACGCGTGTTTTTGCGTCGGCGGCAACGCCCGATCGAAAGTTTGCCTTCACCAGTACGACCGGCGGCAGCGAGAGAGCGATGGTTCCCTTGGGAACGTATGAGAAGGTCATGCCGCTCGATATTTTAGCGACGCAGTTGCTCCGTGCTCTCATCGTTCGGGATACGGATTCAGCGCAACAACTAGGTGCACTGGAGCTTGAGGAGGAAGACCTGGCGCTGTGCACGTTTGTTTGTCCAGGCAAGTACGAATACGGATCGCTCTTGCGTGAAAACTTGGCCACGATTGAACGAGAGGGTTGAGCAGGTCTTTTGATCGAGGCGAAGCATCCGGCTCGCTATTTCCCACATATTCCCTACGGTTTATCCAGTCATGAAGCCACTGCGTGACGCTTTCGACCGCGTCCACCCTTTGTTTGCCAAGGGTGGGCTGCTCGAGAAAGCCTATCCGATGTACGAAGCGCTCGATACGTTCCTCTTTACACCAGGTGAGGTCGCCCATGGTCGTACGCACGTGCGAGACAATATCGATCTGAAGCGGATGATGATCACCGTGGTGTTTGCATTGGTGCCAGTGACGATCTTCGGTATGTGGAACGTGGGGTATCAGGCGAACCTTGCCATTGAAGAAATGACCGCGGCTGGTATCGATGTTAACTTTGATTGGCATCACACGATCCACAGCCTCATCGGCCTGGGACACGATCCCGGGAACTTTGCGGACAACTTCGTCTACGGGGCGATATTCTTCCTGCCGATTTACATCGTCTGCATGTTTGTCGGTGGCCATGTCGAATTGGTCTTCAGCGTTCTGCGTGGCCATGAGATCAACGAAGGATTCTTGGTGACAGGGCTCTTGTTCCCTCTGACGCTGCCGGCGTCCATTCCGCTTTGGCAGGTTGCCGTCGGGATTGCGTTTGGCGTGGTGGTTGCCAAGGAGGTGTTTGGCGGCACGGGGCGTAATTTCCTGAATGTCGCTTTGACCAGCCGGGCGTTCCTTTATTTCGCCTACGCGGGCCAAATCAGTGGTGATAAGGTTTGGACCGCCGTCGATGGATTCAGCGGCGCAACCGCGCTGGGACAGATGGCCAACGCACAGGGCAACGCCGTCGATTCCTTGGCGTCGGTTCAGTACGTTTGGGGCGGCGACGCGCCGATCACCTTGATGAGCGCACTCATCGGCACCATCCAAGGATGTGTGGGCGAGACAAGTGCCCTGCTGTGTCTTGTCGGAGCCGCCATCTTGATCGCCACTGGGATTGGTTCTTGGAAGATCATGGGCGGTGTGGTCGGCGGCGTGGTGGCGACGAGCTTGTTACTGAACGTCGTCGGCAGTGAAACCAACGCCATGTTTAGCGTTCCGTTCTACTGGCATCTGGCCATTGGCGGCTTGGCGTTCGGGCTGGTGTTCATGGCGACCGACCCGGTGAGTGCCTCCATGACCGAAACAGGGAAGTGGGTTTACGGCGGGCTGATCGGTTTCATGACGGTTCTGATTCGAGTCATCAACCCGGCTTTCCCAGAGGGCATTATGTTGGCCATTTTGTTTGGCAACGTGTTTGCACCTTTGATCGATTATTTCGTCGTTCAGGCCAATATCCGCCGAAGGAGTGCTCGTTATGCCGCAGCGTGATTCACTGGCTGGCACCTTTTTGGTCGCGACCGTCTTGTGCGTGGTCTGTTCACTCGCCGTCAGCGCCGCGGCGGTGGCCCTGCGACCGCTACAAGACCAAAACAAGGTTCTTGATCGCCAAAAAAATATTTTGGATGCGGCCGGGTTGGCGATGGGCGAATTTGGAAAGCCAGCATCGCAACTGAGCCTTGATCAAATCGAAGAGTTGTACGGATGGATCAGCGAGAAGCTCGTCACACTGGAAACGGGTCAGTACAACGCTGACCTTGACGCAGAGAAGTATGACCCACGGGAAGCCGCCAAGAAGGATGATCTGAGCATCGAGATCGTGGATCCTGCTTTTGACATCGGCGAGAAGCGTCGAGAGAAGGTCTCAAGGATCTACTTTGTGAAGAAGCCTGGCAGCGATGACATTCAACAGGTCGTCTTGCCGGTCTATGGCAAGGGACTTTGGTCAACGCTTTATGGATACCTGGCGCTCAAGAGTGACTTGCAAACGATCCAGGGCCTGACCTTCTACGAGCACGCGGAGACTCCTGGCCTGGGTGGCGAGGTCGACAATCCACGATGGAAATCCCAGTGGGTCGGCCAGAAACTATTTGACGGCGACGGGAATCCGGCCGCGATGGTTGCCAAGGGAACAGCCCCGGCGGATAGCGACTATGCTGTTGACGGACTTTCAGGAGCCACGATCACCAGTCGCGGTGTGACGAACTTATTGCGTTATTGGGCAGGTCCCGACGGGTACGGACCTTTCTTGGGACGTTTGCGAACCGAGATCGCGAGTGCCACCTCGGCCGAATCGACTAGTGCGTCGGAATCGACGGAAAGCTAAGAATCATCATGGCAAAGTCAAAAGTAGGCGAGGTTCTTTTCGCCCCCATTTTCGAGAACAACCCAATCGCACTCCAGATTTTGGGCATCTGCTCGGCACTGGCGGTGACGACCAGCATCAATGTGTCGCTCGTGATGTCGGTCGCGGTGATTGCCGTCGTGGCGTTCTCGAGTGCGGCCGTCTCGGCAATTCGTCACTACATTCCAAGTAGCATCCGCATCATTGTTCAGATGACCGTCATTGCCTCGGCGGTGATCGTGGTCGACCAAGTGTTGAAGGCATTTGCGTACGAGACGAGTAAGCAGTTGTCGGTGTTCGTCGGCCTCATCATTACGAATTGCATCGTGATGGGACGAGCCGAAGGATTCGCGATGAAGAACGGGGTTTGGATGAGCTTCTTGGATGGAATCGGAAACGGCCTTGGCTACGGAATGGTGCTGCTGTTCGTTGCGTTCTTCCGTGAGTTGTTCGGCAGTGGATCGCTATTCGGTTTTGAGCTGATGCCCCTGGATCGCAATGGTGGTTGGTATAACCCGAATAATCTGATGCTATTGCCCCCGAGTGCTTTCTTTATCATCGGCATTCTCATTTGGCTCATCCGCCTCAACAAACCCGAACAAATCGAGGAAGCGTAGGCCAACCATGGATATCGAACGACACCTCAGCATTTTCCTGCAAGCCGTTTTCGTCGAGAATCTAGCACTCGCGTTCTTCCTGGGCATGTGCACATTCCTGGCGGTCAGCAAGAACGTCAAAACGGCGATTGGTCTTGGTATCGCGGTGGTAGCGATTCAGACGATCACCGTGCCGGCGAATCAACTGATTTACAGCTGGCTGCTCAAGAAAGGCGCCCTTGTTTGGGTCAACGATCTATTCATTTCACCGTCCACCTATGATTTTGCCGAGGTCGATCTGACATTTCTCGGTTTCATCAGCTACATCGGCGTGATTGCCGCCATGGTTCAGATCCTGGAGATGTTCTTGGATCGATTTCTACCATCGCTCTATAATGCTTTGGGAATCTTTCTGCCTTTGATCACGGTCAATTGCGCCATCCTGGGCGCTTCTCTGTTCATGGAGCAGCGTGAGTACTCCTTTGGTGAGTCGATCACCTTCGGATTTGGCTGCGGCGTTGGTTGGGCCTTGGCGATCATGGCCTTGGCCGGTATCCGCGAGAAAATGAAATACAGCGACGTTCCACCACCGCTCCGTGGTTTGGGGATCACATTCATCACGGTTGGTCTAATGTCGCTGGCTTTCATGTCCTTCAGCGGTATTCAACTGTAATAGGGGCAGGTCCATCGCGGCCGCCTGTTTTACTTTCCACATTCGATCGATCAACACTATGTTTTCGCCTCTTGTTTTGCTCGGCGTGCTAATGTTCACAGTAGTGGTCATCGCATTGGTGATGCTGATTTTGGCGGCCAAGAGCCAACTGGTCGCGTCCGGACCGGTCAAGATCATGGTCAACAATCAGAAAGAGATCGAGGTGCCCGCTGGCGGTAAGTTGCTGGGTGCGTTAGCCGATGCCGGGATTTTCGTTTCGAGTGCCTGTGGAGGTGGTGGAACGTGCGCCCAATGTAAGGTCAAGGTGCCCGAGGGCGGTGGCGATCTATTACCCACCGAGACCGGACATATCAATAAGAAAGACGCAGCCGAAGGCGAACGGTTGTCCTGCCAAGTCGCGGTGAAGACGGACATGACCGTTGAAGTCCCACCGGAAGCGTTCGATACGAAGAAGTGGGAGTGCACGGTCCGTAGCAACGAGAATGTTGCGACGTTCATCAAGGAATTCGTTCTGGAACTGCCTAAGGGAGAGGAAGTCGATTTCCGTGCCGGCGGCTACATTCAGATCGAATGCCCACCGCACGAAGTCCATTACAAGGACTTTGAAATCCAGGAGGAGTATCATCCTGATTGGGATCAATTCAACGTTTGGCGTTATGTTTCCAAGGTCGAAGAGCCTGTCATTCGGGCCTATTCCATGGCGAACTATCCGGGCGAGAAGGGCATCATCATGCTCAACGTTCGTGTGGCTTCGCCGCCGCCAAGAGCCCCCGAGGGAACGCCACCGGGGAAGATGAGCAGCTATATCTTTTCACTGAAGCCGGGAGATAAGGCGACGATCAGTGGCCCCTACGGCGAGTTTTTCATCAAGGACAGCAAGGCCGAGATGGTCTACATCGGTGGCGGTGCGGGGATGGCGCCGCTACGCAGCCATATCTTTGAACTTTTCAAGCGGCAGGAAACTGATCGAAAGGTGAGCTACTGGTACGGTGGACGAAGCCTTCGGGAACTGTTCTACATTGAGCATTTCCGCGAAATCGAAGAGAAGTTCCCGAATTTCAAATTCAACATTGCACTCTCGGAACCTCAGCCAGAGGACAACTGGGATGGCTATGTCGGCTTCATTCACCAGGTGTTGTTGGAAAACTATCTGAGCAAGCATCCGGCTCCCGAGGACATTGAGTACTACATTTGCGGACCGCCGATGATGAACGCGGCCGTGTTCCGAATGTTGGACGACCTTGGTGTCGAACCCGAAAACATCGCTTACGATGACTTTGGTGGCTAATCATCGCCGCAGGGATGCCTCCAGCATGACGCGACGGCTCAGTGGAACCGCCGCGTTTTTTTTGTCGCTGCTCCTTGCGTTATGTCTCGACGAGTGGGTAAGTGCTGACGACTCGGAGCTGCTGACACTGCGTGGTCGGACCATGGGGACAACCTACATGGTCAAGATCTTTGAGCCGCCCGGTGATGAGGAGTTTGCCGACCGGACAGCCGCATCGATCGATCTCGAATTGCGTCGGGTCAATGACCAGATGTCGACGTATCTGCAGTCGTCCGAGATCTCGAGGTTCAACGCGTCCAAATCGACCGATTGGTTTTCGGTCAGCGAAGAAATGGCCGAAGTCGTCGAATTCGCACAAGAGGTGAGTCGCCAAACTCATGGTGCTTTTGATGTGACTGTCGGTCCGCTGGTAAACCGATGGAGTTTTGGATCCGAAGCTCGGCGGCATGATGTTCCGACCGATCAAGAACTCAATGAACTCGGCGAATCAATCGGCTATCAGAACCTGAGTGTTCGTGCCAATCCATCCGCAATTCGCAAGTCCCGGCCCTCCCTCCAAATCGACCTGTCCGCGATCGCGAAAGGACACGCCGTGGATCGCGTATTGGATCGATTACAGGATCCAAGTCGGGGCGAGCCTGTTCTCAGGAATGTGTTTGTGGAGATTGGTGGTGAGGTCGGGGTCATCGGTTCGAAGGGGCCGAAAGCGTGGAACGTGGGGATTCAACGACCGGACGTTTTTGCCAACGAGGTCTTGGTTGCACACGAACTACGTGACGCGGCCATGGCGACGTCCGGTGATTACCGTAATGCGTTTGAAGTGGACGGTGTCCGCTACTCCCATACGATCGACCCAACGACCAGGCGGCCGGTGGTACACGACGTTGCTTCCGTGACGGTGATTGCGGATTCGTGCATGTCGGCCGATGCCTGGGCAACCAGCTTCAATGTGTTGGGATTGGCAAAGAGCCGACCAATCGTCGAACGCCTTGGGATGACCGTGCTCGTCATCGAGCGCACTGAAAAGGGCTTCCAACTCACTGGGACAGGTGATCTGAAGACGATCGCCGAGTCGATGTCCGAACAGGGGTCCAACGCGACTTCCATGCCAGGATCTTCAACGGCCGCAGCAACGTTTGCCAGACAAATGTTGCCGGTTGCGATCATGACTTTGGTGGGGTTGTCGGCCATTCTGATTGCCATGGCAGTCGGCGTGATATTCGGCCGCAAGTCGATCAGCGGATCTTGTGGCGGCCTGAATGCTCAGACGGATCCGGACGGAACGTCACGTTGTTCGCTTTGTAGCAATCCATCCGATGCATGCAAGGAGCTTCGGGAAAAGGTCGGTAAAGAGAACCCGGCGGATGTGTTCGCTTGATCCCTTCAGCTGGGGCCACAAGATCGTTCGATCTGGACCGACGTACGCAGGACGAACGGAGGCGTGCGAAACGCGCCGTGTTTGAGACAGCAAACGCGGAATCCCCTCGCAGCAATGCACGCAGCTCACGTCGGCAAGATGAATCCGGCTTGCGCGAGCCGGTCTAGTTCAACCGTCAAGTGCCGCATTGGTTCGACCGGCATCGCGGCGTCCGAATCTCGACGTGCCGCCGTCCAGTCTCGCTCCAAGTCTTGCACCGACCGTTCGCCAGTGAGCAGGTCAAGGACCGATGCGACCGAGGTATCCATGTTCACTCCAGTATGGCGTTGGGTTGGAACGATCGCATTGCGACACGACTCGATAATGTCCCGTGCGATCACGCGGGCAAGTCGGCTTGCCCGCGGCCGCTCGCCAGCATGGCGCCGACAAGGGATCGGTCCTCGTCGCACCTGCATTGAGCCGGTCTCGATTAATGTCCAACAGTCTCGCTGGAGGAGCAGATTGGCATCCGATTGTTGAAGGTCGATGCCACAACTCACCGCGGACTCCTCAACCAGTGTCGTCCAAGACATCGACTCGGGCCACGCGCGTCCAAGGCAATGCACAGCCGCCTTGGTAACGGCCGATCGCAGCACCCCCGACAATCCGCTGGACGTGCTAAACGAAACCGGTGTCTCCGAACGCATCTCCACGTCATGATCATCCGTTGTCCAGCGCAATCGGATGCTCGCACTCAACTCGAGAGTCTCTAGCTCAGCCAAATCAACGTCTCGGCGAAGCTTCGTCGATTCGTGCGTAATGATTGACTCACGAAACGTACGGTTGATCAAAAAATCGAGGCGTTGTTCAGCGACCGTTGACGGTAGCTTGGAAAGTTCATCCCGTGTCTCCTTTGGCAATCCAGTCTTTTCGACTGAAACCACATTTGCATCAGCGACGTGCTGTAGTTGTCGCTTCGATAAATCCTTCGCGAAATCGGAGAAGAGACACGGCTCGTTAACCGACTCGAACTGCTCGTGGTGCAGGTAGGCAAGATCAGACTGGGCGAGTAGCGCAACCTGCTCACGCAGAACCATCCCATAAGCAGACTGTTTTGGAACGATCTCGGAGATCTGGGCCAAGTGATCTCTTGCGACTCCAATCGCGTTGGTTGGGTCGGCAGAACCAGTTGGCCTACTGGCCAGATCACGCAGAATATCCCTCGCAATGGACTTCATGTGCCATCCTGGGTACGCATTGAAGCTAATCACCGCCAGGCCTTGCGGCGACAACGCGTCTCGACAGATGGTCAGTAGCTGGTCACGCACCGACTTGGGCACCCACGAATAGACTCCGTGGGCAATGATGAAGTCAAAGGGCTCCTGGTCGATCAAGCCGCCTTGGATGTCATGCTGACGAAGGTTGACGTTGGAAAGTCCGGCAAGTTGACGACGCTGCTCTCCCGCCTCGATCTGAGAAGCTGAAAGGTCGACGCCCAGGAACTCGCTCTCTGGATAGAGCGATGCCAGCGACAGGAGGTTGGCGCCGCGGCCGCAGCCAAGTTCGAGAACGCGACATGATGTCGGCGACGCAGACGGCACACCGTGCAGTTGGGCGATCGCGGCTAAGTGCGCCGGGTCCGTTCGTAAATGAATGAAGTCTGGATACGGTATCTCGTCATATCGTGTCCTCGCTATCGACATCTTGTCTCAATCCGTTTCGATTCGACGCAATTCAGCCAAAACCTGTTTGGCAGCATCGGCATCTCGCTGCAACGTCTTGATCTGGACCCAGCCGGGCGCTTCCGCGCGAAATCCGGCGGTGAACCCGCCCACGGCGACGGCCTGAATACCTGCGTCGCGCAGAATACTCACGAAGACGCTTGCTTCGGCTTCGGTGGGGCGCTGCGTGATCGTCACCAAAGACTCTGCATTGAGGTCATTCATTCGCTGGTAAACCTTCATCGACTTCCAATCGAGTCGACCATCCTGGTTTCATTCGTCGTGCGCTCGGTACAATCCCGAGATGTCCATCGAGCCTACCATCTTATTGTCCGGGACGGACCCGGCCCTTCCACGCAATGTCCCCGTGGGGCTTCGCCGGTACAGCAATGTACGCCCCATGGCCGAAGGAGGTGCCGGCACGCTCGTGTCAGCATTCGATACGCTGATTGGCCGGACGGTTGCGATCAAGAAGCTGCAGGCATCGCTGCGCAACAATCGACTCGAACGCCGACGCTTGCTGCGCGAAGCCCGTGTGACCGCCCAGCTGCAACACCCCAATACGGTCCCGGTGTACGACATCGGCGAGGACCTCGTCGAGGGCGTTTACTTTGTCATGAAGCGAATCTCGGGTGAGAATCTCTTCGAAACACTTAAACGAATCGCCCGCGGCGACGAAGAAACGACCGCCGCGTTTCCGATCAAGCGACGAATTGAAATCGTTGCGGATGCATGTCAAGCCCTTGCGTACGCGCATGCTCGTGGCGTTATTCACCGCGACGTGAAACCGGAGAACATCTGCATTGGTAATTTCGGCGAGGTGATTCTATTGGATTGGGGAACCGCGAAAGTTTGGGGTCACGCTGACGATAACCAGCCCGTGCGCCAGAGTGGTCTATCGCCGGGCGTTGATGAATCAGCGTCCCAATTACAAACACTCACCGGGGGAGGCCAACGTCCTGGGACGCCACTGTACATGTCGCCCGAACAGGTCGTTGGTTTACGGAGCATTGACGAACGCTCGGATGTGTTTAGCGTCGGTGTCGTGCTCTACGAAGTGCTGGCCATTCGTGAGCCCTTCCGTGGGGCGACAATCGATGACACATTTGACCGCATCCGGACGATGGATGTGCGGCCACCCAGCGAAGCTCGACCAGATGATGGCATCTCCGAGGCAGCCGATCGGGTCGTGATGAAGGCGCTTGCGAAGTCACCAGATCAGCGTTACCAGTCAATGAGGTCCCTCATTGCCGACCTGAGATCACTCGCGTGAGTGGGCAACACGGTCGGCCGCCGGTTCTCTATGAATGCAAAGCAGGGCCAGCGTCCGAGTTGCTCATCGTGGAAGGTGACAGCGCCGCCAAGTCGGTTGATCGGGTCCGTGATCGAGAAAACCAGGCCATCTTGGCTATGCAGGGCAAGCCACCCAACACATCGCGCGCGTCATCCAGTGCATTGCAACACAATCCAATGATTCGTCGACTCGCGACGACGCTTCGCGGCCAATCGTTTCTTAGACCGGATCCCGCCGACATGTTGGCGGATTTGGATGACGCTTGTCGGTACCAAACGGTCACGTTGCTGATGGACCCGGATGCTGACGGGATCCATTGCAATGTACTCTGGATGGGCTTTTTTCAGCGGTTCATGCCGATGTTGGTCGCGGCACGCCGCTTGAGGGTGGTGCGTGCTCCAATGTCCCTCATCATGATCGGCGACCAAGTCTCATTTCGAGCTAGCCAATTGGTTGTCCCCGGGATGGGAATCCTGGCTCAATCACCCGATGCGGAGACGAGCATTCGTAAGCATCTGCGTGACGCCGACATCCGTGTCGTTAAAACGCTGCGGTATCGAGGCCTGGCCAGTATGTCCGCCGCAGTTCTGGCGCAAGCGTGCGTGAATGCCTCAACGAGGTTGGATATGGTGCTCACGGAGGCTTCCATCAACGAATCGCGAACGATGTTCGGCCACACGTAATTCGAGGAGGACAACGCGAAACTTGTTCGAATCGCAGCCTCACGACAACTACAGGGCGAACCTTGGCTTCGGCGGCGGCGGTGGTGACGGCTTCGGCGTTGGAGCGGGCGTTGGTTTTGGAGTGGGCGCGGGTGATGGTTTTGGTGTTGGAGAAGGTGTCGGTTTTGGTGTGGAATCGTCATCATCGTCATCATCGTCGTCATCGTCATCATCGTCGTCATCGTCGTCATCATCGTCATCATCGTCGTCGTCGTCGTCATCGTCGGGTGGACTTGGTTTGGGTGCTGGAGGAGGCGTCGGTCTCGTCGGCAGGCTGCGTCCCATGACCATCGCCGCTCGTTCGGTCAGCAGCGTCGTTTCTCCTCCAACGGCGCCTAGGAAATACAACGGCGCAACCCAACCATTGGTGTCCATTGGAATTTGGACGTCCACACTCACATCGGTCGTCGATTCGACGATGGTGCTCGGCGAGACGGTAATGATGGCATTACGCACACCAAGATCGTCAAGATGATCCTGACAGGATTGGCGGGCGTCTGCCGCAGTAGCACCTGAGATGATGCCGCGTCGCGCGCCCAGATAAGAGGCGTACTCAGCAGAATGACGAAGCATCGTCACTCGCGACAATTCGAGACCACCCAACAAGAGGGAAAACAAGACGGTCGAGACCACCGCCATCTCGACGGCAGTGGCACCTCGACGCTTGTGAGCTTTAGGACGCATCATTTTCAGTGGCCTGCACCGGAGTAGTTGAGATCAGGCGGCCCACAGATGGGGACGGCCTACTAGCTGAGCTCGGATTATTTCGTCATCAACGATGGGAGTGACTTGGCGATTTCTTCGAACGCGACAATCAACTGTGCCGCATTGGCGGCGTGGAAGTGGGCACCACCTCCGGAAGCCGCAAGTTTGGCCATGCGTGTCTTATCGGCGGAATCGCTAAACGTCACGGTGAACAGCGTGACTCCCGCGCTTTTCAACTCAGACATGACGTTTTCTGGATTCACGTTTTGATTGTGAATACCATCCGTCATCAGAATCATCACCCTGACCGCGAAATCGCGAGACAACGTCGGATCGGTCAACGCGCCCAAACCTTCGCGAATGCCGAGGCCGATCGCCGTATTGCCTCCTTGGAAGGCAGCGGAGTGTCCGTTCAACGCGGCTACAACTGCATTAAAGTCATACGTGAGTCGAGTATCCGTCGATGTCGTGCCCGCGTAAGTGGATAAACTAAGCTGTTCACGCTGTGGCGAATCATTGAGATGATTGCTGAACACCTGGATCGACGCCACGAGATCCAGCCACCTCGCATTTGGCGGGACCGGTTGTCCAAAGTTCCAACCCGGTGGAGCGCTGACGGGCGGCGCGTACGGATTGGGCATTTCAGTAGCGCCGTAAGCCATGGATCCGCTCCGATCGATCACCAATGCGACATCCATGGTGCTTTGAGTACTGATTGCCACGCGTTCGGGGCGGATATCGAAGTCGACTCCGAAGGTCGGAAACGCTGGCGTCAGGGGTGATGTCGCGGCGTTATGAAGTGTGCTGGTTTCAAGGCGAACCGCATTGCCAGTCGTTCCGGCCGAAACAGGTGTGAAGGAATAAGCCGAGTTGACGGACGCACGACGGCTAATACCAAATTGCAGGTCGGACATGCTGATCGGAACGGTGACGCCACCGACCGGATTGCGCGAGGCAGCATCTTGAGCTGCCGCCAGCGATGCACCAACGTCCTCAGTTTGGATGTAAGCTCGACCGGCCGCCTGGACAGCCACATCAGCAACAACCTGCACATCGGTGTTGATCGCTTCCAGGTAGGCGATGTTGATCGCGTATGCGGCAAGCAAGAACAATACTGGCAGCATGATTGCCAACATTACCAGAATCGATCCTTGACGCCTGGAATTTGGGTGGCGCTTTGCCAGTCGTGGAGTTAGTGAAGATCGGATCATCGCGGCGCTCAAGTCACGGCTTCTGAATGGTAACGGACTCGCTGAGCTGAAAATCCTGGAGAGTCCAAGATCCCGTTAGCGAATTGGATGCGTAGGGAGCACTGACCTCCACTTGAAACCAATCCCCCGAATCAAGGGAGGCTGGATTGGAAGGCGATAATGACGTGGTTGCATCTTGCAGACCATGTTGGTCGCACAGAGTCTCGCACTGCCAGAGCACGTTGTCAGTCGCAGATCCGGGTAGCGCTCCGACGCGAGCGCCCTCATAGGCCGCCATTTTGAGTTTTTGCTTGAGGCGAATCATGGTGCAAACCTCCATGGTCGCCATGAACACCAACACCATGACTGGCAGGCCCACTGCGAGCTCAGTGACCGCAAGACCGGATCGACCCCGCCGCTTCGGTTGGCTGGCATGCTTGATCTTCATTGAATTCATCGCTGATCGGAGTGCAGACGGCTGCACGATCCATTTGAACTGAATGGAAAATGCCCGAACGAGCCGGCGCATTGCTAGCCCTCAATGAGCTTCTAGCTTGCCGAGGAACCGAAGACCCTCGAGAGGCTTCAATTAATGAAGAACCTGCCGCACCACTTGGGAGCTCTGACAATCTGAGCGGCTCATTCGTGTTGCATCGATAACGCGAATCGTCGTGATCAGCCGGCTAAGCTCATGTCGCAACGACGATGACGATTGGGTCATTAAGGATCCAACCCGTCACCGCAACGAATCCAAGTGGTTTCAAAAGGTAATATCCGATCGGTCGCGATTTGAAATCGGAGACCCTGCTCATACAGATGTTGCAGCGTGGCAATTGTCGATTTCAGTTGTGGTAGCACGGTATCGAATTGACGGAATGGAATGTCGATTCCCACGACATGCTGTTTGGATAAGCGTACAAACAGTCTTAGCTTGGTCTTGTCGGAGGTGGTGGCAAAGTCAAGACCCTCTTCCTCGGCCAACTTCCGCACGCTTGCGACGATCGCTTGCGTCTTGAACTGGCGCACCTTTTCGCGTTTGATCTCGGCGGCCCGACGCGACGCATATCGATCGAGAACTCGGCGTACGAGTAGTTCGATCTCACGAAAGTCACTTACCGAGGCCACCTGTTGAGCCGACTTGAAATTGAATGAGCGAATTTGCAATTCATGCGCATCGTTGGTTTCAAGACGCAGTTCGTTTGTCCGCCAATAGGTTCCTGTGTCATGCGGATCAGGGATCGTAAAACGACAGATTGTCCGACTCCGCGAGTCGCGATCACCCGGGTGTTTTGTCACGCGGACACCGTCAAGCGACTCCAACTGATCATGCCACCACTTCATCACGCCGGGGCGATCGTGCAATTCGACGTCGATGGGCTGCGCGCCCGAAAACGTCTCTCGAAAAAGTTTCCGTATCGAAGGTGCGGGTAACTTCAACGTCGTTCTATGGCTGAAAATTGCGTGAAACTCGTATCGTAGCCATCAAGTCCCCCTTCCGTCACCGTCATCAAAAGATTGGCGTTGTCCTCGGGGACGTGTCGAAATTAGAAGAAAACCAGCTTGTGTCGTGTTCGATCGCCGAGCTATCGAGTTGCAACTCCTCTCCCACACCGGTGGCCATGTCATGTCGCTCCGATTCACACCCAAATTTCGTCGCACTCCCATCGGGGCTTTCCTTGCATCGCTTGCCTTTCTCGGCAGTCCGTCCCACGTGATGGCACAGCAAAATACGCAACGTGGTGCCACGCTGGGTGGGATCACGGGCGCCATCGCCGGTGCCATCATCGGCGACAACAACGACGAAGCCGGCGCAGGTGCCGCGATTGGTGGCGCGCTGGGAGCGGTCGCGGGCGGACTACTGGGGAATGCTCAGGACAAGGAGATCCGCAGTTATCCAGCCTATCCCTCACAATCGATACCATCGCGAACCGTTTACACAGCCCCTCCATCCTCGGGAGCCGTCTCCATGAGTGATATCGTCACCATGAGCCGCAGCGGCGTGAGCGAAACCGTGATCCTGAATCAGATTCAAACGCGCGGCGTCGTGACTCAGCCGCAGGTTTCCGACATCATTGCACTGCATCAACAAGGTGTCAGCGAATCCGTTATCACGGCCATGCAGCGGGCACCTGTTGGCAATCCGTTCGTCGTCTCTCCGCCGACGACATACGTGGCACCCGCACCAATTGTGGTTCAGCCCCGTGTCTATGCACATCCTGGTTTTCATCGTCCAGGCCCGGTCTACCGCGCCCGTCCTACCTACCGTTTTCACTACGGTTTTTAAGGAACCGATCCTGCTAAGCGATCATGGCGACACGTTGCGTGCCGCCGCTTTCAAACGCGAAATTTCATCTTGAAGTGACTCGGCGGTCCGGTTGCGCGGATTCATGGTTAGCGCGATGCGCACTTCTCGAGTCGCCTCGTCGAGACGGTCCGCCTGGATGCACATTCCCGCCAACCGCAAACGCCATGTCAGGTTGTCGGGTTGCTGATTGATCGCGCGGCGAATCGCCGCGATCGCTTCATCGTCGCGGCCCAAACCGGATAACGCCCGCGATCGAAGTTCTTGGATCTGCCCAGGTTTATAATTTCGATTGGTTTGTCCGGGATCGCGTAACAGGGCCAAGGTCCGCTCGAGTAGTTGCTCTCGAGCATTGCCCTCCAGACGCTCTGCCGACTCGAGCGTCACAACGGGATCATCCGGCATCAAATCGTCGATGAACTCTTCGGCTGGTACGCTGCGGGAGGCAAGCGTCAGGATCTCGTCAAGGTGCGAAAGCGACGACTCCAGAGAGTCTCGCCAGGGCGGTAAGGCGGATTGCAAGCCATTTTGCTCAACCTCAAATCGACCGACCAAGAACGACAAGTCTGGCTGAGTTGGATGAAGTTTACGAGCCGCTTGAGCCCATGCCAATCGACCTTCGGCACTGAGGCCGGAATCGTACTGCGCGATCCATGCATACGGCCGCCAGGACAATGGACATAGTTGTCTCAAGATTTCGCTGTGCTGCAGGATCAAGGCGATCGCTGACTGCCTCTCTTGATCACTGCGAGCGCGATCGCTGACATACTCTGCCGTCCGAATCAACTCCGTCCGCATGAATACATCCTCAGGTGTGGCAGCAACCGCATTCTGCATCGATGCCAAAGCATCGGCGTATGCAAAGTCCGCCAGCTGGCCCTGCGCCAACCAGCGTGCCTGCTCGGCATCGAAGTATCGTCGCCGCACCCGGATGGCAAAGATCGAAATCATCGCGAGCGTAACGGCGAGACCTACTCCCATCAAACGACTTAAGCGGCGATCCCCGTGGATCGGTGCCACTGAGGCAACCGAGTGCTTGCGCGATGCACTGTTGGATCGCCGCCTCGAACGTCGACCGGCGGTGGTATCTCGACGACTGCAGAGAAGCGCTGCCACAACCACCGCCAGGAGCCCCGTCGACGGAACACGCAATCCGAAATCGACGGTGCTGTGCAGCAAGACCGCCAGCAAACCGATCGATGCACCAGCTGCCAAACCGTCCTCGCGGCTGGAACGCCAAATCTGAACCGCAACCGCGCCAGCCACCATCAGCAATCCTGCCAAGCCAAACAGACCGTATTCGTTCAGCACATCCAGAAACTCATTGTCCGCCCGCAGAGATATCGCGTCGGCACTGTTCCAAGCAACGTCTCCGACTGGGTAAATGGTTTCCCAGTGCCGATATGTCTCACCGCCAGAGCCGAACCACAGGAATTCGGGAACGCTCTGGAGGGCCGCTTTCCAAAGAAACCATCGTCCGTCACTTTGATATCGATCCGCCTGCGCCAGCATATTCAGCCGCGACGCCTGCAAATCGAATCCAACCCAGATCAGCAGGATGATCACTGGCACAGAAACGAGAACAGCGACCAACACTCCCCTCGGTGCCGTGTGGACCCGAAACCGTCGCATCGCCACGATTGCGATTGCCAAGAATCCCGAAAGCACACCACCCCTGGAGACACATACAATCAAGCTGGCGACCATGACGCCAATCGCTGCTACCAGCCAGGCCACTAGAGGATCGGACGCCACCAATCGCCATGATTTTCCCGATCGATCCAATCGTTCTAGGAGAAGTCCGATCGTCAAACCCAAGGACAGATTCAAGAAAAACGGATAGTGATTTCGATTGATGAATGGACCAAATCCTAGGCCTCCTTCCACTGGGATGCTCCAATAGAGCAGCCGATCGTGTGAGCCATAGTGCTGAGCTAAGCCAAAGAATGCGACGGCCGTGCCCACTGCCAACGATGCAATCGCAATTCTCTTCAATAGCCGTCCCGCATCGCGAGTGTTGTAGACCACGGCAACCAAACAGGCGGCAACGAGCAGCCGAACGGCAAATTGCAAGCTGCCACCGGCATTCAGCCCGAGACGGCTCCCGGCTCCCCAAACGACGTCATCTAAACCACTCTCTGCTGATGTATTCGGAGGGAGTCGCCAGATCCAATCTTGGACACCTGGCGCCACAAATCTCTGGAACCAAGAAGGCACGAAAAGCAGCTGGACCACCGCTACTGCTGACATCAGCAGGATTCCGCCAGCAAGCCAATGGGACGTACGACCCCTCGGCCAAATGAGCGGCGATTCAAGCATCAGTGCGGCGGCACCACACATCAGCGCAATTGCGACTGCAGCTGTCAAATAGAACTCGCCGATGGCATCGGCACACCCCATCCACCAAGGTGCCGCGACCAAGATGACTACCAGCGTGTGACTACTCAGGTCACCCCAAAAATGGGTCGTTGAGGTGGGAGTGAGTGACCGGGACATTCAGCTTGAGAACATCAACCCCATTTTCGCCAACTGGCACGCTCTACTAGGTACAGACGTGTACGTACCTGGACGACCATCCATCTCACTTCGTCCACGCGAAAAAATCGAGCCATCTCCTGGCACGACCTCCACCAGACCAAGTCTCACATCTACTTCAGAGCGGCTACCACCGTCATCTTGGGAGTAGACAAATCAACATCTCCCTCAACCATCGGCTCACCAACAAAATCCAGGTTGGTGAAAACAGTTTCAGTTGATAACAAAGGCGGCAACTCCACCGCCCTGCGGCGTCAGCGTGCCTCTAGCCGTTGTTGATGAACCGGCATCTTGGACGGCCACGCCCTCGTGTAAATTCCCAATTACCTAGTACTTCATCGTTCTCCGCTACAAATGACGGCTGCGCCGCGAGCGGACGTGAAACTGACTCACTAGCTGTATCCGACTGAGACAACGCCGCTGCCGTCCAGCTAAAAGCAACGAAAGTCGCAATTGCTCCGGACGAAATGATGTATTTAAGACTCATCACAATTTTCCTAGGAAGTAACGATAGGTGGCATGATAGACCGCAGAACAGTCATAGTCAAGCTCGGGGGACGACAAACTAGCCTACAGAGTCCGCTTTCTTCGACGCAGTACCATCATCGATCCGGATACGAGCAAAATGGCGAGCGAACCAGGCTCGGGAACCGCCGTGATCGAAAGAGCGAAGTCCGGCGTATCATAGAATCGGTCGCGGGGGCCAACGAGATCCAAGTCGAAATCCTGAACCGAGAAATCGTCCCCATCGGGACCGGAGTCGCTGTATGCCAACCCCCATTCATTCTGATCGACGTCGACGTCCGCAACCACGGAAATCCAATATTCAGTACCCCCGGTGACACCGAACGGGTCGGAGGCAAGATCCACCGAATAGGAAACAAAATTGTCAGCCAAAGGGGTCGCATTCACTTGGAACTGCGTGAAATCGTAACTCTTGAGCAATGCACCGGGCTCCGAACCGTTTGGTCCTGTGGGCGAGTCGGCATGAAACTGAAGTTGGAAATCGGGGAGGTCAAATAGCAAATAATCATCGTCAAAAAACTCTCCCACCCAATCGACCTCAACGACCGACAATGTGCCGGCAAAACTAAAATTGTCATAAGCGGTCGCGAAGTCATCGCGTGTTCCGAATCCGGGTCCCAGTGCGTCAAACTGGGAAGCAGCCGCCTGATCACCAGAAAATGTAAAGGGTACGAAAGTCCCACCGATCTGATCAAAAGTCTGGGCATGAACGCGGCGGTCAGTGCCCGCAAGCCCAAAGACCAAAGCAAAATAGGTGGCCGAATATACAATCGTCGCGAGGCAGTTTCGAATCATCGTCAGGTCTCAGTTTGGGTGGAACGGGTGCAGTGAGGCGTTCGATTCCCCTTCCAGGCAGGGGTGGATCACAAACGGCGGGATCATAATTTGGGAACCCGCCAAAGCAATCCTTTCGGTCTCCATTTTAACAATCTAATCCGGATTCGATTTCTCGCCACAAATTTACTCAGGGTTAGCTGCGGCGTTACGAACCGATGACCTCCCAGTATCCAGGCGACAATGGGAGCATACGCCCCTCAATTGGACGACGGAATCGCAAAAAAATATCCTAGAATCCGGAGATTTTTTGTCTTCGCAGCAAACCTGCCTCACTGCGCAACCGAGCCACGCGGCATCTTGGACATGAAATCAGCAATCACCGACGGAGCGACGTAATGAGCTCGGCCATTGCTATTACCGCTTGCGATGCCGATCAGGCGAACTGATGCAGCTGCCCCAATCGGGTCGGCACGAATAAATAGTCCGCTACCCGACATCCCAGGCTTCGACTGCACCTCCAATTTCAAGTAACGATTTGCCGCGGCCGCAAGTGTCGGTCGGCCTACCTCGATCGATTCGACAAACGTGGATCCGACATCTGCTACACGATTAATCGTCGTATCGACAGTCCATACCTCCTCTCCGACCCATGTTTCCAACGGGTCTGAAGGCCTCAGCGTGTTGGATATCGCTCTCAGATTCGATATCGCAACAGGGGTCTCAGAAAGATCCTGACGAGACACTCGTAGTAAAGCCAAATCCTCGGCAGCGCTGCGACGCACGATCGTCAGCGATCGCGACATCGCCCAACGCATACCTGGGATGTGTGATTGACTATCTCCATTTAACCTCGTCTCTCCATGGCTCATCACCATATGAGTGACACGCCAGCCTGGGAGAGGGCCAGTAGCCAAAGGACCTATCACATGGTCGGCGGTCAAAACCTCGAACGAATGAGGCCCTACCGCGACGATGACCCCACTCCCAATCGCACCGTCGGCACTTTCAAGTCGAACGGATACCGCTGAAACGCGTCGCTCGATCGTCCACTCTGTCGGGGAATCCGAACCGGCCTCGCCAATCGTTGAAGCACCTTCCAAGGAGTGACTAGCCGTTTGAGGTGAGCTAGCCCCGTTGGGAACCGTCCAGTCAAATTCACCAATGGACTTTGCGGGGCGAGTCCATTTTATGGGCTCTCTACTGGTTTGTCGCAAATCGCCAATCTCAACTTCTGGATCGGAAATGGCGGGAGACGAAGGCTCATCAGATGGCTTGCTCGGCAATCGGACGAGAGACTCAAAATCCTCGCGCGTCCAAGAGCTAGGATGGACGTCGAAAATGAGCAGGCCCACCATGCAAACCGTTGCTGTAATCGCGATGGCTGCCACGAACGTTTTCATGATTGGCTGTCCTGTTCAATGTGCATGGCCAAAGTGTCGCAATCGATTTAGGTAAAAGTGCCTGTTCATGCGGTGCTCGAAACCTCGTTCCAGCCGATCACAGACCTGACGACATTGCTCACCTGTTCACTAAATCGTGTTTATGGTGCGCTCGCTCCGTGAATGTGTCCAGCGTATTTCGTTGATTCGCCGAGGGGTTTTGGGGCGAATCAAAGCCTAATCGAACCATGACGGTCGATTGGCTCACACCGCGCGATGCAACCATAAAAATCGACCAGTCAAAGGTCGAGTTTCATAGGCAGCGAAACTAAACTAAGAGGTGGCCGTTAATTTTTGGACGGCAAGACGTAGGAAGACGGCCGGGTTCGATTGCCGCGAACCCGCGACTCGGGTTGGATGTATGGGCGTGAATTTTCAAGGGAGCAGATATCATTGGCGAATCTGCATGTCCATTGGACGAGTCTCTTGCACGGAACCTGCTGAGCCATCAGACGTTACTTGCGGTCAACCGAGAGGACCTTTCCCCCGACTTAATGCCTTAGGATCGAGTTGCCCAGGCGCTCACGCCATAGCATGCTCCGATTAAAGTCCTTGGGCGATCGAAGACGTGACTTATGGTGGGCCTCCAGGAGCCGTTGGTGACTTGAGGTAACCGAATTGGACACTCTGGGAAGTGACTTGATCGTGACTTCGTCTAGGACTGCACAACCTCTCGCGTGGCGAGTGGCTATCACGGCAACTGCACGTAAAACGGGCGTTTCCATTCGTTCGCTTAACCTCGATGCCGGTCAGGTTGGGAACCCGTACTTCCTGCTCGCTACATCGATTTCGTTGGAGAACTTTCATGCCGCCGGTTTTCCAAAGGCATGAATTTGCTAGCGATGTTGCGAATATTGAGGTTGGGCGTCCACGACGTCGGCAATCGTTCGAATCTGAAGTTGGCGACAAGTGATCGACCACAGCACACAAAGGTACATGGTAGTTGTAGTCGACCCGTTATTCGCAATTCAACTTTGCCGATGGGCACGCACGTCGAAATAAGGCCAACATCCAAATGAACCGATACTTGGTCCTTTTGCCAATAACCATCGTCGCGCTGGCGATTTCCGCGCTGGTCGCGAGAGCAGTTCTTTTTAGCGATTCGATCGCGAATGAGTATCGCGAGTCGGCTCGTCGAGCAATTGCCGACGGTGACCTTGCAGCAGCCAAATTCTATTATTCCCGACTCGTTGGCAGCGGGGACCGAGGGACGATCAAGGACCAGTTCAATTGGGCCGTCATCTTGAATGCAGCTGGCGACCGACAGGCGTCACAACAACAGCTTGATGAGCTCGCGCCCGATGACAGAGCTGGCTACGGACCGGCTCACATTGCAAAGGCCCAGTTATTGTTGGGTATGCTTGGTCAGCCGCGTGTGGACACCGCCGGTTTATTGGCAAGGGCTCGACATCATTTGGCGCACGGTGCGTGGGACAGATCGGCCGACAGCGACTTGGTTTGGGCGCGATTTCATCTCGCGGCCAAGGAACCAGATGAAGCCTTTACGCGACTAACCAAGGCGGCAACAGCCAGGCCTGAACTGTGGTACGAGGTTTCCAGGCTGGCGCGTGAGCTGAACCGAGACATTGATGCCGAGCGGGCGTTGGATAACGCGTTGAAGGATGCTCGGAAGAAACTGGAACTGGATCCAAAGGATGTCCCCAGCCGACTTCGTTTGGTGAGTATTCTGAATGAACGCGACCAAATCGAAGAGGTTCGGCGGCTGCTGAACGATGGCCTTGACCGACAACCTAACGAGCCCGACTTGCGACGCGCCGCTTCCGATTTTGCCCTAAAGCGTTCAACCGAGGTCGCCGAAGACGCACCCAATTCGGATCAACGGCGGCTACGGTTGCTGAGCGAGGCGGCCAACAGGGACCCAAGCAACGGCCGAGTCTACGCCGCATTACAAGCGTTTTACTCTCGAGCCCGAACAGATGCTCAGCGGCTGGCCTATCGCGAAACACTCGAACAATTGATCGCCGAAGGTAATGATGTCGCCGCAGCCCACTTCGCGATGGGCAATCTGAAATTCATGGAAGGGGATGCGTCCTCGGCCGTCTTCCACTTTGAAATGGCGATCGACCTCAATCCGGAGGCGGTTGCTTTTGCCAACAATCTCGCATGGGTCCTGAGCCATTCGGACCAGCCGGATCTCGATCGAGCAAGTCAATTGGCCGAAGTGGCCTATGGCCGAGCCCCCAAAAGCCGTTCTGTAAGGGACACGCTCGCCGCAATCCGGATCAAGCAAGAACGCTATCGCGAGGCATTACCCCTGCTGGAGTCGATCCTGGTATCCGCCCGAGGCGAGAAGAAACGAGATCTACATCAAAAGCTAGCGACAGTGTATGAGAACCTTGGGCAGCCCGAGATCGCCAAACGCCACCAGCGGATGGCCGCCCAGCCCGAAGGCCCCGATCTAGATGGGTAACGCAACCACTTGAAGTCGTCGAAGACTGTCGGATGACGCTACGTTGTTGGTGGTTTAGGCCGAACGCAGGCCAAGTGGATTGTCGCGTGCACACAGCCAATGCTAGCTGCTGCGAATCGCCTCGGCCGCCAGACTCTCCGGAGTGCCGGCCGCTCGCTTAAACACGCGACCAAATTTCTTCACCACGTCACACCAGCCTGTCGCATCGAGGCCGATGCGCAAAAGGATCGGGGCGAGATGATCCGGGATGAAACCGACTTTTTCACGGCATAGCTGACGTCCGGTCCAATCGAGCAGTTCCAACTAGCAGAACATCGACACGCCAAGCAATCCCTTAGTACTTGCTCGGCCGACCGACTCATACAAGCATGCTCCAACCGAATCATCCTTCTCATTGATTTCGATCGGGCTCATCCACCCGCTTCTGCGCCGTTCTCGGCTGCGTTTCCATTGATGCGTGCTTGGACGGGTTCGATCCACGCGCTCCGACTGGTCATCGATACTGTTCTAGAAGCGGTGAATTCGCTTTCCTCGGGTGTCTCCGCATTTGCAGCTCTCACGGTTTATTGATGCACATAAGCCGACCAAGCCGGCAAGCTAGCTTCTTCGAGTAAGACCTGCATCCGCTAGCGACCTTCCCAGAACCGACCGGTGCACTCGTCTTCACGATTGGCGCGCAGGGCGATGCTCTCCGCCAGGCATCGCATTCACCAGCTGACATCGGAAAGTCGCTTTCGTGGCCCGGCCAGCACGTCCTGCTGATTGGCGATCATGTCCATCGCCGTCTTCAAACGTACCTCCGGTGACCCGTCTTTCTTGCAACGTTTGGGAAACAGTCTCATCCACTTGCGGACCACCTCCTCGTTGCTCCACTGTGCCACCACATCACGGCGAATACGCAAAACCAAATGTGGGTGGTTGCTGTGCATGGTGTACGTAAGGCAATCTCTCCCAGAGACCCCGGCTAGGAACTCCAGACGCTCTCGAATCCACCGTCTTCCGGTGCTCACGGTCTTATCCCGTGAAGTCGTCCTTGACGCACAAAAAATGCCCGCCGCGCACATCGCTAAACGCTGTGAAAGACCTGCACTTCGGCAGGATCGGATACTTCATAGCGAGGCTTTTGAGGCATGGCCTCGGTTCCTAGAAACTGAGTGAACTCGCAGAAGACCAAAAGAAATCCTGGATCCACCCATAAGGGTGAGTGTTTGGTTCCAACAGTCGCATACTTGCCCTTGTTGCGTCCTAACGTCAACACGCAAACCTCATCAGATCGGGGAATCCGAGAAGATCAGGTTAACAAGGATAACAGTCCAAAGTAGCACGTTGTTTGTTCAGTGATCCGTGGTTACTCTCTCGTAAACGGTTGGGTGATGGCCGCGTGGTTAGCCCACCTCTCGTAGGCGGACGATTAGATCGGGTTTTCAGTTCCGTACTTGAAAGATTCACGATGACTTCAGAAAGAATTTTGCTGGCGTTTTTGACGCTGCTCATCCTGCCGATAGAGGGACGAGCCGACATGGAAATCCTCTTTGAGGACTTTGAAGACGCCTCCGTCGGCTACACAACTTCCGTGACGGAATTTTCGGACGGAAGTGAGGACTATTTTGGTCGGGTTGCTCCTTCGCCTGGTCTATCGGTTGCTAGCGCGGTTTCTTACGATGACCAAATCGGCGATGGCTACTTTGGAGGGCAAGACATTGACGCAGCTACTTCGTCAGGTGATCAAAACTCTCAGGATTTCACTCAGTCGCTTTCTTGGGAAGGTATTAGTATCACGGGTTTATCGGACATCTCATTCTCGGCCTATTTCGCCGAGGACGACGACGGTTCTAACGAAGACTGGGACGACGCAGACTTCTTCCTGGCTGAGTATTCAATTGATGGCGGGGAGAGACAGAATTTGTTTGCGATACGAGCACAGGAACTTCGACCAAATGGTTCTGCCTCCACAACTAACAAGCAACCTCGTGTAGACGCGGATTTTGATGGGGTCGGTGAAGGGACAGCGATAACAGATTCATTTCAGCTTTTCTCGGCGGCCATAGCAGGTACTGGTGATCTACTTGACTTGCACTTCACTTTGTCACTCAATTCGGGCGACGAAGATATTGCTTTCGACAATGTGCGCGTCACGGCGGTTCCTGAGCCAACATCGCTTATTTTGACTGGTATTGCTGGCGTGGTAGGCAGCATCGGCTTTCGGCGGCGGCGGCGTCAAAACTAGTGCCTCGATCCTGACTTGATGCTCTATAGGCTTGTTGACTCTATCAGTTTACACAGCAGCATCCCATTGCAGGTGCTGCGGTAGGGGCAGGGTGAACGCATACTTCACTGCGGAATTCCCAATACTTTTGCGAGGTAGTTTGGATTCCATCCTGCCATTCTCCTTCTCATTGCCATGCTCTCTTTGTCATCAACCTGCTTGACAGGCTGATCGCGAAGCGTTTTAACCACGCGAGATTGTTGGCAAGCGTGCGATCTCGTACTCGGTTCTCGTCTTCGCGGAATGGCACATCCAAACACCAGTGAAGCGTGTTCTCGATGCGCCAGTGACCGCGCACGAATGCTGCAAACTTTTTCACACTCAGCCGTAACGAACTGATGTAGTAACGAACTTCGGTGGTGGACCTCTTGGCCGATTCACTTTGCCTGATGGCGACACCGAGTGTTCGCAAGGCTTTCCATTGATCAAGACCGGGCAGATCCTTGGGAACAGGCAGTTGGTAGTAGCTGATTTCGTCCTCTCGACCGTGACCTTTGCAGCATTCGGTGTGCTGACGACATGAAATCTCAGCGAAGTCGTTCTCCATGTGCTTGATCAAATAGTCGATCACCGCTTCATGCAGGTTGCCTTGGTTTCCTTTGAGCGCCAAGACGTAGTCGCCTTTGCCAACAATGATCTTTTCAGCAATCGACTTCTGGCACCCTGCGGCATCAATCGTGACGATGGAGCCTTCCAGATCAAGATTGGCAAAAGTTTGGGAATTGCGGTGATTTCGTTCGATTTCTCAGCCGTGGCCAGTTGCCCCAAGCCGACGCCGCGACGCACTGCCCAAGCACTAACAAGCAACTGGGGGCCAGGACTTGACTTTGCATCATGAGATCGACGAAGCGCCTTGCCGTCGACCGCGAGAATGTCCCAGTCCAACTCGGGATGCTTTGCCAATAAGGAAGCGATCCATTGCTCAAAACACTTCTGGAAGGCGGCAGGCTTCAGAGCCATCAAGACGCGGCCAGTGGTATCGTGAGAAGGAATTCCTCCGGGTAGTTCGAGCCGATCTTGGAGCCATGTTTGATTGCTTCGTGCCCAAGTACCGATGGCCTTTGGGCCATCAGCGCCAGCAATCATGATCGAGATGACAATCATATCACCGAGCTGATGCACTCGGTTGGCGTTGGATCGAGGATCTTGGAGCGTTTCAAACTCATTCGGAATGGATTGGGCCGAGATGATTTGGGCCGGTTCCTTGGCCATCGAAAACTCCTGAAGCTGGGTTGCAAAAATGCGACCCAGGGAGTCTAGCAGATCCACCAACGCCAGTCGCCCTATCTTGCCCAGAGTTTGCGTCGGCCCTGGCGGTAGGGGCGGGCCATGGTGTGGTTGTAATAAACAATGGATCGATGGGTTCGATCCTGAGCAGAGAAGAGAGTGCCACCCATTAATTTGCGTTCATCATTGTGAACGCCGAACGCTGCGCACGTCAAATTCATTACGGTCGGCGTTCGTTTTCTGCTAGCAATTTTTGGGTGGTTTGTTTGCCACCCCTTTCTGCTGCTCGTCCGGCATTGTTGAGCGACGTGCCACGGCCACGTGGATTGCCGTAGCGGGAATTGCGTTGCCCCTTGAGCAACAAACAAGCGATTTAGACCGGCAGCGGCTTGTCTTCGAGTGTCAGGCGAATGAAGTCTAGGATTTCCTGACCGCCTTGCTCCCAAATCTGGTTGGCCAACGCCCTTAACACTTCCTGATTGATTGTTTGATGTCCAGCGCGAACCACGCGACGGAAATCACCGCCGTCATACTCTTTCTTGTCACGGCTACGGTTGGGTGACACCAAGGCGGCGTACTTCGACGCCAACACCGCTTCGATGGTCGGATAGCGGCTGCCGGTCTCGTCATCCCGAATCACATGCTTTCGCAGGATCGTTTCCTGAAACGGGCTCCATGGCAGCATTACATCGATGACCGGTTTCGGTTTGCCTTCCGGATCGATATCCGTTGGGTCGACAAAACGCACCACCTGAGACAGCTCGACACGGTCCAGCATCGGCCACCGGGAGGCGACCAGCTTCACGACGTGCTGTTTCTCGCTGTAGGGCACCATCACGTCCACATCCTGCGTCGCCCTCGGCATCGGCAGGTAACCGACTAAACCGTGCAGTCCCATCAGGACCCAATTCTTGACGTTGCCCTCGACCATGCAGTCGACAACATCGTGGGGGGTGACGTCCACGCAGCCTCTCCGTAGTCGAGTGCGGTAGTCGGTGGTCAGCATCGCACTCTTATGCAGACCATACGCATGTCCTGACGGACCAGTGGGGTCAGTCGCATCCACGTCGGCAAGGCCGGCGGTCTGAGCCAGCATTGCCGCATGACGTTGAGCGAGAAATTCAGGCGTATGGAGTGTCATTGGGACACCTCCCTTCCAGGCAAACAGTGAAGGCGTCGAAAGTCGATTTTTGGACACTTCTCGTTTATCACGACCCAAATTCGTCCCTCGTCAGGAAATGTTAGCCCGGGTCAGCGTGGATGGTGGTTCGCATTCCTAAGAAGCCACACCAACGCTCCGCATTCGAATCTCCTCGGCAGTTTCACCGATGTTTCGATAGCCGGGCTCATCCGTCAAATTACTGAGCTTGTGATGATTTTCAAAAGGTCAAACCCGTTTGGAAGCCGAATCAAAAACATCGGTATCAGCCGACTCAAAAGTAGTGATCATCCCGTTTCAAAACAGTTTACCAGGGGTTGAGGAGCGGCACGAGCAATTTTCAATGATCACCTGGTGCCGCGTCACAGCCTATTTTTCGGTTTGGCGCGACGTCGTAGCCTAGGCTTCCAGCCTGTGATTTGCCGCGTCCGTTCCCGATGGCAGGCAGGATGCCTACCCCACTTTTTAGAGTTGACGCTGCACCAATCCAAGCCCAACAAGAAGCCAATTTTGCATGCTCGCGTCGCGTCGTGGTAAGGGGCAAACTCTTGCCGCCGCGTCCGCGAGTGACCCCCGCGATACGGTGAGATGATGGTAGGCTGAGTCGGTTGTACAGAGTAGCCGTTTCGGTGCGAATTCGGAGAGTTCGCCGACGATTGTCGACGAATTTTCCAAATTCGTTTTCTGGTCACCTCCATCCAATGCTGAACCCGTCACTCGCGTGATGGATCCTTTCATCAAAGAGGGCGATCAGTGAGAAGCGCCCGATTGTTTGTTCTTTCTTGCCCGACACTTGGAACGTCGACCGCCAGGGAACTGTTGACTTCGTTAAGGCTCATCCTGCCCCGCACGCAGGGCATCACCCAACTCGAAAAGGGGATACGACACCATGACCGAACGACGATCTAAACACTTCGGCACGATATCGATGGCTGTGGTGCTGACAATGCTGGTCTTGCAGCCATGTTTTGCCGTTGAAACGTCGCGTGAACAATTGCTTGCGTTTGTTTCGCCGTTGGTCAAGAACGGGTACGTCGATGGCGTTTCGGTCGGAATCCGTCACAGAGAACAAACGTGGACGCTGCACTGTGGGACGACCGGCAGTTCGGGGGAAGCTCCTGCGGATGACACGATCTATGAGATCGGCTCGATTAGCAAAGTCTTCACGGGACTGCTGCTTGCCGATGCGGTGACTCACCGCGGCTTGACACTTGATCAACCTGCCCACGTTGACGGCATCGCCGAGCTTCCTCGTTGGAAAGACCAACGCATCCGCTGGATCGATTTGGCGACCCATCGATCTGGCCTACCTCGACTAGCCAACAACATGAAGGGATTGCAATCCGACGATCCGTACGCTCGGTACGACTCGACACGCGCAAGCCAGTTCCTGGCGGGCTATGAGCTGACGCAAGCACCGGGCGCTAAAGTTCAGTACAGCAACTTCGGGGCGTCATGGCTTGGATTCATGCTCTCCAAGCATAGGCAACAGGATTACGCGGGTTTGCTTCGTACCGTGATTGCCGAGCCGATGGGGATGCAAGATACGGTCATTGGATTGACACCCTCGCAAGAAGAGCGTTTTGCCACCGGACATCGCCTCGTCGGTGAACCGACGTCGCCGTGGCATTTCGCGGACATGCCCGGGGCAGGAGGCATCCGTAGTACAACGGCGGATATGCTGAGATTCATCGACTTCACGCTCGATCCGCCATCGAATGCACTAGGTGAGAGCATCGAGCTGGCATGGAAACAACACAGCGATGCGGAGCCTCCTCACTTTGCGATGGGACTTGGTTGGATGATCGCGCGCGACGGTGCTACCCGATGGCACAATGGACAGACGGGCGGATTTCACTCGGCCGTCTTTGTCAATCGAGGCCTCCGGACAGGCGTGGTCGTGCTGGCCAACACGGGGCCTGCACCGCAGGTCGACGAAGTCGCCCAAGCAATCGTGCAACATCTGGCTGGGATGCCTACGAAGCCCATGGAGGTGCGTCGCGTGGTTGACGTCGATTCAGAAACGATGCACCGCCTGGAAGGTCAATATCAGCTCGCCAAGAATTTTGTTTTCGATGTTCGTGTCGATGGAGACCGTTTGATGGTTGGAGTGACGAACCAACCCACCCATCAAGTTTTCTCGAAGTCACAGACCAGATGGTATTACAAGGTCGTTGATGCTGAACTGGACTTCGATTTGGCTGAGACCGGACCCGCAGCGTCAGTGACCTTGTTCCAGAACGGGGTGCGGCAAACGGCCAAGCGAATTGATTGAAGGCGACTTTGCTCGCCCGAGTGGGCGCTGCGAACGTCTCCGAATCTGATCTCGAGAAGAGCGTGGAAGGGTCACCCGTCACGGGTTGGCTGTGTCCAGTTTCGGACTGTTGATCACATTCATCAACGCATCGCGGATTTCGATTTGGCGATCGTGGTCCAGCACCGGAGTTTGATCGGCTTCGGTGACGTAGAAGACATCCGCGATCTGGTCGAGGTGGGTATCGATCTTGGCGAATTGAATCGACAAGTCCACGATCGACATCACCCGAGCAATCTCCGATAGGAGTCCTTGCCGGTCGTAAGTGAAGACCGACAAGATGGTTTGGTGGTCGAACGTTTCGTTATCGAAAACCACTTTCGTCGGCAACAGTCGCACATGGTCGGGTTCAGCGGAGCCCCGTGTGCTCCATGTGCGTCTGGGCTTCAACAGCGGTGCGTCCATATCATGAACCGACGTGCGCACCAATTCGCAGACCCGGTTGAGCCGACGCTCCGGGGCGCCCTCGGGGTGATCGGGATCCTCGATCCAAAAGTTGTCCCAAAGCATTTCATCACCCACCGTCTCAATGTTGGCGCGTCGAATGATCAACCCTTGGCTCGCCAAAGCCGCCGTGATTCTTGCAAAGGCTCCGATCCAGTAATCCCCTTTTCTGACGAGGACGGTGATTCGAGTGGTGACCAAATTACCACCTTGAAGGGCCGAACAGAAACAAGCCGACTCTTCAGCGAACCAGTTTGAAATACGCCGCAGTTCATCGACCAATCCATCGACATCATGCCGATGTAGCAGAGAGTAGGGCATTTGTTGGACGACGCGAATGATGGACTCCGCGTCATCCTCTTGCCGTAGCGTCTCAATGATCTGCTCCCGCTTTGCGTCCAATTCCGGCTCGTCCTCGCCGGGCAAATTGCCCGTTTCAAAATAACGCCGCGTGCGCAGATAGAGGTCCTCGATCAAACTCATCTTCCAGTCGGTCAGCACGTCCGGACCGACGGCCTGAAGATCCGCGACCGTGTGCACGACCAGCATTTCGAGACGTGATATCGATCCCACCTCGGTGGCGAATCGATGCACGACATCGGCATCGTTAAGGTCGTGACGAAATGCGACTTCGTTAATCAGCAAGTGTTTGTGGATCAGCCACTGCAACGTGTCAGCCGACGCTGGATCAAGATCAAATGATTTGGCAACGTCGACGGCGATCCGTCGGCCAACCTCGCTATGATCCTCGTCATAGCCTTTGCCTAGGTCATGAATCAGCAGTGCCAAATGCAAGAGCGTCTTGTCTTTGAGTCGACGGTATCGCCGTCCCATCGCGCTGTCTTGGTCCGCGAAGTCCGTAGCCGCCTCGACTGCGCGGATGCAGTGGGCATCGACGGTGTACTTGTGATATGCGTTGAATTGAAGCAATCCACGACAGCGGCGCATCGCGGGAATCAGTTGTTCAATGACCCGCAGTTCGTGAAGCCGCCGCAGCAGCGTCGCCAATCGACCCGGTTTCGAAAGCAACGCCAGAAACGCTTCCACCGACGCTCGATCGGGCGGCGTCAGGGTCCTCTCCTGCATCACCTTTCGGATCGACTGCCAAGTTTGGTGAGAAATTCGACGCCCATGCTGATTCGCCAACTGCATCAATCGCAAGACATCGGGTAAACGATGGCTGAACGCTTCCAGATCGGACTTCCGCACCCAAATGTGGGAGGGTCCCATGCGAATCGACTTGTCAAGCCGGCGCGAAACGACGCGTTCGCAGGCGCTGGCGACGCGTGAACGAGCTCGGTTGTCATCGGCCACATACGCGGACACGTAACGAACGCCGCGCGCGTGATCGAAGTAGTCCTGCATGAACTCCTCGACCGGCAACAGGCCCGCCCTACCCGCGTAGCCCCAGGCGCCGGCGATGTCCAGTTGAGTCGGTCGGTCCAGCACGTCTTGGGCACGCCCGCTACGAAAATGCAGCTCGTGTCGTAAACGCAGCATAAAACCGTGCGCGCGACGCAGCGTCGTGAAGTCATCCACCGAGATTGCACCCAGTCGGTGCAGTGAATCGAGAGTCGTCTTGCCGTAGGACGCAAAGCCGAGCCAACGAATGAGTTGGATGTCGCGCAGGCCACCTCGGCTCCGTTTGACATTCGGACGGAGTAGGTAATTGGAGTCACCCCACTTGCGACGTTCTTCCCGTCGAGCGTCGATGGCGCGGTCATTGAGCCGATTGCGTCGTCGCATCGCCGAGGAGCGAAAACGCTCAAAGAATCCTTCGAAGACCGGCTTGGATCCGGCCAGCCGTCGCGACTCCGTCAACGTCGTGTAGATCTTGATGTCGGACCAAGCCAAGGACCGCGCCTCCGCGGCCGTTCGAATCGAGAACCCGACATCGAAGCCCGCGTCGGTTAAATCACGGACCAATCGCGTTGCGACGTGAGCGGCGGCACCCGTTGCGTTTCCTTTGGCCAGCAACATTAAATCAGCGTCACTAAACGGCGATAAATCACGACGTCCCAGTCCCCCGTGCGCCACCAGTGCCAAGCATGCCAATGCACGATCGTCGATTTGATCTCGACGGGCCGCCGAAACCGCCTCATCCCAAATATTGGAGATGATGCCATCGTAGAGATCCGTCAGAGCATTGGCGGTTTGCACCGCCGGAAGCCCAGAGCGAAACCGTTTCTCGATTTGCTGACGTCCTTGGGCGAGCTGTGATCGGTACTCGCCGATCAATGTCGAACCAGCTGTCACTGACGACCTACCAATGTGAGTGTCCAACACCGATGCGGCGAAGTCGCATTGAAGAGCTGCAACGTCTCAAGCAACCCATGGGGGCTCCAAACCAAGTGAGTCAACGGGTCACCCTTGGTCGTCGAAGGACGTCACCCATCTCATCGATGGGTCGAGTCGCCCACTCTCACGTTCGGACTACAGAGCTTCTTCGCCACGCTCACCGGTTCGAATTCGCACGGAATCCTCCAGTTCGCTGATGAAGATCTTCCCGTCACCGATCTGTCCGGTCTGGGCGGTTTGAAGGATCGTGTCGATGACAGTTTGCAAATTTTCCTCGGCACACACAACTTCGATCTTCACCTTCGGAACGAAATCAATGGCGTATTCAGTCCCCCGATAAATCTCGGTGTGCCCCTTTTGGCGGCCAAAGCCGCGAACTTCGCTGACGGTCATCCCGTGAATGCCATGATCCGTTAGAGCATTCTTGACATCTTCCAACTTGAAGTGGCGAACGATGGCTTCAATTTTTTTCACGAGATTTGGCTCCGGTGATCCAGCAGAGGCAACGGGCGCGCCGTCCTAGGTGAACTTGGCACTCGCCAATTGTACACAGAAGGGCTCCATGAACTAGACGGGTGGTGGACGCGCAAGAAAGCCTCCGGCGAGTCAAAGTCAGAACCATTCACTTCCTGGACGCCGCTAGAGCCGATGCTGCGGGACGGATAAGGTAATCACGTCGAATTCGAACTTTCTCTGGCTTGCGAAGGAAACTCAACATGACGATCGGGCTCACATGGTTGTCCCACGCCAGCTGGCTCATTGAGATCGGTGGACAACGAATCCTGCTCGACCCGTTCCTGACGGATAATCCAGCCGCCACGCTGCGGCCCGACGAACTCGTCGACATTTCTCATATCCTCGTGTCTCATGGCCACTTTGATCATGTGACCGATGTTGAGCTAATTGCCAAAGCGAATCAAAGCACGATTGTGACCAACTTCGAAATCGCCAACTGGTATGGCGAGAAGGGATTTGGCCAGGACGATCTACCCGCACCTGTTGGAATGAACCTGGGAGGCCAGACGCAAATCGGAACGGTGAATGTCAAAATGGTTCCCGCGGTTCACAGCAGTGGTTTGCCGGACGGCAAGGACGGCGGATCGGCGGCTGGATTCGTGTTAACGTTGGACGATCGACGAGTCTACTTCGCGTGCGATACGACGTACTTCGGAGACATGCGGCATTATGCCCATGGAGTCGACCTGGCGGTGCTGCCGATTGGAGACCTGTTTACGATGGGGATCGATGATTGCATCGCGTCGATTCTGGCGATCGAACCCAAACACGTTCTACCGACTCATTACAACACCTGGCCGCCGATCGCGCAAGACGCGGAAGCATGGGCGGCGCGAGTTCGAGATGAGACCGATGCGAATCCAGCTATCCTCGAAGTCGGTGACCGATTTGAGTTGTAACGTCGCCTTCCAGCCCCATCACGACTGAATCCATGATGCGTGACGCCCTCGCGAAAATGAAGCCGTACGCTCCGGGTGAGCAGCCGCCGCCGGGTAAGTTCATCAAGCTGAACACCAATGAGAATCCGTACCCGCCACCGCCTTCGGTGGTCAAGGCGATCCAAGACGCCGCAACGGGGCCGCTCAATCGATACCCTGATCCGTCCGCCCTCGCGTTCCGTCGTGCTGCCGCCGAGACACTCGGCCTGCCAGGGCCCGAGTGGATCTTGGCGGGAAATGGCAGCGACGAAATCCTAACGATCCTGGTCCGTGCCTTCGTTGGGGAAAATGAATCGCTCCGATTGCCCTTTCCGAGCTACATTCTCTACCGAACGCTGGCGGATATTCAGGGTGCGCAGTGGGAGCAGATTCATTTTGATGAGGATTGGCAACTGACCAATTCGTTCGGCGAAGCCCACGATCAACTCAAATTGACATTGCTGCCCAATCCAAATAGCCCCAGCGGAACCATCGTCGCGCCGGACGACGTCCAACGCATCGCTGAGTCGCTCGGCGGGCCGCTCGTCGTCGACGAAGCTTACGTCGATTTCGCCAGTGCCAATTGCCTGGGACTCGTCGAGCAGAATGAGCACATCATGGTGACGCGGACACTGAGTAAGTCATACGGATTGGCGGGCATTCGATTCGGATTCTTGGTCGCTCAGCCTCACGTCGTTGCCGAGCTTGCCAAGATCAAAGACAGCTACAACTGCGATGCGATTTCCATCGCCGCCGCGACAGCCGCCATGTATAGCCGTGATTGGTTGATTGACATCGTCGAAAAAATGAATGCCACTCGATCGAGGCTAGGGGAAGCCTTGGCAGACATGGGTTTTCTTGTCACACCATCCCACGCCAACTTTGTTTGGTGCCAGCATCCTGATGGCGGCCATGAAGATATCTACGAGTACCTGCGCGACAACCAAATCTTGGTTCGCTACATGGACTTCCCAGGATGGGGCGACGGTTTACGAATCAGCGTGGGCACGGACGACCAGATCGACGCCTGCATTATGATGATGCAGCGTCATCTTTCGGGTGTTACGACGCTCTAGTCGCGATTCGATTTCAACGTCGCCCTCCTCGGCACTCCAACCCCACCCTCTTTTTCTATCCTGGCATGCATTGATGACGCCGCGAACCGCAAAAGTCGAACGTCGCACCGGTGAAACGGACATTTCCGTCATCCTCAATCTGGATGGGACGGGCGCCGGAACGCGACAAACCGGTGTCGGTTTTCTTGACCACATGCTAGACCTCTTCGCCAAACATTCTCTGATCGACCTCGACGTCGATGCCACCGGTGATCTTCATGTGGATGATCACCACACGACCGAAGACGTTGGAATCGCTATCGGCAAGTGCCTGGAGTCGTCTCTCAGCTCGCGAGCGGGTGTTCGCAGGTACGGGCATTTCACGTTACCCATGGACGAATGCTTGGTCACCGCCGCGGTCGATATGGGGGGGCGATACGCATTTGAATATCACGCTCCGATCACGTCAGCCAAGATCGGGCAGTTTGACAGCGAATTGGTCGAACATTTCTGGCAGTCACTGGCGGTCAATGCCAATTGCAACTTGCACGTTGTTCTCCATCACGGTCGCAACGGGCATCACATTGCCGAGTGTGTGTTCAAGACTCTCGCCCGGGCGATCCGCATGGCAGTTGAAACGGATCCTCGTGCCGGCGGAGCAATCCCCAGCACAAAAGGTGTGCTCTAGCAATCGGGTGATCTCACATCGCGATGCCCAACTCCGCTCGCATCGCTTGAGGCAACCCGATGTCAAGGATTTGGACGTCGCCCAGGATTCCCTGGTCAGGACAGTTGAGCATGCCGCGTTTGCCAGTCACGAACGTCAGCGTCAGATCGGCATGAAAAGCAGACGACGCAACCATACCGCTATCACCGTCCATGCCTGTGGGCAAATCGATGGCAACTGTATGGTCAACCGATCCCTGTTGACGTCGCCGGTTGATGATCTCGATCGCGGTCGACATCGGTTCTCGCGGCGGCCCTTGACTGCCTGTACCGAGCATGCAATCGACGACGATCACCGGACCAGGATGCTCCAAAGCCCCAGAAAGCCGCTGGCTCATTGATGTCGCTTCGATGCATTCCCTGATTGCGACGCCCGCATCCATTGCATTGGAATGCGCCCACCTCGCATCACCGCGCAGGCGTTCCAGGGGAACGCAAGACAAAACACTCACATCCACGCTTTGGTTCACAAGCTCGGTCGCGATGACATAGCCATCGCCACCATTGTTGCCGGGGCCCGCCAGGATGATGACCCGCGCATTGGCGACGTCGGATCGTGTCAAAACGATCTTGGCAGCTGCCGAACCCGCATTCTGCATCAGCGTTTGGCCCGTCATACCGTGATGAGCGATGGCTCTTGCGTCCACGTCACGCGACTGTTGGACCGATAGCACGGGCCACCCCAACTGGTTTGCACGCGTCAATGGCACGGATTCGACCATCCGCTTCACCCGATTCATCAGTCGAGAAGCAATGTCAAACGGCGGAGCTTTGTAGCGCCTTGTCACTGATGTCTTTGCGGCACCAGGCGCCCTTCCAACGAATTTTCTGCACGGCAGTGTAGGCTTGCAACTTGGCGGCGCTAATCGAATTGCCTATCGCCGTCACGCCCAGGACACGTCCGCCGTTGTTCGTGATGCCATCACTGGTCACCTTCGTTCCGGCATGAAACACCTTGACATCGTCCATTGCATCGGCGTCGGGAATCCCCGTAATCGTGTGCCCCTTTGCATAATCACCCGGATAGCCTTCGCTTGCCATCACGACGCAAATGGCGGGGCGCTCATCAAACTCCAAGGGTCCAAGGTCGCCAAGATTTCCGTCGATGGTCGCCTGCATCACATCCACAAGATCCGTCTTAAGCCGCATCAGTAACGGCTGACACTCGGGATCGCCGAAGCGCACGTTGAACTCGAGCACTTTCGGGCCGGCGGGAGTCAGCATCAGCCCGGCGTACAGCAATCCTTGGAACGGACGCCGAGTGCGTTTCATGGCATGGACGACTGGGACCAGGATCGTTTCCTCGACTCTGGAAAGTGTCTCTTCATCCAGGACCGGCGTCGGACAGTATGCCCCCATGCCGCCCGTGTTGGGGCCCGTATCGTTATCGTGGGCTGGCTTGTGGTCTTGAGCCGGTGGCAGGGTCATGATCGTTTCGCCGTCGGTGATCGCTAAGACGCTCACCTCGGGACCCGTCAGTCTTTCCTCGATGATCAGTTCGCGACCCGCCGAACCAAATTCACGACGCGATGCAATACGATCAATCGCATCGAGCGCTTCTTCACGGGTCGTACAGACGACGACGCCCTTGCCCGCTGCCAGTCCATCGGCCTTGACGACCACATGAACTGGATCGGTCGGTTCGCTGAATCGATCCTTGATGTACCGAGACGCATCCTCCCCGGAGCGGAATGTCCGATAGTCGGCCGTGGGGATGTCAGCGGAATGTAGCAGGTTCTTGCAGAATACCTTGCTACCTTCCAATTCAGCGGCGGCCTTGGATGGACCGAAGACACGAAGACCAGCCTCACGGAGGTCGTCGGCCAATCCTGCCACCAAAGGAGCCTCGGGTCCGATCACGCACAATCCAATGTCATTGGACTGCGCGAACTCGATCAACGCCGCATGATCGGATTGGTCGATGTCGACGTTGGTTGCATCCGAGGCTGTGCCCGAGTTGCCAGGGGCGACAAACACTTGGGATACCTGGGGGCTCTGACGGAGTTTCCAAGCCAAGGCATGTTCACGTCCGCCACCGCCAACGACCAACACATTCAAATCATTCATCCAGCTTCTTGACCCGCAGATTACGAAAATAGACTTTGCTATCGGGGTCATGAGCTTGAAGTGCAAACGTCCCTTCGCCAAGCCGTCTTTCGAACGCATCGCTGAACGCGGGCTTATTCTCTGGTTCGGTGTGATCGACCATCGTCTTGCCATTGACTTTCAAAATGATGTGCCGGTCCCGCACAATGATTTCTTGGGTGTACCACTCCCCATCGTCCACACCTGGATCGTCAACGTTGTCGACGGCGTAGAGCGAGCTCGTTTTCTTTGGGTCTTTGTGGGACACATTGACTTGGCATTCATACCCATACTTCGGCCAGCCAGTCTCCTGATACTGAGTATGGAAGTAGATCCCCGCGTTCGAACCCGGTGTCGTCATCACTTCGGCCTTGAAGTGAAAATCGTCCATTGGTGCCAGTCCCCCGACATAGAACAAGTGGCACCGTGCGCCGGCGCAGACCAGCATCCCGTCCTCGACATAGCAGGACTCGGGATTCTCATCGGATTTCTTCCAACCATCCAATGACTCCCCATCAAACAGGGACACGAAACCCGTTTCCAGGTCGGCAGCATCGTCCGATAGGGCAGGCCGGGCAGACGCCAACAATGCGATGGTCAATAAGAGAACCATTGCCGGCAGTCGAAACAAACCTGGCGAATTGAAACGCATGGGCAATCCCATCAGGCGGTGGTATCCGTATCGCGGATTACGAAGCATCTTGATCTCGTCAAAAGGGGGGATGGAGGTGGGGCCGGCTCAAACGCTCGCCAATTTGTCGAGCATGATCGGATCATAAATCGACGGCGACATGGGATCGGCTCCCAAAGTGCCGTGAAGAGTCTCAATATAGTCACCCGACTGGGCTCGCTGGCGCATCTGCTTGGCGTATTGCAGCCTCTCGGGAAGATTGAGCCGTTCGACGGATACGTCGTGCTCAGGTCCTTGAAGGTATGCATCGATCCGTTCCTCCATTGCCCGCCAATGCTCCACTTCACGATGCTGTTTGGTTTGCAGACGTCGTTGGTACCAATCACTCTGCAGCAGTGCGTCACGGGTAAATAATTGGCGAACTTCCGGTGAGTCAATTCCATGCCCTTTGTGCTCGCCGTCGATCATGATGTCCAGCAACGCACGCAGCGGCGGGCAGGCCAATTCGAAACCTGAATCATGTCGATAAACCTGCGCGACCCGCGCTTGGGCTTCGGCGATGTGCAGCACGCCATCGGCGAAGGCTTCGGGATCTTGAGTCTCCGGACGAAGGATTGAATCCGGGAAAACCTTCGCGGGATTATCGAAGACCCGTGCCAAGTACGTTCGAACAAACTTGGTCGTAATCCGATACCCGAGACGACTCGCCGGAACCGTCTTGCCAGCAAACGAATAGTCCTGGATCGGTTCAAGCATTTCGTCGGCGATCATCTTCACCGGATCACGCTCGTCGGGACTCATCCGACACCAAACCTCCGGAATCAAGAGCGAGATGTCGTGACCCACCTCGAAGTCGGAGCCGATGTGGCCGGCAGGAGTACTGAAACCACCGAGCCCCGTCAGGATCATCGAGACAATCACGTTATTGAGATCAATGGCCGGATGCAGCATGTTGAACGGTCCCTTGGTCAGGGCGCCCTCGCTGCCCGCTCCGGTCGTGCTGGGGCTTTTTCCCGTCAGCGAACAAACGTAGTCCATGCACAGTTCGGGAAGTTCCTGATAGTGCAGCGGTGAGTAAACCGCCAAGGACCGGATTCCTGCGGCACGATCGGGCGGATTATTGCGACGGCCGGATAAGACGGCGGCGACCGGTGTGAGAATCGGCTGCTCGGGACGTAGCTTTCGAAAAAGCTGCATCCCTTTCATCGCGACATAGGTGGCCTCGTCCATCACCAAATCGGGGCGATCCTGGAGGTACCGGGGGTTCTTGGTGCGTTTCCCATCGACGATCCGTGGATCGGATGTGCTGACGACATAGCCCGAATCGCTCGCCGCGGAACGCTCCAGCAGATCGGACATCGGACCGGTGAACTTATCGAATTCAATGGCATCCTGGGTGATCGAGCGTGCCTGCTCGCTGCTTAAGGGCTGAAAGTTACTAATGAAATTGCCGGGGGCCGCCAGATCGGACTCTGTTTGTTTGTCCAAGCCACGGTGCACCGCGTCATCGGGACGCTGGAACAGACGATACTCGCAGTTCTCGACGAACTTGTAGCTATCCGCCGGTGCGACCGCGGATCCAATCTGTTCGACCGATCCGGCGGGCACGACGATGCTCGCGGAAATGTCATCTTCTCGCTGCACTTTCGTCGACGCGATGAAATCTTGCCGCAACTTAAAGGTGCGCCAACGATCATTCTCCAGACCGACCCGCAGGTAAGTCCCCACCAGGGCTCGTTGTCCGATCTTGAGTTCATGTCCGGGTGAACCGTTGACGATATCGACGCCAAAGTGCTTTCGCCAATCGTCCTCCATGCCTGGCGCGACAAAACGTTTGATGATTAGCACGGCGGCATAAACGTGCTCGGGGATCTCAGCCAACCAGGCGTTGTACTCGTCACTGTACTCCGGCGACGGAGTGAGCAACTTGATCACGCTACCCAGGGAACGTCGCGAATCAAGTACCGAGCGTGAGGGTCGCTCGGTGTAGTCGGTACGGCCTTTGTAACTGGCGGACCAACGCTTGCCGTATTCGCGATGAAAGATGTCATCAATCATTTGGAAGTCGGCTTCGTGATCTTTGATGAAGATCGGTCCGTATAGCATGTAGTCCCGAATGGACTTGCTGATCTCCGACTTGCCACCGCCGCTGACCGTGCACGGTTTATGGCAAAAAACGCCCTCGCCGACTGTGCCGATGAGCCGCCAACTTGGTGCCGACGGATGTTTCTCAAGCTGGATCTTGTAACCGCTCGGTGCGATGTACGTTTTGCTCGGTGACAGTGGGATCGATTGCTCGGCTCCGTTCGCGTCCACCCACCGAATGCAGCGTTGGCGGAGCGTTGCCAACGCGTTCTCAGGAATATAGACGACATTGGGATAATTCTTGTCGACGCCATAGCCCTCCGGGCGAACATCGACAAAGTCCGAGTACTTCTCGGCGACCTCGGCGAAGTGCGCTCCGTTGTAGAGTCGGCTGTTGACCTGGAATTCGTCGCCGAGCGAATAGGACGCGAACGCTAAAGCACCGCCGGCGTGTTCCTCCTCCGCATTGCCCATCAAGTTGGCCGCGTAGCTGAGTTGCGTTTTGACCTCCTTCTTGCAGTAGCCGTAGTAGTTGTCGGCAATCAGGGTCACGACGACGCCGTGGTTGTCGCGGCAGGTCAACTTGAATGCCGAACCATCGTTGTAGAGTTCCGAATCGTCTTCGTAGCACATTCGATCGGCTTTTTGCCGGCTGGTCGCCTCGCTGATGTGGGGGAGACCCAGCTGCTTTTTCGTCAATTTGGTCAAGTGCGTTGCCAAAATCACGCAACCGGTGTGACCGCTCCAGTGTTTGGCATCCAGCCCCGCGTCGCCGGCGGCAATCAATGAGTCGCCGGCATTTCCAAAGATGGACTCCACGAAATCGAGGTTACTGACAAACGAACCAGGAACAAAGAATCGAGTCTCCATGGTCTTTGCTTCGGAGTAACCGGGCACCTCCGGTGCAACCAGTGGTCGTAACATCAACGACACCCAAGTTCGCGCGGGCGAGGGCTGGTGGTGAGTGTAGGGTAGCTCCAGATCCGACGCAGGCGGATTCATGGCAGCACGAAACAAGTTGACAAAGACATGCTTTGGGACGGCTCGCTTATCACCCGGGATCGCCAAGCCTCCCTCCACGATGTGGAACGTCCCCGCAGTCGTGCGACGGTCCGCACGAGGATTATTGAGCACGCCGTTGAGACATCGATAGGATTCGACTTGGTCGGTCTTGTACTCGTTGCAACCTGCTGGGAGGCTTAATTCGCGTGCCATTCCGTGGCGGTCGAGCATCAACGCTCGTCTGGGCAATAAGAGCGGATCAGAGCCGACGTCGTCGCCAAAGTAAGTTGCCAGGAAGGACTCAATCCGACGATCAATATGAGGTTGGTGTCGTCGAAGAATCGCATTGCGTTCACGAAGATTCTCGAGCATCTCCGGCGGAAATGCTGCATCAGGTTGCTCGTGCGTTTCTTCGCCTGGCGGAATCAATCCGGCCAAGGCCAACTGAAATGTGAGGTAATTTTGACGCCGCTGACGCTCCACTGGCGTGGTCGCGCGCCACTTGTCCCAGCCCAGGGCGCGTTGGAGTTCGTCTTGGTCAGTTAAAAGGGACATGTCGGTCTCCGTCGGGGGCGGTACAGGCAGCCAGGAGGCATCGAGGACAATGGTCGAGCCTTCCAAGCAGAGACTAACAAATTCAATCGACTTCCGGACCCGAGGGGCACCCGCTTTGGGAGAATCTCCGCCAGTCTCGGTTGATAACGAGCCAGATCACCAAATTGCCGGGACTCCGAGGCAATGCCCGTCAGCTGGCGGCGAAGAAGCCGCGGTGGTGGGTCGTCTTGATGCAAGAAACGTTGACACCTGGGCGACCAAGTCGTCGCGGGAACCATTGTTCGAAAAGGAAGCCGTTGATCGTCGACGTTTCTCAGCAAGCGGGATCTGACTTTGTTGCCGCCGCATCAATTCGTCGGAGTTCCAACCACGCTGCCGCGCCATTGCCGCGTGCGCCGTCTCGCTCACTTCCATGCAGATGACATCATCGCAAACGTGGTCCCATGTGGACTCGATCAGGAGTGGGACGTCCAGGACCGCAAGAGGAGCCTGCCGATCGACCGCCTCGTTGAGTTCGCGGCGAATTTGTTGCCGTACTCGCGGGTGAACAACCGATTCGAGAAAACGCAATTCCACCCTAGACGCCGCATCACGGCCAAACACCTTGCTGGCGACCTCCCCACGATCGATTCGGTGGTCTTCGCGGAGTACCAGTCTGCCCCATCGACCCTGCAACGTCTCTATCACCTCCGGATCATCGAGTTGCCCCTGGGCAATCCGATCGGCATTGATCCACCGACCACCGTGCTCACAAAGGGACTCGGCCACCAGGGACTTCCCACTACACGGCGGACCGATGATGCCGATGACCAGAGTCATAGTGGGCGGAAACTCAACTTCATCGCACTCGAGTATCCTCGGGCAAATACAAGAACGCATTGCAATTGGGGCACCGCACCAGCTTGGACAAGTGCACCTGGTCGATCAGCTGGGCGGTCAACGTTTGGTAGCAATGACCGCACGAGCCGGACTCGATGGGTGCGAGGGCTTCCTCGCCCCGAGACACGATGATCCTTTCGTAGTCGGACCGCATCGCCGAAGGGATTTCTTTCTCCGCAGCTTGCAACTGATCTTCAACGCGCGCCAAGTCCTGACGGAGATCGTCCATCCGAGCCTCGATGACCTTCCAGCGATCCGCCGCCTCGGCCTCCTGGTCGAAGAGCGTTTGCTGGGCTGCCTGGAGTTTCAACTCCACCGCATCGATGCGTTCGAGCACCTCGAAAATCTCGTCGTTCTGAACGCTATTGGCTTGTTCGTCGGCGGCAATTTGATCTTTGAGCAACGAAAATTCCTTGTTCGTCGCCGCGGTGTTGAGTTTGGCCTGTAACTGCTCCACGTGGTCCTCACGGGACTGCAGTTGCAGCTGTTTCTCATCGCAGGTTAAGCGTGTCTTCTTGAGTTCCTCCGCAACGGCTTCGACGTCGGCCTTTGCCTGATCGACGGAGGATTGGATTGCTTGTATTTGCAACGGGCACCGTCGAAGCTGGCCCGCCAAATCCGCCTTTTGCTTGTGGATTCGGTGCAGAGTTCGAAGCAGTTGAGCACTGATGTCGATGGGAGCGGGCGAAGCCATGGGGGCTCCATTGGCGAGACGAGGTGTGAATTCAGGTAAGACGTTGGCAACAGGCGATCAATCGCCTTTTTCGGGAACCTTCTCCAGAATGTCCAACAACACGTCGTCGGTGTCGATGCCCTCCGCCTGGGCTTCGAAATTCATCAGCACGCGATGGCGCATCGCCGGTAGAAAAACTCGTCGAATGTCCTCAAAGGCCACGTTAAATCTCTCATTCAATAGGGCGTGCACTTTGGCCGTCAGGGCCAACGTTTGGGCACCCCGAGGGCTACTGCCCCAGCGAACGTACTGATTGGTGATTGGCACCGTATGCGGCCCCTCGGGATGGGTCGCCAAAACAAGCCGCACGAGATAGTCCTGGACATGTGGGGCCAGAATCACATCACGAACCAGCGACTGCCAACGTAGGATCTCGGCGCCGCCCATGACCTTCTCGATCTCCGCGACCTCGCCTCGTGTGGTGCGGTCGACGATCAAGCCGAGTTCTTCACGCGTGCTGTATCCGACGACGAGTTTGAAGAGGAACCGATCCATCTGAGCTTCGGGCAGTGGATAGGTGCCCTCTTGCTCGATCGGATTTTGCGTGGCGAGCACAAAAAAAGGTCGATCGAGTTCGAATCGATTTCCGCCAGCGGTGACGGTACCTTCCTGCATCGTTTCCAACATCGCCGACTGCGTCTTCGGTGTCGCGCGATTGATTTCGTCGGCCAACAAGATTTGCGTGAAGACAGGACCTTGCTGAAACTCGAATTTGCGACGTCCCGACTCGTCTTCGACGATCAAGTTCGTGCCTAGGATATCGGCGGGCATTAGGTCGGGTGTGAATTGGATCCGACTGAAATTCAGGTCGAGCACTTGCGAAAGTGTTCGAACCAGCATGGTCTTCCCCAAACCGGGAACTCCCTCAAGCAAGCAATGCCCACGGCAAAGCATCGCCGTGAGCACACCATCGACGATCGCGTCATGGCCGACGATCACCCGGCCGATCATTTCCCGAACGGCTTGGTAGCGTTCTCGAAACTCAGCCGCATCGGCTTGCATGGTTTCAACGGTGGTGGACATGCACGATTCGATCCGTTGGCGGACATGGAGGGTAGCGATGAGTCGTCTGCGACCGCGATTGGCCGTGATGGTCTCGTTAACGTCGTTGAGGCATCGTCGCGCCGAGGCTCGATTGCCACCGATGGAGTTCGTCTTGCAACGCTTCGCGGACCTCCGGATGCGTGCGGGTCAGGTCGTTGGATTCCGCAAGATCGCTTTGAAGGTCATACAGTTCGACGCAATCTTCCTCCCAAAACTCGATTAATTTGTAGCGTCCCTGCCGAATGGCTGCACCCGGGGCCCAGGTCGAACCATGGTAGTGCGGGTAATGCCAGTATGCGGTCCGGCTGCGGGCGGCTTGGACCGCATTTCCATCACCACTCAAGATTGGACGCAAACTCTGGCCATCCAAATGCAAGTCATCACGCGGTGGCAGGCCAACCAGGTCCAGCACCGTCGGAGCGATATCGGTACTGATGGCGATGACATCACTGTCCGTCCCCGGCGCCGCCCGCATGGCTTTGGGTAACCGAATCAAAAATGGTTCGCGAATACCGCCTTCGTAGAGCCAACCCTTTCCCGAGCGAAGCGGCAGGTTGCAGGTCGGCCCCATCCGCCGACTGGTACACAGTCCGCCGTTGTCGGAAAAGAACAGAATGAGCGTGTCGTCATCGATCCCGCGTTGCTTCAACTGCTGCAAAACCCGACCAACGCTGGTGTCGACGGCCGCGACCATGGACGCGTACTCGGGATTGTCTTGACGTGAACGGCTGAGCGCCTCGCGCTCGGCTATCGCGGGCAACTCGCGATCAAAGGTGTCAGCGGCCTTCTTGCGGAAAGCATCGATCGTGCGTTTGTCAGCCGTGATCGGTGTGTGAACGTTGTAATAGCTCAACATCATGAAGAACGGGGCGTCCCCGGAATCGCCGATTCGATCGATGGCTTCATCGGTCAGTCGCGTGGTCAGGTACTCGCCTTTTTGTTTGGCGGTCAAGTTTGGATTCTTCCATGGCGCGTAATAACCACCCGGCGGCGATCCTTTTTCGCAGCCACCGACGTTCACATCGAATCCCTGGTCGGTCGGCAAAAACCCATCATCACCCAAATGCCACTTCCCCAGGAACCAAGTCTGATAACCCGCGTCCTTGAGTAGTTCGGCGAGCGTCACCTCTGCAAGCGGCAATTCATCGAGATCATCGACATGCTCGAACTTACGATCCGGCACTCGGTCGGCGCTCATTCCCGGAATCCAATCCGTAATCTTGACGCGGACGGGGTGACGACCGGTCAAAATGCTCGCCCGCGTTGGCGAACAGACGGGACACGCCGCATAGGCATTCGTAAAACGTGTCGACTCAGCGGCCAAAGCGTCAATGTGAGGCGTCTCGTGGAATTCGCTGCCATAGCATCCCAAGTCGGCCCAGCCGAGATCATCGACCAAGAAGAGCACGACGTTGGGCGCATCCGCTTGGACCGAACTCGAAAAGGCGGCTACGATCAGAAGAGAGAGCCATGTCGCCGTTCCAATTCGATTGTATGTCATGTTGTCAGCTCAAGACGGCCTTCGCCATCGTTCATCCTTGATCAGGCAATTGGGCGAGAAAATGGTCGCACCTCCGTAATGCGACGTCAGCATAACCGAAGGCAATGGGGTTCGGGCCTGGTCGGAGTCGCCATGATGGGATTAATCGTTTCGGCGCTCATTGATGCCTGGATCGCGCCGCTGACGACGCTTCGAAGCGGTCCGTTGCCCCAACACTTCTTTTTTGCGATTGCCTACGTGCCGTGGGTGGGGCTGCAGATTCTCACGTGTGCCTTGCCACTGTGGTGCAGCGGTCGACTTGGTTGGCGAATGCTCGGTTCGACCGGATTGGTCGCCACGAATGTGTGGCTCGAACACTTCGTTTTGGAGTGGCGTTTCGGCAGTCGTTCGATGGCGATGTCCGAGGATTGGATCGTACTGGCAATCGGTTTTTGTTGGTTCGGGCCAGCCGTGGTTCGCTTAACGAAACGCAATGCACAGGTCCACTTGACCGTCGGAGCCATCGAAGAAGTGACGGCACCGCGTCCACTAAGCATCGCCGACATCCTATCGACAACACTCATCATGGCCCTCGGATTGGGTTGCTTGCGCATGGTCGATTTGCGACCGACGCATATGGTTACGATCCTGGTTTGTGCAGCGTTGGGAGTCGCTCTCAGTGCGATGCGACTTCTTTCGTTGTGCCAAACACCCTCGAAACGATGGCTGGGTCGCTCGATTGGCAGTAGCATCGGGGTGTTGTTCTTCACCATTTTGCTGGGCGTCATCGATTTAAACGCGAGCAGCCGGTCACTGGAATTCATCGAGGTGACGCAAGCGGCAATCCTGCTCACGCCGGCGGCGTGCTTGGCAACGGTTCTCTACTGGTTCGTCAGCAAAGTGCCGATACTTTGGTTACAGGCGTGCCGTTGGCAACTCGTCGATGTCGCGCCGAGCGGCCCCGCCGCACCGCCTCTCTCCGCCCCAGAAGTGCCCATTGAGCGAATCAACCAAACGATCCACACCGAGTGATTGCGTGAACCAATCACTGGAAGTTGCCCCAGGGCCGCGCCCGGGAACGGTTCGCCTGTCATCAGGTGATGTCGTCCATGTACCCGCGTCTTGGACGCTCTTGCCACCTGGCGATGCCGGGCTGACGCGACGCGTGAAGGCGGCCGGTCCGACATGGACGATGAAGGAAGCCAAGGGCCGTCGTCAAATCTCGCGGGGTGTCTGGGCGGACGGCAAGCAGATCGCGGCGGCGAAGCGAAGCATCGAGTCACAGCGTGCCACGCCTGAGTATCAAAAGGCACAAGCTGCCGCGAAACGACGGCGCGATAAGAAACAGGACGATTACGTCGATCAGTTCCGCAGTGCCGTCATTGGTTTCTTAAGATTTGACCCTGCTCACGCGTCGATCGCGCGGCGAATGGCGGATGCCGTCACGCGGCACGCGACGCCCGTCGGCAGCGGAACCGTCGCCCGAACGCAGCGGATTTCCATTGAACGGCGCGCCGAGGCCGCCGTGATCGCCTGGATGCGGCACCAAACGACCGCATACGACCAGATGCGGATCGAACGCGTTCGAGGTCGGCGCCGCGAAGTTCGTCGCGAACTGGCGGCCCGATCGCGTCAACTGTTGCAGAAGTATCGACGTGGTGACCTCAACGCGCTCGTCGATTGTCCGCTGGCCACTGCGCTGCGCCGATGACCGGGAATCGTCATGGCGGACTCGGAATCGCCGTGACCGAACAAGCCCAGCCATTTATCGCCAACGCGACGGTTGAATGTAGGCGGTCCGCCCGAGATTCGAGAGCGGACCATGCATCTTCTTGTAGGCCGCCTGGGTATTGAACAACCACATCAGTTGCGTGCGCCGGTTGTTCGGTGCGGGTGGTTTGGGCGCCTCACCATCGGTGAAGACGATCATTCCATCATACTGACGATGCTCATCAATAAAATCGACCAGACAGCGGAAGTCCGTGCCGCCTCGCCCAACAATGCTGATCTGGGAGCGAGCGCGTCGAAACGTTTCCGGAGCATTGTGAACCGTGGTATCAAACCACACGACATCGATCTCTCGAATTCCATAACGGAAGAACTGATTGGCGACGGAGAAGCCTTTCTGAAGTTCCCGATGGCTCATGGAGCCAGATACATCCACCGCCAGTAGCAATCGCGTGGTAAAGTCATAACGGCTACCCATCTGCGAAAGACCGTAGCGCCGACTTAGCTTCATCCGAGTGAGGCAGCGATTCACCGAGAGAACGCTTTGGCGAAATCGCCTCAACATGCCTCTGTAGTCGAGAGGCGGATTCAGGTTCGCAATCAAACGTTCCTGAATTGTTCCTGGTAACGATCCCCATTGCCCCGTCTGTTGTGCTTCGGTGACAGCGCTGGCGATCTCGTCCTTGAATAGGTCGTCGGATTCCCAAGGCTCCGCGTTCTGTGCGCCCAGTTGGGCGCCATCGGCATAGGAATCAAGGTCCGACGAGGGCGTCATCGACTCATCGGACGATTGCGGGTTGGGTGATTCGACCGACTCATCGCCGGCCGCTGGTTCATCGGATGGATCTTGATCGCCATCGCCGGCGTCACCTGAAACGGGAGTGGGTGTTGGCTCACCAGGTGTCTCGGTTTCGTCGACGCCGGGTGACGGCGTTGGGTCTTGGTGCTCGTCGGTCGGCGGCTCCTCGTCGCGACGAGCTAACTCGGCGTAATAGAACTCATAATACTGATGATCCAGCGAATCATCCTCAAATTCGTCCCGAGCGCGCGGCATTGGAAGATTCGTATGCAAGCACTCCTGGATGGTGATATTGCTTGCCGTATAGGCCACGTCCGCCCGAGGCTGTCGCCGGGCGTAAGGGTGGCCCAGCAAAATGCGGGTGGCCTCAAACCGCAAGACGTCCCGTAGCTGGGCTCGAGTGAGTGAACGTATGAAGTCGGAATTGCATTCCACACGCCCGTGACCGACGCGTATCGTCGCAACGGTCTTCGTGAGGACGGTCTCGTGCAATGTCCACGCCGCAAACATGAGCGGCTCGGTCAATGACCAGCCTTCCACGATTCGCGTGATGCGTTGGCGAGCGTCATCGGAATGTGGCTGACTGTTGTCCCTTTGGGCGACACGGTGTGACTTGGCGGCCATGTCGACTACGAAACCTGAATGCCTTCCATGTAGTCCGTCAGCAATTGAGTCAACTCAATGGATTCGGCAATGAACGACATCACGCCCGCAAAGGCAGCCTTGTCGGTCAGCGACACCAGATGGGCGACGCCTTCGTCTAGTTTTCGTCGACGCAGTAACTTGACGTACGCAAGCAGTGCAGAACGAGCCCGATCCGCTTTTGACTTGGGACACTCGCCCGTCGCGACGAAGGCCATCAATTGCTCATTAAGCAAAAGCAACTCCGGCAGCGATAGTTTGCCGACAACGGATCGATGTGACGACCAGTGCAGCAGCACGTCAGCGGCACTGACCGGCAGCGCCGTTGCGAGGCTCTTTCGAAACGCCGTTGCCGCAGCGGAACCCACAATGCCCGCGATCAACTTAATATGCAGCGGCTGTAGATCATCGAGCGGTTCGATCATCCGCGACACACGCGCCCAACCACGCCGGTCGGGTGTCTTCACTAGACCGGACATCACGTCGGCCACTTCCTCGGCCGACCTCAGCCCTTCACCATCGAGGAATTGTGGTTGATCTTGGATGAACGACATGATTCGTCGGTCAATCCGCTGCGACTGCGCCCAAATCGTCCAGTCCTGCACCGTTGGCGCGAATTCGTACAGATTGAATCGCGATACCAAAGCGGGATCCAAATCAGTCAATTGATACTCGTCACCTTCGTTGACAGCGGAAATGATGACGCTGCCCGCGGGCAACTGCTTTCCCGCGAGCGTCTTGTTGAGTGCCAACTCCATTACCGACTGCAAGATCTCGGGACGAGCCCGATTCAGTTCGTCGAGGAACAGTACGATCGGTTGGCTATCCCGCGGCCACCAGAACGGCGGCAGAAACTCACTACGACCAGACGTCTCATCTTTATGTAACAGTCCAATGAGGTCTCCAGGATCACTCATCTGACCCAAAAAAAAGGGCACCACCGTCATCCCTTTTTGACGGTAGTATTCCGCGATGATTTGCGACTTTCCGATTCCGTGCCTACCGATCAGCATCACATTCTGGTCCGGCGGTGTCAGTGATAACACTTGATGCAGTTCCGGGACATCGACGCGAACGGCCATGAGCGATAACGATCCTTGGGGTTTCGTGCGGGGCTTCGCAATCGAAGTGCGACGGTTCAGTTAGATAGTGAAGCGTCGCGGCGTGTCAAGCGAACCAAGTCAATGCGATCGGCGAACGGGTCGTCCTTGCGTCATCTTTGGTGACTGGCATGGGCGTGCTTGGCTGGCTGCCAATCGCATGCGAGAATACTTCCCCTTTGATTCATGATCTCCATTGGTATCTGGAACGCCCGATGTCCGCCGCCACGCAAGACAACGTCGACCGCACGACATCCCTGTCGCTGCATTCGATCGTGCTTGCCACGTTGCGTCATCGACTCGCGCTGACGCTAACGCTTGCCATTGGAGTCGCCACCGCGACGGCGGTCGTCACCGGTGCCTTTCTGGTAGGCGACTCGATGCGTGGCAGCCTTCGCGACCTCACCATCCAGAGGCTGGGGCGAATCGAGTCCATCCTTGCGCCCGGACAGTTCTTTCCATTTGAATCCGTCACGGGACCTGGTGTCGACGGCGTCGCCATCATCCTCTTTCCCGGTGGTGGTATCGAACACTCTCAATCACCGACGACCGGTGACCCAACACTGCGTTCCCCGTCGATTCGTCGCGTCGGCGGTGTGCAGATCATCGGTGTGGATGATGACTTTTGGGAGTTGAACCTGGATGAATGGCGTCCCAGCCATCCGCTGGATGATGATAGTGTGATTCTGAATGCATCCGCCGCCGACGAGTTGGGCGTCCACATCGGCGATGAGGTGACCCTGCGACTACCAGATGAAACGGCGGTTCCCGCCGATAGCCCCTTGGGGCGTCGAGAGATCCGCAGCGAAGGTCTGCCGCGAATGGTTGTCACGGGCATCATTCCCGATGCGGGACTCGGTCGATTTTCTTTATCGCCTAACCAAGCGGCACCGCAGTCGGTATTCGCTCGCCGTCAAACCATCGCCGACGTGCTGGAGCGTGACGGTCAGGCCAACGCCATGCTATTCACCGAGACAGTGGCCGATGAGGACATCCGACTGAGCTTGCCGGCATTGGGATGGAAACTGGAACGGATTACCCGAGGCGATGCCATTGATGTCATCTCGCTGACGTCGGAACAGTTGATGCTACCCGAAGCCGCCGTGGAGCAAATCGTCGGTGCGTTTCCGGCCGAGTCGGCAACGCCGGTGATGACCTATTTGGCCAACGTCATCGAACGAGCCGATGCCAGCGCCGCGCCCGAAGCGTTCATCGTGCCCTACAGCACGATCGCGGCCATGAATGATGGCTCGACCCTCTCTTTGCCCGCGGATTTCCGAAGTGATCGCCGCACTGGAGAGTGGTTCAACCTCGACGATCCCGTCCCGGTCGCGATCAATTCATGGACGGCCGACCGCCTAAAGGCAACGGTGGGAACGACGTTGAACATTGCCTACTACGAACCCGAAGTCGAACGCGGTAAGGAAATCGAGCGTTCCTTCGCGGCCATGGTTCGAATGATCGTTCCAATCACTCGACCAGCTCGACCGGCACGACGGGGTCGGCCGGCGGTGTTTGATGATCCCATCACAGCTTACAACGATCCGTCTCTCACCCCAGAGGTGCCGGGAGTGACAGATCAAGATTCGATTAGCGATTGGGATCTACCGTTTGCGCTGACTCGAGAAATCGACGCCGAAGATGACCTTTATTGGAACGAGCAGGGACTGACTCCAAAACTATTCCTACCGCTCGCAGACGGACAACGTCTGTTCGGCAGCCGTTTTGGACAGACCACAGGGCTCCGATTGGATCCAGCGCTGGTCAATGACCTGGATCAGGTTGAGGCTGATATCCTCGCGGCCATCGATCCGATTCGTGACGAGCTCGGATGGATGCCGCGTCACATCCGCGAGCAACAGTTGAAGGCATCACGTGGGACAACCCCGTTTGACGCGTTGTTCTTGTCGCTCTCTACCTTTGTGATCGTCTCGGCGGTGATGTTGGTGGTGTTGCTGTTGCGTCTTGGGATGTTACAGCGTCTCAGTGAGTTTGGCACGTTGGCCGCGACTGGGTGGCCCGCGGGCCGAATCTCCAGTTTGGTGCTGCGTGAAATCTGGTTCATCGCCATTTTGGGCGGGGCGATCGGAGTCGGGGGCGGTGTCGTCTATGCCCGATTGGTTATCGCCGCGCTGCGTACATGGTGGGTCGATGCCGTCACCGTTCCATTTCTGGAATTTCACGCCTCGCCGCGTTCGCTGTTTGCCGGTGGTGCCATCGGTGTGGCCGTGTGCATGATCGCGGCATGGTGGACGCTTCGATTCTTGAAACGTATCGACCCGGCCGCTTTGCTGGCTGGTCGAAGCATCTTGGTCTCGCGGGGAGGTACTTCCCATGCCAAAGGCATTGGATGGACCAAACGGTTTTCGATCAGCCTCGGCGTTGCCGCTCTGGTCGTCGGGCTTGTCGGAGTGCCAATGGGTGGTCAAGCCGCCGCGGGCGCCTTCGTTGGCGGAGGCATGTTGCTGCTGGCCGCGATTCTGTTGGCGGTGCTGGATTGGTTGCGAATTCGGTCCGCTTGGCGAGCCACGATCGGCGCGTTGGCTCTGGCAGGCGTACGCCGCAATCCGACCCGCAGCACACTCACGATCGCGCTGGTGGCGACGGCGGCGTTTCTGATCTTGTCCCTGACGATGTTTCGGATGTCGCCAACCAGTGAGGGAACGGGGGGGTTCGAGCTGTTGGCTACCTCGGCGCAACCCATCCACGAAGACCTAACGGACCCAACGGTTCGAAAACGACTCCTTGGACGCGACGCTGATTCGCTCAAAGATGTCAACATGATGGCTTGGCGAATGCGTCCCGGTGACGATGCCAGCTGCAATAACCTCTACCAGGCAACACGGCCGACGGTCTTGGGAATTCCGGCCGCAGACACGCCCAATGAATTTGCATGGGCGGCGAAATCAATGGACACCGGTGAAGCCACCTGGTCATCGCTGCAAACGTCGGCAACGGGATCATCCGAGGATCCGATTCCGGTGGTAATCGATCAAAACACGGCGATGTGGAGTCTGCAGATGCGAGGCGGCGTTGGGGAGGTGCGTTCGTTCGAGTTTGAACCGTCCCATCCGGTGTTTTTTAAGGTCGCCGGCTTGCTGGCCGGTTCGGTGCTGCAGGGCCGCTTGATGATCGGTGAATCGAACTTCACCGAGGCTTTCCCAGATGAAACCGGATATCGGTTCTTCATGATGAGTCTTCCCGACGCGAGTCGAATCGATCAGGTCGCTGAAATTCTTGAGTCGCGTTTGAGTGATGCCGGGATGGACGTGCGTTCGTCGGATCGTGTGCTCGCTGGTTTACTCGCCGTTCAGAATACGTATCTGACGACGTTCCAGAGCTTAGGAGCCTTGGGTCTCCTATTGGGAACGATCGGATTGGCCGTCGCACAATTGAGAAATGTGCTCCAGCGGCGCGGCGAGTTTGCGGTACTGCGAGCCATTGGGTTTAGCCGCAGTCGATTGGCGGGGCTGGTGCTTAGAGAGAATGCGTGGCTGCTGGGTTTGGGAATCGGCATCGGCGTGATCACCGCGGTGATCGCCGTGGCGCCACAGTGGTTTCGTCAGTCATCCCCGTTACCGATTTGGGAGCCGTTGATCATCCTCGTGGGCATTTTTGCATTCGGTTTTTTGGCGGGCGTCGTCGCTGTGATCCGTGTCGCGACACTTCCGTTGATCGAGTCGCTACGGGCGGATGACGCGATTGTCGAGATTTAGGTTGCCATGCAACGGCTGAACTTCAACGGACACACCGATCTCGATGACGACGATCCGTCTGTATCACTGGCCCTCGACGAAGCGATGCTGAACTGGGCGGACCATCAACTGGAACGCAGTGCCACCATTGACGATGCAAGAGACCATCAGTCGATTCGGTTTTGGCAGTTTGATCGGACGACCGTTGTCCTCGGACGCAGTTCGAAAATCGATGAAGAAACGAATCGGGCCAAGTGTGAGCGGAGTTTGATTCCGATACTTCGGCGGTGTACCGGAGGTGCGACGGTGGTCGGTGGGACGGGTTGCCTGATGTATGCCGTTGTATTGCGTCTGGCAGGCGAACAAGCTCTAAGAAAGGTGGATGCGGCCCATGACTACGTGATGGACAGAGTCTTGGGGGCCATTCAGCGGCAACTTCCAGAAGCACGGCGACAAGGCGTTTGCGATCTCACTTGGCGCGATCAAAAATTCTCCGGCAATAGCCTACGGATCGCACGACATCATCTCCTCTACCATGGCACGGTCCTTCACGGTGCCGATCTCGATCAATTCTCGCGTTGCCTGCGAACAGCCCCCAGGCAACCGGACTATCGACGCGGTCGAAACCATCGCCAATTCATTCGCAATGTTCCTATTGATCCAAACCAGTTCCAAGATGACCTGGCACGACGATTTGGCGCCGGATCGACGTCCATGGATGTACCCGAGGGTATGCGTCAGGTCGCAGACCATTTGATGCAAGAACGATACAGACGATCCGATTGGCATCAGCGTCATTGAATGCCAACGTGATCGAAACCGATTTCGGATCTCGTCTAGAATGATTTCGACATGGTTTGGTGTGCGAGTCCCACATGTTGGAATGGATCACCGACCGCAACATAACCCGATGACTCGTAGAACGGGATCGCGGTCTCCCGGGCATGTAGTTGGAACTCCGCCACGCCCTCGTCTCTTAATGCGGTCTCGGTGCCCGCTAACAACTGCCGCCCAATTCCTTGCCGCTGATGTGCGGGCGAGACCACCATCTGCCGAAGCCGGGCCGTCGTCGCATCCATGCGATGGGCCAGCACGGCGGCAATCAGATCACCATCATCGGTTGTCCATCCGAAGTGTCGGTCCTTGAACTCGGCATCGAGCTCTTCGGCGGTGAATTTTAAGCCCAGGGGATCACGGAGCGCTCGGTGGCGCAACTCCAGCGATTGCTGATAGAGCGGCGTGCACCACTCGAATTCAATGAATGCCAATCCACCGCCTCATGATCGTGGTGATTCGATGCTTCGAAGCGTTGAGTCTATCACATTGGAATGACACGGCCGACGACTTGATTCGTTGAGATCGGCCCCCAGTGTCGACTGTCGATGGAAACCGGTGGGTTATCCCCCATGACAAACCACTGGTCTTCTCGAAGCCTGAGCGGAAATTTCGCGTTTGACCCCGATCGGGCGCCGACGTAATGAATCGGCCGGACGATTCGGATGTTTGAAATCGATGACACGATCGAAGGATCAATGGTCATCCCCAAGGCGCCCTCACACGGCGAATTTAGATGGCGATGATCGACCTCCAAGACGCGGTCCATGTTCTGTGTTGGCCGCGTATGCGTCGCAATCGTCAACAGAATGCGAAGGTCATCGACCGAACTGAGTCGACGTGACAATCCCAAGTTTCCTGGAATGCTGTCGGTGATCATGGAGGGTCGGTTGCCAGGGTCGACCGAACGATGTTGGTAGGTCATTTGCACGATCGAATCAGGCGATTTGGCACAAGCATTCCAGTGACGGATTTGGTCGCGGTTCCATCCATTGGGCACATCGCTCGTCCACCGTGAACGATCGCGATTGGCGTCGCTGTCGACCATGATCGTCCCGTTCATTGGCCATGGCTCATCGGCATTGCTCAGACGCCCGTCGGACAGTCGAAGGAGTGTTTGCCCTGGCCGTCCCATCAGACGCTTGACTTCCAACTGGTCTTGCCGACGAATCAGAATCAAATCGCCGACAGAAAGCATTCGAGGTGAGTCAGGTCGTACCGAAACGACGTGGGGCGTTCCCCGTTGGCCCATTCGTATGGGCTCCGATCCCCAGTGCCCACCACAATGCCAACAGATCACCCGATCATCACCGGGGGAGGCAAGACAACGATCCACAAAGACCTCGTCCACGCGAGTTGCAATCTTGCAGTGTGGGCATTCAATGATGCGATGATCGCCCCAGAGAGTGGGGTTCATCGAAGGGCCGTGGATGCGCACCCTCTCGGGTGTGGACGAGCCCAGGCGGCAACTGGCGATCGGCAGGGCGGCCGCCGCCGAAGCCAGTGACAAGAAACGACGCCGCGAGAATGAATTGACCTTGCGGCGTCCCTGGTTGACTTCGTAACCGTCGCGTTGGTGCACTCCCCAGTGCAAGTCCCGCACGTCCGAAGGAACATCTACCATGTCACATCCATTGGTCGGCGATTGGAGCGAACATCCTTTAGCCATTGTTGTCGAAACCGTTGCGTCACCCTTGTTGATGTCGCACCCGACGCCCGTCTATCTGGACGTGGACATTGATAATGAGATTCGCCTGCCTGTGGATCCCCCCTCATTATGCCAGGTTCTCGATAGTTTGATTCGGCAGGCACTCATCGAGATGCCATCGGGCGGCGAATTGACCATCACCGCCTGTGAAACAGCCACGGGCGTGGACATCGAGCTCGCCGACACGGGGCGTGACATCGCCGAACGTCCCTGCAAGCTGCCGATGATCGCTGCGGCGATGTCCGCAGACATCAGTTGGCAAAATTGCCCACAAGGCGGTGGCGCCGTGACGCTCTCGATTCCATTCTATCGTCAGGCATCCCGCCGAGCCGCGTAACGCCAACACCATGTTCAACCCGCTACAAGCGACGACCATCGATGCCTTGGAGAAAACGCTTGCGTTTACCGAGAGGCGTCACCAGGTGCTGGCGGGCAATCTGGCAAACATCAGCACACCAGATTACCGAAGTCGCGACTTGGATGTCGGCGCGTTTCAATCCGCACTGGCCGATTCGATTCAAGCTCGAAACACACCGGCATCGAGTGATTCATCCGCCATTGCCGCATGGACGCCCGAGGATCTGTTTCAGCAAAAGGTCGCCGCCATGCGACGAGCGTCATCGGCGCTCGCGGAGGCGACTGCCTCTACGCTCGAATCAAACAACCTATTGGCGGCCACGAGTGTGCCAGACGACGGCTCGGCCGAACCACCCACAGCGACCACTCGTGACGATGTCGCCGCAGGTCCTCGTCATGCGATGGAAGGCATTGTGTACCACGACAACAGCGACGTTTCGCTGGAGCAAGAAGTCACGCGGATGGCGAAGAACAAACACTTACACGACGTCGCCATCGTGACCATGCGTAGCCAATTTGACCTGATGAGAGCCGCGATAACGGAACGCGCCTAACCCTTGTGGCCTCCTTCGAATCGGCCGCAGCCAGTGTCCATGAGTTTCGTCCATTTGGAGTGAGAACATGATCAGTGCCCTTGATATCAGCACGTCAGCCTTGGTGGCGCAGCGAACGCGGCTCAACGCCATTTCGGGCAACATCGCCAACATGTCTTCACTCGTGGATGAAAGCGGGCAACCCAATCCGTATCGGGCGCGTCAAGTCGTGTTGCAAACCGATGAGTCCGCGGGCGAGAGCGGACCCGCTGGAGTGAAAGTCGCCGCGATTCGGCAAGATGACGCCCAACCCCTCTACCGTTACCAACCCGATCATCCGCTGGCCATCAAAGAGGGTAAATGGGAAGGCTACGTTGCTTACCCCAACATCGACCTCACCACGCAGATGGTTGATGCCCTCGAAACCACGCGTGCCTATGAAGCCAACATCGGCGTGATGGAAATCAGCAAAGACATGAGTCGTCAACGACTTACCATCTTGGCATAGCCCCTTCATGAATCCAATTTCATCTGTTTCGAGTCGAATGACTGGAGGCGTCGGGCCGACCAGTCAGCTCTCCGCGATTGCCAAGTCCAACGGCGAACAGGCCGGTTCGTTCACGTCTCAGTTGTTAGGAAACGTCGAGAGCGAAGGTCCGACTCTCGACAACCTCACCACCGGCCTGGTGAATCAGTTTCGTCAGGTCAACACAATGCAAACCAACGCCGACGCCATGGTTCATTCCATGATCACCGGCGGGGATGTCAACGAAGCCGAAGTGCTCACGGCCGTCCAAAAAGCCGATTTGGCCTTTCGGATGATGCTCCAAATTCGCAACAAGTTGATGGATGCTTATCGCGAGATTCAGCAGATTCAAATCTAGCCGAGCGATCGGTGCCCCGTCCCGGCGCCGGACCGCACTCATCGCGTCGCGAGCGGCCAATCTCTACGAATCGAATTGAACGCCACCATGTTCCAACCCACGCTGGACCAACTGCGACAAACCCTGAATGCGATGCCAATGCCCTCGCGAATTATCGCGGGCCTGCTGGTCGTGGCGATCGTCCTGGCACTCGGGTTCTTGGTTCGAACAACCGGCAGCCCGTCGACGGAGTACTTGTTGGGCGGACGGCTGATGGATGAAAGTGACTTGGATGCCGCTGAAGTTGCGTTTGGCACTGCCGGTCTAACTGGGTGGCGGCGCGAAGGCCGTCGCATCGAAATCCCCACCGAAAAACGAAGCGATTTTTTGGCCGCGTTGGCTGAATCACAGTCACTCCCCATTTCGTTGCGAACCAGCGTCCAAGCGGCTCACGCGCAATCGACGGCGTGGGAGTCCAGCGCGATGCGTGACGCCCGTCAGATGCACGCAAAGGAACTCGACCTGGGCAACAAAATTGCGGCGTTCGCCGACGTACGCTGGGCGAGCGTCGAATACGATCGTGGCGAACGCATTGGGCTCTCACACAATCGCCCACAAACCGCCAGCGTCGTGGTTCAGCCTGAGGGTAGTCAACCCTTGGCGTCTTCTCGCATCGATATGATCCAACGCATGATCAGCGGCTCATTTGCGGGCATGAGCGTCGATGAGGTGGAGGTCATTGACACCAACGGTACGATTGCATCATCGGCGGCTTCCGATTCGGATCCGCTGATGCGGAAACGTCGTGAGGCGGAGGCATACTTCGAACAGAAGATTCGCTCCCACCTGTCCGGCTACGGCAACATCCGTGTCGCCGCGTTTGCCGAGATCGATCCCACCATGGGCACCGAGAAAGCGTCCATTACGTACGCTGACCAACCCATCTCCATCAGCGAAACGTCTCGGAAACGCCAAATCGAATCGTCTCGCCCCGTTCCAGGTGGTGTGCCCGGTGCGACGCCCAATGCGCTGACAAGCAATCGCCCCGCCAAACTTGAAAGCAGCATGCAAACATCCACGACGAAGGATGACACCAAAACAAGCGAAAAGATTGCAGACCAAGAATTTCAGACCTCCCGGATGGCGGCCCTTGCGGTCCAACGGGTGACCGTCTCCATCGGAATCCCGACCAGCTACTTCTACAAAGTTCATCGGCACAACTGGCTGCAAGAGAATCCCGACTCGGCTGAAAGCGACGTCCCGGTGCTTCCCAAGGCGGACCTTCAAAAATTGATCGACGAGACGAAACTGAAGATCCAAGGTTCCGTGACGCCTCTACTGCCGGCCGTTGCCGCCGGTGAAGATCGGTTTCCTCTGGTGGAAGTGACGGACTATCCCGATCTACCGATGCCCGAAGTCGCCACCGCCGGCACGGGATCGGCCGTGCTCACTTGGCTGGCCGATTCGTGGCAGTCGATTGCCATGCTCGGCTTGGCGGCCGTTGCGTTGATGGTCGCTCGAAACGCGGTCACCGGAACAGGTGGGAATCAAGATCCGACGGACTTCCGTGAAGGATTTGGTTTAGAACTGCCTGCACCCCCGGTCGAGGCTGAAGAGGAAGACGACTCGATCGAATCGATGGAGATCACGGGCGGCTCCTTGAAGGATGAGTTGGTGACGTTGGTGGAAGCCAACCCGGAAGTCGCCGCCAATGTCATCCGCAGTTGGGCCGGCGAAGCCGCCTAACAACGGTCCACCGATCGGCGTGCCAGCTCGGCGGACCGGGGCTTGGCGAGCGACGATGCGGTTGTCCCCGTTGGAAAGTTCGAAATACAGCGATCGATCGTTTCGGGTCCGGGTGTTCACATGGGACGCGCGAACGTACAAGGACTGCCGTAGGTCCGCCTGTCCCACGCGGACATGACGCTGTTCGAAACACGTCAATCGGGACAGCGACCTCCATTTTGATGCGGCTGCGGTGTGGGATTGGAAGCGTCGACTCAAACCCATGTTTCGATCAGAAATGGCGTCTTATGCGAAGGGCATCTGTCGATATCAAGAATTCATCGTCAGCAGCAGAAGCAAAATCGCGTCCTGACACTTCCAGATGACACGATCGACTTTGGCCTGCGGAGGTGCGTCGGTTGGGTAGATGCACATCCGCCGGTCGCCTCACGACACTGACAAGACCGTACACGTGCAACTACCGGTCGCAACCAACTTGCCGCGTCGGTCGGTGATGCGGCATTCCACAAATCCGATTCGTAGTCCGCGTTGGACGACATCGGCCGTCGCTGAAAGGCGGCCTTCTCGAATGGGACGCATGAAGCTGACCTTCATTTCAATCGTCGAGAAATCTTCGCCGGGCAACAGTGTGCGGCCGAACGCGATGCCCATCGCGGCGTCGGCAACGGCGGAAATCATGCCACCGTGGACGCGACCCATCGGATTGTGGTGTTTCGGACCGCACTCAATTTCGACGACGGCGTGTCCTCGCAGACTCTCCAGGTCCTCGTCACTGGCGTCGTGAACTTCAAAGCCAACTAACTGAGAAATGGGTGCCTCGGAGAAACGCTGTGCCACGATCGGATCCGACAATGGGAGGGGACAATACCTTTGAGTCATCGGCGGATCCTATTGATCCGTCAAGCTCCGTTGGCCGATCCCAGCGGACTCACGATGGTTCTGTGCGATGACGGCGGGGATCCAACAGCGTGGCTTGATTCTGGAGCAACACCCTCCCGCCAAGTGGATTAGCCGACGCGTTTCGAGCCATCTCGAATCGGTTCAGCTGCCCTACTTGACCATCGTTGGACCACGGTATGACGCTGGTATCGTCCGATTGCCGTAGGTTTCTCTCGGTGCCTCATAAACGCCGAACTCCGCCCAAACTGGCAAGTGATCACTCACCTGCGCCGGCGCGATGGCCGGGTCTCCGATGTACGGTTGGATGTCGAGGACGCCAAAGCGGCCGGTCATTTCCTGCGTGACGACTCGGTCCAACAGGATGTGGTCGTACGTCTTGCCGCTCTTGGTGGTCGTCGGCTGGTCTCCGATCAGAGAGACCACGTTGGGAATTCGCCCCAGTTCAGCGAGATCACCAACGGGAACGTTGAGATCGCCGAGCATCAGAAAATCCTCTTGCCCGGTTTGGTTGTATTCCCACTGTCGAACGCGTACGTAGACATCGTCCAAGACATTGAGTTCATTGTCCGCTGAGTCACCAAAGACTTCGTCGGGATCCGTATGAACGTTGATCAAGGTGAAGGAGAACGGGCGTCGAGAGTCGACCGGATTAACGCGAGTTTCGAACGTCGCCACGTAAGGCTCCCGGTGCATTCGATCCCCCGGTTCGTCGTCAATCAGATAATCGCTGCCGACGACGAATCGCATCCGCGACGTATCCCAAATGAATCCGTAGCGTTCGGTTTGGGATGTCCGTCCGAGTGGCTCGCTGACAACGGCATTGTAACGGCCGCCCATGGCGTGGATGCGACTGAATAAGGCATTAATGGGGACCGCGGGATCACCCTTGATTTCTTGGACGGCGACCACATCAAACTCCAAGAAGATCCTGGCGAGAGCATCCATGACGGAGGACTTGCCCGCCTTGGAGGTTCCGAATGTTTGGATGTTGAAGCTAGCAACGCGGATCGCCGTTTCCGACTTTCCATGGACTTGCGTCGGCTGGCGAGTGCTCAATCCGACACGCGCGATTGAATCCCGAGAGCTTCTGGGTAGGCTTCCTGAGTCGCCTTGCTGTGGAACAGCGAGCGGGTCTTCGTAGACGGGAGGCTGCGAACCCCGCAAGCTGTCCAAAGTGGGCAAGTTGATCTGTCCCGTTACGAGAGCCACCAGGGTGCCGGCGATTCCCGTCATCGTGAAGCCCGGCGTCAGCCAACGCATCACGGACGACGTCATCGAACGCTTTCGCCGACGACGTTTGGGTTTGCCGCGAAGCAAACGGAGTATCCAACCAACCACGCCGGCCTCCCTGCCGTGTGCGACGGAATCGAAATGAAGTCGTTGGGAACCGATACGAAGTACCGACTCCGATGATTCGGAGGAGGCGCAGCTCCGGCCCTGCTCCTAGTGCAGCGTCAATTCAATAATTGAGGTAGGCATCCTGCCTGCCATCGGGAACGGACGCGGCAAATCACAGGCTGGAAGCCTATGCCACGACGTCGCGCCAAACCTAAAACTACGCTGTAACGACGCACTAGAGGGTTCGTTACGAAAAACGGCTCCAACTCTGCAAGTTCACTACCGTTTCCGGAGAGAATCGCAAAGAACCATCGTTCGCTTTGCGGTGGCGCGGCCGACGCATCGGACGGTTTCCCGGCTCGTGGAGACGTCCAGCCGGGGGGACAACGAAGTCGCTCATCGATTCGTGAACAATGCCCAGAAGGCCTGTTTTGCGTTCTATTTGCGCATGATTGACTAGAAGACGTTACACTGAGGGTACGTCGGTTCTCGATGTACGTCCGGTAAGGATGTCCCACCTCACACTCTTGATTGCCCATGCTGCTTCGACAGATCGCGTTGGCGATTGGCTCTTGCATTTGGCTGTTTGCTGCAACGTCGAAGGCAGACGACGTCACCGACGGTGAAATGCTGTTCGTCTTGAAGGTCCGCACGATCTTTCAGGACAAGTGCATGGCTTGCCATGGCGAAGATACGGAATGGCTTGACGGCAATTTCGACTTGCGCGGCCGTGACTCGCTGATGCGCGGGGGTGACTCGTTTGGCGACGAAGTCCTCGTCCCCGGCGATAGCGCTGCGAGCATGCTCTACCGGGCGGTCGCGCGAACCGAGGTCGACTATGAAATGCCTCCCAAAGAGTCCGAAGCATTGACCGAGCAGGAGTCTTGGTGGATTCGTGATTGGATCGATGCAGGTGCCCCCTGGCCCTCGGATGATCGGATCGCGGAGATCGAGGACGAGTATGCCAGCGGCATCATCGTGCAGACGTCCGGAGGCCTCAACGATTCATGGACCAACCGCAGGTATGAATCCGAAAAGCTTTGGGCCTACCGCGGAATCGAGCGAGTCGATGTTCCAGCCGATGTGCATCCGGTCGATTGGTTCATCGATCGGCGATTGCAGGAACTGGAGCTCGACGCCGCCCCACCAGCGGATGCCGTGACGATGCTGCGTCGATTGAGCTTTGGACTGACCGGGTTGCCGCCGAGTCTTGAATCGCTCCGGCAATTCACGACTCGATATGTCGTCGACCCTCAGGCCGCCGTCGTTGAATTCGCCGACAACCTGATGGCAACGCCCCAGTATGGAGAACAGTTTGCGCGACATTGGCTCGACGTAACGCGTTATGCCGATACCGCCGGATTTGCGAACGACTATACGCGTCCGAATGCCTGGCGATACCGCGACTACGTGATTCGTGCGTTCAACGACGACAAACCATTTAATGATTTTGTTCGGCAACAAATCGCCGGTGATGAGATGGATCCAACGGATCCAGAAAATGTCATCGCCACAGGGTTCTTGCGGATGGGGCCGTGGGAACAAACGTCCATGAGCGTGTTTCAAGTCACGCGTCAGCAGTGGCTCGATGATGTCACGGACTCAGTGGGGCAGACGTTTCTGGCGCATCCGCTGCAGTGCGCGAAGTGTCATGATCATAAGTTCGATCCGATACCGACTCGTGATTACTACGGCATGATGGCGGTGTTCTCCACGACTCAATTCGCGGAGCCGGCCGTTCCGTTTCTCGATGAGGAAAATCGAACCGGATTTGCCGAGTCACAGAAATGGACCCAAGCGAAGATTGACGCCTACCAACAACAGAAGCGTGAATTGAATCGGCGCGTCGCCGCCGCCAGAAAAGCAGAGAAGGGTGATGTCCAAGTCGGCGACAACGGACTCTCGCCAGGTGATGAAGCTTCGCTGGGTCGGATGCAAAAGAACATCAAGCGACATCAGTGGGAACTCGATAAGACGAAGCCCATCGCTTTGGCAGTGTATACCGGCAAAACGGTCCAGAGGACGAACGTCCAGAGTCGCCTACTGCTACCAGAACGCCCTTTTGAGAAGGGATTCCTACAAGATGACGTCATCTACGACGGTGGTGATGTCTTCTCGCCCGGTAGTCCAGTGACACCCGGTGCAATCAGTGCCGTGGTTTCACTGAGCGATGTCAACACGGCGGAGTTCAACGCCAATCCAAAACAACGACGACTGCAGTTGGCGAACTGGATTGTCGACCCTCGAAATCCGCTGACGTCCCGTGTCATCGTCAACCGAGTCTGGTCCTGGCACTTTGGCCGCGGCATCGCCGGCAACCCGAATAATTTTGGCGGGACCGGTGCCGTTCCAACGCATCCACTGTTGTTGGATTTCTTGGCTGACTGGTTTGTCGAGAATGATTGGTCCATCAAACGTCTCAATCAGCTGATCGTTTCTTCGGAGATGTATCGCAGGTCGTCGAGCCATCCCGATGCAAAGACGCTGGATGCGATCGATCCTGACCGCAAGTGGTACGCGGCATTGCGACCACGCCGCTTGGATGCGGAGGAACTTCGTGACGCCATGTTGGCTTGCAGTGGCGAGTTGTCTGATCAGGTTGGCGGAATCCCCAGTCGGCCCGAGATCAATCAGGAGGTCGCGTTCCAACCAAGACAGATCATGGGCGGAACGGCGTCCGTCTATGAACCGGATCCGTTGCCCAGCCAACGCAATCGTCGCAGCATCTACGCAGAGAAGATTCGTGGCTTGCGTGATCCATTTTTCGAGACATTCAATCAACCCGGTCCTGATAACTCATGTGAGCTGAGGGAAACCTCGACCGTCGCCCCGCAGGCGCTCACGCTGCTCAATGCAGATGAAGTGCACGACCGGTCGATTGCATTGGCGAATCGTCTGATTGAAGAGTTCCAAGACGACGATCACGCTATCGTCACGGCCGCCTTTGAGACCGTGCTCCAGCGTGCACCCTCGGACGTGGAACATAGCGCGGTGACGCAACGGTGGAAGTCCGCGACGGATGACGAGTCGGGCAAGATCTATCCGAAACCAGAATATCCAACCGAGATGACTCGAACCGTGATGGCGGAGAAAACCGGCGAACCGTACGACTTCGTTGAAGTCATGCCCGCCTTTGTGGACTTCGTCGCGGATCTGCAACGCCGGGATGTCGATGCACGCACCCGTGGACTGGCTCACGTGTGCCTGGTGCTGCTCAACTGCAACGAATTTGCGTTCATTGATTGATTGGTTGGTTGGTTGATTCGTTCCTATTGGTGATTGGTTCATGAATCCGAACATGTTGCAAACGCGACGCGGACTGCTGTACGGCTTGGGTGCTTCCCTAGGTTCCGTGGCATTCACATCGTTGCTGCAAGACGATGTGGCGGCGAACTCGGTGACCGGATCGCACCCGGGTCCTCATTTGCCGGCAAAGGCAAAACGCTGCATCTTTCTGATGATGGAAGGTGGTCCATCCCACTTAGACACGTTCGATCCCAAGATCGAGCTTTCCAAACGTCATCTGCAAGAGTTTCAACGGGCCGGCGAGCAGGAAAGTGCGATGTCGTCGGGAAAGCGGTACTTTGTGAAGTCGCCATTTGACTTCATTCGTGCCGGGGACTGTGGCGCGGACATCTCGACGCCCTGGCAACACCTCCAAGACTGTGTCGACGACATTTGTTTTTATCGAGGGGCGCAAGCGGAGTCCGTCAACCATCCGACCGCGTGTTACCACATCAATACGGGCAATCGCTTCGGAGGCGATCCTGGCGTCGGTGCGTGGGTGACCTATGGATTGGGTCGCGACAATCAGAACTTGCCAGGATTCGTGGTTCTTCCTAGGACAAGCTACCCACAGGGTGGTGCTGCGAATTGGTCCAACGGTTTCCTTCCGGCCGACTTTCAGGGAACACCGCTACGACCACAGGGCAGTCCAATTTTGGATCTGAATCCTCCCGAAGGGATATCTCGCGCCGACACACGGCAAAACCTCGACTTGCTTGCGACGCTCAATCGTGAACACCTGGCCGGTCGGCATGGCCGCGACGACTTGCAAGCAAGAATGAATTCGTACGAGTTGGCCTACCGGATGCAAACCGAGGTGCCCGACATTCTAAATCTCGATGGCGAAGACCAGCAGACGCTGGCGATGTACGGTGTTGGTGAGCCGAAAACGGACGCATTTGCCCGAAAGTGTTTGCTGGCTCGACGTTTGGTGGAAAAAGGCGTTCGATTTGTCCAGGCCTACGCGGGCAACTGGGATAGTCACGACTACATCGAGCGTGCACACGGGTCGTTGATTCGGAGTGTCGATCGACCCATCGCGGCACTATTGAAGGACCTCAAACGACGCGGCATGCTGGAAGACACCCTGGTGTTCTTTTGCGGTGAGTTCGGGCGCACACCGGATAACGGGCTTCGCGGCGGAGGTAAATCGTATGGCCGCGATCACAATGCAAAGGCGATGACGATGTGGTTTGCAGGGGGTGGTGTACGCGCAGGCCATACCATCGGTGCGACCGATGAACTGGGAGCGTCCGCAGTCGAATGCGTGCATCCACTGCGGGACGTCCACGTCACGCTGCTGAAATTGCTCGGACTTGATGACAACAAACTGACCTATTACCACGCCGGTCGCTTTAAACAGCTGAGCCAATTCGGCGGCGAAGTCATCAACGAGTTGATTGCCTAGCAACATCGTTTCCAGCGGAACAATTCGCCAGACCGTCATGACCCGAGTCTGTGGCTCTCTGGCAGCCGCGTGAATACGCCATTCGCGGGTAGTCAGTCGGCATGGGTGTCGGTGGTGCGTTACGGTTGGAGGTCGTTCCGACCGCGACCAGTCATCCGTCGACTCTTCGAACCGCATGATCCAAGTTCAGCACCTGACGAAATCTTACGAGGATCTGCGGCGGGGTCGTTTCGAGGCGGTCGCGGGCGTTTCGTTCTCCGTCGCCCCCGGTGAGATTTTCGGGTTGCTGGGCCCCAATGGTGCCGGAAAGACAACGGTCTTGCGGATCCTATCGACCGTCCTGCAACCGACCTCCGGTATCGCGACCATCGACGGATACGACGTGGCGCATGAGCCCACTGAAGTGCGTCGACGGATCGGGTTTGTTAGCAACAACACGGCAATCTACGACCGAATGACGGCCCATGAGATGGTTGGCTATTTCGGTCGATTGCACGGGATGGCACCCGAGGAAGTCGCCGATCGGCTCGAGACACTCTTTGCTCAGTTGCGAATGAATGAGTTTCGCGATGTTCCAGGCGGCAAGATGTCGACCGGAATGAAACAGAAGGTATCGATTGCCAGAGCATTGGTTCACGATCCGCCGGTTCTGATCTTTGACGAAGCCACCTTGGGTTTGGACGTCTTGGTTGCCCGGAACCTACTGACGGTCATCCGCGACTTGCGCGCCGCGGGAAAATGTTTGATCTTCTCGACGCACATCATGAGCGAAGTCGAACGGCTCTGCGATCGAATTGCGATCATGCACCACGGCAAAATCCTAGATTCGGGGACACTGCCTGAGTTGTTCACGCGGCATGAAGAGTCGGACTTTGAGGAGTTGTTCTTTTCGCTGCTGAGTCAGCATCAACCTGATGACGAGGTTGATATGGAGTTGGAGCCCGTTGCGTCGACGGCGGGGAACGGCACATGAGCGCCTCATCCAAAGCCAAACGAAAAGCAGCCCTTCTTGCTGATCGTCCAAGACTGCGAAGCATTGGATTGATCTACGCGCGTGAAATGCGAGATCAACTGCGAGATCGTCGGACACTGTTCACGATCGTCGTCCTACCGATGCTGCTTTATCCGATCGTCGGTATGCTGCTGATGCAAATCGCTCAGTTCACCCGTGCTCACACGACGTCAGTCTGCGTCTTGGGGGTTGAGCGAGTCTCCGCGACATCCGATGAGGCCGATCGGACCGGAATGATGCCGCCATTGTTGCGGGAGACGGACGACGACGATGCGACGCCGGTCCGGGAGGCGTCGACGTATCAGTTCGTACCCGACGTCGTCAGCACCGACGAGCACCTTCGTCTCTACGGCTATAGGACGGGCGAGCTTGGTGACCCGAAAAAGGTACGCGATCGAGCCCGGCAATGGGTCCGTGATGGAGTATTCGATTGCGTTGTTGCGATCGAAGACAACTTTCGATTGGATGTCGATGTTGACGTACCGACAGAGACCATTGAGCTGTATTACAACGTTGCCTCGGACCCGTCGATGGTCGCTCGCGATCGCATCGAGCGTATTCTGAATCGTTGGCGTGGTGGATGGGTCCGTGATCGTCTCCTGGACGCCGGCGTGGAACTGTCGGTGTTGAATCCATTTGAAATCGAAGGCGTCGACATTGCGCCGGAGCGGACTCGCGAAACCGCATTCTGGTCCAAGATCTTGCCATTCATCATGCTCGTCTGGGCCATGACGGGCGCGTTCTATCCCGCGATTGACCTGGTTGCCGGCGAGAAGGAACGCGGCACACTGGAAACGCTCTTGTGTAGTCCGGCACTGCGTGGCGAGATCGTCTGGGGAAAGCTCGGCGCAGTGATGTCATTCAGCGTTCTGACGGCCACACTCAATGCGTGCTCGATGCTGATGACCAGCACGCTCGTATTCCATCAAATGGGAATCGGTCCTGGCGGCGCTGCAATGGGGACGCCGCCTCTTGCCCCCATGGCGTGGTTGCTGGTGGCACTGATTCCTTTGTCAGCTTTGTTCAGCGCTCTGGCTCTCGCCGTCGCCGCCATGGCACGCAGTAGCAAGGAAGGTCAGTACTACCTGATGCCTCTGATGATGCTGACGCTACCGTTGGTGATGTTGCCGATGTTGCCGGGAACAACACTCGGAATCGGTACCAGCCTCATTCCTGTAACCGGAATGTTTTTGTTGGTTCGTAGCCTGATCGAAGGTCAATTTTGGGACGCGATTGCCCACTTGCCGATCGTCACGATGGTGACGGGCACTTGCTTAGTGTTGGCGACTCGGTGGGCCCGCCGGCAGTTCGAGTCCGAGTCGGTCTTGTTTGGAGACGGCGACCAATGGGAACTTGGCGCTTGGGTGCGTCATCTCTGGAGGGATCGTCAACGCGCGGCGACACCGGCTCTCGGCTTGGGTTGTGGATTGATTGTTCTGGTAGCCTTGTTTTTTGGCAAACTGGCCGTGCGAGAGCTGCCGCAAGACTTCAGCGGTCTGACGAAAGTCATCATGTTGCCGCAGATTGGCCTGATCCTGGCGCCAACGCTCTTGATGGCCACAATGATGACGACGTCGCTGAAGTCAAGCTTGCGGATCCACTGGCCATCATGGCGTGTTTGGTCTGTCGTGCCCGTCTTGGCGCTGGCGCTGCATCCGCTGCATATTCAACTGGCCGGTTGGGTGAACACGCTCTACCCGATGAGCCCTCAGGCGCTCGAGGCAATGACCCCATTTGCGGAGCAGATCTCCAACGCGTCCTGGTTGTCGGTGATCTTTTTGCTCGCGATCGTGCCGGCCGTTTGCGAGGAACTGACGTTCCGTGGTTTCGTCTTCGGCGGGCTCGCTCGCGGAAGTAGTCCATTGCGAGCAATCCTGGTGACGTCCATCATGTTCGGCGTGTCACATGGCGTGTTGCAGCAATCCATCACGGCGTCGATCGTCGGTGTCGTTCTCGGCTGGGTCGCGCTACGAACGGGCAGTGTTCTGCCGGGGATGCTGATTCACTTCACGCTCAACGGAATGTCGGTCTCGATGGAGCGGATCGCGAACCTGGATCGACCTGTCCTCAATGACATCATCTACAACGGGATGGACGGTGCGCAGTACCATCCTGTTTACAGCGCCGTCAGCGTGGCCGTGGTGATCGCGTGTCTGATGTCGCTGCATCGCGCCACTCGCAGCGGCACGGGTATCAATCCGCTGGATGCCATCTCGGATCGACTGGTCGGCTCGGCGCGACTTGCGGATCCATCGACCGCGACGTAATTGAAACCGGTCTACGGCCGATGAAATGCTCACGCGATGATGTCGTGGATCGGTTCGACGTGCTCGACACCAACGAGTTTCTGATCCAAGCCGCCATAAAAATAGGAGAGATGGTTCGGGTCGAGTCCCATCTGGTGCAGGATGGTGGCATGCAAATTCTTGACGTGCAATGTATCGTCGACGGCTTTGGATCCCAACTCATCGGTCGACCCGTAGCTGATACCGCCACGGATTCCGCCGCCGGCCATCCACATGGTGAATCCGTAGGCGTTGTGGTCACGACCACTGCCTTTCGCGTACTCGGCGGTCGGTTGGCGACCGAACTCACCGCCCCAAACGACCAGCGTTTCGTCCAATAGTCCAGAACGTTTCAAGTCGGCCAGCAAGGCGGCGATGGGCTTATCGGTCGCGCCGGCGTGGTGATTGTGGTTCTTTTCAAGATCGCCGTGAGCGTCCCAGTTGTCATCGTTGTGGGCGCCGCCACTGTAGAGTTGAATGAACCGGACGCCTCGTTGTACCAGTCGCCTTGCCAGCAGGCATCGCTTGCCGAAGTCTTCGGTTCGGGGTTGGTCGATGCCGTAGAGAGACAGCGTCTCCTGCGTTTCGGTGGCCAAGTCGACTGCTTCCGGAGCCGCAGACTGCATTCGATACGCCAACTCGTAGCTCGCAATTCGCGAGGCCAGGTCGCCCTCCTGTGCGTGCCGGGCAAGGTGATCTCGATTGGCTGTTTGGATGTCGTCAATGAGACGTCGCTGCAAACCGACCGGCAAATCCTTCGGTGGATTCAAATCAAGTATCGGTGCGCCTTCGGTTCGGAAGACGGTTCCTTGGTACGTTGCGGGCATGTAGCCGCTGCTCCAATTCTTTGCACCGCTGATCGGGCCTCCCGTCGGATCGAGCATGACCACAAAACCAGGTAGATCTTGATTCTCACTCCCCAAGCCGTAGGTGAGCCATGAGCCCATCGCCGGATTGCCCGATAGGATCTTGCCACTGTTCATCATGAGCATCGCGGACCCGTGAATTGGCGAATCAGCCGTCATCGAGTGCAGGAACGCAATGTCGTCGACATGCTTGGCGACGTTGGGGAACAGCGAACTGACCCATTTGCCGGACTGGCCATACTGTTGAAAATCCCAACGTGGCTCGACGATGCGTCCGCCGGATCGATGACCACCACGACCGAATGTCTTGACGGTCGCCGTCTGGCCGTCCATGCCTTTCATATCGGGCTTGTAATCGAACGTATCAATATGGCTGGGGCCGCCATACATGAATAGGAAAATGACTGACTTGGCTTTGGGTGCAAAGTGAGTCGGCTTGACCGCCATCGGCCCCGGTGCCAACTCGCTCGTCGCGGTTGATCCGGATGAGGCGATGGCCGATCGAGGCTCTCGCGCAAGCACGCCATCGTCACATAACAGGCTGGTCAGTGCGGTGGCACCAAATCCGGCGCCTCCTTGCCACATGAACTCACGGCGTGTTCGGCGGCAAAAACCTGCGGAGCCCTCCGGAAGGCGTCGATTCATGCTGGATCATCGGGTTGGAGAAAAAACAGCGATGTGGTCACACCGACTTGTGTCTGACAAATTATCTTAGCCTCCGAGGCCCAGGATTTTCAATCCAATTGATCTCAGGGCTCGTGAAAAGCGACGGGAAATCGTATGTTGAATCGACCGACGACTTCCGATCTCCGTTTTCCGTGTACAACTCCATGACGCAACGCAAAGGCAGCTCATTTGCCGGCATGTCCGTGGCCATCGTGACGCCGTTTCGCGACGGCCAGGTCGATTATGCCGCTCTTCGCGACCAGTTGGAATTTCAGATTGCCGCTGGAACCGATTGTGTCGTGCCGTGCGGGACGACTGGCGAGTCGCCGACGCTGTCACACGACGAGCACGAACGCGTGATCAGTGAAACCATCCAGGTGGTCGCCGGCCGTGCAAAAGTGATGGCCGGTACAGGCAGCAACAGCACTGATGAGGCGTTGCGGCTGACGCGCCGGGCTGCCAGTGAAGGCGCCGACGCGACGTTGCAGGTCGCACCTTATTACAACAAACCGACTCAAGAAGGCCTCTATCAGCACTTTCGAATGGTCGCCGAAGCGGTCGACATTCCGGTATGCGTGTACAACATTCCAGGGCGCACCGGACGGAATATCGACGTCGAGACGATTGTCCGATTGGCAGAGTTGCCCGGGATCACGATGGTCAAAGAAGCGACCGGCTCCCTGGACCAGTGTTCCGAAGTGCTTGGTTCGACGGATCTAACGGTGCTTTCGGGCGACGATTCACTGACGCTTCCCATGATGAGCGTTGGTGCCGAGGGCGTCATTTCCGTTGCCGGCAATCTTGTGCCGTCGGTGATGATTGATCTTGTGCGAACGGCAGCGGCCGGGGACTACGCTAACGCGGCCACGATCCACCATCGCGTCTACGGTTTGTGCAGCAAGATGCTCGGTTTGGCAACCAATCCCATTCCCGTGAAGGAAGCGATGGCGATGGTGGGCCGTGATTCTGGGGAGCTACGTTTGCCGATGACGCCTTTGACACCCACGCAGCGAGAAACACTTCGCGAGACCGTCATGGCGTTTGGACTGGAGGCCGCCGTGGCGGGTGCCGCCAGTTGATGCCCTATCGTTCAAGGGCGGTGATATTCGTTTGAACACTCAACGGCGGAGGAGCCCATATCGGATAATGCATCCGATCGCGGCGACGCCGTCTCGCCAGGTGATTTTCTTGCCTTCATCGTACCACCGATGGTGGTACCGAATGGGCCGTTCAGTAAACCTTAGCCCAAGGCGAGCCCACCGCGCGGTTAACTCGATCTCGATGCCAAAGCGATCTTCCTTCAAGTCCGGCGAGACGGCATTAAAGTGCTCGCGCCGGGCCATTTTGTAGCAAGTCTCTACATCGCTCATTCGGGGCCCCATCGTGACGCTCGCCAGCGTCGTGATGAACCCGTTGACCCACTGGTGCCACCAAGGGGAGAGCTGGCGGTCACAGTGGCGGTAACGCGTTCCATAGACGACATCCGCGTCCCCTTCGACGATTGGCTGGAGCAGCGTCCGGAAGTCCTGTGGATCGTACTCCGTGTCCGCATCTTGGATCACGACGACATCGCCGGTCACATGACTCAACGCCGTGCGGATCGCCGCCCCTTTGCCGCGATTGGAATCGTGCCGCAAAATAAGCAGATCCGCATCGGTTTGGTAGTCATCGAGGACACTCGACGAGCCGTCAATGGAACCGTCGTCGACAACAATGATCTGCATCGGCAAACCGGTCGCTTGCAGGGCATCCATGACACCTGGAATGGTGCCGCACTCATTGAAGACTGGCACGATGATGCTTAAGCAAAAGTCATCGGGCAACGCGTAAATGGATAACCTTCGGCAGACGTGAGGTCCGAGCGTTCGCCGCATTTCGTCGACGTAGGACTGGCTAAACCACTGGGTTCTTGAATCGCGAGAATCGTTCAATTTGCGCGCAAACAGAAAAATTAAAGAGACGCCATCGTGTGTGATGCGTTGCGGTCACGAGCCCGAGACGATCACGATGGCAACGCGGTGCAACGACGACCATGCCGCAACCGAGTCGGGTAGTCTCGCACAAAAAAAATCGTCGTCCATCCGTCTCGTTTTTTGCAATACAAAACCAATCTTCATGGTTCGTGAACGAAACAATTTCATGGGATTGTTGTTGACAGTTTTCGGAGACACCGCCAAAGTCTCGGGCCGTGATTTTAATCGTCAACGGTGTGGTTGCGATGCAGCTTGTTCAAGCAGCCAACACCGCGTGAGGTTCTTCTTATCATCTGGAGCGTGCTAGATGCGTTTTGCTGGTGCCAGTCAATCGCCCCACCGAAGTCGCTCACCTCACACGATGCACGGGCCCGGTCGATAAACCGGCGTCATCGATTGGCTGGATGCCGATCGTCGCTCCGATACGCCTGACAGTCCGAGGCGTCATCGCAAGACCATGATTGAAACGTTGGAACGCTCCGGCGGCGTTCCAATTGAGAAGCAGATGCTCTTCAGGGATGAGGTTGCGTCGGTACATCACCAAGATGGTGGTTCAACATTTGGAGATGGGCAACGTGGATGCCCACCAACCGGCGGCCCGCCGCCGGTCGACACGGAAGTCACTCCTTTCTTGGGTTTGTCGTCGACATGTTCACCGATCTTGACCGTGACACGGATCGTTCACTGAAGTTCGGTGGTCGACCACAAAGCGTCGCCGTGTTCGCATGATGCGAATTCGGCGACGCCTTTTTTCAACGCACCGACGCCGGTTCGCTCTTGGATAACGGGTGGTCGGAAAGATAGATGGCATCGCCCGTAAAGCAGCTCCTTAGCTCTTCATCGGACCAGGTGATGCGTCCGATGGCGGGATCGCCGACAATCCAGCGTCCCCCGTCGGTGCGCCCCAGTATGGTCACGACATGTCCTTCCCTGGCACTGCCAAAGAAGACCCGACGATGTTCGTGCCGAAGAGGTTTGAATCGGACGAGGGACGCGTTGGGAATCTGGCCCTTTCGAATCCAGTCTTGCGGGTCGGACGAAGCGACCCGCGCACGCAATCCATTCCGCCTAGCCATTGATGCAAGACCGCGATAGAGCCCCAGCGGTTCCGTACCCATCGCACTGGTCCAGCAATCCACTGCCAGTTCCTGCTCGCTGGCTTCGACCCCGTGTTGAGCAAGCAACGTCACGGCGGCCGCCGGAGCACAGCTGGCCGGATGCGACTGCAAGCAAACCTCGCCATTCCAATTCGAACTCGCCGACAGATTGAGCGGGAAGAACAACGTACGCGCCACCGGAGTGATCACGAAGCCAATCGCCAAACACATCAATGCCGCTGAGATCAGGGGGCGAGTTCGTTGGCGCAAGCCGACAACGTGACCAGCCAGACCGCTGGCAAAGCCGAGCAGAACGGAGGCGACGTTTCCGTTGAGAATCTCCGCCGAAAATGGCATCCGTCCCGCCCATGCGAGGTGACCAAACCAACCGGACGTGATCACAAAAGCAATGCTAACGGCCCCGAGCATGATTGGGCTGTCCCATTGAGGTCGCCGCAAGAGAAACCGGGTGCCCAGTTTGAACGCGGATAAAATGAGGCCGCTTGTCAGCGCAATCGGCACCATCCACTCGGTTTGCATAACGAACCTCCTCGAAGACATCCTGTCTGTGGAGTAAGTATTGAGGCGAGGCTAGTGATTGGCTGGTCCCACCGCTATGGATTTTTTCTGGGTTGTTCAATGCCGCGTGGTCTCGAACCGCGTCGTCGATTCCAACGGAGCGGCGTGTGACCGGCATGCCTGGTCAACAAATGAGGCTTCCACGGCTATTTCGATGTAGTTCGTTTTCTGGCCTCGCGCGCGAGTTCATCAGCTTTTTTGCGGTGTTTTGCTGGGATTAATGCGAAGATCGCCCCCAAGCAGCTCATCCGAAGCCGCCGTCCATCTCTTTCCGACCGGGACTGCCGTCTGCGTGGCTTGGTGCGGGTCGATCACGCAGGACTCCGCTGGAACTAAATCGGGAGGGCGTTCGAGCCCATCGAGGGCGTCGAGCTGGACACTACGGCCGTTTAGCACTCCCTGAAGATCCATTTCCTGTTCGACGACATCCATGGACCGTCGTCGGATGACGCCGGACCGTGCCGGACTGCATGGATTCGCCACAAGCGTTCCAACCGTTGCAAGGCGAATAGGTGCTTCACTTTCGGTGATGTATCGAGCCAAGAGCGCGGACCACCCGCAATCGCAACCTACCTTTGCATGAGTCCGTCTGCGGATTCGATGTCAGCGCCGCCCTTACGCACGGATATTGCCAGTCATGCGACAACCCACTGCACTACGAACCGAACCGAATCGCCAAGAGCAGTTCGAGGACATCAAACGACGAATTCACGGCAAACTCGTCGATAAACTGGACCTCTCACGCGTGGGCGACCTGCAAGGTGAAACGCTCAAACGTGAAATCCGCATGGTCGTGGAGCACCTCTGCGACTCCGAAGAGACGCTCTTGAATCGCCAGGAGCGCGAGCGCATCGTCGACGAAGTCTTGGACGAAACCTTCGGCCTTGGCCCATTGGAATTGATCCTGAAAGACGCGACCGTCAGCGACATCCTGATCAACGGCCCCAAAAGCATCTACGTCGAGAAAGGCGGGTGCATGGAGAAGACGGACGTCGAGTTTCGAGATGGCAAGCACTTGCTGCAGATCATCGACCGAATCGTCAGCAAGGTGGGCCGCCGCGTCGACGAAACGTGCCCCATGGTGGATGCTCGTCTCGAAGATGGTTCACGGGTCAACGCGATCATTCCTCCCTTAGCTCTGGACGGAGCGGCTGTCTCGATTCGTCGATTTGGCAGCAACCCGTTGAAACTGGAGAACCTGCTCGGATTCAAAGCGTTCACTCCCGAGATGGTGATGTTGCTGGAGGGTTGCATCAAGTCACGCTGCAACATGATCATCGCCGGTGGTACGGGTTCGGGTAAAACGACGTTGCTCAATACCCTGTCCTCGTTCATCGGGCACGAAGATCGAATCGTGACCATCGAGGATGCCGCCGAACTGCAGTTGCAGCAAGATCACGTCGTACGATTGGAGACTCGACCGCCCAACATCGAGGGCAATGGAGCGGTGACAGCAACCGACTTGGTCAAGAACGCACTACGGATGCGGCCCGAGCGAATCATCATCGGGGAGTGTCGTGGTGGTGAAACGCTTGACATGTTGCAGGCCATGAACACGGGCCACGACGGGTCACTCACAACGATCCACGCCAACACACCACGTGACGCGATCGCGCGTCTGGAAACACTCGTGATGATGGCCGGCTTCGAACTGCCCGTCAAAGCCATTCGGCAACAGATCTCCGGAGCCGTCGACGTACTGATTCAGGCGAACCGATTGCAAGGTGGCCCACGCCGCGTCACCGCGATCACGGAAGTGGTCGGCATGGAAGGTGAAACCATCGTGTTGCAGGACATCTATCGGTACAAGCAACGTGGCATCGACGAAAACGGCAAAGCGTTTGGGCACTTTGAGTGCAGCGGTGTTCGGCCCGGCTTCATGGAGAAGCTCGAAGCTTCCGGCGTGCGACTCCCCGCATCCGCGTTCCGCGAGCGAGTGATGATGGAGGCGTGATCATCGCGATCGTCCCAACTCTCCGCACCATTTGATCCTCCCTTCATCAAGACAACTATGACTTCCCTCATCATCATCGTCGCGGTTGGCATGTTCGTCGCTTCGCTCGTGGCGTTGGGTGCGAGCGTGCTCGTACCGACGGAGGAAACGACGGCCACCGAGGATCGACTTCAACAGTTGGCATCGGGCAAACGCGGCGGTGCCGCTGAGGAGTCCAAGGCGTCGCTCTTGGTCGATAACAATGAGGACGGACCGGCCGTCATGGCGAGCCTGTTTGGCAACATGCCGGGACTGCACAAGATTCTCGATCAGGCCGACGTCAACATTTCCGTCAGTCAACTCATCCTTTTAACAGCCGGATGTTTCGGTCTGGGTGTGGCTTCGTGCGTCTTCACGCCTCTGCCCGTTTTGTTGGGACCCATCATCGGAGCCGGGCTGGGATGCTTGCCATTCTTGTACGTGATGTGGGTTCGCAAGAAACGCATCGCGAAGTTCGGTCGACAGATGCCCGACGCTCTGGAACTGCTGAGCCGTTCACTGCGAGCCGGACACTCGTTGCAGGCCGGATTCGGTCTCGTCGGTGAGGAAACCGAAGCGCCACTGGCGACCGAGTTCAAGCGATGCTTCGAGGAACAGAAATTTGGCATTCCGCTAGATGAGTCGATCGAAGACATGGCCGAGCGGATTCCCAATATGGATTTGCGTTTCTTTGCCACGGCCGTGCTACTTCAACGGCAGACCGGAGGTGACCTAAGTGAGATCCTGGACAAGATCGGACACCTGATTCGACAGCGACTCGAGATCATGGGGACCATTCAAGCCCTGACCGGGGAAGGTCGCATGAGCGGGACGGTTCTGTTGGCACTGCCACCGGTGCTGTTTCTGATCATGCTGAAGCTGAACTATGAGTACATCATGGTGTTGTTCAGCGACGATTTGGGGACGTACATGATCGCCGGTGCACTCGTCACTCAAATGATCGGTGCGTTGGTGATCAAAAAGATCATCACGATCAAAGTTTGACGTTCAAAGTTTCACACCGGCCGCTTCAACCGTTTACGACCGATTCCGCCTGATTCGCGTTTCATCATGACCACCTACCACTTCAGTTCCGCTCCGGTCAGCGACATCATTGCGTCAGTGCCATCGTCACTGGCGCTTGCTGGGACGATCGTTAGCCCAATCATGCTGGTAACCTTGGCGATCTTTGTCGGCGTCTCGGCGGTGGCATGGTTGGTGTTGGGCAAGGTCAGTGGCGAAGACGACGCGACGGCGGAATCACGTCTGGAGCGATTGAAGGATCCACGGCGGGGGACTCGGGATCTTGAGGAGGTTTCTCGGTCGAAATCCAAGAACGAGGCGCTTGCTGCGGCGTTAGAAAAGGCCGCCAACCCGTTGGCCGATAAAGTCTCCGGCAACGAAGAAGAGATGAGCAAGCTGCGTGAGCGGCTGGTCAATGCAGGTTTTCGCCGGGAGTCCGCGCCGCTGGTCTTCAAGATGATTCAGGCCGTCTGCATCGGAGTAGGTTTGTTCTTTGGAGGTGTGTTCGGACTGATCATGGACGGACTGACCCAAGGACTGATCATGAAGATTGCCGGCGGCATGGTTGTTGGCTATGGGATTCCCACGATCGCACTATGGTGGCTCCGCAAGAAGAGAATGGAGGGCATCTTCTTGGGACTACCCGATGCGCTTGACTTGATGGTCGTGTGCGTCGAGGCAGGACTGGGCATTGACCAGGCACTCCGCAAGGTTGCCGACGAAATGCAAAAGAGCCACAAAGCGATCGGGGAGGAATTCGCCATCGCCAACTCGCAGTTGCAGTTTGGACGGACTCGCGCGGAGGTCTTGACGGCGCTGGGATATCGCAGCGGGGTCGATGATCTCAAACAATTGGCGTCCATCCTCATTCAAGCCGACAAGTTTGGATCCAGTGTCGCCAACGCACTGCGTGTCCAAAGCGATTCAATGCGGACGAAACGCCGTCAAATCGCCGAGGAAAAGGCCGCCAAGACGGCTGTGAAGATGATCTTTCCGCTCGTGCTGTTCATCTTTCCCGGTATCTTCGTGGTCTTGCTGGGGCCAGCCGCCATCAGCATGTATCGACAACTGTTATCACAACCCATGTGATCTCGCGTCGGTCGCTAGTTGATCTTGCCCAGACCGGCGTTGGGGTGAATCGACCGCCAAGCAGCCTTGGCAGGTTCCTTCAGCGGCATCTTTTTGAGCAGGGCCGCCCACGACGAGCGGCATTGATAGATGAGACGGTGTGCCGATGAGTCCGTGATCGTGCCGCACGCCACCAAGCTCGTGGTCGCGGTCTGTTTGCGCTTATACGGCTGCTCTCCGTAGCCCATGTCGATGGTGTCGATGCCATTTGCCGTAGCTGCGCAAATCAGTTCAACGAACAAAGCGGTGCCGGGTGAGTATCGACCTAGTTCGGGATCGTAGGTGGGGAACCAATAGTGGAGGCGTCCCTGTTCGATCATGCCGAAATGGGCCGCGGCGACTCGGTCACCCGCCCAGAGAATGGACAGCAAACCTCGCAATGGTTCATTGTGAAGTGATCGAATCGTCGCCTCACGCTCGGCGTCTCGGTGCAGGTATTGGATCAACCGCCGTGTCCAGTCGGGAGTGAACAGATCCAAGATGTGAGTTCGACGATACTGGGCGCGTTTCCAATCGATCGTCTGTTGGAGCACCTCGGGCGATCGACAATCGACTTCGAGGCGGATTGGGCCGATCTCACGTCCCAGCTTGCGAGTCTTTTGGGCTTGCTTTTCGATGGTCCGATGTCGCTTCCGCAGTGACTGGAAATAGGCTTCCGAATCACCGTCGAAATCCGCTTGATAGGCTTGGACACAATCCAAGCGATGAGATTCGATGACGTCGGAACTGGCGCCGATGGCGGCGTGCAGGTCAAACCCGACCACGTTGCACTGGCGCGCCATGAGTCGCCAATCGATCTGCGTCGACGAGTCCGCGACGACGTAGTGGGCGTCATTGAGAAACCGGCCGACGGGGACACCCACGGTTCGCCCAAATCCGACCGAGCGTCGATGGAACGGAAAAAAGCCGACAACTTGATCGACGTGATCTCTTAGGATGGCAATCCACACATCCTGGCGTGCAGCGTGCACGGCGGCGGCAAAGTCCGGTGCAAAGAACGGTGGAGCGAATTCCGGCCTCGATGTGCGGAGCTCCCGCCATTGGGAGATCTGCACTTCCGTCATTTCGTTCCAGCCGACGACATCGACTGACGTGACGTCCTTACTGGTTGAGACGGTCAAGGGTGAAATCAACGGACTCTACGTGGTTGCGCAAAGGCGGCATCCGTAGACCGTCCACGGGGGGCTAGCGACGTGCCTTTTTCACCTTCGCACCACCCTGGCGCACTTTGAACTTCGGATTGCTCTTGCAAATGACGTAAATTCGACCCCGTCGCTTAACCACCTGGCAGTCGGGATGACGATACTTCAGGGCTCCGATGCTACTTACGACCTTCATGTTTAGCTACTTCTACTAGCAAAAATTGGGCGATGTGGACTCCCCCCGCCCCTTTCGCGGCGTCGGAAGTGGAGCGAGAGAATAACAACTCCCACGCAAACGGCAACGCCTATTCTAAGTAGCTCCCGGCCAGAATCGCTTCCATCGGCTCTCGTTGGCCGCGGTCGCCTCGCCATCCATCTCATCTGGCAACCCATCGCCGGAGTCCGGATTGCCGAGTTTGCCGGCCATGTCACGGAAGGCCTGGGTGAGAGCGGCCTTGGGTGCCTGGCTGACCAGTGGGACGCCATTGTTACGCACCTCGACCATGGTTCGATAGTCGTTGGGCAACAGGGCAAAAATGTCCCGCCCCAGCGTCTCTTTGGCCTTCTTCAAACTGATCTGGCCGGCGTCCAAGCCAGCGCGATTGACGACGATATGAACCTTTTCCTGCAGGCCTTCGGTCTCATCGAAACTCATCATCAGCCGCACCACATTGCGCAAGCAAGGCAGGTCCAACTGGGTAACCAGCATGACGTGGGACGCCGACTCGATGGCGACCTGATCCAACAGGTTGTAGGTCTTGGACAGATCGATGATCAAGTGCGAGAACGACGCCTTGAGCAGTCCAATCACCTTTCGAAGACTTTCCGGATCGATGCCATCGATGTCACGCAGCTCAACGGGTCGGGGCAACAGATACAGGCCGGACGCGTGTTTCGTCAGCGAGCGTTTCAATAGCTGAATGTCCAATCGGCTTACGTTTTGGACGACGTCGGCGAGGGTGTAGTCCGGAATCGCATCCAAGAACACATCCGCATCACCCAGTGCCAAGTCCAAGTCCAGCATGGCCACACTGTTGCTGGGCTCCTCGGCCAACACGCACCCCAAGTTGACCGCCGTGCTGGTAGCACCCACGCCGCCGGTGGCACCGGCAATTGCGATCACTTCGCAAGCTCGGCTCTGGCCTCCGGCGCCGCCGAATCGTTGTTGGGCGATGCGTTCAAGCGCGTCTTGGAGCTCGTCGTTACTAATGGGCAGTGTCAAGAACTCGCGTGCCCCGGCACGGATCACTTTGAGGATGAGTTGCCCATCCGTGCTACTGCTGGCGGCGAGGATCGCCGTGTCGGGAAACTCACCGGCGACCTTGCTGATCAATGCGATGGCAGCATCGGGATCTCGATCGACCGAGACGACGCCCACGTCCGGTGTGGTTTGCTCGACAATGTCACTGAAAAATTCGTAACGCGAACAATCGGCCTCCAACCAGATGGAGTCCATGTCCAATAGCATCGACTTGAGCGTTTCGCGCGAGGCGTCGTTAGGGTCGACCAACGCCAATCGAAGGACGTTACTCATTCGGAATCACGATGCAAAGGGAATGGGAATAGATCATCACGGTTGGTTTGAGGCTGCCGAGGCGTGTTGCCTTCGCTGACTTTGAGAATTCAACGGTACTCAGGGCTGCTGACGGTGACACCTTCACCGACGATCATGGGGTCGCTGCCGGGTTGCACGGCTCGCGGTGGCAATAACTCACCTTGTCGATAAACCGCAGGCTCGGCGCCACGATCGTTGGCGGGGCGGGATGCTAGCCGACTCAACCAGGAGGTGCGATTGGGTTGCCGCGTGGATGCTTGCGGAGATCCGACCGACGGCACCGCAATCGCATCGGACGGGGACGCATTGGGAACGCCCGGCCCTAACGTGGACGACTCGTAAACTGGCTGTTCCGTTGGCATCGATGGATCCACGTATCCAAACTCGCAGTGTGGATTCATCATGCCCTCCTCGTTGCATCGATCGCCCTTGAGATTAGGTACCTCGATGTAGCCGTGGGCATAGAACTCGACGTCGTCAGGCGAGTCACTGTTCAAGCCCGGTCCGCCCGGCGGGACGTCGTGTGGGTCCATGGCGTCCACCAGTTCCGGAGTCACCATGATCAGCAGTTCGATTTCGTTTCGCTCTTCGCGCGTATTGCGGAACAACGCACCGACATAGGGAATGGATCCAAGCACGGGTGTCCGGCGAACCACGGCTTCCGTTCGGCTCTGCAACAAACCCGCCAGCGCGAACGTCTGTCCCGCTTGCATCTCCACCGCCGTTTCGACGTATCGCGATGTGAACGCGGGAACGACCGTGTCATTAATGTTGATACCGCGAGCGTCATCGAGCTCGCTCACTTCCGGGCGCACCTCGAGTCGAATGCGTCCGGGACCAATCACAAACGGTAAAAAGTCGATGCTTGTGCCAAAGTCTTCGTAATTGACTTGCACCTGTCCATTCCCGCTGGGAACGATGTAGGGAACGCGCCCTCCAACGGTGAATCGAGCCGGTCGACCGTGTGTTGCCACCACCGTGGGTTCGGCAAGCAACTTGGTCAAGTTGTTTTGGTGGAGTGCTTCGCAGAGCGCTTCGAAGTCACCGTTGACGTTGAAGCGTAGGTTCGATGCACCGCCGGTGGGGAAAATACCGTCTGCCGAACCGCGGGCCACGTCCAGGATCGCACCAGGGCCATTGAGGATGGTGAAATTCGTATCGGAAAAGGCAAGGTCAATTCCCAACTGCCGAAGCTTCGTTCGGCTGACTTCCATGATCCGCGTATGAAGCAAGACTTGCTGGACGCCCACGACCTCAATGTTGTTGATCACGACGGTATAGAACTGCTCCGCAATTGCAACCGCCCGATCCACGTCATCCACACTCGTCACGTAGCCTGATAGGATCGCGCTTTCGTTGATCGGTGTAACACGCAACGAGGCCAGAGGTAACTGCGAACTCAAGATCCCTTCGACCTCGCGAGCGTCCGCCACAACCGTCACGTCGATGGTGAATAGTTTGTCGTCTTCGTCCCACAGATTGACCTGAGTCGTCCCGGGATTCTTTGCGAAGACCTGAATCTGGTTCTCCGACACCGGCGTCGCACCCAGAATCTCCTCGTTGTGGACCTGGAATCGAGGGATCCGGTCACCGAGTGACAACACGCGACTGGACTTTACGATCATGTCCATCCGCTCGACCGTCTGCGTGATCGTGTGATCAGCACTGACGGACGCCAGCGAAGATGCGGTTTGTGCTTCAACGCGTGTCGCCGCCATCGTGGCACCGATCAGGATCGGTCCGATTGCAATCAGAACCGAGCATCGGTCGCGTAATCGTGTTAGACAGGCTCGCATCGTTGGCATCCTTGCCGAGGCGGGTTTCGTTGTTTCTTGGGTCTTGTCAGCGTGATGCTGGACTGCAGGGTTCCATCGTCGTCCGTGACGCAATCCCTAAAACAGGGAAATGATCAGTAGGGATTTGGTTCACTGGGACTGGGAAGTCCAGCGGGTTGTTCGGCTTCGCTGGGCTGGTAAAAGGGGCTTTGGGAACCATTGAGGTAGCTATAGTCCGACGGCGCCGAAGGCACGGCTGCACCCGTTCCAAGACCATTGGTCGACTCCTCGAGGGCAACTCCGGCATCCGTTGGTGCGCCGCTCTCGGACAAGATCAAAGGAATCGTCTTGCCCTCTTCGATCCAATACTCGGTCAGCACACCGCCGGACATCTTCACCATCTTGAAGCCTTTTTTCTTCGGTGGCGGTGCCGGGGCGGAAACCGGCTGCACAGCGGGTTCGGGTCCTTCCAGATCGGCTTCATCCTGGGCTTGTGCGATTTGGTGATCGCTCAGCCACTGAAGGAATTCTTGCGCGGCACCGTTGCCTTCACCCGTGTCGCTGTCGGGCGTGTCCGTGGGATTGCCGAGAGTGAGCCGAATCTTCCCCAGTTCGCTGGCGTAGGTCCACGCCGGCGTGTCGTTCTTGTGAATCAGCAACGAAATCGATTTCGCTCGCGTGGCCGTTGATTCCGATGTGTCGCGATCGGTGCGACCATCGACGGCGAAGACACGCACTCCGGTCAGGACCGTCTTGGCAGTTGTTTCGGGAATCAGTTCACTCTTGACGAAGTACGCCGCCACATCGACTCGATCTCCGGGACGCAACAGGCTTGCGACACTGCTGGCATCGTCGGCCCGCATCGAGACGACGCTGTAACCAACGGGAATGGTCTGGCTGGAACCGTTAGCCGAATCCATCAACTTGACGGGCATTACCGGTTCGCCCTCGTAGAAGCGCTGTCGAGCGTACTTGCCTTCGAGGTCTTCCAACTTGCCGCTGGCTCCCTGCGGTACTCGATCGGCGGGCCACTGCTCGAGCCGAATGCTGTCGGGCGAGATCTGCTCGCCGATGTCAATCGTTTTGCTGGTGACGAAGATCTCCACCGTGTCGGCGACCGGCTGATTGCCCGCCTGAGCTGCCATCCACTGACTGACTCCGATTGCGGCGATGGTGCCGCAACCGAGTGCCACCAGTAGGAACATCGACTTGTTTCGCATGACTTCAGTTAGCTTTCGGGCAGGTCCGGAGAATTCAACGAGTTTCAGTGGGTCAAGAACGCTCCGCGCTAATCGACAGATCTTGTCTTGGCAGATTTATCGGGATGCTGGTTGGCCAAAATCAACCTGAACCAGCGGAACGGTATCACTCGACGCAAATTACCCAGGCTGACCTTGTGGAGGGCCGATGGTCCATCGAGTCGCCAAGCAATCCGTGATGCGGGTCAAACCAACATGCCGGCATGGGCGAAGTAAATGATCGTCCCGATGGCCATCGGAATGCCGTAGGGCAACAGGTACATCGTCGGTTTGCGTTCGCGAGCGATCGCGGCCAGCTTGGAAGGCTTTCGAATCGTCTTCCACTCTTCCAGAATCTTCAGGGCCTGGGCATAGTGTTTGAACCAGTTGCCACTCTTGGCAATCATCAACAGTGCCATGACGCCACCCACAACGGCTGTATAGGCGAACGCCCACAGGGTGACTTCAAATCCGCACCAAGCGGCGACACCAGCGAGCAGTTTCACGTCGCCTGCTCCCATGCCGCCGACGTTACGCAGCGGCAATAGGAGCATCATCCCACCGAAGGTGGCCAAGACGCTCCAGCCGAGTCCGCTCAGTCCCCCACTGAGTGTTGCGTTCAACCATCCACAAAGGATGAATGAAAATGTCAACCAATTGGGTACTTTGAGGATTTTGCCGTCGATCACGGCGGCGACAACTAGAACGATGGACACGAACCAAATGGTCCAGTTATCCGTGAGAGCTTCCATGAATACGGCCATGTGTCTATTCCCCGTGGGCGGCGTTGACGGTTGCGGGCGGAGGTCGATCCATCTGCGTTTTGGGCGAGATGGGACGGTGTGTTGCGGTGGCGGGCGTCGGGTCGGTGATCCGGGGGGATCGACGCGGACGTCCCAGGTCGTTTGTTAGCGAGGACCAATCATCCAACTGAACATGGCGAACAATAGCGTTACGCCACAGCATGCCAGTTGCCACGCAAACGCGGCCGCATCGGCGGGTAACAGCGGATAGTTCATGTGATTGGCTTCGTGGAGTCGATCAAATTCGTTTGGAGCGATAAAAGCCGGATGGCGCGGAAGCGACGTTCCGAGCCATCCGGCCGCAGGACGCATCGGCACGAGCCACATCGGATGATGGAGTTCATCCGATGACGACTCATACCAAGACGGATCAGTTACCATTAATGATCGTCGCGGTACCTTCGAACTTGTTCTTCGCAGCATCAGCCAACTGGTTGATGCTGGCCAGGCAAGCCACGATGATCAATGCGAGCATAACGGCGTACTCGACAGCGGTCGGTCCGTCTTCTTCCTTCATGAAACAAACGACGCTTTCGGCAAACTTCTTAATGTCTTTCTCCAGACGATGGGATCACCAGGGGGATGATCCGGCGACAAAAGGGCTGATTCATTCCGAACCGAAATGAACCGGTGATTCGCAGCCGGCATCTTGCGACACCTTCATCTGACACGCCTCGGTCAAGGCAACTCGGCTTTCCTGAGATCAAACGTGTTGGCGAACCGTCACGCGACCCACGGACCCGTGGTTTTGCGCCCCGCCCTCTCAGGCGGTTTGCCTTTGTCAGTAACTTCGGCTGACCAGTGACGCCCCGCCACGGCAACACACCGCTTGGAAGCGACTCCGGCAGTCCAAACCCGAGGGGGTAGGGACTCTTCACTACCGAACGCTACGCCAGGAATGCCAGTAGTCCAAAAATGTACGGCTGGCCAAACCTGAACGGTCGAGGAGTTTATCGCTTTGTGACGTTCGATCGGTTTGGGAGGATCCCAGGAGGCGACTTGAGCCAAATCGGAATCAAAACAAATAATCGCTTCAGTCCCGCCACCGAGATGGCGAGTCGCTACACCGAATCGTAGGCCAGGGCATCTTCGATCGCTGACTCGAATTCTTGATTGGACAGATTCAACAACTCACGCATCGACTGTACTTGATCCAACCTGAGCGGTGAGATCGCATCGTCGCCGGCGGTCGCCGCCAGGAAGATCGCCTGAAGTGCGGTCAGTCGTTGTCGAGTATTCCAACGCCTGGACACGGTCAAGACATAGTGTTCCATCTCCACACCGAGATCTCTGGCAACGCTACACAGTCGTCCAAGCTCCTCCCGATCGATGGGGTTCTCCAGCACATATTGGGAAATCTGCAGCAGCGACCGAATCTCCGTTTCGGTGATGTCGTCATCCTCGAGCGTCACCAGCACCGCGGCGCGGATCGCTTCGTCACGGAATTGTGCTTCCTGAATCTCCGTATGGGTCGCTTTGTCCATCTCCAGAACGGTGGGATCGAACGTGGCGCGGCACTGGTCGCACTGGACGAATGGTTCCGCGGCACTGATCGGAACAACGGGAATGAAGTACACGGTCAGAAATGTCCGGCGACTTCGAAAGCGATGCGATTGCAGCGAACCGCACTGTGGGCAATAGAATTCGCCTCGCTCCAGTGTGCGGCTGAGATTCATCGTTGCGATCATGACCATGAGCCAAATTCAGGATTGGCGGCAAATGTGCCGATGAGAGAGAGGCGGGATTCGACTTTTACGCATTTTGCTAGCTGGAACACCCTCCGATGGCGCTCTTGCCGGTCGCTACCAATCGAGTCAGCACGCCGCTGAACAACCAACGCCTGTTGTTCCAGCTTAACAACGACCAGTTGGCGATTCAGCGGCAATACGATCAGCTCTCATCGGGACGTCGGGTACTACGACTCTCCGATGACCCGTCGGCAGCCTCACGCTCCCTTGGTCTTCGCAGGGGCGTTGAGCATACGGAGCAACTGATCCGTAATGCCGACGCGACGGAGGCGTACCATCAGTCCACCGACGTGGCACTGGATCGAATTGATCAAGCCCTCATCTCCGCCCGTGGTGTTGCCGTGGGCGCAGCGCAAAATGTCATCAGCGAAGACGAGCGTGAAGCCTTCGCGATTGAGGTTCGCCAGTTGCTCGAATCGGTTGTGACCGCGGGCAACTCCATGTTCAACGATCACCAGTTGCTCGGAGGCATCCTCCAAGCCGACGCGGCTCTGGAATATGGCGTCGGCACCGTTGTCTTCAACGGCACGGACGCCATCGGTCAAACGAACGTGGGTGCGGGGACGGCCACGGCCTTGACGGTCTCGGGGGAGGAGGGCATCGGACTAGCCAACACCTTCTTGGTCGGCGAATCACTCGATGCCGTTCTCAATACCGACACTCGGCTCGTCGACATGCGTCAAGGTGTGGGGGTTCAGCCCGGTGTGATCGAGTTGAGCGACGGCGGGAACTCGGTCACCCTCGATCTTCGTAATGCGGCGACGATCGGGGACGTCGTCGATGTCATTGAGAGTGCCGACCTGGGAGGCCGCAGCGTCAGTGTTCAGATTACCAATGACGCGATCTCGCTTCAGTATGCCGATGGTCTTCCCGGCACACTCGCGATCGCCGATCTACAGGGCGGCCAATTGGCGGCGGATTTGCAAATCAGCAATCCAGGCGGCATCCAGGCACCACCGATTGTTGGAGACCTTCTCGCTCCGAGGGTCACACTTGCGACGCCGATCAGCGACCTAGCTGGTGGAGCAGGGATCGATTTGAGCGCTGGCATCTTGATCGAGCGAGGTGCCGAGCAATTCGACATCCAGTTTGACGGTGCTGACACAATCGGTGATGTGCTCATCGCCATCAATCGATCCGGTGCAGGAGTCAAGGCGGAGTTGAACGAACGGGACGGCCGAATCGAACTGCGTGCTCTCGTGTCGGGCGTTGACTACAGCATTGGCGAAAACGGTGGCACCACCGCGACAGAATTGGGCATCCGCTCGGCGACCGAGGAGACTCTCCTCAGCGAACTCTCGCGCGACCGAGGCCTCCTACTCAATCCCCAGGGCACGGATCTCACGATCCGCCGGCCCGACGGCCTTGAGTTGGAGTTTGAGTTGGAAGGCATCGGAACGATCGGCGAGTTCATGCAGTTGGTGCGTGATCATCCCGACAACCAAGATCCCCAACGCGTCTTCATCGAACTGAGCAGCATTGGCAACGGGTTGGAATTGAGTGCGCCTCCGGGAGTCGAACCAATCAGCGTCACGCAGCAAGGCGTTAGCGACGCCGGCGTTCAGTTGGGTTGGATTCCGGAGGGTGCCGATGCCGGCACGGGTGAGATCGAAGCAGGTGTCGCGGTCTTGCGCGGAACGGATTATCGTCCACTCGATGCAGGCGGGGCGGTCGACACGTTGTTGCGGTTGGAGACCGCCGTACGTGATGGCGACTTGTCAGAAATCGCCCGCTTGCAGAGTCGCTTGGACAGTGACCTGGACCAGGCGAGCCGGACTCGCGGTCGCGTGGGCGTGTGGAATGCAACGGTGCGGGATTTGCGCGCTGCGGCTCAAGACGAGAACGCGTTGTTGCAGGAGCAATTATCAGACGCTCTCGACGCGGATCTCGCCGCCGTCGTCAGTGAATTGCAGGCACGCCAATCGGCTCTGGAGGCATCGATGCGATTCATCGGTCAAGCATCCCAGCTCTCGGTATTGAATTTCATCTAGTGCCGCGTGATGATGCGGCCATCGCATCGACCCGGATCCCGCCGATGGCGACAATGCTGGTCGCCATGTCACAAATCGGCATCACAGGATATACACTACGGGCAGATGATCTCTTGGCCCTCGTAGCTCAGGGGATAGAGCACCGCTTTCCTAAAGCGGGTGTCGGAGGTTCGAATCCTCTCGAGGGTGCTATCGCTTTAAGCCGCCTGCTTCGCCTTTGCCCGTCGCTCGGCAGCGGTGCGGTAGTCGACCACGTCCCAGACGAGGCCGGTGGCACGCAACAATTTGATCGCCTGCCACGTGATATCGAATTCCCACCACTTATGTCCGTGAACGGCCATTCGAGGATACGCGTGATGGTTGTTGTGCCAGCCTTCGCCATACGCAATGATCGCAACCAGCCAGTTGTTTCGACTGTCATCGACGGTCTCATAATTCTGATAACCGAACATGTGTGAGGCGCTGTTGACCAACCAAGTCGCGTGAAGCACGGTCACCAAGCGGACGAAGAGCCCCCAAATCAGAAACGAGTTGGCATAGTCAATGCCGCCATAGGCATAGCCGGCACCGAACAATACAAACCCGACCGCGATGTTGATCGGCAAAAACAACATGTCAAACAGGTGCATCACGGGGTCTTTGAACAGGTCTGGTACCCAACGTTTCAGATAGGCTTCGCGATCGCCATTGTGAGTGTGAAACGCCAACCAAAACATGTGACTCCAGATACTGCCCTCACGCGGTGAGTGAGGATCACCCTCCTGGTCACTATGGGCGTGATGCTTTCGGTGGTCGGCGACCCAGTCCAGTGGCGTGCCCTCACCAGCGAAGCAGCCGATTCCCGCAAACACGTATCGTACCCAGTCGTGCGTCTTCATCCCCTTGTGAGTCAACAAGCGATGATAGCCCAAGCAAATCCCAAGGCTGCCGGCGACCCAGTGCAGCGTCAGTGCAACCACCAACCCTTCCCAGGTGAACGTCAGCGGTGCCAAAAAGCAAAGCGCGTGGGCGAGCGTGAGCCAGCCGACGGCCCACCAAGAAATATTCGTGAATCGGACTCGGTCTTCCTTGGTCGGACGAGCCCTGTCAAACTTTTTGGCGGCCTTTTGAGCCACCAGCGACGACTGCGAGTCCGCGTCCTCGGCCATCGGCGTTGCCACATTCCCGGCATGCTGCACCGATTCGACATCAACATGAGGGCCATCGACCCTGCTAGTGATGACCTCGCCGGCAGATTCGCCATCGGGCTGGGGGGCAGTTGATCGTTTGGGGTCGATGACAGTCGACATCGGAGAGCAATCCTGGTCTCGTGGGAATCGGTAAGCCTGCGCTTTGCCGGGATGTTATCAGCTCGGGAACTCGGTTTTGTCACGCGGTGGGATTTGCCAGGTAACGGATGTGTAATTGTTCTCGGATCCAGGCGCCGAAATGTCGGCGGATATCAGATAGACGCTGTAATCCGTACCGAATCTCCCCAGGTTGGGGTCGGTTGCTACCCACTTTATCGCTTTGCCGGATCATCGACCCGTGAACCGAATGGAACATCGATCCAAGTGGGAGTCGCGGGCGTTACTTCTTCGGGAGCTCCGAGAGTTCTTTGATTCGCGAGGTTTTCTGGAAGTCCAACCGCCTTGCCTGGCAGATGACTGCGTCGTCGATGCATATTTGGACCCGCTGCAAGTTCACCGTGATTCAGGTGGTGACCTCGATTCGAGCCCGGACATGGTTGGCTCGTCTTCAATGACCACATCTTGGTACCTGCAAACGTCGCCCGAATCGGCGATGAAACAGATGCTTGCCGACGGAGCACCTTCCATCTATTCCATCGGCCCCGTCTTTCGAAGCGGTGAGCAAGGACCGCTCCATCGGGTCGAGTTCACGATGTTGGAGTGGTACGAGCTCGGTGGTACCGCAGCAACCGCGATCGAACTACTCAAGCAGATGGCCAAAGAGTTTTTGGCAGTTGATGCGGCAGTGGATACCTATCGCGATCTGTTTCTGCGTCATGCGGACCTTGACCCACTGGAAGCTCCGATCGAATCCTTAGTGTCTCGGGCGGCCGAGTCGGATGCGGCGCTTGCTCGCTCCTTGCGCAATGACCGCGACGGCCTATTGGACGTCATCCTATCTCAAGTGATTCAACCCCGGTTAGCCGACGCGGGGTCCCTGGTGCTCACACACTATCCGCGGACCCAGGCAGCTTTGGCCAAGCATTCGGCCGTTGATCCTCGGTGCGCCGAACGCTTTGAATGGTTCCACCAGGGAATCGAGTTGGCCAACGGCTATGACGAGTTAACGGACGCCGAAGAGTTGGTCCGACGATTTGAAATCAATAATCAGACTCGCGTGCAACAAGGGCGTCAGCCATTGCCGGTCGAAACGAGACTGGTTCGAGCCATGCGGTCCGGTATGCCCGCGTGCAGCGGGGTGGCCGTCGGAGTGGATCGACTCCACATGGTGATCGAGGGCCATCGCCGTCTCGTCGACGTGCAGCCGATGCCACGATCGCATCCCTTCTAAAGCATGTCGACGATCCCTGCTTCGACCTCGCGCCGGCGGTCTCCGAGGGATCCCTTGGCGCCGCTGACTTAGATTCGAACGGTCAGGCCGACAATTCAGTCAGCGTTCCACCACCATCGAGCCGATTCGCGACGTCGATCGGCAACAAGTGTTCCGAGCGACGGATCACGCACTTGGTCTTGAACAACCAGGAATGCGTTGACATCAACGCCACCGGACGCGGTCACGGTCCAGCCCACGTTGCCACGCACAAAACTGCATTGCGGCTCAAGCGACTTTGGCATGTTGAACTCGATGGATTCGACGCCCCCGGTTTCGCCGCGTAGGACGGCCAAGTCCAATCCGCTGACCTGGTCTAGGTCTTGTTGTCGAATCAACGTCGCCACGACGACCATGTCCATGACATTCCGAAGGTCGCGGAAAATCGGTTTGGACTTCGAAAGCATCTCGTATCGCTCAGTCATTTTGTCAGCCCAATCTTGAGCGAGCTGGTCGGTGCGACCCGCCCCAACAGTCGAACCATCGGCCTGCGTGATGTCTTGCTCGGTCATGGTTTTGACACCAGGACCGGATAGTTTCCAAACATCCCCGGTATCGTTCCGTGCGATCGGCTCATAGTCGCACGCCATCCACCATCGTGGATTTTGGCCCGCCGTCTGCCGAGTGTTGCGGGCCATTTCCAAATAACTGGGTAGTCCAGGAACCGGGGAATCGACCAATCCCATCGCAATTCGCTTCATTTCAAAGTCGGCGGCGACCAGCGTCCGAGCCAACCTTGAATCCTTGGCGACACCGTCGATCAAAATCTGCTGTGGACCAAATGCTTCACGCATTCCGGCTTCGAGAAACTTTGGGTTTTGCCCAGGCCCCAATCGAACTCGACTGAGGTACTGTTGCAAACGCTGGCGTCCGTCGGCGGTCGGCTCGATCGAGCATCGAATCCCCCCGACCTCGCGAGCCGTCTCGACGCTACGAAACGCGGACATCAGGTCTTCCAGTCGCATGACCGATTGGCCGCTCACTCGTCCAACCACGCTGCCATCGGCTTTCAAGGTCCATGGTTCAGCGGGCCCGGCCAGCAGTATGTCTTGGTTCGATTCATCCACGATGACGTACTGGACACGTTGGAGACCGGCCAAGAATTCAACCTCGGGATTCGTGCGGCCTCCCGTCTGTTGAGCCTCGTTGATGGCTTGCTGGAGTTTCTTGAGCGAAACGACACGCCGATCCGTCGCCTCGGCCAGTTCGCCGGCGGGCTGGCCGACGGCTCCCGCGATGATGCTGGCCATCTCCTTTTGCTCTTTAGCCGTTGCGGCACGCACACGTCCATCCGGGGCGATCATGACACCACCAACGGCACGTTGCTGACCTAAACCTCCCAAACCGGCTTGAACACAGGGAGCCGAAAGAGCACACGTGATCAGCAATGCCGAGAACGAGGCAGCGAACGATCCGGAGCGAAGCATCGCGAAAATTCCGAAAAGAAGAGAGAAGGTCGCAAGATAGGAATCTCGTTTAGAATAATTCGTGGCTTCCGAAGTGACAACCAAATTTGCCCCCGAGAACGTGCCGGCGTGCCACCGTCTTGAACGCTCCCGTCCACCAAAACGCGTATCTGATCGTGCACCGAGGCGTACGGTGGAGCGATGTGTATCGGTTATCCGGTTCCGCTGACACCGTGATTGGGCGTGCGTCGGACAACGACATCATTTTGAAGAGCCATCAAGCAAGTCGCCGGCATGCACGTATTTGGTCGGATCAGGGCTGGTGGCTCGAGGATCTAGAAAGCCGAAATGGAGTCACCGTCAACGGCCGACCCATCAAGGCTTGCACTTCGCTGTCGCCGGGTGACCGGGTCGTTTTGGGAGGTTTTGAGCTTTCGTTTGTCCATCAATTGACCGATGCGAATCTCTCGACAGGACCGTCTGGACCCGTCGAGGACGACCAAGTCACCAGTGACGACGTGCTAGCCAGTGTGACTTCCAAGTTGCCAACCCGAGGATTGTTGGCGGCAATGGATCAAATGGATCAAGAGCCCGGCCAAGGCGATTCGCTCGATCGTCATTGGTTACAAATGGCGTTTGGCTTGGGACGTTGTGAATCGATGGAAGATGCCGCCGGGCAATTCTTTGAGGCTTTGAAATCGCAGATGCCCCATGCATCGATCGGACTGTACATCGCGGAGACGCCCGACGATGAATCCGCCGACTTGCTGACGTCGCTCACACTCGAGTTGCCCCCGCCGAGGTGGATGCATCAAAATGTGGGCCGACGATACCGGCGACCACCGGCCGGACTCGTGCAACAGGTCCTGCAGCCGGGCGCCCCGGCGATCGTCGCCAGGAATGTCGCCGGTGACCACGAACTGGCGACCGAGAACACACAGGGTGAGGTTGACGTTGAGTCGATCCTCCTCTCTCCATTGTCATCGGGTGACCGGTCATTCGGTTTCGTGCACATGACGACGAGTGCGCACGATGAACCGATGGATGATTCGGACCTTCGTCGCGTGGTCATCGCCGGCGAAGTGTTTTCAGCGGCGGTCGACTCCATTGGCCAACGGGCTGCGCTCACAGCATCCTTGGACGCGACTCGACGTACCATCGAGCATTTGCGATCAAAACTGGACGGCCGATTGGAGATCATCGGGCGAAGTCCGGTGATGCAAAGGATCACGCAACAGCTCGCTCAGGTCGCGGAAACGGATGTGAACGTTTTGATTCGCGGTGAATCGGGTGTCGGCAAAGAATTGATCGCCGCAGCAATCCATCATGCGAGTCGTCGCCGAGACAAACCCATGGTGTGCTTGAATTGCGCGGCGTTATCGAAGGATCTGCTGGAAAGCGAATTGTTCGGTCATGAGGCGGGCGCCTTCACAGGCGCCACACGACAAAAACGCGGCAAGTTTGAGCAGGCCCATGGCGGCACATTGATGTTGGACGAGATCGGTGAAATGAGCCTCGACTTGCAGGCAAAACTGCTGCGGGTCTTGGAAGGACACCCTTTCGAACGCGTCGGTGGACATGAACCCGTCAAAGCCGACGTGCGTGTGGTTGCCGCAACTCACCGAGATCTCCAGGCCATGGTGGGGCAGAACCAGTTTCGACAGGATCTTTACTATCGGCTCCACGTCGTCGAATTGGTCGTGCCGCCACTACGGGAACGTGGCGATGATATTCAACGCCTGGCGACGCACTTCCACGAGGAACTGAGCGACAACATGGGTCGCCCCGCGCCCGGGTTTACCGCGAACGCCATCAAAAAATTGAACCAATACGATTGGCCCGGTAACGTCCGCGAGCTTCGAAACGTGATCGAGCGAGCGATGGTGCTGATGCCGACGCAAGGCCGGACGCGTCCGATCGATGCGGATGATCTTTGGTTGTCGGCGGCGCGGCAGGCATCTGTCGGCGAGTCCAGTAGCACTAGCAGTGGCCCGCCTCCGGTGCATGGATCGGTCAAGACAAATGTACTGGAATCAAAGACAAGTCTGGCGGAGATGGAGCGACGGCACATTCTGCAAACGCTCGAGGGGACCGGAGGCAATAAGAGTCAGGCCGCGTCCATTCTCGGAATCGAACGCAGCACGCTTGACCGGAAACTCAAACGATACGCTCAGCAAAGATCCGTTTCGACGCGATCGGCGACGTAACCCAGCACCGCGTGAACGAGGCCTCTGGATGAATCCCATCGCCGGAAAAATGAGACGATGGATCGTCGGCGTGTTCGTCGTCATGCTCATCGACATGTGGTTGCCGCCCCAATGGGGATTCTGCGGGGTTCACTGGATCATGTTGCCGCTTGCGTGGCGACACTTACACCGGCGTTACATTTCTCAGTTCACGACGGTCCAGGTCGCCGCCGCGGCTGCCCCCGCAGTCGTCTCGATGATCGTCTGGCTGGTCGGTTCGGGCGATGCCGATGCCGCGACGGCCTACATGAATCCATATCGACTCTGGACGATTGGTGGGCTCGTCGCCGCAGCCTATTTCCATGTGCACCTGCTGGGCCGACTGCGTCGGCGTTTGTCGCACCAACGGGTGCTCCAATCCAACGTTCGTGCCCACTCGCGCAACGTGCGACGTGTTAACCGGGCACTTCGCGATGAAGTGGCTCGACGCGAAGCAACTCAGTATCGGCTGGACAAGAGCGAAACGACCTTTCAATCGATCATCGATCGAATGAATCTGCAGGTCGCTCGTAAGAATGTGGAGGGCGTCTTCACCTACGCCAACGACGTGTTCTGCGAGCAAGTCGGGAAGACGCCGGCGGATGTCGTTGGAAGCACGGACTCGGAACTCTACGACGCTTCGCTGGCAGAGGCGTACCGACGTGATGACATGCGCGTCATCGCGACCGGGCAGGCAATTGACAAGGTCGAGGAGCATCCGATCGCCAATGGCGGTCGCGGGTTCGCGCAAGTTTTCAAGGCACCGGAATTCGATCAAGACGGCCGATGTGTAGGGATTCAGGTGATCTTTTGGGATGTGACGGACAAGCATCGGCATGCGATGACGATGCGGGAAAGCGAAGCGAGAAAGCGAGCCTTGTTCGATGCGGCCGGAGACGCGGTTGTCTTGATCGACGAGTCCGAAATCGTCGTCGAAGCCAATCCGTCGGCCGACCAGCTCCTGCGACGAGACGATGAGACGTTGGTTGGCCAGCCGCTACAAGATTTAGTTGTCGCTGAGTTGGACTTGGCAACCAACACGCCGCTGCAACGACACGAGGATCGTGTGCGTCCTGAACGAAGCGAGGAATCCGGCAAGGAGTTGATTCACTGGTCATCGCTTCCATTGACGCGACGTCACCATTTGACCCTACGGCGCGGCGACGAGAGTCGTTTCGATAGCGAGGTCTCAGTGCATCGAATCCCTGTCGGTGAAGCCGAAGGCCGGGCGGTGGTGATCCGTGATGTCACGATGCAGCGGCAAGCATTCGAAGCCATGCGTGAGGCGATGGCGGTGGCCGAACAGGCCAATTTAGCCAAAACTCAGTTCATGGCGGGCATCTCTCACGAATTGCGAACGCCCTTGGTCGGCATCCAAGGCCTAACGGATCTTCTGCAGGCACAAGCGCTGCCATCTTCGGCGCGACGTTACGTCAACATGATGGCCGACAGCACGCAACTATTGGCCGACACCATCGAAGACATCCTTGACTTCGCGGCCATCGAGGCGGGACGCGTTGGCATCAATCCGACACCGGTCGACCTGCACGCGATTTTCGGTGACGCTTTCGGTTGTTTGGCGGTCCGAGTTGCCAATCGACCGGTACGACTAGCACTCTCGATTGACCCCAGGACACCGCGTCGCGTCCGAACCGATGCCAAGCGTTTGCGGCAGATCGTCGTCAACCTCGCCGGCAACGCGATCAAGTTCACGACCGAGGGCGAAGTGGCCGTACGGCTGGAACCCACAGGTCCGGTGGATGAATCCAATCGGCAACTCCTCGCCATCACGGTAACGGACACAGGCATCGGCATTGATTCCGAACACCAGGCAAGGATTTTTGATGCGTTCGAGCAAGCGGATCGCGGCACCAACAAGCGTTACGGGGGCACGGGGCTGGGGCTAGCCATAGCGCGTGGTCTGGCGCAACGACTCGACGGTGATATCTCGCTTTCCAGCGAACCGGGCCGCGGAAGCACGTTCCAATGTTTGTTCCGTGCCGAAGTGCTTCAACGCGACGAGGAGCCTGCTGTTGCGACTCCGAACCCAGACGACGCAGCCCAGATGGCCATCGTGTCGGTCGGCAATGCGTCCATTCGCGACTCGATTGCCGAGACGCTCTTGGCCCAGAGTTGGACCGTCGACGCACTCGACTCATCGCCCAACCGTCACACCGCAGTTTCCGAATTGGAGAGCGGCGCCGAGACGGTCGATGTTGTGCATTGGATTTTGACGGAGTCGACGGCGGATGCCGCGTTTCAGACTCGTGCCCGTCGCGTCTCCGATCGCGTGATGTGGATCACGAAGGCCGGTGATGGAGCACCTCGGCAAGCGATCCGCAAGGACGTGATCATCATCGAACCCGTGCTTCCCGATGAAGTTCGCAGATGGAGCCGAGGTGAAACGGTGCTGCAGCAAGAAAGGGGCATTGTAGCGGCGTCACGCTTATCGACGCGTGAGTTCGCCGACGGCGCGACCAATCAACGTCGCTATCGCATTTTGGTTGTCGATGACAGCGCCACCAATCGGTTGGTCATTCATGACCAACTGGCGACGGTCGGACACCATGTGGAAATTGCGCCGAGTGGTCGCGAAGCGATCGCACGCGTCCAACAGGCACATCCATCCGAGCGAACCCGATTCGATTGCGTCCTGATGGACTTGCAGATGCCCGACATGGACGGTACCGAAGCGACGAAGTCCATTCAGTCGTGGTATGCCCGGTGTCATCCGACCTTCAATCCGCCGCCGGTGATCGCCTTGACCGCTCACATTACAGAACAACATCGCCAGTTGTGTCATGATGCGGGCATGGCGGGCTACGTCACCAAACCGGTGCGGTTGCCGACCCTGCTCAGCGAGATGGACCGAATTGTCGGCGAGCGTGCGCCGATCGTGCACGAGATTCAACATGTGCCACCGCCGGAAAGTCCAACAACATCCATCGCACCGACGCAACCAACGCCACCCGACGAGTCAAATGACGCGACCTGGCGAGATCGCCTCGCCTCCCATTGCGGTCATGATCCTGCCACGATTGAGTCCGTACGTGAGGCGATTCAGCTAGAAGTGCCCACGCTATTGCGACGGATCCAAACGTCGGCGCGTTCGGGTGACCAACACAAACTCAAGACAGCAGTGCACACACTGAAGTCATGCCTCCGCTACGTTGCCGATCCAGAGGATGTCGAGGTCGCTAGGAAGCTGGAAATGCTCACCGATGACCCAGCTTGGGTCGCGGAGCTTCAATCCTCCGTGCAGTCGGGTGACGAGTCGGATTCGATGACCATGGTCCAGACTCTCGACCAAATCTCGAAACAGTGGGTGGAACGGATCTCCGTTTCGAACCTGAACGCGAAATAGTCTTTTCCGATACGACTCGGGGATCGCATTACCTGTTGGGTCTACAGTGGACTTCCGAATGCGTCCACCAATGGGGGTTCAGTTCGTTTCTGATCGGGATGCGGTTGCATTTCTCGCGCAATCACAGCCGCCAATCGGCGCCGCGCCGCTCGATCGGCAATGGATTCGGCCTCCGACGTGACCTCGATTTCTTCGAGAGGACGGTCGGTCAAACGAACCAATCGGCCGTTGCGAAATAATTTATGCGTGTGGTCCAGCGCAAACACATGGCGACCGAACCGTTCCTTGTCCCAGCCGGGCCGCGGGTCATACCACACGAATACCGCGTCGCGTTGGGCTGGGGTCTCCTCGGGAGTTTCCGCAGGTCGGAACTGGTCAGCAAAGCTGATCCCATCCAGGGGAGGTCCCTCTGCGACCGGCCAATCCGCAAGTGCCAAGCAGGTCGGCAACATGTCGGACATATCGACCAGGCGATCCGTGACGCGGGGCTTCACATGCCCGGGTGACCATGCAATCAGCGGCACGTGGATCCCTGTTTGCAACGGCGTTGCCTTGCCACCACGAATCTCGCGGCCATCAGCCATCAACGATGTCACTTTCACGTTGGTGCCATTGTCGCTGGTAAAGATCACAACCGTGTTATCCGCCAAACCCGCTGACTTCAGCTGGCGCATCAATCGCCCCATGAGCGTGTCGATGTATTCAATCATGTCTTTGGTGAACCGGACTTCATCGACGGCAGGTGCCGTTGGGTCATATTCATCTGAATCAGGCGTTGGCTGGAATGGGTTGTGAGGTAAGGCCATTGGGTAGTAGACGAATGCGGGACGATCACGACGTCGCCTCAAGAAATCCATCACCTTATCCAGCCAAATGTCTTCCCCATAATCGCCAACATGGGTCTTCACAGTTCCTCGATCCCCCGCGACGCCCTCCGTCATCGTTGGGTTGGCGTAACGCGATCCCTTGTCTTCGGTATGTCGTGCATGGAAGACCGCAAACTCGTCAAATCCGGCGTCCTCGACCGCCATCCCTGTCCCACGCCGTGACCGTCCGCCAGGAAAATCAGGTGGATCATACGACTGCAACTGCCACTTGCCGAAGATCGCCGTGGCGTATCCGGCAGCCTTCATATGATGACCGATCGTCTTCGCGCTAGGATCCAGGATGCCAAAGGATGTCCAATTCCGATGGTTGTATCGGCCCGTCATCAATTGAACGCGGGTTGGCGTGCATAACGGCTGCGAAAACGCGTTTGTGAATCGCAGGCCTTCGGCCGCCATGGCATCCAGAAACGGAGTGGCATACGAGACGCCGCCGTAGCACTGCAGACCTTCGATCCCCACGTCGTCGGCCAAGACCAGGACGATGTTCGGACGCGAGTCATCCGCGAAGACGTCGCAGACGGCGACGAGCTGCACCACCAGCAAAGGGAGAATCAGTCGAGCAATCGTCCATCGGGACCTTCGATAGCTGAATTCGTCGATCATTGAATACGGGTTCTAGGGATTAGAGGACTTTTTGGCCTCGCTCATGATAGCCGGATCCTTCGGTGATCGCAGACCATGCAATCGATCGATCGTCCAATCCATGGATTGGCTCCAATACGAGTCGAAGCGACGCTGCCGTGTGGTACGCTAAGAAAGGCCGATGCCAACATTCGTCGTTGGTTGCCTGTCCGTTACTGCGCATCGAATTCCCGATCATGGGTTTAACCTACTTTCGACGGTATCGCATGGAGATGACGCTCGAGAATCTCGGGCGTTTACGCGACGACGGTCCTTGGCGCGATGATGGATATCGCTTCTTACCGTTTGAGGAAGATTTGATACGCGAGCACGCACAAGCCAAGTTTCAGAGTTTTCGAAGCGAGATGGATGCGCACATCTTCCCGTGCCTGGCGCGGCGCGACGGATGCCTGCGGCTGATGCGAGAAATTGCCGATCGGACGACGTTTGTGCCCTCGGCGACCTGGCTGTTGCGATACCAAGATCGCCCGGGTGGACGCCCGATGCCTGTCGGAACGATTCAAGGGCTACAGCACGACGAGTGGGGCTCCATCCAGAACTTGGGTGTGATGCCAGAACACCGTGGACGTGGACTGGGCGCCGCCTTGTTAATGCGTGCAGCCGTCGGTTTCCGATCGGCAGGCATGACCAAGATGCACTTGGAAGTCACCACCGATAATACGTCGGCGATTCGGCTCTATGAACGAGTTGGGTTCCGCCGCGCTCGTGTCGTCTACAAGGCGTGTGAGGTTGCCGGCGTTTCCGGCTAACTCAGCTCGGCGACTCATCGGCGGGAAATAAACTGATCGGCGCACCCGCGTGCGATTGGCCCTGGTAGGCAAGAACGGCATTGAGCAACTCGATTGCGACGCGTGACTCCAACGTCACACCAGCGCGGACACCAACGCACGGATCATGTCGACCCTTGACCAACTCAAACTCAATCTCGTCCAAATTCTTGCGCACCGATGGTTGGGGCCGATTGATCGTCGATGTCGGCTTGAATCCGACGCACGCGACCAACGGTGATCCAGTCGTGATGCCACCGATCAATCCACCGTGGGAGTTCGTTTCATAGCCGCCACGACGGATGGCATCGTTGTTTTCGCTACCCAGCCGTTCCACCACGGCGGTACCTGCACCAATTTCACACGACTGCACGGCATTGAGTCCGCCCAGGGTGCCCATGAGTCGGAGCTTCAAGCTGTCATACAACGGGGCGCCCAGCAGAGGCGGGACGTTCACCGAGACCACTTCAACGGATGCACCCAACGAGTCACCACGCCTACGGGTTTGCTTGATGAGATCCGCCGCTTCAGCGGCAAATTCCGCGTCGATACTCGGGATATCCGCGTTCGCCAACGTCGTAGACAATTGACTCGTGCCTTTCTTCGAAATCCATTCCGATAACAACATGTTGGACTGGAGTGGACCGACCTGTCGAATGGACGAGAACACCTGAGTACCAAACAGATCGTGGAGAACCTTACGGGCCACCGACCCTCCGATGACATCCGATATCGTCGAACGATACGATGACCGTCCTCCGCCACGGATATCGACGAAGCCCTTCGATTGATGAAACTTCACGAGGTCCGTGTGCCCGGGGCGAACTTCACCCGTTTCCCCAGTGAACTGCGTGTAGTCGCCCGACTTCTTGCTGGTCGACAATACCACGGCCGCGATCGGCTCGCCGGTCGTAAAGCCATCGCCATAGGCTTCGGTTTCGAATCTCGCGTCGTCGACGTCAACGGAAATATGACCACCGGCCAGCAACGCGTCGTGATCGTCCTGAAAGAGTCCCGACAGAAAGAGCACCTTGTCTTTTTCGTTTCGGGGCGTGCCATGTTTGTTACCACCCGGTCGGCGGCGGTCCAAATGGGGCTGCACATCCGCTCGCGTGATTCGGTGTCCCGCCGGGCACCCATGCACAATGGTCGTGATCGCCGGTCCGTGCGACTCACCCGCCCCGGCGACGGCAAAGTGTGGTCCGCCTAGCAGTTCCACTGGAGCCCCGCGCCGGACAACCGAGCTTGGGTCTCGGCCATGAGTGCATCCTCGACGGACTCATCGTCATTGCCATCGGCGTCGACGGCTTGATAGGTAACGCTGAATCGCAGGAAGGCGCCTGCGTCGTCCCAAGGAACCGTTACGATACCGAGTTGCTCAATCAAGAATCGGGTGGCATCCTCGGCCGCGGCGAAGCGTTCAGCAGACGATGTCGAGGTCGGCGATTTGGTATAGAGAAAATACGTGCCCCCGGGAACTTGGCAATCAAATCCACAAGACTGGAGCACCTGCACCAGTTTTTGCATTCGACGGTGGTACTTCTGTCGAATCCGTGTGGGAATGGCATCGTTGTCCAACGCCGCGGCGGCCGCTTTCTGCGTCGCGATGAACTGGCCGCTGTCGCTGTTATCCTTGACATCGCTGAATGCACTGACGATCCGTTGGTGTCCGGCAACGAAACCCATCCGCCAACCGATCATGTCATAACCTTTGCTCATCGAGTGCACCTCGATGCCGACATCGAGTGCCCCTGGTGTCTCCAGAAAACTAGTGGGTCGACCGTCAAATGTAAGCATGATGTGGGCCGCATCGTTCACCACGACGAACTGTTTTTCCTTGGCGAGTTCAACGACCTTGGCAAAGAACTCCGATGTCGCGGTTCCGCCGGTGGGCGAGTTTGGATAATTGAGCACCATCAACTTGGTGCGCCGGTAGATGTCGTCGGGGATGGCATCGAGGTCGGGTAAGAACCGGTTCTCATGCAAGAGGGGTAATCGGTAGACTTCGCCTCCGTAGTACCGAGTATGCGTGCCGGCTACCGGGTAGCCTGGGACGGTCATCATTGTCACGTCGCCCGGATTGATGAAAACGGCCGGTAACATGGCGTAGGCGGGTTTGCTACCAATGCAATGGTTGATTTGCATTTCCGGAGCCAGCTCGACACCGAATTGACGCTGCATGAACCGTGCAGCGGCAGTCTTGAATTCAGCCACTCCATTATCCGCATAGCCACGATTGGCCACGTCATTGATTTCCTTGGCCATCACTTCCCGCACCATCGCGTCGGCCATCGAATCATTTTCACCGATACCAAAATCGAGGAGCAGTCGATCGGGGTGATCCGCGAGTGCTCGACGTTTGGCCCGCTTAATCTTTTCGAATTTGTAGATGGTGTCATCTTTGCCATAGTTCGCCCCGCCAATGCGATCGGCGAACAGAGCCTGAAAGTACGGGTCGGCGGTCGTGGCGGGTGAGTCAGCGACGGTGGACATGGCGGTTGGGGGCAACAGAGGAATTCGATGAAACTCGCCGGCATCGTAGCTCGAACCCCCAGAATCGTCGAGTCGGCCGGGCCGAGGAGACGGACATCGGCAGCCCCACGGCAACGCGATACAATTCCCGGGTCACTCTCCATGTCGGGACGGCTTGAGACCATGAATCCAATCGCTTCATCATCCGATTCCTCACCGCTGGCCTCGTCCGGTGCTGCCGAAACGGATCGTCGCCATCAAGCGGAGATGGAGATCGCGCGAAATCAGTATGAAGAACTTGCCCAACTGGCCGGATCGCTCGCACACGAAATCAAGAACCCGCTGTCGATCATCCACATGAACATCGACTTGCTGAGCGAAGATCTGGTTGAGATCGGATCGCAAGACGCGCGTCGCTGCCAAGCTCGTGTGGATATGGTGCGTGACCAGTGCGAGCGAATGGAATCGCTTCTGCACGACTTCTTGAAATACGCGCGGCTTCGAGACATTGACCTCGTTCCGGGCAGTCTGAATGACCAAGTCACGCAGGTCCTCGATACCTATCAGATCCAGGCAGACCAACAGCGTGTGGACGTTCAGCGGTATCTTGATCCCAACTTACCATCGGTAAGATTGCACAGCGATTCGTTACAGTCGGCGCTGATGAATTTGGTCAAGAACGCGATGGAAGCGATGCCCAGCGGTGGACAGTTCTGGGCGCGAACGTACGAGAATCGCGCCGGTGTGAACCTCGACTTGATCGATACCGGGCCGGGCGTCGACGACAACACGGTCTTGCACATGTTCGAACCGTTCTACAGCACCAAGGACGGGGGTTCCGGATTGGGACTGCCCACGGCCAGAAAGATCATCGAAGCCCATGGTGGTAACATCGCCGTCCAAAGCGAATTGAATCGAGGGACCAAGTTCACGTTGCAGTTTCCGGTCCCGGCACGACTGGGATGATGCCCGAACGCCGCTTCCCGATCACGTCACTTTGGCGGGAATTCATCAGGGACCAACATTGCATCCCAGTGACCCTCTAGCACGCTACCATCCGCGTTCCACTCGATACTCCACTCTCCCGAAAAGGTTCCTTGGCATGAGACTCTGCTCGCTACCCGAGATTCGGTTCCGAAGTCGACTGGTGACTCTGGTGTTCGCGACGATTATTGTCACGTCGACCTGCCGGGCGGCGGAGACGCCACTCGTGCCGTATTTGCTGCAGATGATCCGCGATGATGCGGTTCACAAGGAATTAGGATTGACGCCGTCTCAGGTTGACGAAGTGGTCCGATCGCTCCAGCCGATTGACGCCCGCTGGTGGCCGAGTCGAATCCTGCCCGTGGATCGTCAGCGATCCGAGGTGACACAGTTGCTGGATCTGATGCGTGGGGAATTGGATCGGATCTTGACCGAGTCCCAGCGTCAAAGGGTGCTCGAGCTGGAACGACAGGCTCACGGGACGCGAATGGTGCTCCGAGACGATGTAATGGCTTCACTCGACATCACACCCAAACAGGCTAGTTCGCTCACAAGCGCGTTTGAAAAGACAGACTCCGATACGGCGGCGTTGCAATCTCAGGTTCGCGACAAAAGTTTGACGCAGGAATCTGCAGCGAAGAAGGTCCAGGCGATCCGGCAACGTGAGCGAGAACAGGTGGCATCGACGCTGACCAACGAACAGAAGTCCAAAATTGGATCGCTTGTCGGAGAATCGTTCGACTTCGCGTCGGTACGTCGAACGTACCCGTTGGCTCCCGATTTTGTTGCCACGGGTTCGACGTGGATCGGAGGCCAGCCGGACGGGTCGCCATCGCTGGCCGACGGAACCGTGACCATGTCTTCGCTACGTGGTGACGTGGTCGTGGTTTTCTTCTATGCCTTTCAGTGCATCAATTGCCAACGCAACTTTCCGCATTACAAGGCATGGCAAGACGAGTTGGCATCCAAAGGAGTGAAAATCATTGGCATTCAAACACCGGAAACGTCGGCGGAAAAGAGTCTCGAACGCGTGTCGCAAGCACACCAGAGCGACGGATTTCAATTTCCGGTCCTGTTCGATGAGAACTCTGGTAATTGGCGGGCGTGGGGAAACACAATGTGGCCGACGACTTATTTGATCGATAAGAAAGGGTTCATTCGCCGCTGGTGGCAGGGCGAAATGGATTGGAAAGGCACGCCCGGCCACATGCAAATGAGGCAAACGATTCTTGAACTACTCGCTGAGAAGTGAGCCGGACACCGGTTCTCAGCGAGTGGCCGTCGCCGTCGCAATCGAGTCCATGATTACATCGGCCAGCTGAGTCACTTGTGGCATCTGCACCATGCTGTGGTGATGGCCAGGGATCGAACGGACGATGACGCGTGACGCCAGATGCGACCAGCCTCGGTCTTCACTGGTACCGATGTCGAACGGAACATCCCTCGGGCGAACCATCAGTACATCGACATCGATCGGCGAAAGCTTGTGTTGGCGAGCTAATTCGATGTGATGGTGGAACAGGTGCTTCAGGTCCTCAACAGCTCGGGCGGCGACTTCCGGCGGGGTCGACTCATCGAGAATGCCCATTTTCTCCGCATGCTGCCATAGGAACGGTAGTTGTTCCTCCGGTTTCAGCTCCACCAATTCGTCGAGGGTCATGTCGATGCCGTATTCCAAACCGACGTTGGTTTGGTCGGCTGCGGGCACGCGATCACTCGCGCCGGTGGGGATGGACGTATCGAGCAAGACAAGCCGATGCACGCCGCTGCCGTCCTCAATCAACTGTCGAGCCACTTCCGTGGCGACGATACCGCCGATCGACCAGCCACCGATGTTGTAGGGGCCATCGGGCTGGCGTGATCGGATCGCGTCGACGTACTCCCGCGCCATTTCCTCCATCGTGGGTGGCAGCTCTTCTCGACCGTGCAGGCCACGTGATCGGATTGCGATCAAGGGTTGATCCTCAGGCAACGCCGCGGCCAATTCCCGGTAGCAGACGACGATCCCGCCGGGTGGGTGGATCATGAATAGTGGCGGCAAGGAACCCGTCGGCTTCAAGGGTGCAATCAACACGTCGACATCGCCCACACGCTCCGATGCGGAGATCTTACCGTCGTAGAATCGGACGGATTGTTCACCGAATCGTTTCCTCAGTTCAGCCGGATACAGCTGCACCAGACGCTGAGCCATCGAGGCGATATCGGCTAAGTCGAACAGGAGCGACGAGGGAACACTGACACCGAGTTCGTCGCTCAACTGATTGGTCAACATCGCCGCTTGCAACGAGGTGCCTCCGTACTCGAAGAAATTGTGGCTCACGCCGATTTGGTCCAGTGCCAAGGTGGCACCCCAGGTTTCAACGAGATACCGCTCCAGCGGTGTGCTGGGCGGCGCAATCGAATCAGCCTCCTGAATCGACGACGCCACATCCGGCAACGAACCAAGGTCGACTTTGCCACTTGCGTTGATCGGCAGCGACGTCATGAACTCAATGTGACGTGGCCTCTTGTATGGCGGCAGGTGTTCGGCCAAGTGATGTCGCAACGCGACCAACACATCCTGTTGGGTAACGGGCTGGTCGTCGGCACCTCGATGGCGAGGAATGGCCATGTTGGCGACGCCCGGCTCCAGTTCAACAAACGCGATCAGTGACTCGGCTCCTGTCGCATGGATTGAACGTGTGATCACGGCGGCTTGGGCGACAGCGACATGGTCTCGAAGAACCGTTTCAATCTCGACCGGCTCGATGCGGTATCCGCCAATTTTGACCTGCCGGTCCAGCCGCCCAAGAACCTCGACCAGACCATCGGTTCGTTTACGACCCTGGTCACCGGTGCGATAAGCCCGGCGTCCATCCTCGAGTTGGATGAATACCTCATCGGTCAGGTCTTGGCGATGGAGGTAACCGTCGGCCAGACCGTTCCCCGTCAACGCAATCTCGCCGACGATCGTATCAGGAAGAATTCGATTACCCTTCCGGCTCGGCGTGGCGTCCAGAATAACCACGTCGGTGTGGTCTGCTGGGAATCCAACCGGTATGGTCCGCTTGGAGTGAATGTCGTCGATTCGGAAGGCCGTCGCCTCAACGGATGCCTCGGTCGGTCCATAGCAATTCCATATTTGTGCGTCGCTGCTCTGGCGGATTAGTTTCGGCAGGCTCTCAGGCATCGCTTCGCCGCCCACCCAAATGTGACGCAACGCGGTGGCTTGGGAAAATCGAGGATGCGACGCGATCAAGTCAATCCAGGCCGGAACACCTACAAGAATCGTTACGTTTTCATCGATGATCTGGCCGATCAAGCGATCGATGTCCGCGATGTTGGACGTTGAGGGGAAGACCAGAGTGGCACCGGAGACCATCGCGAATAGCGACATCCCAAAACCGGCATCGAACTGATGAGATAGCGGCATGAACATGCGATCGGTTTGGTCGATCGGCGTGATGCGATCACGCCAAGCTAATGTGTTCACGATGCCGCGGTGCGGGATCATGACGGCCTTCGGCGTCCCCGTCGTGCCAGAGGTATAGATCAAGTAAGCGAGATCGCTCGAGGTGATCGAACCGAGGTCGGGCAGTTTCCGCCCCGTCGCATGAACGGTCCTGGCTTCGTGCCATGAGATGATTTCAGCCTCACCCGACACCGCGTCGCTCCAGTCCGACGGCGTATCGACTAGGACCACCTCCGCCGATGTTTGCTTGATCAGCTCCGCAGCGGTGACGGATGCTTTCGTCACATCGATCGGAACGGGAACGGCTCCGATTCGCATGGCAGCGACCGCCATGGTCATCGCTTCCATGCCAGGCTCCGCGGCGACGGGAACGACGTCGTTTTTCTCGATGCCGAATCGCTGCAGCGTTGAGGCAATGGCATCGACATCCATCGCGAGGTTTCCATAGGTCCAATCGACGGCCGGATCATCTTGGTCGTGCCCGTTGAGAGACTCCCCAACGGGATGGAGCGACGGGCTGGTGGGCTTTGGTTTCTTCGAATTGAAGAAACTCCTCCGGCGGTATCGACTCAGTGCCTCCGTCGGTCGCTCATCTGTTCGAAGCACCGTTGTTTCGCTCGAGCAAACGGTCGCGTCCGTGTGGTTATCGCATGAGGACGCCAACCAACTCGTCAGTGACTCAAATGACGGGGCGTCGATGGGTGGCGTCGGTGCAACCGATCGCAGGGCCTCGTCGGACCATGGCACATTCCGAACGTCATCTTGAGGTCGGTCGAGCAGTTGGGCCAGCAGTCCCGAGAAGTTCGATGACATGCGTGTCATCGTGTCGACTTCATATAGGTCTTCGCAGTAGACGATCATGCCTCGCAGGTCATCGCCACTTTGCTCAAAAATGAATTCGATGTCGTAGTGACATGTTTGGTGCGGGACGTAAAAGTTTTCTTGCCGGAGTCCCCCCACTTCCATGACCTCATCCGCAACAGGGAATAGGTACCCGGCTCGGCCTTCCTCCTCGCGAACATGTGCCTTCTCAAACGTGCAGGAGACTTGAATGAGAGGGCTGCGACCGGTATCGCGGGGCGGATCCACGTCTCGAACGATCTGTGCAAACGGGTACTCCTCGATTTGCATCGAATCGACCAACCGATTCCCCGCTCGCCGGACCAACTGGGTGAACGAGGGTTGTCCGGTCAAATCAGCAACGAGCGGCAACATGTTGACAAAGAAGCCGACCGTGTCCTCCAAACCCGATTGAGTACGTCCAGCAAACGGGCTGCCGATCACAAAACGATTTTGACGCGTCAGCCGTTGCAACAATACCTGAACGGCTGCGAAGACCACCGCCGCCGAGGTCGTGTGTGTCTGCGAAGCCATCGCATTGACCGAGCGACCGATCGATCGCGGACAGGTGATTGGGACGACCTTCGCACGCCCGGTAAACGCCGATGGCCGAACTCGATCGGTCGGCACCTCCAGTACAGTCGGGATGCCGTCGAGCGTCTTCTCCCACTCGCGGCGGAGCATCTCGCCGCGCGGCGATTGCAGCAACTGGCGCTGTTGCGACACAAAGTCGAAGTAGTCCTGCGGCGGCAGTGTGATTTCGGGCGTCTCACCAGCGGCCAAGCGTGGGTAGTACTCTCGGAGTTCGTTCAAAATCAAAATCAACGACCAAAAATCAACGACGATGTGGTGAGTCGTCGCGACCGCGAGATGATCGTCCTCGGCCAGTTTGAATACTTTCATTCGCAAAAGCGGACCATTCTCGAGATCGAATGGTCGCTGGGTCTCGGCGATCACGCGTTGTTGGAGCATCGCCATGTCAGCGGCGTCATCCGGGTTGATCTCGCCCTGAACGTCAATGAACTCAAACTCAACGGGTAAGTCGTCATGGACCACTTGCGTGAGTTTGCCGCCCTCATCGGTAAACGTCGTGCGCAGACACGCATGCCGCGCCACAATCAGCAGCATCGACTGATGCAGCGAATCCACGTTCAGCGGCGAACGAATTCGTGTCGGCAGAAACACATTGAACGAGGTTCCCTCTGGATTGCGACGGAATGAATACCACAGTCCCGTTTGTTGGTCCGACATCGGAAATCGTCCTCGATCACACATGTCGGTGTCGGGCTGGCCAGTGGCATCGAACGCGTTGGGAGTGATCTTGTCGCCCGTTTCGGAGACATCATTGTCGGCGGACTCGCTCACGTTGGCCGAGTCGATCGAATCGTGGAGCTGATCGACCAACGAGCTCACGCTCGATCCCCGCATCAAGGCGCCGATCTGCAATGGAAGCTGCAGTTGACCCTCAATCCAGTTCCGCAGCTCCACAGCCATGAGCGAATCAAGCCCGAGCTCGAGCATTGGACGGTCTTGGTCGATGTCCTCGGAGATACTTCCCAAGAGTGACGCCAGCTTGCCCGCGACTGCATCCCGCAAAAGAACAAGTCGCTGCGCTGGGGAGGCTTCACGCAGTGAGCCGGCGGTCAACGTCGAGCCGCCATTGGCCGACCCGCCTCGGATCAGGTGCGCGAATCGTGGTGAGACTTCCTTCGTGAGGCCAAGCCCCCTCCATCGGCTCCAGTCCATCCTCAACACGCTCGTCTGGGTGACACGCCGATTCAGCGCCGTGGCGAGACAGGACGTTGCCTCATCCAGTGTGAAATCCAAGACACCCTGTCGACGTAGGCGTTCACTGAGCTCTTCCCGTCGGGCCAGATAACCAACTTCGCCAACGTGCCCCCAGTTCATGACGGTCGCCGGAAGGCCCGAGACACGGCGGTGATGTCCCAAGCCGTCGAGCATCGCATTGGCGGCCGAGTAATTGGCCTGACCGGCATGTCCGAAGACGCTCGACAAGGACGAGAACAAGATGAAGTGGTCCAGTTCAACCGATTTCGTCGCGTGATGTAGGTTCCATCCGCCGATCACTTTGGGCCACAGCACTCGATGGAGAGTTTCGTCATCCAGATCGACCAGTAATTTGTCTTGCAGGACCATGGCCGTGTGCATGACACCTCGCAGTGGCGGGCACGACGACTGGATTTGCTCCAGCGCCGTGGTCACGGCCCCTGCGTCCGTGACATCGCATGGTAAGACGACGACGTCGGTTCCGGACTGTCGCATCTGATCGATCGTCGCGGCGGCCTCCGGTGTGGGTGTCGCACTGCGGCCGCTGAGCACGAGCGTTCCCGCGCCATGCTCCGCCATCCACTCGGCGATTGGCAAACCGAAACCTCCCAGTCCTCCCGCCAGCCAGTACGTGGCATCCGAACGAAACGAAATGACATCATCGCCGCGCGAGCGGATTTGTGCCGGAGGCTGCGTGTAATCAACGACAACCTTCCCAATATGCTTTGCGGCCTGCATGAACCGAAACGCGCCCGCGGCCTCGGCGGCTGAGAAACGTTTGGGCGGTTCCGGGCGAAGGTCACCCGCGTCGATCTGTTCGACGATTCGGCGCAATCGTCGTCCCATCGCCACGGCCTGTTGCTTGAACAACTGATCCAGATCGATCGCAAACAAAGCCAGATTGTTTCGAAACGGGTAGAGTCCTAGGTCGTGATCGCCGTAAATGTCGCGCTTGCCAATTTCTAGGAATCGACCGCCCGTCTTTAGCGTGGATAGTCCCGCCGCGATCGCCTCGCCCGGCAGTGAGTTGAGGACGGCATCGACTCCCGGTTGCTCGCGGTGCTGGGTAATCTCGAGTATCTGGTCGGCGAAGTCCAAGGAACGCGAATCGAAGCAGTGACCAACGTTCTTGGCGGCCACGTGTCGGCGTTTGGTGTCATTGCCGGCCGTCGCAAATACCTCGACGCCCAGCTGTTGCGCGATGTCGATCGCGGCGAGTCCGACTCCTCCGCTGGCCGAATGAATCAGGATCGACTCGCCCGCTCTCATTCGCGCGCAGGTGTTGATCGCATGGTCGGCGGTCAGCCATGCCACCGGAATCGCGGCGGCGTCGACAAGATCGATGGATGCCGGTGCTGGTGCCACCAAGCACGACTCGACGACGACTCGTGACGCAAACCCGCCCGGAGCCACAGCAATCACCCGGTCACCGGGTCGAAATTCGGTGACTTCGGATCCGACGCGTCGAACGATGCCGCTGCACTCGGCCCCCAGGTCCACAGGTCCTGGTGGTAGGCCTGGATATAAATCCAACACCTTCATCACGTCGCTGAAATTCAGTCCGGCGCCAGCCACCTCGATTTCAATTTCTGTCGATGCCAGGTCATCCAGCACCATCGCCTGGTGTCGCAGATCATCCACGCCCGACGCGGCGCCTTTGACCAGCTTGAACGCCGGTGTTTCGTCATCATCATCCCGTAGCGACCAGTCCCGGTCAGAATCCGGGATGAAACGCTGGACCCATCGCTGATTTTCTCTCAGCATCACTTCATCTTCGTTGTCCAATCGACCGAGTTCATCGATCAGATGTGTCAACCAATCCTCATCACACGAAGCATCGATCAACCGAGTTTCCAGCGAAGCGATTTCACTGACGACGACGCGGCCGAGTCCGACCAAGGGCATTTGCGACACATCAACCGGCGAATCCATTTCGTCACCCGATTGTGCACCGCGCGTCACAATACTCATTCTCGCAGATGCTATCGGCTCGGCCGATTCGCTGCGGATCGATTCCCAAGCCTGGACAAGATGCAACGGCGCCTCGGCGATATATCGGGCGTCGCGACGCAAAGCTTCATTAGCATCGGCTAGCGGTAACGACTCCAGCTCACCGGGCGATACGACCTCGATGCCCCACAGGTAAACGAAGTGCACTTCGTCGTGCTTGGATGCCTTGAGGATTTCCTTGAGTACCCGTCGCATTGACGCCACATCGGTGTCCACAATCACATGATCCGCATGAAACGAATCGGATTGCATCCGAACTACGACGAGATCGTCGCCGGACGGACGAGCGTTGGCTAAGTCCGTGTCGGTGAGCGATGGTCCAGCGAACCAGACTTGAGTCGCTGTCGTGACACTTTCGCCCGTCCCCCCGTCATCGATTTCTGCCGCATCCTCCTTGGGCTCGCCCCGTTGCCATCGATAGCGATACATCAATTCATTTGCGCCACGATCCGACTCACCGCCGATACGTCGGCTTTCGAATCCGTGGAGATGGCCGATGGGTGTTCCGTCTTCCAACGTCAGATTCACGTCCGCGATGAGCCGATGATCGTCTTTGAACCGGATCGTCGCATGGCTGATGATGGTGCGATCGACTCCCGCGCCGCGGGCCAACTCGGGAATGAGCTGGATGTCCGCAATCTCGTGAGGCAGATACAAACCGCCGGGGGAATGCCCAAACAGCGGGTCGCAGACAACCATGGCGTGAAAGCAGCTGTCCAGCACGGCCGGATGGATCAGGAACTGATCGGCGTCAAAGCGTAATCGTTCGTCACAGACCGACGCCGCCAATCGCACTTCGGCGATCGACTCGCCGTCGACGCGCATGCCACGCCGGATGCCTCGAAAGGCGCCTGAGTAGTTCAGTCCGATTGATTCGCAATAGTCATAACACGCCTCGCCATCGAACGGCTGGGTACATCGATCTCGCGCGCTCGAAAGAATGTCTTGATGGCCAGATCCGTTCGATTTCGGTGGCGTGCGAATTCCCGCGGTCGCAAAGGTCGTGGTTTCATCGCTATTGACCTCGCCGCTGGCTAGATCGACTTGATTCCGATTCGCTCGCAACTGGGTCGTCAACATCCGAGTAGTCGACTCGTCGAGAACCAGGGCCTGCTTTAGCTGCAGTCGAGACAGCCGAACGCGATCAGCCGGCTCGTCGCCGGATTGCTCGGCGGCACGGCGCTGCGCTTCCATGGCGACCGACAACGCCATTTCGATGGAAGCGGCGGCCGGGAACATGGCGGCGGATCGAACCTGGTGGTCGAGCAAAAAGGCGTGCGTCTTCGGATCGAGCCGCTGCCGAAACTGCAAATCGCCAGCGGAGGTCACGTTGTTGACATGCCCCAACAGCGGATGCGAATGCATCTGGATCCGCGATCGCCGCGACTGATCCGACTCGACCCAGAATGACGTTCGTCGCATCGGATAAAATGGCAGGCTGGCCCGTTGAATCGGCCGATCCACAACCGCCGACCAATCGGGTTCCACGCCCAAACTATATAACCGCGCGAGTGCTTGAATGAACTCGAGGTGATCATCCGCTGGATCAATCGAGCCATCGGCACCTGCCCCAGGCCTTCGTGCCGTCGCCACCATGTGAATGTCTTCGCCCGTATGGCCGAAGCATTCCGTTGTCGCGAACGACAGAACCGGATGCGGACCGAGTTCAACGGCGATGTGATGACCTTCGCGGGCCGCCAGCATCACGGCGTCGGCGAAGCGAACACCCTGTCGCACGTTCGTCCACCAGTAATCGGCACCCATCGACATGCCGTCATCGATGTATCGACCGGTGACCGTGGAAATCATCGGCGTGTGGGTCGGCTGGGTTTGGATGCCACTCAATGAACGCATCAACTCGTCCCGGGCCGGCTCCATCTGAGGGCTATGGAAGGCGTACTCGACTTCCAAACGTCGCAAAAACAAATTGTCCGACTCGATCGATTGGGCGATCGTCTCGATGGCGTCACTGTCCCCTGACAAGGTGATGGACTGGGGTCCATTGACGGCGGCCAGGCTGACTCGAGCGGCGAGATCGGGGTGTTCCTTCGACAGTGCTTGGATTCTCTGAAACCCTTCTTCCTCGGAGATCCCGGCGGCAATCATCGCGCCACGACTGGTCGCCAAGTCCATTGTGCGACCACGATGAATCGCGACGCGACACGCATCCTCCATGGTCAACGCCCCCGCCAAGTGTGCCGCAGCGATCTCACCCACGCTGTGGCCTATCAGTAGCGACGGCACCATGCCGACGGATTTCCACGCCGCCGCCTGAGCAACCTGCAATGCAAACAAGGCGGGTTGGGCGATGGAAGTCCGATGCATCCGCGAGTTATTGGCGTCTCGGCCGAGTTCATCCAAGAGCGTCCACGACATCTCGTGTTTCTGGAACTCCGCATCGATCCGCTCCATCATCTCTCTGGCCGGTGCACAGTCGCGGATCAGCGTGCGCCCCATTGCCCACCACTGTGGACCCTGGCCGCAGCACAGGAATGCGACACCGCGCTCCCGCATCGCAGGTGAAAGTTTGGATTGGGGCTCCAAGGAATCAAACTGATCGATCCACTGCGGAATGCTTCGTCCCACAAGACCGCCGCGCACGTCGTGGTGCGTTCGATGGTGCGCCGCCGTGGCCGCAATGTCATCGATATCCCCTTCGTCGCCGGCGTCGATCAGCCACTGTTTCAACTGCGCCGCCGCCACCTCGAACGAGTCTTGGTCGGTCGCCGATACCGGTAACCAACGTACCGGTGGCAGATCAACGCCTCGTCGGGTCGTGGATGTGGGACGGGTCGGACGGCGTGGACTTTCACCGACCACGACATGTGCATTGGCGCCACCGTAGCCGAACCCGTTGATCCCGGCGACTCGCGGCATTGATCCGTGTTGCCACGGTTGCAGCGATGTTGGCACGGATAGGTTCCAGCGTTCGAAGTCGATCTCTGGGTTGGGCGTTTGTAAATGCAAGTGCGGAGGGATCTGTTCATGATGCAGACTCAGCGCGACTTTAATCAGGCTGGTGATCCCGGCACCCGCCTCCAAGTGTCCCACGTTCGTTTTCACCGAACCGATGTGGCAAGGTCGGTTTCGTCCGGTTCCCAACGCCCTTGCCAGCGCAGCCGCTTCGATCGGATCGCCGACCGACGTTCCCGTCCCGTGCGCCTCGACATAGCCCACGTCGCTGGGGCGAATACCCGCTAAGCGGCACGCTCGACGCACGAGTCGTTCCTGCTGTTCGCCGCTGGGTACCGTCAACCCGGGTGTGCGCCCGTCTTGGTTCAGCGCGGTCGCACGGATCACACAATAGATGCGATCACCGTCGGCTTGCGCTTTCGACAACGGTTTCAGCAGGACCATGCCAGCGCCCTCGGATCGGGCATAACCATTGGCGGACGCATCAAAGGTCTTGCATCGACCATCGGGCGAGAGGACGCCGAGTTGGCTAAACGCGATGAAGAAGTCGGGCAGGATTAGCGCATTGACGCCTCCGGCGAGCGCCGCCTCCGCTTCGCCCCGCCAAATACTTTGGCAGGCCATGTGGAGCGCGACCAGCGATGATGAACATGCCGTATCGACGGCCACGGAGGGGCCACGTAGATCAAAACAATAGGAGAGACGGTTGGCGGCAATGCTGGTCGAAGAGCCGGTGTTGCTATACGGACCGATTTCGCCACGGTCATCCACGCTCAAGCCCGCGACGGCGTAATCGATGCTGCTGATCCCAGCAAAGACAGATACGCATCGTCCGGCGAGAGCCTCGCAACGAACGCCGGCGTCCTCGATGGCGCGGTAGGCGACCTCCAGCAACATCCGCTGCTGTGGATCCATCGCGGCCGCTTCTCTCGGTGAGATTCGAAACAATGACGGGTCGAACTGATCGAGCCCATCGACATAACCACCCCATTGGCTTTGCGTCTTGCTCGGGACCGCTGAACCGGGGCGATAAAAGTTCGCCCGATCCCAGCGATCGGCTGGCGTCTTGGTGATCGCGTCGCGACCTTCGGCAAGGAGTCGCCAAAACTCGTCGGGGCTATCGACGCCGCCGGGTAATCGGCAACCGATGCCGACGACGGCAATGGGTTGGCCGATCGCATCTTCGACGCCATCAGACTCATTTGGAGCCGGATCGTTCATGTTCGTTTGTGGGCTGGACGGACTAAAAAAACGAGGTCGCGACCAGCGCTTGGCAGCCGTGACGCTACGTTCGGAAATTTCATTCTTGCCGGCCGCTGCGACGGAGAATCGAATCCCCGCGGGTGGGCCGAAGTGTGTACAAGTGTCTTTCGACGATGTGTCGAAAACGATTCACATGGAATCACCCTGAAAATGGGCTCGTCTCCGACGCGTACCATCGATAAACGACCTAGCGGCAACGCGACCGGATTGTTTCGCCTAGATTCCCTAGAGACACCATCGACAGTTGGGCAGTTTGGCCGTTGTGGGAGACTTCGTCGATGACACAACAAAGCAGCAAAGGGGCAATCTGCGCGGGATATGCGGTTTAAGACCGCCGAATCGCCTAGAGTTGACGCAACGCCAGTGTGGGGTGCATTCGAGAGGCCCGATAGGACGGAAGGGCCGCTCCGATGAGCCCGATGCCCAGCCCAATCCCCAAACCGCGAATCCAGAGGCTTAGGTCGAGCCGCGGCTGCAACATGCCGCCGGCCGCGTCGTTGGCGGCCAGCAACATCAACAGCAGCGTGCCGCCGATCCCACCGATGACCGTCGCAATGACCGAAAGGACGACCGATTCCAATAGAATCAGTGACGCGACTTGTCGGACGGTCCACCCGACGGCTCGCAGAATACCGATCTCGCCGGTCCTTTCCATAACGCTCGTCATCATCGTGTTCAATGTCCCGATGACGCCCACGACGAGTGCGATGACGGAGGTCATCCATGCCATGCCCCCCGCCAATTGCATGCGTGTGTCCGACTGCACAAAGGTCTCGGTGGGCAGCGCCAAAAGTTTGGGGTCAGCAGATTCAATGGCTTCGGTGACATCGCGGATCTGGTCCTGGTCGATTGATTCGTCAACGGCAACATTGATATAGGTGATTTGTCCTTCGCGACCGGTCAGCAATTGCAGCGTCTCTAATGGCAAAATGATCGATCCGTTCTCCCAAACGCTGGCGGTGGTATAGATCCCTGCCACGAATGCGGGTTCCTCAAAGATCTCCACCGGGTCTCCGGCCGATAAACCGGTGCGCTGCGCCACGTTCTGCCCCAGATAAATCCTGGCAGCGCCGGAATCGCTCGACGATTGCTCAACGAGCTCGTAATCAGCAAACAACCATGAATCTAAAGGCATCCCCATCGATGGGATGCCAAAGACCTGTTGCTGTTCCAGCGATAAGGTTTCCAACAAGACGCCGGCGGCTCGATCCACTCCGGCGCATTCTTTTACGGTCTGGACATATCGATCCGGCAACGAGCTGCTTAGCCGATCGGCCGATCCGTCTCGCGTGACCACCAAGTCAACTCGATGCGACTGATACACGTCGCGAAACGAATCGGTAAAGCCACCAGCGACACCCGACAGCGCCATCACGGAACCAATCGCCGTTGCCAGTGCCAGCATGGTCATGATGGTTCGAAACGGGCGACGCATCAGGTTCTTGGCAACCAAGCCCAGCAAAGTCATGGATCAGATCCGTTCGTTCATCCCGCGTTTTGAAAGTTCGGCGACCGCTTCTCGAACTCGTTCTTCCGACGTTTTGGGGGCGACCAGCGTCGCATCATCCGTGTGCACAACGATCATGTCGTGGGTGTCGATGGTCACGATCACGTGATCCGTTGAACCATGCACGATGCAGCCGGATGTATCAATGCCGATGTGAGATCCAACGGCCACATTGTTGTCATCGTCGGATGGGTGAAGCCGCGAAACGGCTTGCCAGCTCCCCACGTCATCCCAATCAAAGGGCGCCTCAATCACGATGACCTCGTCGTGGCGTTCCATGACTGCGTAGTCGATGGACTTGCCCTCAATTGCAGTGAACTCCGTTTCCAAGACATCCTGGAAATTCGGCTGGTCCAGTGCCGCCGCGATGGTCTGCAAGTGTCCGTGCATCGCAGGTTCGTGCTGGGCAAGGGCACGCATGATGGTTTCGGCACGCCACATGAAGATGCCGCTGTTCCAATAGAACGATCCCGCGCGAAGGTAGCCTTCGGCCGTTTCTCGATTCGGTTTTTCTCGGAACTGCTTGACGATGAACGCGTCGTGAACCGCGAGTTTTTCGGCCGCCTCGATGTAGCCGAACGATTCAGCGGGATAAGAGGGTTGGATGCCAAAGGTGACGATGGCGTCGGGATGGTCCTTCAAGATGGACTCCCCACGGGCGGCCCCCGCCGCAAACGCGTCATGATCGTTGATGACGTGGTCGGCGGGACAGACCAGCATGACTCCGTCGGGATCGTGCTCCGCAACAATCGCCGCCGCCAAGCCGACGCAGGGTGCCGTATCGCGACGACACGGTTCACCAACAATGCCCGACGACGGCAATTCGGGCAACTGGGCCGCAATCGCATCGACCAAGTGCCGTGCCGTGATCACGTGCGTACGCGACGCATCGATGCAGGAGCCGAGGCGGTCACGAGTGGCCTGAATCATGGTGCGGTCCCCTGCCAGCGGCAACAACTGCTTGGGACAAGAGTTCCTAGATGCTGGCCAAAAACGAGTTCCGCTTCCGCCTGCCATGATGATTGCGTGGAGCATGTTTCGGGTGGATTGCAAGGAGAGGATGAGTGACGGGCCAATTGCGAGTCAGCATTCGTATTAAACGTCGGCCCATCGGATCTGAACACCAGCGACGATTCGCTGGAGGTGCGCCCGACGTGGCGATGCGAGCGATCAATCCGGGGGCTGGGAAAGTTGCTCGAGCACGCGTTGGACGATCGAATCGATTTCGCCCGAGGATGACGTTGCCGCGTCATCTTGGGTTGCATGTTCTTGGGCAGCTTCGCGAACCATCGAGTCGATCTGGCGCTGAGTCCGTTGCGCCAGTTCAAGCTGCGAAGGCGATAGGGGCACGCGTCCGGGGCCTAGGTCCCAGCCACGTGTGCGGGCGCCAGCTCGGAAACCCTCCGGGAACTCGCCCAGGCCGATCATGACATCAAATAGTGGGATCAGCTGATACTGCAAACGCATCGCGGTTGCGACGTCGCCGCGAATCACCGCTCGATGGATGGCACGCGTCAATTCGGGGACGACTCCGCTGGCCGCGTTCGTCCCTCCGTCGGCACCGGCGATCAACATCGGTGCCAATGCCGCGTCCCACCCGGTGAGGAACGAAAAATCGGGACGGATTGGCCTGACCGCCGACATCATGCGCATCAGATTGGGGAGATCGCCGGATGAATCCTTCAATCCGATCACGCGGGGCTCTTCGGAGGCAAGTCGGATCACCGTTTCGACCTCAATCGGTGACGCAAACAAGGGGATGTTGTAGAGCGTGACATCGACCGAGACCGATCGGGCGATTTGCCGAAAATAAGCTTCGACCCCGTCGCGGGATAACCGGTAATAGTACGGAGCCACGATCGCGACTGCCCGCACGCCCATCGCGCCATACGCATCACAAGCCGCAATCGTCTCGTTGACATTGGCCTCGGCGGCGCCCGCGAGCACCGGAACACGGCCCGCTACCTGCTCCACGACGATCTGGACAACGCGACGACGTTCGTCGGCAGTGAACCGTACGAATTCACCCGTGCTGCCGTTGGGGTAAATGCCGTCCACACCTCGATCGATCAGCCAGTCGACGTAGCTGCGGAGTCGATCCTCATCGACTCGCCCCCGGTCATCGACTGGCGTGATGTTGGGCGTCAGGATGCCCGTGATTCGCGTCGAAGAAGGGTGGGCGACCTGTCGGTTCGTATCGGCGTCGAGGGCAGACGTCATGGTGAGCTTGAGTTCATGGGCAGCTGATTCGTCACCGAATCAACGCCCCATGCGTTCAGGCGAGGCTTCCGCAAGCAACGCGGCCAATTCGGCGGGAGGTTGGTAACCTTCTCGATGACCCACCACTTTACCTTGCGGTAGGGCGACGAGCGTCGTCGGATAGGTTTTCAGGACAATCCGACTGAGTACCTCCGAATCTTTCCGACGATTCAATCGAATTGAAACGAATCTTTGGCTGAGTTTCTCCGCGATCGTCCGGTTGCAGAGCGTATTTTCCTTCATCGCATCGCAAAACTTGCATTCTTCCATGGTGATGAAGATCAGCATCGGACGGCCCGTTTTCTTCGCGGTTGCCCAGCCGGCGTTGAAGTCTTCGTGCCAAATAAGCGGTGCCGCGGATGCACCGGTCATCTCAACCACCAGCCGATCCGCGATCACGGGGTCGCCCGCCAATGATCGTGGAACAGTTGTTATCCAAACGACCAAGAAGATGGCGATTGGGAACTTGGAAAAAGCGAAGAGTCGCTGCTTCGATACGAGCGAACGCATGAAAGGCCTCCCAGACAGCGTTAACAGAGCCTAGAGGTCGAGCGAACGCCCCAAAAGGCCGAAGATAAGATCGGCTGGAGAAATTAGGCCGCTTCGAGAGGCTGGGCAAGTGCTCAAATCGCCATAATCGGACTATTTTGACTTTTGGTAGATCGCCATCAGCATCGATTCGGTGTCCTTGAACGATTTCTTGGATTCCAAGAGCTCATCGATGAGTCGCCTCGCATCGGATTCGCTGTGACCCAGTGTCACCAGCGCATCAAATGTCTCATTGATGACGGCGGATGCTTGGTCGGTCGTGTCGCTGATCTCGTCGCTGGCGACGATCAAGGCGAAACGAGCCATTTTCCGACGTAGTTTGGCGATGATTCGCTCGCTGGTCGCCGGTCCGATGCCGGGCAATGCCGACAGTCCCTTGGAGTCTTGTTCCTCAATCAAGACCGCCAGCTCTTTCACCGGCCGCACCATCGCCCGCAAGGCTTTCTTGACCCCCACACCATCGACGCTGCAAAAGAGGTCGAAGAATTGCTTCTCAGGCAGCGTCTGGAAACCGACGAGTCTAGGGGTCAGACGACCACCGGTGGTGTTGCCTTCGATGTACTGCAGCGTATGCAACCGAATGGCCTGGCCCGTTCTCGCTTGCAGTTGTCGCCGTGTGAGATCACCCACGTAGACTTCATACTCGAACGGTTCCGCCACAATGGCAACGCTGGTTTCACCGACCGACGACAGTGTGCCGCCAATGGAAATGATCAAGTGACGCGGGTCCGATGGGAGAGGCTAGAAACGCACGATCGGGCTGGCTGCCGTTTGGAAGTGCTGAATCGAAGGAAGCGTAATATTGCGTTTGCGGGCTTCGAAATTCAATGCCCGTTCAAAGAACGGAAACGGGTAACGAGGGTTCCTGCGCAGCGCATAGCGTTCCACGGCAACGACCAACCCGAAATCCAGCGTCTTGGCGTCCACTAGATTCACAATCGTTTTCAAGTACTCGCGCTGGCCCGTGCGGGTGGCACGCAGCCGGTTGATCAGCTGCTCCTCAAGATTTGCGATCGGGTCGACACGCACCGCCAACTCTCGCGGCAATGTTGGGCTAACGGCAATTTGAGCCGGTGCGGGGGATGGACTCGCGAAGAGCCCCACGACTGCGATGGCGGCATAACAGGATCGATGCAACATGACTTGACCACGCTGGATACGGAAACGAGCTCGGTGGTTAAGGAGCTACAACATCCGACGACGCCCCCTCAAGTCCATTCGGGCCGATTAGCCGATTATCGTTCTACCGACCTCGACAGCGGCGCCGGATCAACCCAGTACACCTTCGATGAGACCGCCGCCCTCGGTGGCCGTTGTGGGGCTACCGAATGCCGTCGTCCATTCCGATTCGGCATCGATTCCCATGCATACCATCAAGGTGTACATCAGATCCGCGACACTTCGGGTCTCGCCGACATCTCGCCCCTCTGGACCGGTCGATCCGATGACCCGTCCGCCGAAGCCGTGTCCGGCCATGACCACCGGAATGGATTGCGGAAAGTGATCACGGCCGCGGCCTCCATTGACACGCGGCGTTCGGCCGAATTCGCCCATCCACAGAATCAACGTATCATTCCAAAGTCCGTTGGCCATCAAGTCATCCATCAACGCGATCATGGCCGGTTCGAGTTGCTGACAAAGTCGGTTGACCGCCGGAAAGTTATCCACATGGGTATCCCAACCTGGCATTTGCACCTCGACATACTTCACACCCGACTCCAATAGCCGACGACCCGCCAGGACACGTCTGCCGAATTGGCTATCTCCGTAGCGTTCCCGGGTTTTTTGGCTTTCCTGCTCAAGATCCAGCGCGGTGGCAAAAGGGGATTCAATGAGTCGACGGATCGAATCGATTTCATCGGCGCGTTGGCGAACCGACACGCCGCTGAGCGATGCCGCTGAGTGTCGATTCAAATCCCCAATTAAATCCAGCCGATCGCGGTGTCGTTGGACTCGCCGCAGCGTCTCCCGTACCCGATCAACGTCGCCAATGACAAAAGGACCGTGTTGAGAACCAAGGAAGGCGGGACCAAACACCTGGTCACCCAAGGTGACAAAACCAGGTAGCGTCGATTGGCGTCGAAGGTGAGAGACGAACGATCCTAGCGACGGGCGCGGGAACGACGCGATGCGTTCGAAACCCGTGTGCATCAAATGGGTAGCCCGCTCGTGCTCGCCCTGGTTCGAACCGACGCATCGAAGCAGCGCCATTTGATCGGCCCGTGTGGCCAGCCTTGGCAGCGTTTGACAGAACTGAATTCCGGGGACGTTGGTCTGCAAAGCTTGGAAGGGACCGGCCGACTCCGTACCTGGTTTCGGATCAAACGTATCCAACTGGCTAGGCCCGCCCTGCATCCACAACGTCATGCAACGCCGATACGGTGGGTCCGGATCACGTCCCGTGAGCGTTTCGCCAGCCACCATTCGACCCAACGAAGTCGAAAGGCCCGCGGCCGTGAAGCTCTGGATCCATTGGCGACGGTGCAAGACAGCATTCATGGATAAAACACAAACTCGTTGCAGTGAAGAAGCGCATACATCAGGTCCGGTGCCGATGCGCCGGCCAGACGATCGTGCTCGGATTCAGTCGGACGGCGTGATAGCGTCGACAAGAACATTGGATCGAGATGATTCCAGGGCGCCGAAATGGGGGAAGACAGTTCGACCAAGAGTCCTTGGCTGGTACGACGTCTCTGGAGTGGATCGGACGAACCCGACGCTGCCGCAGATCGCCCTAACCATTCAATCGAGCGCTCGTTGAGTGCTGTTCCAGTGAGTTCTTCATCTCGCAAGATGCGCCAGTACGAACGCAGCATTTGTTCCGGTAGCAGTGGCCTTGGTCGTCGAGTGGCAAACACTTCGACCGAACGCGATGTCTCCGTGGGCGACGGGTCGGACCGTCGACGATAGGCGTCGCTGGAGCAGATCGTTTGAATTAGTCGACGCAAATTGAATTTTTGTCGACGCAATTGGTCGCCAAGGACATCGTGCAGCTCTTCAACGCTCGGCCGCGCCGACTCGCTGAGCCCATCGACTGGCGAGACCACTCCACGTCCTAACAGCAATTGCCAAACTCGATTGCCAATCGCCCGCGCGAACGGTTTCGAACGAACGGTCATGTAGGCCATCTCACGCCGCCAAGCCGCCGTCTGAGGGACTGCGCCGGTTAGGAATTGTGGTTGTTCGTCGATGTTCCCGCTGGTGCCGGCCTCATCGCGTACACGGACACCCCCGGAAACCTCATCGACTCGCACGGCTGAAAAGAAGCGACGCATGCGTTGGTAATCCTGCTGCGTCCAGCGGTCGTCGGGATGGTCGTGACAGCGCGCGCAATCGAGTTGAACACCAAGGAAGACACGTGAGACCGACGTGGTGGGATCTTCAAGGTTGCCCACTAAAAAGTTCACGGCACCGTCGACCGCCGTGACCCCTTGGGCGGAGATCAAGTCGAAGGCGATTTGGTCCATCGGCAGGTTTTCAGCGAAGCGAGCCGCCAGCCAACGTTGCAATGAGTCACGATCCGTTGGCCTGTCTGGATTGCGACCAACCAGGATCGATGTCCAAACTTGAGACCAGTAATCCGCGAACGAATCAGACGAAAGCAATTGATCAATCGTGCGGATCGGATCCGGCGATGCCAGGAACGTTTCCAGTTCGTTGATCGTTGGAACTCGACCGATTAAGTCCAGCGTCAATCGTCGAAGAAAAATGGAATCATCGACCAGAGCCGCCGGTTCGATCCCGGCGTCTCGATGTGCCTGCGCCAAGATGAGATCGATGGGGGCATCCGATGTCCCGGACGGCCCTTCGGCAAGGGCCGCCGAAGACAGCCACGCGAACGCAAGGATTGCCGGCAAGACTCGCATCTCAAGAAACTCCGTCACGCTATTCTGTTCGTCTGAATCGACCCATCCGTGGGTACGAGAGACGGGTGAATTGTCTTCGGGCGTCAGAAGTCATCGTTGGCCAACTCTCGTTCCAATCCGGCGGCGCGATCAGCGAGTTCGCCAATCACATCGGCACGATCGTGGCGCACGGTGAGCTGCCCGCCATCGGTTCCATCGACCGGCTCTAGAAGTTCGTCTTCGAGAATGGACAGAACGTTGACGTCGTCTCGCAGCGCCGACTTGCGAATGTCTGCCAGCATGACGAGTCGACCCGAGGCTCCGAGCTGCTTTGCAAGCTGTTGATCGGCGAATCGATCCGTGATCGCTTCGATTTGCCGAACGTACCGCCGAATCCGTCGACATTCACTGAGGACCTCCCCAGCCCGCTGGATGACTTCACCTGCGGCGTCATCGCGAACTTTCCATTGACCTTCGCCGAAGGGCACCATCACTTTCTCGATCATTGCTTCGAGATGCTCGGCCAAATCCATTTCGGCATAAGGGATCTCTGCCGCGATCACATACGGCGTGGCAGCCGACGTCAATTGAGTCGCGAAACGCCGTGACAGGGCGTCGGACGAATCCATCTGTTCGGCATACTTGGCGACCCGTGATCGCACATCGTCCAACCGCTCAACCGCTCGCTCAGCACGATCGAGCATGACGCGGATAGGATCCCAAGCTTCTTCTTCCTCGATGACAAGTCCTTCCGGTGTGTCCTTGGAGACCGCCTCGAGGTTCTCGATCATCGTTTCGACGGCAACGGCGGGACTGACGAATTCGTCTTCGGCCAAATCGAACGCCAGCATTGCGGCAAACGCGGTCGTTTCAAGCTTTGATTTGAGACGGCGGTGATCGACGTCGGGGGTCGCGTATTCCGATGCGTAGTAAGTCAGCTCGGGCTTCAAACGTTCACAAATGAGGTTAGCCTGCTCGATCCGGCGGAGATGACGCAGGTGTTCGTTCGAGAGTGAGGGCACGACGACCCACCGATCGCCACGACGAACCAGAAAGTCTTGAAACGCATCGGCCAGGAATCGATCGATTGGATCCAACTTGCCGTCGAATTCATCCCAGGTGATCACGAGACCCGCGTGTTCGTCAGTGAGCATCCGAAGTGCCATGCGATCCGCATCGGAATCGGACGCAATCTTCGCTGCGACGGACTGCATGCTGGTCCGGACACGTTCGAGCATATCATCGAGGTCCCGGCCTCGAGCCACCCAGTCCTTACCCAGCGTTTGGAACTCGTCACGCAAACTCAATCGACCGTCGGATGACTCGTCAAAGTGGCGTTGCACAAAACGGGGGATCGCCTCCGCTCGTGCCAAGTCACGGTGTCGGTCTTCCATGCTCTCCAGCGCGCCCGCCACCGCGATCTGTCCCGATGGAGAATTCAACAGGCTGACCAACTCCGCCGTGTTGGGATCGGACACGTCCAGTCGGTTCTTCAAACGATCCAGCTGTTCACGGATTGCGGGCGAAAGGACCTCGACGCCCGTCTGTTCGGCGGAACCCTCGCCAGCAATTTCATCCGGCGTTGCCGCAACCAGTCGCAATTGCACTGCCGAGAACAACAACAGTCCAGCGGCGAGCAAAGCAAAACAGATTGATTTCATGGGAGAGTCCCCGTTGGAGGCAGGATTTAGAAGTCGACTCACACGAAGCGTCAGTGGCGGTGCCGCCATCGACTGGACACCGAGACCTGGCCGAACCAGTCGGCCCGATCGCCGTGTTTGAACGAACTGGAGCAGGTCAACGAAGCTGGACGCGAGCGCTTGCGCGGCTTGTGGATCGGTGGATGCGACGAAGTCATCGCACGCCCACTCGCTGGATTCTTCGAACCGTCGAACGCACCACCATGACGCCGGATTCCACCAATGAAGTGATGCCGACAAGCGGACCAACATCGTTCGCCACACATCCCTACGCACTAGGTGAGCCAACTCGTGCAATAGGATGCCTCGCCGCTGACGACTCGACAGCCCCTCCCAAAATGATCGCGGGATAACGAGCACGTAGTCGCTGGGACGGCGTACGAGCATGGGACCCATCGTGTCCGACCACAATATCGCCGGCGCGTTCAGATGACGCCGCGTGCACATCGCCCGCCACTCCTCCGACCACCCGTCGGAAGCTCGGTCGAGTTGGCCCGTCGTGCGGCAGACGCGCCAGTACCGGATGACGGCCATCATCGCGAGCCAACACCACCCGGCCAGCCAGACGACAACTAGCCAAGTCGCCCAACGATTGGTCATGTCTACCTCGTCGCCGCCGACGACGCGTGCCGCAGTCGCGAAGGCGTGCTGTGACTCGATTCCCGGCGTTCCCGTCGCGTCGGGCACTTGGAATTTAGGGATCACCCCCAAGGTGTTCGATTCCGCACGAGTCATCTCGATGCCAGCCATCGCCGCTGATGATGACGTGCTTGAACGGAGCCATGGCAGCTCGACGGGGACCCGAACGAGCATCCAGCCTTGCAGCAACACGCTCGCAAACAAAACCTGCCGCCAATGGGCCCCTCGACCGCGCATCAGTCCCACTACCAATCCGGTCACCAGCGCGGCGATCGTCAACATCAGCGAAGCGACCAGTGATGTGTGCAGCAGCTCACTCATGATCGCTGATCCGGTTTGCGTGCGCGTGGGCTGCCTTGTTTCGCGTCGATCGGTTCGGCGCCATCGATCAAACGCTTCAATTCGTCAAGTTCTTCATCGCTGATTCGACGATCCTGCATCAGCTGGGCCACCAACGGCACGACGCTGCCCCCGGCGAGTTTAGAAATCAATTGATCGAGGTGCCCGGCCCGAACGTCGGCTCGCTTGACGCCGGCTTCATAATGCGCCGGACGGCCTGACTTCACTGCGAAGCCTTTCTCTACAAGCCGATTCAGTCGCGTTTGGATGGTCGTGTAGCCGATCTGATCGACCCCAAACCTCGCGTGAGCCTGCGCGAGCGTCAGCGGTCCGTCACGCCAAAGCAGATCCATCAAATCCATCTCACCGGCGGAAAGTCGTACTTTGGAAGCCACGCGTTGCTCCGCTGTGGGAAGCTGAAATTGGGGGTGAATCACAGAGAGCTTACTTTTTACTACTTACGTAGTAAAGTCAAGGCGAATTCCACAGATTGTCTGGATCCCGTCGAGCCGTTGCGGCCTGAACTCCCGTCTTCCGCGATCAACGCCGGCTAGTCCTCGGCTTGTTAATCCTCCATCGACGGTTCGTCGATCCAGCGACGCGTCATTCCTTCGTAAGCATCAATCCGTCGATCGCGCAGAAACGGCCAATGGTTTCGAACGGCCGCGAGTTGAACCGGCGAGCAATCCGCCATCACGATTTGTTCGGCATCGTGACTTCCCCTGGCAAGGACCTCGCCGGTCGGGCCCGCGATGAACGACGAACCCCAGAACTCGATGCGGTCTTCGATGCCCACCCGATTTGGAGTTCCAACATAGATTCCGTTGGCGATCGCGTGACTGCGAATCATCGTCATCCAAGCGTCGTGTTGCGTCGCGCCGAACTCCGCTTTCTCTTGATCGATCCATCCGATGGCGGTGGGATACAACAGCAAGTCGGCGCCAGCGAGTGTCAGCAAACGTGCCGTTTCAGGAAACCACTGGTCCCAACAGATTGCGACGCCCAGCTTTCCATGCGCGGTATCGACGACCCCGAATCCATGGCCGGCCGGGTGAGCGTCGCCCGGAGTAAAGTAAAACTTTTCGTAGTAGAGGGGGTCATCGGGGATGTGCATCTTGCGGTACAGTCCGGCGATCGAACCGTCCACATCCAGGACCACGGCGGAGTTGTGATGCAGTCCCGGCGCTCTCCGTTCGAAGAGGGGCGCCACAATGACGACTTGCAGCTCTTTGGCGAGGGCCGCCAAGGCCTCCGACGTTGGCCCCGGAACCGGCTCGGCCAAATCGAACATCGCATGGTCTTCGCTTTGGCATGGATAACGGGTGGCAAACAATTCTTGTAGGCAGACGATGTCGGCGCCATCGTTGGCAGCCTTCCGGATCCATTCCATCGTCTTGTCAAGCGATTGTTGCTTGGACCCGGTATCGGCCAATTGAATCAGACCCAAACGCACCGAGCGTGTCATGCCATCTCCTACTGTCACGTTCTTCACCGGCACCGACACCGATGTCGGTAAAACCCATTGTGCGGTGATGGATGTGCTGACGCGAGTCCGTCGTCGTCGACGCGTCGGTGTTTGTAAGCCGGTCGCCAGCGGATGTCGCCGCGACGGCGAACAGTTGATTGCCGATGACGCCGTTCAACTATGGGATGCGGCGGGACGTCCTCGCACATTGGACGACGTGTGTACGCAACGGTTTGAGCCCGCATTGTCGCCTCCCATGGCGGCCTCGCTGGATGGATGCCATGTCGATGAGTCTCAGTTGATCGATTCGATTGCCGGTTGGCTACGCGACGACTCGATCGAAGATCTGATCATTGAGGGTGCCGGTGGCTTGTTCAGTCCGATGTCCACCAGTTGGCTGAACATCGATCTGATTGAGCGAGTCAGGGAGTTGGCTTCCCATACCAGCGTTGTTTTGGTTGCCCAGAATCAGATCGGCGTGCAACATCAAGTGATTTCCGCCGTCCGAGCCGCAAAGGCGTCGGGCTGCCCCATCGATACGGTTTGGCTTAATACGATTCCCGGTCGTTCCGATCCCTCGCAGACGGGCAATGCCGATGAACTGAGGCGCTGGATCGACGTGGACGTAATAACCGGTGTCGAGGATTCACTGCCATAGATGGACGGGCTCCTGCCGCGTTGGTGGACAGGTTGATAAACTGCCGCCGAACGAATGATTTTTCCTTTCACTCCCAACCCCGAGTTTGCCACCCATGGCCTACACACTGCCCGATCTGCCGTACGCCTACGACGCCCTCGAGCCCCATTTCGATGCTCGGACGATGGAGATTCACCATTCCAAGCACCACAACGCGTACATCACCAAGGCCAATGCCGCGTTGGAGGGTCACGAGCTGGCTGCCAAGCCGATCGACGAACTGATCTCGGACCTCGGGGCAGTTCCAGAAGAGAAACGTGGTGCCATTCGCAACAACGGTGGTGGTCACGCCAACCATTCACTGTTCTGGACGGTGTTGGGACCTGGCAAGGGTGGCGCACCGGCGGGTGAGCTGGCTGCGGCGATCGATAGTGCGTTCGGCTCGTTTGACGCATTCAAGGAGAAATTTGCTGCGGCTGGTGCCACCCGTTTTGGCAGCGGATGGGCGTGGTTGGTCGTCGACGGTGGCGTCCTGAAAGTCGGTAGCACGGCGAATCAGGACAGCCCGCTGATGGGCGAGGCCGTCGCCGGTATCGGCGGGACACCGATCTTGGGGCTCGACGTGTGGGAGCACGCGTACTACTTGCACTACCAGAATCGCCGCCCCGACTACATTGCCGCGTTTTGGAGCGTCGTGGACTGGGACGCCGTCGCTGCTCGTTTTGCCGCCGCGACATAACTTTGCGTGTGCGATCGATCGGACATCCAATGTGGTGTCCGATGTCGGTCACACCGGGCCGATTCGGCCCTTGCGGATCCCCGCCACGCGGAGATAATCGGCCTTCGCGGGCGATTTCGCTCGATGCTTCCCATCCAGACTTTCGACCAGGAATCTCACCCATGGCACTCGTTCCCCTTCGCGTCGTGTTGGACCATGCGGCCGAAAATGACTACGGCGTTGCGGCCTTCAACGTCAACAACATGGAACAGATCCAGTCGATCATGGAAGCGGCCGAGGAAACGGATTCACCCGTCATTATTCAGGCGTCGCGAGGCGCACGGTCCTACACGAATGATATTTTCCTGAGGTACCTCATGGTGGCCGCCACGGAGCTCTACCCACACATCCCCACGGTCATGCATCAGGACCACGGCAATAGCCCGGAAACATGTCTGTCGGCGATCGAGAACGGTTTTACCAGCGTGATGATGGACGGTTCGCTGGAGGCCGACGGAAAGACGCCCGCCGACTATGACTACAATGTCCGTGTCACGGCGGAGGTCGTCAAAATGGCTCACGCACGCGGCGTGAGTGTCGAAGGCGAGTTGGGCTGCTTGGGTTCGCTGGAAAGTGGTGGCGGCGAACAAGAAGATGGTCACGGCGCCGAGGGTGTGCTGAGCCACGATCAATTGTTGACCGATCCAGACGAAGCCGCTCGATTTGTCGACGAAACGGGTGTGGACGCATTGGCTGTGGCCATCGGCACCAGTCATGGTGCGTACAAATTCACGAGCAAACCCACCGGTGAGGTCCTCGCCATGGACCGCATCGAGGAGATTCACGCCAAGCTTCCCAACACGCACTTGGTCATGCACGGCAGCAGCAGCGTCCCACAGGAGCTGCAGGACATCATCAATCAGTATGGTGGCCAGATGAAGCAAACCTACGGCGTTCCAGTTGAAGAGATTCAACGTGGCATCAAGAGCGGCGTCCGAAAGATCAATGTTGACACGGATTGCCGAATGGCCATTACCGGTGCGATTCGTAAAGTGCTGACGGAGGATCCCGCCGCTTTTGATCCCCGTGCTTACCTCAAACCCGCGCGAGCGGCCATGAAGGACGTGTGTGTCGCTCGAATGACGGCATTCGGGCAAGCCGGCAATGGTGCTAATCTGCGAGAGTCGCTCGCCGCGGCCGTCTAGCAGCAGGTGTTAGCTATTGACCGCCGGTCTCCGGTGACCAGCGGTATTCTGGGAGCGGGTACTCGGTGACGTCCGTTAGGTCGTCATCGTCCTGAATTTGACGCAGTCGCTCATATCCCCGCGTGACGAGTGTGACTTGACGCTGAACATAATCGGCATCGAGTCGCTCCCTTGCGAAGTCGCCTCGGACGGTTGGACGATCGAAGTGCTTGTCATCGATGTACTGCGATAAGATCGGATTGCACTGAAGATGTCGTTCGGGCGTCGTATGCAAGACTTCTGCGGGGATTTGACCGATGACATACCGGAGATAGAGGTCACTGTCGACAATGGAGCTGACGTCGCCTCCGCAGACTTCACACAGGTAGCCTTGGTCGCACTTTGCCATCACGCATTCCGTGCCAATGAGTCGGCGACCTGCTGCGAAGTTGGCGGATCGCAAAGTCGGAATTTTGTGAGCCGCCCATCGGCCTCGTCATAGTGGACCATCGTGGCGGCAGCCAACTCGGACGCGACGACGGAATCCAGCAACAACGATGAATCCGACGCGTTGATCGATCCGACCAATCGCACCTCCAAATCATGGTGACTCTGACGCGGCAGCCATCGCGAGAGCGTTTCAGCCGACGCCATCGTCACCACGCAAAAGATGCCAACGGTTGGACCATCGCGGAGCACCTTTTGAAATGCCTGATCACCTCGACGAGAATCGTCGGCATCGAGTGAAAATTGATACGCGTCGTCCTGTCGCAGGTCTCGAAGACGGTCGAGCGACTCGACCACAACCATCATCGGTGCATCGTTTGGTGCTTCACTCGATTCGGAGTCGGCTGCGGCGGTCCGGCGATCGACTTCTTCGGCGAGAGACAGGATCTCCGACTCGGCGTCTCGGGGTGAAATGATCTTGGCGTCCAGCGACACCCCTTCGATCCATTGACGCAGCGTTTCCTGGTCACGCCCCGCAGCGTCGCCTTGTCTGGATCCGTCAAATACTTGCAGGATTGCGTTGGGCTGATACATCTTCACGCTCGTGATCAAGGATGTCAGCACGGCCAGACGCATGGGTTGTGCGGCGACGATCAAGATATTGCGCCCCGTCATCGGCTGGAGGGACAGCATCGATGGAGGTCCCAACGCGACCGCTTCACCGAGCAACCCTGCCAGCGCCGCCCCGGACTCGGCTTGCTGCAACGCCGCGCTTGCCAACTCGATTGAAAAACGACTTGGTCGATTGCCTTCGAACACGATCGGCGGCCCTAGACCATCCGCATGATTCCGATCCCTCTGAGTAGTCGCATCCAAGAGGTCCACATGGTCATCCGTATCCAACCACGCAACTTGGAAGGGATGGTTTCCCTCAATCAAGCCGCCGGCATCGTTATAAATGGCTTCGCCCGGGCGACTGAGTAGACGGGCCGCATGATTGTCTTCGGACAGAATCAATGCGTCATCAGACTGTCCGCACTGCAGAGCGACGCGGACTGCCATTTGACCAAGCGTGGCGCGAGGCAAGCTATTGGCACCCGCCAACGATTGGCTGCTGAGCACGATGTGGATGCCAAACGAACGACCCTGACGAACCAAACGATCCATGCGTGCGGTGCAGTCCGCCGCCAGAGCGTCATCTCGGGTGAAGAGCTCTTGAAATTCATCAACGACGAGCAAGATGCGCGGAATCGAATCATCACCCCGCGCGGCGCGATAGTCCGCCAGCTCACCCACACCGGCATCACGAAATGCCTCACCACGTCGAGCCAGTTCTTCGTCCAACCGAGTCAGCACGCTCAGACCAAACTCTCGTTCGCTTTCGATACCGATCACGCGAGCTTGCGGAATCGGATGATCGGCGTAGATTTTGAATTCAACACCCTTCTTGAAGTCCAACAAGTAAAACGTCAGCTGATCCGGCCGGTAACGCAGCGCGCCCGCTGTGATCAGGCTATGAAGCAACGTGCTCTTCCCCGATCCGGTTTTGCCCACAATCAACACGTGCTGACAGACGCCATGGCCCAACGTCAGCGACAGCGTGCGGCCGGCGCCTTGGCTGCCAATGGTGATATCGATCCCATCGGCGGACGACGCCGGTGGCATCGATTCATCCACCAGCGACCGCAAGGGAACCGTGATGGTCGACTCGTCCGCAGCCGCCTTGCCGATGCGACGCAACAAAGGATCGCGTATCTCCGGTGGTGGCGGAGGCGTGGGCCAAAACTCGATATCCCCCAGTCGGCCCGTCAAACACCGCCAGTGTCCATTCGAATCGGCGTTTTTTTCTTCGCTGGACTCCGTGCCAAACTGAACATGCAATAGACGATCGGACTGAAGCGGCGCCAAATCATCCGGCCAAGGTTGGTCGGAATCGATCACCAAAATCACGATCACACCGCATCGAGCACCGCTCTCAATCAGCGACATCAGATGCGATCGAGATTCGCGGGACAGTCCCTCGGGAAACCCGACGGCAGCGACCGCGTGATAAGGCTCCGCCAGCGCGCCGGCAACTGCATTGTAATCCTCAATCCTGGTGAATCGGTCCCGCAGGCTCGCCTGCAGCACGTCCTCCACGTGTTGGGTCAATTCGCCCAGTCGTTGAGTGATTGTTTCGCCTGTGGTCCACACCCGGTGGTGAATGATACTCGGGTCATAATCGGCCAGTGCAGTGAAACTAGCGAAGTGCTGGCCGCGTCCGACCGCGTCGAGCAAGGTCAGTTTGGCTCGACCCGGCGGTGCCGCACTGAGCAAACGCCAAAGCATCTGATGGGCAATGGCGACGCCTTCATTCAAGCGACTCTTGGGGACTTCGATTAGCAGGCCGGAATGCCGCCGTCGATGCATCGCCAGGGGCATGGTTTCGGGCACCTTGAGATTTCGAAGCAACCGATGCTCGTCATCCGGCACGTCCTGAGCGGGTGACCCATCGGGGTCACTCGAACCCGACCAAGAAACCTCCGTCGCCAAACGCGGATTCGCATGTTCCGTTTCCGACACATCGCCGATTGCGACGTCCAGTCGTCGTCGCAGCCGATTTCCCAATCGGAGATTGCCCAGGGGCAGGAAGTCGATGGATGGGTGCGGTTCCGTTGGCGATCGCAACATCTCCGTCCAGGGCGGAAACCGATAATGCAGCAAATCATCCGCGGCGAGCATCCGATTCATGCCGCGATGCAACCCCACCTGCAAACGGTTCGTCAGCGATTCCATCGTCATGCGATGATGCTGTGCCACTTGGGTGCGGGACTGGTCGACAAGCAAATCGGTGTCAGCCAATTTGTTCGTGATGTCCGACGCGACCTCATCGGCGCGCTGCCGCATGGTCGTTTGCAGGTTCGCAAAACCGACGCGGAATTGCTCGTCAATTTGCTCCAGTCGCGTGGTTAGTTCCAGGTGCTCGGCGTCTTGTTGTGCTTTCAGCGCTGCCAGTGACTCCTCCAGATGCTCCTCACGCCAACGCCTGGCTTCGGCTAGGTGCGTGTCCCGCCGGCGCAACAGGTCCTCCGCAAAGCTCTTCGACGTTTGGGTTGCGATTTGCTTCCCTGTCGAAGCAGACGTCTCGGCCGCCAAGCGAATTCGTTCGGATAGAGGGTGCAACTGACGTGTCATGCGGCGCATGGGCCACATCAGGATCAAATAAATCGTGAAGCCGATCAGCCCGGCCACGGGAACACCCGCCACCATCCACCAAATCAACGGATCGGCTCGCGATAGCAAAGCGCCAAACGCCCAAAGGGCGATGAACACCGCGACGCCGGCCGGTAAATAAAACGAGTCCACGATCTTTGACGGCAATCCGGACTGCATGTCGACCACCACCCGCGACAGACGCCGATTCAAACGCACGATTTGGTCAACAGCGTCGCGGACCGTCTTCGGTGCCGTTTCGCCGAATTCCTCCCAGACATCCGGAGGCGTTTTCAGGTCGAGATAACGATTCAATCGCCGAATGGTGAGTTCACGCGCGAATTGTAGATCGGCGTTTCCGGCGCCAAGAATGGTCTCAACCTGTTTCAAGTCGCGTTTGAGTTGTTCTTTGGGTTTGTCTCGATGCGACGCATACTGATGCTCAATTGCGGTGACCCGTTTTTCCACTTTGGCGTCGATGTTCGCCTCGGCTTCAGCCGCCAATCGACGAAACTTCGCCGACATCCTCCGCAGGGCGTCCCGAGTCTGCACCGTGGCGTGCTCATACGACGCGATCGCTTGCTCTTGGGCTTGATCCCATTGGCGAAGCGTCGTGGCACGATCGGCAACGCACGTGGACTTCACGTCGGCCAGCTGGCTCGACAGTTGTGCCTCCAGCGTCTCACTGGCCAAATCACTCTCGACCCTCAGTTTCTGCAGGTCATGCCGGGATGCAGCGACGCGGTCGACCAACCCATCCAACAAGCGACGTTGTCGGTTGGGATCAAAAAGCAAGATCGGGCTAACGACAGAGTCTTTCATAGCTTCCTATCATAGACAAATCTGTTCCAATCCGTGTGTTGCGTCGCGTCGCGCTAGCAAGGCAGCTCAATCATTCCCGAGGCCACGCATGAAGAAGCCGACTGTATTGTTCCTCTGCACGGGAAATTCGTGCCGCAGCCAGATGGCGGAGGGTTGGACGAGACACTTTCATGACCCGCGATTCGAGGCTTACTCGGCGGGCATTGAAGCTCATGGCATGAATCCACACGCGATCCGCGTGATGAGCGAGGCGGGCGTCGACATCTCCGCTCAAACATCCAAACTCGTCACCTCGCTTCGGGACGTCACGTTGGCCCTCGTCGTGACCGTATGCGGCCATGCCGATGAGCATTGCCCCGCGTTCCTGACGACCGCGAAAGTCGTTCATGTGGGCTTTGATGATCCGCCTCGCTTGGCGCAATCCGCGCCGACGGACGAAGCGGCTCTGGAGCATTACCGCCGCGTCCGCGACGAAATTCGTGACTTCGTGCGCGAGCAACTTTCGGATTTATTCGACTCGACGACGACCGTTTGAAACGAAATGACGCTAGGCATCTGGAATGACGTTGAGGACGAGGTTGTTGCGGTGCACGACGTTCTCGTAGGGACGATGTCCCAGGATGGCTTCAATGCTCTCGCTCGGTGCTCCCTGAATTCGTTCGATCTCGGTGCTGCGATAGTTGCATAGTCCGCGACCCAGTTCGCAACCGTCGGGACCCACCAAGGCAATCACCGCGCCATGCTGAAACACTCCCTCGACCCGACGAATTCCGATCGCCAATAGACTCTTGCCACGATCACGGATGGCGTCCGCGGCACCCTGGTCTAAGTGCAGCCGTCCGGCGACGCTGGCCGCCCCAGCGATCCATCGACGGCGGCCCTGAATGGTTCGCTGGGGAGGCACAAACAATGTACCGACGTCCCGACCGTCAAGAATCTGATCGATCACATCGTCTTGGCGTCCCGGTCCGATGATCGTCGGGTGGCCATGGGATGTGGCGAGTTTGCTTGCTCGTAGCTTGCCACTCATGCCGCCTTTACTGACCGAAGACGGAGCATCGTCGACCATCGACATGACATCTTCATCCCATCCCCGAACGGTCTCGATCCGCCGACTTCGATCGTCATCGGGATGTCCGTCATAGAGCCCCGCGACGTCCGTTAACAGGATTAGCAAGGCATCGTTGAACAGGCCCGCGACGTGAGCGGCCAGTCGATCATTGTCGCCAAACGTGGTCTTCAGCTCGCCAACGGCGACCGAATCATTTTCGTTGACGACGGCGATCGCGCCCAGCTCGTGGATTCCCGCGAGGGCGTTGCGGACGTGCAGGTAGCCGCTTCGGCGTCGCAAGTCGTTCTTGGTCAACAGCACCTGTGCCGCCGATCGCCCGCGTTGGTGGAATGATTGTTCGTACGCTTTAATCAAGTCGGCTTGCCCGATCGCCGCGATCGCTTGAAGCGTCGCCAATCCCGTCGGCCGCGTGGGGAGATCCAGCTTCGCGACACCGGCACCGACGGCACCACTGCTGACCACGATCGTTTGCCGACCACTTTCGGCGACACGACACGCTTGGGCCGCGATCTTGTCGACGCGATCGATATCGAGTTTGCCGTCCGGTCTCGTCAGCACGCGAGTTCCGATTTTGATGACGACACAATGCGTCTGATCAATGATGGATCGGCGCAGCGATGCCTCGTCCATCGTTCAAACCTGTAGCGACGCGAGCTCGTGCATGGACGATTTCAATTCGTCATAGAGACGACGATAGATCGGGAACAAACGATCGTAGGTCTTTCTGGCCGCGGCATGTGGCTTGGTTTCGGCCGCGACCTCCATGGTGGCTTGGCAAGCCGACCCAATATGTTTGTACGCGCCGTCACCGACGGCGGCCAGAAGCGCCACCCCGTACGCGGGGCCCTGCTCGACTTTCAACGTCGTGATCTTCTTGCCAAACACGTCTGCTTGCATTTGGCGCCAGAGTTCATTCTTGCTGCCGCCACCGCTGGCTCGGATCTGATTGACTGGCACGTCGAGATCTCGAATGATCTGCAGGCTATCACGTAACGCCATCGTGATCCCCTCCATGACACATCGGGTCATCGCACCCCGATCGTGCGTTAGGTTCATCCCCACGAAGGCGCCGCGAGCATTCGGGTCCGCGTGCGGCGTGCGTTCACCATTGAGGTAAGGCAAGAACAACATTCCACCGCTGCCTGCGGCGACCTTCGCGGCTTCGGCGGTCGCGACGTCGTATCGCTTGCCGGCGGGGATGCCAGCCAGACCCTGAACCACATTGTCGACCCACCACTGCAGGGACCCACCGCTGGTCAGATTCACGCCCATCATGTGCCACTTGCCGCGAACCGCGTGGCAGAAGGTGTGGAGACGACCGGCCGCATCGATGCTGGGCTCGTCGCTGTGCACGAACATCACTCCCGACGTGCCAATCGATGTACTCAATAGACCTTTGCGAACAATGCCGTTTCCGATTGCTCCCGCCGCACAATCACCGGCACCACCGACCACTTTGCATGCCGTTGTTAACCCGAGTGTTTTGGCGGCCTGCGCCGTTAAGGTACCGGTGACGTCCTCGGACTCGACGACGCTTGGCAACAGATCGACATCCAACTGTAGCTTGGACAGCAGTTTCTTTGACCAAACGCGTTTCTTGACGTCCAGCAACAAAGTCCCCGATGCATCACTGACTTCGGTGACATAATCACCAGTCAAACGGCGACGAATGTCATCTTTGGGTAGTAGCACCTTGGCCAACTTGTCAAAGTTGCGTCTCTCATGTTCGCGAAGCCACAGTATCTTTGGGGCTTGGAATCCGGTCAGGGCTGGGTTGGCCACCATGCCAATCAACTTCGAACGCGAACCAGCCGCCGATGTGATTTCATCGCACTGCACTTCCGTCCGCTGATCGTTCCACAGGATCGCCGGACGAATGACGTTGTTGTTGGCATCCAAGAACACCGATCCATGCATTTGACCGGACAATCCAATGGCACGGACATCCGCTTTGTCGACGCCTGATTTCCGCATCACCGCTTTGACCGTCTTCACCGTCGCACGCCACCAATCCTCGGGATCCTGTTGGGTCCAGCCGGGTTTTGGCTGTGCCATTGGATAGTGGCTGTCGGCTTCCGCGAGCACTTGCCCCGTGTCATTGATCAGTAGTGTTTTCGTGCCACTGGTGCCGACGTCGATGCCGAGATAATGAGACATGAGTGCCTGGGGAAGGGAACAAAAGATGCTGTCCAAATCGAGCGAACCGGCGGGCATGATAGTCCGTAGCGGACGATTCATCTATGACGATCGCGAGCCAGCATCGGGCACGACCAAGACATGAATTATTCGCGACGGGACTGGGGACGACGAGCAGTTCAATGGTCCGCCGGTGCGGCCTGCATCGCGTTGCCAGGGTGTCCGTCGTTCTCGGCATCGGATGAGGAAACGGGCGCGGCGCGGTCCGAGCCAGATGCTCGTGCTTCCAATGTGCCGTTGCGAGTCGTCTGGGTTGGTCGAGACCAGGACGTCGCCGTGCTCAAGCGAATCTGGTCATCGGTTAGTGACCAGCCGATCGACGTGCGGCGGATCGAGTCGCCACGATCCAATCCCGAAGCGATGGCCGGTTTCTGGGAATCGGCTTCAACCAGCGACGTGGCGGTGTTCCCGATGTTGGCGCTGCCTGAGTGGGTCGACCGCGATCATTGGATGCCGCTTCAACCCGCCAAGGGATCCGAGCAAACACAAACGGTGGATTCGGGTTTCGGCGACGCATTGCCCCGACGAGTCCCACCCATGTTCCAGGTCGCGACGCAGTATGCGGGCGAGACCCGAGCGGAAATGCTGGGGGGATACTTGCCAGCGATGTTGGTCGGCGAGGGCGGCGGTGATGCAACTTGGGCGACTTGGAATGAGTGCGAGGCATTCTTCTTGGAGCATGGGCCGCAGACGGGCGTGCCATTGGCCCCGGGGTATGCCGCCGCAACGTTTCTTGCAATGGCAGCTTCGTCAGTGCGGGGAGACTGGTTGTTTGAGTCGCGCTCTTTGCACCCCGTGCTATCGACACCCGAATACACCAACGTCATACAGCGACTCATTCGTTTGGCGGACTCGAACGAGGAATGCTTGAACGCGACACCCGGCAAGGTTTGGGCAAACGTGGCATCCGGCCAGTGGCTTGCCGGCCTCGGATATCCGCAAAGCCGCCCTGCTGATCAGTCATTGGATGCTTTCGTGCCGGTTCGGGTGACCGACCTTCCATCGTTGTCGGATTCGGGGCCGCGCCCGCTGGACATCAACTCGCAACGATCGCTTCTGGAACCATTCTCGCTGATGGGTTCCCTATCGGCCTCCTGCCGTCAGACGGCGGCATCGGCAACCTTCCTACGATGGTTGACCGGAGGAGATGGAGTTGCGCCGCTACATCGATCGATCGACCAAATGATCGCACCGTCGCGACAGTCGGCGTTCGCAAGCGACGACACGCGGGATATCGAAACGTCGTATTTTGAGTGGTGGCGAGGCAAACTCGAACAGACGAGCGTCGTCACCTCGGCGCCCCTAACCAACGCGATGTCGTATTACGCCGCACTGGACGAATCGGTGCTCAACGCCGTCAGAGGATCGCGATCGGCGACCGATGCGTGCGAGGATGTGACCAAGACTTGGATACGACTCCATCAGGAAGTCGGGCTACCTCAACAGATCCGCCTATGGCAGCGGGCAGGCGTTTAACTCGTTCATGGATAACCTCCGCCGTTAGCTCGCGTTCAAGCCGATCGACGCCGGTTGGCGTCCGTGAATCGCAATCGTTTCCGCTCTTGCAGGTGATTGGCGCGCGAGGATCGCACGGTCAAATCTCGCCATTGTTGGGCAAATGTGTTTCGGAAGCACCCAAACCCGACGACCGACCAACACCGTGTCGTTTGCTTTGACGCTGACGACGAGGTGCTCCTCGTTGTGGGCGACAACTTGGGCGTCCGGCAGACCGACGATGCGCACGCGTTGGTCCATCGGCATCTCGGATGCGATGGCTTTGGTACCGGTGTCGAGGCAAACCAATCGACGGCCCGATTCGACGGGCCCCGTGGGTAGGCTGACCACCGTTGCCAAAACCCCCGCGGCGATCTGAAACGGCAAGTCCTCGTACTGGTCTCCGTATCCCCAGTCCCATAACAAGCAGGTACCGGGGCTGAGTTCCCAATTCGTGGAGACCGATCGACCAGCGACCGCATCAGCCCAACATGCAAATGTGGGACTTCCAGCGACGATCACGGTCGGTGGCGATGTCGATTCAATCACCTGCATCAGGTCCGCGACGATCTTATCGACATCCGCCCGACGACTCCGAAGGTCAGGCTGATGGAGATGTCCGTCGTAAGCATGCAGGCCCGCAAATCGAAGCGCGGGTAGTGTCGCGATCGTGTTGGCCAGCGTTTCAACCCTCTCGGTGCATACGTCAACTCCTCCCTGTTGGTCGGCGTGGATTGGCACACCCGTCCGATGCATGCCGCAATCCACGTCGATGTACACATCGATCCGTTGACGCTGACGCTTGGCCGCTGCGCTGAGCTGATCGCAAACGGACAAGTCATCAACCACGACGGCCAACTGTGAATCTGGGTGTTGGCCGCAAAGCGATACGAACTGCTCGATCTTGACACCGACGGGCTGATGAGCCAGCAACACGGAATGCGCTCCAGCTCCCGCGGCCATGGCGACTTCGCCGAGCGTGGATGCCTTGAATCGCGAAATGCCTCGGCGCAGTTGCATCCGCGTGATCACATCGGACTTGTGCGTCTTGAGGTGCGGACGCAACCGTTGGCCGGCACCACCCAGCGGACCCTGATCGCCCGAGAGTACCAGCATGAGGTCGATGTTTTCAGCCACCGAACGCTCGCATACCACCGGCTGCGGGGTTGCGAACGCAACGAATTCGTCCGGCGAAGGCGGTTCCTGAAACAGATTTGCCATCCGATGGGATCCCGCCGACGATACGTTCCGGCTAACGCACAGTTCCAGTAGCGATGCACTCAGCCGACTTGTCATCGGGCAGATCCGTCACGATCTCAATTCGTTGTGCAATGCGGTCCGCTCTCGTACCCGTTGAGAATGTCATCGGCACGAAATGCAATTTTTTCTTTCCTTCCGGAATTTCAAATTGAAAACGGTCATCGGCACATCGGATCTCCTTGATCGCAAACGGCTCTTCACCGCGGACGAGCAGCTTGCGGCTGACGGTCTTACCTTGGTCGGCCGTTCCGAGACTAATCGCCGCCGGTGAGATGGTCAGCGTCGGCGTAACGCGACCGTCGACCGACATTTCGATCGTCGGGAACTGGGAGTCGTTGGTGATCAGCGTCAAACGCTGTCGAATATCTCCCTCAGGCATCGTCGGTTTGGTCGACACTTTCATTACGTATGTCACCTTACCCGGCTCAATCACGGGTGGATCCAGACGAACCACTAAGTCATTGCAATGGCTCCGGACGTCGGTGATGCGCCATGCGGGATTGCCTCGGTGTGAGATGGCGATGCTGCGTTCCTTGGTCGCGCCACCCTTGTATTCACCAAAGTCCACTTCGGGCGGCTCAAAGGTGACGTCCGTTCGAATGTACCCGCTGACTTGAAGTTGCACCTCGGCGTAATACGGCCGGTCGAACACCACCGTAATCGTCGCCGCCTTTTGCCCAATGAACGTGCTGGTGTTCAGCTCCGCGACGACCGCCGCCGTTTCGTGGGTTGCCAAACTATCCTTCGTCAGGGACGGCGATGTGCAACCGCAACTGCTGCGAACGGCCATCACATGAACGTCTTCCTCATACAAGTTTCGAAACTGAAATTCGTACTTCGCCGTCGTCCCGCGGCCGACAACGCGAAAATCGTGCTTGGTTTCCGTGAACATCTTTTGCGCCCAATCCGACGCGGAGAGGACGGGAGCCATGCCCAATAGCAACCATCCCAAGACCACCGGTCGCGCGACATGAGAGACAAGGGTCGAACTCATCGATCGTTCACCATGTTGAAGACGAGACGCTAATCTTTTCGGCAATTTCATCGAATCGTTCCAATAATTCCGCGAACCGTTCCATCGGCAACCCGACAACATTGCTTGCGCTACCATGATCCAAGATTTCAATCCAATCGTTCCCATCCTGATAGCCAAAGGCGCCCGCCTTTCCATCCCACAACATGCTATCGAGGTAGGATTGAATCGTTTCATCGGTGAGCGACTGCATTCGCAGCCGTGTGCAAGTGACATCGACGATCCGTTGTTGACGCTGGACCGACCAAAGGCACACTCCAGTGTACACCTCATGCTGCCGACCGCTTAGCAGGCGGAGCATCGTGGCCGCATGTTCGCGGTCGCGAGGCTTTCCGAGAATTTGCCCAACGCACGATGCAACCGTGTCGCCGCCGACTACCAAGGCCCCCTCGACCCGCCTCGATACTTCCGGTCGCGTTGCCACGTCTGCGGCTTTTCGATATGCCAGACGCGCCACCATTTCGGGAGCCGTCTCGCGGCTGCACATCCCGCACTCGGCCGCAGACGAGGCTGGAATGACCTCAAACTGGTACCCTGCCGCCTCCAACAATTCGCTGCGCCGAGGCGAACCGCTCGCCAAGACGATCGGCTCGCCCGTGGGAACGTCTCGACGAGGCAGATCACGCATCAGAGGTAAGTTAGACATCTTCCCCCGATGTTGGATCATGGTCAGCTTCCGGCGGTGAGCCACCGTCCGAATTGCCCGGGCCACCTCCCCCCTCGCGACGCTGTTGCAATTGCTTTACCGCACCCTTGAGGGACTCCAACAGCCTCGGAACCTGGCCGGCGGAGAGAAAGATTCGCGAGCTGACGGCGGACTGTGGGAAAAAACTGGTGAGGAAGTCGAGACCAAATTCGGTGGCACCGTGACCAATCATAACGCCGTTGGCATACGTGCCGCTGAGGACCTCATCGGGGAGTTTCAGGTCGTCGTAAATCTCTTGCGGCGAGGGACGTCGCGCGTCTGGATTTGGCGGAGGCGTCGGTGCCGCGGGCTCACCAAACCGATCGCGGTAGATCTCGATATTCTTTGTCAACGCGTCAATGAATTGGGGCATTACGGGATGCGGAATGATCACCCGACGGGCCACTCGATGGGGTCGACCGATCGTCTGCAAAAAATCCACCACAAATTCACTGGGGCCCGTCATGACGATCGCGCCGGTGCTAAAGCAACCTCCCGCGACATCATCGGGCACGCGGGCGCGAAGCGCCGGATTGGAATCGCCGCCTCCGGTGTTGGGTTCGGGTGACGATTCGTCACTCATGGTGGAATTTCCCTGAGAATCAAATGAGTAAGGGTGCCCGCAAGTCTATCGGCACGGGCACTCCCTCGCGAGGTGCGGGTGGCAGTCAGTCATCCGCACGTTCATTGGATTCCGTTTCTTGCTCCACGTCATCCTGAAATGCCGTTTTCAGTACCTGTGCATCGACACCACTGGATTGCAAGTATCGGGCCACCACATCGGCCGTTCCATGAGTGACCCAGATCTTGGACGCTCGACTAGCATCGATCGCCGTCATCAACCCGGGCCAGTCCACATGGTCGCTCAACACGAATCCGCGGTCGACCGATCGTCGTCGTCGTTGCCCGCGGACCGCCATCCATCCGCTTGCCATGGCAGTCGAAACCACGCGAAACCTCCGCATCCAAGTCGTACCGTGAGCCGACGGCACGGCCAGCACCATCGAACCAGCCCAGTCGTGCTTGGCAGGTTGATCCGACACCAGTTGCGTTTTCGGTAATTCCACGCCTGCACGCCGGTACGCTTCAACGCCCTTCTCGACGGCCCCGTGCGTGTAGATCGGGCCGATGGATGCGTCCAATCCGGAGAGCAAACGCTGCGATTTGCCGACGGCGTATCCGTACAGGATGGCACACTTGCCTGACTCCGCCGATCTTCGCCACCAATCATTGATTTGTCGCTGGACATCATCAGGTTCGGGCCATCGGTAGATCGGTAGCCCAAAGGTGGACTCGGTGACCAATAAGTCGCATGGCACGGGTTCCCAGTCGGCGCAAGTCTGATCGGATTGCAGTTTGTAGTCGCCCGTTACGACCGAAACCTGGCCGCGATACTCCAGTCGGATCTGCGCCGAACCCAACATGTGTCCCGCCGGATGTAGCGAGATTCCAACACCACCGATGGTCCGCGTCTCGCCGTAGTCGACTAAGTCCATTTCGGCATCCGAGCCCAGACGCGACCGCAGAATCGGCTCGCCCGGCTTGGCCGATAGGTACCGACGGCATCCTGAGCGGGCGTGGTCACTGTGCCCGTGGGTGATCACGGCCCGAGGCACCGGTTTCCAAGGGTCGATATAGAAATCGCCCGCAGAACAGTAAATGCCGTTGGGATTGACTTCGAGCATGGTTGATTTCGAACGACCGGTTAGTCATCTGGCTAGGCAAAATCCGACGCCAGATTATCGTCGAATTTCAATCCGCAAAATCGGTCCAATCGATCGCATTTGCCAAGCCGAATCTCTCGGAGTGACGGTGGCCGAAGATTCGCCGGATGACTCGTTTCTCTTGTTCAACGCCCAGACGATCTTGGGAATCAACATCCCCGCCATGCTCGATCCCAACGCCTCGAAACGAGTGGCTGTCGAACCGCCGTCCTCGGCCCTCCGGTTCCCGCCGCGCGCGTGGCGGTTGCTGATGAGCATCGCGATCATTGGACACGTGATCGCCACTTTCGGCCCACCTTTGGCATTTCAGACCCGAGGGCCACGCGGCGTTTCGCCGTCCGTGATGTCACTCCTCGCACCGGTTCAGCACTATGCCGAGTTCACCTACCTGGATCGGGGCTACGCTTTTTTCGCGCCGGATCCTGGGCCCAGCCATCTGGTGCGGGTGGACCCCATACGAAACGGTGAGTTGGACGTGGATGCCGCCGTCGTGTTTCCGGACCTTGCCAACGCGTGGCCCCGTTTGCGTTACCACCGTTACTTCATGGTGTCGGAGTTCCTGCATGATGCTCATCATCCGATGTTGCCGACTGATGCGGCAAAGTACGTAGGCCCAGAGCTACCAGCGGAGGAGTTGAATCTCTGGAGACTGACGAGACGGCGGTACGAGGCGATCAAGGCATCCATCGCCCATCATTATCGTTTGCGGCTGCGGTGTGATGACGTTCAGCTGACGCGAATCGAGCACCCGCTGCCTGACTTCGTCGGCTTCGCCGAATCGGGCATACCTTTGAATGAGCCACGGTCGTATGTCGTGCTTCCCGACGACCCAGTCAATCTAGACGAACTGATGCGGTCGGGTGTCGATTTACCGATGCCCCCGGGGATGGAGACCGTTCCGGCATCGAAAGTCGTGTCACCGGAACGCATCACTTCGTCCGAGGATTCGATGACGGATAACCGCCCAGCGTCCACCCGTGTGCCGGCTCAGTCGATAACAACGCCAGCCGCCGATGGATCGGACTCCGAGCAGGGGGATGGTTCATGAGTGGAAGTCAAAATCACGGGGCGCACGCGACCAGGTTAATCGTCTTGCTTCGCGATCGATTGATTCGAGGGATCGATCACTGGGACGGTTTCTGGTTCACGCCTCGTCATGCGGACACGCTCGCATTCCTGCGGATTGCGACCGGTGCCATGCTGTTGTACTCGCATGTCACCTTGGCGATGGACCTCCCCGCGTTCGTGGGCAACGAAGCCCTGATCGACAATGCAACGTCAAAGTCCCTGCAAGACGGAACCTACGGATCTCCCACGGCCGCGTTCTCGACACTGTGGTTCATTGATTCGCCAGGAATGATTGCCTTGCATCATGGCATCACGATCCTGGTGACGATGCTGATGACGGTCGGCTTGTTGACCCGAGTCACGGTACCGATCGCGGTGTTGTTGCAGTGGATGTTATTGCATCGGCTTCTGGGGTCGTTGTTTGGACTTGATCAGATCGTCACTTACTGTGCGATGTACTTGGCCATCACCCCATGCGGGTCGGTGTTCTCCGTGGACGCTTGGTTGCGCGATCGATTCCTCAATCGCAAAGAGAGTGCACCCGCAAAGCATTCGTTATGGCTCCGGTGGCTATTCCCGACGAATGAGGCGACGGTGGCCGCCAACGTGGCAACGCGACTCTTGCAACTCCACCTCTGTGCGATCTATCTATTCGGTGGCCTCGCCAAAACGCGCGGCCAAATGTGGTGGGATGGGACCGCGCTGTGGTATGCGATCAGCAACTACGAGTATCAGTCGATCGATGTTACGTTCTTGTCTGCCTACCCAAAGGTGTTCACGGCGTTAACGCACGTGGCGATGTTCTGGGAAATCTTTTACATCGCGCTCGTTTGGCCAAAAGCGACTCGAGGCATCGTGCTCGCCCTCGCGGTGGCAGTGCACGGCGGCATCGCGGCTTTCCTAGGAATGATCACGTTTGGATTGATGATGATCGCCGCGAACATGATCTTCATCGATCCAGCGACGATCCATCGCTGGACCAAAAAGGACCGGCATTCGATCAGTTGATTGGCTAGTTCACCGTGTCCGCGAAGCGGGACAGCCAACCAAAAGAGTCGGAAGTGGTTCGGCTTTAGGTTGCGGTGGGGCGTCGCCGGTGATTGCAGCGCACGCCGCAACACCGCCCGCTCGTTTTCCGGTCACGGTCGCTTCGCTGGGGATCTCGACCTGGTGCCTACTGGTGAGGTTCTCGTTCGAGGAGTCCTGCCTCGTCGAGTCGCTCCTCCAAGTCATCGACCCGGGCGATCGCCGACGCGACCGCGTTGGATGCCGAGATCCCAAAGGTGAACCCAATGAGGCCAAAGGTGAGTCCCATCATGCCGAAGACGAATCCGATTGATTCCAATGGAGTTTCCTTGTGTTGAGTCAGTGCGGCGATTCTCCAACGCGTTTGGACGCAAGAAGTACCTGAGCACGTTCTACAGGTTGGCGAGAATGGATCCGTTCGTGGGCGCGCCTTCGCCTTCGCGTGTCCAAACGGCGTCAAAGACGGTCGATCTCGACTGGCAAACCGCACTGAGACGTTTCGCCGCAGGCAGTGTGTCAGTGCGGTTGTCGCGGTCGCTCGCACCAGAGTCTGGGCAGCGACCAAAGGTCCCCGGAAACAGGGGAAGACAGGTTCAGCACGAGGCGTGCGTTGGATAGTCGGAGCCGGTTTGGCCGTTGGGATTCGACTCGCTGGAGTCGAAGATCCGACCCAAGTCGACTCGATTCATGTAGATCGCTCATCCCAAAAACCAGTGTTGGCCAGGGTGCGGCCGGTGGCAATTGGCAAAGGGCGTGCAAACTATGCCGAGTTGACTCGATGCGGGGGACGATTGAATCGCCTCCTCGGGCTCGACGAAACGTTCATCGCTACGGGCGGGCTTCGCGGCGACCGATCGCCAACAACCTGTCCAATCGTTTTGGACCTGTTCTGGTTGTTGGATTCGAGTCTCACCGAGGTGGGTTGTCTGGACATATCCGAAAGCGTTTGCCTGCCATGAATTGCATCGAACGTGCAGCGTGTGATAATCAATGGTGGCGGATTCCCGATGACGACGCCGTTTCGCCCGAATCTCCGATGCGGTGTGCGACATAGATTCCTGCCCGCTCGGCGGTCAAGAATGCGGCAAACATGTTCAATCATTCCATTCAAATCGCAACCACATGACTACATACGCTGCCTACCTCGATGAAATCGAACAGCGTCAAACAGAGGGACTTCATCCGAAGCCGATCGATGGCGTCGAACTCACCGAGGAGATCATCGCCCAGATCAAGGATCCGGACAGTCCTCATCGCGAGTCGTCGCTCCAGTTCTTCATCTACAACACGCTACCCGGTACGACTAGCGCCGCCGTCGTCAAGGCGCAGTTCCTCAAAGAGATCGTGTTGGGCGATGCGATTGTTCCGGAGATCTCGGCGGCCTTTGCGCTGGAGCAGTTGTCCCACATGAAAGGCGGGCCATCGATCAACGTATTGTTGGATCTGGCCCTGGGTGATGATCCCACAATCGCGAAGGACGCCGCTCGTGTTCTAAAGACCCAAGTGTTCCTCTACGAGGCCGACACACAGCGACTCGAAGAAGCTTTCCACGGTGGCAGTGCCATCGCGAGGGAAATCGTCGAGAGCTATGCCCAAGCCGAGTTCTTTACGAAATTGCCCGAGGTACCCGATCAAATCGATGTCGTCACCTACATTGCCGGCGTCGGCGACATCTCGACCGACTTGCTGTCGCCAGGCAGCGAAGCCCATTCGCGTTCAGACCGCGAACTCCACGGCAAGTGCCTGATCGATCCCGAAACACAAGATCGACTCGTCGAGATGCAAGAGAAGTATCCGGACAAACGAGTCATGCTGATCGCGGAAAAGGGCACGATGGGAGTCGGCTCGTCGCGCATGTCGGGTGTGAACAACGTGGCGTTGTGGATCGGCAAACAGGCGAGCCCCTACGTACCGTTCATCAACATCGCTCCCATCGTGGCAGGTACCAACGGCATCTCACCGATCTTTCTGACGACGGTTGGCGTCACAGGCGGTGTTGGAATTGATCTGAAAAACTGGCGAAAGAAACTCGATGACGATGGCAACCCCGTCCTGGATGAAAACGATGACCCTGTCCTCGAGCAAGTCTATTCGGTCGACACGGGCACGTTCCTGACGATCAACATCAAGGAGAAGAAGCTCTACAACGGAGATGAAGAGCTGATTGATATCTCCGGTGCTTTGACCCCACAGAAACTCGAGTTCATCCGGGCCGGCGGCTCTTACGCCGTGGTCTTTGGCAAGAAGCTACAAACGTTTGCGGCGCGGGTCTTAGGAATTGACGTTCCCCCCGTGTACGCACCTTCGAAGGAGATTTCTCACGAGGGCCGAGGCCTCACCGCAGTCGAAAAAATCTTCAATCGAAACGCCGTTGGCACCACGCCGGGCAAGGTTTTGCACGCCGGTTCGGATGTTCGCGTGGAGGTCAATATCGTCGGCTCACAGGACACGACCGGTCTGATGACGTCGCAGGAATTGGAGATGATGGCCGCGACGGTGATCTCGCCTGTCATTGATGGGGCGTATCAGTCGGGATGTCACACCGCGTCGGTTTGGGACAAGAAAGCCCAGGAAAATATCCCCAGGTTGATGAAGTTCATGCATGACTTCGGCCTGATCACCGCACGGGACCCCAAAGGCGTCTACCCCGCCATGACGGACGTCATTCACAAAGTGCTCAACGACATCACGATCGATGATTGGGCGATCATCATCGGCGGCGACTCCCACACTCGGATGTCGAAGGGGGTCGCGTTCGGCGCCGACTCGGGCACCGTTGGCTTGGCACTGGCGACCGGCGAGGCTTCGATGCCGATCCCCGAATCGGTCAAAGTCACCTTCACCGGAGAAATGCAGGAACACATCGACTTCCGTGATGTGGTGCACTCAACGCAAGCACAGATGTTGAGCAAGTTTGGAGGGGACAACGTATTCCAAGGTCGAATCATTGAGGTCCATATCGGAACACTCGCAGCCGATCAAGCATTCACATTCACGGACTGGACGGCCGAGATGAAGGCGAAGGCGTCCATCTGCATTTCGCAAGATGACACCCTGATCGAGTCGCTGGAAATCGCCAAGAGCCGAATCCAGATCATGATCGAGAAAGGCATGGACAATGCGACGCAGGTGCTGCAGGGATTGGTTGATAAAGCCAACCAGCGAATCGCGGAGATTCGGTCGGGAGAAAAGCCAGCGCTCGCGCCGGACGCTGATGCGGAGTACTTCGCGGAGTTGGAAGTCGATCTGAGTGTCATTGACCAACCCATGATCGCCGACCCGGATGTGCATAACGAAGACGTATCCAAACGATACACCCACGACACGATTCGAGATTTGACGTTCTATGCAGGAGAGAAATCGATCGACCTTGGGTTCGTCGGTTCATGCATGGTCCACAAGGGCGATCTCAAGATCGTTTCTCAGATGCTGAGGAATCTGGAGGAGGCACAGGGAACGGTTCAGTTCAAAGCACCATTGGTGGTTGCCGCGCCGACGTACAACATCATTGACGAGCTCAAACAGGAAGGCGACTGGGATCTGCTCCAGAAGTATTCCGGCTTCGAGTTCAACGACTTGTTTCCGAAAAAGACGGCCCGCACGAAGTATGAAAACATGATGTACCTGGAACGACCCGGCTGCAATCTTTGCATGGGCAACCAGGAAAAAGCAGAGAAGGGCGACACCGTGTTGGCGACGTCCACCCGCTTATTCAAGGGACGCGTCGTGGCGGATTCTGACCGAAAGAAAGGGGAGTCCTTATTGGCGTCCACGCCCGTCGTCGTGCTCGCCGCGATCCTTGGCCGAACGCCCACGATCTCGGAGTACAAGGCGGCGGTAGAAGGGATCAAACTCACCAAATTCGCGCCTCCGCCGGATGAGATGAGCACGACCGGTGCCACGCATTTGGTTTCCCTCTAGTTCCGCCGAGCTCCAGTTGCCTCACGTGCGTTCTCGCGTAGCCCCGAGCATTCTCGCGCGGACCCGAGAAGAGGCAAATCGACGGAAGCGACGCCGAGACCATCACGCTAATGGTGCCGTCATCGGTTGACACTGATGGGAAACGGCCGTGGCGGACATCGTCATGACTTTCCGAAAGTGTTTGGCATTGGGACTCCAATCTTTGACCGGTCTGTCATCAGTCTCTGGCGTGTGCATCCGTCATCGTCAGAACCCGTCTGTTCAAACGAGACGAGGTGGGTTCATAATGCCCCTCGGTTGGTCGAGCTCGATTGCGGGCCGACCACTCCCGCAAGAACATGCTTTGCGAGGCATTCGGCACCGCAAGGTCGTCTCCGTCGAGAAACAGCATGAGAACCGTTCAACGGTTTGCCGCTCCATTTTGTTGGCTAGTCTTCATCGCGACACCGGCACTCGCTGAGCAATCACCGGGAACTGAAATTGCAGAGCCGGTCGTGACTGCGGGAGGAGTACCGTGGATCACGTACCTGATCCCGGTGTTTGGAATGGTGGGACTGGTGTTCACATTCCGGAAATCATCGTGGGTTGCCCAACAGGATGTGGGCACGGAACGAATGGCTGGAATCGCTCAGAACATCACGGAGGGAGCGATGTCGTTCTTGAAAGCGGAGTACACAATTCTGGCGGTCTTCGTCATCGCGGTCGGAGCGTTGCTCGGCTACGGCGGTAGTACTCAAGCGGATGCTTCGTCACCCTTGATCGCTTTGTCTTTTGGGCTGGGGGCCGTCTGCTCGGCACTGGCGGGCTTTGTCGGGATGAAGGTCGCGACCAAAGCGAATGTCCGTACGACCCATGCGGCTCGCACAGGACTCGGCCCCGCGCTGGAAGTCGCCTTCGCCGGCGGGAGTGTGATGGGAATGGGAGTCGTCGGCCTGGGCGTGCTCGGCCTGAGTGGATTGTTCATCGTCTACGGATCCATTTTTGGCTTGGATTCGCAGGCCCACCTCACGAAAGTCATTACCGTGCTGACCGGATTTTCCTTTGGCGCATCATCGATCGCGTTGTTTGCCCGTGTCGGTGGTGGCATCTATACCAAGGCCGCTGATGTCGGCGCGGATCTGGTAGGAAAAGTGGAAGCGGGCATTCCGGAGGACCACCCGCTCAACCCGGCGACCATCGCGGACAACGTGGGAGACAATGTCGGAGACGTCGCGGGCATGGGTGCGGACCTCTTTGAATCCTACGTCGGTTCGATCATCGGCACGATGGTGCTCGGTGCTGCATTCTTCGGGGTTTTCTCGGCCGACGAAATGGATCGCTTTGGCGGAATGTCCGCTGTTCTGCTGCCCATGGTGCTGGCCGGTGTCGGCATCCTCACGTCGATGGCGGGGACGTTCTTGGTGCGAGTCAAAGACGGAGGTGATCCTCATCGTGCCTTGAACATGGGCGAATTCGGTTCGGCTGGAATCCTGTTGGTCCTCACCTACGTGATCATCAAGGTCATGTTGCCCACAAGCTGGACGCTCGACGGCGTTGACTACACCAGCAACGGCGTGTTCTTTGCGATCTTGTTCGGATTGGGCGCCGGACTTGGGATTGGGAAAATTACCGAGTTCTATACGGGGACGGGAACGCCGCCGGTCGAGTCGATCGTTCGTCAAAGCGTAACCGGTGCCGCAACGAGCATCATCGCAGGCCTGGGCGTGGGCATGCTCTCAACGGCCATTCCGATTCTGATCATCGCAATGGCGATTCTAGGGTCGAATTATTTCGCCGGTCTTTATGGAATTGCCATCGCCGCCGTCGGAATGCTCTCCAACACGGGAATTCAACTGGCGGTGGACGCTTACGGCCCGATCTCGGACAACGCCGGCGGGATCGCCGAGATGTCGGAACTTCCGCCGCAGGTCCGCAGCCGCACGGACAAACTCGACGCCGTTGGGAATACCACGGCGGCGATCGGCAAAGGATTTGCAATTGGTTCGGCTGCTCTGACGGCGTTGGCGCTCTTTGCCGCCTTCATCGCATCCTACAACGCGACTCATCCGGACTCGCCGATCATCGACATCAGCATCACGAACCCGTACGTGATGGCATCGCTATTCGTCGGGGCCATGCTTCCGTTTTTGTTTTCGGCCCTATCCATGAATGCCGTTGGCCGTGCCGCGATGGCAATGATTGAAGAGGTTCGTCGTCAATTCAAGGACATCCCTGAACTGAGCGCCGCGTTGCAGGCGATGACGAACAACGACGGAAAAGAGTTCGACCAATGGCCGCAGGAAGACCAAACCGCTTTCCTCGCCGCGGATGGAAAAGCGGAATACGGCAAGTGCGTCGCGATTTCCACCCGTGCCTCGATTCGCGAGATGATCTTGCCGGGATTGGTCGCTGTGATGGTTCCCGTCCTCTTTGGCTTCGTACCTAAACTCGTTGGGCTCGAAGGAAACACCAACGCCCTGATGCTAGGCGGCCTGTTGGCCGGCGTGACGGTCAGTGGCGTGCTGATGGCTCTATTTCAATCCAACGCCGGTGGGGCATGGGATAACGCCAAGAAGATGATCGAGGAAGGATTTGAGGTGAATGGCCAGACGCTGACCAAAGGGAGCGAAGCGCACAAGGCGGCCGTGGTGGGCGACACAGTCGGCGACCCGTTCAAGGATACGTCAGGTCCGTCGCTGAACATCTTGCTGAAATTGATGAGCGTCGTGGCACTCGTGATTGCATCTTTGATTTGATGGGCTCCATGAATGCTCTTTGAGCTTCAGTGTCAGTAGCGCGTAATTGATCGGGTTCTTTTGGGCCGGCACAACTCCATTTTGGTACCTCCGATGTTGGCATTTGCGAAACCTGCGCTCTTGGCCTTGGGGATTGCGTTATCCGTTCTTGGGGCCATCCGCGTGTTGGCTGAGGAATCCACCCACGAAACGGCGACGTTCGGTGGTGGTTGTTACTGGTGTAACGAAGCCGTCTTTCAACGCATCAAGGGCGTGGTCACTGTTTCACCCGGATTCATGGGCGGAAGGACGTCGAACCCTACTTACCGCCATGTCTCGTTACATACTGATTCGAACATCCTTCCAAAGTTGTGTGAGAGAGGAGACGCCTGCGACTCCCCAAATCCGGATTGTCGCTGATCATCGTCGGCATCCCGGCATGCGCTAGCCCTGCGACTCGCACGTTCGACACCTTGTGAACCAGAGGAGTCGATACAGCGCGGGTGTAGCGTTCACCCAGCGTAAGCGTTCGGCGGCGCTACCGTGGCTGAATTGGCCGCCGATTAAGAGAATCGGGTCGGGCCCAATCAGCATCGGCTCTTCGGAGTTGGAGTCGAAATGACCACGCGGATTCCCCATTACATCGCGAATCAAAACAGGTGCCGTGACCGTTTGCCGAATGCTCTTCGGCTGAGCTGTCCAACCATATCTTCGCGGCGTGTCGCCTTCGGATTCCGCATCAATGAGCACGATGTTTGGGCGTTTGGATTCCCCTGCCATGGAGACCTGTGTGGTAATCACGAACAGCAACAGAAAGTACCGAGGGAATTGCCTCGCACGACCAGATTCGGAGCCATCGTGGTACTGGGAAGCGAGATACTCCATTGCCTAGGGCTCCATCCTGGTGAGCAGCATCAAACGAAAGTCCATCACCTGGGACCCTGGAATTTCCTTGGCTTTCAGCTCTAGGACTCCTTCACCCTCGCGAAGTTCAATTTTGCCCATCGTCATTCGTTTGAATTCCTTCACATACGACTCGATTCTCTTAAAACGATCCTGACGCATTCCAAGCAGTGGAGGATCATGTGCGTCCACGATCTTTCCGATCAGCGACTGATCATCGAATGTCAATTCGATGGTCGAACCTACATCACTAGCTGGGCAGGTGTAGAAAATATCCACCTGATAGGTTCCTGCCTGACCGACCTCACAATTCCAAGTGATCGAGTCTTCGAGTTGGCTCCAGTTGCGAAAGAAGGAGTCGTTGGGGAAGCGATTCGATCGTTTGATGTTTCCGTGGGCGATTCCATCTCGGGCCGGGATTTGCGTGCGTTTCGCGTCCGGATGACCTATGACGAACGGACGCGTGTCGAAATCCTTTCCGAATTCCCGAAGCATCGTGGCGCGAAAGTCATTCGCCACCCTTTTTAACTTGGCGGCGACACCGGGCTCACTCTCGTTGATGGGATGACTCTGGCTGGGATCTCGCGGAATGTCGTAGAGCCGACCGGCATGATCGAGACGGTACTGCTGAGTCCTTACTGAAACTTTGTCGTTCCAATGATGCACGAGCGTACGGTCTTTCCAGCGAACATCGGTCTGCCTTTCCTCATAGGTCTGGAGTAGCAATGGTGCCAGGCTGAGCCCGTCTAGCGGCTTGGAGCTTGCAATCTCGATGCCAGCGAGGTCTGCAAGCGTTGGCAACAAATCCATCGCTGAGCAGATTTCCGGGATGTTGACGCCGGCCTTGATCTTCGACGGCCAATGGACGAACAAGGGCGACCGCACGCCCCCTTCATCAGTCGAGCCCTTGCGACCTCGCATCCCCGCGTTGAAGCGGTTTCCATTGGGTCCATTGTCAGAAAAGTAAATGACGATCGTGTTTTCTGCCAGCGACAGCTCATCAAGTTTGCCCATGAGGCGTCCGACATTCCAATCGATATTCTCACACATGGCGAAAGCTGCGCGCGTGTGCTCGAGATAATTCGGTTGCACCTTGGGATGATTCGCCGGAAGCTGCATATCCTTGAATTTCTTCCACCAACGATCCGGCACTTGCATCGGAGAATGAGGCGTGTTGTACGGTAAATAGACGAAAAACGGCTCCGTTTGGTGCTGCTCGACATAGTCCATGGCTCGGTTGGTAAGGTCATCGATGATGAAACCACTCCCTTGAACCATTTGATTGTTGTGTTCCAACATGGGGCTGAAATAGTTGCCCCAGTGGCCGCTACAGAACCCGTAGAAATCCTCAAAACCTCGTGCAGTCGGGTGGTATGGGTACTGCATTCCGCTGTGCCACTTGCCAAACGCAGCAGTGCGATAGCCCGCATCTCGAAAGACCTCACCGATCATGGTTTCATCGCGGTTGACTCGTTCCCCACCTTCCGAGGTCGAGTAGACGCCGCAGCGTACGTGGTGCCGCCCCGTCAAAAACTCTGCCCGCGTGGGAGAGCAAACGGGGCTAACGTAGAAACGATCGAGGCTCGCCCCACCACGCGCCAACTGATCGATGTGCGGTGTGTGCAGCGCCGTGTTTCCGTGAATGCTTAAATCGCCCCATCCTTGATCATCCGTTAAGATCGCGATGATGTTGGGCCGCGTTCGCTCTTTCAACTCGGGCAAAGGCTCCCAAACGCGGATGTAGTCCACGTGAAGTTTGCCTCCGCAGATGGCCTTCATGCCGATCTTGCGCGCAGCGCCAATCTCGATATTTGGATCGCGGTAAATCTGCGTCACTCCGTTGATCGAAAGCCCAATCCGGTTCTTCTCGATTTCGATGGTCACATGAAGCCACTCGTTCAGCGGCAACATGTTCCCCACGCGTCCATTGTCGATGGTTCGCTTCGACAGTTCCTTGGATTCTGAGCTGAACAGCACCTGATTCTCGTCAAAGCGGAAATGGTTGCGGTGCATGCCACCAATGTCCAACCAGGGATTCTTGGGATGGTAAGTGTTACCGTCCATCTTGATCCGCATGTGACAAACAAACTCGTCTGGAACGTCCTTGTAATGCAAAACCGGACGAGGGAAAGGCGTTTCTCTGGGCCCGTTGTTTTCAACGACCAGGATGCCATCGTGTACTTGAGCCGTGCTGCCTCCACGCAGCTCAATCATCTCCGGGACCGTACCGGCGTCAAAATCCGCCTGGGAATAAGATTGACCCTTCGTCAAGAAGAGTGACGGATGATCCTGCGCACTTGCCAGACACGCGTTCGCAACTAACAGGGAGACGAAGACGCTTCGGTTCATGAAATTACCGCTTGTATGTTCAAGAAGAGCTTTGAGAGTGCGCCCGTCAATCGATAGTGACAACCGGCGACGAAGTTGGATGATCTACGTGCCCAACTACTGCTTCCCTGTTTCCCGCGCGCCGTTCGGATCGGCGCGAGAGCCATTGCGATGGCGATGCGTATAGCCAAGCGGCACCGACATATCCGGATTCGCTTCGGCAAGCTGCAGATAGAGGTTCTTGGGAATGAAGTTCGGTGCCGGCTGATCGGGAATGTCTCGCTGCACAGCGTCGGAGACTTTTGAAATCGTCGAGTACATCGAATCGGCCAAGTCACGGTGCTGGAAAAGCAGGTTCCGCTGTTCGGAAACATCGTCATCGAGGTTGTAGAGTTGTGCCGAACGTGGCTTTCCACGCGAAGTTGGTGGCTGCACACGACGCTGCCTGAAATACTCAATCATCGTTGCGTGCGATGCTGTGTTCTCATAATCCAAGATCAGTTTCCACGGTCCTGTGCGTAGAGCAATCGAGGTTGGACTGACAAAAAAGAGCGGTGTCTTGCGTTCAATGGAGTTGCCGAGAATCAAGTCAAGAAAACTCGTCCCATCCACTTCTCGATCCTGCGGCAGTGGCTGTTCGGTGATCTTGCAAACTGTTGGAAAAAGATCGAGCGTGGACAGTGGAGTGTCATTGCTGCTGCCAGCTTCAATCCATCTCGGCCAACGGATGATCGTTGGCATCCGAATTCCACCTTCATGCAGAGTACCTTTGCCACCTCGATAGATCCCAGAGTCTCCAGCGACATTTTGGTGACCGAACTTCGCGCCATTGTCACTCGTAAAAAAACTGAAGGTTGATTCCGTCTCGCCCAAGTTGTCGATCGTTTCTAAGAGCCGTCCGAGCTGAAAGTCCATATGCGAAACATTGGCGTTGTAGTTTTTCTGCTGCTCCGTCAGCCCCCTGCCTTCGTACATCGCTGTGAAACGTTCTGGTTGAGCAAGCTTCAGATGCGGCTCATGCGTCCAAACGACCAGACAAAACGGCTTGTCTTTGTTCGACCGACTGTGGAGCCACTCGATTGCTTCGTCAACGATGATTTGAGATGCAAAGCCTTGGACCGCACCGAGAACTTCCCCGTTTCGGACCAAAGTCTCGGGGTCGCGGTGCGTGGGGATGGAGTTATTCTGCGTCGCTAACCAATGATTAAAACCATGATCATGGGGAGTTGGTTCATTTGAAAAATCATTCCGCGCGTTTAACCCCCACTTTCCGACAAAACAAGTGTCGTATCCAGACGACTGAAGAAGCTTCGCGAAGGTGATCTCATCGTCCTGCAAAACGGCGACGGAGTCCTTTTCGATGAACGTGAAGATACCAAGTCGATGTGGCGATCGGCCGGTCATCATTCCACCTCGACTTGGCGAACAAGACGGCGATGGTACATAGAACTGGGTGCATCGCATCCCTTGGGAAGCAAATCGATCCAGATGCGGCGTTTGGATCGACTCGCTTCCAAAGCAACCCAAATCGGCCGAACCCAAATCATCTGCCATCATGATCAAGAAATTGGGCGGATCCTTGATTCCTTGAGAGCCGTCGGACTTGACGTTTCGTTTGGGAGCATTCGGCGATGAGTGGGCGTCGGAGACTTGCCCCACTTCCGTCGAATCTCTGGCGGAAGAGGGACGCGATCCGCTATCAGATTCACGGAATGATTCTTCAACCGAACGAAACTGGTTCTTCTGTGTGCGGCTCACATGCGAACGGTTCAATTGCGCCAGTTGAGATTCGATCTCGGAATAGGCTGGATCACCTGAAAGGTTTTGGGTTTCGAACGGATCATCTTGATAGTCGTACAGCTCGGTATATTCCGGTTCTGGCTGCAATCTCACACCTGTCCAGGGCGATCGATAGAATCCCTTGTACCAGGCAACATACCGGTGTCGCTGCGTCCGGATCGCAACACCCGAGTACTTCTCTCTTCTGTAGATGCTCGCTGCAAAACGGTTGACGGACTTCTCGGGTGAATGGAGCAATCCCGCAAGACTTCGTCCTTCGATTGCCGGCGGCGGCGTCAGATCAACCAGTTCGCAAAGCGTTGGAAAAATGTCGATGAGGTTGACCAGCGACTTGTTGGATTGCCCCACAACTCGTCCGGAATTGGCAATGATGAGCGGTGCTCGGGTGGACTGTTCATACGTGGTGTGCTTACCCCAAATCTGTTTATCGCCGAGGTGAAATCCATGGTCCCCCCACAGCACGATCACCGTGTTCTCATCGAGCCCGGCGGACTTCAGTTTTTCAATGACTCGACCGATCTGTGCGTCAATGTAGGAAACGCACGCCAGATAACCGTGGATCAGTTCTCGCTGGATCGCTGGATCAATGGCACCTACCTTTGGAACTCCGCTATATGTCCTCGCTTCCACGTAGGGCGTTTGCGCCAAAGATGGTGAACCGGCGGGATATTCCGAATGAGTCGGCAACTTGATCGCATCGCGATCATAGAGATCCCAATAGCGCTTGGGAGCAACGAATGGCAGGTGAGGTTTGTAAAATCCAACTGCAAGCAAAAACGGATCGCCCGCACGCTTGAGTTCTTCAATCTGTTCGATTGCGTATGACGCGATCAACCCATCTTTATAATCCTCATCGTCCGCGTCCCACGATTCAACCGCCGGACCGCCGCCATGGTCACGGACAAAATGCCGTAGTTGTTTTCCTTCCAACCCTAAGGATCTCCCTTCGCGTATGTATTTCGACGCGAGCAATCCGGTGGCCGGGTTCTGGTAGGGTTTCGTTGCGGCTCCGCTCGCGGTCCGGCTGGGATTTCCGGCGACGTAGCGAGACCAAGAGGGCGGGTCGGGTCGTCCGTCCTGATCCATTGCCACATTGCGAGGATCAAAGATCTTTCCAATGCCTACCGTTGTGTAACCGTGATTCTTGAAGTGTTGCGGAATCGTCGTGAGGTTCGGATGTTTGGCGCGAAACCGATCTCGTTCGCTGCCCATCCCATAAATTCCGAGCGTGTCTGGGAAGCATCCCGTCAAGAGGCTGAGCCGGGACGGCCCGCACAGGGCCTGTTGGCAATGAGCATTGGTAAATACCGTCCCGGATCTTGCCAGTCGGTCAATACAAGGTGAATGGACCTCGGGATGTCCATAACAACCCAATCGGGGTTTGAGGTCATCGACTGCGAGAAACAGAACATTTTTCTGCACCTCCGAACGCGGTTCTGAATCCGCTGCAACGGAACTGCAGTGAACCGCAGTCATCAGCAATGTCAAAATGAGAGAACGCATTGAACACCTGCTAGCATATTATTCGGGAATCGATCTCGAGGATCCGCCGCACGAGCGACGTTCAATGATTCGTGTCACCCGGCAACTCCGGGTAACCTGGTTGATCAAGGAAATGAGCGTGAAATCCGTCGCCGAGATGAGCGCGATCTTGGAGAACCCAAACCACTTTTTTATCAGGTGTCACTTCGATCGCCTGGGGCCGATTTGAATGACAGCCACGCACGAACATGACCGTGTTCCCATTGGCCAATCGCTCGACCATCTGGGTTGTTCCAATTTGTTGATAAGAGTCCGGAATGAGGCGAACGAACTGGTCACGAAGATCATCGACGGAGACAGACCAAACGACGCGTCCATCGCGATCGACCTCGACGCTCTGCCGTTGACGCTGTCTTTGCAGGATGTAATTCCCGTTGTTCAGGGGAACGCCACCCCACATTCCTCCATCCCCCGGTTTAAAGGAGTGAAGTAGCTTGAAGTCGGCATCATACTCGTAGAACGTGTTGAAGGACGTCACCACGTAATGTCCGTTTGCTTGCCTCCGAATTCGACGGGCTTGGCCGTGCGGGTCGTTCAGTTTGTAGTCACCCTCGAGCCGAGTCTCGGTGTGACTCCCTGTCCGACGGTCATAGATGACCGCGTAGGCGCCATCGACCCGGTTGACGAGATACAAGACCTTTTCAATCCCAATTGGCTGACATGAATGGACCTCAGGGTCGATCTTGTAACGCTGATGTCCGGGCATCTCGACTCTCCACACCATTTCTTTTTGTGGAGTCACTTCTTCAATGAACCACTGGTGCGCATACAACACGTTGCCGTTGGACAACACCCAGATGTCGTTGTTTTCTGGCTGATTCCTTGTATTGTATTTCCAAACAACCTGGCCACCGACCACGATTTTAATCACACGATACTTCTCTCCAATGAATGCCATGTCATGGCGTTCCAATTGGCCTCCGATCAGATCCGGTATCGTTGCACCCGGGTTTTCCTCCGTTGAGTTATTCGGGACGAAGCCTTTGCACTGGGTATTCGCCGTGGTCGCCTCGTGAGGCCCGAACCTAAGCCGATTCGGTGATTCCTCAAAGAGATGCAAGACATTCTTCAGCGGGTACCTGAACTTGATCGGCACAACGATCCCCTCGATCTGCGATGCATCGACGTTCACTCGCTTGACGGTCTCATTTTTTTCAAAGGTCAGCACGTACTGCCCAGCCGAATTGGCTGAATTCGTCGCGATCGCATCTGACTCGAGCGTGAAAACGCCCTTTTCATCCGTCTTGGTCCAATGATTGCCAAAGTTGACAATCACACCCTGAACGTGCATTCCGTTGACGGCGTCTTTCACGACGCCCCGGAACGTGATCGCGAGGGCGCTGGGGCAAGTGAAAAAGATGCAGCAGATGGTGAGGGCAGAGGTGAACAGTCTCATGAGGACTTGTACGCGAGGAATCGGTGGTTGATTTATTGGGCTTGGCGGTGGATGGGTCATCAGCACTGGGTGACAGAACCCCAGCGATATCCCGCCGTGCTAGGGATCGTCTATGCCAGAACGTCTTTGATGACGTGACCGTGAACGTTCGTAAGACGACGCTCAATACCGTTGTGGTAGAAACTCAAACGCTCATGATCGAGACCCATCAAATGTAGGATCGTTGCATTGAAGTCATACATTTCCACCTTATCTGACACTGCTTCATAACCCCACTCATCGCTCTGGCCAAAGCTGAATCCCTTCTTGACGCCGGCCCCGGCGAGAAAACACGTGAACCCACTTGGGTTGTGATCGCGTCCTGTTCCGAAACCCTGAAGGAACGGGGTCCTTCCAAACTCCGTGGCCCATACGATCAGGGTGTCTTCGAGCATCCCACGTTGCTTCATGTCGGCAATTAAACCAGCTGTCGGCTGGTCCATGATTTCTCCCTGCATGCCGTGCGTCTTTTCCATCTCGGTGTGCGAGTCCCAGTTGGTGATCCCATTTCCACCTGACGCGTCGGAGCCATTGAATAATTGAACGACACGTACTCCGCGTTCAAGGAGACGGCGGGCCAGGATGCAGTTCTTTGCGTAGAGCCGCTTTGTCTCCGAACCGGTACCTGTGCCGTAGAGACGGTGAATGTGTTCGGGCTCTCCCTCAATATTCATCACTTCGGGCACGGACATCTGCATTTGCCCGGCGAGTTCATAACTCGCGATCCTCGCCGCCAAGTCGTTATCCTCTGGAAAGCGTTCCAGATGCAGATCATTCATTCTTCGAATTAGATCGACGGTTTGGAGGTCGGCCGATTCCGTCAGTCGGTCAGGGCGTGTCAAGTTCTTCACGGGAGAGCTGATCCCGAAGTCCGTGCCCTGATAAGCAGCTGGCAAGAATCCATTGCCCCAATTGTTTCGGCCCGATCGAGGCATCCCGCGCGGATCATTGATCGAGATAAACGCTGGAAGCTCCGAATTTTCCGAGCCGAGTGCGTAAGCGGTCCAGGCGCCAAACGAAGGAAAGCCTTCCATGATGAAGCCCGTATTCAGAAAATTCTCGGCTTGCGGGTGGTTGCTCGACTCGGACGTCATGGAATGAATGAAACAAAGGTCATCAGATAGCTCACCAAGATGGGGAACGAGGTCCGAAATCATTTTCCCGGTTTCGCCATACGGTCGGAATTTCCAAAACGGCTTATGGAGTTTTCCTGTGGGACCACCAAACGTCACCTCCGGGAGCCCGCCCGGTTTTTTTCCATGCCCTTTCTCTAAGGCGGGCTTGTAGTCGATAGTGTCGACCTGGCTTACGGCACCTGGCAGGTTGATCACAAGGACTTTTTTGGCTTGCGACTCAAAATGCGGAGGTCGCGGTGCGTACGGATTCTGTGGATCGATATCGGGACGTATCGCCGTCGTTTCTGTAGCGAATCCATCGTTCTTCAGAAGTGCCAACAAGGACATTCCGCCGCCCAACATGGATTTGCCAAATCTGCGTCGATCCAGCATGCTCAATCCGCGGGGCGAAATGGAGGACTTCGATTTCATAATTCATTCACCCTTTGCAGTGCTGGCCATTCCCAACGCTGTTCGTTCACCGAAAAGCGCCAGGTTGATTGGGACGCACGCATGTCACGAACGACGATGATCATGTCATGATCTCCGTGAGAGGACCGAAGTGCATGGCTTTCTGGAGCATGGGATCATGCTGCCCAAAGTCATCGACAAACAATCCAGAGACATGCAGCAACGTATTGAACATGCAGTTGATGGTCCGATGCCCCGTCATTCCATAATCCGGGTATTCGACGTAGAGACCACCTTGCTTGAGTCTTCCGTTCGCATTGCCCAGAACGACCATCGGCCACTCGAAGCAGCGGCTGTGGTGTAGCTCCGCGGCATCGCTGAGGTAGACGACGACGGTTCTGTCGGCCATCGTCCCGTTGCCTTCTTTCACTTCGGAAAGCGCATCGAGCGTGCGAGCGATTAAACCAAAGTGATAGGCCCGAATCCTCTCGGATTCTCCCCAACCCTGGCCCTCCGAGTTTTCGTTTTTGTTTCCGATGGAATGTCCGATGACATGCTTGTCTTTCGTAATGCCCAGTCCCTTGAAGGTGATTTGAAAGTTGTTCATGCCAACGCCCGAAGAAATGGTGACACAATTGGTAAGTCCCCCGATCAAAGCGGTCGTCGCCATTTCAAAGTGAGCATCCAACCGATCAACGGCACCCGACGATGTGTATTTGTCGTCCGTGTGCGGGATGATTTCCTGAAGACGATCACCGGCAGTCAGGAGACGCTGCGAACGACGACGCATCGATTCCACCGCATGGAGGTAGGCATCCAGCTTGTCTTTTTCCAGAGTCCCCAGTTCCGATTGCACCTGTTTGATTTTTCCCCGAACGTGATCGAGAAGGTTTTGGCGAGCTGAAAACTCGTTGCGCCCGTCTCCATCCGCGACGCTTCCAAAGAGGCGTTGATAGGCCACTATCGGATCATAAATCGTCGCGATGCTCTTGCCTGGTCCCGAGGCGGACAGGTTAAAGTCAATTTGTTTCTTCCGAGACGACACACCGAGCACCACATTGTTGAAAATGCTTGGGAAGTGCTGTCCAAGTAAACCATCCACCGTAGCGCCCTTGATGGATCGTCCTTGGTTGGCGTGGTAGGCGCCGAGGGTACCGTGATCGGACGAGTGACCGCCCGAACACATTCTTCCAGAAAGCCCCTGAACGATCGTTAGTCGGTCTTTGTAGGCGTCGATCGGCTCCATGCCGATGGGTAGCGTCGCGTCGTCGATTCTCCACGAAGCGAACGAATTTCGTTCTTGCCGCTGACGGAACGGCATATTCTTCGGAACGACCTGAAGTGGCGGAAGACCGTTGCCTTCAACAACAAACAGAAATCGAAGTGGAGGAAGTTCGCCATCCGCGGCCATGCAGATCCGATCCAATGTCGGTAACAACAGCGGCGCCGCCGCTCCGAGTGACAGCGACTGCAGGAACCGTCGACGCGCTAACTCGGATCTCATAACGATTTACTCCGCGGGTCCACCCGCAATAGGAACGAGTCAGAGAGCAGGAGTGATTCGACGAGGGCCTTGAAGCTACCTCCCGAATTCCGATAAGACTCGTGGGCATCGATGAGTGTTGGCGCATCATCGATGCGTTTCGTTCCGTCCCATGAAGTAGCGGAAGACATGTCGAACAAAGACCTGTTCAACTCTCGTCGAATTCGCCATCCGCTGCAGCATTTCGAAAGGATCGTTGACCGGACCGTCCAACTCCTCGTCACCGATATCGATATGACCTAATGTGACGACGTCATTTCCAACCTCCGTCTCGCGCCAGCGGCCGAAGTCGTCAAATCGCTCGAAAGGCAGCCCCAGCGGATCCATACGCTGGTGACAACGCCAGCAGTAGTCCTGCTTCGTGACTTCCATTCGTTCACGAAGACTCTTATCCGGAGCGTCCGGCAAGACAGCATCGACGCCGATCGGCGTATCAGGAATGACGCCTCCGAGCAGCTTCGTGTACACCCACCGCCCTCGTTGAATCGCTTGGTTTTTCTCATTGTCAGAGAACCGAAGCAACCAAACTGGATGGGTCAGCATGCCAGAACGCCGGCCAGTGGTCGGCTTCACGAGCTCGACTGGACTCCAATCCCAATCCGTTTCCAGGCCGTAATCCGGCAGCACGTGCCTTCGTATACCATCCTTTCCAAACAACAACTTGTCATTTCCCCGCGCGACGGCAAACAGTCTTTCTTCCGTTAGCAATCGCCGAAGAACGTCGCGATCTTCCTTGACGATGTGGCTGATGAAATGATTTGCGTCGTCAATGCGGACGTCGGCTCGAATGAAGTTCTTATTACGAGCGTCTTTGAAAATCTCCGCCGCTTTCTCATATTCGAAATATTGCTGAAAGAAACGCAGCAGTCGCCCAGACGCCGCATCGCTCGACAACAATCGCTTGACCTGTCTCTCGACTTCTTCTTGACTCGACAACTTTCCCGAAGCCATTGCCTGCAACAGATCATCATCAGGTTGCAAGTCCGTGGTGGCAAAGGCAATCGCGTTCATTAGCTCGGCATCGGAAAGCCGAACTCGACCAAACGGATCCGGCCCACCGCGGCCAATCTCATAGCGATAGACGGCCTGCGGAAGCAGCAGCACCGATGCCAGCGCTGTGCGGATCGCCAAAATAGCATCATGGGTCTCGGAAAGCGTGCTGGCACCCAGCTCACGAAAAACATCCTGTTCTTCGGGGTTTGGGTCACGCCGCAGGGCCAGATTGAACTGCATCTGACACATCGTGTCCCAGTCTTTCGCGCTGGGATCACGATTCAACAGAATCTGCTTGAATGAACGCGGGCACCGCTTGTGAGGGTTCACCTGCATCTCCGTGATTTTCCAGACGACATCAAACAACAGGTCCGTCGTCGATTCTTCAAACAGGTGTGTTGAAGCGTGATCCTTCATCGTGTGAGGTGGAGTCATGTACGGGAAGGCCGGATGCATCCCCGTTGAGCCACCGTGCATAACCGATCCCTTCGCCACTAGGAAATCATGACGGCTAATTCCATTGGCATAGTGCATGAAAATATCCGGACTCATTCGCCATAACCTCGAAGGAGTCGGCGCCCGTCGAACTTCCGGTTCGGTAAAAAGCGTTTCGTGATCGATGAGATTGCCGTTGCCGGGGAAAGCAGCCGTCTTCTTGAGGAGCTCGCTCAGCATAACGAGAGTCGATTCCAACTCCGCGGGCTCTGGCTTCGGCTCATCGGAGGGTGGCATTTCACGCCGGTTCAATACGTCAAAGATCTGGATCAACTGTTCCGAGTCGATCTTGCTAGGGTCTCGGGGTAGGTCTGACAAGTTGAGGTGACCAGCCTGTGTCTCGTCATTGTGGCAAGCCAAACAATACATCGCCACAAAGGAATCGAATGAGTCAGGTGAGTTTGCAAGGAGACTGACAGACGACGTCATCACGCAATTCAAAAAAATGACGGCGGGAAACGGGATCCCAGTTCCGCGCACCAGAGTTGCGGACTTGTGCGGAGCGTTCCTTAATCGAAAGGAAACCTTGACGCTCTCAAGTCGAAGCATTCATAGGCCCTAATGGTGAATTTGCGGTACGAACCACTGGCCGACCATTGGAAAGCGGTGTGAACGGCCACGTTTGAGAAAACCAGAACGGACTTTGGGTCGGGTCGCGTAAAGTTTGCATTTCCGGTCTCGCGTGCTGGACATTCTTCGTCGGTTAGCTCGATTGGCAGGCGGCGTCTGGCCATGGCGTTTCAGTTTTCGTCATGTTCCCTAATTCAAGAGACTGAATTCATTCGTGTTCAGCAGGGCGCGGCAGACCACCGCCAAACTCTCCGCGCCAGCAACCTCCAAACATGCCACGCGTTCAACGTCATTCGGCGATCGCCCGAATAGTAATTCGAAGCAGTGCTCCACTTGTCGTTGCGGATCATCCGAGAGACTTTCAAGCCTCGAAGCCAGGAACTCCGACTGCGAAACGATGAACTCACTGTTGAGCAGGTTCAGAGCTTGCAGCGGCGTGGTGGAGATTGCTCGCTTGTCGCGGATCTGCCCACAATCGGGTAGGTCGAAGACGGAGAATAGTTCATCGTCGGTTCGTCTCATCTTGTCTTGATAGAGAAGCCGTCGCCACGTCGGCTCGCTGTAGTTGTCTTTCATGTGCCAATGACCGAACTGTTTCTTGGGGGCGTAAATATTGAAACCACGACCGCCAATCTGACGATTTAGTCGACCGGTGATCTTGAGGATGTTGTCACGGATCACTTCCGCTTCAACACGTCGCGGTTTGTATCGCCACAAATAGATTGAATCGGCATCGATATCGACGAAGTCGCCGCGCGGTTCAGACGACTGTCGAAACGCATGGCTCATCACCATCATCTTGAGCATGCGTTTTACCGACCATGGCCTACTATGAGCTGTTGGAGAGATGAACTCACTCGCCAGCCAATCAAGAAGTTCGGGGTGGTCGGGCATCGCGCCCGCGTTTCCGAAGTCACTGCCTGTGACAATCAAACCACGTCCGAAGATGTGGTGCCACATGCGATTGACCATCACGCGAGGCGTCAGCGGATGGGATGCGGACGTCAGCCATTTGGCGAATTCGACTCGCCGCTCCGGATTGGGATAGTCCGACTCAAGCGAAAGCGCCCCATCAATGGCCTCCAGTCCGGCAGGCTGAACGACATCGCCCGGCGTTGTGACTTCGCCTCGTTTCAGAACACGCGTGTCGCCGGGAAACGACAGAATATTGATGTAACCTGTCGTGGAACTCAGGTCCGACGGGCTTCGTTTCACCGACCGGATACCGGTCTCCGGCTTGAGGAACTTACCGATGAACATCGGCTTGAGCCCGTTTTTGTTCAAGTCTTCAATTTTGGCTTGAATACAGCGCACCGTTGACTTGAACCGAGCGTTTGTCTTGAGTTCTGTCTGAAAGTTGAACCAATTCGCGATCGGCTTCATCTGATGACCGATCTCCAGTTCAACTAAAAACGACCTCACCGGTTGGGGCGGATAGTCGTCATAAGGAGAGAGATAGAAGTACTCGCGATTTTGGCTCAGATTGATCGCGTGGATTTCCTGGGGTTCTTCGAATAGGACCTCGATCCAAGGCTGCGGTGGCTTCGCGTCGTTCTTGGATTTCAGATTCTTAAGATTGACTTGGAAAGAACGCCATGCCCCGTAGGCACCATCAACAAGCGATTTGTTGGGTCGGTTGGCCGTCCTGCCCTGGTCAATGGCGTCGATTTGAAAATCTTCATACAGCAGAAGGTTACGGCCGTCGGCATCAAGGATTTCGAGCTCGTCGAGAACGACTCGGTCGGACCAAAACTGAATTCGAACTTTGCTCGTTTTGGTCGTTGGGAATCGAACTTGCTGGAATGCTCCCCAATCCTCAAACCACGTCTTTGGTCCAAGGGTCGATCGCAACTGTGCGATCTCTTGGCGAAGCTGCTTGTCGGTCGTCACCGCGGGATGATCCACGGGATACTCCGGAACCCGAGACTCGTACTCCAAGTCCTCGAAGACCGCCTTCATCGAGTAGTAATCCTCGATCGAAATCGGATCGAACTTGTGATCATGGCAGCGGGCACATCCGACCGTCATCCCGAGAACGGATGCGCTGACTGTTTGAATGGTTTGATCCAAGCGATTACCCCGGGCGACCATGTGGTCTTCGACTCGGTTGCCCATGCTGCTCTTGGGTATGTTGGGGCCAGCAACGAGGAAGCCGGTTGCCATGGGCGCACCGAGAACGTCACCGGCAAGCTGTTCCCGGATGAATTGGTCGTAGGGCAAGTCCGAATTAAAGGCATCGATCACATAATCTCGGTAGGGCCAAGCGTACTTGCGATAGAGATTCGCTTCGCCGCCCGTTGTCTCGCCCCAGCGAATCACATCGAGCCAATGTTGCGCCCACCGTTCTCCAAAATGTGGTGATTCCAAGAGAGCATCGACGGCATCTTCGTAGGCGGTGTTCGGGTCAACAGCATAAGCCTCCTTGAATTGGGCCAGTTCCTTCGGCGAAGGAAATAGGCCGGTCAAGATCACCGAGACCCTCCGCAATAAAGTCCCGGGCGTCGCCTCGGGAGATGGCACAAGGCCTTTGTCGAGCATCGCGTCTTGCAAAAAGCGATCAATTTCGTTGATCTTCGAGCCGTCCTGCATCGACGGGGGCACTTCCGGTCGGACGATCGGCTGCATCGACCACAATGTGACCTCTTCTTCCTCGCGAGGCGTCATTTGTCCCGGCCAAATGGCACCTTCGCGGATCCATCGGCGGATCAGATCAATTTCCTCCTTTGGCAAATGATCGTCGCCGTAAGGCATCGAAAGGTCTTCATCATTCATCGTGAGGACCGTCATCAGATAGCTGCGCGATGGTTCCCCTGGGACAATTCCGACTTCGCCTGAGTCACCGCCATCGACGAGGTCCCATCGGTTGTCGACTCGGAATCCTGCCTCGCTGAACTCTTCGCTGTGGCAATCGAAGCAATTCGATTCCAAGATCGGTTTGATTTGACTTTCGTAGTCGACGGTTCCTTCGACGGACTGATCCGCTGCCGCAATCCGAGTGACGGAGATCGCCAACAGCAGCATGAATCCGATGGATGCACTGCGTCCAAAACGCCGGTTCATGCCAGAACGACGGAAGTCTCGCGAGGATCGCATGTCGTGCTCCGGAGTCTTTGCTTGGTTCACGATTGGACGACTCATGGTTTCCCCTCCGTGTAGATCTGAAGGATCTCATCGGCGGACAAAGCCGCCGCGTAAATGGCAAACTCGTCGATCCGCCCATTCAGTGATCGGATGGAGTCGATCGGGGACATCGGCTCCGTCCAATTGCCCAGGTCAGCGGCTCCAATACGCAGCTTCGGAATCTCCTTTTCCATATTACTACCGCTACTGAATCCGACACGCCGGCCGTTGACGAAGTGCGCAACGGGACTTGCTTGATCTCGATCGATACTGCTTGCCAAAAAGAACCATTGACCGCTATGACTCGCGTTCCAAAAAGCATCCGAGTGAAAGACTCGGTTGACATCATTCAGTTCTCGCCACATGACCTTCGACGACTTCATCGGATCGGTGGGAACTCCGATTGGGCTTGTGGCCACGTGAAGGCAACCTTCGCGGGAAAGTTGCCAATGGACTTCGCCAGGATCGTAGTAATCCGTCAGAAACAGAGAATTCAACTGTCGATCCAACGCGTCGATTCGCACCCAGGCGTACAGTGTGAGCGCATCAAACTCGCCGGGGATCTTGAAGCGCACTCGATCGCCTTCACCGCGGAAGTCCAACGCGGTTTTGCCGGGCCACCTACCCTGGGCAACGCTCGCACCGACAATTCCACCATCGAGCTCACTGGCACGTCCGGAAACCTTTCGATTTGGGAGGCGACGCGACGCGTCGGTCAAGCCTTCGAAGTCATAATAGGCAACTAGTCTGGAATCGCGCCGCCGTGCTTCGGAACCAACTTTCCATTGCGAGTAACGCTGCTCCTCTCGGCCATCGGTTCGCTGGATGATGGAATCGATGTCGGGAAAACTCGCGTTTTGATTCAAAGTGGACTTCGACGCGGAGCCCTCGGATAACCTCGCGGCATCGCCGGCGTATAGCGAGACGGTATCGCCCGACTCGCCGATCGCACGCACTTCACCATCGAAGACAACGACCTCCGACAACCCATCATCATTAGCGACGACTCCAAAGCTCGTCCCCAAGTCTTCGAGCCGGACCTTTGCCGTCCGAATCTCAAACCCGCGTGCCGCGGGCGGGACGTCCGCCCTCAGACGCCCCCGATGCAGCATCGCAAGCGTGCTATTGACGATCTCAAAATCAGCTGGACCAGAGAGTGTGACGGTTGCTCCGCCGAAGAAGTCGAGCTGGACGAGCCCCGAATCCAAGATCAACCGCCCGGGTTCAATCGCGACACCTCTCTCGAGCGGCCTTTGTCTTGCGAGCCGTCCAACCGCATCTGCCGCCGCCGAGATGACGGCGACGCTTCGCACCGGCTCGGCGGCAGGTTGAGCCACCACACGTGAGACTTCCTTATCGCTTGCGACACGCTGGCCAACAACGTCCCAAAAACGGAAAACCAGCACGGCAACGGCGGCAGTCACCGCAAGCGTTTGCAGCACTCGAAGCGGTTGCGTCCATTTGGATTGACTTCCACTCACTTGGTGTGATTGCAACTTTGATCCGACGCTCGCTGAACGCAGTTCAGCATCCATCCGCGCTTGTTCCGCATACTCGATTCGTGCCGACGCACTCTGCTGGAGCAATTGCTGCAATTCAGCAAAATCCGCATCGGAGATCCGTCCATCGAGGTGGGCGGACGACAGCTGTCTTAGTCGAGTCTCATCCATACAATCAAACTCCCGTTGGCTGAGTCATTGCCCATTGAATTCTTCGGTTTTTCCGTTGCTAATTCGTTTCCAGGCGATGGCGAATGCATTGGCGAAGCTTTTCACGAATCCGATGAAGAGTTTTATAGAATGCCGCGGCTGACTGACCAATGTCACCGGCGAGATCCTTGATCGCTTGATCGCCGGAGTATGCAGCACGAATGAGACGGGCGGACCGATCTGGCAGCGACTGCAGACACTGATGCAACGCATCGCGGTAGTCGTCGTCTGGCGTGCGATCACCAAGTTCCGCAGCAGCACCCGCCAGAAGCTCCATCACGTCTTCTCGAAACACGTGCCGGTCACGAGCAAGTGATCGACGATACTTCAAGACTTCAAATCGCGTGATGACACGCGCCCATTGCATGAAACTCGAGTCAGGATCAAATTCATTCCACTTTCGCCACATCACCAGACTTACGGTCTGCAATATGTCATCGACAGCGCCCCAATCCAAACCCATCGCGCGTACGAACGCACCGAGCTCTCGTTCATGGGTGGCGAACAACTGAACAAACTGTTCTTCGCGGTTGGAAGCGCGATCAGGCAAGGTCAAGTCTCAGCTCGCTCATTCATCCGCGATAATTGCTCAACGATGAACTTGGAATCCAAACGGCAACGCGAATCATCGACGCGTCGATTGAGCCCTTTCAGTAGTTGATCTCGCTGTGTTGTCAATCACTTGAGCCACAATTTCGGTACGCCTTGGCTAGCACACAGTCGAATTACTGGGTGACGTTGTCTACTACATTATCGTTGAAAACAAAATCCAAACGCCCCAAGCATCCTGCCCGACGGAGCCATCGATTGGCAAGAGCTATCATCACGAGCGGGGGTCACTCGTGCCAACCGGCGAGTCGATTCCGGATGCGCTAAACAAAATTGCGGAGAAATGAAATCTTTTTCCGTCCAGACGAGTTTCTTTCGGGAGTTAACAAGTAGAAGAACTTTGTTGTGCATCTCGGTTGAGGGATTTGAATGGGCTTCATGAGGTATCTGCTGGTTGTTGCTGCTCTCTTCGTACCAATGAATTTTGCCAGCGCTGAGTCCGTCTTGTGGATGGAGACGTTTCCTGACGCTCAGGGTACCGCATCCGACCGAGCGATAACGTCGGGAAGTGGGTTACTCAACGTCAATGGCACCGCCACCTTCACTGGAAATGGCAGCTTGGAGCTTCTCGGCGCGTCCGGTACTCGATCATCCGCCGATTTCACGACGACAAGTCCTGTGTTCGAGGGTGTCTTTCAGTTTGACTTCGCATTGACGTTTGGTGCACAGGATACCGCTCAGGATCGAGCGTTCATTCAGATTTTTGAAGGGTCGACTCGATCTACCACTGGTACTCCAGTGGACAACTTCAATGACACACTTGACCTGAGCGACATGCCCCTCGTTGATGGTCAGACGTCGACCTTGAGGTATTTCTTCAACGTAACTGGGTCGGACCTGACGTATGACGCGCCAGACTCGTCGACGCGGACATTGGGATCAGGTGCTTACGACTTCTGGGTGGACGCTGGTCTTGAGACGGCAGGGTCGTCATCGAGTGCGAATACCGCTCAGGGGGCAGGATTTCCGGACGATGGGGTCAACACGCTCTCCATCGCGCGGGTGCAGGCACGCTAATCGGCTTTTTGAGGGATGTCTGAAATTGCAAGAGCAGTTTTGCGTGATTTCGGTTACGCTCCGAGCAGTTTGGAGAACCCTCGCTGTCTAGGAAGGACAAG
>JBCDIU010000003.1:0-289043 GCA_038748615.1 Planctomycetota bacterium | reverse complement strand
TTTTTTTTTTTTAAATATTAATATTATCCACTAAAAATCAAACCCTCACACTTCCTCCCTCCAGGGTTCGTAACCCCTTGGCTTTTCGCGTCGGCACCCCCCCACGACTGTCGCCGAGCACTCCGTGCTCGGATCTTGCAAGCTCGGTGTGTCGTAAGCACTCTGAATTTGCCCCTCCTCCAAATTGGGATGCCTATTCCCATTTCGACGCCAGCCTACGACGGGCGTACGATTCGGATCCGCGTTGGAAGAACGCGGCGACGGTCGCCGCAGCTCTCCGAGATGCGCCCCCAGTCCATGCGTTCACGCTACAAGTCAGCGGCTGGCTGGAAGTGTTTCGTACGCGTAGCGGCCACCGAATTGGCCTTCGATCCAAGCGAGGGCTGTCATATCGATTCGAATGCCGCTGATGGTGGAGCGGCAATGAAGCTTGAATGATCTTCAAGCAGATCGATGGTCGGCCCATTTTTTCGTTACCGCTTGACGTTCGGCCAACTCAGCCATTTTCAAGCCGGAGGAAACACCTGTCTCACGCGGCCGGCAAAATCAGTTTGGCAACACAGCCGGCCCAGCCGGTTGAAATCGTTAACGAACCGCCGAACAGCTCGGCGATTCTCGATGCCCGGCAGAGTCCCAGTCCAAGACCGCGCCCCGACTCGCGGCCACTGAAGAAAGGGTCCATTGCACTACGTCGTGTCTCGACGCTGCACCCACCACCAGTGTCACAAACGTCAACGTGGATGTTCGATCCGACTCGATGACATCGAATTCCAATGCAACCGCCTGTTTGGATCGAATCCATGGCGTTCTGTACCAACGCCGCGATCGCGTCACCGCACATGCCCGGGTCCACCATCACATCCAGAGCGGGCAACTTCTCGTCGCGAACATCCGAACGGCGCAAGTCCGCCACATCCGTCGGCAGCCACTGCCATCGGATGTTCGCCCGTTCCAACTGAGGAGCGACAGACTGCGTGACCTGCATGATGATCGATCGGACGTCCACCATCTCCAACTCGGGAGTCGGGGGGCGGGCATAAAACATGAGATCCGACAGCATCGCGAATGCGCGGCGGGTTTGTTCGGAAATCGAATCCAGCGATCGCAGTGTGTCGTTACCGACCGTTCCGTCTTTGGATGATTCAAGTCTTTTCCGCAACGCGTCCGCGTGCGACGTGATACTGGCCAGCGGATTATTGATTTCGTGGCTGAGACCATAGGCAAGTTGACGCGCCAGATCACGCCGGGCTGCTACCACCGCTGCGTCAAACTGATGGTTCAAGTGAGACGTATTCAACTGCATCCTTGCCATCGACCTCAATAGCTCGACTTCATCGGTCCCGACGACGACCGTTTCATCCGAGTCGAGACGATCCCAGTCAATCGTGAGTTGCCAGAGTCTTTTGGCGATCGGCGAATCTGCCGGCAAACCGCCAGCGTTCAACCACAAGTCGGCATGCTGCAACCAACGTTCCCTGGGAAGTGTTGCGAAGTACTGATGCAACTCTTGCCATCGCCGTGTGGACGCCGTCGGCTCCTCGCCAACCGATGCCGCGGCAAAAATGGACGCCGCTGACAGCCAGAGCTCAACGGCCAGATCGGTCAGTCGGACGGGTTGCCCGAGGCAAGCATCGCTACATCGAACAAGCTGCCAAATCAACAACCCCGGATCCTCGCGCATCGCACCCACCAGCCCCGTGCAAACAGGAGAGGATCGAACGGTGGTTTCATCGGTTGCAGGCGTTTGCTGAATCGCCTTGGCGATTGGCACCAACGACGACCGCAGTAACGGTAGTCGAACTCGCCCCGATGACGTCATGTCATCAATTGCGGTTTCAATGCCGGGCAGCCAGCCGGCAATCATGGACGGATTCGGACGCTCGAAGGCTGGATCAGCCGACGACACCACGTTCCATTTCTAGCAAGTCGCATGCGCGAACCACGAGATCATCGATGGCAAAGGGCTTTTGCATGAAGTCGTTGGCGCCCGCCGCTTTCAGACCATCGACTTTGCTGTGCTCGACCATTCCAGAGATGCACAGGATCTTCACCATGTCCATCGACGGATCACTGCGAACACGTTGGCAGACTTCTTTTCCGTTGATGTCCGGCAACATGACATCGAGAATCACTAGATCAGGCCTGAACTCCTTCACCCCCATCCCAGCATCAAAGCCGTTGTTGGCCGTTCGAATCTCGAAACGTCCGTCCCGCTGGAATCCGTCCTGCATTAGATCAACGAGGTCCTGATCATCATCAACGATCAGTAATTTTTTCTTACCACTTTCCAACGCATCGGTCGGAATGCCATTGTCTTTCATGAACAGATAGAGCTGTTCACGTGGGATCCGCCGGAACTTGCTGCCCGGCACCCGGAAACCTTTCAATGAGCCGTTGTCAAAACAACGAATGATTGTCTGTTGGCTGACCTTGCAAATCTTGGCCGCCTCGCCCGTCGTAAATACCGTTTTCGTGGTCATGGCCGGAACCATCCTCCCTGTGGGGTAGCACCATTACCTAAAATTAGCCCGCCGACAGAGTGGACTAATCAAGCCGTTAACAAACCCGCGACGTCCGCCGCACTACCGCTTTAACCTCAAAGACCCAAAACGAATATAAAATCCGTCACAAGCGTAAGTGGCATAAGCGACCAGGTCTCCCTGTTTTGCCAACGTTGCGAATTGTACAAATCTGGCAATTTAGGTCAAGCTTGATTGTACCTATCGCGATTGGCTCCAATTCCGCACAATGCGTCCTTCGAGGCCAACGATCTTGATTGCCGACGTCTTCACTCCCACATTCACGCCTTTCGCACTCGTCCATGCCGCCTCCACCTCGACGACGTCCCGAAATGCGTCCTGCGTCGACCACACCCGATGTGGCGGTGCAAGATCGCGACACCGGCTCGAAACCGTCGGCAAAGACCAAACCAGGACATGTGGAAGTCAATCCCGAGGTATTCAATGGCGAGACGGTCATCGAAATTGATGGTCAGCAGATCGATCTCCAGAATCGTTTCCTTGCCGCGTTGCTGGCATGGCTGATCCCCGGCGCGGGTCACTTCTATCAGGGGCGGCGTACCAAAGCGACGCTGTTTCTGGTGAGTATCCTTTCGATTTGGGTACTCGGTTTCGCCCTCGGGGGAGGCCACGTTGTTTATGCGTCGTGGCAGCCTGGAGACAAGCGTTGGCATTACCTCCTGCAGGCAGGCGTCGGGGCAGCGGCACTTCCGGCGATCATGCAAAATCGTCAATTGAACGCCGCGACCGATCCACGGACCGGGCAAACGCTACCGACGTACGAACCGGGATGGGGCGGATTCATGGCACCGCCACGGCGTCCCGTGCTCGAAGGTGAACCCGATGAGGTTGCGGCATGGTATGCGCGGCGGGGCTCTGGATACGAGTTGGGAACGTGGTACACGGTCATCGCCGGTTTACTCAATCTATTGGTGATCTACGATGCGTACGGGGGACCGCTGTCGGTTCCGATCAGCGGCCGACGCAAACGCGCTCCCGAAGGTGCGGCCTCGTCGTGACAGTCTTGAGGCAATGGCAACAACGGATACCGAAGCGGTGAAGCCTCACGTCGCGCTCCTGGTGGAAACGTCCAGTGTCTACGGACGCGAGGTACTCGCGGGAATCATGCAGTACTTGCGTTTGCATGAAGACTGGAGTGTCTATCTGCAGCAGCGCGATCTTCAATCCTCGGTGCCCGAATGGCTGCAACAGTGGACGGGAGACGGAATCATTTCGCGTTCCAATGACGTTCGACTGCGGGACGCGTCCAACCAACGTGGCATCCCGTTCTTGGACCTAATGGATCGCTCGGACGACATCCCACCGCACGTCCGTTCCAACGATGCCATGATTGGCTCGATGGCGGCCGACCACCTGTTGGCAAAGGACTTTCGTCAATTCGGGTTCTGTGGATTCGAAGACGAAGCCTGGTCACGGCGACGGCAGTTGGCGTTCGCGGACGCCGTGCACCAGCGACTCGGCGACGGCGACGCTGCAGCGGCCAAGTGTGACGTCTTTGAATCGCGATGGCTCGAGGGAGCCGCGTCGTGGGATGTGGAGCAAAATGCCTTGGCCGATTGGGTCACGCAGCTGCCCAAGCCATGCGGCATCCTCGCGTGCAACGACCTGCGAGGACAGCAAGTTCTCGATGCCTGTGACACGGCCGGCCTGAGTGTTCCCGAGGAGGTGGCGGTCATCGGAGTGGACAACGATGAGTTGGTATGCGAGTTCGCTCGTCCGCCCCTGACCAGCATCGTCCCCGATGCCACCGCCGTGGGCTTTGAGGCCGCGCGGCAACTATCCGAGATGATGCAAGGCAAACGCCCGCTCGGCGCGCCGACGCTGGAAAGCCAAGTGATTGTGGCTCCACGCACCATTCAGACTCGGCTATCGACCGATGTAGTGGCCATTGATCATCCCGGGGTCGTGGCGGCCCTTGCTTACATCCGCGAACATGCGTGCAGCGGTCTGACCGTCGACAAGGTCCTCGAGAGCGTCGACGTCTCTCGAAGTACGTTGGAGCGGCAGGTGCGTCGTTACCTCGGTCGAACCCCTCAACAGGAAATCCGACACGTCCAACTCAAACGTGTTCGCCAACTGCTGCGCACCACCAACCTATCGGCCGAGCAAATCGCCCACCGAGCGGGATTCGACCACCCCGAGTACATGCACTACGTGTTCAAGCGTGATCTGGGCATGACTCCGGGTCAATATCGACAAAACGCACACTGAATTCGGAATCGACTTCCAGAACTTCAGCGTCAAATCGGGGTTCGGAGTGCGTTGCCTCAAAATTTGTCGTTTTTGGATCGATCAATTAAGATGCGATCGCTGGACAATGCACGTCGGCGCAAGGGTGGCGGGAATAACGACCACTTGACCATCATGCAGGCTAATTCAGCGTCTTTTCTTCCACTGCCTCTCGTTTTCCGGGATTCAACCGTGAATTGCCAATTCGCTCACCGCCGTCGCGTGTTTTGTGTGCTCAATGCTGTCATGGCAACGGCCTTGATTTCGATCCCTGCCGGCTCGACGGCCCGGGGCGGAGGCGTCGAAACCGTTGTTCCCGCGGGACTTTTCGCCGCCATGGATGAGGGCCATGTCGAGGCGCGGTTCATCCCGCAAAATGCAACGAAAGCGAATCTGTTGCTGAAAAACTTGACGGACAAACCGCTCCACGTGCGTCTCCCTGATGCGTTCGCCGGCGTCCCCGTGAACGGCCAATTTGGCGGTGGCATGGGCGGTGGTGGCATGGGCGGCGGCATGGGAGGTATGGGTGGTGGCATGGGCGGCGGTGGCGGCGGTCAAGCCATGGGCGGTGGTGGCATGGGCGGCGGAATGGGTGGCGGCGGAATGGGCGGCGGCGGAATGGGCGGCGGCATGTTTCGAATCGCACCCGGTCGTGTTCAGAAAGTGGCTCTCAACACGGTCTGTTTGGAGCACGGCAAGCCCGACCCGAATCCAAAAATGGAATACATGATCGTGCCACTTTCGCGAGTCACGACCAACCCTGCCGTGACGGTCTTGTGTGAAGCATTGGGTAGCCATCAGATCGCTCAAAACACCGCCCAGGCGGCTGCATGGCATCTGATGGATGGAAAGACGTGGCAGGAGTTAGCGATGATGAATCGCAGCGAGAGCCGGTACACGGGGAATGTTCGATGGTTCTCGCCATTGGAGCTTCAGGCGGCCCGCACGATCGTTGCGGAAGCCATCCGAATCGGCGATGACCGCGAGATTCAATCGGAGTCGCCAGACCATCAACCTGAAAGGCGAATCGAACTGACCGATACAGAGCTGGGATCCGCCTCTTAGACCCAGCCTCGACGAACGACCGCACGTCGGCAGGGTGATGTCCGGCTGCTTCGCGGTTCGAGATTCAATTAAAGACGCTGAAAGCAGTCGTATCAGCCTGCTGGCATGTCATAGGTAGCGACACAAACTAATTCGCACGCATTCACCCGCACTCGGGAGCGTGAGATGGGGTGTGAAGACACCAGTGCCCAAAGGACGGCAAAGGCATTCGGTCGAAGCAACGCAAGAGCATTCGAATAGCCACACCAGTGCAGCGTCAACTCTAGAAAGTGGGGTAGGCATCCTGCCTGCCATCGGGCACGGACGCGGCAAATCACACTGGAAGCCTATGCTACGACGTCGCGCTAAACCCAAAACTAGGCTGTGAAGCTGCACTAGCCCGTCGTTCCCAGCCCGGAGGCGATGGCGTTGATGCTCAAAAGCAATTGCGGCAGTAGTGCATCCGCCTGGGTCGTTTCGCCCATTCGTTGGTAACTCCGCCATCTCTTTAGCAAACCGATCTGCTGATGGTGCAACAGACGCAAGCCATCATGACGCAGCTCGATCATGCGTTTCACGTTGGGTCGTTGCGAGTCCAATGGCCCGCCATAAACCGATTCGATCATCTGGCCGGCGAGGATCCATTCTTTTTCGATATCGTCGATGAACTCATGACGCAGTGATTCGTCGCCAACGAGTTCCGCGTACTGTTTCATCACGTCCATATCCACCGCCGCGACGCTGGTGGCCACATTGCTGATCAAGTAGTGCAGTGGGGCCCAACTACGAAGCGTTGCAACAACATCTTCAAAGTCGTCCGATCGCTCGGACTTCAGTCGCAGCAGAGCCGTCCCGACGCCGTACCAACCCGATAAATAGCAGCGTGCCTGACTCCACGCGAAGACCCATGGGATGGCCCTCAAATCGTCCAGCGTCTGATTGCCGGTGCGCCGCGACGGGCGCGAGCCGATGCGGCTTTGCTCAATCGCATCAATCGGCGTGGCGCTTCGAAAAAACGGCACAAACCCGTCCCGGTGCAACAGTTGGTGGTAGCTCTCTCTGGCCCACTGAGCCAAATCGACCAACGTCGACTCGAGTCGATGTTCGGTCTGTTCGCACACCGAATCGTCGAGCGTCTTGCGAGCCACCCCTGCCAAAAACAATTCGAGGTTATAAACGGCCGTCGACTGATGGGCGTACTTCTGTGAAATCGTCTCGCCTTGCTCGGTCAGTCGCATGTCCCCAGCAATCGTTCCATTGGGCAGACTACGGATAAACCGATGTGTGGGCCCAGCACCTCGGCTAATGGTGCCACCACGACCATGGAAGAACCGTACGCGGACGTCGTGACGAAGCCCCACCTTGGTGAGTTGCCGCTGAGCGTGTCGAAGTCCCACCAGGCTGGCCAGAATGCCACCGTCTTTATTGCTGTCACTATACCCAATCATGATTTGACCGACTCGCGACGTCGCCATCCCCGCGGGAACCCGGGCATTGGTCTTCGATCTTCGATCGCCGATCGCCTTGAGTGATGCCTGAGTAATCGGATGCGCCAAGAATGCGTCATAGATTCCTGGAGAACGCTCCAGATCATCGATCGTTTCAAAAAGCGGCACGACAGGAAGAGGGCACACCACTCCGGCGTCCGTTCGTTTCAGCAGTCCCACTTCCCTTGCCAAGAGATAGACCGCCAGCAAATCGGACGTGCTACGAGTCATGCTCACGATTAAGGCGCCCAAACCCTCCCAACCGAACTGTTCGCCGTGGCGTTTGACGACACGGAGTGCCCCCAAAACAGCATCCGCCTCTTCGCCGGGCGAGTCGTCGATGTGAATGAAGGGTCTCGAGTGGGCGAGTTCGGCCTCCAGGAAATCAAGACGTTTGGATTCGGACCAAGTTGAGAAAGCCGTGTCATCAAAACCAGCGACCGCCATCAGTTGTTCGATGGCGACGTCGTGTTTGGCGCTATTCTGGCGAATGTCCAAGACGGCGAGGTGGAACTGAAATGTCTGGGCAATCCGCATTAGAGGCGCCACGTCCAACTGGGCCGTATCCTCCATGCCGACATGGACGAGCGACTGATAAAGATGCCTCAAGTCGGTGAGCAACTCGCCCGCATCGGCGTAAGTGATTCGATCGGCCGTCTCGAGCGCATCGTCTTGTTGAATCGAACGGGTTTTTGTCGGCAACCGAGCAAGCATTAGGTTGATGAACTGTCTCCACGGTTCATTTGGGTTGCGAGCCATCGCTCGCGACCCCGCCGGCCCCATGGCCTCCGACACCGACGCAATCAGAGACAAGAAATCCGTCGGAGGCGGTAGCCAATAGGCGGACAACGACAACAACCTGGCTAAATCCACCAATTCGCCGCGCAGCAAATCAATGGCACGGTCACGTAGCTGAGCGAGGGTTTCAGCCGTCACCTCCGGTGTCACCAGCGGATGGCCATCCCGATCACCTCCAACCCAGGTACCAAATGTCAGCACCGGCAACGCGAGCGGATCCGAGATCGTCTCGGGATCCAGTCCCGCGTCGGACCACGCCCGACGCAATCGGCGATCCAAAGGCGCCAACGTGTTTGGGAAAACATGCGTCAGATAATCCATGACGTTGCGACGTTCGGACTGCAAGTCAGGTTTGTCCAGATAGATCTCCCCGGTTCGCCAAAGGATCTTCAAGATCGACTTCATTTCGCGTTCATTTTCGTCCCGTTGCCAGGGTGGGATCCCCTCTCGACGACGTTGGCGAAACCGTTCAAAGATTCGCCGATGATGGGCAAGCACGGTCGCCCGCTTTGCCTCCGTCGGGTGTGCCGTCAGCACGAGTTCGACACCCATCGACGGCAGCGCCGCCGCGATCTGCTCGCCCGTCCAACCTGCTTCAACGAGTTCGCGAAGACTCTCGCCCCACATCGCGGGCAGGCCACTCATCCCCGAGTCGGCCTCAATGGACGTGCGAAAATCCCCGGCCGAAGTCTGCTCAGCCATTCCCAACAATTGAAACGCAATCGAATAGGCCTGCGTCAGTTGGACCGAATCGGTCGGGGCGTCCTCTGGAGAAAACTTCGCGCCGGGTGATGGAAGGAAACCTGCCAGCTTGTCATCCCCACCCGAATGCAGCACCTCTCCAAGCGATCGCAACATCCATTGCCAATCCTCGTTGAGCTGATCGACATCAAGGGCCAGGATGTTTGCCAAGACCATGGGCGGGTTCCCTGCGAGTTATCTGAATCCGGCGAGCGTATTGCCGGACATCCTACCTCGCGGAACTAGCGTGCGAACCGTCATCGAACTCTGCGTTGGTTAAGTCGCCCATGCAGCGACACAGCGGCGCCGCAACGTATAGTATCCCCGGTCGTTCGGGCGGTTTCCGAAGGTCAGCTGCCATTGGCAGGTCGACGCTGTCCCGTTGAACATGGGTCTCTTTGAGTTTGAACCAATGCCGCGTTTCGCCCACTCATACTTGCTCTGGCTGGCTGTTGGTTTCGTGTTCGGTGGTGGGTCGCCCGTCGGGTCAGCCCAAACCATGGCCCCGACGGAACCCGGTGTCTTAACGGTCGGATCCGTTGCACCGTCGCTCGATATCGAGCACTGGGTGAGTCTGGGCAGAGAACGGTTCCAGCCGGTGACTCGCTTCGCACCCGGCCACATCTATGTGGTGGAGTTCTGGGCGACCTGGTGCAGCCCCTGTGTTGCTAGCATGCCCCACCTGGCGCGGTTGCAATCGGAATGGATGCAAGATCACGTCCAGATCATTAGCGTCAGTAACGAGGACTTGGACACCATCGGATCGTTCCTGGACAGACCTTTCAACGGCGAGGCCCCACCGCCTGATCGTTTATCCAACAGCGACGCCGGGCTGCCGACGTCGAAGGAGCAACCTACCTATGGAGATTTGACGAGTCTCTATTGCTTAGCCACCGATCCTGACCACTCCGTTCAGACCGACTATCTGAAAGCCGCTGCTCAAACGGTCCTGCCAACCTCATTCATTGTCGGCAAGTCCGGTTTGATCGAATGGATCGGGCACCCCATGCAAATCGATCTTCCGCTCCAGCTGGTTGTCAACGACTCCTGGGACCGCGATCAGTTCGCGATTGAGTTTGCCGGCCAACAGCGACGTGACATCCTAATGGCGCGAATGTCTCGGATGCTGCAAACGAAACCCGCCAGTGATGTGATTCAAGCCATCGTTGTCGCGAGGAAGGAATTCGCCAATGATAGCGACGCGCTGACGCAACTGGATCGTTTCGAATCGGTCGCCACCATGATGTCGATCCGGTTGGAGATGCTGAGGGGTCAGTGGGAGCAAGCCCTCAAGTTGGTCGAGGAACGGTTGCCGCTGGTAAACGAATCCTTGTATTCATCGTTGATGCAATTGAAGATCGATATCCAAATCAAACGCCAATCGCATGGTGCCGCGGCGACGACGCTGCTTCAATGGTCACGAAATCCTGGCGTCACGCCGCCGGACGTCAACAACATGACGTGGAGAATCTATGAGTTGACCGAAGGTGACGAAAGCCTTCCCGATGGCCTGCTCGCGGCGGCCGTCGAAGCAACGAAGTCGGCCGTGGTTCGAGCGTCCACTAGCTATATCGGCTATCTCTTGGACACACAGGCGCACTTGGAGTTTGCTCGAGGAAACGTACGGCGTGCCATCGACTTGCAGACGCAATCCATTTCCGCGTTACCGGCCGGACGAGGCGACGAAGCGTTCCTGGAATTGTTGCAGTCGAAGCTCTGAGTTTCGTCGTGAATGGAGAGCGTGTGCGTGCCGCCGACACCAATGCGTAAGGGAGGCTGGATTGGGATGCGTCGATACTGATACACAAGCTGAGTTTGAATCATCACATCCCAAGTCATGTCAATGGGCCCGAGTCGTCTAGGGCGCCATGATTCGGCCGCGTTGGGGATCGCCCCGTGTGTAGGGAGGCAAATCGAATGCGTCGCCGTCACCCATGACTCTTGGGTCGCGGCCACCCCGTAATGTCGCCATCAACTCAGCTCGCAGTTCCGCCTGGGTATCGGCATAGCCTGGCTGGCCCGCAAGATTCTTGACTTGATCTGGGTCCCGTCGAATGTCGTAGAGTTCCTCGGCGGGGCGTCTCGCAAATCCAAGAGACCACATCTCCGCGATCGAGTCGTCACCCTCGTATCGGACGAAGAAGTCTCGCGTCGGGCCAAAGTCCAGATCCATTCGACGCTGATCCGTCGACCGCTTACCACGGACCTTGCCTGATGGTGGCTGAACCATGGTCTGCAACGGCGCCGCCAGGGGCGGCTGGGCCACCGGCCAACGATCCGGCGCGAAATTGATCACGTACAGAAAGTCCCGTGTTCGTATCGCGCGCATCGGGTAGGGAAGTCCACCCGGGCGTGCTTCATCCACGTGATTTTCCCGACCCATGATGACGGATCCTCGGACCATCATTTCGGGCGTCGACTCGCCCGGTGACATGGCGACCGAAAGGTCTTGGCCGTCCATCGCTTCCCTGGCGTCGACGTCCGCCAAAGCAAGGAATGTCGGCGCGAGGTCGATCAAACTGACGGGTGCCTGAATGCGGCGCCCTTTGGCAATGCGTCCTGGCAACCGCATGACCAATGGAACCCGGGTTCCAAAGTCGTAAAGGTTGCACTTGCCGCGTGGAAATCCGGGTGCTCCGTGGTCGCCGCTGATGACCAACAACGTCTTGTCCCACTGGCCTGATTGCTTCAGCTGATCGATCAGCACACCCACGGCCGCGTCAAACGCCATTGCTTCACCCAGGTAATCGGCGAAGTCCTCACGAATCACTTCATTGTCGGGCAAAAAAATGGGCATCTTGCCCCGCAATCGATCTGGCGAGAGTCCCCAGAGACGCTGCCCCGAGCCTTGACGCCAGGGTCGGTGCGTATTGGTTGGGTTGAACCAGTAGAAAAATGGTTGCTCATCGCCACGGTCATCAAGGAACGCCCGAAAGTTCTGACGGACTTCATCCAAGAGCTCCGCTTTCGCGACGGCCGTGTCATCTGCCGAATCAACATTCGACGAAAAGCCGTTGAAGCGACTCCCAGCTCGGACGTAATTTCGTTTCTTTCCACCCATTCGGTCTTCGCTCAGATGCATCTTGTATGACCAACCGATGTGGTAACCGGCATCGGCCAATGCCAGCCCCATTCCTCGGACGCCGTCCCAGGGATCCATCTGCTGGCTATACCACGGGTGATGCAACTGCGCATGGCTGCCGTTTCGGAAAAAGTGTCGGCCCGTTAACAGTGCCGCGCGCGATGGCGTGCACGACGGAACGCTCACGAAAGCGTTTTCAAACAATGTGCCTTCGGCGGCAATCGCGTCGAAAACGGGCGTGTTGATCACATCGTTGGGCGACGGATCCGTCGGATCGGCGTAAACACTGGCGTATCGTCCCAGGTCATCCGCGAATGCCAAAACGATGTTGATCTGGTTGGAATTCGGAGCATCCGCCGAGAGAATGGCACCGCGCGATACGACGATAAGAACCAAGCCCCAAATCAATCGAATCATGAGTGCGTTCCAAAGTTACTCGACAGTGTTTCACGAATTCGGCGTCCAACTGCATCGGTTGCATCCCGGCTCCGATCAAAGAGGCCGGCAAAGTGAATGAACCCATGCAGCATTCCGTCGTACGACTGATGAGTCACACGAACGCCGCTGCGCCGCATCGCGTCAACAAGCTTTAGCCCCTCATCACGCAGCACATCATAGCCTGCCGTGATGATGTGCGTTGGTGGCAATCCGACGAGCGGTTGATGCAGCAAATCAACCTTGTCGGCTCGCCACTGAACATCCCCTAAATACTGCGACCAGAACCACGCCATCGTCGCGCGGGTCAGCCCGTGCCCATCCGCGAACGCGATATGCGATGGCGTGTCACACGCTGGCGACACGACTGGATAAATCAGCATCAACAGTCTTGGACGAATCGCAGCACCATCGGTCGGCAATCGATCGCGTAATCGGATGGCGACGGCCATCGCCAAATAGCCGCCGGCACTGTCACCCATCACCACCAGTCGTGACGCGTCGATGTTCCATCGATCACTTGTCCTTGCGACGTGTCGGGTCGCCGCTTCACAGTCATCGATTGGGCCGGGGTGAGGTGACTCCGGACTGCATCGGTACTCGACGGACACAACCGCAGTACCAGACGCGGTAGCAAGCCGTCGACACATGGTGTCATGGGTGTTCAGATCCCCCAACACGAATCCGCCACCGTGAAAGAACATCACAACACCAGTCGGCCAATCGCCTCGACTCGTTGCAGGTCGGTAGAGGCGGCACGGGATTCGATGATCATCGCTGACGGGAACGTGAAATTCATCCGTACTCACGTTGCCTGTCGCATCACCAAACCAATCTGTCAGCGATGCAAACATCTCTCGAGCACGCTCCACCCCGAGCGACTCCCATCCTGGTCGCTGCGCCGCACGCTGTAGGTTCAGAAACGTTTGGGCCTGATCGTCAAGCAAGGGTCACGAAACCCGCATCACGACGTGCCAGCCGTCACGCGATGCGTCGGCGTTGGACGCCCCGGCCTCAATGAGACCGATGACGTGATCGCGACCGCCCCGCCGAGTGAATGGCACGTTGACTGCAATGCGGTCTGGCTAATCGCCAAGAGCGTCTCCGGATCCATCGAAACGCGTGCGTTGACAATCAAGTCCACCGGCCCGCGTCCCTGCGTCAGCGCGACCAACCCCAAGTCGACGTCATGGCCACTGGCCACTACATTCGCCACCGCACGGGCCTGCCCAGTGGACGCCGACGCCTTCAAGTGGGCGATTTCACCATGCTCACTCGCTTTGTTGGCGATTGCTGCGACAAGTCGCTGGACCATGGCATTCAGGTCAATGTCCGTCGCGCCGCCGTTCACATCCGGTGTCCAAGTCGCGGCGAGGTTGACCCAGCCCAGATCCGCCTCCCCAATCGCGTAGGTATCGTAGTCAATTTCCAGCAAACGTCTGCCGGCGGTCATCGATGACTCGATGTACCCGATCACTTCGTCGACGCCGTCCCCACGCAGTGGGCTTACCGCGACCACCGGTACGCCCGGAGCGGCCTCATTGATCTTTGCCGTCAGCGCCGCAACCTCGTCATCACTGAGCTGATCACGCCGACCGATCATGACGTAATCGGCCTCTTCCAACTGCTTCGTGAAAATGTACTCGGCCTGTGCTGAAAAGCCGCTTGCCGACGACGCGTCGTCCCCTGCCAGAATGCGACGCCCATGCGACGGTTTTAGCAAAACCCCGAAGGCCGCCAGCTCGAATCGCTCACCCAACAAGTTCTGAAGCGGCAGCACGACCGTCGCCACTAGATCCGTGCAGCTGCCTACCGGCTCGGCCAGCAAAATGTCCGGCTGATTATCACCAACGAGTCGATCGGCCGTTTCAACCAAATTGTCAAAGCTGCAACAGAAACATGCGCCGGCCACTTCGCCGACATTGAATCCCTGTGCCCGCAGATTGTTGGTATCGACTAAGTCGTCGGCCTGATCGTTGGTGATGATGCCCACTCGCTTGCCCGCCGCTTGGTAGCGTCGCGCCAACTCACTGATCAATGTGGTTTTACCGGCACCCAGAAACCCACCGATCAAGACTATTTTGGTCATCGTCCAACTCTCGCAAACAAGGAACTATCTCGCCCGGCCCATGGCCGACGATGGGTAATGTCGAATCATCTCGGTAGCACGCCATCAAACAATCGTGAGCCGATTCGCACCATGGTTGCGCCTTCGGCGATGGCTTCCGCATAATCCCCACTCATTCCCATCGAAAGCTCCGGCATCGCCATGCCCGACTCAGCCGCCGCTCGGTCTCGAATTTGACGCAGGTTCGCAAACTGCCGGCGGGCCACGTCCGGCTTGGTACCCCAACCCGCCATCGCCATCAGTCCGATGATGTTAACGTGACGATCACCATGCTTTGCCTGGATCATTGGAATCAGTTCGTCAGGTGGGAGTCCCGTCTTCGCCGATTCGCCACTAATGTTTAGCTCGATCAGCACGTCCACCTGTTGATCGGCCGCCGCCGCATGCCCGGCGATCTCGTCGAACAGACGCGCCGAGTCGACCGAGTGAATAATGGGATTTGCGAGCAATAACTTTCGGACTTTGTTTCGTTGGACGTGCCCGATTTGGTGCCAACGAATCGCTCCCGCATCCAACAGCGCGTCGTGCTTGCTCATCAAAACTTGCGGTCGATTCTCTCCTAAATCTCGGCAGCCCGCTTCAACCAACCACCGCGTTAAGTGTTCATCCACATACTTCGATACGCCCACGACGCGAACGTCGCCGGCACGTCCGGCGATCGACATTGCGCTGGCAACGTCTTGCAAGACCATCTCCAGATTGTCCGCGATTCGTCGACGCGCCTCCTCGTGAGACATCGTCAACTCATCGACGCGGAATAGCTCACGGGGCATCCACGGTCACCAATTCCTCCATGCCGCCATCACCTGGATGGAAACGTGCCGCAAAAAAGTCTGCCAACAAATGTTTACCCATGAAAGAACGCGGAATGAATCCGCCCGCGCCGGAGGGTCTCATTGATCGATAGACGACCCAGTGTTCACTTCCGACTTGGACGCGAAAGGCCACCGCTTCATCAGGCGGTACCAGGCGGAGCGTCTCACAAACCGTTAATTGTCGCCATGTTCGCTTCCGCGTGAACCGCCGACTCTGGAAATCGATCCAGAGCGGGTTGAATACCTGCGACTTGCCGGTGGCGGCGAGCGATGCAATTCGGTCCTCCGTGACGGACAAACGGGATACCGTCGTGCCGACTCGCCATTCGTTGGCCGCTAACGGAATCATCATCGCGCGGAGTCGCGATTTGCCGTGTTGCTTTGTGCTGCGGGGGGATGTTGTCTCGCCGAGAAAGACCTCACGCGTCTCCGAATTCTCGCTCGTTTGCATCGACGGATCGACGGGCAACCGCATCACGGTGCGGATTTCCGGGTGGGTGCCATCCGATCCCCTCATGATGCTATCTGCGATCATGACGGCCCGATCATCACGGACGACCATGAACTGTCGCTGCAGCGTGACTTGCTGGTCGTCTCTTGAACCTGTGTCCAATGGATTGTCGGGAGCATGGACCTGTTCAAATTCGATGTAATGGACATCATCGTCGGTGAACTCACATGTGGATTCCCAGGGGCCTGAGGGAAAGTAAGCCGTGCCATCCACTTCGACCATGGTTTGCATCGGCCCGCGAAACGCCATGCACCTGCCCCCCATGATCTCGACGACCATATCGTCGCGGCTGTAGTCGATGAAAATGCGTCCGCGACGCACATCCCATTCGGGCAACATGATCGCAAGTCGAGCGTCCACGTCATGCCAAAAGGTCTCGGGTAGTGACACTTCCCAAGCGAGACGGCCACCAGTATGCCGACGACCAATCGACGCCTCGACTGCGGACTTGAGCGTCACCGAATCGACGTCGATGATCCTTTCCAGAAGTCCCAGATCATCGGGTCGCTGACGCGATGACTTAGGACTGCCCGATCTTTTTTGACCACTCGGACCATCCACCGAATCGTCCGAAGACGACGCGATGGAAAATGCCGCCGTGGCATCGTGACGTGTCATGGCTGCGATCCAACAACCGAGGTCAAAGGCAACATCACGGTACGCTTTCTTGAATTTGCGATGGGACGTAATGGGCAATACCGACATCAACCGCATCACACTTCCCGCAGCCAGTCGCGCCGACTCCGCCGGCATCAGCCACTGCGAGATCGTTTCCTCGCCGCCGGCAAAGAGCCTCGAGATGGCGTCGAGACCGTCCCGGCGATGCGAGTCACTCCATTCGGCCCAATGCCAGGCGGACATCATCGAGTACTCGCCGCCAAGAATCAGCTGACAAGTCCCATGTGACGCCGGATCGTCACGGCAGGCCTCCCGTCGGCGTTCCACTTCGAGCCAGACAGCCTCCCAAAGTTCCGAAGGCAAACGAGAAACCAATCCCGGCAGGGCCACGCCCCAAAGCAGTGTCTGATGTGCCACCACGACATCGGTCACGGCGTCCATTGAGGTGTGCAGGAACTGATCGGCCCAGTTCAACCATGTCGACGGCTCCACGGAACTTAAATCGCGCGCGGCTCGACGGGACAGTGCCGGCAAAACCGCCAATTGCGATAGTGCGATGGACTCGCGCGAAGGTTCCCGGCCAGTTGCGACCGCCAATCCCCAACGATATACCGAATCGACGTCCGCGCCGCGTGGCCGCATGTCCGACGCCAACGCCGTGATATCACCCTGTGCCCGGGCGACGTTCGGCGGCGGAGGCTTTATGTTGGTTAGTGACATGGACGGTGGCTGAGAACGACCTGATAATCGGAACTGGTTCAATCGCCGCGTAGTTTAGCCACGAGGCGTTGGTACCATCGGACAAGTCTCCACATTTTGGCCGGGGTTGCCATGAGATCCAGTAATTCAAGTCGCCGTTGCACCGTATCGGTCGCCGCCCTTTTGATCGTCAGCATGATCCATGGCGACAAGGATGCTGCATGGGGTGATGATCCGCCCGATCAAGTCCCCACGCAGGATTCCAGATCGCTCGGTGTCGCCGATCCCGAGTCGGATCCCGACTTTGCTGACGACGGTGGTTTGGCCGCCGAGATGGAAGCGTACAAGAAAGAGATGCGTCAGATCGCTGATCGATATGCGCCACCACCGAATGCTCGGCAGCTCATCGAGAAGCCCGACCTTTGGATCGACACAGACCAAAAACGCGTCTATGTCGATGGCTACGTGACGATGCGACGCGGACCATTGGAGATGTTCGCCTGTCCGGTGGGATCCAAGGAACACGAGTCCATCGTGGCGGTCTTTGCGGCAAGCCGGGAAGTGCACACGGCGCTTCTTGCCATTGGCGCTCAGCGAGGCACGACGGTTCGATGGGATCCCGATTTTCTGCCGCCAACCGGCCAGGAGGTCACCGTCTACGTCACATGGCGTGACTCAGACGGGCAATTCCAAGTCGCGGATGCGCGACAGTGGATTCAAAACTCGCAAACCAGCAAGCCGATGAAGTCGACGTGGGTGTTTGCTGGCAGCTCGTTTTGGACCGATCCATCCAATGGTGTTGAACACTACACGGCCGATGGAGGTGACATGATTTGCGTTTCGAACTTCAGCACCGCCATGCTCGATGTGCCCCTGGCAAGTAGTGCCGATGCAGGCCAATTGTTGTTCACCCCGATCACAGATCGAATCCCGGTCGAGAATACACCTGTACGATTGGTGCTGGTCCCCCAACCCATTCCGACTGACGACAGTACGACACCTGCGTTCCAACAGCTGATGGACGCGGCCAAAGTGCTTCCCGACGCATCGATGCTGACGCCGTCGCAAGCCAAGTCGACGCCGCCGGCGTCGTGATCAAAGGAGGAACCGACTCGTTAGCGGACGACGCTCCCGCGGTCATGCTGATCGGCGCGGGCGTGGTCGGGCGAGCCATCGCACGGGATCATCTTCGCGCCGGAATTCCTGTTTGGCTTGTCGATCACCAATCGGATGCCCTGCAAGCAGCCTGTGACGAGCTGACCGGAATTGAACAAGGCATTTGGATGACGGCGTCGCCGTGGGGCGCACGTGTGCCCTTGCCCATCGTTGCGTTGTCACCAAGTCCTAACCCAGATGCGGTGCTCATGTCATCGGGAGCACCAAGTTGGCTGGTGATCGAATCGATCGCTGAACGCCTCGACGCCAAACAAACGCTCTTTGCGGAGTGCCAACACTGGTTCGACCGCCCCCCGACCCTTACCTCCAACACGTCCACGTTATCGATTACGCAAATTAGCGAGACAATCGAGCAGCCCCAGCGGTTTGCGGGCTTGCATTTCTTCATGCCCGTCGTTGGTCGCCACGCCGTGGAAGTCATCCCCCACGCCGGAACATCCAACCACGCCATCGAGATCTGCCAGCATCATGCGGATCGACTATCGAAAGCGGCACTCTTGGTGAAAGACTCACCGGGTTTCGTCGTCAATCGAATGCTTGCTCCGTACCTTAATTTGGCAATGTGGCTCCTGTGTGGCGGCGTCCAGCGGACCACGCTTCGCGAGGCGGCGCTGGCCTATGGTATGCCGATCTCGCCGCTGGAGCTGATCGAACTGATCAGTCCAGCGACGGCCTTTGATGGCGGTCGCGTTGTCTGGCAGGCGTTCCCTGATCGCCTGAATCCGTCGCCCCTACTGCCGGCGATGGTCAAACGATCTCGACGCGGCGAACATGGCTGGGATGCCCCAGAGGTCGACGCGCTGATCGAGCGCTATCGACACCACCATTTGCAAACAGTCGACAATGATCCGGCCCTGGTTGCCCGGATGATGGCGACCGTGATGCACGTCGAAGCAAGTCTCATTGTCCAAGACGATATCGCCGACCGACCGACGATTGACGGTGCGATGGCCGGAGGACTTGGTTGGCGTTCACCGGTCGCTGACGAATCTTCGTGGAGTCACTTCGTTGAAACTCAGGTGGAAACCCGTCTGGCGACTCGTTACCCCATGGTTCCTGAGTTGAGGGTCCCCGAACGCTGATCGAGCCATTTCGAACATCGAGTGGCGCTAATTTTCATGGACGTGCCAAGAGGCTGGGCGAATTCGCTCACGCGTAGTTCTTCGATCATCCATCGAAAGTCGTTCGGAGCCAGCTGCCGTGGTTGGACTGATTCCGATGGCATCGTTTGCAACCACCGTTGCAACAAATCAGTAATCAACTGACTGCTGGCTTTGTCACGACTGGCAGCTCCGCCTTGAACTTTGTCAAGTCGATACGTGATCGCATGGAAGTACCTGGGGTAGTGCTGCAACCATGACCAAGGCGTCCATGACACAAACCCGTCAGCGAGCAACCACTCCAATTGCCGCATGACATCTTGGCGTGCGTTCTCGACGCCGCTGCCTCGAAGCTCGTCCCACTGAAGCCGCATCGCATGATAACGATCGGTCCAAGACGACAACCATTTCGCGACGTCTTGCGTGGCGACGCCAATGCGCGTCCCCGCCTGATCGAGGAGCGACTCAAACTGGGAACGCGTCCGAATTGGCGGCTCGGACTCGACAAAGGCGATGCGGGCGATCAGGTCCGCCATACTCGACTCCAGTGCAGACGACGGAATCACCGGCGCCAGCTTCATCTTCGACTCCGACAGCGACGGCAGATGACGTACCTGAGCACGCAGATCTTTCCGACACGCGATCGAAAACAAACGCGTGCACCCGAGCCGATTCGCCGCCTGCGCCGATGCTGAATCAGAGAACAGTCGAGTGGCGACCGCCTCCCCTTCATCGACGAGTCCCGGGTACTGCGCGACCATGACACCGCCCCGTTCTCGCAACACTTCGGTGGGCAGTTCGTCTAGGTCCCACTGTTTCATCGACGAACGACTCCAATTGGCATCCGTCTCATCCGTCGAAGGCGGTGGCTCGTCCGCGACCGACCGAACCGTCTGCTTGAGCCGTTCAATTCCCCGGTCGCTGGTGACCGTCCGTCCATCATCGTCGACGACGCGTACCAAGAACTGTGTATGGCTTTCCAGTTTGTCGGCTTGGAAGTCCGTCGGCGTAATCGGTGTTTCCGCGTGACGTGTTAGCGCCTCGCACAAGGTTTTCATGAACGGAGCCTGATCCCGAAGCGGCGAAATTTCCTCAACAACGCGGGTCGTGACATCCGCCGCCGGCACCAGATTTCGACGCAGCCGCTTGGGCAGCGATTTAATCATCGCGAGCACTTTGCCGTGCAACAAACCCGGAACAAGCCAACCCAGACGGTCATCACTGAGCTGCGAAAGCGCCGACTGGTGAATCGTCACCCGGACACCATCCTCGTCGGTTCCAGGGGCGAATTGATAGGACAATGGCAATCGCGATGCGCCCGCGGCTAGTTCATCAGGGAACGCATCGGCGCCGATGGGCTCTCCTCCCGTGGTGACCAGATCGTCGGGCGTCAAGAACAGAGTGGCGTCATCAGGGACGTCGAACGGTACGGCCAACCAGCTCGCGACACCAGCGTCATCGTGAAGGCCTTGGACCCAATCTGGTGGGATTTGCGAACGGTCGTACTTCTCCAACCGCGCCCGGTCCGCTACCCAATCCGGGATGCGGCTTTGGTAGAACGCCGCAAGCGTATAATCATCGACCACAAGATCCCGACGACGTGTCTTGGCGCCGAGACGCTCGATGGACGCCACCAGGGATCGATTGTGGCGAATCGATCTGGCCGTCGTGGTCAGTTCTCCTTCGACAAGGCCGTGCTGAATCAATAGATCACGCGACGTTGCCATGTCGATCGGTGGAAGTGGAACCCGGCGATGGGACACCACGGGCAGTCCAAACAGGGATAGTCGTTGATAGACGAACGCACCACCCGACTTGCGGCTCCAGTGGGGATCACGATACGACGGCTTCAAAAGGTGAGCCGCAACGGACTCGATCCATGCCGGTTGGATCTTGGCGACGATGCGTGCGTACTGCTTGGCGGTCTCCACCAATTCAGCCGCAACGATCCACTTGGGCTTCGCTTCGAAAACACCACTTCCCGGCCACAAAAAAAGCTTCAAATCCCGAGCACCGACGTACTCGTTTTTGTTGCCCGACATCGCAACGCCGCTGAGCAGCCCCGACAACAGCGACTGGTGGATCGCCGCATATCGGTCAACGTCAACAATCGGCGCAGGAGCATTGGGGTGAGCGGGGCCTTCGTCGCAGTATCGAATCGTCCCCAGTTTGCGACGTCCTTGCCGCGTCGACGCACCGTTATTGGACAACGTCGATGCCAGCTCTCGAAGTTGCCGATAGACTTCCGACCACTCTCGCATGCGTGCCGGTGACAAGTATCTCCGGCGCAGTTGCTTGGTTAGCTGATTGCGACTCTTTTCCGATCTGGTTTGCTCGTACCAGCGCCAAAGACGCAGGTTCGATAAGAAGTCGCTCTCCGGATCAAGGAATTCGGCATGCGCTTCATCAGCAGCCTGGCGTTGATCTGGCGGGCGGTCTCGCGGATCTTGAATCTCCATCGCCGCAGCGATGGGGAGGACTTCGGGTAGCACGTGCCGCGAAGCAGCTTCGATCAGGATCCGGCCCACACGCGGATCCACTGGCATCCGTCCAAGCCGCCAACCGATTTCCGTCAGCTCCTCACGGTCATCAATGGCTCCCAGTTCGTCGAGCGTTCGAATTCCCTCTCGGATGGATTCGCGTCGAGGAACATCAAGAAGCGGAAAATCCTCCAATGGCCCGAGCCTCAGCGTCTTGGACTGCAACAATACGCTGGCGAGATTTGTGCGTCGAATTTCAGGAGTGGTGAAGGCGGGTCGCTCGGCAAAGTCGTCCGCAGAGTACAACCGCACGCACGTACCAGGCCCCACGCGACCGCAACGCCCGGCACGCTGATTCGCGCTGGCTTGACTGATCGACTCGACCGGCAAACGCTGCAGTTTGGTGCGTGGACTGTAGCGACTCATCCTCGCGGTGCCCGTATCAATGACGCAACGGATCCCGGGCACGGTCAAAGACGACTCGGCAACGTTGGTCGCAAAAATAAATCGCTGTCGTTTCCCAGTCGGATGAAAAATGGCCTGTTGCTGGGATGCGGGTAAGCGGGCGTAGAGTGGCAAACATTCGGTTCGGCCCGACATTCCCAAACGTTGAAATTCACGAGCCACCTGATGCGATATCTCACGGATGTCCCTCTCGGTCGGCAAGAATACGAGCGTATCGCCAGAACCATCGCGCCGAACCGAATCGATCGCCGCGATGACATGCCGTGAAAGGGAGTAGTGGTCCGTCGCATCCGCGTCGACATCGGTCCACGGGAGATACCGTATTTCGACGGGGTAACCGCGTCCTTCGACCATCAGCACGGGCGCGGGATCCATCCGGCCGTCGTCGTGATGGCGGCCAAAGTGATCGGCAAATCGAGCCGCATCGATCGTGGCGGATGTGATGATGACGCGTAGTTCGGGCCGCCGGTCGATCAGGCGACGAAGATATCCCAGCAAGAAATCAATGTTGAGCGACCGCTCGTGGGCTTCGTCGATAATGATCACGTCGTAGGCCCGCAAGTCCGGATCCGAACCCGTCTCGGCCAGCAGAATGCCATCCGTCATCAGTTTAATGATCGTGGCGTCGCTTGTTTGGTCGCCAAACCGCACTTGATATCCGATTTCGCGGCCCAGCCGCGTGCCGGTCTCCTCGGCGAGTCGAGCAGCGATGCTGCGGGCCGCCAACCGCCTCGGTTGCGTGTGACCAATGCGACCGAACTCGCCATATCCGGCGGCAACGCACAACTTTGGCAACTGCGTGCTCTTGCCGCTGCCCGTTTCACCGCAAACGATCAGCACTTGATGATCGCGAAGGTTGGCAATGATCTCGTCAGCGTGATCCGCAATCGGCAAATCGTCAGGGACTTGCAAATTCTGCAAGAGCGAGCCGCGCCGCGTCGGGGCCATGCCGGACGACGACGGCCCCACTGATTCGTTTAGCGAAGGGCTGCTGGGTTTCGCGTTCAATCCACTACTTCCGTATCGGGAAGAACTTCATCCAACGTTTCGCGAACGCCGTCTGGATTCCGTTGCGTCATCCGCGTGCGAAGTTGGCGAATGAAGTCTTCTCGATGTCTGGGAGAGACGATGTGCCGCCGGCCCGACTCCATTTCGATGACGACCCTTCGCAAAGAAAGCGCAGGACCGCTGGCAAGCGTCGTCGACCGCGTCAGCGACACCATCTTGGCGTAGGGCACCGAATAGCAAATCAACCCGCAGCGAATCGACAGCGAGTCGCTCAACAGTGTGTAACGGCACGGCACAACAAAGACCAGAGTCACGGCCGTGATCGCCGCTGCGACCATGAACATCGTCGACGCATCACCGGGACGACCGGTCGCAGCAAGCACCAGACCAACTGCCGTCGACCCGGCGACCGGCGCGGCTAGCATAGCAGCCAGCCACCAGTCCACCGCCGAGTCGAACGCGAACGTCCGCGAGTCGCCCGGATTCGTCACCGTCAAATCGCTATTCATGTTCATCCGGCCCGGTTGGTCTCGGCATACAGGTTCGTCATGGCGGGCACGTTGGGAAATCGGGCGCATTGGAAATTACTTAAGACTCCAACCGCCAATTGCGGCTTCAAATCATTTTGCCGCCAAGGCGGCGACCCATTGGGTGATCCCGTCAGGGACATCCCTGGGCGAACCGGCTTTTTGGTCGCAGCGCGGCTATTTTGCGCCACAACGGCCCCGGCACGATACCGAAACGGTCCGCTTTGGGTAAACTAACGCCCCGTAACTTCATATCTCCTTACGAATTCAATCAACGAATGATTTCAAGATCGAAGTGTACCCTCGCTTGGCTGTTTGCGTTCACGCTGAGTTGGACGCCGCACGGGTCGGATGGTTCGGCATCAGCCGATGATCGACCGAACATCCTCTGGATCATGTCGGAGGACAACTCCAAACACTATTTGAAACACTTCGACCCGAATGGCATCGAAACGCCGGCGATCGAATCGTTGGCCGAACATGGCGTGACGTTTGACCGAGCGTTTTCCAATGCCCCGGTGTGCTCGGTCGCTCGGACAACCCTGATTACGGGTTGCTACGGCCCACGCGTGGGAACGCAATACCATCGCCGATTGGCCAAAGCGGTCCTTCCCGCGTCCATTCGAATGTTCCCATCGCTGCTGCGCGACGCCGGTTACTACACAACCAACAACTCCAAGGAAGACTACAACGCGATCCGTTCGGAAGGCACATGGGACCAATCGAGTCGAAAAGCATCCTGGAAGAACCGACCGACGACGGACACCCCATTCTTCCACGTCCAAACATTCGCCGACTCACACGAAAGCCGATTGCACTTTTCCGAATCCGCCATGCAGGGCAAGTCACCTGAAACTCCGCTGGATCAGGTGCATCTACCCGACTACTTGCCGGATACGTCGTTAAGCCGTTACACCGCCGCGTACTATCGCGACCGAATGACCGTCATTGACGGTCACGTTGCCAAGATCATCGACGAGCTTCGGCAAGCTGATCAGCTTGAGAACACCTTCGTCTTCTACTTTGGCGATCACGGTGGCGTTTTGCCACGGTCCAAGGGTTACGTGTACGAGTCGGGATTGCATGTGCCTCTGGTAGTCCGCGTCCCAGAGCGTTTTCGTTCCATCGTCGACCGCGACCTGGGTAGCCGGACGAACGGTTTCGTTTCATTCATCGATTTTGGACCGACCGTCCTGTCGCTGGCCTCCGTCGCCGTACCGGAGTCGCTCGATGGCCAGCCATTCCTTGGCGAGTCTGTCTCCGCCGCGGACGTCGACGCGCGCGACCGCACATTTTCATACGGTGATCGCATGGATGCGAAGTACGACTTGGTGCGGGCTGTCCGAATCGGAGATTGGAAATACATCCGCAGCTTTGAACCGTTCATGCCCGACGTGACGTGGAATGATTACCGGATGAAGATGCTCGCTTATCAGCAGTGGCAAGCGTTGCATGAGTCGGGGGACCTGAATGCCGTTCAAGCTCAGTTTTTTGAGCCGCGGCAACCCGAGTTGCTTTTTGATCTCGCCAATGACCCAGATGAAACTCATAACTTGGCGGGTCAGTCGAAGCACGAGGCTCAGTTGCGGCTTATGCGAGAGACTCTCGCGCAACACATGAGCTCGATCCACGATTTAAGCCTGGTTCCCGAAACCGTCATGATCGAATCGGCGATCTCCGATCCCGTCGAGTTTGGAATCGAGAATGCTGACGCCATCGATCGTTACCTCGGAGTGGCCAACTCTGGCCTCCAGCCCATCGATGCGGCGATCGACTCGTGGATGCTGTCTCTGAATTCGGGTGATCCATGGCTGAGATACTGGAGTATCGTCGCTGTGAGCGGAGCATCCACTGATCCCCAGTCGCTGGAGGTAATCACAGCCGACGAAGCGTTGCTGAAGCTGCTCCACCGACGTGTATTGGATACCGAGCCGTTGGTGTGTGCTCGCGCCGCCGAGGCATTGGCCCTCTTGGCGGGGGAGGACCCACGTCCGACTCTTTACCGAAGTCTGGCCAGGGCGGTTGCGCCAGCGGAAGCACTGCGGATCTGCAATATCATGACGTTCCTTCATCGCTTCGCTCCGACGCGTTATCCCATCGACGTTCAGCAGCTCCAAACGATCGTTCCGTATTCACCGAAGAGCGAATTGGCGCTGCGAATGGACTACTTCGGCGCCAAAGCTAACTGACTTTCGAGACGCTAAATGCGTCTTTTGACGGCGAACGCGTCCCCAACGCGTCGCCAAGAAATTATCTTGAAGACCAGCGATCCGATCCAAAATGGTTCACTGCTCCCGTTGTTTCAAACAGGTTCGGAACGCTCCCCTCCCAACCTTTCCTCGCCCCGCCCCCGATTTGGTGATCATGAAACGTCTTTTCCTGTTGGCGTATTTCCTCGTGTGTTTGGTTCGCGTTTCCCTCGCGTCCGATGCGCTGGAGCTTCGGCCCAATGACCACATTAGCCTCGTCGGCAATGGACTTGGCGAGCGTCTTCAGCACCAGAACGAATTCGAGACGCTCCTTCACCAACATTTTGCCGATCTGAATCTGACGGTGCGGAACCTATGTGTTCCGGGAGATGAGCCAGCGACCCGACTCCGCAGCCTCAACTTTGGATCCCCGGATGTGCACCTGGAGCACAGCGGCACCGATGTCGTGGTTTACTTCTTCGGATTCAACGAATCGTTTCGTCTCCGTAAAGGCCTCGACCACTCGAAAGTTCTCGCCCAGTTTCGCGATGAGTTGAGTGACATCGTTATCCATACGCTTGCCCAAAACTACAACGGGGAGAGGCCGCCTCGAGTCGTTCTGGTTTCTCCCATCGCGTTTGAGGATACCGGGGATCCCAATCTGCCGACCGCTGCTGACCGAAACCCCTCGCTGCTCCGCATCACAGAAGCCATCAAGACCGTTGCGGCCGAATGCGGCGTCCCATTTGCCGACGTCTTCACGCCGACCTTGGCTTTGTTTAAGTCGGACGATCGGCGTTTGACCATGGATGGTGGGCAACTCAATGACGTCGGTCATGCCATGTTCGCACCGATCCTGTTTGAAGCGATCTTCCAGTCACGGCCGAACACCAACCGGATCAATGCATCACTCCGCGACGCCATCGCTGACAAGAACTTCCATTGGTTCAATCGCTTCCGAGCGGTCAATGGTTACTCGATCTATGGCAAACGCGGCGAGGCGGGTAGCGACGGCACTTATCGCAACCGCGAAGTCATGAATCGCGAGCTGGCGATCTTGGACGAGATGACCGCCAATCGTGATCAGCGAATCTGGAAGTTGGCCAGTGGCGAACCGGTACCCGAAACGGTGGACGACTCCAACACGCTTCCATTCATCGTGCCCAAGACCAATGTGGGTGGTCCTGATGATCCCAACGCAAAACGCGGAAAGCTGGGATCGCTGGACTACCTGACGGCTGAAGAACAGATGGAAACGTTTGAACTGCCCAATGGCTATCAGATTCAGTTGGTCGCGTCCGAGGAAGTGTTTCCTGAACTTGCCAATCCAGTTGCGTTGAACTTCGACGCCGACGGCCGACTTTGGGTGTCGACGATGCCGTCTTACCCGCACTGGCAGCCGAAGAGCCCCATGGATGACAAACTGCTGATCCTCGAGGACCACGACGGTGACGGCACGGCGGACGTCTGCAAGACGTTTGCAGGTGGGCTGCATCAACCGACCGGGTTTGAGTTGGGCAATGGGGGCGTTTACGTCGCGAACCAGCAGGACATTCTGTTTCTACGCGACGCCGACGGGGACGATGTTGCGGACCAGCGGGAACGCACGCTCATCGGATTCGACACGGCCGACTCGCACCATGGGCTCGCCGCATTCGATTGGGGGCCCGGAGGAAGGCTGTACTTCCAGGAAGGCACTTTCAAGTATTCCCAGATCGAGAGCGCTTATGGTTTGACCCGCCTCATCGAAGGAGGTGTTTGGCAGTTCAATCCGCGCACGCGACGGTTTGGCGTGCGAGTGAATCTGGCGTTCGCAAACCCTTGGGGATACTGTTTCAATCACTGGGGACAGGACTTCATCGGAGACGCGTCACCGGGAAATTCGTATTTTGCAGCACCCATTAGCGGAGCTCTTGATTTTCCGCTGAAACACCCCGGCGGATCGCAACACAACCGAGTCGCTCGAGAACAAGGCTACGACGATGGTGGCGTTCGTTATCCGACGTTCTACCCCAAGCGAATTCGCCCATTGGCTGGCTGTGCGTTCTTGTCGAGTGAACACTTTCCCGACGATGCGCAGGGTGACTTTCTGGTTACCAACGTCATTGGTGACCGTGCCGTGTTGAGCCATGACGTGACCGAGTCGGACAGCGGTTACGTCGGAAAAGAGGTGCCGATGATTGTCGGCGGTGGTGACGGTAACTTTCGTCCCGTCGATGTCGACATCGCGCCCGACGGATCGCTCTATGTCATTGATTGGCACAACGCGTTGATCGGGCACCTGCAACACAATCTTCGCGACCCCAGCCGCGATCACTCTCACGGTCGGATTTGGCGGATCACCGTTCCTCAGCGGCCGCTCGCCAAGACGCCCAATCTCGCCAAACTTTCGACAACGAAACTTGTTGACTATCTAACCACCGATTCCGCGTTGGCCAATCAACGTCACGCGTATCGCGCCCGGCGGCAACTCATGAGTCGTCCGACCGCTGAAGTCATCGCCGGCGTTGAGTCGATGCGACGGTCCATCTCCGTTGACGATGCCAATGCGTCCCATCATCGACTCGAAGCGTTATGGCTGCACCAGTCACATAATGTCGTCAACTCTGAACTTCTCGAGGAAGTATTGGCGGATTCCGAACCCCGTGCCCGAGCCGCGGCGATGCGGGTCTTTGTGTCGTGGATGGACCGCCTTGATGATCCGATCGGCATCATGAATCGGATGATCGCCGATGATCACCCTCGTGTCCGCCTGGAGACCTTGCTCGCCACGACCCACGCGGCGGGCCAGGACTGGGCTCTTGATCAAACCGACGCGTTGATTCGCATCGCGTTGAGAACGCTTGAATCACCCGTCGATCACTACACGCAGTACGCGCTCGACGAGGCGATGCGTCGATTCAAGCAAATCCTTGACCAGCGGGCACCGTTCCTGCCGAGTGCTAGACGCGTTGCAAGCGCGGAGCCCGCCGGGTCGCTCGCGGGCGACGACGTCACGCTCGTTGCCAAGATCAACGAGGTTCAATCCAAGTCGGGACGGAAGTCCGAAAACCGCGATCATGCGAGTGAGCTAAAGAACAGCACGTATGGGTTCACCCATCCGACCGAGTCGGCCGGACGGATGCCACTGTTCCTGGACCTTCCGCCGAACATGGTCGCGTATCAATTGGCGCGATTGTCGACGAAAGACCTGCTATCGCAGGATCGGAATGCCGACGACGAAATGATGGTGCCACTGCACCGAGAAATCCTGGCGCGAGGTGATGTGCCGGCGCGGCAACGCGATGCTTCCCTCGACGCACTCGTGCAGCTTGAAAACGCCGGCCGCGCAACGATCATTTTGGATGTGATTGAACAGCTTCGCTCAAAACAGGGCAAGGTTTCCGCACAAGACCGACAAGCGGCTGCGGGACTGGCTCGCATGCTCGTTCGATTACCCAAAGTGGATCTTGAAGCGCAAACGAAACGGCTGATCACGGGTGCCGCAGCTGGCGGTCCGGCCGCCTCGGCCGCGTTGGCAGCATTGATCGCCAGCGGAGATGCCGAGACAGCATTCGCCCTTGCCACGAAATCGAATCGCTCGTCGGACCCGCAACTCAGCTCGATGCGGAATCTCCCAAAACCCTCCACCGAGTCACGGATCGACTGGCTCCGGGCCGTGGCAATGGTTCCGAACGCTTCGGTCCGGATTAGCCAACGTGATCGAGTGCTCTCCTTGATCCAGGACCAGTCGTCCGGCGACCTTGTAGCCGCCGGAATCGAGACGCTAGGCGTGATTCCAGATCAGTGGACCGAGACGTTCCGAATCGCCGCCTCGAAGCTGCGTGACCGCGATCTGCGAGCTTCCGCCGTGAAGACGCTCCTGCGAGTGCCAAGACTCCAGTATGACGGCGATGCCGCCGAGTCACTCGCTAAGTTCTTGGTCAACATGGCGGAGAGAACACCCGCCGCGCAGCGTACGAGCGACTCGTTTGCGGACACCATCCAGGTCGCTGATCGCGCCATCGGCACGCTGCCGTCGGGACTGGCCAAGTCGCTTCGTGCCCGGCTTCGTAACGTGGCCGTCCGACTCATACGCATCAGCACCGTCGAAGAAGAGATGCGGTACGACACGCCGTACTTTGCCGTCGAAGCTGGGCGGCCCGTGCAGGTCGTTCTGGAAAACGTCGACTCGATGCCCCACAACTTGGTCATCGTCCAGCCGGGTACGCTTAAAGACGTCGCGGCGATGGGACTTCAAGCCGGCCCGCAAGGCAGCAACGGCAACGCCTACGTGCCAGATTCCGATGCGGTGCTCCATGCCACAACCATGGTTGGATCCGACGGCGAAGACGTCTTGACGTTCGATGCGCCGACCGAGCCAGGCGAGTACCCGTATGTTTGTACATTTCCACAACACTGGTATCGGATGTACGGGGTCATGGTCGTGGTGCCAGACCTGGATGCCTACAACGCGGACCCGCAGCCTCCAGCCGATCCCATCGGCAACAATCGTTCCTTCGTCGCGGCGTGGACTTCCGACGATTTTGACTCCGATCTCAGTGGTGACCTACGCGGAAGGTCACCAGAAATCGGCGCGAAAATTTTCCAAGAGGCCACTTGTGCGAGTTGCCACCAAGTTGGCGGCAATGGCGGCCGCATCGGCCCGGCCCTGGATAGCGTTGTGACGAAGTGGAAGGGCCAGACCAACGAATTGCTTCGCGAGATTCTGCATCCGTCGGATCGCATTGACGATGCATACAAGATGCACCAAGTGCTCACCGTTGATGGCCAGATTCTATCAGGGCTTCTCGTCAAAGAGACCGATGATGAGATCCACCTACTGGTCAATTCCGAAGCGACCGAGCCAACGGTCATCCTGCAGGATGATATCGAAGACATGATGCAGACGCGCACGTCGATCATGCCCAAAGCTCTGATGGACCAATTCACGAAGGATGAAATCCTCGAGCTAGTCGCCTACCTGGTATCGATCGGTGGAAACCCACTGCCGCCGCAATAGAGCCCTCGTTGGAGACCCTCCGCGTACCATCATGGCGGATCATATCCGCCGGAACTCCACGGATGGCAGCGTCCGATGCGTTGCAGCGACCGCCATGCACCTCGAATGAAACCGTATTTTTCAATCGCCTCGACGGCGTAGGCGCTACAAGTCGGCGTGAATCGACAACTCGGCCCAATCAACGGGCTGATCATGACCTGATACCATCGGATCAGGACGATGGCCACCCTCACCGCGACACGTCCAAACCAGGACCGCTGCGGCGGAGTCCGATCACGATTGCGACTGGAATTGAGCATGAACTCCATTGAAACCGATAATGACGACGGTCGCCACGATCCGGTGGTCACCGCCGCGACCGATTGGACGCGAATCGACGCGACGGCATTTGTTGCCGGAAATGCAACCGTCCGCGGGCACGTCGAGATCGGGCCTCAGGCAACCGTGTGGTTTGGCGCCATCCTGCGCGGAGATACCGAAAAGATCGTGATCGGTGATCGCAGCAACGTCCAAGATGGTTGCGTCTTGCACTGCGATCCCGGAACCCCCTGTTTAATCGGACGGGATGTGACCATCGGTCACAAGGCCGTCGTCCACGGTGCCGAGGTGGGCGATGGGGCGTTGATCGGAATCTCTGCCACCATTCTCAATGGTGCGCGGATTGGTCGCGGCGCTATCGTGGCGGCTGGTTCCCTGGTGACGGAGAACTTCGTGATTCCAGATGGCATGCTGGCGATGGGGTCGCCCGCCAAAGTAATCAAGCCTGTCAGCGACGTCCTTCGGCAGCGGGCGGTTGAAGGCACCCAACATTATGTCGACCTGGGCAATCAGTACCGTCTGGCTCGCGGCTAGCTCCGCCTTCACCTGCCTAGCACCAGCGACTGGCCCGTTTCCGATCGCCATGAGACGGTTGGACGTCGGAAACGCGAGGGCGGCCGGGGGACGGATCCGACGAGGTTTCTGTTTTCGTCGAAATCGTTTTCTTCGTCAGTCGTTCTTTTTGCGTCGCCGCTTTTTTGCCGTTGGCACCTTCGTTTTGCCAGCGATGATTTGCGGCCCCGGCCGACGACCACGGCGGAAACCAGACTCCTCGGGCGTGAACTTCTTGTTGGCCGGCTGCAGTAGCTTGGTGATGCAGAACTTGTTCACGCTCAATCCGAGTTCCTGGGTCTCGCGAACAATGCCCTCGTGCATCGACCTCGGCATGCGCACCGTGATCACGCGCTCCGGTTCGTACATACCCGCCTTGCCGGTATCCTGACTCCGAATGGACGTGAGCATTTCCAGCAGCACGATGAATTCATCTTGCGTCTCAAAGAACCGGCGCTCCTCCGGGGATTCGAAGACTTGGTCCACGACACCACCTGGCGCCAGCATCCATCGATAAAAGACGACCCAGCTACCCGTTCGCGCGAATGCTTCGCTGGCCACTCGGAGTACCTCTCGGCCCCGGTCCGCGACGGCGACCGCTCGATCCACCTCGGGTGCCTCCAACGATCCGCTACCGTCGGCAACCGACGATGGGCTCGCTCCGGCATTGGGCTCGCCCTCGACTGACGCCAGTCCATGCCTCAAGTCGCTCGCATAGCTTGCTTCCAAGGATGAGTCTCCCTTTTCGACCGACACCGATGTCTCATCCGACGGCAACTTCACTGAGCCTGATCGGGTCGTGCTCCGGCGACCGCTGGTGGAAGTCTTGGATATGGCGGATCTGGGCATCGATCGTGCGTTGGGTGGGGGACGAAAACATGGATGAATGGGCCCATCCTCCAAGCCCATCAACACGAACCACGCAAACATTGCTAGCAAAAGCACTTACGCCGCCAACATGCTTCGCACGCTTTTTGGGCATCCCCCTCAGTCGACGGGGCGGTGCGGCGGTGCCTTAAAAACGGGCATCCCGCAAAGCCCTGTTTGCCAGGTGTCCACCTAATCGATGCAAGGCGTTTTTCGCTCAAAATTGAACTAACACCCGGGACTGGTCGACTCGAGATAATGGTGCAACGATGAAGTTCCCTCCAAGGGGAAACCAAGCACGAACCATCAATCAAGGAAATCTTCAATGGCTAGCGAAGCCCTTCTCAATCACCTCAACGAAATCCTGAAGCACGAGTGGACCGGTGTGGCCCAGTACAGCCAGGCGTCTTTCATCATCGAGGGCGCATGGCGAGAGGTTTACTCAGGCAAGTTCATGGGCGACGCCAAAGAGTCATTCGGTCACGCGCAACTGGTCGCTGAAAAAATCGTGGCTCTTGGAGGGGTTCCTGTCGCGACTCGTAATGAAATTCAGCAGAGCAAGGATCTGCATGAAGTGCTCGAATTCAGCCTGGCGTTCGAGTCGAAGGCCGTTGACATGTACACACAGGCAATCGAGATGGCCGAGCCCCACCGCAGCCTCGTCGTTTTCCTGGAAGACATCCTCACGCAAGAACAGGACGGCGTTGACGAATACACGAAATTGCTTCGTGACACTCCGTCCCAGACCGCTGCCGGAGATCACACCGCCAGCAAGACCGGCTGATCGCCAATTCAAGAATGAATGCCGGCGTCAATGGATCCACGCGAGTCCATCGACGACCGGCCATGAGCTTCCCGGTGCCACCGCGGAATCTTCAGAGAATGGACGTTCGATGATCGTCACTTGAACGTTTCCTTTCTGGCCGAGCGACACGACCGTGGCCAACAGATCTCAAGAAAGAATGTGGCCACGGTCATTGATGCGGCACAATGGCCCAATGCCGGTATGGCGACTTTCATAGAGCCTGACGGAGTCGAGTGAGACTCTGCCGAAGCCCTCTTAACGGCCAAGGCCGCCTCAGCGCGGCGAACCGGACGCCCAGTCAATGTTGCGCCCCAAAACGACTTCGTGAGGGGCACCGTGACAGATCATCCATTTGGATGGCGTATGCTGGCGTCAAATCGCCATTCCCGAGTGTCAACACACCGGGTGACGAAGTCCGCCAAGCGTCGTCCTGTTCTGGACGGTCGGCTTTCGGAAAGGTGACGGCCTCATCGGCTGACCGCGCCCCGTCCAAGGAATCACTGCCAAGGTCCATCATGTCCATCAACCTATCGGAATCCAGCACTGAGCCAGTGGTGTCGCCTCATCCTCTGGACAATGCGCCGGAACTGCAACCTCTCGACGAATACAATCGACGGCTCGCCGACGAGGTTCACCCGGCGCAGTGGGTCAACCCTAAGCCGTCTGGCCGCTACAACCTGGTGGTGATTGGTGCCGGGACCGCCGGTCTGGTCACTGCGGCGGGTGCCGCAGGTCTGGGAGCGAAGGTCGCGCTGATCGAACGGAATCTGATGGGTGGGGATTGCCTTAATGTGGGGTGCGTTCCTAGCAAAGCCATCATCAGCGCCGCTCGTTCAGCCGCAACCGTTCGCGACGCGGGCACGATGGGCGTTCGTGTTGATGGCTTCACCGTCGACTTCCCCTCCGTCATGGAACGGCTCCGCAAACTGCGCAGCGACATCAGCCCGCATGATTCCGCCAAGCGATTCTCCGACCTTGGCGTCGACGTTTTTATTGGCGACGGAAAGTTCATCGGAGGTGATCGGATTGAAGTCACCGCAGACGACGGATCGCAGCGTGCTCTGCAATTCAAACGGGCCGTGATCGCAACAGGCGCTCGCGCCGCCAAGCTACCCATCGATGGCATCGACGACGTTCGGCCGCTCACCAACGAGACTCTGTTCTCATTGACCAAGTTACCGCCTCGGCTGACTGTGGTCGGTGGAGGTCCGATTGGTAGCGAAATGGCCCAGTCATTCGCGCGATTCGGGAGCCAAGTGACCCAAATCGAAAAGGCCGGTCATATCCTTGCCCGCGAAGACACGGATGCGGCTCACGTCATTCAAGAGAGCATGCAGCGCGACGGTGTACGTTTCATGCTGAAGGCCAATGTGATTCGGTTCGAGCGTCGAGGGGATCACAAGGTGACCATTGTTGAGCGAGATGGAATCACCGAAGAAGTGGTGGCGGATGAAATCCTGATCGGAATTGGACGAACACCGAACGTCCTGGGCATGGGACTGGAGGAAGTCGCCGTCGACTTTGACCCTCGAACCGGTGTGAGTGTCAATGATCGAATGCAGACCAGCAATCCTCGCATCTATGCCGCCGGCGACGTCGCGTCACGGTTCAAATTCACGCACGCGGCCGACTTTCAGGCCCGCCTGGTCATCGGAAACGCCTTGTTCAAGGGACGCGGCAAGGCAAGTCAACTGGTGGTTCCGTGGAGCACGTACACATCGCCGGAGCTTGCTCACGTTGGACTACTTCCAGCGCAGGCGGATGAACAAGGAATCCGGATCGACACCTACACGCAAGACTTGGCTGGAGTCGACCGAGCAATCTTGGACGGGCGCACGGACGGTTTCGCCCGTGTCCACGTTCGCAAAGGCACCGACCAGATCGTCGGCGCCACCGTGGTCGCCGAGAACGCGGGTGATCTCATCGCGGAGATCACGCTGGCCGTGAAAAACGGACTGGGGCTCGCCAAGATCGGTTCGTCGATTCACCCTTACCCAACGACCGGCGACGTGGTTCGAAAGCTAGGTGACCAGTACAACAAGACGCGTCTGACACCGAACGTCGCGAAACTGTTTCGGAAGTGGCTCGCCTGGACGCGATAGCACAATCGCCCTGACGAACTCGGACCATCGAACAAGCTGGCGTCGGCCGTGTGCCGGCACGTGACCCGACCAAGACTCACATGACCATGTCACGCCGCTCGTTTGATTTCAATCGCCGTGGCCGGTTCAAGTCGTGACAGCGCTTGATCGATCGGCGTGCCAATCGAGCTATCGATTCGTTTCAAATGCGTGCGAAGACTTGACACACGAAATGCGTCGCGATGGACGTCCAATCGCTCTTTGCGATCGCCGTCCGTCATATAGTAGTCTTGATCCTGCTGCGACACGACTCGGCTCAGACGTCGCGACTCCGTTTGGATCCACTGCCCCAGCATTTCGGCTCGTGACTGAATGGACGGATCATCGGGCGACGTCGCCAAAAACTCGTCAATCTGCCGGGCGATGTCATTGACGTCGGTTTCAAAGACAGCCCGAGTTGGACGACGCAGCGATGTTCGCAGCAATTCGACATACGGTGCCAACACGAAACCGTGGATGCAAAGGGCCGCCAGAGCGACACCCAATAGAACGATGACTCCTTGGGCGATGACGTTGTCGCTGCCAAGCAGACTCGCCAAGTACGCAACGCCGAGCAGGTTCATCGACAACAGCAACTGAACGACTTGCCAGGCCGCCAGGAAGTAAATGCCGATGTAGAACAGTCCCCAGCCATATCGAGCCGCGTCCAACCGAGTGTACGTCCGTGGATGCAACAACAATTTGAATGGACCGGGGTTGGGCGGCGGGAAGGCATCTCCGTTGGGAGCTAGGCGTGGAAGCTGATAGAGGACCCAAGTCACGAGTCCTAACACAATCATTAACGGCGGCATCATCGGAATGATCAGTGGCAGCAACATGACGGCTTCGCCCTCATCCATGACCCCGCGCATGTCCCCGTTGCGGAGATAGAACATCGCCATGAACAAAGCGGCAAAGTGAAAGAAAAACTTCACCGGTGTCTGATAGTGCGGGCGATGACCCGCGAGCGTCGAAGGCAAACGACGAAAAAAGTGGCGTGGGGCAAGGGCGATCGATCCCACCGTGGGAACCAGCTCGACAAAGTTCAGAGGCGACAATAGACCGTATGCATCTCGGACCCAATGAGGCGTCTGCGAGAATCGATTGCGTGCTTTTCCAGCGAGGCGAAGCATCCACTTCATCGTACGCTCCCGGTGCTTTGTTCCAATACGATCTTTCGATCCGCCGATGGGCGAAGCCTAGTTTTCAACTGGAACAAAGCACTAGATTGATTTCTGCCGCTCGTCGCTACAAAGACGGGATGACCGGCCGTGTTCCGACTCTGAATCCACTCGCAGTCTCCAAGTCGCCCCTACGTGCTCTTCGACAAATCATTGGGGGCCCTCCCAGGGAGGGTAGATCGCCATGTGCATTCACCGGAGCGTTTGAGAACGGCAGCGGTGGCGTGATTGGCGGCAAACAGGACCGAAATCACGATTTTCGTGTCCGCTCGAAAGCCGGCCCCTGCCTATTCATCTGCGGCCTTTGAGTCCCAGCGCGGGGCCTTTCGAGCACCATCCCACCGTCACCCATCCAGAGAGTTTCATGATGTCCACAGCCATCCCACGATTCGCCTTCCTTGCACTTTCCGCGATTGCCGTCACCATTCCATCGGCATCGGTCTTTGGAGGCGACAGCGACTCCCGCCTGACCCGTTTCGTCAGCGAAGAGAGAGGTTTTAGCGTGGACATGCCGCCAAGTCCCAAAGTCCAAGCCAGCAAGACCGCCGGATCCGGATGGGAGAAAGGAAAAGTGTTTGAAACCCTTTCGGTCGAATCAACCGACCAGGACCAAGGTGTCCTCTATCGTGTGATCGCCGTCGAGCGACCGGCTCCTGCCAATCGAAGTGACCGATACGTGAACGTCCGCGATACCGCCAACGCACTGATCAAGCACCTGTTCAAAGAAACTCCAACACCCAGCAAGGTCATTACCCAAGCCGGTTTGGCCGGTCGCGAATTCAGTAATCGATTGCAATTCGAAGATACGGAGCTGGCCGTTCACGTGAGAGTGTTTTACGAGAATGAGCACATCTACCAACTCTTTGCCATTGGCGAATGCGACGCGGTCGAGTCGGCTCAATCCAAGCAGTTCATGGACTCGTTTCGCACCCTTTCGCCGACGAAGAGCACTCCAAACGACTTTGTCACTTTCACAAGCCCATCCAATAACTTCCGCGTTGCCCTGCCAGCCAATCCCAAGTGGGCCATCGGTCAACCACAACCCGGCCAACCGAAAACACGCATGGTTCACGCCGGTATCGCCCAAAACGGAATCGTCGAGGCAAGCTACTTTGTTCTCCAGGAAGACGACGGGGAGCTCTTGGCCGACCAAGATGGAGGACTCCGAGAACACGCCCGGAAACTCATCGAGAAATTACTGCCCGCCAATTCATTGACCAAGACTGTTGAGTTCACACCGATTGATCACGCTGGCACGCAAGGTCTCGAGTTTCAGTATGACAATTCAGGTGACGAAAAGAGTGGTGGCCGAATCCGTGTCTATTCCTCCAACGGAAAAGTCTTGTACCAAATGGTCCATGGACCGGAGTCGATCTTGAAGTCGAATCGCACGGACCACTTCTTCGATTCGTTCGAATTGCTAGCCATGAATCACTGATTTGAACCGCAAACAATCCATGTTTGCTGATGGAAACTGTCGATGATGGAAGTCGCAACTCAGCGAGAAGACAAGAACTTGGCGAGTTCGATGTCATCGGGATATTGGCCTTCAACGGATCCCATCGAATCGTTCTCGCCACCCTCATCAACTCGGTTCCAGCCGACACTGTAGAGTCGGGGGCGTCCGCCCTCGAGGATGTAGCGGAACGACGTTCCGGTCATGGGATCCGCTTGAACGTCATGTGCTATGTGTTCTAAGTCGTCTGGCCAGTGCAGTTCGTTCAGTGTCGCCGGATATTCCCCACTTGATGCAAAGTGCTGCTGAATCATGAAATCGAGCATCAGCAACCGGATCCTCGTCGTCTCCATTGTCTGTGCTTGCACAATGCCACGACGATGAGCCGCTTGTTCAACGGTCGAGTCATGGATTACCTGTTGCAATCGTCCGAACCAGCCGTAGGCGGAACGCACCCACGCCTGATCGCGGTGTTCGGTGACCGAGATCGGTTCACGATCTTCCAGTTGTTGATTCAGAAGACGGATGAGCCGAAAAGTCGAAGCGCGCTCCAACCGCTCACGTTCGCGCCAGAGTCCGGCAATCGCTTGACTTGAGACGGCATTGCCAATCAGGGCATGAATCAGCAGCCCGTCGCGGCGGATGGCAAACGCCAATTCAACGGCTGCTTGAAACGACTCCGTCGCCCTTGCATCGTCGCCGACCTGCAGGTCATGACTAGCCAACTCACAGAGCGCCGATTGGCAATGACGCACCGGACCCGCCGGCAGCTCGTCGAGATCTGTCTCTTGACCTTCCACGCGGACTGAGATCGATCCGTCCGCGAGGATTCGAATCAGCTCTTGCCGCATTGGCAGGAATCGATCAATCGTTGCTTGCGACCGCGCTTTCCCTGACGACCTGGATATGAGGTTGGGATCCACCTCGGTCTCAATCGCCTCCAGCAATCGATTCAGCTCGGCCCAACCTGTTGTTGATGCAGCCGGTGCCCTCGTCAAACCACTCGGCCTACAGAGGATCCAAAAGGCATCAACGGATGCGAAAACAGCAACACCGATCAAGGCAACGGCACAACCCAGTCCAAACCGTGACCGCCCGGTGGTCGGACGAGTCGCCCAAAGGGCGAGGACATGCACGCCGCTGGCGACCGCCGCGGTTACGAACAGAACGGGCACCCAAACCCAACTCAACGACGTGTCCATCTGATCCCCCAACCAGGAAAACGACCCATCCTCCATTGGTGGCCAAGTGCCGTAATGCCACAGCAGATTGGACATGAGTCGATCCTGGGAGATCACAACAACGGTCACCGCAATCATCACTGCCGTTGCGCCCAGTCGCAACAACCACTGGCGTGGCGCAGAGCCGTATCGATCGCGTGTGGGCGATACGATCACGATCCCGACGTGGCTCCAAACTGAGATGCCGGCGGCAACGAGAAGTATGTCGATGACGACTGCCGAGACGTCAACGCCGCCGCGTCGAATGATCCAGGCGGCAACGGCGGCCAGGAAGGTCGCCGCCAACAGCGATTGAATGGATGGTCGCCATCGGCTCGCCCAGGTTCCAGGCGTTAACAACCAAAGCATGACCAGGAATCCGGCGATCACCCAAAGCAGGCCAGATACGTCCCCGTAATCCGTGCACAACATCGGTGACATTGCGGCGACGATGCACACGAGCCGAACCAGGTCCGTTGACGCGAATCTCAGTGCCACGCCAACGACTGCGGCGAACAAACCCAGTGGTAGTCCTATCAAGGCCACGACGAAGAGCAACTGAAGCATGCATCAAGTCTATCAAAACGCCGAATTCGGTACGTTTTCTGGCCGGGCGGGTCATTGCGAATCTCCATATTCCCAGCATCGCAAGATCGATATGCTATCTAACGTCGCGTGCGATCCCATCAACGGAGTGAAGAAATGAATAAGCCCCTCCTAACAACGCTTCTCTATTTCGCAGTAATCGGAATTGGATCCATCTATGCAGACGACCAGCCTTCGGCGGACGTCGGGGATCGAATCGTGATTCAAATGACCAATGAATTGGCCATGGCGTATGGTCGTCGGATTGGAGCGATCAAGGCCGGCATTCCGACGCCCGGCTTGGAGATCGAAGCAACGGCTCGGGTCGCACAAAGATTCAGCGATGGCCGAATTCGCATTGAGCATACGACGCACGTGACTCGCGAGGACGAGCCCTCCAGCATGGTGACACTGACCGCAACCGTCAAACAGACTGACCTAACGACCGTTGTGGCGCCAAAGGGGACACTCGTCCACGCATCACCCTCCGCCCGCGGGCGCGGCATCGAACCAACACCGTCAAGCATGCCGACGGTCGATCGCCGTTTGACCCGTTCGAGCCTTCGGGGTTGGAAGCTACGAACGTGGACGCTCGCCGAGGAAGTGGGCAATTGAGGAACAAGAAAACCATGCCGGCTCAGCGGACCACGCGAGCTACTTGATCCGATGTTGTCGGGTGCCACCGCCGACCGGCCACGTTGTGAACGGAGGTTGGCTAGTGCCACGTCGTGGCATAGGCTTCCCGCCTGTGATTTGCCGCGTCCGTTCCCGATGGCAGGCAGGATGCCTACCCCACTTTCTAGAGTTGACGCTGCACTAAGGCCGGCCGTTTCTCTCGATCGCTTCGTCACCGAGTTGTTGCATGGCCTGTTCCGGTGGAAGCAGGTCGATGATGTCGCGCTGTGCCCCCGGTAATTCGCGATACCGGTCCGCCAATCCTCGAGACTTGATGTCCCCGCGCAGTGTTCGCAGCACGGCCTCGGCAGCCCAGTAGCGCAAGATCATGATCTGCATCCACTCGCTCGACGCCAGCTCATTCAAGTCAGCGACGTCCGAGTCGGGCAAAATCGAATAGATCATGTCCAGTTCAGCGAACGTCAGCGGGATCGGAGGTTCGTCGGGTCCTCGACCGCCCGGCCGTCCGCCGGGTCCGTCTGGATGGGGTATGCCCTTTTTCGGTGCCGGGCGCCAATCGTTCTCGCCGACCAAGAAACGTGCCGCCGCCTGGAACGCGTCGTCTTCATTGAGGCCGCGACGGCGCCGAATGGCACTAACAAATCCGCGTATACGGTTGTCGCCATCTTCCATTCTCTGCCGTACGATTTGAATCAACGCGAAATTGATTCGTACAATCGTCTCCTCACTCAAATTGCGCCCCGATAGTTCGGCGCGTTCGTCGAGCGTTGCCTGGAACCCTTTCAAAATTCCATCATCGCGCTTCTTCGGGTCACCGCTTTCAATCGCATCCACCCACTCACTGGGCAACTGATCCCGCCATCGCGCATACAATCGCATGGTTTCCATCAGTTCGCGCGCATCGGGCTGCTCGTTGATTCGTTGGGCACGTTGCCGCAACTCATCTTGGTCTTCTGGTGACAGCATGCGGAACCGATCCCACCGGGATGCGGCAATTGACTGCTGTTCGATGGGCAGTGAACCCAGCATCGCATTAAGGTCGGTCGAGTTGTCCGAGTAGACCTGATTGAACGACTCCAAAGCGTCAGCGTTGGTTGGGGGTACGACCCGAGGCCAAAACGAGTCCTTCGCCAAGGCACGAATCAGATCCATGTCCTCGCCGACAAGGTAGGCATCAATGTCCATCGCGATAGGAAGGTCGCTCATCTGTGATCGCAGTCTCCATCGGCTGACCGCGACAACCGCAATGATTGCAACGAGCGCAGAGGCGGCCAGAACGGCCAGCGACCCAACCACGGCGCGCTGGCGAGAGGACGAAACGGATGCCGACGTTGACGACGGCGCCTTCCCCGTTAGGTCGGCGACGACCAGCTCGAGAGTCGATTGCACGAGTCGATCATCGGGCGCGGGACTGGGCAAGAGCGTCAGCATGTCCCAGCTCTGCTGCAGCGTTCTCATTCGAGCTCGAAGCGTCTCATCATCGACCAAACGCGTCTCGAGCGTCTTTCGCTCGCCGGGCGGAAGCTCCCCGTCGAGATACGCGACCAAGGTCTCATCGTCCGTTGTCTCGATTCCGCTCATGAGCCTGCCCCATCGAGATCATCTCGAACATCGTTGTCGGGCCGGGCAAGCGTGGCGGCCATGGAGATGGCTTGCGAGGGTGTCTCGCCGAGTTGACCTGATTCAATGTACGGTTGCAGAATCTCCTTCAAACTGACGCGTGCGCGGCTCAGCAATGACTTCACCGCCTTGGTTGTGAGATCCATCGTCTCGGCAATTTCGGCGTAACTCATGTTTTCGAATCGGGACAACACCAGCGCCATTCGTTGCCGCTCGCTAAGTTTCTCGACGGCCACTCGGACCAATCGGGCACGCTCGTCGCCTTCGACCTGACGAGTGGGCATTAAAGCGCTGGAGTCGAGGGCCGTGACCGCCAGCAGCTGACCCTCCGACGGCGCGTCGCTCGAACGTGCGGCGTCGGCTTCGGATGTTTCACGTCGGCGCGCCAACGTTCGTTTGGAGTTCCGGGCCGCATTGCCCGCGATGGTGAATAACCACGTCGAGAACTTCGCGCCAGGCGTGTACGTGTGCCGGGCGCGATAGACACGCAAGAAAGTCTCCTGCGTCAAATCCTCCGCCAGGTCGCCAGGGGGAACGAGATGATGCATGAGACGGACCAGGCGAGCCTCGTAGCGACGAACGAGTTCTTCAAAAGCGCCGGCGTCATCATCTCGAACGCGCAACATCAACCGCACATCCGGATCGGACTGCGTATAGCGCTGAACGGTCGAAAGACTGGGCGACGGCAGTTTCAGCCTCGATGAACAAAAACGGTCAGAAAACCCTGACGGCAAACGAAATTCGTGTCGTATGCATCCGCTGGACCTTGGCGACGGGGACTCGGTTAACGGGACTCGGCTAAGAGGAGTTCACGGAGTCGGTCGATGGATCCGACGAAAACGTCGCTGGCATCAGGATACCGTAGACCTCCACGACGTTGCCCGCGTCATTGGTCACCGGTTGGCCCCGGGTGAGCACGCGACGGTATTGGCCGGATTCGTCTTGCATTCTCATCCTCATGACGTACGACGCCGACACGTCAATCGCATTGTGAATCGCGGTGTCGATGGATACTCGATCATCGGGATGAATCGACTCAATGAACTCTTCATAACTCGGTTCGCCACGTTGAACCGACCGCCCGGCGACCCGGAAGGCCTCGTCCGACCATGTGACCGTTTGGTCGACGACGTTGTACGACCATGAACCTAACCCCGCTAGTCGCTGCAGGTCTCGCAGCCGCCGTCGGCTTTGCTGCAAATCGCGCTCGGCCGACTTTCGCTGCGAGATATCGCGAATGGTCGACAATGCCAGCTCCTGCCCCCCCAGCTCCACTCGTCGTGAACTGAGCAACACGTCAATGCACTCCGATCCGGCCTGGCCTCTGTTCGCGGACGGGGTTAGCGAGGAAGCTGCGTTTGCGTCGTATCGAATAAACTGCGCCTCGAAGTTATCGACTTGGCCGTCGCGCTTCATTGCATCGACAAAACGGGCACGTCGCTCGGGACACGCCCACAACGACAAGGCGGAGATTGATTCTCCCACCATCATTTCATCGGTATATCCTAGCAGTCGCCGAAAAGCCTCGTTGACCTCCAGAATCTGACCGTCTTGCCAACGGATCAAGATGCCCGCATCAGGCGACTTGGTGAACAAGGCCGAATACTTTGCTCGGTCACGGTTCAGTTCGCTGCGTCGATCGCGCTGTCGTCGCACGCGTGCCGCCGCTTCGCTATCGGCTTCGCCAGCCGCCCTGTAGAGCAACAACGACAAATCATAGTCGCCGCGGCTGGCCGTCAGCCTTGCGAAGTCGATCTGCACCTTGGTGAGATGTCGTTTTGCCGATTCGTTATCGGGCCAAACTTCGAGCGATTCTCGCAGCAACGCCTCGGCAGTGCGGAACGGTTGGTAAGGGTTGGCATCGGATGGACGTGAATTGGTGTCGGCCTCTTTTTCCTGAACGTCGGTCGGCTCGAGATATCGCAACGCCCGCTTCACCAAACGGTCCGACTCCGTATGCAGCCGTTGTTGCGAAACCGCATCCATGAATGCTTCGACATCCAGATGCCGATCCGTCGGCTCGGTCGACATCGCCTTCATTGCGACACCGATCCAAGGACTCGTCTCGGGCGCCGTTGAGATCTCGTTGTTGGCGGCGGCTTGAATGCAGCTAAGCAGACTCTTGCCCCGGTGAGGTGGATGCCCGGTAAGGATTCGATACAGGAGAGCGCCAAGTAAGTAGATGTCTGTTGACCGGGTGACATCGGATAGCTGACCCGCCGCCTGCTCGGGAGCCATGTAAGCCGGGGTTCCGCCGACGGCGGAACCAGTCCATCGGGCTCGCCAACCCGCATCGTCCGACGGTGCCATCGTGGTCCCGTCGACGCCCATCGCTAAGCCCCAGTCGGCGACCAACACCTCACCAAACCTGCCGAGCATGACATTTTCGGGTTTGAGATCCCGATGGATTAAGCCGCGAGAATGCGCATATCGGATCGCGTCGGCTACTCGCAGTAGAATGTCAATGTTCGCCTCAATCCCCAGTTCATCAATTTGTTCATCCCAACTCGCGCCGTCGATGCGCTTCATCGAATAGAACAAATGCCCATCATCATCAATGCAAAGATCGTGCAATGCGATGACGTTGGGATGGTCCAACGCGCCGATGACGCGAGCCTCCGTCAAGAATCGACGACGGTGCTCCGGGTCATCCGAGAGGTCATCCCGCAAAACCTTCACCGCGACTTCGCGATCGATGGCTCGCTGGTGGGCTTGAAAGACAATGGCGGTCCCGCCACTGCCCAGCTTACCGACCAAGCGATACTCAACGTCATTGGATAATGTCGCGTCGGCGGATTGCCCCAGAGAAACGATCGGACGCCGCGGAACAAAACCCTCCAGCGGTTTCACGTCCAGTTTCCCGTGCTCGGGCGGTTTGCCGCCGATGGAGTCTTCTCCAAAGGGGCCGCTAAATTCCAGCGTTCGGGTTTGATCGTCCGGCGAAAGACGTGCAAGCCGATCCGAGAGTCGAGCATCGGCGACGATCGTTTCAAGCATGCTTCCCATGGTCGCCATGGTAGACCATCAGGACGGATTCGCCGAGCAGGACCCCCGGCGACCAACCAACACAACCGACCACTCGTCCAAACCGGTTGGACGCTGAGATTCGGCCTGGACACGCTGGCAGACGCTAGCCGGCGACGCGAAGGGGCGGCTGCTCGACCGTGCCGAGCAGGTCTCGCAATCTTTCAAATTCGTCTGCGTCACTGAAATGGATGGTGATCTTGCCCCGACTTCGCGACGAAGACTTGATCTCGACTTTGGTGCCGAAAACCATTCGCATCTCCTTCTGCATTGCTTCCACGTGCGGCGGAATGGGTTTTCGCTTTTGCCGTGATGCGTTGGTGACCTTGCGACCCGTTTCAGCGTCTTCCTCGCTTCGGAGCAGCTCGCTGACATGACTCTCGGTTGCCCGGACGGACCAGCTCTCGTCAATGATCTTTCGAGCGGTCGTCACCTGGACATCTTCTTCGCCGATGGGCAACAAGGCCCGCGCATGACCGGCCGCCAGGTCCCCCGCGACAAGCATATCCAGAATGGCCTCTGGCAGCTCCAACAAACGCATCAAGTTGGCAATCGTGCTTCGATCAATTGAAAGACGCCGTGCCAGATCATCTTGCTTGCACTGGTGCTCGTCAATGTAACGCTTAAAGGACATCGCCTTTTCGATCGGATTCAGGTCTTTTCGCTGTAAATTCTCGATGATCGCTAACTCGGCAACCAGCCGATCATCGGCTTCTCGAACTTCCGCCCGGATGGTTTTCAGCCCCGCATGGATCGTGGCGCGCAGGCGGCGTTCACCACTGATGAGCTGATAATTGCCATCAACAATCCGTACAAGAATCGGCTGCAACTGCTGATGGTTGCGAATGGACTCGGCCAGCGACGCGATTTCATCCGGATTGAACTCCCGCCGCGGCTGAAAAGGGTTGGCTTGCACCTCTTCGATCGGCAACAGCAACGACTGCACGGCCGAATGCATCGCGTCACCTGGCGTCTCTGTTCCCGTGGTCAATACTGGGTCGCCGGCGACGTTGACCGCGAGATCGTTTTCGAGATCCGTTCCCAGCAACGCCGCAAGCCCCTTGCCAAGCCGTCGATCCTTGCTGTTGCCGCCGCGGCCGGTCGGACGGGATTTCGAACGCTCGGTTGTTGTTGGATTAGTCACGTTGCAGCACCTCCATGCACAGTTGGGTATAAGCAAACGCTCCGCGGCTGCGGGGCGCATATTGAAAGACAGTTTGTCCGTGACTGGGAGCCTCGCCGAGCGCGACGTCCCGGGGCACGACGTTATCAAAGACAATGTCTCCGAAAAAGTCGCGAACTTCCTCGTCGACTTCTCGCGTCAACTCGAGCGATTCGTCGACCATCGTCATCAGGATGCCCCCAAAGGTGAGTCGACCCTCGGTTGACTGAATGACTTTTTTGATGGTTCCGATCAACTGCGTGATGCCGACCATCGCGAAGAACTCGCATTGGATTGGGATCAATACTTCGGTGCTGGCGGTCATCGCCGTTTCGGTCATGACACCGGCACTCGGCGGACAGTCAAACAAGATGAAGTCGAATTGATCGGTGGCCGAATCGAGCTGATCTCGCAGCCGTTGGTTCGTCGTGGCGTCTCCGTCATCCAATCGGGCGGCATCACGAAAGTGGCGGCTACCCGGCAAGAGCTCGAGGCCCTCGGTGCCCGTGGCGCAAATCGATTGATCGATGGGATCCTCCGATAGCAGTCCGTGCCGAGGCGCAGTTTGGCCGCCAACAGCCGAGGTGGCGTTGCATTGCGGGTCGATGTCGATCAACAACGTGCGTTGACCCGCCGTGGCGAGTGCCGCTGATAGGTTCACGGCTGTGGTCGTCTTGCCGACGCCGCCTTTTTGATTCACGACACTGAGGATCCTGGCCACGCTTGCGGGTTTCCGATGGTTGGGACCGAACGAAGTCCAAGCTGGCTGAAATGAAGCGGCGAGAACCAGCGAACCGGAGTCCACTGGCATCACGGATTAGCGGCGGACGCTGTCGCCACCGACCCCGGGAAACTAGGTGAAACGCGTGCAAGCTCACAAGATCGGTTTCCCATTAAACTGGTCTTGACGCGGCCCCCGGCCGTCTGCGCAGCGGTTCCACATGGAACGCGCCGCCAGAAGCGACGAGGCGTCAGGAAGCATTCGTCGGCCGAGATCCAACTCTGCTAATTAGCTGACTCACTTGCCCGTCGCTCGAGGACCGGTGCAATCGTCATTGCGGTTGCTTGATCCAGTGACGCTGACGCGGCGCCACGCTCTCTTCGGGACCATGCGATGCTGAGCTCGCCAATTGTGCGTCCACCTGGGGCTGAACCTTCTTTGTGGGGGTCTCTGGCTGCGCCAAGACGGAACCCGGCTGGTTCGTTTCTATCTCCCATGGATTCTGGGGAGATCCCGATTCGGCAACGTCCGTGGGGCTCATTGCAACGAAACGGTCTCGATTCGTTGGGATTCGTTGTCGTTGATTCATTTCCGGTACCGCGCTGAATCGACCATCGCGATAATGCGGCGTCGATTCAGGGACCGCCAAGTCTTCGAACGTCAACGGGAGTCGTATGTCACGACGCGGCTGACGATAATCGCCCGTAGGCAATGCCTGACTGAACGCGGGCGGCTCGGGAGTCTCAAGGGAAGGTCGGGCCCTTGTCCAATGCAAAGCATCCCCTGGCCCTTTCGCCCCGTCAGCGATCGAAAGATGGCCCTCGGAACCATCATCAATCGTCCAGGACGCCTGCTGGCGGTCGAAGTGACCCGTAGGCCCGGTCAGCAGCCCCGGATCGTTCTTGCTGCTCGAAATGGTTCTTCGAAAGGGAAGGGCGGACACAACGGCGACCGATACAATGATCGCGCCGGCAGTTAGGATTCGCACGCTCGGGACTCAGCAGCTGGGTAGAGAAACAGTCCAGCTTCGTCCTTGAATGGCACAATCAACGCATCTTGCGGCGGCCATCGTTGCTTATCGGCGGCCAGTCCGACCGAATCGGACAAAAATGCGTGGGCCGTTTTGACCGCTACAGCCCGGCGGCTCAGGCGGCGCGTTGCATGGTCGGCGTGTTCCTGCCGATCGCGCCGGCCAGACCAGCCAATGCACGATCACGTAGTCGACCTGAACGACACAGCCACGCACGATTCAGCATCAGCTCCACGCCCACATAAGGACGTTCAACAAAATGCCGGCGCATCCAACGCGTAATCCCGTCGTGCGTCCCCCGTCGTGGGTAATTGCGGCGGACCTTCAGTTCAGGAGTCACTTCCCACAACTCGTCGATTAAATCCAAGCACCAATCGACTTCATCCACGCGACCCGGGTCATACGCCAATCCGACGTCGCCACGATGCCAGTGCCCCGATGGCGTCCGCTGTGGATAAGTGCGAACGGCCAAGTGTATGACATAGCCATGACGTTGAATCGCGGCGTCAATCTCACTTTGAACTAGCCTGCGATAGGGCTGGTATACATCTTCCAGAATGATTTTTTTCAGGCCTGCTGGCCATGACCGAACTACGGGCCCGTGCAGTTCGCGATTCCCAATTGATCGACCAACATCGATCAACTCAGAACGAAATTCATTTGCGATCATCTTTCCGCCGCCAATTCGGGCAACGGCCGCCGCCGCCAGCAACGCGGCGCGATCTCCCGTCGCATAAGGCAGTTGACTCACGCCCGCATCGTCGGCTCGCTGGCGAACACGCTGCGGAGTTTTCCAGCCACCGGAGTCACATGTGACAAGGAGGCTCATGGATTGGAGGTCCAACGATGCGAGCGGCCGGTCAGTACCTCCAGATCAGCCCAAAAATGCGGATAGGTCTTCGCGGTGCATGCTGGGTTGACCAGCCGAATGCCCGGTAGGACCAGACCCGCCAAAGCCAGACTCATCGCCATGCGATGGTCATCATAGGTCTCAACGCGTGTCGTTCGTTCTCCTGACTGGTAGGCCTCGACGGTTTCATCGGATAGCGGATGAATCGTCAGGCCGTCCTCGTGTTCATCGACATCGGCGCCCAGCCTCCGACACTCGCGTGCCAGGTCCCCGATGCGATCGGTCTCTTTAAAACGGTTGTGGGCAACGCCTCGAATACGCGTCGGTGAGCCCGCAAACATGGCAACCACCGATAGCGTTTGCACGGTATCGCTGATCCCGTTCATATCAAAATCCCCGCCATTGGAAGCTCGTCCAGCAACACGGATGCCATCGCGCTCGTCCGTCACGGTGCAGCCCATTTGCTCAAGAATGTCGACAAATTCAACATCGCCCTGGACCGCGTCGGACGTAAGGCCCACGACCTTCACATCGCCTCCCGTAATCGCCGCGGCGGCCCAAAAGTAGCTTGCCGCTGACGCGTCGGGCTCGATGGCATAATCCGTTGCCTGATAAGACTCCGAGATCAAGAAGCGGTCGTCTTCATCACCATCAGACCACTCACAGTCGACGGATGCCCCGAACGCTTCCATCACGTCGGCCGTCATAGCGACATAGGGGCGAGACACCAGTTCGCCCTGAACGCGAATCTCGATGTCGTGGCCCGCCAGAGGTGCGGCCATCATGAGACCGCTCAAGTATTGGCTGCTCACGGTCCCGGCAACCTCGATGGAGTCGCCGCTCCACCCGGAAGAACAAATTCTCACCGGTGGGCAACCTCCCTCGGACTCAGCTTCAATCGATCCTTCGATGATCGGGGCGATCGCGTCGATGAGGTCGCCGATCGGCCGCTCGTGCATACGTGGCACCCCTGAGAGCCGATAATCTCCTCCGAGCGCCGACAGCGCCGCCGTCAAGAAACGGATCGTCGTCCCGCTGTTGGCGACGTCGAGCTCAATGGGCTCGTCACTGCCCGACCGTGGAGAAAGGCTCGAAACCCTCAGCCTGCGGCCACCGTCGCTTGAATAGATGCTGGCACCAATTCGTTGAAGAGACTCGATCATCACGGCGGTGTCTTCGCTGGCCAGGGTCCCGTTGAGTCGACTGTCCCGGGGACCTGGATCCGCCAACGCCGAGATAAGCAAAGCACGGTTGGTGATCGATTTACTGCCGGGGGGCCGAATCGATCCAGAGACGGCTCCGCCGGGAACAACCTCCACTGTCACAATCCCATCGGCAACATCGGTTTCGGCGGGCTTCGAGGTCGTCTTGGCGGGCATGGAATCGGAGACGCAGTGGATCGAGAATGAACGCTCAAATAGTTCCGGTAGTCAATACACGCCGATTCACTCTCAAACCAATCGCTTACGTTGCGGCGGGACGATGCGAGGCGTCACTGCCACAGAGTGCACCGATGATCATCATCGAAAGCGTCATCGTGTGGATCAACCAAGTCGGTTCGTCCGTCGTGACCGTTCGTGCGGTCACCAACGTCATCACGACCAGAAACGCAAGGAACCGTCGTTGAGCACGCGGTGCGGTGTCGGCGGTCGCGAGCTTGCTGGCGAGCAGCATGATCAATGCCAAAAGGGGTAAACCGACGGCGCTCACGATTGTGCCGCAAAAGACCATCTGATCCAACATAGGAAGCTTCCCTGCAACAGAAACGGGATGAGGAAATCCGGACAAGGGACGCGAATCATTCGCATAGTGAACTTGTCACGTATTTCCGACATCGCGGGGAACCCCGAACTTGAGAGGAATCTCGAAAAATGGTCGCGAAATACCGAAGCTCGCAAAAAAACCGCCAACCTTAGCCCAAATTACCTGATCCGACAGGTGCTCTGGAGTCGATTATCTTCTCCTGCAGGTCTTCCTCATTGCATCCGTTGATTTTCCGAGTCGATCAGTTTCATGTTAGACCACCTTCGTATTTGGCTATCGATCGTCGGATGTTCGCTACTTGCGATGACGATTTTTGGTTCGGTGAGCGGCTGTCGACTCTGTGCCGACTGTGATTTGGATTCCTATCCGACCTATGGCGGAGCTTGGCAGCGGACCCGGCGTGATAGCGGACGGGTCGGCAGCATCTTCGATCCAGGCGGCTCGAGAGCAGCTGACGTGGACGCTCGAACCGACTCGGAATCCGCCGATGCCCGACTCCGCCGCGAAAATTCGAGTTTCGATTTCGGCGAACCTAGTGACCAGGATCCGGCCGAAACCGGCGAGGACTCGATCCAGCCGCCGGCAACCGGCGAGGACGAGCGTCGGCTGGAAGACATGGAGAATCGGTTCAAGAACCTGCAACTCGAAGATATTCGAAAGCTCAATGTGCCTCAGGACGAGGACTGGCACTAGCAACCGTTGGCGCCCCGTTTGGTCGCCGGTTGTCGTAACTGGGTTGGACCGGATCCAATCATGGAGGGAATCACTGCCCCTTCACTCCATGTCGTTGCGAGCTCGTCCCGCGTGAAATTCAACGCTCGTCAACTCATTGGTCCGGCGATGGCGTTCGTGCTGTTCGCGCTGGCGGTTCGTCTCCTGTATGCAAGCTTTGATCGGGAGGCTTTTCTCGCGGGGCTCCGGGCGGTACCACTGGAATACGTGTTTGTTGCGACGTTTTTGGTCGCGCTCAACTACATCTTGCTGGCGTCATATGACTTATTGGCGCTGCGATACGTTTGCCGGGCGTTACCCCTAAGGAGAGTGGCGCTGGTGTCATTCATCGGCTACGCCCTTGGTAACAATCTGGGCACCCTGCTGGCAGCGGCACCCATTCGATATCGCTTTTATCACCGCTGGGGGCTGACGCATCGACAGATCGTTGCGCTCATGTCTGTGCTCGCGTTGACGTTCTGGTCGGGCGTTTGTGTCTTGGGCGGATTTGTGTTGGTCATCGAGCCAATCGATTTACCGGCGGAGGTGCGATTGCCATTCGGCACGCGGACACTCGGCGTGATCTTGCTTTCGATTGCCGGGCTCTACGGGTTCGTGTGCGTGGTTTGGCATCGACCGATCATGATTGGTGGCGTCGCGATGCGCCCGCCCACGCTCGGGTTGGCCACGGCTCAGGCGTCGATTGCGGCCGTTGATCTGACGATCTCGGCGACTGCGCTTTATCTCGTATTGCCGGCCAACGCCGAGGTCCCGTTCTCCAACGTCTTGGCGGCGTACCTAGTGGGAATCACCGTCTCACTTGTCTCCCAGGTGCCCGGTGGCGCGGGTGTGCTGGAATTGATCTTGATCTACTTGATCGCCGGGCCGGAAGCAGAACTGTTGGCGTCCGTGCTCATCTTCCGTGGCATTTACTACGTTTTGCCCTTGATTGTTGGAATGATCACGCTCGTTGCCCATGAGATCTATGCCGGCACCATCGAGGCTCGCCACGATGACATGCGAGCGTCCTCAGGCGTTGACGTACCCGAAGACTAACCTGGTGGAGATCGATGATCGCTCCGCCCGGTATGACCAATTCTCGGAAACAACGATGCCCTACAACGAATTGACGCCCGCGGAAGCTCACGTGATCCTTCGCCAGGGAACGGAACGCCCAAGCGATGGCGGCTATACAATGACCCGCGACGATGGCACATACGTGTGCCGTCAGTGTCATGCTCCGCTATTTCGCAGTGAGCACAAGTTCATCAGCCATTGCGGTTGGCCGAGCTTCGATGATGAAGTCAGCGGCGCCGTGGAGAGGCGACCCGATGCCGATGGACATCGGGTCGAAATTGTTTGCAAACGGTGTCTGGGACACCTCGGACATGTGTTCGAGGGTGAGCGACTGACCGATAAGAATCTCCGTCACTGCGTCAATTCGATTTCGATGAAATTCATCCCGGCCGGAACCGACCTGCCTCCACTACTGAGTGACGAGTGAACGGAAGGGCCAAGGCCATCGCCTGCCTCGACTGAATCGGCTCGTCACTCGCTGGCAGCGATTGCCGACTCAACCGCGGAGACCAATTCATCGTCGTAGGGGGCGGTGCGCGGGCTGAACCGATTCAACAGCTGACCATCACGTCCGATAAGGAACTTCTCAAAGTTCCAACTAATCGGCCCCGCGCCCGCCGGTTCCGTGTCGGCACTGGTCAGACTCTTGTACAGGTCGCATGCATCGGCACCATTGACATTCACCTTGCTGAACATCGGGAAGGTCACGTCATACTTGGAGGAGCAGAATGCTTTGATTTCTGCTTCGGTTCCCGGTTCTTGTCCGCCAAACTGGTTGCACGGAAAACCTAGGATCACAAATCCCTGGTCCTGGTATTTCTCAAACATCGCTTGCAGCCCCTCATACTGACGCGTCAGGCCACAGCGACTGGCGACGTTGACAATCAGGACAACGTTGCCCTCATAGTCGTGCAGATCAACGGGAGCCCCGTCGATCGACGTCGCCTTGAAATCGATGGCACAGTCGGGTTCGCTCGATGGTTCGGCATTACTCGGGTTGGTCATGGCGGCAAGAATGAAGAGGCTGAAGATGTTGGCAAGTGCGATCGAACGCGTCATCGGATTGGGTTCTCAAACGGGGAGGATGTGAAGCAGCCCACGAACGGAGCTCTGATCGGAGCGAGTATAGACGTGGGAACAGCCCTTCACCCGGCGCTCGCTAGCGTGCCCTCGTTACGCGAGCAAATAGATGAGGCTCTGAGCGGCAACAATCCGAAGCACCATCGTCAACGGATAAACCGCCGCGTAGGCGGTGCTGCCCGCAGGCGAATCACTTAGCGAATTGGCAAAAGCCAAGGCTGGCGGGTCCGTCATGCTGCCCGCGACCACGCCGCAGATGGTTAGATAGTTCATTTTCAAGACCACCCGGGCAAAGCATGCCGTGGTGATCAGTGGAATCGTCGTGACCAACATGCCGACGCCCATCCAAATCAACCCCTGACCCGTCAACGCCACTGCGAAAAAAGTCTTTCCCGCGCTCAATCCGGCGGATGCAAGAAACAGAATGATTCCCATTTCGCGAAGCGCTAGATTTGCCGAATGCGGGATGTACCAGACAAAACGTCCGATGCGTCCGACCAGACTGAATACAATCGCCGCAATCAATGGACCTCCCGCTAGTCCCAGGCGGACCGGAAAAGGCACGCCAGGGATCGGCAGGGGCACCATTCCCAATAGAACTCCGACCGCGATCCCCAGGAACAGCGGCGCGAACTGGGTCTCGTCGAGCTTCTTGACCTGATTCCCCAATTTCGACGCGACACCGTCGAGCGACTCCGGTTCGCCCACGATCGTCACGATGTCACCGTACGTGAATTGACTGCTGCCCCGCGCCGGCATCTCGACGCCCGCACGCCGAATGCGCGTCACGGTGACCTGATCGACGCGGTCCAAAGCCATTCGATGCAATGGTTGACTCACCATCGCTGGATTCGTCACCACCACGCGACGCATTTCCACGCGGCCTCCAGCGGTCGTCAAATCCTCATCGACGGGGCGGCCGATCATGGGCACGAACCGCGCAATCCCAGTGGGCGTGCCAACGACCTGGATCCGATCGCCAACTTTCAACCGAACCTCGTCGGTTGCGACGTCAACATCGCGTTCTCCCTGGCGACGCATTCGTGACACGCGAACTCCGGTTTCCTCAACGCCCGGAAGCTTCCCAAATGGTGTCGCTTCGATGTGTTGATTGTCGATTTCAATACACAGTGTTTGAATGGACTCTCGAGCGGTCGGGTCGCGCTCGGCGAGCGACTGAGCTTCACGATCGACATCGATTCGGAAGATGCGTCGGACCCACAACATCGATCCAATGATGCCAAGGATGCCGCCCGGATACGCCACCGCGTAGGCGGATGCCAGCGTCTGCATCGGCAAGTCCTGGGTCGACTCCAATGCAGACGCCGCCTGCTGCGCGGCACCCAGCGACGGCGTGTTGGTTGTCGAACCGCTGAAAAGTCCGGCCGCCTCCAGCACGGACCAATCCAACAACCAGTGAGCCGCGATCACGATGCCGGTACCTTGAAGGACCACCGCGGCAGCCAGCACGTTGAGAATCAGCCCCTGCTGTTTCCACAACTGAATGATGCCGGGGCCGAGTTGCAAGCCAATGGCAAAGACAAACAGCACGAGCCCAAATTCTTTGGCAAAGTGTGCGATTTCGGGGTCGATCGAACTGCCCAGGTGACCGAAAAGAATGCCCGTGAACAAGACTCCGGCGGCTCCCAATCCGATCCCGCGGATTCGCACGGAGCCCAGCAGCAAGCCGGACATCGCAATGGACGCGAGCACGAGAATCGCGTTGGCTACGGGTGGCATCACATTGATGATTGGTCGGAAATCCGGTTCGAAACCCTCGGTCTAACAATCAGGCGTTCAACTGACAAGTGTGACGCATTGATTCGCTCCACCGCGCACCACATCAATGCACCCGCGCGAGCTGAACCTTCACGAGTGTCTCAGAAGAGGGTCGCCGGCTCCGCACGAAGCAGTCGTCGCAAGGCGAGCAATCCAGCGACATTGCACATCAACATCGTCAGACAAAACACCAGTGCGATCCATTGCCAGGTCATGTTGATCGGCAGTTTGGCGTAGTAGGACGTGATCGCGTAGAGCGCCACGGATACCAGCAGCGCTGGCGGGAACGCGATCAGCGCCAGCATGGTGGATTGGCCAAGCAGTGTTCGAACCAGATAGGAACTGCTGTATCCCATCGCCCGCAGCGTCGCATACTCACTCAGGTGCGACTGAACATCCGAAGCCAGAACCATGTAACTGATGACGCAACCGACAACGCCCGCCAAAGCCACACCCATCGAAAAAATCAGCCCGATGGGTGTCTCGGTGTACCAACGTTTGCGTTCTCGGTGTTTGGCATCATCGATAGGAATGACCGTCGCGTGGGATGCTTCGCCACCGAGTTGGGAGAGACGTTCACGAAGTCCGTCGATCGCCTGTTCATGGTCCACTCCATCTCGTAGTCGCACCAGCACCATCGACGCGGAACCCGGCCGCACGCCCGGCGTTAACAAGCGGTATGTCTCCCGCGAGCACAGCAAAGCGCCGTTGGCGGCCAGCCCCGTGCCCATCGTGAACGTACCAGCTATATGTGCCGCTTTTCCAATGACATCCGCCACCGTGCCGATGTCCTCTTCGGTGAATCGTCGCCCATTGACCGGTCCAAAATCATCGCTGCTGGCATCGTCCACCAAGACGCGCCCGGGTGCACGCAGAGGACCGACTTTGGAAGGGACCACATCTGGAAGATTCAATGCCGGTTGGTCAAGATCGATCCCCATGATCGCAATGGCGCGAAATCCATAGTTGCGTGGGTTTTGCCAGTCGGTAACACCCACGTCAAAGGCCACCGCATTCTCAACAGCTGGCAACGACCGAACCGCGTCGGCAATCGAGTCGGGCACATCACCCGGATCGTACACATGCAAATAGTTAGGGGAACGAATCACAAAGTCACATCGCATGCGATCAAAGACGACGTTGGCGGTCTCGCCGACGCTACCCAAGAATCCCAACTGCATGAACATGAGCACGATCGCAAATCCGATTCCGCCAATCGACACGACCGTGCGACCGAGGGAGTGCGATAGGTTCTTCCACGCCAGTGATGTGCGTTTGGACAAGTTATTGCGCCGGAGTTTCGTCCGATGTCGCCGACGCGACGTCGGCGCGGTCGATGCCGTCCGTGTCGATCGTGACTTCCACTTGTAGCTGGATCAATCGTGCCGCCTCTGCCGTGTCACCTTGATCAATCGTGATGATGACTTTAGCCGCATGCCGATCCACGCGAGCCATCGGAAACGGATTGGCCAGCGACGGCGTCGAGACGAGCGGCTCAATACGTTCCACACGACCGGCAATGGGCGCATCGAGTCCAGGGCTGCATATCTTGGCAGCCTGGCCTTGTGCCACTCGAGCCAGGTCTCCCACATTGACCTCGGCTTCGCAAACCATGTTGCTTGTATCGGCTAGCCGCATCAGCGGTACGGCCGTCGTCGCCTGTCCCTCGATGCAGTCCATTGTCAGGACATGCCCACCGATCGGGCTGACCAGCCGAGAGGTTTCGAGGTTGAGTTCCAGCAACTTGACTTGCCGTTTCAAAGCACCGACCGCGTTGCTGGCCAGTGTCGCATTGATCGCTAATTGAGCGGCTCGAATCTCCTGTTCGGCGGACTCCACAGCGAGCTCACCCAGCCGGATCGCTTGAGTGCTGTCGGTGACCGCACTTTGATAGAGAGAGCGAGCCTGACTGACTTTCAGTGATTCCTCGTCGATCTGATTGGCAGAAATCAAACGCCGCGTTGTTTCGTTGGAACGAGCATCCTGCAGCTGCTCAAGTTTACGTTCACCCAATTCGGCCGCCTGACGCAGTAGATCCAGCCGACCACCGGACGCTTCGGCCATGCCAAACTGGTCCCGCGCCTGTTGAAGACGTGTTCGTGCTTGTTCCAGCCCGATCTCCGCGATTTCCAGCTTCGCTTCGGCGGCGGATGTTTCCGCGGCAATGCGTTGCTCGCCCTCGACAATTTTCTGACGAGCCACATCCAACTCGATCTCGCGGGCACGATAACTGGCCAGTTCAACCAACAGTTGACCTTCATCAATTTGCTGGCCGACTTCCACACGAACCGACTCGACGCGGTCCCCCGGGGGTGCCAGCAAGGGCAACACGCCGCCAGCTGGTTTCAGAACGCCCTGTGCATGGATCGTCGTCAGCGCGAACCCGGTGCCGCCGTCCGCACAGTCCGCGGAGCCTTTATCAGCGGGTGCCGAATCAACAACACGTGGCGGAACGGGATCGCACCCGCCAATCGCGGCGAGCAAAGCTAAAGCGGCAAGGAAACGCGACGACGATGAATCGATTGGATCGGTCACGGCAAGCAAGCACATCGGGGAGTGATTGAACCGAACATGCGTCGGATCGGCGACGAAGTCTTGAACGTGAGCGTTTGCCGTTGTCAAAGTGAATTTGACACACCACATTCGGCCACGTACGGTTTTCGCATACCGACGTCTGAAATCCCAGCCCAGTCACCGAGATTTGACTCGGAAGGGTGCGTGTGCTCGGTTCATCCATCGGGCGAGCGGGTAGTTTAGTTTCCGTGGGCCACCACCGGATGGCTTTGGCAGCAAGAAGCCTTTATCAGGACAGTTCTTTCCCGATGACGACCCGCAATGCCCGTGATTCCCGCATCACCTGACCCAGAATCGTCCGGCGACACAGCACCGGCCGTCCACGTCGCCTCATCGCGCCCACCGATCGATGTCCATGGGCTGAATCACTATTACCCCAAGGATGATGGGCAAACGCAGGTACTGTTTGACAACCATCTGCAAGTGCAGCCCGGCGAAATTGTGATCATGAAGGGTCAATCGGGGTCGGGCAAAACGACGCTGTTGACACTGATGGGGACCTTGAGAGCCGTTCAGGAGGGTAAGCTCCACGTTCTCGACGAGCCCCTGCACACGCCATCGAAGGTCGACGTCAACTCACTTCGCCAAGATCTCGGTTTCATTTTTCAGGCACACAACCTCTTTAGCTCCCTGACGGCTGTCCAGAATGTTCGGATGGCGCTCGAACTCAATCCTGGGGATACAACGCGAGCCGACCAAAATCGCCGTTGCCAGGCGTTACTGGAGGCCGTCGGACTGGGCGAGCGGGTTCATTTCAAACCCGGGAGTCTCTCGGGAGGCCAAAAACAACGCGTTGCTATCGCGCGAGGCCTTGTTCACCAGCCGAAGATCCTACTAGCCGACGAGCCGACGGCGGCGTTGGACAAGGAGTCGAGCCAAACCGTCGTGAAGCTCTTTCGTCGCGAAGCCGATGAGCGTGGCGTGGCCATCGTGATCGTGACCCACGATCAAGGGATTCTTGATGTGGCCGATCGGATCGTGAAGATGGACTTCGGCCACATTACCTCCGACACCGTGCTCAAAGAGGCTTCGCGGCTAGGTGAATTGCTGCACCGATGCGAGCTATTCAGCGGCGTGGGCTCCAACTCCCTGACGAGTTTTGCCCAGAAGATGAAGCGGCACGAGTTCAACGACGGAGACCGCATCGTCACAATGGGAGACGTCGGCGATAAGTTCTATGTGGTTTACTCAGGCGATGTCGTTGTGCGGCGACCTGAGGACGGGGCCGAGAAGGACATCGTGACACTTTCCCCGGGCGAGTACTTCGGCGAGGCAGCCCTACTCACCGGGGATCGCCGCAACGCGCATGTCGATGCGATCGGCGATGTGACCGTCTACAGCCTCAATGCTGACGCTTTCAAAGACGTCATGGCGCAACGCAAGTCCGTCGGCGAAGAAGTGCGTAGCACCGTCTTTGCCCAGTAGAGGGTCTGCGAAGGCGGATCGAGACTTCGAAGCTGCTCGACAGGGGAAGGCTGTTAGCGCCGGACATTTGCATCTGAACCGCCGATTTTGCAACGAAGTTAGCGAGCAGTTATCACGCGATTTCCAATGTGTTCGCCGAACCGTGAGCTGACCCTTTTTGGCTGATGCAATATCCGGGCGAGTGCAGCGTCAACTCTAAAAAGTGGGGTAGGCATCTGCCTGCCATCGGGAACAGACGCGGCAAATCACTGGCTGGAAGCCTTGGCTACGACTTCGCGCCAAAACAAGAACTAAGCTGTGACACTGAAAGAGCGGCGAGTTCGCTGCCGACGCAATCGCTACAGGTACGCCAGCCTGATCCGCGTGGGCCGCGATCGCTCGAAAGCCGGCTGCTGGTTTGACAGATTTGCGATGGCTGGGTTCTGATGGGAACCACGACGGTTTTTCACACAATCGGTCGTAGGCCTGCCAGAGATCGAGAATCGTCGCCGATTCACGGTCGTTGGTGGACCGAGACCCTAGCGGGCGCCGACAGACCGGTCAGGCCCACGGGGACAGCGTTCGTCGAGCGATTCACCACAACTTGGTTGAACCATCCGTGTCATTCTATTTGTTTTTGGTCGTGGTCCTGTCGCTGTCGTGTGGCTCCACCGCGACCTATGCCGAACCATCGTGGCGCAGCGCCGCAGCATCATTTGGTCTGGTAACAGGTTGGTCGCTGCTTTGCCACGTCGCTGCTTTCTCGTTGGCCAGGCAGGTGCTCCGTGATCAGATGCCCTGGACCCAAGCGAATCGCTGGCTGCAAGTGCAATTGGACGTCCTGCGATGGATGGGATTGCCCGTGGTGCTGCTTTGTTTGGCCGGATTTGGCCTGGGGCCGTTCTTGCTTGAGCTGCCGTGGATCCGCCACTCACTTGTCTTGCAGTCCATCGGATTGCTAATGCCAGGCGTCATCATTCTCATGTCGACCTGGTCGGCAGAGCACTTGTTCGGATCGATGGTGGGACTCACTCGCGCGGGCTGGCCCAACTGGTTGGTTTCGATGCTGAGAGCATTCCGCTCCGGTCCCGCTTGGTTACTCGGGCCCACGATGTTGTGCATGTCTGCCGGAGACTGTCTGGCATTCTCGATGCATCGAGGATGGCTCGAACTGCCGACCCTTCGCGCATGGGGAATTCGGTCGGAGACGCTGTGGATCGCCGGTGGCGTTGCCGCGTTTGCCGCTCTGTGGGTTTTCCCCAAGCTCGTTACACGAATGATCCAAACCGAACCGATCGAAGCAGAAAGGCAAGGGATGATCTTGGCGTGGCTTTCAAATTGCCGTGTCTCATCGCACCGATTCTTGGGGACGGTCCCCGTACGATGGGACACAGGCCAACGAACCCGCAACGCGTTGCTGGCGGGAATCTTGCCTTGGGGACGGCGGCTCATCCTTTCGGATCGAGTGTTGGACGAGTTGCCCCGAGAGCAACTGATGATGGTCGTGATGCACGAGTTGGCACATGCGAAACGATTCCACGTGCCGATTCGGATGGTCGCGATCGCGCCGGCATGGTTTTTGTCAGCCAACCTCGGCCAGTGGCTGGTGGCGGAAAGCTTCCTGCCGGCGTCGTGGGGCCCCATGGCGGGTGGAGTGCTGGGGCTGATCAGTACCGTCGTCACGTTGGGCGTCATTGCCTACGCCACCGAACTCGATGCCGATCGGTATGCATGTCGGCTGGCGAGGCGGGCAATCAGCGAGTCCGAAGAAGTCGCAATCGCGGGTCACTTGGATGCCGATCAGCGTGATCAAGCGATCATCCGTTTTGCATCTCAGGCAATGGGAGATGCACTGATCAATGTGACCGCTGGCCATCCCGCGGCACGCCGCGCCAGCTGGTTGCATCCAAGCTTATCCATGCGACTGCGTTGGCTCGAGTTCACGTCGTCCGAAACGAGTCGACAGTCGATGGCTTACTCGGGCTAACGATCCTCACACAATGACCGCAGGACGATCACGTCGGCGGTGGTGTACTCGGATTGGGAGGCGACTGATGATTCAGCTCAGCCAACGCATTGGCGGCTGCTCTCTGCTGGGCATCTTTTTTGTTGTTGCCCCAGGCAGGCGTGAATCCTCGGTCGGCAACGATGGCGCCAATCAAGAACAGCTTCCGGTGGTCCGGTCCCATTTCGTCAATCAGTCGGTAGACCGGCGTGGCTGCCAACTCCCGTTGCGCGTACTGCTGCAAGACTGATTTGTGGTTTCCGGATCCCTGCGTCTCGACGGCCAGCTGCACCTCGTCAGCCAACCAGCGCTCAAGTCGAGGGCGAACGACCTCATCACCACCATCGAGATACATCGCCGCAATGACTGCCTCGAAGACGTCACTGACGAGCGACTTGGGGAAGCTTCGATTTCGCGTCACGCCACGACCGACGATCAAGCATTCGTCAAGTCCGAGTGCACAGGCCACCTTGCCACATGAACGACGGCTGACGACGGCTGACTTGATTTTGGTCAAATCACCTTCACTGTACTCCGGATACTCTTTGAACAACCAACGGCAAACGGTGAGCCCCAAGACGGCGTCGCCTAGGAATTCAAGGCGTTCATTGCTCGCCAACCGATGGGACGCACCCGAAGCGTGCGTCAACGCCGAGTGCAGCAGTTCCGGATTGTGGAATTGGTACTCCAGGATGGCCTGACATCGCTCTAACTTGGATTGCGTGTCCGCAGCCGACTCGTCTTCGGGTGCATCGACAATGCTGATGGACGCATCATCGCTGTAATGCGGAATGGCATTGGCCGTGTGCCAGCCGGGAGCCTCCGACGTCGACTCGACGGCCTTGGTACCATCGCCCGGGGATGGAGGCGCGTTCGTTTGGCCATCGCCGCAAGACGAGGCGCTGCCGGTGGGATCCGGCGCTGGTGAATTCTTCAAAGCTGGCGTCAGGGCTGAATAGGACTTAGTCCCGCGCCGGTGACCGAAACGGACTGTTTCGGCCGCCGGGGAGCGACTAAGCAAATCGCTGGTACGCAACGTTCCAACGACCTGCGAAACGGAATCACCTCGACGCTGCGACACGACCGGTTCACCAGGCCCATGATCGCAGCGTCAGAACGGACTTTAGCAAGTATCAGTCGCCAGAATCGAAAATCAATACCGATAATGGTCGGGTTTATAGGGTCCTTCGACCGGAACACCCAGGTAGTCCGCTTGTTCCTGCGTCAGCGTCGTCAATTTCGCGCCGATCGCGTCGAGGTGCAATCGAGCAACCTCCTCGTCGAGACGCTTGGGTAGCAGGTAGACCTGAACCTGGTAGGTGTCATTGTCCCGGTTCTGCCAAAGTTCCATCTGGGCGAGCACCTGATTGGTGAAACTGGTACTCATCACGAAGCTCGGATGGCCCGTCGCACAGCCCAGATTCACTAATCTGCCTTTGGCAAGGACGATGATACTGCGACCAGTCTCGTTGAACGTAAATCGATCCACCGCCCCGATGTCGGCCGGCTTGATCTCGCTGAGCGTCGCCTTTCCATCGGCGACTTGCTGCTCGGCCCACGCGACGTCGATTTCGGTATCGAAGTGTCCGATATTACAGAGAATGGCATCATTGGGCATCTGCAGCATGTGCTCGCCAAGAATGATGTCCTTATTGCCAGTCGTGGTGACAAAGAGTCGTCCTTCCTTGCAGGCGTCCTCCATCGTCGCTACTTCAAAGCCTTCCATCGCGGCCTGCAACGCATTGATGGGGTCCACTTCCGTCACCATCACGCGGCAGCCGTAACTTCTCAGGCTATTGGCACAGCCTTTGCCGACATCGCCATAGCCGCAAACGACGGCGACCTTGCCGGCGAGCATGACGTCGGTGGCTCGTTTGACCCCATCGGCCAAGCTCTCGCGGCAACCGTACAAGTTGTCAAACTTACTCTTCGTGGCCGAATCATTCACGTTGATTGCGGGGACCGCCAACTTGCCGGTCTTATTGAGCACTTCAAGCCGATGAATCCCCGCCGTCGTCTCCTCGCTGATGCCGTGAATCTCGCCAAGCAGCTCAGGAAATCGGTCATGCACCATGGCGGTCAGGTCACCACCATCGTCCAGGATCATGTTGAGCTTCTTTCCGTCCTTGAAGTGCAGCGTTTGCTCAATGCACCAATCGAACTCCTCTTCAGACATTCCTTTCCAAGCGAAGACGGGAATGCCCGCCGCAGCGATGGCGGCCGCCGCATGGTCTTGCGTACTGAAGATATTGCAGCTGCTCCAAGTCACCTCCGCACCGAGCTCAACAAGTGTTTCGATGAGGACAGCCGTTTGGATCGTCATGTGCAGGCAACCAGCGATTCTGGCGCCTGCGAGCGGTTTCGATTCGCCATAATTCGCACGCAGGGCCATCAAGCCCGGCATCTCATTCTCGGCAATTTCGATTTCTTTCCGGCCAAACTCGGCCAAGGAAATGTCTTTGACTTTGTAGGGAAGTCGGGTTTCAAGATCAGCCTGTGACACGGGGGACGGGCTCCAGAGGAAAGTGAGTGATGGTAAACGTGGACATTTGGCGATCAAAGCAGCGCCAAGCGATCCGGCCTCGACATCCCCGAGAACGCTAGAGGGGCTGGGGACCGAGCACGGGGACTCCCGCTGGTCCACAATCCGCCTAACGCGGGATGGCATCCAGGATGGATCACACCAACAGATTATACCTTGGCATTCATTTATGCCGAGCCCCAACGACAAGCCGTTTGGATGGTGAGCGTCGGACAAAGCGACACACGAGACTAAGATATGTTGGCACTTCGATGGGCTGCCCGCTATGATGGAAGTCTTCGCCTCCCGCCTCTCTCCGATCCCGCACCACGGTTGGTTCGCATGCTTGGAATCTGCCCGAACCAGTTCGCTCATCATGACCACCGTGGCGGCATGGCCTGCTTGCCACTGCTGGCAGGTTTCATATGGGCAGCGTCGCTCAACGCTCAGGCCGGTTCGGTGGACTATGCCAGGCAGGTTCAACCCATCTTGGCGAAACACTGCTACGCGTGCCACGGCCCCGACGAGTCCGAGGGCGGATTGCAGTTTCACAATGAGTCCACCTCCATCATCGAAGGCGAGACGGGAGAGCCCGCGATTGTTCCGGGGGACGCGGAGGCGAGCCACATTCTTTATCGGATCACAACGGACGACGAATACGAGCAGATGCCACCTGAGGGTGATCGAGTCAGCGACGAAGACGTGGAAATCCTCCGAAAATGGATCGAAGAGGGAGCTGCGTTCGAAGAACACTGGTCGTTCCAGCCTTTGTCGTCGCCATCTCCGCCTCCAATGGGAACGACGTCGGCCAAAACGATGGGCGGAATCGACGCGTTCATTCAATCGCGGCTGGCCGACGCGGGGATGAGCCCCAACGCATCGGCCGATCGTGCGACGCTCATTCGCCGGGTGACCTACGACCTGACGGGGCTGCCACCCACGGCGAAGGAAGTCAGCCAATTCGTCAATGATGACCGACCGGAAGCCTATCGCGATTTGGTTGAGCGGCTCCTCGCCTCGCATCATTACGGCGAGCGATGGGGACGCCACTGGCTCGACCTAGTGCGCTACGCCGAAACCAATTCCTTCGAGCGAGATGGCCCCAAGCCCAACGCCTGGAAGTACCGCGATTATGTGATCCGTAGTTTCAATGACGACAAGCCCTACGACCAGTTCATCCGAGAGCAGCTGGCGGGCGACCTGATCGACGAAGTCACAACCGAATCCCTAACGGCGACCGGATTTTACCGGCTTGGTATTTGGGATGATGAGCCAGCCGATCCGCTGCAAGCACGATACGACGAGTTGGACGATTTAGTGACCACGACAGGGCAGGTCTTCCTGGGTCTGACGATCAACTGTGCCCGCTGCCATGATCACAAGATCGATCCGATCCCCCAAACCGATTACTACGGTTTGCTTGCATTCTTTAGTGATGTCACCACGTACGGAACGCGTCGTGAGCAACAACGAAACAATCAGATTGATGTTTCGACGGACGATCTGAAGCGCCGTTACACCGAGCTGGACGATGAACAATCCGACCTTGAGCAACGCTTGACCGAGCTTGAGCAGACGGGCATCGTTCAAATGTCGGCCACCGACCAACGCGCGACCGAAGGCAGCAAGCGACAGCGAAATGCCGTCTTGAAGGCCAAGCTACGTCAATACTTGGCGGAGCCGCAGTGGAGTCGGTACCAAGGCATGCAGAGCCAATTGGAGTCGATCGCCAGCCGTCGCGCCGCACTGCCGGATCGTGAGCAAGTCCTTGGTTTGGCGGTCAAGAAGCCGACATCGGAGACGTTCGTTCTGTACCGCGGGAATCCTCATTCACCCGCCGATCAGGTCGAGCCGCATTTCCCAGATTTGTATGACGAACCGGCTCCGCCCGTGACGGATCAGGACCGTCGACTTGTTCTTGCCAACTGGATTGCGAGCGGCGACAACCGGCTAACGGCCCGGGTCATGGCCAACCGCATTTGGCAACACCATTTCGGTCGAGGGATTGTGCGTTCGCCGAACAACTTCGGTGGCCTGGGAGTGCCACCGACGCACCCGCTATTGCTCGACTATCTGGCGAACGAGTTGATCTCATCTGGATGGAGTATCAAATCGTTGCACCGGAAGATTCTGCATAGCGAAGCCTACCGTATGTCCGCTCGACCCCGACCCGATGCGATGGAGACCGATCCCCAGAACGATCTATTCTGGCGTTTCAATCCCCGCCGTTTGAGTGCCGAAGAAGTCCGCGACTCGATCCTCGCCGCGACGGGGCAATTGAATCCCGTTCCGTACGGACCAAGCTTCTACCCAAAGATCTCGGCAGAGGTTCTGGCGGGTCAGTCAAAACCCGGCAAGGGATGGGGCGACTCGACCCAGCGTGATCGCTACCGCCGCAGTGTCTACATTCACGTCAAGCGGTCGCTCTTGACGCCTATGTTGTCGGCGTTTGATTTTCCCGAGCCAGATGTGACCTGCGAGGAGCGGTTTGCGACGCTCCAACCTGCCCAAGCGATGTCGCTTCTCAACAGCGACTTCATCCAGTCAACAGGCAATGATTTGGCCGACGCAGTTCTCGCGTCTTTGCCCGTTAGGGAACGCGAAAGTGCGGGTGCTTTCTACTCCGAACTCCTTCGCCGTACGCTCCAACGGGAACCCACGACGGATGAATTGGAACGCGGTGAGACGTTGTTGGAGGAGCTCGTGACCGAATTTGGCGTGACACCCGCCCGAGCGCGATCGCTGGTCGCGATTAGTGTGCTGAATTGGAATGAGTTTCTATTCGTGTTTTAGCCATGCGATGCGTTGGGAACGATTCGCGATTCGGAGTCGATCCTCGATGACCATGCGGGTCAACTTCGCAACGAAGCCTCACCCCAAAGGGAAGGATCTTCGGCGACCGGGAAACCATCACCCAGGGTCAACGTTTGTTGGCCCAGTTCGCGGTCATTAACCAAGTAGTAAAAGCCGATCTGCGACTGATCGATCGGGTCATAACCGGTCAAGCAACTCGCCGGAATCAGGCCCGACATTTCGTAACCGTCGTGGCGTGGGACGGCATGAATCATCAGTTGCTCGCGACTGACGGGCTTCGGATTCGCTTTGGCACGGTGGATGGGGACGAGCGCTGCGACCAACTTGTCGCGACGAGGACCTCCACCCGAGGGCAACCATAGAAACCGATGGCAATGTTGTGTCGCTCGGTGAATGTTCGGGCTGTTGCGAGTATCGATCCAAACTTGCAGGCCATCACTTTCATCCAGTCTTGTATCCCTGCACCACGGCATCTGCCGTTTGCCGGCGACTCGCAAATCAAACCCAATGCCATCAACGGACCAAGCCATGCGAAAGTCCGCAAAGATAGGCCCGCCCGACAATGCGCCGAATGACGGCAGGCGGCACGCCTCCGGAAGAGACAACCCCTTTGAAGTCCAATCCAAATTCTCCTTGCGAATACGGACTTCGAACTTAAAAAGACAAGTCGGATTCACCAACGGAGCGGACAAGAAGACGGCTTTCAAATGTTGGGAACGGCTAGAACGTTGGCAGCATGTTAGACGCTGATGATGCGCCGCGTCCATCGCCATGTCCTTGCCCAATCCGCACGAGCCGAACAACTGATGGGGATGTTGTCGTTTGCCCCACAAAAACGAACGACTCATCCGTCAGGGTCGCCGAAGACATGCTATGCGGCGGCTGATTGATTGCGCCCGCCGCCCCACCTCAACTTTCACGCCTTCAAGAACCCCGGGCTCGCACTGATTCTGCGTTTGCTTATCGCGAGCTCGATTCCGTTTATCAACGCCATCCATTATCCCCCTCGCACCACGTGCCGCTGTGTGGCTGTGGCGTGATGGCGTTACCGGAATTCAACGCAAGGATCGATTCCCATGTCCTTCATTCGACTATCGTCCACATCCTTTGCCCGTCGCCTGCGCCGTCAAACTTTGGCGATCTTGATCGCGGGAGGTGTGATCGGCTGCTCATGGCTCCACTCGGGGCTGGCGCACGGCATCGCCGAGGAATCGATGCCGAGTGCTCGTGGAGGAATTTCGATACTGATTCACCGATTTGATGGCTCGGCCCAAACGGACAACTCTTGGAGTCCTGTCGGGACTCACGATTCGGTACCCATGAACTTCGCCGAGGAAGCGAATCTCGTTGCCGATGAAGCGACGCCGACCGACATCGCCGATGATGTCCCACCATCCGACGTCAGCAAGGAAGAGCCCGCCGTCCCTCAGACCAAGGACGGAACCCTTCAGCAAATGGTCGCGGCGGTTCTCACCACATCCGCGACCAGACTCGGCGTTCCTCTTGGATCGCTTGTTGAGCCGATGTCGGGGTTGGCGTTTCGACACAGCGAGACGGTTCTACCGACGGTTCCCAAAACACCAGACATCAAGGTGACAACCGTCACGCCCAAAGAAATAGCCAATGCGTCGCCGGAACCGACTCCTTTCAGCGAGCTCAGTGATGGCGAGCCCATTTTGAATCGCTGGTGGCTCGACAGTAACGAGGCAGTTGAGTCTCTCATCGCGGAGATTGAGAGCGGTCTTCGCGATCGTCAATCTGTCGATGACCTGAAATCTAACGATGGTCTGACCGATCGGGAGCTTGCGAAAGAGCTCGACGCGATCGCAGCGGAAGAACCCCTCGATGTGCAAACGAAACCGTTCATTGTCGATGCCGAGGTCAGCCCACCGCCTGTTGACGAAAGCATTGTCAACGACCGCGTGGTCGGATTGTCCCCCATGATTGTGACGGTCCAAGAGAGCTACATGCCATACGATTTTGCGGCTCGGGATCTCGAGTTCCTTTCGATGCCGTTGACGACCGTTGTGCCGCGAACGGAGCAGACATACGTCCTTGCCAAGGATCAAACGATGCAGGTTGCAACGTTGTCGGAACCGAGACCGGAGGCGTACTGTTTGGCTGATGGACTGGTGACCGAGATCCAATTGCCAGTTGAAACCAACGAGGTGACCAAGGGTAAATCGTCTGGTGAGTTCGAACTGGATTTGCCGCCGGAACCGGCTCAACCCGCTTTCGCCAAGTCGCCCTATTGCGTCCTGGACGAAGCCATCTGGACGGTTCGCGACTGGGCGGACCGGACCGATTTGGATAATTGGAGCCTCGCAAACGCGGGCGAGCGGCTTGGCGAGCTTCTCACGAGATCCCTTACCCGCCCGGCAAACCCAGGTCGATTCCAACCCGACGGCTGCCCCGTGCCCGTCCCGGATCCGCTACCCAATGCGTCGCAGGAAAGAGTCCAGATGGCGATGGCCGATCTGCAGACGGACAAGACTCCGTCGGACGATCTCACCGTGACACTCATGCCGACTCCGGACGAACTACCAAACGCGTCCATCGACGTCGCCGTCGCTTACGAAATGGTCGCGGCGATGGCAGATCGATTGACATCCCTTCGCGACGCGATCCTACAATCATGGCCGAGCACCCACATCGCGACACGCGATCGGGACGTGGAAACTCGCTGAGCAATGGGAACGCTTCGTCTTCGTTGGCGTTCACGGTGCGTCGGTATCGTAGGCTGCCATTGGGAAGTCCGGTTCGACTGTGCGCTCGCTGACGAACGTGGCTTCTATTTTCGCCACCAGATCGGGATTCGACGCCGCAACGTCGTTTGTTTCTCCGATGTCCGTCGATAGGTCGTAGAGCTCCCAATCAGTGGGTTGAGGTCGATTGAGATTTCGTCTGACGGCTTTCCAGTCGCCCAATCGAACCGCGGCTTGCCCACCATAGCCCGCAAAACTCCAAATCATCGGTTCGGCTCGGCGATTCAGGTCGCCCGCGATCACGTCGACCAGACTCACCCCATCGAGAGTTTGATCGGGAAGATCACCGTTTCCGATCTCGCTCAACGTCGGGAACCAGTCGGGAAAGTAGGACGCGTAGTCCGTGGTAGCACCCGCGGGGACGTGCCCTGGCCAGCGCACGATGCAAGGAACACGGATGCCGCCTTCGTCGACACTGCCCTTGAACCCTTTCAGCGGTCCATTTGAATCAAAGAAAGTGCATCCGGCGCCGCCGATGTGAAAGTTGGGATTTCGTCCACCATGCGTCGGCCCATTATCGGACGAAAATATCACGATCGTGTCGTCCGTTAGACCGTGGCGTTTCAGACGTTTCAAGATGGTGCCAACATGTTCATCGAGGTCGCTGATCATGGCAGCGTACGCCGCGCGCGGTCTCGGATGAGGTAAGTAGCCGTTGTCACCGCGGTAAGGGCCATTTTCCGCATCCCATTCCTCCGGGTAATGGTCGATCCAGGATTGAGGCGGCTGCATCGCGACATGGGGTTCCACAAACGGCAGATAGAGGAAAAACGGTTGGTCCTTGGATGCATCAATGAATTCAATCGCCTTCGCAAGGATTCTATCAGGCGCATAGTGTTGACTTCGGTAGTCTTCCGCGTTGACCGGGCCGTCAGGCTGCCGGTGGTGCCCTGGAATTGGAAAGGCGTTTAAACGAACTTCCCGTTCGTCGCTGTCCAGAAATGGTGGATAGAAGCTGTGGGCGTTGCGTTGACAGTTGTAGCCAAAGTAGCGGTCAAACCCCTGGCGAATGGGCGATCCGGTTGTGTTGGACGGTCCCAATCCCCATTTGCCGAAGGCACCCGTGGCGTAACCCGCCTGTTGCAGCACTTCGGCGATGGTGACGATGTCATCCGAAATCGGCCATTGGCCCGGAAAAACTCGACCATTGCCCGAATCTCGGTTTCCCCGAATCTCGGCGTGCCCTAAATGCTGGCCTGTGAGCAGCGTGCAACGTGCGGGCGCACAAACAGGCGCACCGGAATAATGCTGAGTGAATCGAATTCCCTCATCAGCCAACGCATCCAAATTCGGCGTCTGAATCTTGGCCTGACCATAGCAGCCCAGTTCGGCGTACCCCAAATCGTCGGCCAAAATAAAGACAATGTTGGGCTGATCACCCGCGTAGGATGCGGGACATAGGATCATGGCCAAGCAAACAAGTATCGGTCGAAGTCGTATCATTTGAATCAAAGGGAAAGACGTTCATGATGCCCCGTTCCTTGGTGCTGGATTCGAAAAGCGAGTTGTTGAAGCTCGCTAGCAAGATCGACGTTGATGATGGCCGTTCCAGGGGGAACGCGAAGCGTCGTGGGAGCAAAATTCAGGATGCCCTGAATGCCAACTGCCATCAAACGGCACGCGATGTCTTCGGCACACTCGCTTGGTACGGCCAGAATGGCCAATTCCGGTCGGCAGGTCTCCAGGACACCTTCCAAGTCCGATAGCGGCCGCACGGTGATGCCACCCACGGACGTGCCCACTTTCTTGGGGTCGGTATCGAAGGCCGCTGCCAGTGAAAACCCAAGCCGTCCAAACCCGCGGTACCGAAGCAATGCATTGCCTAGCGAGCCAACGCCGATCAAGACCGTCTTGCGCTGAACGCCACTGCCGAGGACATGTCCGATTCGATCGGACAGCGTCGACACATTGTACCCCACCCCTCGCTGGCCCACGTGTCCCAACGAACTCAGGTCGCGTCGAACCACCGCTGGGCTGACGTTCACCATCCTTGCCAGGTCGTGACTGCTGGTCGTTTCCGTTCCAGCAGCCTCCAGACGCGACAATTCACGGAAGTACAGGCTGAGTCGACCGACGGCGGGCGTTGAGAGTGCCGTTCGGGGTGTCGCAGCATCCTCTCCCGTTTCGGCATCCTGCGTTTGGGGGAGTCCGTGCTCCGATTCGTCCCCACTGTGTGGCGTCAACGCATCCGACGTGGTCATTGCATCGCACACCAACCTGCACGCGCGACAACATCCCTACCATCGGTACCGCTCGTGCGACAAGGCTTCGTAATCAGCCTGTTTTGCCTTGCTGACGTCGTTTGCGTGTTCAAGCGTTGCTCCGTAGTCGATGTAGTCAGTGCATCGAATTCATTTTCGTCATCCCGCATGGTTTACCCACGTGGAGAAGACGAGATTTTGACTGCTCCCAACTTCCTCCCCTGGTCCAACGAACCCATACGGGTTTGAACGATCGGTGTCCTCGTGAAAGCAACGCATCCTCGGCCTTAGTTTGGTCGAAGGTCACTCTGCGAACAAGTCACGAAGCTGCGGGAAGAATCACGGAGCGTTCGAGATCGGTCGGCCACATGCGAGTGTGACGGACTGTGAATTCGGTCGCCTGGTTTCGCCGGGGGGTTCCGGCAGGCCAATGGAAAGCTGCGTCAAAGCAAGTCCGTGAAGTTTCCTGTGGAGAACATCAAATGAGAAGGTTGTGGTTGTTGCCCGCCTTGGCGATCGTCTCGGTCGTCTCGGGGGCCCAAGCCGCCCACGCCGCTTATTGCGGCACCGTCAGCTATGAAGGCTGTAGCGGGTGTGGCGGGTCAGTTGTCGCCAATGGTGGCGCAGTCGCGGAAAGCAGCAGCGCTGCCGGAAGCGGTTCGTACACCACCATGCGAACGGTTCGCGAAACCGTGATGGAGCAAGTCGAAGAGACTCGCTACCGCACGCGTACCGAAACGTACTACGAGGACCAAGTCGTCAACAAAGTGCGAATGGTCCCTGAAACGACTTCGAAGGAAGTCCAATACACCGTGATGGTGCCGCAGCGCGAAACGCGTCAACGCACGATCAACTACACGGTCAACAAGCCCGTGTACGAAACTCGCACTCGCACGATCAACTACACGGTCAAAAAGCCCGTGTACGAAACGCGTACGAAGACGATCAACTACACCGTCATGAAGCCCGTCTACGAGCAACATGAAAAGGTGATCAACTACACGGTCAAGAAGCCCGTATACGAAACTCGTCAACGCACGATCAACTACACGGTCAACAAGCCCGTGTACGAAACTCGCACGAAGACGACCAACTACACGGTCATGAAGCCCGTGTACGAAACTCGTACTCGCCAAGTGAACTACACGGTCTACAACACCGTGAAGGAAAACAAAGTTCGCACCGAGAACTACACCGTCATGGTTCCCCAAACGTACACCAAGACCATCCAGGTCAAGGGTGGCCACTGGGACACCGTCACGGAAACCGTTCCTGGTCCGATGATGCGAAAGGTCGTTCGCGAGCCCAGCACGAGCTACTACGATCCTAGCACCTGCAAGACGATCGTTTGCCCCGGCAAGTGCCGCGTGGAGTGCGTTCAGGGTTGCCCGAAGACCATCTGCAAGAAGGTCTGGGTCCCGACTTGCGAAGAAAAGGAAGTGACATACACCAAGTGTGTCGCCGAATGCCGCACCCGTGAAATCCCTTACACGGTTTGCCGCAAGGTTCCTGAGTGCCGCACCAAGACGATCGAGTACAAAGTGTGCAAGATGGTTCCTGAGTGCCGCACCAAGACTTGCAACTACACCGTTTGCAAGATGGTTCCTGAGTGCCGCACCAAGGTGTGCGAGTACAAGGTCTGCAAGATGGTTTGCGAAAACCGTCAAAAGGTCTGCAAGTACACGACTTGCAAGATGGTTCCCGAGTGCCGCACCAAGACTTGCAACTACACCGTTTGCAAGATGGTCTGCGAGCCTCGCACCAAGACCTGCAACTACACGGTTTGCAAGATGGTTCCCGAGTGCCGCACCAAGGTGTGTGAGTACACGGTTTGCAAGATGGTCCCCGAGTGCCGAACCAAGACGGTCTGCACGACGACCTGCCGCAAAGAGTGCTATCAGGAAACCATCAAGGTTGCCAAGTGCCGCAAGGTTTGCGAGCCCTACACCGTCACCAAGTGCGTGCCGCGAGTGGTTTGCAAGCAAGTTCCGGTTACGGTTTGCTGCCCCGCTCCGACCTGCTGTGGTGGTTCGGTCAGCTCGGCCAGCGACATGGGTTCCTGCGGATGTGGCGAGTCGGCTTGTGGCGGGTGCGACGCACCAGCCGCCGGTTGCTGCGACGCCGCACCGAGCTGCTGCGAGCCTGCACCGTGCTGTGCACCCAAGAAGGAATGCTGCATCAAGACCTTGTTGAACAAGATCTTTGCGAAGCCTTCGAGCGATTGTGGCTGTGAAGTGATTGACAGCTGCTGTGACGCAGCACCCGCTTGCGGATGCTGAGTAACGAATTTGTGTTGAGAATAATGCTTCTAGCAGGAGTTGAGAATCGAAGCGATCTGAATTCAATGCCCTGACGTACTCGGAACCTCAAACTGGAACGGGACGCAGGCTATTTCGGATCGCCTCGCTCAGCTTTCTCGGACGAAAGCGAAGACGCACCAGAACGGGTCGAACATCCATTGGATGTTCGACCCGTTTCTTTTTTGTCCGTTCGCCTTGGCAATGCTCCCCGTGACACCCCGCCGAATCATCGTCGTCGCCGATCATCCGGACAACCGCGACGCGGTCAAGAAACGATCGACATCGAAGGGCCTTGGCGTCTTGTCACAGGGGATTGGTCGTCTGGCACTGCACTCGGCGAATGAAACCAACAGGTTCCGGTCTTGATGATCGTAAAATCACCCGACAAGTCTCGATAAACGACCGCGTTCCAAACGCTTCCGTCTCCAGGTGACTCCCTTTTTGCCGTCGGGCAGTTTGGTCGCGAGCGCATGGTTCCTCGGAATCATCACCACCAGCGACTTGAGGTCGAACGTTCCCCACTCTTGCGTCCGCCCGAAAACGACGGTCCCGTTTTCAGCGATCAGAGCTGCCCATGCACGAAGACGAACCGTTGTTGTGATCTCCTGGATTCGATGAGGGTTTGGCTTTCAAACAACGGAAAAACCAGGCACTCTGACAGCCGCGGCCTACGGGAAGCTACAAAAATGTCGTCTGCTCCACGGCAAGCGAATACCACACCAGGTGATACCCGATTCGGGTCAACTTCATCGGGGACTTGGCAGGGATCCAACCAAGACAGGATCTTGTCAACGTTCTCCGAGGATAAATGGCTTGCGATCGTTCGGTGAACGATGAGGATGCCCTCTCTACAAGTGCAAGGGCACGCTCACCACTTCACGATTCCTCGGGTGACTTTCCATCCGCCGACAAGCGTCGAGCCACCGTAATCCTTCGCCAGCCGCATCAGACTCTGATGAAATCCGCAGTTGGGAAACACGGACTCGACTTCCGATATCGCCGACCTGCTCATGCCTTTGCGTATCCAACCTTGTGATGCGTCAATCCAATCAGCTTTGCGGCAGGCCTCAATCAGTTCTTCGTGTTGTCCTCTGTATCGAAACAGCTTGTGGTGCCAGTGGATAGCACCTCGCAGTGCGTCGGCATCCAATCCCCACCCATATCGGTCGTTGTCTGCAATTGCCACCGCTTCGGAAGGTTCCAAATACGCCAGTTCGTGGTCCGTCCACAGGCCAATGTCGTGGTATGCGAAAGCGGTCTCCACGAGCTGTTGGTAGCCAAGGGAGTCGCTCAAAAAGTGCATGGCGTAGGTAACGCAACGGTACACGTGATTCCGGTAGCCGTCGAAGTCAATGCCAACCTGATCACGGTAGCGTGCGAGCAATTCCTCAACGCGCTCACGTCGTGTTTCGATACGAATCCCAGTCATGGTATCCTTCGCGAGCGCGTTCTAAACGGCCCGCGCGTGGATCGGTCGGCGACCATTTCCGACTGGGCCGACGGGCCGGTTCACCAGACCGCTTGAGGCAAGGGCTTGGTTGGAAAACGCGTTTGCCGCTTGCTCTCGAGCGTTCATCCCGAACGATGCGTCGCTTATCGGGATGCTCGAGATTCTATCGAGACTTTCGAGTTGTCGTCACGCCAAACCCGTTTGAACGCGCTCCGAAATTGAAGAGTCGTCCACGGTTCACTGAGGGACGGTGATCGGCGCGGGCAATTCGACACCGCCTCCCGCGGGTTCGGCTCGTTGGTCAGCATCCTCGTTACCATCGAAGATGACTTCGGTCGACGGTGGCAGATCGGCCGTCCCAGTCGGTCGCGGACCGACGGTCAAGACTTCCCATGGCTTTGGATAAAAATAATGTCGCTCCACTCGCTGAGTTGAATGCGATTTGGCGCCTGATGGCCGATTACCGTGCCGCCCATACAAGCCAAGATGATCGGCCGCATGCCACGCAATCGCCTCCTGGCTACTCGGTGCAATGAAGTGGGCGATCTTGCCCCCATGGTAAGTCGGCCGATTGAACTGACGTCGATACGATGGCGGTAGGCGATTCCCCAGAGGACCGATCACATCGATTCGAGGCCAGACGTGGACCGGCGAGTGATCGCCAGGGTGGTGTGCTTGCCCCGGGAGGGCACCAACGACTCCCAACAGAAGGAAGCAACATAGGGACTTGCAACGCATGGCGCAATCGCTCTGGTTGGGGAATCGTTCGGATACGGATAGGACCTACAAGTGGTCATCGTCGCATCATTGGATCGACCCCATTGGATCTAGGTGTGGTCGCTTCGTGACCATCGCGCGAACTTCACCGCGCCGACGGATTGGAACGGTCGCGCCTGTTGCACGAGCGGGGCCGATTTCCCCACCCAGTCACCCTTTGCCGACTTCCTACTGTCGTGTGAGCGTTTCGGGGATGAGCTTGGCCATTTCATGACCAGCACAGCAGAATGACAATCTTCCGACAAAAACCAACAGATAACTAACCCCGTCACGTTTTCTTCGTCCGTTTTCTTCCTCGCAGGGCAACTCACTTTTCACCCCGAATGAGAATGCCTCGCATGTGATTCGTTATTGATTCGGTGGTGCGGTCAATCGGCAGGAGTGTTTATCCCGAACCTTGAGAATGGTCGTAGGTCACGCCGAGGAAGTGTTTCCGGAGTGCGACGCACGACGATATCGCGTTAACAGAACAAGACTCGCGGCCGACGCCATCCAAGTGAATGACGAAGGTTCGGGAATCGCGGCAACTGTCAGGCTGCCGCCTAGGAATGTGTTGACCGGCGTCGGCGCGAAATCCGTTGGACCGTTGAAGGTGGAATCCATGTTGATGACGAAACTACCGCCGAAGATTCCCGTGGTATCCAACGTGACAAAACCCAGCACGCCATCGGATGATACGGTACCACTAGTCGTCGTCGCTGACGCCAACGCAAATTGAAAACTGGCAAGGTTGATGGGGTCCAGCTCGCCAATCGTGGTGCCGGTCTGTCCCGTGTTGCTGGAGGTAAAAATCGTGCCGGGTCCAACGATGTCCAATCCCGTGATTTCCGGGGAAACGCCAACCACCGGATCGATTTGCAGGTTGAAATTGACACCTGCGACTTGCTCGCCACCGGACGATTGGATCGAAATGACTTGGTCGGGAGTGTCTGGCAAAAGAACGGGATTGCCAATATCGATGACGATGTCTGCGAAGCACGGGACACCACACACCATAAGCAGAATCGATATCGTCAGGATGCTACGCATCGTCTCACCTCATGTTGGAAATCGAGTTTCAGAATGTGTTTCTTGCAAGGCCTGCCAACGGCCCGCATCGATCGAATCAAACGCTCAGGAGCTTTAATGCGGTCAGGAAATTGGTTGGATTTGATCTTGCCGCCAACTCATCGGTTGCATTGACGAGTCGGTCCTTGTTGATATCGAACACATCGTCAACGGCGGCCGGATTTAGGAAGTTCCTCGGGTTGCTTCGAATCGCGATTTGGTCAGTAGCGTTGACCTGTGCGTTCGCCGTACTGCCGAAGGTGTCGCCGATGGCATTACCCCAATATTGAATATCGGACTCAACGAGATTGGTTCTCTCATTGGCGCGAACTACCACCCGCAACCATTGATTCTGGATCGCGTTGTCGTCCCAAACGAAAGTGAATCGATCCGAGCCGTTGGTTCCGCCCCCCAGCTCAGGCGGCAGCATCGTCGGAGTCGGTGCGAAACTCCACATCGACGGGTCAACGGCGCTATTGCCAATGCGGAATTCAAAGTCGTCCAGCGTCACGCCATCGCTGTTTGACAGGTCGACGATGATGCCGTTGATGCCGCGTGAGAAATTGGTGTAGTTCGCCGAGGACGCGGTGTTGCCCGGCAACAGCGCCACTTTGTTTGCGATGGCGGCTTGATCATTGCTGCCATCGACCCCCGAGCCGCCGCCATCAAAAAACGATCGGTTGTAAAAGATGTGACGACCTTCAACTTGTCCGCTTTCCGCCTCGGCGATCTGGACAACACCGGCATCAATTTGCAAATCCAACAGATTCCCGGACGGCAAGGTCGGCAATGTGACCGAGTCAAACTCACCCTGAACCCCACCATCCGCGATGATCAATTCAAACAGCTCAGCACCCGTTGGAACGAATCCATTGATGAGTTCGACCGTCAGATCTCCGTTGAGTGTGACCGAGCCGGTGTGAATTAGTTGGTCGTGACCGGTGCTTCCGGGCGTGATGCCACCAAGCTCAAGAATCAAATCGGAATCGTAGGTCACGCTGCCGTGGACGGCTTGGGCAGGGCTAAAGCCGGGGCTATACGTTCCTGTTGTGGATACGTTGTCAAAGCCGCCGACGCCTTTGATATAGCCATCCAACGTGATGGGTCGTGCGATGTCATCGCCGGTGATCTGCCCATTAATGAAAGACAGCAGCGCGATGTCGTTGGGCGTGTCGACCGCTCCGTAACCCGTGATGTTGCGACCGAAATCGACCAGGACACCGCGGTCGGCCTGAATGATTCCCGGTGTAGTGGCGTTGCCAAGGTTTGTCAGCGACCCAAGCACCGCTTGGTTGGAATCACGCAGTGTCAGGGTGTGCTCGTCGACGAAGACATCGCCATCGGTAATGAAACCATCGACGGCGTTGCCATCACCAATGGCTAAGTTCCCGTCCAAGATGACCGTCGAACCGGTGTCACCCGCGAAGGACGCGTCAATCGAGCCATGACCGATTAACGCTTCGCCTGAACCAAGCGAAACACCCGAGTTTGAAACGATCGCGCCGCCATTGATCGTTGTCAGATCACCGAGGTTGGCTCGAACGATGGAACCAATCGTCAGCATCTCAGTGCCAATATTCAGATCGCCATCGACACTGAAGGTCAGCATTCCCGTCACGTCCAGTGGTTCGATGGACGAAAACTCAACGACGCTTGTGGCCGTCCCGTTTCGCGTTGTCACGGAAGCGTCACCAAGCGATCCTTGATCGGATCGATAAATGGCTCGCGTGCCTCCATCACCCACGATGCTCAAACGATCGGTGCCGTCCCCGGCGTCAAAAGCAATGCCATCGGGCAATGAAAAGAATCCGTTGCCGTAATCGACTGTCACGCTTTCATCAGCCGACCCGCCGACCAAGGCCAACGACTGGGTGTTCGATAGGGCGAAGCTATCCACGACCGTGCCCGCATTGTCGTCATCACGAATCTCGACGTTGGGACCGTTGAGCGTCACGGTGACGTTGATCAAGCCCGAGGCGGCAAGGTCAAGCGACAGGTCTTGTACGATGGTGACCAAATAGTCTTCCACTTCACCATCATCGGCCAGGCCGGTTGGCTCCAGACCGCCCGCTGAACTGAGACGCACGCGTGCATACGTTTCACCAATGACGAGATCGCTTGGAACCACGTAGTTGAGCGTTTGCAGGCCTGGTAAGACACGCCGTGAATCCAATATCTGTTCATCGGAGTCCCAAACGCCATCGGCGTCGAAATCGATCCACGCGTCAACGAAGGCTTCGGGTGCATTTTGCAGGTCGATGTTGACCCCCGCCAATCCGCTGTTTGCTCGTATCGCACCGAACAAGACTCCGTCCTCGTCAGAGCCGTCGTCGACTTGCCCGTCGGGTTCAAAGTCACGCGTCGTTCCCAGAGTTGGACCATCGGTGTCGGCGTGCTGTGCGCCGTCATCGGCCAACGTCGTCGGGTAGGGGGAAGGTGCATCGCCGAAGTCCACAAGCGAATTCTGATACCAGGTGATGTTGCCTACATCCGTTAGAACGAGCACATCCAGGTCACCATCGCCATCAACGTCAGCAGGTCGCGTTGCCCCAGCAGATGTCGCGTCGATTGCTCGAAAGGTAAAAGTGGCAGATCCGTCATTCTCGTACCAGGAAACTCCCCGGCTACTAGAGCCACTTGAAGCAAGCAACAGATCCATATCACCATCACCGTCGACGTCGGCTGTTCTTATATCGAGCGCCGTATCGACGTCTGGTGCGTCGATCGTGCGTGTGGTGAAATTCTGCGCGCCGTCATTCTCGTACCACGAAATTGCATCATCTCCGGCCGACGCGCTGAGCACATCTAAGTCGCCATCGCCGTCGATGTCGGTCGCATCAACGAAATCGGCAACCGCGACGCTGATCGTCCGCAAGGTAAACGACTGCGATCCGTTGTTTTCATACCAACCGATCGTGCTGTCAATCGCGAAGTTGTTGCGGAAGATGATGAGCACATCCAAATCGCCATCGCCATCAACATCCGTCAATTCGGAATCGAGCCATCGGCCCGTCTCAGATGAACCGATGAAGCTAAAATAATTGAGAAAGTCCGCCGAGCCGTCATTCTGATACCAAATGAGCGCAGCTTGAGAATCGCCGGAGGTAAAGACACTGGACCTACCAAGGACATCCAGGTCACCATCACCGTCGATATCGGCGACTTGAACCTGACGCGCACCGTTGCTGTTGATCGAGTCGATCGTCCGTAGCGTGAAATTCTGAAGCCCGTCGTTCTCGTACCACGCAATCTTGTCGTCGTTGTACGACGCGCTGATCACATCCAAATCACCGTCGCCGTCGATGTCGGCTACCTGAACGTCAATCGCACCATCAGCAGAAGTGCTAATCGTCCGCAGCGTGTAGCTTTGAAATCCATCATTCTCGTGCCATGCGATTCTGTCGTTACTAGACGAGGCACTGACTAGGTCCATGTCCCCATCACCGTCGATGTCAGCGGCTTGGACGTTTCGGAAGGTATCCCCGGAATTGCTGATCGTTCGATCCACAAAAGCGAAGCCCGAGATTGCTGGGGGAATCATCGTCACCGCGTAATCTTCGACTTCGCCATCTGCCGCTGCTCCGCCATGGCCGAGACCGCCTGACGTGCTAACACGGAACCGAGCGTAAGTCGTCCCCGCTAAAGCATCAGCGGGCACGTCAAAGGTCAATACATTCTCGCCAATGCCGACGTTGACCGAGTCAAAAATTTGTTCGCGTTGGCCTCCCCATGATCCGTCACGATTGAAGTCGATCCAGGCGTCAAGAAGGCCACTGGCGCCCTGAACGTTGACGGTCACGCTTGCGTCGAGTGCACCGACCTGAATCGTCCCAATCGTCACCCCGTCTTCGTCCGCACCATCATCGACTTGGCCGTCGAGCTCGAAGTCCCAAGTGCTGCCCAGCGTTGGCCCAACTCGCTCGACATGACGAGCACCATCATCATCCCGGCTTGTCGGATACGGCGACGGTGCATCCCCGAAGTCGAGTCTGACGTTCTCGTACCAAGCGATCGTGTCATCGATAATGGACGCGCTGAGCACATCCAAATCACCATCGCCATCAACGTCCGCAACTTCGACGCTTCGTGCACCGAAAGCAAAATTTGTGATAATCCGACTGGTAAAATTTTGGGAACCATCGTTCTCGTACCACGCAACTGCACCGCCCGAGTACAACGCGCTAAGCACATCCAAGTCACCGTCGCCGTCCACGTCGGCTGCCTGCACGTCGCGTGCTCCGGTAGCAGACGCGCTGATCGTACGCATCGTGAAATTCTGCGAACCATCATTGATGTACCAAGCAATCGTGTCGTCGCTTCGCGACGCACTGAGCACATCGAGATCACCATCGCCATCAACGTCAGCCGCTTTGACGCTGTATGCACCGCTGGCGGAGTTACTGATCGTACGAGGCGTGAAGCTCTGCGAGCCATCATTTTCGTACCACGCGATCTTGTTGTCGCTATACGAAGCGCTGAGCACGTCCAAGTCGCCGTCGCCATCGACATCGGCTACGTGAACACTGATTGCCCCGAATGCCGAAACGCTAATTGTTCGTAGCGAAAAGCCCTGAGATCCGTCGTTCTCGTACCAGGCAACCTTATCATCAGCAAACGAAGCGCTTAGTACGTCCAAGTCACCATCGCCGTCGACATCGGCAGCCTGAACGTCAAAGGCAGCGTCGGCCATTGTGCTGATTGTTCGAAGCGTGAAGTTCTGTAGCCCGTCATTTTCGTACCAGGCAATTTTGTCATCGCCTACCGACGCGCTGAGAACATCCAAATCACCATCGCCGTCGATATCGGCTGCTCGAACACTACGCGCGTCATTGGCTGACAGGCTGATCGTGCGCAACGTAAAGCTTTGCGAGCCATCGTTTTCGTACCACGCGATCTTGTTATCAGACTGCGATGCGCTCAGCAGATCCATATCGCCATCCCCGTCTATATCGGCGGCTTTGACGCTGCTAGCTCCAGCGGCGGACGTGCTGATGGTCTGATCCACGAATCCGACTCCTGCTGGGGTCGGAGAGACGATCATCACTGCGTAATCTTCGACCTCGCCATCGACGGCCGATCCGCCATGACCCAGCCCGCCCGAGGTGCTCAGACGGAAACGGGCATAGGTCGTCCCCGCCAAGGCATCAGCGGGCACATCAAAGCTCAGCACGTTGTCACCCACGCCGACACTGACCGAGTCAAAGATCTGTTCACTCTGGCCACCCCACGATCCGTCACCATTGAAGTCGATCCAGGCGTCGACAAAGCCGCTGCTGCCCTGAACGTTGACGGTGACGCTGGAGTTGAGTGCTCCCACCTGAATCGTCCCAAACGTCACCCCGTCTTCGTCCGCACCATCATCAGCCTGGCCATCAAGTTCGGAATCGCGAGTCGAACCCAACGTGGGTCCCGTCGCGTCATGACTTGCACCATCATCAGATAACGCCGTTGGGTAGGGGGATGGGGCATCGCCGAAGTCGGATTCAGAATTTTCGTACCACGCGATCTTGTTGTCATCGAACGATGCGCTGAATACGTCCAAGTCGCCATCGCCATCGATGTCCGCTGCCCGAACCGACTGAGCCCCATCGGCCGATGTGCTGATCGTCGAAGGGGCGAAGTTTTGTGAGCCATCGTTGATGTACCAAGCGATCTTATTGTCGATGACCGACGCACTCAGGACGTCCAAATCGCCATCACCATCGACATCGGCCGCTTGAACATCACTGGCGCCGTCAGCAGACGTGCTGATCGTCCGCAGGGTAAAGTTCTGACTGCCATCGTTCTCATACCACGCGATCTTGTCATCATCGAAAGACGCACTGAGGAGATCCATATCCCCATCGCCATCGACATCAGCCGCTAGAACACTTTGTGCCCCATCGACAGACGTGGTGATCACCTGAGACGTAAAACTTTCCGAACCGTCGTTTTCGTACCACGCGATGCCTTCCCCGAAGGTATCCGACGCCCCAAGCACATCTAAGTCGCCATCACCGTCGACATCGGCCGCTTGGACGCTTTTGGCCCGAAACGCCACGCTGCTGATGGTCCAAGACGTGAAATCCTGAGTGCCATCGTTCTCGTACCACGCAATGGAGCTGTCCAAGGACGACGCACTAAGCACATCCAAGTCACCATCGCCGTCCACGTCGGCCACGCGAACGCTGGTTGCTCCAAACGCGAAGTCACTGATCGTCCGCAGCGTGAAGAATTGTGTGCCGTCATTTTCGTACCAAGCGATGGTATGGTCGCGATACGACGCGCTGACCACGTCCAGGTCACCATCGCCGTCGATATCGGCCGCTTGAACATCACTGGCACCGTCAGCGGAGACGCTGATCGTTTGGAGCGTGAAATTTTCGGAGCCGTCGTTTTCGTACCACGCAATCTTGTCGTCATCGAACGACGCACTGAGTAAATCCAGATCGCCATCACCGTCGACATCGGCAACCTGCACGCTCGATGCACCATCAGCATTCGTGCTGATCGGAGGATTCGTAATGAAGGCCGCTAACACGCGTCGACGTTCGAGTGTTTCGATTCTCAAATGTCGGTTTCGATGGCGTCGCCGTTTAAAAGGCATGATCCCTGCCGAAGTTTTGTCACTGGCGAAGGTTTGGTAAATCGCCGATGAGCTAGTTGACTTGATAGATGCTTCAACACCACGCGTTGACGGAAGCGGGAACGCTAATCGATCTCGGAAATTTTTTGTACAGTTTTTGAGGAAGTTCCCTCTAAGTTCCCCCTATCTTCCCTCCAAGTCGTCGATTTCGAATTGAACAGTCGTAATGACTGGAGAGGAAACCAGAGTTGATCTACGTTGGCGGTATGAAATCGCCAATGATCACTGACGCGATCCAACTTTTTCGTGGCGGTGAAGTCGCGCTAGCGCGGCAATTGGCAGAGACAGTCGTCGAACGAAATGAGGAACCTCGATCGACGGCCGCGGCGCACCATCTGCTAGCGATATTGGCCCGCCAAGGCGATGACATCGAACTGGCTAAGTTGGAGCTAGTCAAAGCGGTTGACTTGCAGCCGGGAGTCTTGGAACTGAGACTCGATCTTGGCGACTGTCTGATCAAACTTGACGAGATTGACGCTGCGATTGAGCACTTCAGGTACGCGATTGAGTCACAACCACAGGACATTGAGCTCGCTAAACGAGTTGCCCAGAAATTGTTGGACTGCGATCGTAATGTGCCCGCGGCGGATCTGCTCAAACGCGTGGTCAGAGAACAGCCTCGCGATCCGGCTAGCCAGTTCAATCTTGGCATTGCGTTGGCGGCCAATGGCAAAACAAGAGAGGCCGTCGTCCACTTTGGCATATCACTTCAGTTGAGGCCGAAGTGGACGGCAGCACTTGCCAACTGGATGCGATATCGCGCCGAAATCTGTGATTGGCGTGATGACTGGCATCGCCGAGTGTCCGATCTTGTGACGGCGCTGGAGCAGGAGCCGAAGCAAAAGAGTCCCAGTCTTCGAATCTCACAAGCTCCCGCTTTACCGATCCCCGCACACGTGATGCGTCAAATCGCAGAGCGTGAAACACGAGCGCTTCAGCGGGCATGCACGAAGTTAGTCCTGCCGCATCAGCGCGTGCGTGTCCAACAATCGAATCGACTGCGAATCGGATACTTGGCGTGCGACTTCCGAAACCACGCAAAAGGACACCAAACTCGCACGATGTTTGGACATCACGATCAAAACGCGTTTGAAGTATTCACTTACTCTTACGGAGTCGACGACGGAAGTGATTATCGATCGCGAATCCAAAGTGACAGCGAACACTTTATTGATCTTTTTGGATGCAATGACGACCAAATCTGCGAACAGATCCTTGACGACCAGATTGACATTCTTATCGACATGATGGGCTACGCCGGTAACGGCAGGCCTGCGGTCTTGGCAAAACGCCCGGCACCAGTCCTGGTTCATTTCCTAGGCTTTCCAAGCACATTGGGAGGACTGGTGGATTATTTCATCACCGATCGCTTCCTCGCGCCACCGCAAAGCCAACTGTGCAATGAGTTCACAGAAGCACTGATTTATCTTCCGCACACCTATCAGATGAATGACGATCGACAGCCAATCGATACCGCACCGATCTGTCGGTCAGACTTCGGACTGCCGGAGAAAGGATTTGTGTTCGCCGCATTTAACACCGTCTACAAGGTACAACCTCAGATCTTTGGTCGATGGATGCGGATTCTCCACGCCGTTCCCGGCAGCGTTCTGTGGATGATTCATGATGATCAAGCGACAATCCGAACACTTCGTCAGGAAGCGAGGCGTCACGGTGTGGATGCAGCACGCTTGGTTTTCTCTGGAATCACCAGCAAGCCACGACACCTTGCTCGACACGCTTTGGCGAATCTCTTCTTGGATACCAACGTCTGCGGGGCCCATACCACCGCGACCGACGCATTGTGGGCTGGACTGCCGTTGATCACGTGTCCGGGCGAACGTATGACCGAGCGTATCGCGGGGAGCCTCTTGACGACGATGGGCCTGCATGAACTGATCGTCAACGATCTGTTTGAATACGAGAACCTCGCGATCAAACTGGGCAACGACACGGATCAGTGTTCCCGAATAACGGAAAAATTGGCGACTCGGCGAGCGGATTCGCCCCTCTTCAATACTCGGGCTCGGGTCCGAGAACTCGAATCAGCTTTTCGAGAGATCTGGCGACGTCACCAGCAGGGGTTAGCTCCCCAAACGTTTATGGTTGGTTGAAGGCGGAAACTTTCCGAGTTCGGATCTACTTTGGCATCGCTGACCAGGATTCCGTCTTTCCGTCTTGATGAACCCAAACGGAATGTTGAATCTCATCCGTTTTGAATCCGATCGCCCTGGGCCGAGACGTCCGTGGCAATGCCACTACATCGTAGAGCTCGTCGATGACGCCACCGTCGATCCTGATCCAATGAACCACGTTGCCGCTATCAAGGTCGACGACTAACACACCGCAGCGCGGTCCCGTGCCATGCCGTTGCAGCTGGCTATCGAGGGGAAGTCCTTGGAATGACTGCTCGCTATGTCGCGGACGCGACAGACCAATCAACGCGTACTTTCCAACAAAGCTCAATCCACGTGCGTAGCCCGGACAGAATGTGATCGGCTCGAACTTTCCTGATTGAATATCAACCAGGCCAAAAAAGCCATTGCCCGAATCGAGTAAATACAGTTGATCGCGATAGCATCGAGGCGAATGAGGCATCGAAAAGCCATCAGCGATGACTTCATTTGACCGAACGTCAATCATCACACCACCAGATTCGCGTCGATCACGCCATCCATCGACCACATCCGAACAGCTGCAAGCAGTTACGTAAGCGGGTATGCCATCTTCTATTGTCATGCCATTGAGGTGGCATCGATCTTCAGCTGCCAACTTCGAAATGAAACTCGGTCGCCAAATGGGTCGAAAGCTGTACCGTTCATCAATGGTTGAAATGCAGTTGAACAGAGTGCAAATAAATACGGGCCGCTCATCGCCATCAACGCAGATGTCATGAATATCAATGTCCCCGGTCGTATAACCAAGCTGTGGTGCGTAGAGCCTATCGAACTCACCTTGGGTCGAGTCGGGGTCAAGCATGTTCTCGATCCGCCAAAGCTGAAAACGAGAACTCATCCAAATCGTTTGCCCATTGCTCCACAAACCCATGCAACGGTCGAACGTCCGTTCGAAAACACTAAGGCGTCCATCGGATTTCACACCAACGAGCAGCAGCTTTCCGGCTTGGTAGGTTGTAATCGCCAAGCTGACATGGTGCTGCATCATCCATTCGGACATGTTGCGCGAGCTAATGACCTCCAAGGACTGGTGCGCGGTATCTATTTTTCGCGGTTCCATGAAGGTCGTAGGTTTACGTAAAGTCAATCACGCAGCATGGGGTTGGTTTTGGTGGCGCATCCAAATCGCGATCAGAAAATGTTCGGCAAGAGTTTATGCTCAGATGCAGATGGGCCCGCTGGCTTGCTTGAGGTTGAGCGTGCGCTTCCGGTTTTACTTCTGAGTGGTCTGATTGTGGTTGATTTGAACTTCGAATCTGCCAGGCGACAGGTAGCCCGGCGATACAGCAATTGCCACCAGAAAGACTGAGTCGATCGAAGACGGACATCGCCGATCGGCTATTAAGCAGCCCTTTAACCGGTTCTCTTGCCCCCCAAACTTAGGCCGGTGCGTTGTGCGAACAACGGAAGCACCTCAGATGCCTTGAGCCTCACACCTCGAGATTGGGCTTGGTTGGATCAAAACCCATTTCATCCAGGATCTTTCGCAGAGGGTGATAGTCCGCGATCGTTGTTCGTCGTTTGATTAACTCGCCTTCGAACTCGAACTCATTGACGTGCCTTGCTTCGAATCTGGCTCTGGCCGGCAAAAACTCCATTTGTGCCGTGACGCGCATGAAGACCAGATTCCCTGTCGCGTGATACTGCTCCGTCGCCGGATCGGTGCTGTGAATTCGCAGGATCTGAGCTGCCTCTCGAATGAACGTGTCGAGTTCGTCAATTCCACGACAGTCGCGGGCGACGGGTAGCCCACCTTTCTCCGGCAGCTCGAAGATGGTGTCCGTGGTATGCATGGCAAGCCACTTGTCAATCTCGCCCGTGATCGAGTACTCGCCCCACTTTTTCACTAATTCGATCAGGCGTTCGGGTGGCGGGCAGGCGGTCTCCTCGGGCTCGATTAAATCTTGAGGCGAAAGAGAAAACTGCTCGGCGATCGCAACAATGACCCGTAGGTCGACTCTTTCGCCCGGCTTCTCCGCTTTTCGAACGGTCTTGACGTCCAAACTCGCTTCGGCGGCAAGTTGCTCCTGCGTCAGTCCGAGCGTCCGGCGTCGCTGTCGAAGTTCGGCAGCCCGAGTCCGCATGCCTCTCATTTCGGTATCAACTCGTCACAAGTTTCGAGGTGTTTGGTCTGATAGTTCACCTTCCGAGCGGTGAATCCCAGGGTTTGATTCTGCAAGTTTGTAACGCGGATTCGAGCCTGCGTCTTCACCGCGCGGTACCGCTGCCGCAAAAATCGGATCAAATTCCCGGTTACTTCCCTATTCGGTAGGAATTCATCTGACCAGAGGTGAGCGATCGATCATCTGTCCAGCAAGACGGGAACACTGGCCAAGCGGTACATTGAATCCAGGCGGTACCTTCAATGACTGTTTAACCGCATCGCACTCATGCGATACCCACTGTGGACGGTTCTTGCGTGTTTCGCGAACCTCTTCTAACGCCGCTCCGAAATGGACGTTGGTCGAAGGCGAGAATCCGGTCCAGTAGAAAAGAGAACACGTTCATGTCCGTATCCGGAAAACGAGGAGCGCACGTGCGCAGCCACCTTCATAGTGCCGCTGGAATGCATGGCGCAATCGCTCTGGCTGGGGAATCGTTCGGATGCGGATAGGACCTACAAGTGGTCATCGTCGCATCATTGGATCGACCCCATTGGATCTAGGTGTGGTCGCTTCGTGACCATCGCGCGAACTTCACCGCGCCGACGGATTGGAACGGTCGCGCCTGTTGCACGAGTGGGGCCGATTTCCCCACCCAGTCATCTGTCGCCGAGTTCCTACTGTCGTGTGAGTGTTGCGGGGATGAGCTTGGCCATTTCATGACCAGCACAGCAGGACCGCTGATAGAACTCTTTCTCACTATGAGCGCTACCAACCGATGCGGCACAATCCTTGGAGCGGACCGGTAAACGCGAACCGTCAAACCGGGGAGCAAAGGAAACGGGACCGGAGTAGCCAAGCGCCGTCGATCCTTTGACGCGATTGACCAGCCAGTAATTCTTGAGCAAAAAGTCTTTGTGGTTGTACAACAGGACCAGCGAATCCATGTTTTTCGTCGCCATTGCGTGTCGGCCTCCTCGCCGAAGCCAACTGGAAACGACGGCGGGAGCCAACATACCGACATCAAATCCCGCATTGGTCGTTGGGGGACCTTCGAGGTGTCGTCCCTTGATGCACCCGCCCGCCAGGGCATGCAGCCCTGAAGAGATCACCCGCGCACCAAAACTAAATCCAATCAGACCAGTCGGTTGTCCATTGGCAACATGGTGGCGCAACAACCACGCCAGGTAGAGTCCTTGCGTATCGGATCGTTCGGCTTTGATTCGCGCGTCGGAAATGATGAAGGTCTCACGATCGCTCGGCCAACTCCAAATCACCCAATCAATTGGTATCGACGCGCTGCACTTCCGTGACAGTTCACGATACACTTCGATTCCACGTGTGATCGCGACGTCCGCCTCACGACGATTGCCGTGGATGTAAATCAATCGCGGTCGATCAACCGCCATTGTCGCCAGGTAATCGTCGAGCGACGAGGGACGTCTACGTCCACATTTGTCGAGGCGGCTGATGTTCAGTCCAGGTTGGGACAGATTCGCGCGACACGCGTTGTAAGTGATCGACCGGGTGCTGATCAGCCACAGCCGGTCGCCTGGTACCGTATGTGCTAATGATGACGGCATTCCCGATCGCATCGGCATGGCATCGCCAATGATGCTGTCACCGGTGAGCGTCTGTTCCTCCGACGGTGGGTCAATCATGACACCGTCGTGATCGTTGAGCTGCTGCAGCGCATCACCCGCCGAGTTCAAATTTGTCTCGCGAGGCTCCTCCGTCCAAGCATCGGTCGATTTCAATCGCAGTGGCGTGATCGAAGTGACCAGTGACTCGCTCGTCGCTGCACGCGTACTCTGCGGCGCAGCCGCCAAGCCAATCAGCAAGCCTAGCCACAGGATCGCAAGACATCGCGCGATGCGATCGTCGCGACAAACAACCCGGTTGTGATCAATGAAGATCCGTCGCATGAAAGAAATCCGTCCGTCAGGAAGTCTCGGTTCGCCGTGGTCATTCGGCAACGCGCTGTCGTGGCACGTCATCGAATTGTTGCTGAAAAAAAACGACGTTGCGTTTGCACAACGTCCAACGCGCCCTACTTTTTCAAGGTCGCCGACTGGAGACCAACGTTTACGCTCACTTTGCCTGTCCTGAGAGATGGACCCGTCGAGGAAATGATGATGGTTAATCGCAAGATCACGTTTGTAACGCTGGCGTTTCTGGCGATGGTGTCCACCGGTTGCACGGGTGGGCGTAGCTGCTTGTTCGGCCGCGGCGCCCGATGCGGGTTATGCAGCCGAGCTGGTGCAATCGGCGGAGCGTTGAATCCATTCCGTCGAAATAACCCGACGCCTCCTCCGACATGCAATGTCCCATACGCTCCGGTGGCACCGCCAGTGTATGCTCCGCAGGCCTATGCTCCCGCTTGCAGCCAACCGGTTTATGGCGGACCGATGGTCGCTGGCGACTGTGGTTGTGGCCCCACCTATGGCGGCTACGCCATGGGGATGCCGGCCGAACCAAGCTGCGAATCCTGTCAGGGCGGGTCGACGGTTTATCATGGCGTCGATCCTTATCTTGGCACTTCCAACTACGGAGCGCCCGTCATGGGGAACGAAATGATCCTCGATGGCGGCTACGGCACCTCGGGAATCATGAGCGACGATTTTCAACCACGCCAATACGGCGCGCGGAAAGTCGACGCGCAGGGAGACGTGATCGTTCGAGAAGACCCGCTGCCACCCGGTGCTCGCGTCATGCCGTGATCGCAGAATACTTTGAGAGCGGAATATCACGCCGCGTCGACTGACTAAACTATCAACATGTATCGTCGACAATTCCATCGGGCGTCGTTGGTCGCCGCGACCTTGGCCGGTCTACCACGGGCTGGGTACTGCGAGGCAGACACCGACGCGGATCAAGTCCTAACCTACGACAAGCCATCGACCACGTCGTGGCGGATGGGATTTCGACTCAATACGACTGTTCCATTCACACGTGGCACGGCCACGTTCCCGGTCCCAATGGATTGGCCCGAGCAATCCGTTGAGGTCACCGAAAGAGAGGTCAGTGTCTCCGGTTCGTCGGTGACACTTCGGAAACTCGATGGAGGTGCGCGGCAGGTCGTCGTCACGATGCCACGCGTCTTGGCCGGAACCGAAATGGAAGTTTGGTTCGAAATGGATATCGACAAACGTCGAATCGTCGGCCCCGCAGATCCCTCCTCGCTGGTCATCGCCAAGCAGACGCAACTGCCACGCGAAATTCGCCGGTATTTGGGTAGCAGTCCCCACATTGACACGACCCACATCCAGATTCGGATGCTCAGCAAGGAGCTAGCCGCCGACGCACCGGAGAACGCGTGGGATCGTGTCCGGCAGATCTACGATACGGTTCGGCATCGTGTGCAGTACCTCGAAGGCCCAATTCGCAACGCATCCGATGCGCTTCGAACCGGTCATGGCGATTGCGAGGACATGACGAGCCTGTTTGTGGCGTTATGTCGCAATGCGCAAATTCCAGCGCGGATGGTATGGGTTCCTGGACACTGCTACCCGGAGTTCTATCTTCAACCGTCCGGTAGTCACTCTACCCGAGACAACGGCATCTGGTTCCCGTGCCAAGTCGCCGGTAGCGAACAATTCGGGTCCATGGAGGAGACACGCCCCATCCTGCAAAAGGGTGACCGATTCAAGGTGCCCGAGAGCCGATCCGCGGTCCGTTACGTGGCTGAGTTTTTCACGTGTCTCCGCTCGGGTACGGCTGCACCGAGAATCGAGTTTTTTCGGGAGCCGCTGACGCCTGCCTCCTAACGCTTCAGATCGCCAGTGACGAACACCCGGTTCGTCGATGGGGGTGTGGCAACCGCAACCATGAAGGTATCAGATTGGCCTGAACGAGCGATTTGCAAGGCAATATAAATCGCCTCAATGGCCATTTAGTGCGACTTCCAGGCACTTTGGTGAAGGTCCCTGGCAAAATCGTCATTATACTGACGCCCCTAACAGTGCTTTTGCTACCAGAGGATTACTAGCGTGCGTCACACCCAGCTTTGCTCCGCAGTTTTTTTGGTAACCGTCGTTCTGGGCAGTTTTCCTGCCCATGGTGCCCGCATCCTTAACATTTCAGAGGGTTCCATCACCGGCACGACGATCGAGGTGCTAGGCAATCTCGTCGATTTTCCGGACGGAACAGGGACAAAGTATTCTGCCAACAGCACTTCAGGGACATCCGCCTTTGCCACGATTAATGCGACGCCTCCCAACACTGATTTTTTCTGGAACTTGCCCGGCACCGAACTGACTGGATTGAATGTCGACACTGCGGTGTATCGCTATGCAGAGATTGACTTCACGCTGTCAGATGATTTCGTGGGTGATCCGTCGACTCACGCTTTGCGACTCGACACGGACGAGCAGCCGGCAGCATTTGTTGACTTTCTCAATCGAGGGGTGATTAGCTCCACGGCCGGCAACCACACCTTCGTGATTGACCTTCAAACCAGTACTGACCTCGACGCTGGGACGGGCGGCGCCCAATATTCAGGGAATCTGACGACCATGCGCTGGGATTTTTTCAACGGCGTCAGCGGGAACGAGGGAAAGACGTTCACCCTCAACAGCGTCACTTTCGCCGACAGCGTCACGGCGATCCCGGAACCTTCTTTCGCCCTATTTGGCCTGGTAGGTCTGGGTGGGATTCTTTCGCGACGTCAAATTCGGCGGCGATAGACGCGACCCAACCCTGAGGCATTCATGTGACGAACGGCCCGGATGGGTCTCGAGCGCGGAGAGCGAATCAAGCATCTCCGAATCGACTCGAAGGCGGGGTTGCTGGGCTTGACGTTGAGGGTTGTCGCATCGCAATCCATCGCTTCATACTGCGGTAGTTCATTTCACTGCTTTTCGCGGATGGATGAGTTCGGCTCTCGGCCCTGCCCCTGAGTGATTGATGCCCCGGCAGCACGCAGTTGACTTTTTGACGGACGCCAGTTCCACCGCTTCGGCCAGTGACGTTGCCATTGTGGTTGGCAACGATGCATCGATGCGTCGATGGTCGATTGACGCCATCGTCGGCGAATCAGATTGGACGCAGTTTGACGGCGAATCGGTGCAGTGGTCCGATCTATCGGATGACTTGGCAACGGCCTCCCTATTCGACTTCGGCGGCGACGAACGACGCACGCTGGTCATCCGCAGCGCTGATCCGTTTGTGAAGTCGCATCGGTCGCAGCTGGAGAGCTATGTCGTCAAGCCCGGTGGTGCGACTCGACTAGTCTTGGAATTGGAAGCCTTGGCGTCCAATACGCGTCTCTACAAGGCCGCCGACCAGTCACAGATGCTAGTACTATGCGGCAACAGCAACGACTCCAAACGAGGCGTCACGACCGCAACGCGAGCGAAATTCCTGACCGGTTACGTTGCCGGGCGTCATCAGGCCAAGTTGACGACCTCGGCTGCGTCGGCGTTAATCGAGTTGGTGGGTGAAGACATTGGGATGTTGGATACCGAGATCGCCAAGTTGTCACTCTATGTGGCGGTCGGTGACAAGATTGACGAACAGCTCGTTCGGGAGATCGTAGCCGGTTGGAAGGGAAAAACGGTCTGGCAGATTACCGATGCGATCGCGGCCGGCGATGCCGCCGAAGCATTACGACAGCTTGATAAGCTCTTTGGCAGTGGACAGCGCGCCATCGCGTTGCTGCCGCAGATCGCCTGGTCTCTGCGACGGCTTGGTTTGGCGACGGCCGTGATCGAACACCACGAGCGTTCCAATCGGTCGTGGCAATTCAACGACGCGCTGGCGGCGGCGGGAATCCGGCAAGGCTTCCAGATTCAAACTGCCAAGAAACAGCTGCAAACACTCGGTCGAGCCCGTGCCAAGCAGTTGTTGCCGTGGTTACTCGACGCCGATTTGCGGCTCAAAGGCACCCATAGCAATGAAGGACGCGATCGTTTCCTACTGGAACAGTTCGTGATTCGTCTCGCCAAAGAAAACGCTTGAGGAGCCGAATTCGACCGATCTCGTTTCGTGGTTCTTAGCTCGCTTCGTTCGCCGTCGTCTTGAACAGCTTGTCGAGAACGCCGTTGATGAATCGCGGGCTGTCCTTCCCTCCGTAGCGTCTTGCGAGGGTCAGTGCTTCACTGATCGCCACCTGACCGGGCGTCTCCGTGAAAAGAATCTCATATGCCCCCAAACGAAGGACATTTCGATCGGTAACGGGCATGCGCGACAACGCCCATCGGTTCGAAAGTCGAGACAGATGTTCATCGATCTCGCCTTGCTGCTTCAGAGTCCCCTCACGCAGGTCCGAGGCAAACTGTGTCAAGACTTTTCGACCCTGGAGCCTGGATCGAATGAATCGGCGCGATGATTCCTCATCACGCCAATCATTCAGGTCCGCTTCATAGAGCAGCTGAAGCACAATTTCGCGAGCACGGCGACGGGTAGACATCGCCTAAGCATCCATCCGCAGCTGTCGCTATGTCAACCGGGCGGGGGCGATTCCAACCGACCACTCTCGCCGCCCGCCGCAATGCGACCTGCTTTCCTGAAGGTTCCATGCTGCTAGCGGACGTGCGCGAAGATTGGATTAAGCCTGGAACGAGCTCCCGCAACCACACGTCTTCACGGCGTTCGGATTGTTGAACGTAAATCCTTTTTTCTCGAGGGAGTCGTACCAGTCGACTTCCGTCCCATCCAGATAGAGGGCGCTCTTTTTGTCGACGACGACATCGACCCCATGGCAATCGAACTTGCTATCCGCTTTCTCATCAAAGCTATCGTCGAAATTCAACGTGTAATTGAATCCGCTACAACCACCCCCGGCGACTCCGATCCGGAGCAACATGGAGTCATCGAAACTGTGTTCCTGTCGGAATCGAAGCACCTCTTCAGCGGCGCGTTCGGTCAACTTAATTCCCATCGTCGGGTCTTCCTCCAAACATGTGGTGCGAAGCCTCGGCCGGACGACGCACACTGATATTGTCTAATGACTACGTCACCAATCGGGGGCTGGCGTCGAAAACCGATGCTGTCGCTGGGCAAACCCGCCTGAGGCCAATCCGACTTGGTAGCCTTATTGTAGGCAACCGTCATCTGCACCGACAAGGTAATTTACGGTGCAGGTTTCTGGATCTAAGCGACCAAATATTTCCCTTGCGCGCTCCTCAGGTGTAGACTCTTGGACGGCGAAGACCGTGTCGGACGCGTTTGATTCGCTCCTTTTCAACTATTTTGACGTTTTGGTTCGATGAAGAGTCGCCTTTCGTGCGGCCCCCGTGCCGACCACATCGATTTTGGGCGTGGCGAAGGTTCCCCAGGTGAATGGTGATGTCGAACGTGCATATGGGGTTGAACATGACCGACCAAAAAATGAAGCGTCTTGAACGTCCGGTTTCGCGCCGCTCCGTGCTGCGCCAAGGTCTGCGGGCTTCAACGGCATGCCTGTTCGTTGCCCCCAATGTGCTTGGAGGCCCCAATCACGTCGCCCCCAGTGACCAGTTTCGATTTGGACAGATTGGCGCCGGGGGAACGGGTCGTGTGGATCTGACTCACGCCATCGCGGCCGGGGCGCGCCCCGTCGCATTCTGTGATGTGGACGTTCAACGAGCCGGGAAGACCTATGAGATGCATCCGGAACTACCGCGGTACACGGACTTTCGCGAAATGATGGACGTCATGCATCGCGAATTGGATGCAGTCGTCATTAGCACGCCGGATCACGGCCACGGTGTCCAGGGCCTCGAGGCACTCCGACGAGGCAAACACGTTTACTTGCAGACGCCGCTGGCACGGACGTTTGACGAGTGCGGACTGCTGCGGTCCGCCGCGCTGCACGCCGGGGTGGCGACGCAGATGGGGAATCAGTGTCGGAGCCAAATGAGCACCAAGTTGACCGACGCCTTGATTGCTTCGGGGCGCGCCGGGGCCGTCCGTTCTGTTCATGCGTGGACTCGCGCTCCCGCATGGCCACAAGGCATGCAATCCGCTCCGGCAGCGTCGGCCCCTCCAATCTCGCTGGATTGGGACCTCTGGCTAGGGCCCGCTTCGCATCGTCCGTTCGGACGTGGCTACCTGCCCATGGCATGGCGCGGCTGGTGGGATTTTGGAACCGGTGCGTTGGGAGCGATGGGCTGTCGATGGCTCGATGCTGCGTTCGTCTCACTTCAATTGTCGATGCCGGATGAGGTCATTGCGGATTTGGACGCATCCGCTGGAGTGAAAGCCACCAACCTCTCTTTTCCGACCGCTTCCAAAGTGACACTTCGATTTGCCGCCAACGAGCGGTGCCCGAATGGCGTGGATGTGCATTGGTACGACGGGCAGCGTCGGCCCGACCTTCCCACCATTTCGCCCGATGACTCGATCAAGGATCCCGGGTTTGTCGCCGGGCACCACGGCTGCGTCATCGTGGGAGACCGGGCGACGATCGCGGTCACAAGCAATTCACCGCGGCCGGAGGTCGTTGCTGTCCCTGGCGGATCGGCGGAATCCCTCCGGACCGTCCGTACGGAAGTGCGTCAATGGGTCCGGGGAGTGTTTACTGAAATGGAACAGGACCGGCAGACGCACTTCGCCCGCTGGATCGCCGCGGCACGAAATGGGGCCGTGAATTCAGGGGGAAGTTCCTTCGACGTCACGGCCAGGATGACGCAAGCCATCCTCCTGGGAAACATTGCGACTCGATTTCCGGGTCAACGCCTTCGTTGGAATCATCAGGCGGAACAATTCCACGACGCCGAAGCTGCCAACTCGTTCTTAAAGATGGAACCTCGACCCGGATTTGATCTATCGATCCAATGACAGCGGATTGATCTGAAGCCTTTGACGCGACGTTTGCAATCGCTGCAAACCTGCTTCGGTGATCCCGGTCCTTTGGACGTCGATCATCTTTATTGACGGCAGCGACAGTAGCACGTCAACCGAGCGGTCGGTGACTTGTCGTGAGCCGGTCAACCACACCGTCTCAAGCTGCCGGCAGCCCGCGAGGGAGCCCACAAGCAGATCATCGGCGGATGTCCAACTCAAGTCGATTTCCGTTAGATCGCGCGCCCGGCGAAGCCAACCAGCTAGTGCTGGCGAAATGCTCGTCGCCTCGAGGCTGAGCCGCGAGAGTGATGATGCATCGGGCAACAAACCCGTTACGTCCAAATCCGTGACAGTCGTCCTCGAAAGGTCCAACCAATTGAGAGACCTTTGCGGCGACAGGCTGGCGAGTCCGGCACCCGTGATCGGACATCCCGACAAGCAAATTGACGTCATGCGATCGTTCTGTCCCGCAAGAGCCAAGTCCGCGTCATTGACCTTGAGGAAAGCAGCGATGGACGACGGAGTGAGCTCCTGATCCTCGGTTGCATCCGTCCAAACGTCGGGCCGGATTGCAACGCCGTAGACTCGCGCGAGCTGCCGAAGCAACGTGGATCGGAATCGGCCGCCGTTGGCGTCCATCATCGCATGGGCACGCGTGATTGCTTGGGCATACCACCCCGCTAAGTCGGCGCCGCTGGATGACCGAACGCGTGCAAGCACAGCCGATTGACTACCCCGCAGCGCTGCCATCGACTCGATCGGCTGCTGGGCGACGATGTGACGGTATCGAGCGTACTGAAGCCGTGGACTCTCCCAGCCCCCAACGGTGGCAAACGCACCGTCGAAACGCAGCGATTCAAAATAGCCGGCGATCCCTTCCACAAGCCAGAAGTCAGGATGGTTCGTCAGCAACGATGCCTGTCGAAGCGATGCGCCAACGCTGGAATGGGTCGCCTCGGAGAAGAGCTGATGACAAATCTCATGGGCTCGCGTCGCCGTGTCTTCATTGAGAACGAAAAATGAATTTCGAAGCCGACTGCTGTAGAAGCCGGTCGACGATGCGACGGCCATCACGGCCCCGCCGGCGAGACGGCGACTCTGGATAGCCTCTTGATACTCGGCATCCGTTGCAAAGACGACGACCTGATGCCGGCGCAACGATCCGGCACGAGTCCTTCGCGTTGGAGCGTGGCAGAATTCGCTCGCGGTCGATCGCTCGGGATCCCACCCAGAGCACGCTTGCTGAATCGTCGACGATTCCCACCACAGAGGAAAAAAGACCTGCGTCCAGACGCAAAAAATATTCTCGAGTTCACCGGCTAGTTCCGTGACGGCCGTATCGAAATCGTCTCGATCATTGGCGGCCGGGAAGCGAATCCGAATCTGGAAGTGCGGGGTTTGAACGACCCGAAATGAGCCCGGTCGCCATCCCAAGAATGGGGGCGAAGTGCGTCCAGGACGCGACGTTTCAATGGCAGACTTTCCTAGCGGAATCTGCAACTGTTGCCGGATCGCGCTGTCATCGGGGGACTCGTGATGCGCCCGCCAAATCGCGATGTACTTCGCCCAGGCCGAATGCGGTGCTTGACCACGCGCCGCCGACGCAACTACCTGCGAGCCGAGCTCTTGTATCGGCACTGGCGAGCCCGTGGATTGCGGCAGGAATGCAATCGTTCGATCAGGGGCTCGTGTCGCCTCCGCTGAACGTGGCGAATCCGCTCGAATTGTTCCGCCTGACACGGTGATCATGTAAAGTACGAACGTGCCAACGAGCCAAACCAACTTGACTTTCAACGACACGTAATCAAAGCCACGCCATGCACTATCGTCATCGCCGAATCGCCGACCATCGCTCTTCCAATCCGTTGCAGTGTTGGTCGATGGCGGCATGGTGCTGCACGTTTGGTTTGGCTTGGGGATCGCTGCGGTTATCTAATGCGGATGCTGCCGAACGGAATGTGATCCTTTTCATCACCGATGACGAAAGTCCGACGTTGGGTTGTTATGGCGATCATGCCGCAACGACTCCGGCGATCGACGCCGTCGCGGCCGACGGAGTCGTCTTCCGCAATGCCTTCGCCACCACCGCCTCGTGCAGTGCCAGTCGAAGTGTCGTGATGAGTGGGATTCACAATCATCGTAACGGGCAATTCGGTCACCAACACCATTATCACAAATTTGCCTCCTTCGGTGACGTTGGTGGTCTGGCTTTGCCACGTGTGATGGCCCGAGCCGGTTATCGAACAGGTCAGATCGGCAAGTACCACGTCGCTCCCGAAACCGTCTATCACTATGAGACGTACCTCAAGGGGAATGGACGGAACGCCGTTCAGATGGCCAACGCCGCCGAATCGTTTATCTCCGACGACGATGAACGACCGTTCTTCCTCTACTTTGCCACCTCCGATCCGCACCGGGGTGGCGGGGATGACGAGTCATCGCCACTTGATTTCAAGCCGAATCTGTTTGGCAACCGCCCCAATCTTGGCCACTACGAAGGCGTGGACGAAGTCTTTTACGAGCCGGAAGAGGTCCGTGTTCCCGCGTTTCTGCCCGATACAGCCGAGACCCGGAGCGAATTGGCACAGTACTACCAGTCGTGCGCCCGCATTGATCAGGGCGTGGCTCGTCTCGTGGAAATCCTCCGCGCCAACGATCTCTATGACAAGACCATGATTCTGTTCACGAGCGACCACGGAATGGCCTTCGCTGGCGGAAAAACAACGGTTTACGAGGGTGGCCTGAGGGTGCCGATGGTGGTCCGCGATCCCTACCAAAGCGAGCGGGGCTTCCAATCCGAGGCGATGATCAGTCACATCGACATTACGCCCACCATCCTGGACTTTGCCGGCGGGCTCGATCGGGAATCCAACGCGCCGAAGGATATGCTGGGCAAGAACGCGCTGAGAAACCAACTGGCTCTCAGCTCGAAGGATAACTTGGACGGCAACAAGCCATTTGACTCATACCACGGAAAGAGTTGGCTCCCCGCGCTGGCGGATCCCAATGCGGAACATCATCAAGAGATTTTCGCATCGCACACTTTCCACGAAATCCAGATGTATTACCCAATGCGAGTCGTCAGGGATTCAAAGTACAAATTGATCTGGAACATCGCCTTTCCGCTTCCCTATCCGTTTGCCAGTGATCTGTGGGCGGCGAGCAGCTGGCAGGCACAGCTAGCCAAGGGTAACGATGCGCTCTACGGTACCAGGACGGTCGGCCAGTACGTGCAACGCCCCGAATTTGAGTTGTTCGACATCGCCGCGGATCCGGATGAATCCACCAACCTAGCGACCAGCCCGGGACACGCCGACGTGTTGGCAGAATACCAGGCTAAGTTAAAGGCAGCTCAGCGGAAGTACGAGGATCCTTGGATCATGAAGTGGGAATACGAATGACCGTTCAAATGAAGTTGGCTCGGATCATCATTTCTGAGCTGACCGATAACCAGGTGATCTACCTCAAGGAAGTCGATGGGGATCGGCAATTCCCCATCATGATCGGCATTTTTGAGGCCACCAACATCGATCGACGCGTTAAGCAGGATTACGTTCCACCTCGCCCGCTTACGCACGACTTGATTGTCTCGGTCGCGGAATCACTGGATGCAACCGTTGAACAAGTTGTGATCAGCGATCTGTCAAAGCACACTTACTTCGCTCAGCTGCACTTGCGGACGAGCAACGGTGAAGTCATTGAAGTGGATGCTCGGCCGAGCGATGCCATCGCCGTGGCGGTTACTTTTGACCCGCCTTTGCCCATCTATGTAAGCGAAGAAGTGATCTCCGGTGCGTTAGGCAGTGCGGACGTTTGAACTGGAATCCAAGCCCGACGGAAATCGTCCGTCAATTTGATTCGATCGCGTCCATTCATTCATTCGTGCGTGATCGCCAGGCGGATGGTCAAACCGTCGGATTGGTACCCACCATGGGCGCCCTTCACGAAGGTCATTTATCGCTGGTAAGGCGAGCGAGGGACGAGAACGAGACGGTTGTCGTGACGATTTTCGTCAACCCGACTCAGTTTGCTGCCGGCGAGGATCTGCAGGCATACCCACGACCCATCGAACAGGATCTCGATTGTCTCGCTGCCGAACAAGTCGACGCGGTCTTTGTGCCAGATCATTCGACCATGTACCCAGATGGTTATGGAACCTTTGTTCAACCCCCGCCAATCGCCCATGTCCTGGAAGGCAAGCATCGGCCAACGCATTTTCGCGGCGTCGCAACGATCGTCCTGAAGCTGTTGCACGTTATTCCAGCGGACGCCGCCTATTTCGGTCAAAAAGACTTCCAACAGTTGCGCGTCATCGAAACAATGGTGCAAGACTTCAATTGCTCCACCCGAATCGTCCGGTGTCCAATCGTCCGTGACCCCGATGGCTTGGCGCTGAGTAGCCGAAATGCGTACCTGACCGACACGCAGCGCCGTGTCGCGTTGTCACTATCGCGCGGCTTGGCTGGCGTCGCCGCCCAAGTCAATGATGGTGTTGGCGATATTCCGCAACTCGAACGCACCCTGCGAGAGAGCATGGCCGAAGCGGACCAGATCGACTACGCATGCATCGTGGATACGGAGACGATGATGCCCATCACGGAGCTTGGCGGTTCAGCCATTGCCGTCGTCGCGGCACGAATCGGCAACACCCGATTAATCGACAACTTGATCCTCCCGAACAAACTCAAACCTTTGTCATGATTCAACGCATTTTGGTTACCGGTGGGGCGGGATTCCTTGGTTCACATTTGTGTGAGCGGCTCGTCGACCAGGGTCACGATGTGATCTGCCTGGACAACTTCTTCACGAGCCAGAAAACGAACGTCGCCCACCTGCTAGATCGCCCCAACTTTGAGCTCGTGCGTCACGACATCACGCTGCCAATCCATCTGGAGGTCGACCAGATCTACAACATGGCATGTCCGGCGGCGCCAGGACACTATCAGTACAACCCGATCAAAACGATCAAGACCAGCGTGATGGGCAGCATCAATATGTTGGGCATCGCCAAACGCTGCGGCGCTCGAATCTTGCAGGCCAGTACCAGCGAAGTCTATGGGGATCCCGAGCAGCATCCGCAGACCGAGTCCTATCGCGGCTGCGTCAATCCAATCGGCATCCGCGCTTGCTATGACGAGGGCAAACGCGTGGCGGAGACGCTATTCATGGATTACCACCGGAGCAATCGGGTGGACGTTCGGATCGTCCGGATTTTCAACACCTACGGGCCGCGGATGCATCCCTATGACGGCCGGGTCGTCTCCAATTTCATTCGTCAAGCGATGGCGGGCGATGACATCACCATTTTCGGTGACGGCTCCCAGACGCGATCGTTTTGCTACCGAGATGATCTATGCGATGTGATCATCCGCATGATGAATCAGGACAACTTCGTCGGCCCGGTCAATATCGGGAATCCGGACGAATTCACGATCCGCCAACTAGCCGAGTTGGTCATTGAGCAGACTGGATCCAAGAGCGAGCTGATCTTTGAACCGCTACCATCGGATGATCCGACACGTCGGCGTCCCGACATCACGTTGGCCCAGCAGCAATTGGGTTGGACGCCTAAAATTCAACTGGAAGCGGGACTACGGCAGACGATCGATTGGTTTGATTCGATCAACCTAAGTGATTTTCGACCGCCGACGCCCAATTACAGCTGAGGGTCGTTGTTATCGGCCCATTAGGGATTCGTCTTGTGGTGGCCGTCTGAATCACTCAACCATCCGCATCGATCTCCATCGTCCGCTCATGAATCGAGCCGTCATCGCAACGGCGAGTGCGAACACCCAACCGGTGATGACCCACCACCAGTAAGCCAGTGCCGATTGCGTTGACGACGCGGTCACGTCCTCGAGTCGATCGAGCGTCGGTTCAAAATAGATGCCGAGCAACACGGCTGCCAAGGACACGACGGTAAATGCAGCCAACACGTACCAGGTGTCGCCCGCTCCTCGCAGTGCTCCCGCCAAGATCAATTGATGGGCGTCGAAAACCACATAGATTGCAACGAATCCTAGCAGGCTAGCGGCCAAATTGGAGACGGCGGTCTGATCGACCAAGGACGTCCGCGGCGCCGAAAGACCGTAGAATCCGATCATCGCATCAGCCGCCAGACCATAGGCCAGTGCCCATGCGATCGAGTACGTCCACCCAATCAGCATCGCGGCCTGGACACGCTGCAGCGCGGGTCGCCAGCCATCTCGAATCAGATACTGCCCCACCAGCACGCTCGTGGCAATCGATAGCCCGACCAGGGGAATAAATGCAATCATATTGAAGTTGATGGCCATCGTCGTCGCCTGGAGGGGTCCCTCCCCGAGTCGCCCGATCCGCAAGACAATCGCTGTGAATCCACCCGCTTCCGCCTCATACATCAGCCCGGCGGGGAGGCCAAAGAACACGAGGCGTCTCATCATGGCGCCATTCAATTTCCATTGATCAAAGATGCCGTAGCTGTCTCGCCAAGCTCGCTGACACAATAGCAAGGCGAACACGATTGCTTTGAAATGAAACGAGGCCACCGAGGCAATCGCCGCACCTTCAATGCCCCAATGGAAGACTCGCTCTCCGGGACTTCCCAGGCCGACCAGGCTAAGATCGACTCCGAAGATCAACACCGCATCCAACATCATGTTGAGCAGACCGGAAATCAGACTGATCACCATGATGGTTCGTGTCCGGTGAATGCCGGCATAGAAGCCCGACAATCCAGTCTGGAGCACTTCGCCAGCGCCTCCCCACAACAACGTACTGAAGTAGGCGACCTCGATCGCGCGGATCGACTCAGGTTGTCCGGCCCATCGAATCCACGTATCGCCGGTGAGAGAAACGGCGCCAAACAGGGGCACGGTCATGGCTGCCAACCAAATGACCTGCCAAAGAAGCGTGCCGACTTGGCGGTTCTGACCGGCACCCACGAGTTGACTCACGATGGCTCCGGTAATCGATGCGATGCCCACGAACGGACAAATGACCAACCAGAAAAGATTTCCCGCCGCCAGCGCCGCCCCCATCTCCGACGGATCGTGCCAGAGCAACATGGTGCGGTCGACGAACAGCACAAGAGAGAACATCCCTGTGCTGACCATGAGCGGCATCGCAACGCGCAAAACTTCACGAAGTGCCTGCGACGTTACCACTCGCGAGGCCAGAATCGGGCTATCGCAATTCCAATCAGCAAACCGCCCAAGTGGGCACCGTTCGCAATCCCAGGGATCAACGGTGTGAAGCACGCGACAAGAAACCCGAGCATCAAGGTGACATTGATCTGCGGGATTTCCACGGGATAGTTCTGCTGGAATCTTGGTCGGATCCAGATGAAGCCGAACACACCGAAAACCGCACCACTGGCACCGATGGCGATGGGACCCTCACGCAGAAGCTGCAGCAATGGCAACTCGGGGATCGACATCTGCAAGAGGGTCGCTCCGATCTGAGATACCAGCAGCAGCCCCGCCAGAAAGACGCTGCCATGAATCCGTTCGACAACGCTGCCCAAAGTGAAGAGAGCCATCATGTTGAATGCCAAGTGGAACGTCGCACCATGCAAGAACATGGGTGTCACGAGGCGCCAAACTTGACCTTGCTGCAGGCTGGCAAATTGGTTGCCGGTGACCTTGTATTCAATCGGGTCGACGCACGACAGGTTGAAGAAAATTTTCTGCTCCAACGTCAAATTGCCAACCTCGACTTGGCCTCGCAGCCGGCCAAACGACGTCGAAAAGCTGGCAAGCGTCGATAGCACAATCACGGCGATCGTTACGGGGATGCTCCCGGTTTGGCCGCCTCCCACTCCGCCGCGTCCTCGCAATCGCTGTCGGGCTTTTTCCTGTTGCTTGACTTTCTCGCGAATCGACTTTTCACGTTCCAGACGCAACCTTTTTGCTTCATCGGTCACGTTGAATTTCGGATCGCTCGGTGAGGCGAGGAATTCGTCTAAGATGGATCTCGCGGCATCGACGTCGCGTTCGTCGCGAATCCAGATGTCGTGCGCCGCAGCGGCGTCCGTATCGGCGTCCGGCTTGGCATCAATCGACTGCGTCTCGAGGTAGTCGCACAATCGTTGAGCCGAACTCTGGTCCTGGGTTTGTCCAATTCGCCGCATGAATGACTTTCGTTTTCCGTCCTGATCGATCCGAGATGACTCCAGTGGGCAGTATGTTCTACGTGTTTCGAATAAATCCGGCTGCGCCCATGCTTCGATTTCGACCCCGAAGACTCGGCGGATGGAGACACGCGGCAATCATCCCGCTGGTCGCGATGGCGTTGGCGCCGGCCGTGAGGTCCGTTGGTGACGGCCCTCGATCATCGAGTTTTCCCGTTCCTGATGACACCGAACCCCTCGCACAATCGTCGGCCGACGACTTCGTGCCACTCACACCGGCCGATGATGCCGCGGCATCGATGACGTTTTCGCTGGGTGAAGATCGCAGCGACCAGCACTCCAACGACTTCAATATGCGAGTCCTGGCCTCGGAACCTCATGTGCGGAATCCGATCGACATTGCGTGGGATTCCCGCGGTCGGCTGTGGGTTGCGGAAAACTACACCTATGCTCGCCGTGAGCTTCACTTTCGAGACGACCTGAGAGACCGTGTGATCGTATTGACCGATACCGATCTGGATGGCCAAGTCGATGACCGTCAAGTCTTCATCGACACCGTGGACAAGTTGACGAGTGTGGAAATCGGGCGGGGAGGTGTATGGTTGATGGCGCCACCAAGACTGCTCTTCGTGCCCTTTGCAAACGTGTCTCAGGCAGACGTGGTCCTGAAGCCCGACGGACCCGCGCGGGTCGTATTGGATGGATTCACCGTGGCCGATCAAAACTACCACAACTTTGCCAATGGCCTACGGTTTGGCCCCGACGGATGGTTGTATGGTCGTTGCGGTGGTTCATGTCCGGGTCGAGTCGGCAAACCAGGCACGCCCGATGATCAACGAACGGCCATCGAGGGGGGCATTTGGCGCTACAACGTGGACACGGAACACTTTGAGGTGATCTGCCACGGCACGACGAATCCGTGGGGGCACGACTTTAATGAAGTCGGCGAGCTGTTCTTTATTAACACGGTCAATGGCCACCTCTGGCACGCCATCGCTGGTGCTCATTTCAAGCGACCATTCACGCTGGATCCCAATGCGATGGCGTACGAGCTAATTGACCAACATGCTGACCACTATCACTTCGATACGGGAAAGTCTTGGACCGCGTCTCGGCACGGGGCGGCCAGCGATTTCGGAGGCGGCCATGCCCATAGTGGCATGATGATTTATCAAGACAAGGCATGGCCTCCGTCTCTGCGCGGCGACCTCTTCACGTGCAACTTTCATGGCCGTCGTATCAATCGTGAACATTTGACTCGGCGTGGAACCGGCTACGTGGGCACGCATGGACCCGATTTCATGCAGGCTGCCGATCCCTGGTTCCGCGGCATGGAACTGTCGGCGGGTCCGGACGGGTGTGTGGTCGTCGCCGACTGGAGCGATCTCGGGGAATGCCACGAGCACACTGGCGTGCATCGGAACAGTGGGCGACTCTACCGGATCACTCCGAGTGCCGAACGATACATTGAAAGTGAATCAAGTCGCGCGGTGTTGAATCGTTTAGAGCGTCTCAATTCAGATATCGACCTAGCGCGATTCATCATCTCCGATCGACGTTGGTTTAGCCATCAAGCACGATTGCGTTTGACCGAGTTGGCAAGGACTGGGAAGGACGTCTCGGCAGAAATCCAAGTGTTGAACAACCACTTTCGAGACACGACGACACCGACGGCGGAACGGTTGCGATGCCTGTGGACGTTGGACGCGGTGGACGCCACCAACGTCGACGAAATGCTCCACTGTTGGCGTCACGATCCCAGCGAAGCCGTGCGGGTTTGGGCCTTGCGACTTCTTACGCAACACTGGCCCATTGACGATTGTTACGGACGAACGACGGCTGGGCGGCAAGCCCTGAACGGTGGAGTCATTGACCGTCGAGTGCTGGAAGCCATCATCACCCATCATTCCACTGCGATATCGTCGCCACTCGTAATTCGTGAAATGGCATCGACGTTGCAGCGTCTGCCAGAGCAATCTAGATCGGAGGTCGCCGCGACCTTCGCCGCCGAAGGCGACTTTGCGAACGACCACAACCTGCCTCTGCTGATCTGGTACGGCGTGATGAATCTCGCGGATGATGATCCACGGGATCTTCTTCAAATCGCTAGGGCGAGTCAGCTGCCGATGTTGACTCGGTTACTGACTCGTGCCATCACCGAAAGGATGGATACACAGAGCGGCGTCATGGATGATCTGTTGCATACGGCGTCCATGAGTCGAGACTCGGTTTGGCTGGATGCTTTTCTGACAGGCATGCGTGAGGGTCTCGTCGGCGTCCCCCGGTGCGAGCCCTCGGATGCGCTGGATGACTTCATGCAAAGCATGAACCTGAACGCGGAACTTGCTGCAAAACACTCGGACACGCTGGCCGCGTTGGCACGGGTCTATGGCGAAGGCCAGTCGGTTGAAACGATGCTTTCGGTCATGGGTGACGCGTCGATCAATCCCCTGCAACGTGCATCGGCGGTCGAAGGATTGGTCGCCGCTTGGCTTGTTGGCCGCCAGGTCGCTACCACGAATGATCTGGCACGTTTTCTTCGGCAAGCTGAATCGTTGATTCGAGATCCTCGCATCAATGTGCGAGTATCCAAGGCCGCGTTCCAACTCGATTCAATCGACGCCAACAAGACGTTGTCGGAGATGGTCGTCAAACACTTGCGGCGGTTTCGAGCGCCACGTCGAGCGGGAGCGTTGATGTTGCTGTGTTCGCGCGTTGCGTCCGCCGACGTGCTCCTCACAGCAATGGAACGCGATCAGATTGATTCTTCGTTGATTACCGCGACACACGCACGGACGATCGTCGCCTTGAATGACGAAGGCCTGACTCGCCGGTTGGAGGCGACTTGGGGCAGTTTTCGGACAACGCCGTCCGAACGAACCAATGAGATGGCGCGTCTGAAGAACCTCCTCACCAGAACACGCCTCGTCGATGCCGATCTTTCGGAGGGGCGAGCATTGTTTGAAAAGAACTGCTCGGCATGCCACCAATTGTTTGAATCCGGTGGCAAGGTCGGCCCCAACTTGACCGGTGCTCAACGCGACAACCTGGACTATTGGCTTGATAACATCGTCGATCCGGATTCGGTCGTCAGTGCGGATTATCGAGCGACTCAGATTCTGACGACCAACGGCCATTTATTGGTTGGTCTCGTCACGGAGACAAACCGCCAATTCGTCAAGTTGGTCGCGGCGGATCAAACCTGGAACATACCGATGAATCAAATCGAAGATCGTCGGCAGACGGATCAGTCACCGATGCCGAGCGGCTTACTAACGCCGCTGGACGACCAACAGATCACCAATCTGGTCGGCTACCTGATGCACCCTGTCCAGGTCCCAGCGAACTAACCAGCCGATTTCGCCACGGGAAAGTGTTTTGATGTCGACGGCTTGAGAGCAAGCCGCCGAGCGTTCAACGGGTGACTTCAAGTGTTTAGACTATTGCAATCCGTACAGATCAAAATGGCCTGAAACGGCATCATTCCTAAGACCCAGAGAGTTCCATTGCGACGATTCAGCTTCTTGGTACTTATCACGATTCTCGGAGGCAGTTTTACCTCGGCCGCGGATCGTCCCAACATCGTTTGGGTGACCAGCGAGGACAACGGTCCTCACCTGGGATGCTATGGTGACGAGTACGCCGACACCCCACGTCTGGATGAGTTGGCCTCGCGATCGCTTCGATATCGGACGTGTTGGTCCAATGCACCCGTTTGCGCACCCGCGCGAACGACGCTCATCTCCGGCATGTATGCGACTTCGTTGGGAGGGCACCACATGCGTTCGGAAGTTCGCTTGCCGTCGGCGATGAAGCTGTACCCTGCGGTCTTGCACGATGCGGGTTACTTTTGCACCAACAATTCAAAGACCGACTACAACTTCGTGAGCGGCGCCGACGATGCAGGGTGGGATGAGAACGGAAAACAAGCCTCGTTCCGGAATCGTCCTTCGCCGGATACTCCGTTCTTCAGCGTCTTCAATTTTACCATCAGTCATGAGAGCAAGATCCGTAACCAGCCACACACGTTGGTCCACGATCCCGCCGATGCTCCCGTTCCGTCGTACCATCCGGACGTACCCGAAGTCCGACGTGACTGGGCACAGTACTACGATCGGCTGACCGAAATGGATGCCATGGTCGGCGAGGTACTGGACCAGTTGGAGGAAGACGGCCTGACTGACTCGACCATCATTTTCTACTATGGCGACCACGGCTCTGGCATGCCGCGCAGCAAGCGATGGCCGTTCAACTCCGGTCTGCATGTTCCGCTCATCGTCCATGTTCCCGAGAAGTTCCAATCGCTGGCGCCGCAGAACTACCTGCCCGGCGGAGTCTCGAATCAATTGGTTAGCTTCGTCGATTGTGGTCCAACGGCCATCTCGCTTGCCGGTGTGGAGCCACCGGCGAACATGCAGGGGGTTCCTTTTGCGGGTCCCCACGCCGGTGAGCCCAAAGAGTATCTATTCGGCTATCGAGGACGAATGGACGAACGCATCGATCGAGTTCGCAGTTGCACCGATGGGCGATTCGTTTACTTGCGTCACTTCTATCCCGATCGACCGTATTTGAAATACATCCAGTACATGTTCCAGACTCCGACAACGCGTGTGTGGAAGGAAATGTTCGACGCGGGACAGTTGAATGAGGTTCAAGCCAAAGTCTGGAAACCCAAGCCCCTCGAAGAGTTGTTTGATCTGCAATCCGATCCCGATGAGGTGGTCAATCTCGCCCAGGACCCGGCCTACCACGATCAACTGACGGCGATGCAAATGGCACTGAAGACTTGGATGATCGAGACGCGCGACCTGGGTGTTTTGCCCGAGGCCCAGTTCTTGCAGCTAGCCGGCGACCAATCGCCCCGCGAGTACGGTTTGTCGGACGAGTTTGTCGCCGAAGCCCTTGTTGAGGCCGCCTGGTCGGCCACCAAGGCATGGGAAACACCCGATCAGGCGACGGTGGCACTTGCGACGGGATTGCTCAACGAACCGCATCCTGGTTTGCGATACTGGGGCGCTCGCGGGCTAAATCTCGCCCTCCAATCCCGCTCGGACATCCAGAGCGATGGCGGCACCACCGCGATCTGCCAGACACTGGCGGACACACTCGATGACGATGATCCGGCCGTGGCAATCGCTGCGGCCGAAGCTTTGCTGATCCGCGGCAGTGATGGTCAACGCCGCGCGGCGGCGCAGCGGCTCGCGTTCTTGGCGAATGTGAAAAACACAAGTCACCCGGTTGCGATTGCGGCGCTCAATGTGGTCGATACACATCCCACTGAAATGGGTGTCGCGATGGAGAAATTTGGCGAACGTTTTCCGGTCGATGTTCCAGATTCGCCCAGACGCATCAACAAGTACGTTGGGAACTTGATGAAACACCTTTTGACGCAATGAAAGGTGTTGCCAGCTCGTCCACGCTGGATCAACTTCATCAGCGATTGGTGGTTCAAGAGTCGATGGATCGACGTCGAAGACTCAAACCATCACTGCTGTCAGGGACGGACATCATCGACGAAAAGGGCGTGCGTCGAGTGAATTTCAGTGGAAACGACTACCTTGGCGTTGTCGCCGATCGATTGCTCGATGACCTGGACGACACATCATCAACGGGACCGGACCATGGTGCGACGGCAAGCTCCTTAGTATGCGGTTGGTCACCGATCCATGAAACGCTCGCCGATCGAATCGCTGAGATGGAGCAAACCGAGAGTGCGGTCGTCATGCCCAGTGGCTACGCGGCCTGCTCAGGGGCCGTCGCCGCGTTGGCAGCCGAAGGGGATGCCATTCTCAGTGACTCGCTGAATCATGCTTCGCTAATAGACGGCTGCCGTCTATCAGCGGCACAGACGGTGGTGGTACCCCATCGTGATGTCAACTTCGCAGATGACTTTTTGAATCGTCATCGTGGTGATTACGCGAGCATTTGGATCGTCACGGATTCGGTATTCAGCATGGACGGGACACTCGCCCCATTGGATGATTGGATTGGTGTTGCCCAGCGTCACGACGCAATGCTGATGGTCGATGAAGCCCATGCGACGGGCGTTCTGGGAAGGCGAGGTTCAGGACTGTGCGAGGCGACGGAGAACAGAGACGCGGTCCCCATTCGAATCGGGACGCTCAGCAAGGCGATTGGGTGTCAGGGCGGTTTCGTCGCGGGACCTCGGGTTGTGATCGACAACCTCATTCAGTCTTGTCGACCACTCATCTTTAGCACGGCCCTGTCGCCGGCCGTGGCAGAGGCGGCGTGTCGCATCGTTGATGGTCTGCCAGGCATGGGAACACGCCGATCTCGTTTGGCATCATTGGCTCAGCGAGTCCGTCATCGACTTGGAATACCGGCTGGATCCACGTTGGAGTCGGGTATTCCGATTGTCCCCGTTGTGACGGGGTCGGATGCGTCGGCGCTGAGGGCAAGTCAAGTATTGGCCGATGCGGGTTATTTTGCGCCCGCGATTCGACCGCCCACTGTGCCGGAAGGTGCGGCCCGTGTGCGGATTTCCATCTCAGCGGCGCATAGCGATGATCAAGTCGATGGATTGATCGAGGTATTGGCGTCCGTTTTGCCGCAGTCGCATGGAGTTTGAGGATGATGTTCGCAAGTGATAACTGGGCCGGCGCCGCTCCGGAGGTCAGCGATTCGATCGCCAGGCACGCTGCAGGGTCGTCGCCGGCGTATGGCGAAAGCGAGCTGGATCGGTCGCTCGAACGACGATTCAACGAGCTCTTCGAGAGAGAAGTCGCCGTCTTTTTTGTCGGCACCGGGACGGCGGCAAACTCGTTGTCATTGACGGCCCTCAACCGCCCCGGCGGGATGGTTTTCTGTCACCGGCAGGCGCATCTGGTAGAGGACGAGTGCGGTGCACCCGAGTTTCTGACCGGTGGTGCTCGCATGGCACCCATTGCGGGCGATCTTGGAAAGATGCATTCCGACTCGCTCGAATCGGCGATCCGACGTTACGATCCAAGTTTTGTGCATCACGGTCAGCCGATGGCGATCAGCGTCACGCAGTCAACCGAGCTCGGCACAAGCTACTCGCTGAGCGAACTACAGCAGATCGGTTCGATCGCGCGTGATCACGAGTTGCCCCTCCACATGGACGGCGCTCGGTTCGCCAATGCGCTGGTCCGACTCGACGCGAGTCCGGCAGACATGACTTGGCGTGCTGGGGTCGACGTGGTGTGTTTCGGTGGAACGAAGAATGGCTGTTGGTGCGCTGAGGCGATTGTCTTTTTCCATCCACAACACGCGAGCCAACTCCCATTCATCCGGAAACGCGCCGCTCAACTGTTCTCGAAGTCCCGTTTCATCGCCGCTCAGTTCCATGCCTACCTTGATGACGACCTATGGCTGCGACTGGCGCGACACGCCAACACGATGGCTGACCGGTTGGTTGATCTCATCGAGGCCTCGCCGCGGGCGCGGCTAGCGTGGCCGTGTCAATCCAATGAAGTGTTTGTGACCATGGCCGATTCCGATGCGGCGGCGTTGGCGGAGTCCGGTGCGAAGTTCTATCCTTGGCCGCGTCCCGACGCCGATGCCCTGTCGCTCCCCAATGGTTGGGGCCTCTATCGACTGGTGACTTCGTTTGCAACGACACCTAGCGAGGTCGATCAATTCGGTGCGCTCATCCAAGCTCATTCCGGTTCCGATCCGGCATGACTCCACCAACCGTTCGACGGCGTTTTAGGCGGGCTGACTGGCCGTCCGTTCGCTTGCAAGATCTTTGCACGCTTTCAGGTCGAGTTTACCCGTCCCCAAAATCGGAATGGCATCCACCTGGATGAAACCATCGACGTTGGGAATGAATAGGTTTGGCAACCCGACGTCCTTCAAACCGTCCCGAAGATCGTCAATCGACTTGGATGTGGCCGTGTGCAACACAATGATGCGTTCACCCTTCTTTTCGTCAGGAACGGCGGTCACGCACACGCGCAGCTCGTCATCTTCGTCGCCTTCCATCAGCAGACGAGAGAGTTCTTCCTCGATCCGGACGTGGGGAACCATTTCGCCGCCGATCTTTGAAAACCGGCTCAGTCGCCCTGTGATATGGATGAACCCGTCCGCATCCACATTGGCGATGTCACCCGTGCTGTACCATCCGTCAATCACCGCCTTGGCGGTCAGTTCGGCTTGTCCGGAGTAGCCCGTCATGAGGTTGGGGCCTTGGACCATCAAGAGTCCGTCTTCGCCGGCACGGAGCTCGTGTCCATCGTCGGTAGAAATCACTTTCGCCGAAATGCCAGGCATCGGTCTTCCAACGCTTCCTTCGGCGCGATCGGGTTGGTAGAGGGCTTGAGAACGCGACGGCGGAATGTTGACGCTCACCAAGGGGCTCATCTCCGTCGTGCCATATCCCTCGACGGGCCGGACGCCAAATTTCTTGTCGAATGCATCGAATAGCTCCGCAGGCATCTTCTCCGCTCCCACGACCACAACATCCAAGCTCGCAAACTGTTCCGCGGTCACTCTTCTCAAGTAGCCACGCAGGAACGTTGGCGTGCCCAGTAGCACGGTGGCACTGTATTTCTTGCAAAGCTTGCCGATCTGTTTCGAGTCCAGCGGATTGAAATGGTAGACGCCGGCGGGACCCAGGGTCTGTGCGGCCCACAGCGTGATGGCGTAACCAAATGAATGAAAGAACGGCAGCACGCCAATGATGACATCTTGGTCGTTCAATCGAACCGAGCGTCCGATGGAGTCGACGTTGTGACTCACATTGGCATTGGACAGCAACACGCCCTTGGGCATGCCCGTCGATCCACTGGTAAAGATGACGGTCAGCAAGTCATCGGCCGCAACTCGATGCAGACCGAGAACACGACGCAGAACAACCAATGGCAGTAGATAGACCATCACCGCTGCCAATGCTTTGTCAACGATCGTCACCTTTTCCTTGATCTTGTCGAGCGAAACTACCTCCGCATCGATGTCGACGTCAATCTTCTCTAGGAACCGATCACTCGAAAGAACATGCCGAATCCCGACTTCCTTGACACAGTGATTCATTACTTCGTTGGTCACGGTGTAGTTCAGATTCGCGCTGGTGCGTCGATCGATCGCCAAGGCGACGTTGACCGCAACGGCGCCGACGCTAGGCGGCAATAGAACGCCGACGAATTGCTCATCAGGGGAAAAGACTTCACGTCTCAAGGTCCGCCGCAACGCCAACGTTCGTATAAGCAATTCTCGACCGCCAACGCACACGCCCGTTGAATCAGCGGCTTGCATTCGGCTCCCACGCCGTTTCCAAGCGGTGACCGCCCGCTCGGCCAAGACGGGCAATTCCTCACGTCGCTCGATGCACGTCCCGGCGCCGAGCGACTGGACTTGACGACGCACCAGCTCAAGTGGCGTCTCCGCAGGTAGTGGCTCGCCGATCGTCAACGTCAGTGTGCGGCGAAACAGTTGGGGCCATTTCCAGAAGAATCGCCCTTCGGAAAAACTGAACAAGCTGCCCCACATCCCCTCCAAGTGAACCGGCAGGACCTTCGCCGATGTGTTCTTCAAGATCTTCGACACGCCTGGCTTGAATGCCTGCAATTGGCCTGTGCGTGTGATGGTGCCCTCGGGAAAGATACCAATCACATCGCCACGGTCGAGTCCGGCACGCGCCTCGCGAAGCGCGCGGCCAATGGACTTCGGGCCCCGACCCATGTAAATCGTGTCGAATGCCGCGCCGAGATAGTCCATGACCTTGGAACGGAAATTGCCGCCGTCAACGACAAAGCGAATGTTGCGCGGCAGCATCCATAGCAACAGAACGCCATCGATCCACGAGACATGATTGCTGACCAGCATGACACCGCCTTGGCGAGGCAGGTTCTGCAGGCCGACGATGCGCGGCCGATAGAGGCAACGTAGCAGGGGCCGAAAGCAACTTCGGACAAAGAGACGCGGCCGGATCACCGCCATCACGAGCATCGAGGCAGCGACCGCCACGACCAGTATCCATCCGAACGTCTGAGTATTCAACGAGTTGTCTCCTTCAAGTGGCATCGTCTTCGTGACACCTGGTCGACTGGCTCCATCGTGGCGCGGATGCGCTCCGAAGGGTCCGTTCACCGGGAAGACGGCCTTCCCCATCGAGCAGATGATACGGTCTAGAGACTGTGGAAGTGAGACCGATGCGCCGTGACGATCATGGAATCACTTGGCACGGTGGACCGCATCGGCCCGTCGCAGGCGAAATGACAGCCGCCAGAAAACCGCTCGATCAAACTCGAGCAAGACTGGGCCGCCGGACGGACTCGTGGCTCAAAGCGTGGACGATCCAACCCATCTTGGACGACGGGCGAAGCTGCACGCCAACCGAGCGAAAACAATGCGAATAAAGTCAGCCAGGCACTATTTAAATATGGCAATATATATTAGAATCCTTCTCTGGAAATCGTTTTAATTTGCCACGAGTGGTGGACTTCACACACCAAGGGGCATGCCCAGACGTGTCGACAACCGAGATACCAGTGAGACGATCCTGGATTGCGGACGCCGCTTCAATGGATTGCCACAACGTACACCCCCATTAACGCCAACGCGGGCTGAATCCACGCTTATCGCCTTTGCGGGGGCGGATTGATGGTCATTGGCTAGACTTGCCCGCTATCCCCGTGTTGGACCTTCGGGCTCGTGCCGCTTGAAATTCGAGCTCGCGTACCCCGATGGGTCGAACTGCTCTCGACGACATCTACACCTGTTAGAACTGCTGGAGATCCTTCTTATGAATCGACATCGGACCCGTTTGTTTTCCTTCGCTGTGGGATTGGCGAGTCTGCTGCTGGCGGAGTCGATCGTTCGGGCCGACGTGAGGCCCAATGTACTCTTGATTCTGGTCGATGACTTGAAACCTGCCTTGGGATGCTACGGCGACGAGCATGCCAAGACCCCCAATATCGATCGTTTGGCGGATCGAGGAATGCGGTTCGATCTGGCGTATTGCAATCAAGCCGTTTGCGCTCCGTCGCGTTTCACGTTGATGCTCGGTTCGCATTCAACGTCCACGGGGCTATACGGACTGGGCAGTCGATTGCGGAAATCACTACCCGATGCGGTGACGCTCCCTCAGTATTTTGCCCGCCACGGTGGCTACCGTACCGAGTCGCTTGGAAAAGTGTTCCATGTCGGTCACGGCAATGAGGGCGATCCCGAATCGTTCGACGTCCCACACTTTGCCGAGAAGGTGATTGAGTACATCGACGACGCCAGTACGCAGGGTGGACAGCTAACCCGTGAGGAAGCGTTCTTTACCAACCAGCGACTCGGTGAAGTCGGTACGCTTCCGCGCGGTGCCGCGTATGAGTCTCCCGATGTGAGCGATGACCGTTACGCCGACGGACGCGTCGCCCAAGAGACCATCAACCGCCTTCGGGCGGCGAAGAAGCGGCGCGACACGAACGATGTGCCTTTCTTCATCGCAGCCGGGTTCGCAAGACCCCACCTACCATTCAGCGCGCCGAAGAAGTACTGGGATCTGCATGATCCGTCATGTTTGCCGATGCCCAAGTTCGAAGACCTCCCCAAAGGATCGCCGAGCATCGCGGGAAAACGTGGAGGCGAAATCCGCAATTACTTCCCCGTTCCCGACAAGAAAGACCCCGCTTCGATTGAGGACGATCTGAAACGGAAACTGATCCATGGCTACTATGCCAGCTCGAGCTTTGTCGACGCTCAAATCGGAAAAGTGATCGACGCTTTGGACGATCTAGATCTGTCCGACAATACGATTGTGGTGCTGTGGGGTGACCATGGCTTCCACCTGGGCGATCTTGGCATTTGGACCAAGCACACCAATTTTGAACAAGCCAACCGCATCCCCATCTTGATAGCCGCGCCGGGCTTTACTAAACCCGGTTCGTCCACTCGCCAGCTCGCCGAGAGCGTGGATATCTATCCGACCCTCGTTGAACTTGCCGGTCTACCGGCACCCTCGGTGCCCCAACCGATGGACGGCATCTCGTTGGTGCCGGTCTTGAAGGATCCCGATGTTCGTGTTCGCGACCACGCGTACCACGCGTATCCGAAGACGAAGCTGGGCCGATCGATCCGAACCGAGCGTTATCGGTTGGTTGAGTGGAATGACTTCGGCGCCGCCAAAGCGGAAGCGGAATTCGAGTTGTATGACTACCAAACGGATCCACTCGAGACACGCAACGTCGCCAATGAAGCACCGGAGGTGCTGGCGGAACTCAGGGCGATCCTCAACGACTATCCCGAACCTCGAAGCCGAGATGGCAAGCGAAGTCTTGTCAGCACGACGTCACCGACGGCCCCCGAAACACCGCGAATCGACAATCGGCCAATCACCATTTCCGGTGATGTGGCATCACGCGCGCAACGCGGTGTCATCGCCGCTCAGGGGGGACGCTCACACGGATATGCAGTGCATCTCGTCGATCGGAAACTGGCGTTCGACGTTCGAGTGGATGGTGTCGTGCATCGAATCATTTCGGATTCGCCGGCGCCACCGAGCTTTCAATTCACGGCCATCCTCCGCCCCCAACGGATGACACTCTCCATCGATGGGCAACTCGTTGCCTCGGGAAAGTCGCCAGGTCTGATTCCCGCACAGCCTCAAGATGCGCTCAACATCGGCTTCGATGATCGAACCGCGGCAGGTGATTACAAGGCTCCTAACCGGATCGACGCCACGTTGACGAATGTGGAGGTCAAAACCGGGCGAGTACTCGGCAGCCTTGAAGGATCCGATCCGGACGCTCCGTTTCAGTCGGACCTGATCACGCGGTGGGGCGAAGAAGTAACCGCCGAGAACGCGTGGACGGAGTACCCACGACCTCAACTGCGACGCGACCATTGGATGAACCTGAACGGCCAGTGGGACTACGCGATTTCGCCACTCGACCGACCAAATCCCCCTGAAAACTGGGACGGTTCAATCCTGGTCCCGTTCTGCCTGGAATCGAAACTCGGCGGTGTCAGTCGGTTGCTCCACGAGGATGAATCCCTTTGGTATCGACGCATGTTCGAAGTGACGAAGCCCGACCAACGTTGGTTGCTTCATTTCGAGGCGGTCGATTATCGATGTCAGGTCTACGTCAACGGCGTGTTGGTCGGCGAGCATACAGGTGGTAACACACCGTTTTCGTTCGATGTGACCGATGCCGCGACCGTCGGCCTCAACGAGTTGATCGTTCGCGTTGAGGACGCGACCGAGAGGTATCAACTGCGGGGCAAGCAAACACTCAACGCGAAGGGCATTTGGTACACGCAGGTCTCCGGCATTTGGCAAACCGTTTGGTTGGAACCGGTAGGCCCCAGCTACATCGCCGACCTGAATGTCCAGACGGACGCGACCAAAGGCTCCATCACCATTGCGCCGGAAATTGTCGGCCGAGATCGAGTCTCCAAAGTACGTCTCGAAGTCAGTGACGGGGGTGAAACGATCGCCTCGGTCGAAGGCAACGTCGATCGGCTGACGATCACGCTCAACGATGCAAAACGCTGGTCGCCCGACTCGCCGCATCTCTACGACCTGAAAGTCTCATTGCTGGACGCATCCAGTTCGTTGGTCGATCAAGTCGACTCCTACGCTGGCATCCGAAGCGTCGGCAAAGTCCAAGACGCCGATGGTCACTGGCGATTCACGCTCAATGGCGACGTCATCTTCCATTGGGGGCCGCTCGATCAAGGATGGTGGCCAGATGGCTTACTCACGCCGCCATCGGATGAAGCGATGCGATTCGATATCGAATGGCTCAAGTCGGCGGGTTTCAACATGATCCGCAAACACATCAAGGTGGAACCGCGTCGGTATTACTATCACTGCGACCGACTCGGAATGATGGTCTGGCAAGATCAGGTCAGCGGGGGAGTCAAACAAACGCATTGGCCGGAATGGACAAGGCTGCGGCCCGATCCGGTCGACGCGTCATGGCCGGCCGAACAGCACGAACAGTTCATGCTGGAACTGGATCGGATGATTGATTCCTTAGAAGATCACCCGTCCATTGTTAGCTGGGTGCCATTCAACGAACGTTGGGGACAACATCAGACGATGAAGGTCGGCCAGTGGACCGTCCAACGAGATCCGTCCAGGCTGATCAACGTTGCCAGCGGCGGGAACTTCTGGCCAGTCGGTGATGTCGTTGATGAGCACCGATATCCGAATCCGGGCTTCCCGTTTGAACTCAATGAGAATGGGCGGTTCGACGGGTTCATCAAGGTCATCGGCGAATTCGGCGGCCACGGGTTTCCTGTCGCGGGCCATCTTTGGGATGCCGATCGTCGCAACTGGGGTTATGGCGGCCTGCCCAAAACCAAATCAGAGTATCGCGAGCGTTACGCGACATCACTCGAAATGCTGGACCAATTACGCCGGCAAGGCATCGCCGGTGGCGTCTACACGCAGACGACGGATGTGGAAGGTGAAGTCAACGGGTTGATGACCTACGACCGCAAGGTCGTCAAGATTCCTGCGAAAAAGCTGGCGGAGATGCACCGCGTGCTGTTTGCCTCCACCGACACCAAACCGGCCGACCAATTCCCTGCAACCGCTTTTGTCGAGCAAGCGACCGATCGAAAGCCGGGACCGGTGATGGACGCCGCAACGATTCGTGAGGGCCTGGAATCTCATGACCGCGCGTTGTACATCAAAGCCGGTTGGATTCGAGATCCCTACATCACGTTGGGCCCGGACGACCAATACTATCTGACCGGGACGCAACCTCGGGAGGGCGATCCACGTGAATCGACAAATCCCTACAACATTGGCTTGGGGGATGAGAGCATTGTCGGTGACCAAGTTCGGGTCTACCGAAGTCCAGACTTGATCCAGTGGGAATCGCTGGGCGTCGTATTTGATCTCGACGATACGATTCACGCGTCCATGGGCAATGGCAACTCGAAGGGCAATGGCAACAAGCCGAAACGCATCTGGGCGCCGGAAGTGCACTGGATGGGGGACCGATGGGCGCTGGTTCACTGCCCCAAACAGGTTTCGAGTCTGGCTCTGAGTGCGGGACCGGAATTGCGGGGGCCATGGACGCATCCGATGGGAGAAGATCTCGGATCACGACACGATCCTTCCCTGTTCACCGACGATGACGCCGTGACCTATTTGCTGTGGCAGAACACGATGGTCGCGCCACTGTCTCCATCGCTTGACAGCTACACCGCGCCGCCGGTTCGGATTGATCCCGCCGGGACGCGCCTCGGTCCCAACGGAAAACCGATCAGCCGCATTGGCCATGAAGGGGCAACGATGCTGAAGGTCGGCGGAAAGTACGTCCACCTGGGAACGGCTTGGTCGACGGATCGAGGACGCCAGGGCTCTTACAATCTCTACTACTGTGTTGCCGACAAGATCACGGGACCCTACGGCCCGCGGCATTTTGCGGGTCGTTTTCTTGGACACGGGACACCGTTTCAAACACGAGACGGGCGATGGTGGTGCACGGCATTCTTCAACGCGAATGTGCCGCCGGAATCGCGTGATGGCATTGAATCGCGTGACCTCGGCGACAATGCGAGAACGATCAATGAACAAGGCGTCACGATTGTGCCGCTGGATGTTCGTGTGCTCGACGACGGTGAGATCTACATCCGTGCAAAAGATCCCGCATATGCCAATCCCGGTCCCGATGAAGCACAAGACTTTTGAACCGACTATGTTGGCGTCGTGTCTCATTCGTTCTTCACCCCATCAAATAGGTCACTTCATGTCTCGCGCCCTCGCTGCTGCCCTTTTGGTTGGGGGACTCTTTGCGTCATTGGGTCGTGCCGCAACGCCGCCCAATTTTCTGATCATCATGGCGGACGACTGCACCTACAACGATCTGCCGCTATATGGTGGCATGAATGCCAAGACACCCAACTTGGATGCTTTGGCGGCGCGTGGACTGACATTCAATCGCGCATTCGTTTCCTCAGCGATGTGCCAGCCATGCCGTGCCGAGTTGTTCTCGGGACTCTATCCACTGACCAACGGATGCTCTTGGAATCATTCGGCTAGTCGACCTGCGACCAAGAGTTTGCCACAACGTCTGCGACCGCTCGGCTATCGTGTTGGCATCGCGGGAAAGGTCCACGTCAAACCGCAGGCGGCGTTCCCGTTCGACAACGTTCCTGGGTTTGACCCCAGTTGCGTCCGAGATCCCACTCGACCGCATGACATCACCGGTATCGGGCAATATATGGGTGACTCGGTGTCCGGCTCACCTTTCTGTCTGGTCGTGGCGTTGGTGGAACCTCACGTTCCGTGGGTCATGGGCGATGCCTCGCAATATCCGCCAGCCAAGATCAAGCTGCCACCGAATCTAGGTGACACGCCAACAACGCGTCAGCACTACTCCAACTATCTCGCCGAGATCACCTACATGGACAATCAGGTGGGTGAGATTCTGGCGACGCTGGATGCGTCCGGTGCCGCTGAAAATACAGTGGTGTTGTTCACATCCGAGCAGGGCTCTCAGTTTCCCGGTTGCAAGTGGACCAACTGGAACACGGGTCTTCATACCGCCCTGATTGCATCTTGGCCGGGCCACATCCCGGAAGGTCAACGGTCCGACGCACTCGTCCAGTACGCAGACGTGGCTCCAACGATCGTCGACTTGGCCGGCGGAGCACTGTCAGACGACTTTGACGGAAGCAGTTTTGCCTCCGTGTTGTCGGGACGAGCCAAAGCTCATCGAGAATTCGCCTTTGCAATGCACAACAACTTACCGGAGGGGCCCAAATACCCGATTCGTTCCGTCACCGACGGACAGTTCCACTACATTCGAAATCTGTTGCCCCAGGAAATCTACATCGAGAAACACCTCATGGGCGGTGGACGACACAACAATCCTTACTGGGCGACTTGGATGGGCGCCAATCCACTGAAACAGCCGGACGTCTACGAGTTAACGAAACGCTATCTGTCGCGACCCGCCGAGGAACTCTACCGGCTGACCGACGATCCCTATGAGATGCAAAACCTCGCCGGCCAACGTGAACTTGCCGGTGTGCAGGAGAGCCTTTCAAAAACGTTGGACGCTTGGATGGCTTCCCAGTCGGATCCAGGATCCGATGTCGATACCGTGGCGGCATTGCAGGCGTCGCGACGAGGCCAACATCTCTATGGGCCGGGAGCAGCCCAATGATCAGCGACACAGCAGCTTGGCGCGTTCACGATGCCTGCCGTCCAGATGGGGCAGCGCGGCGGCTTGGGCGGAGTCTCATCGGTTGGCTGTTGGCTGTCGCCTGGTCTTGCCTTCCATCCGGTATTCAAGCGGACGAACCACCGAACCTGATCCTGGTCTTTATCGATGACATGGGTTGGGGCGACTTCTCGTGCTTCGGCAACGTCGACGCCCAAACACCACATGTCGACCGGATGGCAAAGGAGGGAATTCGGTTCGAACAGTTCTATGTCAACTCACCGATCTGTTCGCCATCTCGGACGGCCATTTCGACGGGCCAGTACCCGCAGCGTTGGCAGATCACATCGTTCCTCAACAATCGGAAAGACAACAAGCGTCGTGGTATGGCGCAGTGGCTCGATCCAACCGCTCCGATGCTGGCGCGATCACTGCAACAAGCTGGGTACGCCACCGGGCACTTCGGAAAATGGCACATGGGCGGCCAACGCGATGTCAACGAGGCGCCACCGATTCTCGACTATGGCTTCGACGAATCGTTAACGAACTTTGAGGGGATGGGGCCGAAACTGTTGCCGTTGACTCTCAAGCCGGGACAGACGGAACCCGGAAAGATCTGGGCCCGCGCGGAGAACCTGGGCGACGGCTACCGCTGGATGCTGCGTAGCGAAATCACGTCCGGTTTCGTCGATGCGGCGCTGCCGTTCATTGATCGAGCTGTTGAGGCCGGCAAGCCGTTCTACGTCAACCTCTGGCCCGATGACGTGCACGCACCTTTTTGGCCTCCGGTCGATCAGTGGGGCGATGGCTCCAAGCGTCGGTTGTATCTATCGGTGTTGGAATCCATGGACCGACAACTTGGACGCTTGTTCGACCGAGTTCGCGATGATCCTGCACTCAGGGAAAATACTCTGGTGCTGATCTGTTCCGACAACGGACCGGAAAAGGGTGCCGGACAACCTGGACCGTTCCGCGGTCATAAGACTCAACTCTACGAGGGCGGCATACGGTCGCCGTTGGTTGCCTGGGGACCCGGCATTGTACGAAGGGAAGGACAGACGGATCGTGAGTCAGTCTTTTCCGCAATTGACTTGGTTCCGACGCTGCTCGAGCTGACGGGAACGCCGGCTTCCCCGAATGTCGTGTTTGATGGAGAGACACTCGTTGACGTATTCATTGGTGGCGGCGCCACGCGGCAAGCGCCCATCTTCTTTCGTCGGCCACCCGACCGTGATTCGTTCTACGGAATCGTTGACCTTCCGGACCTAGCAGTCCGCTCCGGTCGGTGGAAGTTACTATGCGAATACGACGGGAGCGATGTCAAGCTATACGACCTTAGGAATGATGAATCGGAATCCCATGACGTCGCCAGTGACCATCCTGGCGTGGTCGAGCAACTAACGTCGGCACTCTTGCAATGGAATGAGTCGATGCCGGCTGACAACGGTGCTCAACTGGCAACGTCCAGCTAGTGCCGTCACAGCTTCGTTTTAGTCTTGGCGCGACATCCTAGCATAGGCTTCCAGCCTGTGATTTGTCGCGTCCGTTCCCGATGGCAGGCAGGATGCCTGCCCCACTTTTTTAGAGTTGACGCTGCACTCGTGGGTCCGCAAGGGTCCGGAGACTCGGACCTTTTCTGATTGCGCTTGCTAGCTCTTGTGTACACAGGTCTCGGGGCACCGTCCTTTGACCAATGGTGTCTGCACATTCTCAGTTCACGCTCTCTCGGGAGGGTGATTTCTGTTTCGATGACTTGTGGAGCAATCACTCACCGTCATGCAGGCGACTTCATCGCTTCGAGGAACCTCAATGGATCTCCTGCAACGACGACTCCGAGGCAAGACCATTTAGCAACGTGCAAAAAAAACCGGACCTCGATGGGTGCCGCCGAGGCCCGGACTCGGAGTATCGATCCGTGTTTATTTAGCGAGCCCCGGCGAGCTCAGCTTTTTTTCGCTCGGCGATGATGCCCTCTTGGATGTTCGCGGGGCACTGTTGGTACTTCGCCAGTTCCATCGTGAACGTTCCCTGTCCCTGGGTCATGCTACGCAAGTCCGTTGCATACCCAAACGTTTCCGCTAACGGCACCTCACCGATGATTTTGCAGACACCCTCGTTGGTATCATTGCTGGTCATCAGGCCTCGTCGACGAATCACATCACCCGTCACGGTTCCCTGGAAGTCCTCGGGGACTTCGATCTCGACCAACATGATCGGTTCGAGCAACTTGGGCGAAGCCTGCTTGAAGTACTCACGGAAACACCCCTGTGCTGCCGTATAGAAGGCTTTCTCGCTGGAGTCCACATCGTGGTATGAACCATCATCCAGTTCGATTCGCGTGCCAACAACGGGATACTCGGCGACAGGTCCTTTGCCCAGGATATCGCGGAAGCCCTTCTCGACCGCCGGAATGTACTGCTTCGGAATGCGACCTCCGACGATGTTTTCTTCAAACTCGAAGCTGTCTTCGCTGGTGGATTCGATCGGCATCAGCTTGCCAACGATGTGGGCATACTGGCCGGAACCACCGGTTTGCTTCTTGTGCTTGTAATTGAACTCGATCGATTTGGTCGGGCTCTCGCGATAGGACACCTTGGGTGCACCCACTTCGATGTCGACGCCGTACTCACGACGGATCCGTTCGATGTAGATATCCAGGTGCAACTCGCCCATACCTGAGATCAAGATCTCATTGGTTTCTTCATCGGTCTCAACGCGGAACGTCGGGTCTTCTTTGCGGAAACGCTGCAGCGCCTTGGACATCTTGTCGCCGTCACCCCGATTCAAAGGCGTCACAGCAATTTTGATCACCGGTTCGGGGACGAACATCGACTCCAGCGTGCAGTAATCACGTTCGTCACAGTACGTATCACCCGATGCGCAATCGATGCCCATGACGGCGACGATATCGCCGGCGGTCGCCTCTTCGATTTCTTCTCGTTTATCCGAGTGCATCCTGACGATGCGACTGAAGCGTTCTTTTTTCATGTTACGTTGATTGACATACGCTTCACCCTTGCGGATGGTGCCTTGATAGATCCGCATGAACGTAAGTTGGCCGAACGGATCCTCGACGATTTTGAACGCCATTCCGACAAATGGTTTATCGTTGACTGGTTTGAGCTCGATTTTCTTTTCCTCGTCCGATGGGTCGCGTCCATAAATGTCACGATCCAACGGACTGGGTAGGTAACGCGTGATCGCGTCCAGCAACGGCTGCACACCCTTGTTCTTGAACGCGCTGCCTAGATAGACCGGCGTCGCACCGTTGAGGACAGCTTCACGCATGATGGAGTAGATCATCTCCGTGGAGACTTCTTCTTCCGAGAGAAGCAGCTCCATGATCTCGTCGCTGTAATTCGAAAGCGCGTCGAGCATGGACATGCGAGTTTCATCGGCTTCGTCTTTGAGATCGTCGGGAACATCCGCGACGACCACATCCTCGCCCTGGTCGCCCTCGAATGTGTACGCCTTCATTTCGATCAGATCGACGACGCCACGAAAATTGTCCTCGGCACCAATCGGGATCTGAGTCAGGAAGGCATCGGCGCCCAGCTTTTCGCGGAGTTGCTCGACGACCCGACGCGGATTGGCGCCGGTACGGTCCATCTTGTTGATGAACGCAAGACGTGGAATTTGATAACGCTTCATCTGTCGATCGACGGTGATCGATTGACTTTGGACGCCACCAACACTGCACAGCACCAGAACGGCACCATCGAGGACTCGCAGCGACCTTTCGACTTCGACGGTGAAGTCGACGTGCCCAGGCGTATCGATCAGATTGATGTGGTGACCATCATATTGAACACTTGTGGCCGCACTGGTGATCGTGATGCCCCGTTCTTTCTCAAGCTCCATGTGATCCATGGTCGCCCCGTCACCGCCACCGCGAACGTCTTCAATCTTGTGAATACGGCCCGTGTAATACAGGATCCGTTCGCTCAGCGTGGTCTTGCCCGAATCAATGTGGGCGCTGATGCCAATGTTCCTGACCTTCTCCAGATTCATTTCAGTTATACCTAAGGCGTTGTCGTGCTCGACGCTAGATCGTCGCTCCGTGGCGACGTCCGTGAGCGGAGGTGTGGGGGGCTATTAACGGTTTCGGCGCAATTACCGGTGTTCATTCGGCAGGAATATCGCAAAGACCCGGCAGAAGCGGAAGCCCAAAATGACTGACATCCCGACGCCAAACCCCTTGGCCGTCTCGACTTGGGTACGACCAAGACGCGACGAGTTCCGGAGTGTCGGCCAACCTCCATTGATCCGACGCTATTGCTTCAGTCAAGGTTCATTGGGAAACCGAACCAGGCCGGATTGCGATCAATCGGGGCGCTCAAAATGCCGACGGCAGCCGTTACGATGCGGTGATGTCCGAGTCATTCGCCCTTGCCGACCCACTGCGACAGCTTGACCCCCGCTTTGACGCCGGTACCGATGGCTGTTTGTCCGGAAAACCCACTCTTGGCATCGTTTTGGGCAGCGGGTTGGGTGGACTTGCCGACCAAATCGAAGACGCCGTCGTCATACCGTTTTCGGATATCGATGGCATACCGACGTCCACTGCGATCGGGCATCGTGGGCAGTTCATCCTCGGTCAGCTCGCGGGCATGCCAACGATTGCCATGGCGGGACGGTTGCATTCGTATGAGGGTCATGACCTGCCAACGATCACCCGTCCTCTAGCCGTAATGCGAGACGCTGGTGTCACACATTTAGTCGTCAGCTGTGCCGCTGGAGGCCTCAATCCGCGATTCGCCGCCGGCGACGTGGCCGTGTTGGATGAGCGAATGAGCTGGCTCGGCGGTGCGATGGGCCGGCCTGTCGGACTCCAACGTATAAACGATGCATTCCCGCCCGTACCACTTCCGGTGGAGAAGACGGTCGACACCAAGATGCTGGGCATGGCGGAAAACGTGGCTCATCGAGATGGATTCCGCCTTCATCGTGCCACCTACTTGGCTGTCAACGGCCCCAACTACGAAACGCGGGCTGAATGCCGAATGATGCGAACTCTAGGCGTCGACGTCGTGGGCATGAGCACGGTTCCAGAGTTGATCGCCGCTCACGCGTTGGGCATGGCCGTGCTGCCAATTGCCGTCGTGACGAACATGGCCATCCCTGATTGCCCCGTCACAGCCGATCACGCGGACGTCCTGGAAGTCTCCAATCGCGCCGGCGAGAAACTGCAGTCGATCGTCGTCCACATGGCCGCCACCCTGGCAGGCGAGGCGGAGGAGAACGCGACATGAGCGATCCCAAGTCCGAACGCCCCGACCGCGTCATTGACCTGGCTCAAGCGGACGAAGTTGAGCTCCGGGCGGCAATCAACCAACTAAGCGTGCCGGATGCAGACTCCGATGAGCAGCCGCCCCTGATCGAGCTCCTCCATGCCGATGGACGCGCGGCATCTTGCATGGGCTGGAAATCTCCCGTGCGCGTGCGAGCCGCAGGCGACTGGGGGCACTATGCGTGGGCTTATAACCAGGGTCCCGATGTCCATCTCTATGGAAATGTCGGCGATGGAATCGCAGAAGGCATGGCGGACGGTATCATCCGTGTGCATGGTAACGCGGGTTGCGGCGCCGGGGCGGCCATGACCGCGGGGACACTCGCGATCTACGGATCCGCTGGGCCTCGCTGTGGGGCCGCGATGCGGGGCGGCGGTGTATTTGTCCTCGGGGATGTCGGCGATGATGCGGGCGTGGGGGCGCTGGCCGGCACGATCGTTGTGGGAGGGGACGCGGGACGGAACCTGGGCGACCGTTTGCACAATGTGACGGTTTTCATTCGGGGGACGGCGACGTCATTGGCACCCGGCGTGACGAAGACAAGTCTTCGAAAAAAGGAAGAGGTTCGATTGGGGTTGCTGCTGATGAGTGCCTCCATTCGCGGATCGGCATCGGACTTTCAACGCGTGATTCCCGTCGCCCGGCTCGAGGCGGAGGAAGCCGGGCAAGGTGAGCTGCGACCTAACTGGCGTTGAAGCCGTCCAATCTTCACCGCTATGGAACGCGGTCGGTCGAGCAAGCATGGTGTCGAATTTCTTTCATGATTTCGCCATTTTTTCTCAAGATCACCGCTTGTCATCGTCTTTGATCTTGTGACCAAGCGGTTGGATCATCCACAGTCACTTGTCAAGGAGACACGTGAAGGCGAGCGGCCGACAGAAAGGATTCTATCCGCCGATCGAGACGGCTCACGGACCGCAATGCTATTCATTTCATCCAAGGAAGGGTGCTCATCGTGCGACTGAACCGACGTCAATTTTCACCAGTGCTTTTGACAACTTGGGTGCTCGCAGTCACGACGGGATGGATCTCCTTGACTTGCGCGGTTTTTGCCACCACGGCATCAAGTAGCGACGCGATCCTCCTAGAGTTCTCCTCTCCATCATGCGGACCGTGCCAGGCGATGCGTCCGATCATTTCCGAAATGGTGGCGCGCGGAGTCGCCGTGCGTCAGATCGACACGACGACCGAGCCACACCTGGCTCGACGATATGGGATCCGACAAACACCGACGTACGTGGTGGTTTCCGGCGGAAAAGAGCTCACCCGATTAACTGGCATGCAGTCGGCCCGTGACTTGCAAGCGGCACTTTCAACGAACCCAGCTGGACCCATCGTCGATACGGGCAGCGAATTTGCGCCCGTCAACCGCTCCGTCGTGCCGCAGACTCGGCTCACGCCGCTGGCAGCGCACACGAGCGGGTTGACACGTGACGCCGGTCAATCGATCGGACAACAAAGGCAGGTTGACTGGAACAACGCGACCGGGGTGACGAGGGCGGCCCTGCCGCCATCGGGTTCCCCGCGCCAGCCGCCCGCGGCAATTCGATCAGAGGTTTTGCCGAGCGTCTCCTTGGCCGACGCGATCGAACGGGCCCGGGCGGCGACCGTTCGGATGCGTGTCTACGATGGCCGTGGCTACGGTGCGGGAACGGGAACGATTATTGATACCCATGGTGACGAGGCGCTTGTTCTGACATGTGGACACCTTTTTCGTGATGGCCAATCCGATGACCGAATCGAGGTTGACCTGTTCGTCGCCGGCGAAGTCGTCACCGTCGAAGGCACGCTAATCGATTTCGATGCTGACCAACGAGACATCGGACTGGTTGCGATCCGTCCCGGCGTCGAGGTGACGGCGGTTGAGGTCATTCAAGACGGCGCCGTTGTTCGAACTGGCCAACCTGCATTCAGTTTTGGATGCGATCGAGGTGATGATCCCTCACGCCGCGACACACGGATCACCGGCGTGGACAAGTACAACCAAAACATCGATGCGTCCAACCTGGAGATTGAAGGCGCACCGATTGACGGACGAAGCGGTGGTGGGCTGTTTGACGAATCGGGCACTTTGATCGGAGTTTGCAATGCGGCCGACTACAAGTCCGACATCGGAATCTACACGGGACCGGGAAGCGTGCACTGGCAGTTGGACCGAATCGATTTGGCACGCCTGTATAAGAAAGACGTGGTCCGTGACCGAACCAACGCGCCACCGGCGACATTGCTAGCCAACACCGCCGCGTCCGAGTCAACCCGGTCACCAAGTGAGCAAGCTTTCGCCGGGTTCGATGACCAAGCATCCGAGGTTATCGTGATTTTTCGGAATTCCAGCGGAGGACGCGATCAAGTCGTCACGCTCAACGAGCCGGATGCGCGTCTGGTTCAACAGATCCGCTCGGCGGCTCGACGGTAGGAATCTTTGAACTCATACGCGTGCTTTGATCCTGTTGAATCTCGGCGTTCCCGCAATGAGTCGATCTAGAACAACGCATTCCTTGTCCATCAATCTGGAACTCATTGGCGGCTCAGCGACGACATGAATCGACCCGACTTCACGATCGATCGACTCGATGACGCGCCCAACCCGTTTCAAATCACAATCGATGACGGTCCGAGCCGTCGCGAGCGTTTGTGGCGTGCCACACGATTCTTCATCATCATCGCTATAGCGACAGCCTGCATTTTTGGAGGGATTCAGTGGGGACAGTCGTGGCTGGTCGCGAACCTGGAACATGGCATCGACGGATTGCCCGTCACCCAACAACAGGAACGCCTTCTTCAGCTTGCTAGTTTTGGTGTGGCCGGGGTTCCACCGCTGACGCGCCAACTGACCAGCCAGCACGACGCCGTATCGGCGACCGCGTATGCAATGTTACACGGTGCCCAGGATGAATGGCTGACGTGGCCGAACGCGCAACGTGACGAGGCGCACCGCAAGCTCGCCGTCCATTTGAACTTAGTCGTTGGCAACGACGTCGAGTTGCCGATGCGCCGAGGCGTTGCCGACCGCATCCGCGAACTGCTGCGTCGCACCATCCTGCAGTACGCCGAAGACACGGCGGAAACGGGTGAACGATCCGTCCTCGCGACCGCCCAGGCGGCGATGCAACAATTATATCATCGGCCCGTTGAACCAACCGGAATCGTAGTCAGTCGAGCCCGGCAGGATCCACCAACCATTGTGCGCTCGGGCCAGCGTGCCGTCTGGACCGACTGGCCCCCGGTGGCGCCACCGTCACGCGAGCCCGTCGAAAAGCCCCGACAGCTAGAAGTGATTTCGCCATCGGAAACCCCCACTTTGGTTCGGGTACCCATCGCGAAAGAACCGGCTGACCAAACGTCGTTGGTCAACGGTCAGCAGCAGACCGTTCACATCGTCCGGACGTCGGCCGTCACACCTGGATCCAGCTTATCGGCAATGAGGACGGAGTCGCTGCTCCACCACCTAAGTGATCCAAACACGCTGATCGCCGGCGATGCCGAGGCGGAATTGATTCGACGCGGATTACCTCGCGCCGACATCACGTTCGCACAGCGGATCGGTGTTGCCGTTCCCGAAGACCGAATTCGTCTGATTGATGAGTATGCTCGAGGTCACGCTGGAAACCCGATCCCCTGGTTGAAGTTTCTGCTGAGCGACTCCGATCGGCGCGTTCGTCTGCATGTCGTCTCCATTTTGGGGACGATGCAGACGATGGACGCCGGCTCGATCTTGCGGTCGCAGCTGCAACAGGAATCCGATTTGCACGTGGCCACCCGTATTCGGCGAGTGCTCGAGTTGCGTTGAACCTCAAACATCCGAGTTCGCGGCGGTGAACGTCCACGACGGCGAAGATGACGAGACCGTGACTGCCTACCACGAGTCGGGCCACGCGATCATCGGGTGTGCTCTGGGGGGCACCATCGAGAGTGTATCGCTCTCCCAGGTTTCCGCTTGGGATGATGCGGGAACCGGACCTCATCGATTCGGCGACTGCGTCGTCAACTGGGGTCGAGTGGACCCCGGACAAAAGTGGCAGCAACAAAAAGAGCTGCTGACGACGCTGGCGGGTCCGGTCGCCGAGTTTGTCTATCTCGACCGCGACCTCGCTGAAGTCAATCCGGCAACGTGGGAAGACGACTGGATGGTCGCAAGGCAACTCGTCGCGCGACTCCAAACCGACGGCGTTCGGCAGTCCAAACTTCTTCGCGACGCCATCAGTCGGCTGCAACATGTGATGGCCAACGATGGCTGCTGGGCGGCGATTGCGGCTCTCGCAGACGAGTTAACCCTGGGAGATGAGATTGAGGGTCACCGTGTGGAGGAACTTGTTCGTTTCTGGTGGCGCTGATGAGTGGAATGGGACGCCGAGTGAGCCTATCGGTTGCCATGAAACGGATGGTTACCGACCGACCGGCGCCAGCAGCGGCAATCGTTCTTGCGTTGAGACCACAACCCCGCCCGGCTTCTCGATCGTAACGGCAAACGCTTGCGGATCGACAACGACCAGTTTCGCGTCAATAGGAATGACCAACTCACCGGCTGAGTTGCTATCAAACACACCACCGTCGATGGGTTCATCGTCCCGTTGTGGGTCAATAATCCAAAGCTGGTATTGCTCCTCATTCGGGTTGTTCACCGGTAAACCAACGAACCTCATGAAACCATTCTGGGACTTGGTGTCCCAGACGACTCCACCCTCGACCGAATCGGCAAACGGGTGCGTGCCCGCCGACCAATCGGCTCGAATTGCGAATGGGTTTGCCTCAAGGAACGCCTCACGCCGCTCAACCAAGCTGATCGGGGGCTTCTCGGCAATCAATTTCGATGGATTCTCTCGATGGATTGCGTAGCTGACAAATGCCAACAAGCTGGCAGCCGCCGCAACGACCCAAGCCAGTCGCTCACGAGGGCGGGCACTCTGGTCGGCGATTGGGTCGCGCCGACGGTTTGATGACGTTTGATTCCGGTCAGCCGACGATGTGCTGGCGACCGTCGAAGCAATCTCATGATGGACACGTCGGTACGCCTGGCCATCGAGTTTGATTCGCTCCCGTACTTTGCTGGGCATATTTGTTTCATCGGACAAGGCAAAGGCCGTTGCGACCGCCGCGACAGTCCGCTCCATCTGAGCGACTTCTTCAGCAAACTCTTCTTTCGTCGCCTGCTGCCGGAGGTGGGCGTCTTCGTCCTGGCTCAGATCATCCAATAGATGGCCCGCAATCAGTTCACGAAGTTGAGTGCGATTCATATCATCACCCGATGGTTTATCGCCGATGCTCATGATGCGTTCCCCGTCAGCTCGGCGGCTTGATCCAAGCCCATGCAGAGCCGCAACTGAACCAGCGCTCGACGCGCGTGCGATTTCACCGTTCCCAATGGGATGGTCAACTGATCCGCAATCATTCGATGGGAACATCCGTCCGATACGGCCAACATCAGAACACTCCGCTGGGCGTCGGTCAGGCCGTCCATGCATCGAGCGGCTTTGGCCGCGTCATCGGCATGCTCGGCATCTTCCAAGGGTGTATTGGTCATTGCAATTGCCCATTGATTTGATTCGGACGTTGTCGCTGGTCGCCTTGCTTGACGTCGTTGGTGATCGATGAGGCGACGACGGGCGATCATGGCGACGAAAGTTGTCTCCGTCGCAATCGTCGGATCGAAGCGGTCCGCTTGCTGCCAAAGCTGCACGAAGACTTCCTGGACCACGTCCTCGGCATCCGCATGGGTTGGTCGAAAACGATTGGCGAGCGACCAAACGAGATCACCGTATCGATCGACACAATGATCCATCGCCTGCGGATCACCGCTAGCGACACGTTGCAACAGGGTCGGCGTCTCACCTGCGAGCGATGAAGCCTCTAAGTCGAGATCATTCATGTTGTCACTGGGCTGATGCATCTCCATGGCTCGGTGGCGTGCGATCGCGGCTCTCTCTTCGACTCAATCAACAGGCGACGGACGGAGCTTCGAACTGAAGCCCGCCCACCGCCGGATGATTATGGCAGATCGCCGATACGCCGCGACTGCTCAATCGGCCAGTTGGGCGTACATCTGATCAAGCCCATGACGCAAGGTCCACGCACGGGTCGTGGGACAAGAGCAGCTTCCGGCACTCGACAGCACATGACTCATGTGCCCCTTCAGTTGATGGTCGACATCCGCGTCCATCAGTCCCGTTAATGTCTCTTCGTAAAGCGTTGCACAGGCCGCATGATGTCCCGAATTGAACAATGCCGATCCTTTGGCGATCGTATGACGAATGGTGCTTCGCGGATCCACAATGGCGTTCTTGACGGGCGGAATCAAGACCGTGTCAATGACATGGATGACGCCGTTACTCGCGTCGAGATCCAAAGCAAGCAGTTTCGCTCCGTTGACCGTCGCGCCACCGTTTCCGTTGAAGAACTGAACGGCCGAGCCTTGCAATGTCTTGGCGGACCCAGCTTGCAAGGCCTGGTCGGAGTACACTCGTCCAGGGATGACATGAAATTTCAAAATATCGGCAAGCTTTTGCCGATTCTCGGGCTGCAGGAGACTCTCGACAGTCCCCGCAGGCAGACTCGCAAAGGCCTCATCTTTGGGCGCCAATACCGTTAGTGGCCCCGGACCCGTTAAAGCGTCGACCAACCCGGCGGCCTGCGCCGCGGCGACCAGTGTTGAAAACCCATCCGTGGCTTGAGCCGTTTCCACCAAGCTCTTGTCCGACGGCAGAATGACCGAGTCAATCACATGGATGACGCCGTTGTCACACACAATGTCGGCTTGGATCACACTCGCAGCATCCACTTGCACGCCGCCATCCCCCGTGGCAATGTCAATCCGCTGACCGTTGAGGGTGACTGCACCAGACATCGTGACGACCTTTTCGGCTTTCACAGCGTCGGGAATCACGTGGTAAGTCAAAATACTGGCAAGCTTCGCTTTGTTTTCGGGTTTCAGCAACGAGTCAACCAAACCGGGCGGCAGCTTCGCAAACGCATCGTCCGTTGGCGCGAACACCGTGAATGAACGAGGGCCTTTGAGGGTGTCGACCAAATCGGCTGCACCAAGCGCGGCCGCCAACGTCTTGAAACTGCCTGCCGCGACAGCGGTATCAACCAGATCCGCGGCGCGTGCATTGGTCGTGCTTGCCAGCACCAAAAGGGCCGTCAGGACGGCAGAGAACTTGCTTTTCATGGAAAAATCGTCTTGCGTCTTTAGAGAGTGAATTGGATTCAGACCGTGAATTGAGGCGGAGCGACCATTGCTGAGATTGCCAGGTCCACACGGCCCATTCAGTGAGGATGTTGTGACTTCGCTGCGTCGAACCAACTGGATGCAGTGGTTCTCGCAATTTCCTGGAATCTTTCGTGCCCTTTGCTGGCTAGGCCATCCTCTCCAGACGCCATTTCAGTGCGGTCTGGCGGCACCACCGAGAATTGCTGCAATTCATGACGTCAGGACCATGGAGTCCGTTCGCGAAGCGACCGGGTCGCGGCCAAGGCCACCTTACGGTTGCATCGTCGCGACCTTGTCCAAGTGCTTGGCTGTACTTTGGAGTTCCTCCAGAGAAACCATTCGTCCGACTTGATTCCCGTAGAAGTCTTGCGTCACGTTAAGGCACAGCCACGGGGCCCAAGAGCAGAACGATCGCAATCACCGATTCACTCTCCGCAATTGCACGATCGAGCCACTGGTCGACTTGATCACGTTGATAGTCGACCCGAGTAAACCAGTGGTTGATGGACCGAACGACGTAACTGGCGCGCCTACTGGCGCCGTGAGCGAATTGGCCAAGTTCATGCGCCAGGACGCCGGCAAATTCCCGCGCCGTCAGACCTGTAATCAACGGAATGCCGACTGTGAGAACCATCTGATTGCCAAATAGCCCGCGTAGACTGTTCCCGAAAGAAGCCGACGCGTTCGCTTGAGTATCCACGTCGATGTTACGATTTCTTTTTCTTCGTCACCGCCTCGACCTGCAACAGATCAAGCTGGCCTAGATCCAAACCATCAACATCGAAGGCGTTGGATGTTTGGACATCGCTCGCCAATGGGCCAGATGCGGCTGGAGCTAATTCCGACGCTGCTACGCCGCGCGACCGGAAGCTCGTTCGGGAGCCTTGGAAGACTGACGCCAATATAGGCCGATCAACAACCCATGAACGGAGTGGTTTCGATCGGCCGTGCCGATCCAGCGTCTCGGAACCGATTTGCGCAACTTTTCGAGTGAATTGGAGTCGTTTTGTGACCACTTCATTTGCGTCGTGCCGATCGGATTACGTACGGAGAGTTCATGCGAATTGATGAGGCGGATTCCCACGTTGGGATCCGTTCGCATCGAAGACTCAATGGAATGCACTGATGTCGACAATCCTGGTCCGATCGATCTCACTCGTCGGACTTCGCAGATACGGTGACAGAACACCATTGTTTTGGCTGGCGGTGACCGTACTGCTCAGCGGATCCAGCGGATGCAAGGTCCTGACGCCTCGACAGATCCCCGCCTCGAAACGTTTTGTTTCGCCGGAACTTCGACAGCAAACTCAAAACCAGATCGAAGTGGGCGCGCCCAATGCTTTGGTCGACACGGTTGGCTGGGTCGTGGGCATTCCGTCGAAGGTGCTCCTTTGGGACCGTCGCGCCGACAACCACAACGTCTCTCCGGCGACGTTGAAGTCCGTCGCCGACTACCTCCACACCAATCACCTCGGCCACGTCAAGGTGCGTGCCAACCAGTATGCACCGATAGATGACTTCAAGCGTCTAACCAAAAACAAAACCATTGCATGGCCCTACCGATACACGCTCGGTCTAGCGAGTGTGGCAACGAATACCATCTTGCCGGGACGCATTTTTGGCGGTGATAACTTCAACCCGTATACCCAAACGATCAACCTATACAGCGATATCCCCGTCGTCGCGCTGCACGAGGGGGGGCATGCAAAGGACTTCACACGGCGTGAGCTTCAGGGAACGTACGCACTGGCGTACAGTTTTGTACCACTATGGCACGAAACAATCGCAACGCAGGACGCGCTGGCGTACCTCCATCACACCGGTAACCGCTCCGGTCTCGAGGAAGCCAATCGAATTCTCTACCCGGCCTATGGAACGTACGTCGGATCCACCATTGGTAATTATTTCCCAGCGGCCGGCGCCCCGATTTACGCTGGTGCCTTGGTGGCAGGCCATCTCAATGGTCGAGCCCTCAACCGTCGCCTCCGAAAGTCGCCAGCGCTCGAGACGGTTGCCTACGATTCTTCGACGGCTCCACCATCGCACCTCGCGGAGCCGATCACTAACGAGTCGGATTCCAACATCGCGATCGCATCCACGAATCCTCCGCCGACTCAAACACTCGTCATGCCGGCTGCCGCAGACGACACAAGTTCCATGGTCCCAGCGAGCACCGCGACATGGCTGATGCCTTCGACGGATTGAATGCGATTTGATCTACACTGTGCAGCCGTGCCAACTGGTTTCCTCCCGCTGCTGAGACTGCTTCCCGATGAGAGTGCATCTGACTGTTTGTGTGATTGTTTCGTTTCTGTCGCCAATGGCCATGTCGGCCGATACGGTGCGGCCACTATGGCCAGACTCGCCTCCGAGTTGGGATGCTCCCACGGAGCCGGAACGCGACATCACCGACGCCAATGGTCGGCTGCAGGCGGGCCGGCGGGTGACTCGACTAACCAACGTCGCGGAACCCTCTGTTCACATTTACGAAGCCCGCAACAACAAGGGGAAGGCGTCCGAGACGGCGGTGGTGATTTGTCCCGGCGGCGGGTTCAATATACTGGCATGGGATCTGGAAGGAACCGAAATCGCCGAACAGTTCCAAGCCGGTGGTGTCACGGCGATTCTACTGAAGTACCGCGTTCCCACACGCAAACGGGACGATCCTTGGACACCGGTCGTCCAAGATGTCCAGCGAGCGATCGCCATGACGCGATCCGGCCAGTTGACTTCGTCGACGCCGACAAGCGTAGGCTGTCTGGGGTTTTCGGCAGGCGGAAATGCGGTGGCTCACGCCGCGACCGCCAAATCGGCGCAATACGAATCGGTCGATTCGGCTGACGAGATCATCACGCCTCCCGACTTTGCGTGCCTGGTTTATCCGGCTTGGCTGGTCCAGGACGACGATCCGACGGAGCTTCGTGATGGCATCGTCGTCGATGCGTCCACGCCGCCTATGTTCATCGCGCATGCCGAAAATGACCGATTGACGGTCTTCAATGCAGTGACCATGTTCTCGAAACTTCACCAAGCGGGCGTTCCATCGTCCTTGCACGTCTTCACCGGCAGTGGTCACGGATTCGGTGCTCGAGATGATGGAATGGCGGATGACTACTGGGTCGATCTATGTTTAGCTTGGTTGGTGGACGCCGGACTCTGTGACGCAGGATGATCCCATTGCCCTTGATGACTTGAAACGATCGACGAATGTCAAAACAGACATCAATCGATCACATCCGATTCAGCCGGACCAGGAGTGGGCGAACGCTTGGTCTCACGGCTTGGCAGCCCTGCTCTGGGTGGGAGTCGGTTGGTTTCTGATCTCCAGTTCGTTGGCGTCAAACCATGTCGAGCGTTCCACTGGTTTGGCCGCTGCTGTCTCGGTGTACGTCGCGTCGGTGTTATTGACGTTCACGTGTTCGACGTTGTCGCACGTGTTCCTGGAGCCGCCATGGTTGGATCGATTTCGGTCTGCCGATCAGGCCTCGATCTATTTGATGATCGTGGGCACTTACACGCCCATTGTGCTGGCCTTCGCGCCCACGACCATCCTTTGGCCACTGATGGTTGGCATGTGGATCGGAGCACTGATTGGTTTTTTCGCCAAGCTGATTTTGAATCATCGCATCGATTCAATCAGTACGGTTTCTTACCTATTGCTGGGATGGTTACCTGCGATCCCGATGTTCCGAAACGTACCGATTTCACTTGGACTCGCGATGTTGTTGGGAGGCGTCACGTACAGTGTCGGTGTCGGGATCTTAATCCATGATCACCGACGTCGCTATTTGCACGTCGTTTGGCACGCGCTCGTCGTGATCGCGTCGCTGATCCACGCGTTTGGCATTTGGGCGTACATTATCCGCGATTGGGGAATCGACCGAGTCGAATGACGCAATCAAGCAATGATTGCCCCTTCCCTACGATTCGCCTCTGATTTTCCGCACCGCCGCGCATCGGCGGCTCCATCTGTGTTTGGGCAAGTTGTTTGCATTCACCGTTGTCGCGTCCAAATCGGATGGATCGAATTTCTTCCGCGTGGTCATCGCCTGGGCTGGGCGTTGGCGTGTCGTGCGGCATCGCATCGGCGATTTTCTATACGATCTCGAACGTCGCTCTGCGGCAATCCACGTCGGTGGATCCCTTCTTGGTCGCCGCGGTCAAGTCGGCTCCAACGGTGTTGTTCTTGGCCCCCGTCGCACTGGCTTGGCAGCGTCGATCTTCGTCATCCATTATTCAGTCTCGACGAGCCGCATTTCAGTTTGCGGGTGTATCGTTGGTTGGCCAGGTCGTCGGCAATGGTGCCTTTCAGATCGCCCTGGGCAGCATCGGGCTGGCTGCCAGCGTCCCCATTGCATTCGGCTCCCTGTTGATCGGCGGCGCCGTGCTTGGCAGGTGGTTTCTGGGCGAGCCGGTCAGCGCGCGAAAGATGATTGCGATCTCCATGCTCGTCATCGCAGTACTGGTCCTCGCTCGATCACAACCTAGCGATTTGGATGCTCAAGCCGACAACGCCACGTCCGAATGGTCTTTGTTGCACGCACCACCCTGGTTCGGCGCGTTGTGCGCAATCGCTTGCGGTGCAGCATACGCCTTTTTCAGCACGTTGATGAGGCGTTCGATGCAACGGGGGATGCCCGCACTCGGTGCGATGTGGATCAGCGGTCTGGTCGGCACGGTGGCTCTCTGGGCAATCACTTTGACGCTCAGCGGTGTCGAGCCGGTTGTTGCCGCCAATCCATCTCAGTGGCGGGCGATGATCATGGGCGGTCTGTTCAACTTTGTCGCATTCCTGGCCATTTCAACGGCATTGCGTATTTTACCAGTGGTCGCCGTTCACTTACTCAATGCGTCCCAGGTCGCCATGGCAGCCGTGGCGGGCGTCTATCTGTTTGCGGAGGATGTCACACCGCGTCTACTCATTGGAGTGGCGATGACATTGTCAGGGCTGCTGTTGCTAGCAAAGCCTCAGCGAACAGCATCTGGATCGCCAATCGCTGATTCTTGAGCGGTTTGGCTCAACTTGCACGTGCACGACCCGGATCGATGGTTTCGGTGAATTTCCGAGCCGTCATTCCCGATACTCAACGAAGAAGCCTTCCTGCCGGGATAACCGGCGCCAGCCAACTTTGTGGATCCGCATCGTGCCGAGTCATTTCCGTTGTCTATCGAATCCGACCGAGCCAAACACTTCTGCGACACCGCAGTTGAACGAGGTCAGCCGATCATCTCGACGCTGGATGCTGGCCATCGCGATCGCCGGACTGAGTTGCGGCGGTCCTGCGTTGAATTCGGTCGAGGCGGACGATGATTCGGAAACGGCGGCGACGCCTTCGCCAAGAACGACCCTGCCGGGAAAGTGGTCCGTCCCAGAAGTCGTCAACCAAACGACGCCGAATTCCCGGCTTGGTATCAAGCACCGACAGCGCAGCTGGGACTCCGAAGCCGGACGTCTCATCGGGCCGGTCTTGGAACTGTTGCCCCCGAAGCCGGATGCGTCGCCGGACTCCGACGTGCGGTCGGAGGAGCAGGATGAGCCCAACGCCGCGTCCAAGGACGTTGATGCGTTAGCCAGTCCGGCACCATTGGCGCCCAAGTTGGTGACACGAAACGAGGCGACACTCGGCAGCGTCCAACGCACCTGGAACTTGCCGGCGACCGATCCACCGGCAACCAAGGTGGATCAACGGCCCGAGACCGCAACGCTGCCGAAGCCCGAATCGGGTCCTCGGGATCCTGATTCGGTTCCTCGGGACGAGCCAAGCTCCAACGCAACCGTCCTCCTGGATCCCCATCGTGTCGACGCGACCGCGCTAGCCGACGATCCGGAAGCCGAATCAGTCGACGAGTCCACTCCGACGTCGTCGGGATGGATTGCCCGTCCGGCCAAAACCGTCGGCAATCGCCAATCGCCATATCCGAGAACCATTCCGAGTTTCCCTTCGTGGGTATCCGAACGGACTGATGATTGGCCACTCAATGCACCAGCAATTGAACGGCCCATCGGCAGCGGTGTGATCCAGTCTGACTCAGCCGAGTCCACGCCGGACGTCGCGCCGCCAACGTTGCCTTTGGCTGACGGACGGCCAACGGCTCGCAATACTTCGACGATGCCGACAGCTAGTCAATTGCTCGAGCTGGCCAAAAAATTGCCGCTGCAGCCGGAGACGCTGCCGTTGCTGCCCAATCCTGACTCAGACCCCCTCCAAAGCGAAGCCACTGGTAAGGACCAGGCCCGTGCTTCCGATACGGGCGATCCTGAATCACGTCCTGAGGCATCAACGTCCGCTGAGCCGGCCTCCAAGGTCGCCCAACTCGAGGCACCCGATCAGACTTCGAAAACCGACGACATTCCCGCAGCATCACCTAAAGAGAAGAATGCGTCATCAGCAGAAACGAATGCCAAGAACGAAAGTGACTTGAGCACTCGCGTTGAAAACGCCGGTCCAACGCCCATGGTGCGGCGGTCCGTGCGTGACGTTTTTGATAGCGAGCCGCTCGATGAGAGTGTCATTGAAATCCAACCGCGGGTGACGGGCCCGAGCAAGCGACGGATCGCGCCGAATCCCGATACGTCGGATGCGTCGGGCGAGCCTCAAGTCGTACCAGGAAAGAAAGACGTCGAGCCGGCGGACCCGACGGCCCTAGAAAACACAGCGTCATCCACATTGGGGCGAAGCGATCGTTTGTCACCGATGCCCCAAGGAAGGATCGAGCTCAAAGACATTGAAAGCACGACGATTCCATCGGAGTCCTCAACCAACGTCGATACCGACGAAATCGAAGAGGACGACGAGCGAGAGCCAACGTCGGACGCAACGGAAACCGACGTCGCCCCGCCCCAACCTCCACTGGCATCGTTGGATGCAACCGGACGGCCCAAACGCCATCGTGGACCGGGTGCCGGTTTCGACGAGGATCGGCTCATCGCATCGATGCGTTCTCCGATCCGGCAATGCCTGCAGTGGTATCATGGCCAACGCGAGAACGCCGACAAACGATCCAATTGGGGCATGATGCACGCCATCATGGTCTATGGTCCCGAGACTCAACTGGTAGCACGCGGGCGACAGTACAGCACGATTGCGTGGATCGCTGGCAACAACGTTTGTCGCGGGAATCGACTGATGGTCAACGATCGTGGGACGCTTCGAGCTCAAGAAGGCGTTGGGCTACAAGGCCATCAAGCTCAGTGGCTTGCCATACTGGCAATCGCAGGGGTCCCAGGCGAATATCCGCTTTATGTCGGGCGAACCAAGTTCAAGGTTGAGGATTTGGTCGAGACGGAAGCCAGCGAATGCAAGGACGGTGCCGAACTGACGTTCTCGTTGATTGGTTTGTCCCACTATCTCGATACGGAGGCGACATGGGTCAATAAGGCGGGAGAGAGCTGGGATTTCCAACGCGTGATTGCAAGCGAGTTGAGTCAACCCATCGTCGGCGCCGCCTGCGGCGGGACTCATCGACTGATGGGGTTTGCCCATGCGTTGCGGAAACGGCGACTCGAATACCAACCCATTGACGGCCAGTGGCTGCGTGCGGAAACGTACTTGGATGATTTCGTCGACTACACCTACCGCATCCAGAACCGTGATGGATCCATGAGCACGGACTGGTTTGAATCCCGGGAGAACAACGGCGATCTGGAGCGGCAAGTCCAGACGACGGGTCACATGGTGGAATTCTTATTGACCCATCTAGCCGACGACCAACTTGGCGATGAGCGGTTGACCCGATCGGTCCATTTCCTGCTCCGCAGCATGATGAATGGCCGCCGGCGCGAATGGGCAATCGGCCCCAAAGGCCACGCGTTACGCTCGTTGGCGATCTACTACGAGCGGATGTATGGCGAGGGGCCGGCGGTCACGTCCTCGGTGGTGGCCAGCCGGAGCCGCCGCAGTCGCTGAGAGAAGGTGGCAGAAGTCCCGTTAACCGGTCCACAAAAATTCGCCTGTGAAGCGAATGATTGCTTGGCAACTCCTCTTTGGCGGACTTCGGTCGCGTGTTAAACTCCTCCTCTTCGACCGGCACACGAACGCCGGTCCCTGAAGTTGTGATTCGTTTGAATCCCCCTTCGGATGCCCCGTGGTGTAATCGGCAACACAGCTGGTTTTGGTCCAGCCATTCTAGGTTCGAGTCCTAGCGGGGTAGCTTGTCTGGAAGCTTCAGAAGCAAGTGAATTGCCTGCCTTCTTATGGTTTGACGGACTTGTGTAGATGACGTGAGGTCACGCGCAGGTCACACAACACGTAACGAAACCTCCTTTTCAACGGCTAGTTCGTTCTCGTCTCCCCAAATCTCACCGGCCACCATGTCCGCCATATCGCCCGAATAGAACTGCTGAGTTGTTTTCGGATCGGCGTGTCGCATCAGGTGCTGGACGGTGAAGATCTTGTAACCACGAGAGACTAGGCGGTACGCACAGGAGCGACGGAAGTCGTGAGCGCTCGCATACTTCTTCGGCTGCCCATGCCCGTCGTGCTTGACGACGATTTTCGCTCGTTCGCCAATCTCGGCGATCACACGACCGACAGCCTTGTGCGTTGTGTAGGCAACGTTTCGTCGCGTAACCGGAGCGAAGTAAAACCCATCGTCATGCGGATGGAGCGTTGCTACAAACTGCTCGAACTCCGGAAGCATCACCACAACTTGGTCCTTCCGATTCTTTTGCTTGCTGACGTAGCGGATCCGTGGCGACGGGCCACCAATCACATGATGGCAGTCCTGTCGAAAGGAATGAAACTGCAGCGCCTCGCCAAGTCGCATTCCCGAGAGGTAGCAACACCGCATCAGGTTTTGAAATTCGACAGCGCGTTGTTTGCCGACAAGCTTCGGCACTTCGTCAATCATGCTTTCGAATTCGTCATCGGTAAGCGGCCGGCCACCACTTTCGACGATGCCTTCGATCGATGTTGCCGACCAGTTGATGGGCCGAACGAGTTCGAGCCCAGCGGCCCAGCGAAAGAAGGCTCGCAACGATGTTCGGTAGCTCTTGGCCGTCGCCAATGCCACCTCGTCGCAAATCAACTCGATCGTGGCAGCCAGAAATTCAGTGTCGATGTGGCCGGCCAGCAGCCGTTCGATTCCACGGTCAACCGCGACAGCCTTGAGTCGCTTCAATCCAGCCGTGAGTTGATAGCCGTAGTCGGCAGTTCGGTTCCTGAGACGCGTTCGTTGGTATCGCTCGTGGATTTCATCAAGCGTGATTTCCTGCCGTGGATTCGACGACGACTTAGGGTCGTTCATCGCGTTCTGCCGTTCGAGCGTCTCCCGCTCGGCCTTCTTTCGGGTTCGCGATTGGCATGTACCCGCTTGGCGAAGTCTGCCGTTGGCGTCCCGGTATCTCATCAGAAACCGCTGTTTCGGCTTCGACCAGACGCACCACAGTTCAATGTCTTTCATGTGTCGCTCCATGAAGGAAAGGGTTGGAAACTCAGCCGCACTCGGGGCACACGCCCCGAGACATCTTTGCTGAGCATTTGGGGCACGCAGTCGCGGCGAACTTTCCGCTCGGATTGCGTTTCTGCGACCGCCTTTGAACGGCGGTGCCACGATCCTCAAACGTCGAAGACATCCTCAGGATCATGTTGTTCAGAGATTGGCCGTGGTAAGCGATCGTCGTTCCGATCGGCACGCCGACGACATGGTTCTCTTCCAAGGCGGCTTCCGCCTCGGGCCGACTCCGGAAACCACAACGGTTCTGGACGTCAGCGATCAAATACGATTCATCATTTTTAAAAAGCATTGGTATGTAGATTCCGTTTGACACATCCGCTGATGGTCGGATAGTCTTGGTGTAGACCGGTAGCGATGACTCATCGCTAAGCCTTTGAAATGGGTTGGTCGATTGCTGTTTGCGAGCTTCCTACGGCCTTTGCAAACAGTTGCGTGGTTGACACGCCCAAAGAGGACTCTGGCCATCAGTGGAGTCCTTTTTTTGTGCGCGTCCAGAAACACGCTGGCGGGCCGCGGATTGGCGGCGCAACAGAACAGTGGACGCGTGATTGCGTCCATGACGGAGCAGTCGTCATCGAATCCGTCCGGTCGCTCGGATGGGAGGGTGACGGTGGTCGGTGGAGGCGTTGGCGCGCCGAAACCGACCCCGTTGTGGTTAATGAACTAGTGTTGTACGCCTGGCGTTGCACACAATCAACGCCGGACGACTTCGTTCCGCCCTTACCCATATTTTCTGCGGCGCGCAGCCTCCTGGTCTTGCTCCTTGCGAATCCTGGCCGCCTCGGCCTCAATGTCCGCAAATGTCTTTTCGTTGAACCAATCCTTGACCACAAAACGGAAGGTCTTGAGGTATCGAAAGAATTCCTCGTCAGAAACCTCTGGTCGCTTTTTCTTCTTTCGCTCCGCGTTTAGCTTCCTTCTCTCCGCCGCTTCCTCTCGGTTGCGTTGCTTTGTCAAAAACTTCACTGACTGCATGACGCTCTCGACCTGGGAAATTGCACTGAGCGTTGCGTCGCGCGCCTTGAACATCCTGAAAACACGCTGGTCTTCTCTGAATATGCCGGCATTTCGCATCGCCTCCAGCTTTCCCTTGAGGGCGGTTGCTGACGCCCTCAGCTCTGTGAGGAGCAAGCTCAGCTCGCTGATCTGCATTCTCGCGATGTTCACAGACTTCAACTTTCCGCACGACGATCGCACGTTCACAACAATCCTTGCTTTCTTGCCGTTTGTCAGTTCCTCAAGAGTTGGGGTGTTTTCGCTCATTTGAATAAGCCTTGCGGGGTGCGGAGATTGCTTGGTCGCATTCGTCTTGGCCAGCGGTGGTCGCGAATCAAAGCTGGTGGCGCACGAATCAATTGCAGTCGTGCAAAGATGCTCGCGCGGCAAGCATGCCTGCGCGGCGAAACGGGCTTCGTCTGCTTCTCCTGATTCAAGAAGCCCGGCCATCTGGCCGACAATTTCAATCGTCGCCCCCCCATCGTCGGCATCTCGCCGCACGAACTCCCCAAATCTCACAGCTGCACGTACCTGTCGCTACCGTCTCACTTGGGCGCCAAACCCTGCCCAACACTCATCCCTTTACTTTTTGCTTCGCTACGGTACTGAGAGTCCCGGTCACGTTTGGACCCCCAGACGAGGATGTTCATTTTTCAGGGTGCCGCAAGACGAGGGTGCGCCAAGACTCCACCTGAGCGGCAAAAATGATTGGATCCGCTGATTGACAGGCGGTCACCGGTGTACAAACCGAAGTTTTTGGCGGAATGGGTGGATCCACGGATTGACCGTCGGGCTCGTTTGGAGTGAGCGATCGCAGAGCTGCTGACACAAGCTCCTTGCGCAACGGACCAGCTGCTTACACAATTAGTGGCACCGCCAAGAGGTCACGCAGCTAGCAATCGATCCAAAACACCCTGCGGAATCCGAATCCGGCCAATCCCATCCGGCCCAATCTTCCGGCGCACTTCGCTGAGCGTGTCGATGTCGGCGGCCCAGTCTCTGTGGAGATGTCTTCGCCAAGAGCGGCCGTGCTCTGAGATGTATCGGCTCAATTCGTTGAGTTCCGAAGCGCTGAGGCGGTGGAGTAGTTGAGCGGACTGGGCGTCGAGAGCGACTGGGGATTTGCGACTGGCCATTTGGCGGAGGTTATCGGTTGGCTTAGGCGGCTGTCAATTATTTTTGTGCCCCACGACCCCGCCTCGATCCGTTACATTGCGAAACTGGCGTGCGAGATCTGGGATTGCCTCAATCCAAGAGAGCCGATATTTTCTTCCCGGTCGAATTGAGCGAGATTTGGTATTATCGAGGCCTCATTCAAAGGGTGGGGTTTCATTAAACCAAGCACTAACTCGATCCGATGAACGAAAAAACGGTCGTGGTCACCGAAGCAACCACGACCGCCAGCTAGAGAACAATTGGTAAGGTTGCAGCCCTACTCCCGACTGTCCTCATCCTTGCTTCCTTGTCGTTTCCTCACAAACTCCCTGCCGAATGCGGCAACGGTGATGATCAGAACAACAAGGACTTCGGCTAAGCCACTCATGGGCTTCACCTCCATCCAGAGCCACTTGAAGCGGGTGGCAAGCAAGCGATTGCCATGTCCGCACAAGGGAGACTAGCTCCACCTACCCTTGTATCACCCAGTGGGCAGGCAAAACCCACTCACGTAGGCTGGTTCTGGATAGCCAGAAATATATCCAAACACCTGCTGCGACGCAAAGCTGGTGCGTAAGGCTTGGGCTGGGTCGATTCCCGAATTGTGATCACTGTCACACTCGATCCCCACACCCACTCCCCGACCCGCTACATTGGCTGCATGCTAGACCCCTACGAGCCACCAGCCGACGCCGATCCCCCACCGCCTGAGTCGACTTGGGCTGAGCGTCTTGGGTTGGATCGGGAAGATGATGAGTGGAGCGAACAGCGGCGGAAGGATACTTGGACTCTTGGGCTGGGGGCTTGGGGTTGTGGTTGTTCTTTGCGTTGATGGGTGCGTTGCGGTGAGCTGGGTGTGGTCCATCAGTGGAATTGCCCTTGCTTTGCTGCTTTCGCCTGTGGCTCACGCGCAAGGGCTGTTGTTTGGTGGTTCGTATTCAGTGGGCTGTTGGCTGTGACAGACCAAGTGCTACGAGCGAGGTGCACATGCGGCCAATCACTGGACGTGCCCCGCTCCGCAATTGGGTCATTCGTCACCTGCCCAGTTTGTCAAAAGACGCATGACATACCAGTGGCGTGGGCTAACCTTCCATTGAGTTCGTCAACCTCGCAGCAATTTCCGGTGGCTCAACCCAAGATCCCGCAATCGCAGCTCGATGCCGTGTCACCTGCCGTTGCCAAGGATCACAAGAAATTGCACAGTTACGCAAGATCGCTGCGCGCTATCGGGCAACTGACTATTGCCAGCCTCATTGTAGGCATCCTGGCCGTTGCCGTCATTGGTGAAGTCGAGTTGTTTTTGATATACGCTTGCGTTCTTCCAGGCATGTTGGTCACTGCAATTGGATGTTTTGCGGCAAGTCGCATTTTGCCCTTATTGGTAAGGATTGAGGAATACGTATCAAGCTCATGACGCAGGCTCCCCTTACCCCCGGCGCCAATTATACCCACGTTTTCCGCCGGACTGTGTGTACTAGTTTTCGGGCTTCCCTTGACCGCATAGACACACGCCACGCAGGAAGGACCCAAACGGGGGCAGGGGGGCCGGCGGCGAGGACTCGACGATCACGTCGGTGCCCCAACAAGAGACGCCTTGTTGAATCGAGTATTGCCACGGTTCACCCGCTGCAACGGAAGAGATGGATCCACGCCAATCGCTTTGAGCAGCCTCGGCCATTCGGTCGACAATCGCCGAAAATCAAACCGGTGAATCGTCGGGTCCTGGCAGGTCCAGTGGGCCCAGATCGAATCACCAGCCAGCCATGGCACCCACCGCCTCTGCACAAACTCATCAAAGCTTTCGTGCATTGCCATTCGTACCGTCGCCTCCCATGCTGGATGAAGCTGACCCGTACCGATGCGTTCCTGCGCCATCCGATGCAGCCTGTAGTCGCTCGCATAGATTGCGCTTGATGGTCGATAGAACGCGAACTTGTAAATCGAATCCCAGTCCTCGATCAAATCTCTCAGCTCCAGCGCTCTTGAGTGGCGATGAAGTGGTGGCATGTTCGTGGTCGACGCGATGATGTCCACGTTGCCCGTCAGGTGCTGCACGAGCGTTGCTGTAATCGACATTCCAGCGGTGCGTGGAATGTGGATGAAGCAGAACCGGCCCGGCGCGTAGATCACCCGAACACCTTTTCCGCTGCTGGGCAGATCGTCACGCGGCCGCTCAGTTTCGCGATCCGCTCCGCCTGTTTCGGTTCGGACTCGATGAACGCGTTCGGAGCTGGTCTGGCATGATGCCTGCCCGCCCACTCGGCGAAGTGCCTTGCCTTGAACGCCGCGATGTCGTCCCCTTGTCGCTCAGCTAGCGTCGCGGCAGGATGCATCACCAGTTTATGACAGCGGATCCCGTGCTTCGCCATCCATGCGATTGTCACAGCCCGGTAACGCTCGATCCTCGCTGTGACAATCAACGGGATCGGAACTCGTCGCGGGGTGTAAAGCGGTTCGGCGGTGTTGATGAATCGCTGGTAGTTTGGCCCGTCGTCATCCTCTCCATGTTTGCAATCACGGCAGAGGATCCCGTCGAAGTCCATTGCCATGTTCGGGCTCAGTACCGAGTTAAACACGTTCCATTCGAGAAAGTGTGGCCACGGCAGTTCGACCGCATGGATGTCTGGCCGAACGTGTGCAGACGGGTTGACGTAGACCGCTGCGGTTACGACTTTGCCGAACCGCTCGCGAACCACCGGGGCTATCTGTGTCAGGCTGTTACCCGTCATGACCGTATCGTCGACCACCGCAACGCGACCCTGTGGTACGTCAACATGACTTGCCCCAAGTCGCCAGCCATTGCCGACGCTCACCATGTCGCCGAGTGATTGGCGGATCGCAAAAAGCGGCTTATGCAACAACAGTGATAGCATGCTGGCTGGCACGATGCCCGATCTCGCCACACCGACGATCGCGACGACGTCTGGCGGAATCATTCCAGCCAATCTCAGCGTATCTTGATGTAGCTGTCGCAGAGACACGAAGCGATTGCTGCCGGGGCGGTAGCTAAACGGTGACGATCGCGACCGAGTGCGTCGGATCTTCTGCGAGATCGTCTTTTTGTTCTCGCAAAAAACGCAGACGCTGTTCTTGTTGAGGGATTTTGACACCCGACCACAAAGCGAGCAAAACGCCCTACCGTTTCGAGCCGTTGCCTGCTTTGCAATCACGTTCTCGTGTTCCTTTTCTTGTTGCGGCAGTAAATGCACATTCCACCTTCAATGACCGCCATCCGGTCGCAGAGCGGGCACCGGGTCTTGGCCTGCCCCCACTTCATTAGGCGGCAGCGAAGCTCCGGCCTGATGACCGCATTTGCAATAATCGCTTTGCCTGGATGAATCGCTTCCTCTGCCATACAGATGCCATTGGCGTTCTCAGCACAGGCGTCACAGATCGCTTGGCGTCGATCCGTGTAGGACGCCTTACCTTTGATGCTCGCCGCTGGCAGTCCGCAAGCCATGGCTACGGGTTAAACAGTAGGTCGTTTTTGACGTTGTCTGGCAGTTGGTCTAGCCCAACACGACGGCCATTCTTTAGCCAGAAACCGCCGCCGAGCTGCGATCCGGGGTTTTGGTCCTCAATTGAGTAGGGCGATGAAATCGACTCGCCGTTAACGTTAAACGTGATGCTGTTTTGCAGTCCCGTTCCGCTTGGCGTCGACGTTTCCCATTCAGATGTAACGGTACCAGAGCACGTTCCCGCTTCGTCGGCCGGCATACCAACTGCTGCCACCACCCAGCCGAGTCGCGTGTAGACAACGATAACATCCTCGTAGACAAACGGCTCTTCGCCTGGGAGCACCACCAGGTTATCGTCTTCATCTAAAACATACTGTCGCGTCGGAACAGACCAGAAACACCGCGACCGCTTGATCGTTCGGCCATCCCCCTGGAGCGTTTCGAACGACACTTGATGTCGCGATAGACTTGAGCCATCAATAGGCCACTGTTCAATGATCGTCCGGATGCCTTCCGGGGTTTCAGCCTGCGCAAAGAGATTTGTGATCTGCGTGGCTCCGCCGGGAATGTAGTCTTGCACCGCGCCACCGTCGTAGTACGCATCACCGACGGAAAAAAAGCAGTCCAGGGTGCAGTTCGGCACTGGCCCGCCGCAGCAGCAATCTTCGTGCATCGCCAGTCCCCCGTCATCGAACAGGATTGAGCCGTTGTACCAGATGGGCCATGGCATCACTCAGCCCTCCCCGTAGCCGTCTTGGCAGTCGACGCCGTCGATGATCTCGTCTGGCAGGTCGCAATCATCCCAGACGCGAATATTTTTTCGCTCAACAGTGATTCGGTTTTCACCCACAATAAAGTCAGTGACAACCTGGACCGTTCTCCACCACTCCATGAACACAATTTCCCACTTGCCGGAAGCTCCTCCGTACTCACCAGCGGACGACATGCAAACCGCGTAGCCCTGTTTCCCGTCAATCTCAGCGGCTTCGCGGTCTGCTAAAAAGCAACCAAGCTCGTCAGTCACCTGAACCGTATCGCCCACGCCCACGGTGCTGTCGCCCGGACATTCGATTGCCAGCACTTTCGCGTCCACTGTGGCCGGCGCGTCTTCCAGCTTATCGCTGCAGCGGTTTCCATCAGCCGACGCATAGGATGCATGCGTGACCTCAAAGCGAATCATCTGGCCAAGGCCACCAGAGCCGCCGTTGCGCATCACCTTGATGACGTTTCCGGTGCTGTTCTCAACCTGGATATCGTCCGGGCCAACCGACAAGTACCGATTGCCTCCGGCTTCCAGCTCCCAAGTATCCACTTTCGGCTGCATGCCGACACCACCTCGGGTGGCTGCGCCAATCGCTCTGGTGAGCGGACCATCCGAAGCGACGCCATACTCTCCCGGCGGGATCTCGTGGAACAGGTTGAAAACGTAGGGCCCTGCGGCACCAGTGCTGTCAGCAGGCTTTGCTACCTCAACGTAGTTCTGGTCGTCTCTTTCAGCCGTGTTGACGCATTGCATGCATGCGAAAGGCGGGATCGTCTCGCCAGAAGCGTTGAGGACCCGAATCGGCCATCGCGAATGCTTGTTTCGCGGATCCTTACTGCCGCCTCGAATTTCAAAACCGTTCGCCCGAAGATACTGCGCCGTGCGCAGTATCATTCTCGCGTCAGACTCTTCGAAAGTGACGATTTCGCTCACGCGACTTGCGCCCCTGTCGCCAGCATGGTCAGCTTGATTGAAGATGTTGTCTTCGCCAGGCCAATCTGCGTCACGTAATCGCCGGACGTCAGATCCGTGGCTGGCGCAACTCCGCCTTTGGTCGCTGACACCACGTACATGGTGCCAATCGTGAGAGTCGCACCGATGTCAATCGTTGCGCTTTGTCTTGCCACAACAGCATAACCATCCGCTGGTGCGCCGGTCAGGAAGATGACTGTTGCTGCCGCCGCGACCGAGGTGTCATCCGCCTGCGACAAGTAATACTTTCCGTCCGTGGCGTTCAGGTAGCCCGGCTGACCTTGTGTCACTGCTTCGCCGACCTGGACCGAGGAAACAGCAGTTGAGGCGGTTAGGCCAACGGAAGCGGGTGTGATGCTTAAGTCAGCCATCAAGTAGTCCTAGTGCAGCGTAGGGAAGGGGTTTGTAGAGTGGAAACTCAAGCCATATGGCCTGATCGCGCGCAAGAATGCCATTCTCTTCATCATCTTTAATCTGAAACCCGTCTTCATCGAGAAGCTCCGGTCGGCTCACCTCTTCTCGATGCTTATCAATGCACTTGACCTTCTTCCTTGTATCAGGCGAGTAGCAGTAGTACCCCTCGTGTCGAACACGCGCCCACCAAGCGCGCTCCGGTGTTGTTCTGTACGGCTCTCGAAACTGGATCGATGCGGAAACGGTCCAGTAACCCCCGGCGGCCTCATCCCAAACCTCCTCCGCACTGAACCCGGTCAACCTTGCCATGCCTGGCGGGTAGCCGTCAAAATTGTCGCTGTTGACGCTGTGCCGGTATTGCGACGTTAAGAACGGCGAGAAGACTTGGTAGTTGCGCTGAACAGTTAGGACATTGTCTGCAATCTTCATTGTCACGCCGTCGATCGGCTCGCCTGTTTTGGTGACAATGGCTTTACCGTTTATGTCCTCATCGATTGGGGCATCGGTCTCGATGTCGGTCCATTTTTTGATCGGTGGTGAGTTTAGGGGCGTGTCATTCGGCCCCTCTGGCCCATACTCACCTTCAAAGTTCAGGATCGCCATCCAGAGCACCGGGGAAACACGCACGAAATTCCGCCGCTTGCAACGGATCTGTTGCGTCGTCTTCCAAAGGCTGCCGGTTGCTGGGACCCTCGAATCAGCCGCCAACTCAAGCTCGGTTGTGTCGGGATCGCATTCGATCTGGTGTCCTTCCACAATCCCAGCACGCTTTCGCAACCCATCCAGCGACTGCACGTCGAAAGAGTCGCGAGACCACATCCGGTTGACTCGATGGATCGTCATTACTTGACCACCTTCACGGTAAGCGACTGCTGCCGTTCGAGGTTCTGCTCGACGATGGCCTCTCTCGCTTCAATCATGGCGTCGCGGAGTTCCTTCATCGCGTCCACCACCTCCTTCTGTTGCTCCTTCTCCGCTTCGGTCTCCCTAGCGGCGAGGCTGTTGCCTCGACCGCGAGTCAAGAGCCTCGATTGGACCGCCTGCACGGCGCCCGGATCCTGTTCCGGCTCCTGCTCCTTCAGCGCTCGCAGTCGATTGAGCTTCTCCTCTGCCTGCGCGATCTTCGCTGCCGTCTCCTCGTCCAGGCCCTGTGACTGCAATGCGAACTGACGCGCCGCAACCTTTCCTTTGACCAGCTCGATAACCTGCTGCTGCAAATTCTGGAACGCACTGCGTTCAATACCAGCCAGCCGCTTTGCGGCGTTCTCTCTTGCCCTCGCGGACTGTTCTGCCGCTGCCTGTTTGGCTCGCTCCGCCTCTTGCGTTGCCAAGGCCGCCTGTTTTTCGGCCTCCGCCTTTTGTTGGATAGCATCCTTTTCACGCAACAGTCTCTCCGCTTCGGATCGCTGCTCTCCGGTTTGCGTATTTCTTGCCGCCATGATCGCGAAGGTCTCTTCCTTGGTTGCCTTCAGCAGTTCCAGCTCGTCTCGAAGGGCCTGGAGATAGTCATCACCCTGCCGCTGTAAATCGGCAACTCTTTTCCGCTCCTCGAACTCTTGCTGCGCGGACGAAAGTCGTCTCCGGAGGCTGTCGGCTTGACGCTCTTGGATTTCGAGAAGCTCCTCGGCTTGCTCCAGCTCTTGCTCTGCCATTTTTGCAAGAGCCTTTCGGTTCCCGGTGATTTGCCACGCGTCGGCCCACTCCTCCGTTTCGCGTCGCAGCTCGCGAACCCGCCTTTGGGTGCCAATTAGGTTTTGTTTAGTGAAATCAAAAAACTGACGAAGCTCGGCTTCCTGCTTCTCCGGGTCGACGATGATCGAAATCTCGTCCATGTCTTCCTGGAACTGTCGCTCGGTTGCGGATTGAAGTTTCGACGCCAGCTTGTCCGAAAGCTCGGCGCCTTTTTCAAGCTCCCGATTCCATTTCTCAGTTTGCATGGCCCAGTTGCCAATGGCCATGCCGATCTTGGCGGCAATCACGGCGACTCCGCCAGCAAGCGCCGCCTTGAAGGCGAGCGAGGATGCCGCACCCTGCTTTCCGACCTCGCCAAACTCCCGTAACCGGTCAGATAGCTGTGACACCTCACCCGCAAAGCTGGCGACCTCATCGCCACCAAACGCCGCCGCAAACGTACCGACCAGCTCAGTCGACGCCTTTGCCTTGGTCCCAGCCTGTTGAATTTGGCCGACCTGTCGCTTGATCTCTTGGTTCGTTTTCTTGAGTTCCTTGGTGGCCTGGTTGTCGGCCTCGATAAGGATCTCAACGCTCTTTCTGGTCATGGCCAATCGACTTGGCGAGTACTTCTTCGGTGGAGAAAATTCGGGCTGCTTCGGTGAACCAGGCGGCTTGGTCTAGGGTGCCACCAGCAACAGGCATGCACCCTTTTTGAAACAGATCAATTAACTCCGTGGCATAAACGACTTCATTGCAAAACTGACTTGGGCACCCCTCGACCTGAAACATGCCATTGTCGCACTGGTCGCATCCTGACCCGGAACACGCAGGGCACTCCATGAACAGGCCATCCGTCTTTTCAACGCAGCTTCCCGGCCGGCAGTGGCGACAAACCTTCCCCCACCGAATCATGGCTGCGACTCTTAGCTTTTTTTTTCCTCTGCAGACACGTGCTGGTTGAACATGATCTTTCCCATTAGCTCCCTCGCCTCTTGATAGGTAAGGAATTCGCGAACGTCCGTCGGATACTTGACGTCGCCCATGTTTCGCCATCCCGTCAGTGCATCTGCAAGCACGTCCTGGGCATCGCAAAACAACTGCTCCGGGCTTGGCGAGTCTTCGTCCTGGTACATCCTGTCCAGCACCGTCGCGATTCGTTGCTGGCCACGCATCGACTGTGACTTTGCGACAAACACTGGCCGCGACTCGATGGGCTTGTGTTGATCACTGTCGAGCCACACATCAAAGGTCTGGTCCGGTTCTAAGAACAATGGCATTAGCTGCTGGCCGTAAAAATGACTTGAAGTTCTTCATCCGCCGTAGTTCCGTTTTGGTTGCACGACCATTCAACGTCGTCAACAACCAGACCCTCACGATCACCCTCTTGGATGTTGCGGACTTGTGCCTTGGGCGCTCGAAACTCCACGGTGGAAGTACTTGGTCCGGGGAGCGAAACACTGAGAACTCCCTCAGTGCTGGAAAGCCACTTGCCGTAACGATTGTTGTCGGCAACCAGGGTGGCCTCAGGATTGGCTGTCACCATTGGCAGGCGATCAGTGATGCAGGCGTGCTTGTAGCCCGTCAGGCTGTCGCCGCACTCGATCATCTTGATAGTGTTCCCTGCATCGAACGTGATCGTTTCAACGCATAAGCTCTCGCTGTCGAAGGTCGATGTCGCAGCGGCGTACCGCAGCGCCTGCTCGGTCGGATACGTGGGAGCAATCAAACTTGTGTCCGTGGGCGCCGACCAAAGCCCCTGGAACGTCCACTCGATTGACGCGAGTCTTCCATTGGGGCAGATGGCACGCCAGTTCCCCATGGCACCGTAGATCTGCTTGTAAAGGCCGTCGACGTATCCACCGATCGTCACCGTGCTGACGCCATCGACGCCGGGAACTCGCGACTTCGGACTAAACGTGCCGCTTGAGTTGACCCACCCGCATGCTGGCAGCAAGGCGGACCACGACGGAACGCCTGAACCCGAATAGCCCACGTCGGTTCGGAACGTGGCGGTTCCCAGTCGAGCCCCTGGGACGCCCGGCAGCTGGTTGAACGAACCCTGAGCCGGCCGGTTCTCCACCTCGATGGTCGGCTGAATCATCAGGTCATAGACGTTGAACGCGCCGTCGGCGGCTGCCAGCGTCTCGGCAGTGCCTACGGTCGACTCGATCTTTGCCGCGAAGACTCGACGGCGTTTCAGAAGTGGCATCAGATTTCCCCCGACGCTTTAAGAAGGTTGAACTTGATTCGTCGGTCAAGCTGCTTGTCCAGCTCTTGCTCCGATTGCATCTGTACGGCTGGTGCCATGTCCTGCTTGACGAACACGCCCCATGGAGATGGCCCCATCGGCTTTCGGATCGGCAGCCTTGGCTTGCCCACCCGCACGAAGACGTGATCCCCGAGATGGCCTGAAATAAAGCCGCTTGGCAGGGTCGTGCGCTTGCCTCGCTTGCTGATCTTGTACGACACGCCCTTACGTGTTTGGCGGGGCTTGAAGTCTTTTAGGGGCAAACGCCTCGAGGGATGCAAGCTGACCGACGTATTTGGGTACGCCGCCGTAGCTCGCCTGCCCTTCTGAATGCCTCGCTTGACCGACTTTGCGGTGACTGACAGCTCAGTGCGAACGGATTTGTTAACCAACGATGCCGTTTTCGTCGCCGTCGCGTTGACTGCGGCGGCGACTTCGCGGTCCAGGTCTCGACCGCTTTGGTCCACAGCCGACGTCAGCGCCGCTAGCTTGCTTTGATTGATCCGGTACGTTGTCATGGCAGTGCCGTGTATGGGTCAGTCTCACTGATGCGATACAGGGCGTTTAGTTGCAGCGTGCAACCGAAGTGCGTGGTTCCCTGGAACTTTTCCATGTCGCCCCACTCGGCGTTGTATGACACGCCACCGAATGTCCACCAATCGGCAGGGCTTGCCATGGCTTTCTTAATGGCGGCCACCATGTCGTTAACCACGGCGTCCTCGCGATCGTCGCTGTCCTCTGGCAATCGAACGAACGCGTGCATCTTGACCGGAAGTCGATACGCCTGCACCGGCGGATTGCCTGGCCGGTCGTGAGCAGGATTGCGCTCCTCCGTTGCGTTGACAATGACGATCGAGAGGTGCTGCGGGGTAAAGTCTTCTGCTAGCCGATTGACTCGATCCACATCGGCCACATCGAATGAGTAACTATTCGCCTTCGTGATGCTCACCAGGCGTGACTGGGCACGCTGTGTAATCAGCTCGGGAATGGCAGTTGTCATTTACTGAACCATGAATCGAACAATTGAGTTTGCAGTCGATAGGACCTGCACGATTTGCCGTCGAGTTGCCGGTTCGCCGATCCTTAGCGAAACATCAACCGCGTCGCCGCCGGTGTCGATTTCAACGCTAGAGATGCCGCATCGGTTGTGATTCTGTACGCGAACCACCGTTGCGTGCGCCGTTACTTCACCCGTCTCGGCGATGACGTCGACGTCCCTCTCAACGATCGCCTTAATGCCTCTCCCCGCCGTGGCTCCGTTCGCCCAATACACCAGGTCCTCCCCGAACTGACGCATCAACAGAGGTGCGCCGGTTCGTGAGAACTGTCGGGAGAACGCGGTGTCGCAGGCAGAAGGACACATTACGCGGTGATGTTGCTCAGCAGGTGACCAGCCTCCGGGTACAGCAACACCTCGTCGACGTCGTGACGAACCCGAACAATGTCGGACCGCTTCGTTTCATCGCGGTAGGTCTCAATGGTCCCACCAACGCTGCTTCCGTCCTCGCCCCAGTGAAACGTTCGACCAACGCAAGGCTCTCGGAAGTCACCGGACGTGGCAACACAGCAAACCATCGCATACTCGCTCGACCAGATTTGCGTTGGGGTTGCCGACTGGCCTTCATTGGCTCCGTTCTTGCTTGTGCCCGCAACGATGATGTTGGGCAAGTCGAAAACCTCCGAAAGCATCTTCACGGTAACGTCAGACGCCTTACTGGGAGAGCCCGCCCCCGCTGAGTTGATCCTGTCGATCACCTCATCGCAGTTGCGAAGATTGCGGAACACCTTCTTGTTGACGACAAGCGAGTTTGCCCACAACCCGCTGTTGTCGTAGATCTTTTGCACAGCTGCCTCGACGTCTGCGAGTGGTGTCGACGAGGCGTTGCTCCACGCCGTTCCGGCAGCGGTCGTCAGGGCGCTGCCCGTCCAGGTGGTTGTATTGAATACAGCATCCGCTACTCGCTGCTCCGCGTTTCGCAGAACAGCGGAGTACGCCCTCTGCGTAGAGATCAGCTCCGCGTCAAAATAATCCGCATACATTTTCGCTTCGCGATCATCCACGGGCTCCTCGGCACCATGCTCATCACAAGCGTACTTGGCGTCGGTGAACGTGAAGTTGCCTCGACTATACCCCGCGCCTGGAGCACGTTTCGTTTCGCGTTGCTGGAGCAGTTGCTCCAACGGTATCTTGCCGAAGTTGCCTGCCTGGCTTTGCACCTCGACAACAGGGAACACACGACCAGCGATCATGCCGGCGGCGTCCGCCTCCAAGTCAAACTCCATGAACGACTCAGCAAGGTCCGGCCGCTGCGTCGCGAGTGAACTGGTTGGATTGGGCATCTTGAATCCTCGTACCCGTGAGGATCAAGAACGAATTGAAAACGCCGGGCTTCGGTGGCCACCTCCACCCGACGACCTCACGGGTGCGGTTAACTTCCGGCTGTGTCGCCCACAAGCGGCATGATTTCGATGATGTCGCCATCGGCAGACGCTGCCTCCATGGCGATCCCGCGAAGGAATGATCCCGACACCTGCGTGTCGTTCACTTTCCCTGCGTTAGCGGTGTAGACCTTGGCGCCGGCGGCGATGGCCCCGGCGGCGATGGCTTTCTGTGTTCCCTGCTTGTTCGGGAACGATACGCCGATCGGATCGCCCGCCACGCCGGCCTGTAAAGCACAGCCGACGTCTTGCTGGGTCGCGGTCGACCGCGTGCCGTCCAGGTTGACTCGCTCGTATAGCGCGATCGTCGCGGTCAGAGTGACGGTTCCGCAGCCGGTGTCGTTGAACTGTGACATCAGTGGTATTTCCTTGTCGGGGAATAGGTGTTTGGTTTGTTCGGATCTTTGCCTCGGGCCGCCCTATGCGTTGACTTCCTCAAGCATTCGCTGGCGCAAGCCGGGGTTGCGGCGATTCACCAGTGACACTGCGCGAGGACGCTTGACACCCGAGGCAACAAGCTTGCCCAGCTCGGTTTCCCACTGGGCTTTAGCGCTGACGCTCGTTGCGATGGCAGTGGCTACCGGCCCGTTTGCCGCCGCGCGGGCCTTGGCCATGACCTCCTCGTCGTCGGCCGACGCGGTAGTTTCAGTCTCGCCAGCCTTTGCTTTGAGCGACTCAATTTCTTCGTCCTTGGCTTGAATCGATTCTTGCAGCTTATCATTCTCAGCTTGCAAGGTTTCCATGGCTTTGGCCACGACGTCCTCGTCTGTCAGTTCTTCTTCCATCGCCCTGACGATGAAATCAGCGCTTGCCTTGGGGAAAACTGACTTGATACTTTTGACGGTTGCCGCGACGGGTGCAGTGGCCATCGGCTCATCCTTCGTTTCAACTAGATCGCCGCTAGCCGCTTCGCAACGCAGCGAAGCCACAACACCAAACGGCACTGACTGGAGATGGCAAGCTGCTATTCGCGTTGCCATCGGTGAGGGCAAGACGCGATCAGCCAAGCCAACCGCCTTTGCTTCTTGGGCGCTGAAATGCGACTCTTCTTTCATCCACGCTTCGACAACATCCGCCGGCTGCCCGGAACGATCGGCGTAAGCAGCGGTCATCTTCGCCCGGAACTTCGCTATGGCCTTGGATGCGCTAGCGATTTGCTCGTCATCGCCCGAGGCCTCGCCCGACGGACGATGGATCATCAGGAATCCGTTGCTTGCCATCTCCAGCTCATCGCAGGCACACGCGATGTAGCTCATAATGGAGAAGGCCGAAGATTCGACGACGCCAATGGTTTTGCCCTCGTAGGCACCAATCGCCTCAGCGATCGAAAACCCCTGGTCGACGCGGCCGCCCGGAGAGTCCATTCGGACATAAAGGGGCAAAGAGTGGTCCATCGCGGCAAGCGATTCCCGGACACCCTGGGCGGTGATCTCCTTCCCGACTACGCCGTAGAGCAACAACTCGTTGTGTTCAGACACGCGATGCCTCCGTCTGTAACTTCTGCTTTGCCTGCTCGGTTTGGAGTTCAATCACGTTTGGATCTTGCATCGTCATCTGGACGCCCGTGGGCATTGGCAGATTGATCAGCTCGCGCCAGTGCACCGGCGTTCCGCCTTGGTTTTTAGAGTTGATGGCCTTGGCCTTCTTCATGGCGCCTTCAATTGCCAAAGCGTTGTCTTCGATGATTTCGCTGGACAGCTCCTCCCACTCCGCGCCGTCACGCTCGCCGTGAAGCCGCCTGCGTGAATTGAGGCCACCCTGCAACACCAACGTGTCCCCCTGGGCATCCTCGACGGGGTTGATGTAAGCCCACTTTGGAACATTCCACTTGTGCGCGTAGATGTCGACGCGAGACTTCTTGGCGGCATTTCGCAGTGCCGGGTCTTCGGCAAGCCATTGCGAGACTTTCCAGCGGTACAGCGGCTTGTGGAACCGCTCGACCAACATCCTTTGATTGGCCCGGAAGCCTTTGCGTGCTTCGTCGATCGCTCCGCGCCATCCGCTGAAATTGGTTTCGCTGCCATCCATCAAGACCAGGCAAAGAGGCAGCCCAAGGTTGACGCCGATCATCTGCATCATCAGGCGAACGTGAGAGAAGTACTCCGCGTTGGGAACATTTGGTGAGAAGCCTTCCAGCTCCTCGCCATAGTCTCCGACGATTTCCATGCCCGGCGTAATGTTTTCAATCGCCCGCGTACCGTCAGCAGTCTTCTCCTTGCTTGCAGCGCCATAGCCTTTCGGCGGTTGGCCCGGAATGTCTGGAATGTAGTTACGTTTACGAAAGACCGCAAAACAGCTAACGACCTGCTGTTGGACTAGCTTTGCAAACTGGATGTCCTCGAACATTCCAGTTAGCTCAAAGATTGGCGCGAACGCGGTTACACCTCGCGTCTGGCTGGCGCGACGAGGCCGATACACATGAAACAGAATGCGATGGCCAAAGTCATTTCGCACCATGACTGGTCGCGATTCTCCGCGACTGCCGTTCTGGTGCGATGGATCCACAGGCTCCGTTTGAACCCAGTAATGAAGCCGCCTGCCGTCCTGGTTCTTGGTAACACCCAGAAATGTGTTTGGCTTGTTCGAGTTGTCGCGAATCAAATGGGCTTCAAGGTGCTGAAGCGAGCCCCCGTGAATTGCCAGATTGACGCAATCGCCATCGATCATCATGCCGCGACACGATTGCGTCTCAAAGTCATGAAACGTCATCTCACCGGCGATGTCGCACGCTTCGGGATCGCTAGCCCAATGCAGGAACCTGGCCTTCAAGTCCCTGTTGAGGGACTTGTTACCCGTCTTGCAATCAAGGACGAAGCCGTCTTGCACGATGTTGGCCACCGCCCGGTCAACCGTTTGCCCGACGATGGAGTCGTTGCGATCCATGTCTCGGGACTTCTCGATGTCCGCGTAATAAGCGAACTCATTTCGGTAATGCCAGTCCGCTGATGCCCCCATCGAAGGCAAGCCCGCACGCCGTCGAACGAATCGACTCTCTCGGCTCATGTTCCAGTCTGCACGGACTTTATCCATGCTGGCTGCAATGCCACTTGCTTGGGTCATCGCCGGAAGCCCTCCGACGCTGAAAGAAAACGAACTCCACCACGAGAACTTACAGCGCCGTCGGTGCCATAGCCATCAACAAAAGCCCTCGCACGATGCAGCAAGTTTTCCACCTGCTGGACGCTGATCGTCATGGACGAGCCCTGGTCCGCTTGGGATTGCGGACTGAGGAAAAGGAACTTTGTTGCAGCGGTTGCGAACGCCTTTGCTTTCGCCACGCTGCCGACTTCTTCAAAGTCTGCGTTAGCGTCGAGTGATTCGTAGACTTCGTCCAGGGTTGTTGCCATTCCACGAGGGTATGGCCTCAATCACCGATTGCTACGTTTGTCTCAATTCAACTTTGCGACACTGCGTCAGTGCGACCAAGCTGCTCCAGTGCGTACTTGAACACGTCTGCCGGAGATCGTACGAACTTTCCGTTCGCAAGCGTGGCTCGCGCATCCTGCAGGCCTGCAAGCACGTTGCGGCAGGTTTCGGCCTGTTGCTGAGTGTCGAGCCTTACATAGATGTTTCGGCTAGCGTAACCATTGAGCCCCTGCAATGACGGCAGTGTCACTTGCCGATGCTGCAAGTCCACTTCGCGTGACTGGGCACTCGGTGATGCCTCAGCCTTCGGGCCCGCTGCTCGTTTCGCCTTGGCCTTGGCTTTTGCCGGCTTCGTTTCCGGTGATGCTCCAGGGGGTAAATCGTTCGGTTGGTCCATGTCGCTATCTCTGGGTTACAAGGTAGGGTCGTCCGTGCCGCGAGAATGGGCTTTCGGTGACTTGTCGGCGGGAAGGTGCTTCTGGCTCTTCATCATCAAGCGGAGCAATTGTCCGTACGCCCAGCACACCGGCGCCCGCGCACGCGAGCGCCATCGCATCGAGCCAGTGGTTGTTCCGGTTCTTGACGTACCATTCCCGGCGAAGTGACTTTCCATCGACCGGTACGAAACGCTCTTCTTCGGAGCAGATGTGGTGTGAGAACGAGAGGTGCCTCTTGGCATCGTTTCCGGCATTGAAGAGACAGAGAGAACCGGCGTTACGGTTCTGGGTTCCTAGAATCCAAGGTTCAACCAAGAACCGCTCTTGCAGCCATTTCTTCCACCATTCAGTGTTGACATTGTAGAGCCACACTCGCTCCTCGACCTGACGCGAGGCGTAGGACTCTTGAAATGGAATGCGGCTATCTGACCGCTTGGGCATTCGGAACCTCGCCCAGTCCCATCCCTTTGACGGATAGAACGGGCGTCCCCGCCGCCTGCAGAACTCGTATGCGGCTTGCGTGAAGGTTCCCGAATCAATCAAGCAAAGCTCCGGCTGGATTGTCGCGACCACCTCATCCGCCCATGTTTCAAGCGACGCGAGTATTGCGATTTCGATCGCCTTGCTATCGCTGGTTGTGGATAGCCCGTGCGTTTCCATAACCCCGTAGTCCGGAGTATCGCCGATCGCGCCCGGCCTCCACGCTGTGTCAACCCAGTGGCTCTGGTACTTCCCGAGATCGATCCCAACAACACGCACCTCGGTATCGGATTCGACTTCTCGCTGTCGTAAGTGGCTGACCCGCGACTGAACAACCCCAGGCGTTAACCCTGTCTTCTGGATTTCCTCCTCCGGCTCTGGATCGTTCTGGTACTCGGTACGAAACGCCGCCATGGACGTGTCAGAGATCTTGTTGAACGCCTCTTGCAACGCCGAGTGAACCAGCTCGGTGCCGTTTTCCAACGTGACCGGCAAGAAGTTTTCAGCCAACATTTCGGAGCCAGCGTGCATTGCATCACGATTGCTCAGGTAGAACTCCACCGCCTCGATTGCATGCCGGTCTCGACCCTTCTGTGCCTTCTGCCTCCTTGCGATGTATTCATCCCAAAGATCCATGTTGTCTGGCCACTTTGCAATCCAACCGTACCGCTCCCCGTCCCATGCTGGCTTGATTTCTGGATCGGTAAATTGAAAGGACAGGCAATATCGATTCTGGATCGTCGTGACCATCGTGATGGCCATCGGGCTGTCTTGACCCTCCAGCCCCTCGATGTCCTTTTCAATGATTTCGATCCGGTCTTCAATCTGCGAGATCGATTTTGCAGACTCCCTCGTTTCCGGGTCGTCGATGATGAGATAGTCGGGGCGATCGCCATCGATATTGAGCCCTCGAAACGCCGCGTCCATGCCGTAATACGCCATCTTGACGCCACCGTAGGGCGAGCCTGGAACATCTGGAAGCCGCAGGTAATCGCCCGCAGTCCAAACGATCTTGGTGAGGATTCCGTCGACGTGTTGCTTCGCCGCTCGCTGCGGTGCCCCGTCCAACTCACGCACCGGATAGCACACCTCAGGGAAGTCCTCCAGCAGCAAATCGTTTGTCGCAAACTTATTCCGAAAGTCCTTGTACATGCGGCCTGCGTGACCACCAGTTGCGCAGATAGGGACCAGAAACCGGACCATCTCCGCTAGCACGAGATAGATGTTCATGCCTTTGATCACCGTGCTCTTGCCTCGCTTCCGAGGGGCGGCGACGGCCTTCTTGCCGCCCGTCTTTGCGCGTTCCACGATTGCGTCGATAAGGTTGGAGTGCACTCGTCCAAAGGGCTGGCGAAATTCATCTGGTAGGTATGTTTTCAGAAACAGCTCGGGATCAGCCAAGCATCGCTCACGGCGATTTGGGTCTCGGCATTCAGGGATAACAATTCTCGCCGCTTCCGAGCGGACTCTTCGTTTTCGCTTGATGTCATCATCGCGGTCACTCATTCTCGCTGGCAGCAGCTGCCGCATCGCTCGCGACTGCTGTTCCGGCGATTGCTTGGCAATCTCCCCCAGCAGCGAATGCAATACCGTGTTGAGCGGCAAGTTCGATGATGCGTGCGACAAGATTCGCGTTCTCCTGACTCTCGTCCCGCTGATTCAGTGCATCAGCGGCAATCAACGCTTTAGCGGCAGCAATCCTGGATGATTCCTTTTTGCCACAAGTTGCTATCTCCAACAGCGACTGCACGACTTCATCACGCGCCTCGTCAGACATGGCCCATCGCGATCGAATGGAACGACCTAAGAGCCTTGCCTCCTGCAGCTCTGTCACGTCTGTTTCTCGCCCCACGAAACACGACCACCCCCGCCACTGACTAACCCCGTAAGCAGCGGTGCGTGCCTCTGCTCTCGTCGTTGCTGAAACGAATCAAACCGCACCTTCATTTCCAGCTTGAACTTATGACTGTTCAGCAACTCCAGGTTGCAATCACGACACACAATCCAAGTCTGATGTGGCTGGTTCTTCGCTGGGCCTTCCCAGTGCTCAAAGTTGGCGTTCTCTAGGCGGTTCGCGCTTTCGTCCAGAATCTGAACAGTCTCGCAGCACGGGCATCTGCCCATGTAGAAGTCGCGAACCGTGTCGACGTGCTGTCGTTTTGTGGCCGCTGAAAGCTGCCTCCGACGCTCTAGTTTGTCGATCCTCTGATTGATACTGGAGAATCCAGCGTCAACCTTCTTGTCGACTGATTCGATACGTTCGACTACGGGCTCAATGGCAAGCGCCGTTCCAGCGAAGAACAGCTCCTTGGCCTGCTCCATGGTCAGGATCCCGACTTGCTGAGCCCTGGCTTCGGCGTGCTCCCGGTGAGCCACCCGTTTACCAAGCATGATGGACTCGATCTGATCGCTGACCCATACGGCAAAAGCCGGAGAGCACCACTGGGCTAAGTGAATGGCAATCCGGCGGTGAACCCATGTTCCTCCACGTTGGTAGCGGTTTCCGCGTTTGGACGTCACGAGTTTCTTTATGGGAATCCCCATATTGTCACTCAACTCTCGCGCGAATTCTTGCGTGTGCTCTAGTCGCCAGTAATCTGCCCAGAGCTTTCCTGCCGCCTTGCACATCTGTGTGGCGTTTACGAACTCGTCATCCCGACACTGAATCACGGTGCCGCGATACTCGCCGAGCGTTACAATCTCCGTACTCATCATGCTTTCCTTGAAAGTGTGAGACAGGCTCAGCGGGGGGTGGTGTCTCACTTCCAGTTCCCCCGCCGAGCCGCCTTCTCCCAAAACTCCTACGTCTGTTTCTCCATCCAAGCGACCCGCCCACATTCATCGCTATTCATGACGCTCGTAATCTTGCTCGTCGCGTCGCCCGTGAGCTGAACGGTGAGTTCGACCGACCAGTCAAAGTTGCCTGGCTCCAAAACTGCCGAGTCTTCGTTTGTCACGTCAAACGCCAGCTTCCATGTTCCATCACCGTTGTCGGTCACCTCGCCATCGACCGCAAACGAGCCTTTGCTGCCGCGACTGAATCCGAGCTTGCAGGTGGAGCCCGATACCGTGGCGCCCGCAACAGCACTGATAGTCCATTCAAACGCCCGACCATTCGCCGCCAGGTAATCATCGCCAATTACCAGCGGCCCGTCGATCGTTCCTGACGCCGTCACTGGTACCGAAACCGTCGCCGAACCTGTGCCGATCAGCCCTGTTTTTGCGCTGACATCCTGCAACAACTTCCCACCACTCCCCGCCGCGTCGTGATTGCCTGCCAGGATTCGGTTGTAGATTGCATCACGCGTGCTGTTTGGCAGCGACCCACTGAGCGTCTGAACCGCATTGTCTATTGCGGAGTCCGAAGCGTCAGTCTCGTACCATATCACCACGTCGGGATTGCTCGCTCCGGATAGCGATAGCGTCAACGACGCGCCCGACCGCAAGTAGTCCAGTGACACGCGACCAGGCCCTGTAAATGCACCAACGATCACTGACGGACCTTCAGAAAAGTCTCGAACGCTGACAGTAATTGTTCCGCCGCCAAGATCGGTGCCAAAGTTGATCACGCACGGCGACCCAGAACCTGCAACCACAACAGTCCTGCTCGCTCCATCGTCCGTCGTGACCACGTTTCCGGCTGCGTCGGTCATCACATTGCCAGACGTGTCCACACAAACAGCAGACCGGATTGCTGACGATGACACCGTCATTAGGACGCCCCGATTGCGGTCAGGTTACGGAGCGAAACTTGCGCAACCTCCAGATAGTAATCAGCCAGTGCGCCGTACTCGGCCTGGATGTTTACTCGGAGCCCAAGCGTTCCAGCGGGTATCACACCTCTCGCAGCTAGCACGTAGTTTCCGTCTGGCAAGTTCGCGCCGATCCCAAACCGACCGATGACCGCTCCCCCAGAAGGAGCATCGCGCAACTCGACATTGATCGAAGACAATAGCGACTCGCCAGCGTCGCGGCCAACGATTCGCATTCGCATCGAAAGCTCCAGCGTGTCTCCATCACTGAAACCTGAAGCAATGTTGATTTTTTGCAGAAGTGCGACTCCCGGTGCATCTCCCGTTTCCCAGGTGATTCGCTGCCAAGATAGGCCCCCCTCGGTGACGATTGAAACGTTGCCACTTCCATTCCAGCCGTCGCCACGGCCATCCGCATTTCCGTCCGCCAAGAAGAACCCATCGCCGCCAAGAAGATCGTCGCCGTCAGTGGCGTAGCCGCTTAGATGCACAAATCGACTGGGAAATCGGGGCGAAAGAACAGACCATGCTTTGTCGCCCAGTCGCGTGTGCCCAAGGTTGTTCGGGTGAATTGCATCTGTTGCATATTCACTGAGCAGCGATCCATCGGCAGAATCAACGAGCGGCGAAAAGAAGTCGAGCACGTCGTAGCCACGCTGCCTCGCAATCGCCAATACACGGTGATTCCACTGCGGGACAAAATCGGTAGCAGACGCTCGCGGTGTGATTAGCACGGCGACTGGACGGATGCCGACCGCTTCCAAAGCGTCGTAAATCTGCACTAGCGCAGCGATGTCACTGTCGAGGTCATAGTCTGCGCTTCCGACGTTGTTGGTTCCGCCGAAAACGATACACAAGGCGGGCCTCGGGCTAATCGCAAGAACTTCCGGCAAGTGTGTATCGCGAATTTGTTGTACCGTAGCCCCGCCGCTTGCGCTGCCTTGCCTCCAAGTCATCCGTCCGCCGCTCAAAGCAGCCAAAACGGTGTGCCATGCATGCCCTGGACTGTCGCTTGCCGTACTCGCGTTGGTTGAGGTAATGGAGTCGCCAAGAACCGTAAAATCGCTCCCACGATAGCTTTTGCGAGATAAAGATTCAGTGAGGCCCGTTACTTGCGATTGAGGCACGATGAGCGTGTTGTTGGTACCATCGATTGTCTTGCCTTCGAGCGTGGCTACCGCCGCGCGCTCCGCCGAAAGCTTGTCCTCAATCGATGCGGTCTGAAGCGTTTGAGCTTCGCCGGTGAGTGTCAATGTCATGGCAAAAGTCGCGGTACTCTAAGAGGCTATTTGAGGTTTCAAACGATTTGGGTCGGTAGTTGCAGATTGCCGAAGTTTGTAGTGACCGCCATCACACGCCTCCCAAACACCGAACCGCCGCCCAAACCAACACGCCAAACACAATCAGCAATCCAGCCATGTAGACGGACTGCGTGTCGATCGTGTGGATGACGGTGATGGTCATTTTGTCACCGTGAGCTGAGAGGCGACTTCCTTCAAGACCAACGCGGTTTCATTAAGCGACTGCGACGCTGACTCAATTGACCCGGAGGCTGACTCGATCGATCTTGATGCGTCCAGCTGCGAGTCCGAAATGTCCTCAAGGACTCCGAGCATCTGCGTGTGCTTCTCCCAGTCCAAATCACGCTTGTGCAACTCGGGCTTCACAACGAACTGCCAAATGACGAGTACGGAGACCAACCCAAAGGCGGTTTTGCCGTATTCCTTGCCAAGCAAAGTGAGCGTGTTAATCGTCATCGAACCACGACCCCCTCAACTTCATCGCTGAAAAAATACGGTTGCGGCGGCCCGCCAACCTCCGCGATGTCGTCACGCCTGCCGCTCCCTGTGACTTCGTTGTCCTCAATCAAAACATCGTGCGGAAACACGCCCTCGCCCCGGTCGGTAAAGTGGTCGACCCGAATCGCCGTTCCGTAGCAGTTCAGGACTTTGTTCTCGAAGATCCGTGTGTTCGACGACCTCGCCTTGATGCCCGTAGCGCGAGTCGTGCTGAACACGTTCTTTCGGATCGTCACATCGCTTGTTGTGCGGTCGCGATTGACGACCAGCATTCCGACCGAAACGCCGGCCGGTGAGTCGAGCGTGAACGTGTGGCTTTTGCCGGACTCGATGGACCGAGTAATCGAGTTGTGTACTACGACACTACCTCCGTCGATTGGCCGGTCGCCAAAGTTCCCACCGCTATCACCGAAAACGATTCCCTCGCCAGCGTCGCAGAACTTACCGATGTTGATATGGCCTTTGACGGCGCGGCTCACCGTGACCGTGTTCCCATCAACGCTGGTGACCCTTGCCCACTTGGCATTGCAGTTGACGAAGTCGTCGTTGATGTAAGCCAGGTTGCAACCCTCGATCAAAACCCCGTCACGACTGTTGTCGAGATGGAGGCCGTCGCTTGCAACCGATAGTAAGGCACCTTGCTTGCGGTGAAATCGGATGTTTCGAAACTTGGTGTTCCCGTCAGTCTCGCCGGTGATCGCCATCCCCGGAATGTTGCAAAAGACCAGGTCCTCAAATGTGACGTTGCGGATGTGTTCCTCATTGTTCGGCACGATTGCGTGGCCGTCGTTGTTTTCAAGTTGGATGCTGACTAGCTGCCCATCTTCAAAGTCCGGTACCTCACCTGACCGCAACACCCAGTTTCGACCGACAAGCTCATACGTTCCGTACCGAGACGCGTCGCCGCGATGGTTGCTCATGTCCTGGACGAACACCTCTCGGTAGACCTGGTCGTTTCGAAGTGCCCCGCCGCTGTACTGAGCTGGTATCGTGCCGATCGTATAGACATTGCGGCCGGTTGGACTTCCATTCGATACGACAAACTGTCGGTTATTCGCGTCCCACGTCGCTTCCGTCGCCAAGTCGCCGTAACCGAAGAAGCGACCGTTTTTGATCGTGACCCCGTCAAGCCGATCGAGCCGAAGCATCAAGCTTGGCTCGGTGCCGAGAAAGGTACACCCATTGAGGTCAATGACCTTGTCGGTAAGCCCCTCCCACTTCATGTGCCGGCCGCCTGACACCTTCGGTGCAAGCCGAAGCGTCTTGTCCTTCCAAGGCAGTTGAACTTCACGCGTCGGATCGTTTGCGATGCCGTCGATGAAGTCTTCCACCGCGTCGCGGTAGTTGTCGTCGCTGGGCGGATCCGGGATTGGATCGACCGGATCGTCAGGCGGGACAGGGTCCGGGGGAGCGGACCCACGGATAGCCGCCTTGAGTGCTGCGAAACGATCGTTGTAGCCGATGTCCTGCATTATCAGCCCCTTAGCCTCGCGACGGTTTCCTCGATCTCCTCGAACTTCCAAAATCCGACCTGTGTTTCGGACCGGCTGCCAACGTGCAACGTGAATCGAGGCACACCCCGGCCGGGAACGCTGCCACTCTCCAGCCTGTAGCCTGCCGCTCGCGCCTTGGGCTCCTCAGTAGCTTTCCAGCGGCCGCACCAAACGCATCCGTCGCTGCTCTGGATCGTCAGTCTAGGAACCTCGATTTCCTGCTCGCCAAAGCTCGGGTTCGTGTCGAGCGGGTCATCGATCGCCGAGGGCACCGCATAGAACATGTGATGCCGTGAAGGCCGCTTGTAGTGCCGCTCCCATGTGGTCCAGCAGTAACCATCGCCGGAATAGTTCACACCGTGCGACGTTGCCTTTCGGTACAGAAAGCAACTGTGCTTGGTCGAATACATGATGTCGTCGACGTGTTCACAGTGATTCCCGACTCCGTTGGCCGCAGCCAAGATGTCATCGGAATCAAACTGTCGCCAGCGGCTTGTGACGTGGATTGCCACCACAACCGGAACCCGCATCGCCAGAGCCGTCGCCATCGACTGTTCGTCTGGCACGGCGTATAGCTCGTGGCCACGGAACCGCATGGCCTCTTTGTCGGCAACCCGAGTGTCGTACTTGTTGCGATAAATGCCTCCAAGCGGCACGGTCTCCTTGGTACAAACGCCACGCGACATCATCGCCCGCATGTTTTCTTCAAGCCCCGAACCACGGTCTCGGCCGTCATTAACGAGCGAGTAAAGGAAGTCACCGCTTAAATCGACCCTCGGCTGACCCCGCAGCACGCGAGCCTTAGCGAGTGCCGATGACGCCCCGTACCCGGCACACGATCCGTAGCCGTTCTGATTCGTGATCCAACTGGAATCAAAGTACTTTCGACCGAAAAGGAAGTCCGACCGACCAACGATTTTGCGGATCTCGTCCATCGGCAGTAGCGGTGTCATTGTTGACAGCGTTGGGTACGCCAACGTTCGCCGCTCGGGGAGATGCAGACCCAGTGCGAAGGTGTTTCCTTCGAAGCTGACCAGCTCCTTGCCGCTGACCACTTCGATCGCTGCTTCGCTACTCATCGCAACGTCCTCCTTGCAAACCGATAGCGATGTCCGATTGCTTGCTTCAAGTTCTGTGGCTCGTGCATCTGATGACTGCTAAGAGTCACGCCACCGGCGCCGAGAACCTTGCCGACGTATGGACTGCACCACGTGCCGGCGTTTCTCGCTGAACCCGGACGGAAGTAGTTCCGAAGGTCGTACCGCGTGCCGAGCATGGACTGAGCCTTAGACCTCATCGCCGACACCTGACCACGTGACAGCGGCTGTGATGGCACATAGAAATCGTTCGTCGATCGCCACTTGCCGTACTGGTTCACGGGTGTTCGCTTGGCACGCGGCCAATCCGACTCATACACGTAACCATCGAGCACGATTGCAGCGTGCGTGTACTGATCGCCGCCAGTGACCCGCTGAGCGATTCGGCCAATCAAGCCTTTCTTGCTCGAAAGGATGACCGTGCCATCCGGCACTTGCGCGTGGCCATGGCATGTCGCCAAGATCAACAACAAGATCGCGGAGAACATCTTCATCGGACGACGTTCTCCCGGATGATACGCTCAGCTTCGTCCTTGGTCTTCGGCGCCGGGAAGGATCGATACTCGTCAGCCGACTCGACCAAGAACATCGCTGGGAGGTCTTCTGCGATGTTGGCGTACTTCTTTCCCAGCGACAGATCCTTGTCGTAAACGCGAACCTTCAGTCCGCGATCCTCCATCGACTCACGAAGCCCTGGGTCCATCATCACCGCGACTTCGTCGGGATGGCTGGACCGCTCCGATTGCTCCTCAACCCAGATAACCCACTTGGCCAAGATCGGCGGGTTCGGGTTCGGCTCAGGGTCTGGCTGCGGGTCCGGTTCGGGCTCAGGATCGGGCCTTGGTTCCGGCCGTGGACCAGGCGGTGTTGGCTTGCCCTCCTCCACCACTCGAACAATCGTTGAGTCACCGGCAGTCAGCAGATACTGACCAGGCGGCGCGGCAAACGTCGTTTCCAGCTCACCTCGCCGGAAGTGTTCGTCGCCAAGCGTTTTCCATTCGCCGCTGGAATCAACGAAGATGGCGCGGATGACCTCGCCAGCTTCGTGCCGAATCGTAATCGGCGTATCCCGCTTGTTGATCGGCTCAACATCGACCGCAACTGCAAAGCCCGCGATCGAGAGAAGGACGCACGCCGCCAAGAAACGGCACATCAGCCGACAGTATTTTCGGTGTCGAGCCCGAGGAACTTACGCAAGCACGTCACCAACTCCCTAACAGACGTCACCACGCATTCCAGTTGGTCCCACTGAATGTTGAAGTGGAACGCCTGAACCCTCCCGGCAGCAACTGTCGGATCGGGAACATCCATCAGTGAGTCAATCGCCTCCAAGGCATCGTCGCACACGCCATCGGGGCACTCGTCTTGTTCGACGCAAATTTGGAAGAAATGGCACAATGCCAACTGCAACGCTTTGATGGCAATTTGCTGCCACATATCACACCTCAAGAGTGGTTAGAGAGACGTACATCCGTCGTTCTCACCCATCTTTGGCGGCGTTCAGGCCCTGTCACCCAGCGAAATACAAACGTGTTCAAACTTGCTCAAAGTTATTCAAATTTGTGCAAACTTTTCGATTTCTGTCGTTTTGCCTCGCCTGCACCCACTCCCCGATTATTGGGTTCAAGCTTTGATCCCAGCCGTGCCCAAACGGAGGCCAACCCCAAATCAGCCGGGAATGCCGGCCGCTTCCGCTTAGCTCCGTCGTCTCGCGGTTCCGCTTCCACTTCTCGTTGGATTCATGGGCCGCTCGCGTACGGCGTCTGCCCCGGTCGTTCCAGATCAGCATTGCCGGGAAGCGACCCGCCGGAACGTTCTTCGCCGGCGATTCATAAAGCACGGCGGCCACGATATTGGACCTGTACTGCGACACTGCAGCGATCACGTCGCCCCCACGAGAATAGCCGACAAGCACGACCTGCCTGAATCTGCCGCAAAAATCGATCGCTTCCTTGATGTCGTGACCGTCGAAAAAGTAATCGATCCAGATTGGATCGCCGGTGTCACGACGAAGCATTTTGGGCGATGCAAAGTCGCCGTGGAATGCGATCACAACGCAGTAATCGGTGCTCATGGTTCTGCCGACGCCTCCGCCTGTTGGGCCAGCCAAGTCTGGAATTCATCAAGGTGCTCCTTGAGGTACTCTCGGCGATTGCTTGCCGGCGAACTCGGGATCGACTTAATCTTGCCGTCATCATCCCAGTCTCGAAACCGAGAAACCGACATATTGCAATAGGCCGCGGCCTGACCTTTTGTCATGCGATGTCGAGATGAGTCTCCGTGACTATCCATCGTGCTCCTGTGCTCCTTCTCTTTGTTTTCGATCACCCGCGCGACTGAAGCTTCAGGTCAAGCTTCGGCGACGCCTTGGAACGCTCTGGCTTTCCGCTCTTAATCGTTGCGAGCCCTGCCGAGCACCACTGGCCAGTGAATGGGTTCTTGTGCTTGGGCGTGACTCTCCTCTTGCCCATCTCTTTGCTGCATACCGGACATTTCATCGTTCTGCTCTCCGCGAATGGAGCCCCCGACGATGGCTACCCAATACCGCCGCGAGAACGCGGATCGATAAATGACTCAAGATTGGCACGTGACTCAGGAAGGCGGCGGACTGATGCACTTTCTTCTGGCTGACTTGGTTCGTTCATTTTCCGGCCTCACTCCGTCACAAGGTAAATATCGAGCTTGTTGATCTCGCTCATCTGGAGACGAAAGGCGAACACGTCGCCATGTTCGTCGTAGCTCCACATTCCTGGGTCTTTGAGCATGGATTCAATCGCACCGCCCGTGTAATCCGTTCCGAGCCCCTCGTCGCTAAACAGGTAGCTTCGCATTGCCCAGCCCGTTGCACGGAACGCGGCACTGCACACTTCACCGGTAAATACCGCTGTCCACCCAGCACGCTCTGTCGCAAGCGGGTCGAAAACATTCTCTGGCGCTTCGTTATCTGTCATGGTGTCAGATTGTGCGGGCTTGTGTTGTTTGCGAGTCAACCGACCTGTCCCCCGGCTTGGTGAATCACGTCAATCAGAATCATCTCCGCGTCTTCCGTCGTATCTGTATTTCCACTTTGGTAATTCTGAATCCCTTGCAACGCGTCTTTACACGCTTTCAGGAGATCTGGAGCGGCTGCCACCAAACGTGCATTCGCAAACACCTCCCGATCCTTTCGGCGACCGCCCATTCCCTGACGCCCAGCTAGCCAACTCATTCGACATACAGTTGCATTCTGTCTGTCTGTGACAACTCGCAATCCTTCACCGGTGCCATCCGTGCTCCACGGACCCGGAGTGTGCACAACGGCATTTTCGGACGTCGTTTCGCTCGGTGATTCAGGCATGTTTTTCACTTTCTTCAAATAGAATCAGTCGGCTGATCTTAGTGGCGTTGGTTCATTTCACCTAAGCGGGCTAGCTTCCCGGACTACGCAAATCGTGCCTCGATCTCTCGTAAAAACTTCTCGCCAATCATTTCGGCTTCCGATTCGACACAAGCCAACGACTCCATCTCCGCGTCGCTCACAGACCACTCGCGAGCCCACGTTCGTCCGTTGCTCTCGAATCGCCACCGAAACAGGAACGACGGCAAGATATGTCTTTCCATTGCCAACTCGCCCATCCCCAAAACGGATCGCAGCCGAGTGTAAAACAACCCAGCGTTCCTGCCTGCGTCGTCGCTCGGCTGATGGCGATGGCCGTTAAGGTTCGCTCGCCGTTCTTTCTCATTCATGCCGTCCAAGATGCGAGCCAGAACAACGGCATGATCCGAAGCCTCGCAGGTTTTGCTGGTCGGCGTTTTCTGGGTTGTCATCATGTCACCTTTGCCGTCTCGCGAGGCTGCAATTCAATAAACCGACCCTTCCCCAAGACTTCTTGCAACGGAAGCGTCTTGCCTGTCCGGTGATCCTTCACTGTCTGACGCGGGTAGTGATAAGTCCGAATCGTTGGCGTTCCGCCGGGTGAAATCTTTCGATCCCGATCTGATTTCTTAGTCTCTGCCCTTTGCTGGCTCTTGGCCTCACGGATGCGGCGCTGCACTTCTTTCATCGCCTTGCGCTTTGAAGTGTGCTGGCTTCGCTCATCACAGTACGCGGTGATTCCGGTCGCAATGTGAGTGACACGACATGCGCTGTCCGTCTTGTTTCGATGCTGACCGCCGGGGCCGCTGCCACGCATGTATTCAATCTTGTATTCACCCATCAGTTCGCATCCTCACTTCCTCACGCGGATACAGTGCCGACTGGCTATGACCGTCATAGCTACCGTCAATCGGAAACTCGACCATGACCGTATCACCGTCGATGGACTCAACTCGGCCGTGGTGGTTCGGTGGCATGTCTGGACAAAGGCTTCGCAGCATTGCTAGGCCAGCGTCGAGGACTTCGACTTCGTCGCCGGGGTTTAGGTCAGTCATCATGTTTCTCAGCCAGGGTTGAAAACTACTTAGGGGGTCTGATGGACGTGGTCGGTGGGGTTCCGTTTTTTACCCGGTCACGCGGTCGTTTCTGACGTGGTCGGTCGGCCTTACGTAGTAGGCCGTACCGACCACGTGAACAGGCGTGGTCGATAGGTGCCGACCACGTACCCGACCCCGTTACCGACCACGTTTAAATTAGGTGGTCTATGGGATCTAGGATGGCCCAAATTTTGGTTAGATTTCCTCTCACTTTGATCTCCTTGGTGACCTGAACCTGCTCCGATTTGAGCAGTCTTGATAGAACACGATTGCACCGGTCGTAGCTCAAACCGGTCTTCGAACGGATCTGTTTCATGGACGCTTCAACCTCTTCTTTGAGCACTTCAAGGACCTGCCGATCGGCCTCGTTATCCTTTTGAGATTGCCTTCGATCAGCCTCGGATTTTGGAACCCGTACTACTGGCTGGAGTGACGTCTCGGGTACCCAAAGCGGAAATTGAAAGCGAAGGCTTCGAGCCTCTGGCTGTTTCCCTGACCGCCTGACGGCCTCCATAACCGCACAGGAGTCTTCTTCATGAGGTCTCAGTACCACATGCGTGTCCGTCGCTCTGGCGACCGCTCCGGCTCCGCTACCGACATCCGTGATTGACTTACCAGATTGGTCGCCTTTGGACGCGTGATGAACCAATGCGACAGCGCACCGGTGACGTTTCGCAATCGCATCAATCTGATTGAAGACTTTGGTGATCGCGGCGTTGTCGTTCTCGCTGATGCCGCCGGGAAGGGCTCGATATAAAGCGTCAACGATGATCAAGCTCAAGTTCTCCGACTGATAGTCTTTACGAAGCATGGAGTCGATGGATTCGATGTCCGGCCATCTACCGCGCATTGTTTCCATGTAGAGACGATCTTCAATGTCTTCAGCACCAATGAACATTGAATCGGCAACCGTTCCGATGCGAAACGAAAGCTCTTCTGGCCGAAGCTCATTGTCGATCAGCAGCACCGTTCCTTGTTTAGTTTTGCTTCCGAGCCAAGAGGTTCCTGTAGCGACGGCCAGCGCCATTCCATAAGACATCCAGGACTTCCCTTCTTTGGAGGCGGCAATGAACGTCATCGTCTCGCCCTCGCGTAACCAACCGTCAATAAGATGCTCCGCTCTGGCCGGATAGGCTTTGCGAAGTGACCCAAATGTCCACTTCGAAGACTTGTTTTTCTGACCTTCCTCGGCTTCTCGGCGCCGCTCTGCCTGAGAGATCCGTTCAAGGATTTGATCGGCGTTGAATTGCACCGGGCCTGGGTGCTCCGCGAACATCTGTTCGATCGCTTCAAGCCCTTCCGCGTCGTCGAGTCCGCAGCGTACGGCTTGCCTGGCGTATTTGATCAGTCGTCCGCTGCCGTCCGCTTCGTTGTCAGCGACAGTTACCTTTCGCATGGAGTTGATCGCCCACTTGTAGGCGTCGCTCCGCTGATCTTCTAAGTCGTTCTCAAGGTCCAGGTCGGCGATGAGTGATACCGAACCGTCCAGGATGTTTCCTGTGATTGTGAAGTATCCTTGATCTTTCAGATCCACGACGTCCGTGTTGACCCAAGACGAAGGTTTCTCGCCGCGTCCGATCGATTTCAGGCCCGTTCCGGTCGGGCTGATTTCCGTGTAGGTCATCGTCTGATCGACGATCCGGCGGACGGAGTCGTCCAGCTCGGATGTGTCGGGATCAATACACGCATCCATATCGATTCCGATGTGACCCCCACCGAGAACGAACCCGATTCCGTCGTGTTTTTTGTCGCTGAGGAACCCTTCATGCGCCTCTGAGAACGTCGACCAGTGAGCCGGTTGGTTCGTGGACGCAGGCAGTCCGCAGGCTTGAAACGGCTGTTTGGTCCATCTCCGCTTGTTCCAAATCCATCGCCAGCAGATCCACCGTGAGGTTGTTTTGAGTTCCTCCGGCAAATGGCAGATTTCAACCTGGCTTCGTGGAGGCTTGGTTTCCTGCGTTAGTAGAGCTTCTCGGGCTCGATTCGCGTTTTCTCGTGTACCCATCATGCTCGCTTCCTGTATTCGCTGAGGGACTGAAGCAAACTTGATTGATCACGATCCTTCTTTTCGATTCGATCGACGATCGCTTCGTCAACCGTTCGGCTTGCGAGGATCCGGTGGATCCGAACCTGCCCATCAACTCCCTGGCGGTGAATCCGAGCGTTGAGTTGTAGATAAGTCTCTAGATTGTCTGTGACTCCAAGCCAAATGATGTCGCGGCCTGGCCCCGACTGCATGTTGATGCCGTGGGAGAGCGATTGAGGTTGAACCGCCAAAGCCGGCAGACTCCCGGCGTTCCACTCTTCAATCAGCTTGTCGGCATCCTTTGGCTTGCATCTACCATCGATGGACGGGAGCTTTGGGAATCGCTTCCTGAGGCGCTCCAGGTCATGCTTGAATTGGAACGCAATCAGAACGGGTTTGCCCTGTAGTTCGTCGGCGATGTCGCCGGCCGCTTCGATCTTGGCATCGTGAACCGCGATGGCTTCGCCGTCGTCGCCATAGATCCCACCATTGGCAACCTGCCGGCATGCCGTGTACTTGGCTCCGGCACCGCTGGCTGTCAGTTCTTCCCCGCTGTCTAGTTCGAGAAACAGTTCTCGTTCCAGTTGCTTGTAGGCTCTTAGAGTCTTGTCCGGCAAATCGACCCAAACGTCGTTAACAAGTAGTTCTGGCAGGTCTAGGTGGTCCGCCGCAGAAAGCCGCAAGCACAAGGGTTCGATCTTCGTTTGAATGGAGTTGTCAGCACCTTCGACGGGCTTCCATTGGTAGCCGCCGTATCCACCTCGGAAGAAATACCGGTTTCGAAACTGACTGATGTTTTTTCCGAGGGCTTTACCTTGGTCGACGATGAACACTTGCGGAAACAGGTCTTGCAAGCTGTTGGGGCTCGGTGTGCCGGTCAGTATCAAACGGTAGATAAATTGGTCGAGCATCTTTCGCAGGGCCTTGGTACGCTTGGCTGACCAACTCTTGAACTTGCTGGACTCGTCCACGATGAGGGTTTGAAACGGAACAGGACGATTGGCGAAGGTATCCCTCAGCCAGCCGACACCTTCAGGGTTAATCAGATAGAGATCCGCGTCAGTGGCGAGAGCGGCCAAACGCTTGGTGGCCGAACCATGGACGATGCTGCAACGCAGATCTTTGAACTGCGACCACTTGCGACACTCTTGAGGCCACACGCTGTAGATAACACGCAGCGGTGCGACGATAAGTGTCTTCTGAGCAAGCCCTAAATCTTTGAGAAGTTTGACCCAGGCGAGTGACGTGGCACTCTTGCCCAGTCCAGGGTCCAGGAAGTAGGCGCCGCCCGGTTGTTGGTCCAGGATGGTCCGTTGAATGAGCCATTGGAGCGCGAATCGTTGGTAGTCGTGGGGCGTGAAGGTGGTCAAAACGGCAATTCCTCTTCTTGTTGCTCCTTCGGTTTGCCGCGTCGTCGATTCTTCGAGGACTCCAGCAGTCTCAAGTTGTCGATCGTGTCGCGTTTGTCAGCTTCTCTGTGGTCGACGTCGTAGCCTTCGGGGACCAAGCTGCGATTCGCGAACATCCAGACCAGGCGATGTAAAGCGATCTTTTTCTTCTTGCCTTTGTGGCAGATGCTGACGAAGCGATAAGTCGAGCCGTGGCTCTGGTGAGTAATGATCGACATGCGAACCCAACCGCGTGTGCTGGGAGACCAAACGCTCGGAACGTTGACGAGAACGGTTAGCGTTCCCGCGTTAATTCGGTCGAGAATGTCTTGGTCGGTCATGCCGGACCTGGAATCCTCCACGTGGTCCGGAAGGTTCGCGACGTATCGACGGGCCGACCACCACTTCCAGCCACACCGAAGGCATTTCAGACGTGAGGACTGCGGAAGCCCGCGACGTTCTAGTACAACCCATTTGTCGCCGTAGGCTTTGAATCCGCCGGGTCCGCAGTTGCACGCTGAGGGCTTTTTGAACAGGGTCATATCACCCGCGTTTCGAAGTAGAGAATCTTGTCGACTTCTTCTTTGACGCGTTCGAAGTTGTCTGACCACATAGCCCGGAGACCGAGGCGATTCATGCGTTCAAGCCATTGTTCTTGGTGATGACTCAACCTCCCACCTGGCTTCTTGAGTTCCAAGAACAAGACGACTCCGCCGGGAAGCAGAATCGTTCGATCTGGAAAGCCTCGTCGATTGTCGAGCCGAAGCTTCAAGGCTTCACCGCCTTTGGACTCCACGTACTCAACAACCTGTCTTTCGAGGTCACTTTCGGTATCGTTGCGACTCATACCCATCTACTTCGATTGGACAACCTTTTCCCCAACACGGCACGGACCGCATCAGGTCTGAAAACTCTTCTAAAGACCCGAAGTCCTGATCCACTTCGGCGATGATTTCATCGTGAACCGTGGCCACGGTTTCGTAGCCAGCGGCTTCGGTTCGAAACATCGCTTCGGCTAGGAAGTCGCGAGCAATAGCCTGTGTGATGTTTTCCACGAGTTTCCCTCCGTAGGTCCGCTGCACGGACCACTTGCGAGACAGCGAGTCGACACCCCAAAAGCGAATCTCTTTGATGTACTTGGGCTCTTTCTTCTTGGCATTGCGTATGCCGACACCAAGGCTCCGGAGATCGCCCGATACTTCCGGCGGCAGATCACAGTTCTCCCATGCGTCGCCTTTACGATCGCCTAGTTCGATCCCGAGGGCTTCAATGGTTTCGGCTGCGTGGATTGGCGCGGCCAGAGTAGCGGTGTGGCCCTTGGACCAAGGTGCTACTACTTTGCCCGTGTGCGGCTTTTGGTAATGAAGACATCGACCGCTGGGAAGTTCGATTCGAAGGGTTCCGTCTCGAACGTCACAGTTAAGGGGCCCGACCTGGTGAGGCTTGCCGGTTTCAATCGTCCGCAAGACTGCTGTGTTGACTTCACCCCAGAACGCTCGAATTCGGTCGTTGGAATCCCGGTAGGTTTGAACAACACGCTTTGAGAATTCAGCGGTGATCTCGACGCCCGCCATCGCCTTGCAAGTTGTAATGAAAGATCTCCAGCCCATGCCGTACCCCAGGCCAAGGATCGCGATCTTTCCGATTTGGCGTTCGGCTTTGGTGATCTCCGATTCCTCTGATTCGTAGATCTGCGAAGCCATGCCTTTGTAGACGTCGGCGTTCTGGGCAAAGGCCGCGATCAAATCGTCTTGACCGGAGATCCAGGCAAGTACGCGGGCTTCGATCGATGCGAAGTCGCAGACCAGAAAACGTCTGCCCTCGGGTGCTTTGATCATGCTCCGAAGTGAATTGCTGATCACGCTGGCCGGTTCGCCCATGATCAGGTCAAGAGCTTCGAGGCTTTGCAGTTCCAAAAGCTGATGCACGACGTTGCTTTCGAACTCCCCAAAGCCTCGAGGGAAGTTCTGGCATTGAATTCCACTACCTGCCCAGCGTCCCGTTGCGGCGCCGTGATAAACGAGATTTCCCCGAACCCGGCCGTCGTCATCGCAGCGTTGGATCATGGCCGTGATTTTGGCCGTGGATGCTTTGGATCCCTTCTGCCGAAGCTCTAAGACGTCGCGAACTTCATCGGGAAGATCATCACATTCCAGCCACTCAGCGACCGTTCCGGCCGACAAGTCTTTCGGGCGGGTGCCTATCTGCGATTCAATGAAGTCGCTGATTGCCTTGACTTGCTTGGGCGTCTTGACTTCTTCGTCAGTTACTCTCGCAATCTCATCGCAAGTGTCTTGAAGTTGCTGTTCAAGTAGTGCCTTACAAGTCTCCAGCGCTTTCAGATCAACAGGCAAACCGCGAAGGTTGATTCGTTGATCGATCTGCCAGAGTTTTAGCTCCGTGGGTGTGAGCGGTTTGATGGCTTCACTGATTGCCATCTCCGTTCGGACGTCTTGGATGCAGTAGTCGTAAAGCTTCTCAAAGTCCGCCGGGTCTTCGTGCCACTGGCTGGGATCGTTCTTGGTCGGCTTGCGGGGTTTGCAGAGTTTCCGCATCACTGCGGCCCCGGCTTTGTCCTTCTGAACGGACAACCCAAGAGCCTGGCCTGCCTGATCCAGCGAGCGAGGTAGCGTTAAACGGCAGCAAGCGGCCATGCTGCATCGCCAGCGATCAAACGGAACGTCTGGCCAGCCCCATCGTTTGTGGCAGATGTGATGCCAGATTAGGCGTTCGAAACCAACGTTGTGGGCCTCGATTTCTTCTGTGCCGTTTTGGATCGCGTCGAACAGGTAGTGAGGGACTTCGTCCCCGACCTTCCACAGTCGGACGTCTTCTTTCCATTGACCGTAGGCCAAGCAAAGAACCTCTGTGTTGGGATCGCGAGCATAGACGCTGGCTCCGCACTTCTTGAGGTCAACGGTTGACCGCGTTTCGAAGTCGATGGTGAACAATGGCTTTCCTAGCAGGCAAGAAGAAAGGCCCGCCGCGATGCGCGAAAGGAAACAACGCGACGGACCCGTCAGGCCGAAGCCTGATCAAATCAACGATGAGGTTTCTGCCGCTCCGAAGCTTTCAGCGTCTTCGGATTCGGACTCAGCGAATTCCGATTCATCAAATCGGTTGCCGATGGCTTCACCGTCTTTCCAAAACATCACCGCGCGAAGTCCGCATGACACGCCGGGTTTGATGTCCTTCGCTTTGTCGCCTGGGTAGGCATAGACATCGATCGAGAGGTGGACGTAGCAGCCGGGGTAGACGTCGTCCGTCTCTTCCATTTCGCCGTTGGTCTTCCTCAGAATCGGGATCCGCTTGTCCCCTTTGGCCTTCGGGTTAATGAAGTCCTGTTCGTATGAGTGCTCATACTCTTCATCGTCGCCTTGTCGGACGGTCCAATCTTGAAGACCTGCGGGCTTCTTGGTTCCGAACTTCTCTTTGATCGCCGCATCGCGGGCCGCTTTGACCTTTGCGGCTTCACCGTCTTCCAACACGACGCATGCGTTGAACTTCACGCCGTTGCTCGTTTCCTTGGGTTCGTAGATAGCACCGCCGATGTAGCGACCTTTTACAACAAGTGACATTCTCAAATTCCTCTATTCAGATTCGCATTCGTCAAAATCTTCGGCGGGTGTTGAACGCTCAACAGCCTCCCGCCTGTCCGAAACGGGAACGACCGTCGTTCCCTTGTGTGGTCGTTCAACCAAGCCTGCAACGAGATCTTTCCCCGCGACCTTTTCAAGTTGGGCGGGGCTAAGCAGCTTGGTTTCATAGATTTGCTTTTTGCCGATCTTCTTGTTCCGGCACTTGCGTACGATCGTTTCCTCATCCACCGCGTAGCGGCGGTTGTGATAGGTGTTGACCAGCTTGTAGCCGGGTACTTCGGATCCCTTGTCGAGTTGGTCGCGCACCCACGCTTGCACAGCGTCGAGGTAGCTTTTGATAGCGGTCATGGAGCCCAGGACTTCGGCGGCTCGGTCGGCCGACATCGAGTCGTCGGCAAATTCAGCTTTCGCTGTTCTGACCGTGAGTTCATAAAGCGTTGGGCAATCGGCAGCACGCGGGCACCAACGACAATGATCTCCCGCGTTCATCTCACCTTGGCGTTTACCTTCGGCGACTTCTCGAATTTGATCTGTCGCTTTGTCGAGTTCGCTTGCCGTAAGGGTCACCGACCGTACGGGTCCGTCAGGGTGTTTGACTCGAGGCTGGACGATGGTGATTTTGACATCGCCGGATTTCTTGAAGTGATCCCGAAACAGAATCGCGTAAGAAATCAGCTGTTTGTTGTCTTGAACCTCAACAGCCAGTCCGGCTCCAAACTTCAGATCGATCAGGTGATTCTTGGAAGGGATGACGCAGTCGATCGTTCCCCCGAATCCTTTGATGGTTGAATGTTCGATCCGGGTCTCCGACATGACAGCGACGTCGCCGGCGGCAGCTTCGATCGCGTCGAGGTACACCGTCACGCCGTCGACCATCTCTTGATCGATCTTCACCGTGTGTCCGTCACATGATCGCGACTGACCGATGAAAGTCTCGGGAGAAACACCGAGCAGCCAACATCGTTGCGCAAGCTCGTGGGCGACGGTGCCCTGGGCGGCGTACTCGCTTGACTGTCGCGGTGTGCTTGGGCCTTCCAAGCTGCCTGGACATTTCAGCCAACGAGAAGCCGCCGAAGGGCTCAACTTGCTATGAACCTCAGGCATGAACGGCGATCTCCGCCAACAGCTCGGCTCGCTTGTCGGCCGGGCAATTCTTCACCCGGTCAACGCCAACCTTGTTGAGTACCTCTTGTAGGACGTCTTCACCTTTCGACTCGAGCAGCTTCATCGCCGCTTCGATGACTTGCTCGATCGCAGGGGCTTGTAGCGGTGTGTCCGGCGCCGGCTTTGGCGGGGTTGGAACGTTGATGAATTTTGCCAACCAGCTACGCACTGCTTCGGGTGCGTTATTGATGTCTTCTTGGTCAAGTGTTAATTGCATTTGAACTTTCTCCATTTTTCAAAGGGGTGGGTTGGTATCCGGTGGAACGCTTCCACCTGTCGTAGCTTTCCTTCTTGTCTTTAAGGTTGTCGTTGACCCACACGATGGTCCTCAGGTCAATCGCATCACGCCTCCAATCGCCTAGGTCTATGCCGTGAAGCACGACAATTTCATCCTGTAGACGGACTAGCTGTCGGCGGTGATAAGCCGCATCCCTAAAGATGTCGTCAACGCTTCGCTCCTTGGCTTGGATTGCCTCAGTGCGTCTATCCGCTCGGCCTCCAACAAGGAGAATGTTCCACAGACCGATGTAGATGAGAGTCACGCTTGCGACACAGAGGAGTGGCCAGTAATTGGCTAGGAAGTCCATCACAACACACCCTCCGTGGTGGCATCCGTGCCAGCGAGTCCATCGCTCGTTGTGGCCGGCTTGGCCGAATCCATTCCCCCATGGGTTGGTTTGACTGAGATAATCGGCGGTCTCAGCGTTGCCATTGCCTCAGCGACACATTGGTCGCATCGGGTCTCTGGAGTCGCCTCGACAATGGGTGCATCGCGAAAGATCTCGATTGACCTTTCGGCGATTGCGATCCATGCCGCCGACCGCGCCGCCGACCGCGCCGCCGACTCCGCCGACCACGCCGCCGACTCCGCCGACCACGCCGCCGACTCCGCCGCCGACTCCGCCGACCGCGCCGCCGACCGCGCCGACCACGCCGCCGACCGCGCCGCCGACCACGCCGCCGACTCCGCCGACTCCGCCGACCGCGCCGCCGACCGCGCCGACCACGCCGCCGACCGCGCCGCCGACCAAGTTTTGGCCGGGATCGGCTCGCCAGCGGCCGCTCTGTCGTGCAGATCTTTCACGGCATCGACCGCGTCTCGCACAAGCTCGTGCTGATTGCCGGCTGACGAAGGCGACTCGCTGGACAAGAGCCATGACGCAAGATGGTGATGGCATTTCGACAGGTCCGCACCAACCGCGATGGCCTCGGTGGATTGCATCACCCAGTCCGCGCATCGTCCGTTCGGCAGTCCCTCAAAAACCGCCTCAAGCCAATAACCGATACGTAGCGGAATCGCGAACATCCGCTCGACTACTTCGTGGGTGTCATCGTTGGCGTGCGACAGGCATCCGAGGTGGCATCCCTTCCCATCTTGAAAGTAGACTCCTTGCGCGATCTCGTCCAAACGTCGGTGCTCGCGAAGGCGATCCATTGCGGCAGTTTTGAGCTTGGGTTCGCCGTACCATGCTGGTGTGATTACTTGGGTCATTGGGTTTCTCCATGGGTTGGTTTGTTGGTGATCCAAATCTCGCCGACCGATGAGTTGGATTGTGTGCGACTGGATGCTTCGGTGATGTGCCAGCCGTCGTAAAGTTCGCGGATCAGTGGGTCGTTGCCGTAGCGGATGACGACCGTTGTGTGTTCAAACCGCTGCAACAGTTCGGCTAGGTCGCGATGGTCTTGCTCGTCGAATGAATGCAAGTAGTTTCGCCCAGCGCCGACCCATGGCGGATCGCAATAGATTCCGCAGTCGTCGCGGTCGGCTACTTTTGGGAGCTGGTTTCGGAAGCAATCGCACTCGAACTCGCATCGCTCAAACTGCTTTGCCCACCCCTCAAGATCGCTTGCGGCCGCACGGATTCGACTTGCATTGGTACCGCCGGTGGCCGTTCGTCGAATACTCGGCATGTCTCCTTGATGCTTGGTTCCACCTTTGCCTTTTCGACCGATCCAGGTTAGCGCCCAGTAAGCCCACGCAAGTCGCGCTTCGCTGCCGCTTCTTCTAGCAATAATTAGGCGAGCTTCTCCGAGTTCAGTTGGGTGCGACAACGTTCGATTGCATGCACTAAGCAATTGTTGTTTGTCGTGGTCTCCGAACCGTCCCGACACCACGCGGTAGAAGTTCACTGCCAGTTCATGTAGGTCATTGGCGACAATGGCTCTCGCGTTCAGATGCGGCAGAATCGACAGCCCACCGCAAAACGGAATCGTGACGTGCCGGCAGTGGTCCAGCATTGCGCCGAGCTGAGGTGCGACGCTGGCGTCACTGCCGAAGTATGCGAGAGGGGATTTGGTTTTCACGACGCCACCTCCTCGCTGTTGGTTTGGTCGCGTTCGATCGCTTCACGGATCTGCTTGGCTGCGGCGTAGGCTCGGGCTGCGATCGATGCGGGGCATTCGGCGATCGCATCTTCTCGATACCGCCGAAGCTCGCCTTCTGTCTGCTCAAGGCTCGGGTCGACGCGTTCTCGGAATGTCGGGTGGATGGCCCTAACCGACTCAAACGCCAAGGCGATTTCGGTCCGATGCTCCCTTAGCCAGTTGTCGTCAATGCCACGGTCATCGAGCCATTTCAACCATTTGCACAACCCTGGCGTGCAATCACCGTCAGGCGATCTTGCGTTAAACATTGGTGAGAGAAGGAATGCGCAGACGCCGGCAACTTCAAACGAAGGTGCGTAAAACGAGTAAACGAACGGTGAGCAGGTGTCGAGTTCGTAGAGGGTTAGGGGCTTGGTCATGACGCACCCCCGGAGGATCCAGCGACACCTTTCTCGATCGATTCTCCGGCGAATGCCCAGAACCAAGTGAACACAACCAAGACCGTGTTGGTGTCGCCGTAGAGCATCGTTGCGATGATCGCCACGGTGAAACGAGGGGCGAATACCCATCCAACCCAATACAAGAAACCGCCGCCAAACGTTGTGGCCAGCAGCATCGTTAGACGCGGAAACACGAGCATGAAGGTGATGAACCAAATTGAGTGGGTTTCCCAAAAGCTCATGACGCACCCCCGGCAAAGACACGCGATTGCCAAACCGTCAGCTTGCGGTGACGCTGAGCCAGTCGCGTCTGACGCATTCGGCCAGTGTTCGCAATCCAGCCGATCCGCTTCGCCTTTTGCATCACCGGACCAAGAGCGGCCAAGTTGTGAGTCTTCTCTGGTCGGTTGCTCAACAGTTCCAGAATGTCATCGGCCGTGAAGTCCTCCATCGTGCTTGCTGCAATCGCAATGCACTCCATCGCCGCGGACTTCCAACTTTCATCCGCGTTGGCTTCGGCTCTGTCGATTGCCGGTTGGACGACTTGTTCGAATAGGGATGGTTGGGTCACTGGTGCACCTGCATAAAAAAACCCCGTTGTGTTCCAAAGCGACTTGGGACAAACGGGGCAGCCGATGCGTTGCCGCTGGCTTGGATCAATGATCGGTTGGTCCCAAGTCGCTGAAGGGATTCTGTCGCGGACCCGCGGCGACTCAAGAATGTGACCAGCGGATAAAGCACGGATCACCGTGAGGAACCGTGCGATTACCGTGTGCAACCGTGGAAGGCAGAAAAACTTTTTCGTTTTTCTTGCTGAGAGGCAACGAATCTAGATTTGTTGGGGTGGACAAAAAGAAAACCCGCGACGGCGCGGGGAACGCTATCGCGGGCTCAAAAGATCGATGGTCACGCAAAAGTCACACAGCCGTGTTGGCACCGTGAATTACGACCAAAAGCGATTTCTCGGTACCGTGGGGGAACCATGGAAAACCGTGGAAAACAATCCGCACTAGTTTCGAGTCCTAGCGGGGTAGCTTCGTGGCATGTCAGCCAAAGCCGATTGAAGACATACCCAGTTATTTGATGGGTTTTCTTGATCGGCTTTTTTTTGTGTCTTCACCCAAGGGCGGATTTTCCTGCAATTTCCCGGGTAGTTTTGGGGGTAGTGATTTCGCTACCCCCGATTCCACATTGCGAGTCACGACCTCAATGAAAGCCCCGTCCGTGACCGCTCGGTCGAAACTCGCCTGCAGTGTCATGGCGTCGTGCTTGGTGGCCAGGTCGTGCGAATTGCCAAGCCAGCTTGTCACGTCCTTGGCAGGATAGTGCGCGAGCAATTCGGTTTCGCGGGTAGCACGACGATTCGGCATCGGCTTTTCCCGTGCGACGAAACCGACTCGGGTGATGATCTCGTCCAGCGTCGTCAAAATGCTGTCGGCGTGACAGTACCGCGTTTGGACGTAGACGGCATCATCGGGAGCCATTTCGCGGGCGAGTAGCAGGTAAGGAAGTAGCTCGGGGAAGACTGGGCATCGGGGGACGCGAGGCGTCTTGTGGCTCCGCACCATCGTCACGTTGTTGGGCAGGTCGCTCTCTTCCTATTTTTGGATTCTCGTTTCGTTGCTCCGCAGTCCACCATACCGAGCCAAAGCCAAGATGATCCGCCAATCTTCGCGGCGTGCTTTGCGGGTACAAGCTTCAATCCATTGGGCTGACACCATGACCAACCGATCAGGATTGCCCGTCATCGCAGATGCTTATGTCAACGTGCCATGGAGACACGGCCGGCTCGTGATCGCCGCCATTGTTCTGACATAAAACGATGTGCGCGATTCCGCGGCACAGTGTTTCGGCATCGCGTCTGTTGATCTCGCCGGGATAAAGGCTTGATCGTTTACCGTTGGCATCGACGTATCGAACTTCAACGGAACCTGTTTTGTGCGTGCGGTTGCCATGGCTTCATCACTCCATGTTCATCGAGTGGCTGAAGAACAACGGCAGGCCGGTGATGAATCCGGTTTTCGGATGTACAGCGTTTCGCGATCGATGCGGCGCGGATTGGTCGAACATCCGCCCAACAAATCGTGGTGGACGTTGCCACGCCACTGACGGGACCACGTATCCGGACACTAGGTGCAACAGCAGGGCGATGCAGGGCAACATCGAAGCGTACTTGGACGGATGCGATTCAAACACTTCTGGTAGACCATCACCGCACAGGCGACGTTGAGGCTTCGAGTCCCAATCGTTGAAAAGCGACTGCCCATGATCATCGAAATGAGGAAAACGAATTCCGTCATCGTCAGTTGGTCCGTGCCTTCGGTGTCAGACGACAGTCGAGCTTTACGGCAGGTGTACGATACGAATGAAGTGCATAGGTTCACATCGGCGCAACTTTGGCTGACAGTCGCAACGCGACGGCAGGTTGAGCTGCTATTGTTCCGCGACCGGCGGCGAATGCTTCAGTGGGTTCGATTGCCCAACTGCCGGACCAATAGAACGGTTCATCGCCGATCATCGAGCGTCGTTGGCGGGTCACCCCACGATCGAATGAGGAGGTGTTTCCAAGTCGCTTGAAGTGCACGATCTTTGTCGTGGTCGATCCCTAAGCGGATACGAGATACGGAATGTTGCGGGCTGACGTGATGAGACGCGAGGTATCGAAAACCGTTGGAGGTTTCGTTACTCAAAAAGGTGTGGATATAGGCTCCGACTCGAATGATGCGAAATCGACCTTCGGATTCAAACGCCTTAGCGTAACCATGTGACGTTTCAAGGCGATCACCAACTGAAGTCAAACGCGTGCAGCGTGATTTGCACTGGTTCGCGTCCTTGTAATAGCGAATATTTCGCACGGCGCATTTCCCTGACTCCCCCTCAAAGTCCAACTGCAGGTAGGCGGAATTGCGTCCCCACTGGGAAAAACCGCATTGAACTGTGGCCGTAACGTCAAAATCACCGATCAAGTCCCGCCTGAGCTGCAACTCAGCTTTCGATGGTCCTTCTCCTTGCAGGATTTTGGTGATGATTCCTTCGGAAGTCTGTTGAACATTCGGGCCACTCAACTCGAAATATTGAGAAACCAGTTCAGGGTTTCGAAGATCGAGAACCTCCGCATCCGCCTCAGCGATGCGCAACGCATGATCCGTCAGAATCTCACTGCTCGAGGAGTTGGAACGCACTCTTAGATCGCGATAAACGACATTGGATTCTGGTCCCGCAGCTGCCGCGATTCCAAGTCGAATTCGCGAGGCTGCATTTGATGGAACCGGAATGGTTGCAAGACTCAGAGTTGACGGACTGTTGCCTGGTTCGCGGTATAGGAAGTGAAGTGAACTGTCCCTCCGAATGAGATAGAGACGGCTGCCGGCCTTGAAAGCAACGCTCTTGCCGAAGGTCGCATGGTTGGACTCGGGCTGGACCACCAGTTCCGAGTCGATTGCACCCCGTCTCCCTGTAATCGAAAAGGTGCTATCTCCTGGATGATCAAATTGGACGCTCACCTGAAACTGAGCTTGCGTTTGCTCGGACACGGGTAATCGATAAGAATCGACGACCACCGAGACCTCGAAGTCTCCTTTCAAGAACACGGGAACCCATGCGTCCTGGAAGCCCCTATCTTGCAGCTGAATTCGCAATCCTTGATCCGACGCCCGCATTGCGTCTCGATGGACGCCCGCCGCACCCCTGTTGAGCAAATTGTCCTTGTTCGAAAGGTCAATCACTTCGACAAAGGGAAAACTGAGGTCGTCCGGGTCGAAAGGTGCTTCGGTAGGTGGCGACGATTCCGCATGATTCCAGCGAAGCTCCAAATTCTTCCAGATGACGAGGGGTGGAGCCGTGCCGGTGTAGGCTGCCAGCGTGACTGCGTGGAGAGGCTCCGATTCGTTGACGATGCGGTAACTCTGGATGCACTCGAATTCCTCCGCCGGGCTAGAGCGATAGAGGAAATAGACTCGATTGCTTTGTCGGACCAGTCTCAGTTGTTGAACTGATCGTGACTCAGGAATGGGGTGGTCGGACGTTCGTTGTTCTTGTTCTCCTTCGACTCGCCGCCGATGGCCCGAAACCGCTCGAAGCCCATCGGATCCTATTCTACTTTTCAGATCGACGCTGAAGCTCTCATTATCGATGCCATTGAAAGACACGCCAAATCTCACGTAGCCTCCACCATGAACTGACGTGATTGGGTGCGGCAGATCAAAGGAAAGAGTGACATCAAAATCCTCCTGCCAATCCATGAGCAAATCGGCATGCCGGTAGGCCCGCTTGGCGGTCCGCCTAATCGATAGACCGTCTGCCGTGATGTTAAGCTCGTTTTCTAGTCCACTCGTCCGAAAGCGAGCGACTTCGCTCGGCTTTGAGAGGTCAACGGAGGTGAAATGGTCATATTGGAGCGAGGTGAGTTTTTGGGGCCAGTCTGGAGACGCCAAGTCTTCAAAGATTGGTTGCACGGATTCCTCGCGTGCATTGGCTCGCCAAACACGGACGGTTCCATCAACACTTCCTGATGCCAGTCGATGACCGTCATAACTAAAGTCAACGGAGCGGATATCTCCCGTATGGCCCGTAAGTTCTGCCTTGACTTCACCGGTCGAGAGGTCCCATAGCAAGACACGTTGGTCGCGTGAAACGGTCGCAAGTGTCTTTCGATCGGGCGCGAAAGCGTAGTCGTACACTTGACTGAAGTGTTTTTGGCCGCGAAAGATGATGCGGTTCTCGTCGACATCAAAAACGCTGACGGAGGTGTCGGATGTGCGAAACGCAATGCGACGCCCATCGGGTGAGAAGCGTGGCTCGTAGGCAGGAGATGCGATGCTCTCATTCACTACGTCCCATGAGCTCGCATTTCGCAATGTCAATTGCCCGCGGTGGCTGGTTGCCAAGATTCGCCCGTCGGGTGAGAAGCGAGAACAACCTGGAAGGCTAGCAATCCGCTGTCCAGTTTCCATATCAAAGATACCGGCCCGTAGGGAATCGCCAGCCGATGCCGCGACGTACCTAGCATCGGGTCGCAAGCTGACGCGAATCACTTCGTGACCAGCATCGATCGATCGAATCAACTCCTGACGTTCATTCCAGACATCAATTGAGTTTCCTTCTAGATTCGCAGATACCAAAGTTCGGCCGTCTCGCGAACAATCAATCCCCAGGGCGCGTCCAATGTGATTTCGACGCATGTTTGTCCGCTCTCCGGTTTCGGTATCAAAGATCCCGGAGCAGTTCGTACTGCCATCCTGCACATAATTCCATCCGCCCACCATCAGTCGATGACCGTCGGGAAGAAACCGAAGCGAATAGATGTGCGTTCGGTTATCGAGGACCTGAGGTCGCTCATCGAGGCCCGGCAGTTTCCAAGCTCGCAGTCGCTGATCCGATCCAAACGAAAGTACCTGCCGACGCTCGGGCCGCACGGCGACACCATGCACCGGAAGCCGATGACTTCCCACCAATGCGATTTCTTTTTGTGACTTGATCGACCACATTCGTACCGTCTTGTCTAGACTTCCGGAAACAATGGCATCTTGGCCTGGAACGAACGCCAAGGAGGTGACCGCATCGCGATGACCTCGAAACCAACCGTTCCTGGAGCTTTCAAGATTGAAGACGAGAAAGTCCAGACCGTTGGCGGCGGCAGCCAAGTATTTTCCGTCATCCGAGAATGCCAAGTCACCACAGTCCAGAAGCCAGAACGCGGTCTCAAATGTTGTTAGGCGATAAGGGATCCGGGTCGCGTATTTGTGAAGCTGACGTGAGTGTGTTCGTGTTTCGACATCCCAAAGGTCGACGGCGTGTGCGAAGCGAACCGACGCTAGCTGCCGACCGTCAGGAGAGAATGCCAATCGCCGGTACTCGATCGGTTGTTCCGATTCACTGCCGCGTCGATCCGGAGCGGTCATGATCGCCAGTCTCTCGCGAGTTCGGTAGTTCCATATGGCGATTCTGCCACCCTTCATGCCGCAAGCCATGATCGGTTCGGTAGGGGAACAAGCAACACAGACACCTGTTGCGTCGTCTGCCGATTGCTCACCGTCGTCAATCTCCCAGCGGGTTCTCCCCAGTTGATGATTCGATAGCATTCTGACGCCGCTGAATTGACAGTTCGTGCCATCAGAGCCTGCTCGGTAGCGTGACGTTCCGCATGCGGTGAAGAGGAATTTCTCATCGTAAGTGAATGCAAGATCGGATAGATTCGCCCGATGGATTGGTGATGGATTGTCAACTTGGCCAAGAAATTCACTCACGACCAAGTCATGGAGTCCCGCCACCGCGAAATGAGTCCTGCTTGGCGAAAGGCGTAGACAACCTCCCTCACTATTGACGTCTTGGTTGTAGGTAAGGAGGAGTGTCTCGGGGCTCGTGGTACGGACCTGATGGTCAAGGTACTGCCAGACGAAACACCTCCGGTCTTCTTGTTCGTCTGTCGGTTGATATAGATCCAGCAACCTTCTGGCAGAGTCGTAGTCGCCGGATTCTAACGCCGCTTGAGCCTCTCTTAACCGAGCGACGTATTGATTTGCCTCCAATAGTTGGATCGCTTTCTGCTGCTCAATGGAAAGCCGCGTCTTTTCAGAAACAAGTTGGGAAGCCTCTGCTTCCTTGGCCTGCAGTTGCTCCCGGGCCTGTTGTTCCGATGTGGCTCTTGCGTTGGCTTCGATTGCATAATAGGTCGAGACGGCCGCCCCAAGACTTAGGATGAGAGCCGCCGTCGCAACCAGGCTTGAGACCATTCGGTGGCGTCGAACCAGTTTCATGACCTTTTCGACACGTCCCACGCGACGCGCCAAAATCGGTTTTTGATCAAGGAATCTTCCGAGTTCATCCGCCAGAAACTGTGCGGACTCATAGCGACGTGATGGGTCCTTTTCGAGACACTTCAGACAGATCGTTTCCAAATCCAAGGGTACGTCAGGATTCAGGATTCGCGGTGATACAGGGTCATTTTCGATGACCTGTCTTAGAGTATCCAGAGGCGTTGAAGCCATGAATGGCGGGCGGCCTGTCAGCAAAGCAAATAGAACGGCGCCAACCGAGTAAACATCGGATGCACGGCTAACACTTTCGTTGCGTCCAATGGCTTGCTCTGGCGGCATCCATGCCGGAGTTCCGAGAATCTGTCCCGTCACCGTCATTCCTCTGTCGTCACCTTCACGACTGGCCAGTCCAAAGTCTGTGATCTTCGGCAAACCATCTGGGCCGATCAACACGTTGCTTGGCTTGAGGTCGCGGTGAATGACGCCACGTTGGTGCGCGTATTGCACGGCATCGGCGATGGCTCGTGTGTAAGCAGCAGCCTCACTCGCCGAAAGTGGACCGTCAGCGATTCGTTCGGCAAGGCTGCCACCGTCGACGAATGCCATTGCATAATAGTGTTGCCCATCACGGGTGCCCACGTCGTGAACGGGGACAATTGCAGGGTGATCGAGAGCACCAGCTGACCGTGCTTCGCGAAAGAACCGATCGATATCATCCTGGGTCGCGAACTTCCCAGCCAAAATCATTTTCACCGCAACCAGGCGATCGAGTTGTCGATGGCGTGCCTTGTACACCACGCCCATGCCACCAAACGCGATCTGCTCGAGCAACTCGTAATCACCAAACTCGCAAGGCAGTGCAAGCGATACGTCCGGTTCGAAATCGTCCGGCTCCGATGGGAGCATCTCGGATGTCACCGAAAGCGTCGGGTCGGCATTCGCATTCCGCGTTTCGAACGTCGGATCACTTTTGCTGACATTCCCCGCGATGTTGCATCCGATCGAATTAGCTCCGGCAGAGAGCGTTTCCTTCAACTCGAACTGGAAGCTGGACTTTGCCACGACCGATGAAGCTTCTGCCAATTGCCCATCTGCAATGGCGTGACGAAGCAATTCGTAGTCCGCTGCAAACGAATGAAGTTCATCGGCGAGATCCGGATGATCCGCGACGACCTGCGACAGGTTGGCTCCGTCGTCTTGCAATATGTCCGCAATCGCTTGATTCAGTCGCGTACTTCGATCGTCACTCATGGTTCTCAGGTTGCTCTTCTCGTCGTCGAAGTTGGGCTCGTAGCGACTTCATTCCACGCTTCAAGAGGCCAGCAACCGCGGCCGGTGTCTTGTCCATCTCGTCCGCGACCGCGTTGATGGTCATTCCCTGCCAGTGATGCAGGTTAATCGCGTGTTGTTGGCTTTCGGGTAGATTCTCAATCGCCTGACATAGTTCCAAGACTTGTTCCGACTTCATCGCTTGGCTTGCTGGTGACGAAACGCGAGCCGACAAGAATCCTTCTAACCGGACCGATGATTGCTCCAGCGACTCGGTCACTTCACGGTCCACGTCGCGACGAAGCCGCGCGAAATCGCGTGAAGCGCGGGCCACATTGCGAGCCAAGATAGTCCTTAGCCACGCTTGAAGTTCTTGTTCGGTGGATCCACGGAACGATGGCAGAGAATCGAGGGCCTGCAACAGAGTCTGTTGGACCAGATCCGAGGGATCGAGTTTCGCCCGAATTCTTGGATCAATACCCGCACGAAGCAGCGCGCGAAGCCAAACGCGATACCGTGACCAATCGAACGAAGACTCAGTCACCCGTAAAACCATCACAACGAAAGATCACTGATTGCACTCGAAGACTCGAGGATCACCTCCTGGTGCAATGGTATCTGAACACTGTCGACTTGTGTATCTGGACATTCTCAAGATGTGCCCCAGAAGGTTTCTCTCGCGATTGGAAGATGACCAAGCGAACGATATCAGTGCGATGGCAGGGCCGTCATGTGGCACGCAGCTCTATCAAGACTCCTGCAGTTGAAAAGCGACGCATAAGCGGAGCAGCGAGACGAGGCACAGATTTTCTGCGAAATCTGGATATTGCTGCGCCCAACTTTTTCTTTTTCGGTCACCTGCGGAATCATCCGTCACCGATGGACCCTTTCAATCGGTTTTGAGCGCCCAAGTGGAAAGACTGACGGACTCCTAACTCATTGGGTTGATCTTTCATTCACGTCGTCAAATCCACTGCAATCATGCGCGGCCCAACTCTCTTGTCCCAAATCGCTGGCCGACGATCACAAAGAAGAAAACATCTAGGACGCAAAGCGACCCGCAGACATTGGATCGAGTCACTTGAAGACCGTCGTCTGCTAGCGACATACACCGTCGACACGACTGCCGACGCGGGACCAGGTTCGCTTCGTCAAGCCATCATCGACGCGAACGCGGATCCTGGACCCGACGCAATCACATTTGAATTGGATGGTTCGGGCCCCCACAAGATCACGCTGCTTGATCAGAGTCTTCCCCGGATCACCGATCCCTTGGAGATCGATGCGACAGCCATGAACGGCTACTCCGGCGCACCGTTGATCGAACTGAGTGGTGAAAACGGTGGCGGCAACATTCGGGTAGGATTCAGCTTCCACGCGGGTAGTGACGGAAGCACCGTCAAGGGTTTTGCGATCAATCGCTTTGATCAAGCTCCATTCTCGGCCATCGACATCTTCGTTGACGGCGTCACCATCGAACAGAACTACATCGGATTGAACACAAGTGGCCAAGCGGTCGGGACCAACAAGGGAGTATTTGTCTCGGGCAATGACAACCTGATCAAGGATAACTTGGTGTCGGCGACGGCCGGTCTTGGATTGCAGTTGGAGGGCAATGGCAACCGAATCGAAGGAAACAAGTTTGGGACGAACATCGATGGGACTAGCGGCTTTGCCAATGGAAGCAACTCAATCCTGATTCAGTCAGGGTATGCGAACCATGTCATTGACAACCTTGTATCCGGAAGTCGGTTTGCCGCAGTTGCGATTCGTGATGCCGACAACACGGTGATTCAAGGCAACCGAATCGGGACGACGGCCGACGGAACCCAAACGCTGTCAAACAGCAGTCACGGCATCTTGGTTGAGCGAGCCACAGGAACCATGATTGGCGGATCCGCCCCAGGCGAAGGGAACCTCGTCTCGGGCAACGGCGATGAAGGCATCCGGATCGAGAACTCCGCCGGCACGGTCGTTCGTGGCAACATCGTCGGAACGGACGTCGATGGAATGTCCGCGCTCGGAAACATCGACCATGGTGTCGTCGCCGTCTTTTCGGAGGGCACGGTCATTGGCGGCCCAAATCCAGGCGACCGCAATTTGGTTTCAGGCAATGGTGACAACGGAATCGCGACTTTCGAAGTCGACGCTCCCATCATCGAGGGCAACTACGTCGGCACCAATGTTTCGGGGACGTTGGCGATCGGCAACGGATCGAGTGCCGTGTGGCTAGGTGAAACCTCCGGAGGGCAAATCACCGGAAACCTTCTTTCGGGGTCTGTCGGCTTCAACGGCCTCGTGCTGCAACAGAACAGCAGTCGGAATCACGTCGATGGCAACCTGATCGGCACCGATGTCACCGGCACGCTATCACTGGGCAACAACACCAACGGGATCCTGATCCGCTCGGGTGCCAGCGAGAACATGATCGGCGGGGCAACTGAGGCTGAACGCAACATCATCTCGGGTAATCGCTTCGATGGTATCCGGATTCAAGGCGCGACCACCCAAGCCAACCACGTAGGGGGAAACTATATCGGGGTGGATAGAACAGGTCTCGCACCTCTGGGAAACGGACTCTCCGGCGTCCATCTCTTTGATGGTGCCAATCATAATGTCATCGGACTCAATGACTTCAATTCTCGCGACGACGCCCCGATTGAACCGGACCTGGTCAATCGATCGGCCGAAGGCAATGTCATCTCGGGCAACGGTCAACAAGGAGTTCAGATTCAGAGCGCCGGCACGGACTCCAATATCGTCGCGGGCAACTTCATTGGGACGGATGCGTTCGGCTTGGTTGCTATCGGTAACCAACACAACGGTGTTCTGATCGACAATGGTGCTCAAGAGAATCAGATCGGCACGGACGACGATCGCGAATCGGATGAATTTGAACGCAATCTGATCTCCGGCAACTTCCAAAGCGGGATTCTGATCACCGGTGAATCGACCAGCGACAATGAAGTCCGTCGGAACTGGATTGGTCTCGACCAGAACGGTGGATTGTCCGTCGGGAATGCGGACGCCGGAATCAGTTTGCAGGCGGACGGAAACGTTGTCGGAGGAGGCAGAAGTAGTCGTGGATTCACCGGCAACTTCATCGCAGGAAACGGTGGCAGTGGGATTCAGATTCCCAACTCGCACGTTGGCAGTCTGGAGATCAATGAATTTCAGGAAAACGCTGGCTTGGCAATCGATGTTGGTAGCGATGGGCAGAATCTAAATGACCTTGACGATAACGTTGTCGATTTCCCGATCATCGAGACGGCAGAGTTGCGTGGAAATCAATTATTTTTTGAGGGTTGGGCGCCTCTTGATACTGCGTCCATCATGCTCTATCTCGCGGACACCACAGACAGTCCGTTTGCAGAAGGGTACCGTTGGTTGGAAGTGTTCAGCGGAACCCATGGGATTGGAGGAATTCCCTTCCCGATACAAGAATATGGTCCGACGGTCGAAGTCGACGGACAAGAGATTGCGGTCGCGACGGAAGGGATTTCGGGACGAAGATTTAGCTACGAAACGACCATCGATATCTTCTCAGGGCCAATCTCGGTTGGGGATCGATTGATTGCCCGATCGGCACCCGGATCGGGTCCACCCACTTCCGAGTTCGGTCCCGCCATCACTATCGGTGGACCTTTTTTGGTGACGAACACCAATGACTCGGGTCAGGGCAGTTTGCGTCATGCAATTGAGGCCGCGAACGATCAAAAAGGCCCAAATGAAATTGCGTTCGAGATTCCTGGTGAAGGTCCTCATACGATTGAGCCAGATTCGCCACTGCCCGCGATCACCGATCCAGTCATCATCGATGGAACGACAGATTCTGACTTCGTCGATCAACCCATCATCGTTCTCCGCGGTGCAAATATTGGAGAAGACACCAGCGGACTGATTCTCGCCGAAGGCAGTAGCGGCAGCGAGATTCGTGGCCTGGTGATCAACCAGTTCGATCAGGCGGGAGTGCTGATCGAGTCCGACGATAATCTCGTGGCGGGGAATTACATTGGGATCGACGCAACTGGAGAGCTGGCATCGCCCAACCGCTACGGCATCCACATGACGGGCGGCGCCAAACGCAACCGCGTTGGAGGAGCATCCCATGAGGACCGCAATGTCATCTCAGGAAACGAAAACCATGGAATCTGGATTTTCGAGAGTGACTATAACCAAATTTCTGGCAACTTCATTGGAACCAACGCAAAAGGAGATTCTGCTGTCTTGCTTTCAGATAACAGCAGACAGTGGTACGGCATCTACATAACGTTAGGATCGTTTTCGACCATTGGCTCAATGAGCGGAGAATCCAGCGCCGTCACCATGGAGGGCAATCTCATTTCGGGAAGTCTTCATGGTATACGAGCCGATGGCGGAACGAATACAGCGATTGCCGGAAACACGATCGGGTTGAACGCGGCTGGGGACGCGTCACTGGGCAGTTTGAACGGCATCTCGCTCAGTGGAGGTAGCCAGACGACGGTCGTCGGGAATGTCATTAGTGGCCATAGGATCCACGGGATCTTGGTGATTGAATCTGCCGAATCCGTCATCTCGGCCAACTTTATCGGCACGAATCACGTCGGCTTGCCTCTTGGGAATGATGCTGCAGGAATCTCGGTTTACCCCTTACGCAGCGGTGTCCGCGATTTAACGATTGGCGGCACAACCGTGGAGACGCAGAACGTCATCGCGTTCAACAGCAATTTTGGTATCGAGAATCGCATCGATGCGGCTCGAACGCAGACGACACTGCTCCGCAACTCGATCCATTCCAACGGTGAATTGGCGATATCGATCGATGACGAAGGTCGCTCGAGCAACTTGGGTGGTGAACGCGATTTTCCGATCATTGAGTCGGCAGCCCTTTCTGGACAGGAGTTGACGATCCGCGGGTTTGTTCATGAGGGTTCGTCCGTGGACATCTATGTGTCAGATCCATCCAGCGGGCTCGAAGCCGGCCAGGGTGTCACGTATTTCGGAACATTCGCCGAGGGTTCAAACGACGACCTGGATGATTCAACCGGATCCTATGGGCCCGACGTGAACGGGGTGACCGTCTCGGCGGGCGCGGTCGATGAAAATCGCTTTGAGTTTCGCTTGCCCGTTCTCGGACTGGTCGAACCTGGCACGCTCGTCACCCTGGTACGCAACGGCGTCGACGCCGCCGACGGGACATCGTTGGGGATCTCTGAATTCAGTCCCGCCGTCGCAGCAGGGATTTCGACCGTTGTGACCAACACGAATGACTCGGGCCCCGGCAGTCTTCGGCAAGCGATCTTGCATGCGAACGAACTCGACGGAACCAACGAGATCACATTCGACATTCCGGGACCCGGCCCGCACCGGATTGAACCGGAATTTCCAATCCCGGCGATCACCGATCCCATCATCATCGACGGCACCACGGAGCCCGACTTTGTTGACAGTCCGTTGATCGAACTCAGTGGTGCGAGCGTGGGAGAGGACGTCAACGGTCTCCACCTGGATGACGGTAGCAACGGAAGCACCATACGGGGTTTGGTGATCAACCATTTCGATGAATCGGGAGTTCTGATTCATTCCAACGACAACCACATTGCCGGGAACTACCTCGGCACTAACTGGGCGGGGAATGAAGCTGCCAGCAACTCTATAGGCATCAGAATCGAAGAGGATGCTCAGGGAAATCTCATTGGCGGAGCAACCAACGCGGACCGGAATCTTATTTCTGCAAATCGGTTGTACGGAATTGAAATCATCAGCGGCGATTCGAACCGCGTGTCGGGCAACTACATAGGAACCAACGCCCGAGGCGACTTGCCTGTGACTGTTTTTGTTACAGAGTTTGGCAACCAACTCCAGGCTCTGGGGATCACCGTTCGTGATGTGGCACATACCGTGATTGGGGCGCAATCCACCGATCCTCAGAACTTGGCGACAGAAGGAAATCTGATTTCGGGGAACCACGTCGGAATTGATCTGCGGGGTGAGGAGACTGAGGTGACGGGAAATCTCATCGGCGTGACCGCAGATGCTTACGGCGTTATTGGAAACTCAATCTATGGAGTATCTGTGCACGCTGGCAGTTCTCACATCTCCGAGAACACGATCGGTGGAAGTGGTAGCGATGCGTTTACCGTCGTGACTTCAGCAGACACGGTTGTTGAGAACAACTACATCGGAATCAACCGAGAGGGCGTGAACATTGGTAATGAACGACACGGGTTTCAGCTCCTCAGCAATGACGACACGATCTTTGGCCTGACGATCGGCGGTGAAAGACCTGAGACGCGGAACGTGATTGCGAATAATGGGGGTGACGCCATCTGGATTCGCTCTGAACGTGCCGGCAGGCAAACCACCTTGCGTCACAACTCCATCTTCGATAACGCCGGCTTGGGTATTTCAACAGATTACGTTGCCCCAGATGAGCGTCACATCAATCTTGGCGGCGAATTCGATTTTCCGATCATCGAATCGGCATTCTTGGTTGGAAACCAACTGACAATTCGTGGATTTGCCCATGAAGGATCGTCCATGGATCTCTACATCTCTGATCCAGCGACAGGCCCAGAAGCAGGCCAGGGCAAAGCATATCTCGCCACAGTCGTTGAGGGGTCACTCGCGGATTCAGACCAGACTATCGGGACGTACGGGCCGGACGTCAACGGCGTGACTGTGGCCGACGCTGGCGTCACCGAAAACAGGTTCGAGTTTCAATTCACTGTCCCAGCCGAAGTAACAAATGGGACAACTCTGACGTTAGTTCGCAACGGTCTGGCCGCCGATCCTCATGTCCAACGAGTTTCCGAGTTCAGCCCCGTTGTCGAGGTGCTCACAGACGTTGACGCGCCAACCAGCCAGATTAACAGCAACCTGCCGGCAATGGCGGATAGCCCAATGATTCCGCTGTCTTGGACGATGTCGGATTTAGCTGGCCCATTCGTTACGGGTGTTACGAGTGTCGAGGTGCAGTATTCCGTTGATGACAAGTTGACCGAGGAATCGGTCTGGCACACATGGCGACGGTTTGACCCTGAGATCACGTCCGCCACGTTCCCAGCGGAGAGCAATCGCAAGTACTGGTTCCGTACGCTGGCAACGGACCGCTCGGGCAATGTCGAAGCAAAGCTGGGAAGTGATGCGAGGATTTTTGTGGGGGATTTCCAGGCTCCTGAGACGAACATCACGCAGGCGGTTGTCAGCGGAGACGGGGCCAGCATCGACCTCACCATTACGGGATCCGATGTGGCGGGGGGAATCATCGAGAGTTTTGATATCTATGTCTTTATCGACTTTGAAACGGCGGAGATGATCGCTTCTGTCTCGGCGGGTGAAGCGGACGAATTCGGCACCTACACCACCTCGTTCTCGTACTTTGGTGAGGCTGACGGCGTCGAACACGAATACCTGTTTTTCTCCATTGGTGTCGACGATTCGGGCAACGTCGAGGAAACGCCCGATCTAGCGAGTCATACAGTGCGTCATGAGTTTCCGGATCCCAATCCAGAAGTGGTTGGCTTCGATGTCCAAAGGGGTCAGCAACAACGATCGTTCATTGACACACTTGACGTTTCATTCAACACCTTTGACGAAGCCTATTTGGACGATTTGATCGAGAGTCAGAGGTTTCGACTGGAAAAGTTCGCCGTTGATTCTGCAGTCGATGAAGTGATGCGTGGCACTGGCGAGACCATCGACCTATCACAGATCGACTACGAAATCCTCAACGGATCGAAGATTCGTTTGAATCTTGGCGGTGCGATTCATGGTGTAGGATCCACGCGCAACGGCTTCTATCGCTTGAGCGTTGACACGGATCGCAATGGGCAGTTCGACGACGTCGCGGCTGATCGAACTTTCTATCGCGTCTGGGGGGACGTCAATGGTGATGGCCAAATCACGGATGAAGGCGACCGCGGGGGTTTCCTGTCAAGCGGATCTTGGTGGTCTGACCCCAATAATGACATCAGTGGCGACGGCAAAGTCACACACGGCGACTACTACCACGTTGTTTCCATGGTGAACCTTAAGCTGGGTCGCATTCGGCTCTCCGATGAACACCCAACTGCGGCCGCGTACGACAGGGCTCTTGGTGAGTTGGACAACGCACTCAGGCTTCTCGCCGACGACTGATTCTGCAATTTCGCATTCCTGCCTCGCTTTTCCCACCTAACGACCCATGTCATTTCGAATCCCCTTTCAACTGCTTGCCAAGCTCTGGATTTTGATGGTTGCGACCAGCCATGCCGCGACTTGCTCTGCCGAGATCATCTTTACCATTCCGAATCAAACCATTGCTCCCGGCAAGACCGGTTCGATTGATCTCCTGATTTCCAGCAACGCGAACGATGAACTGGATCGCTTCGAGTATCGCGTTACGATCACACCCCTTGGTTCTCCTCAGGGAGCACTCACGTTTGTAGCACCGCTCTTTGATGGAACGGATGCGGACTACGTCTATGGGACGCCATCATTCGGTTTTCTTGCGGGCATTGATTCTGCCGGACTGGAAGCCTTTGGCGGCGACGAAACGGCCAACCAGGATTTCGGTTTTCCCACGAACACGTTCTTGGGGCCGACACTTGACGCGACGCCGCGACTACTGGCGCGTCTCAACCTTTCACATGACAACGCATTCGGCGCAGGCGATTCCTTTCAAGTCTCGTTGGTCAATACGGATGCACGCTTTCTGACTGACCTGACGTTCAGCTTCGATACGTTCCTCGAGTCTTCGACAGCTCTTAACTTTTCTAGCTCACCAGGCACGATCACCATCGGACCCACGGCTGTGCCGGAGCCATCCACGTTTGTGCTTGCCTTGCTAGGAATTGGCGCATGTGTTGTTGGTCGCCGACAGAGAAGGGCGTCGTAAAAGTTGACCCAAGAAAAGCAGGTCGCGGTCACGGTTCGTACCGAGCGCACATGAAGTTGGGTTCAATGAAGTTGGGTTCAATTTCGGATCGTGCAGTCCGGTAGAGCTGTCCGCAGGCGGGCGATGACTGTTTCTGGTGGCGTGATTCTCTCATCATGCCCGAAATCGATGACTTTCAGGTGCGTCGCCGCCTCCAGGTGACGAAATCCGGTTTCGGTGATTTGACCCGTGGTCGTTTTTAGGGTCAGCGTTTGTAGCTTCGGAAGCTCCGTTGCGATGGACTTCATGTTGGCGTCGCTCATACCGTTGATCGATGCGATTAGCAACGATTCGAGTTCAGGCAGGCTGGCCAACACTTCCAGGCCTCTGCTGGTCACATTATGCAGTTGAGCGAGGCTGAGGTACCGGAGGTTTGGGTACTTGGACAGGGACATGACTGACTGATCATCGATCGTTGATGGTCGGGGTGCATTGATGACGAGGTTTTCGAGGTTCGGCCACTTTGGCAAGTTTGCAATGGCATCCCCCTGAATTTGGCTGCCATACAAATTCAAGAGTTCAAGGGGTAGTGCACCGAGATGCGCCAAGCCGTCACCCGTCACACCGCAATCCCAAAGTGTGAGTCCCTTGAGGCCTGTTAGCTGAGAAAATCTCGCGATGTCGTCTTCAGAAAGTGGTGTCTTGGCCAGACTAAGATTGGTGAGTCGTCTGAGCTGGCTCAGATGCCCCCAACCGTCGCGATCCAACGTGATCCCTTCAAGATGAAGGTCCCTTACGTCGAGATTCTCGAGCAATCGCAAGCGGCGAAGGCTGTCTCCCGTGAGCGAGGTTGGTCCATATTTGGCACCAAGATACAGCCGATAAACACGTCCAGCTTCGGCCAATCGATCAATGTCTTGATCTCGGATGCTTGCATCCGTGAGATTGACCGTGTGCATCTCCAACGGTCGTTTGCCTGGGATCTCGCTCGCCTCTTGAATCGTGATCGGATCGCCTGGATTGACACGAATCTGCACCGATCCACCGACGGAGAACACCCAACGGATGAAACTCTCTTGCGCATCAATGTTTCGTGGTGGAAATCGGTTGACACGATCCGCGAACGGAGCTGATTCCGTCGATTGCGCGCTATTTGCGTCCGAAGGTTCCGGCAGCGGCCGTCGTGCCACGTTCAGGTGTGCTTTGCCGTCGCGTGTCACGGTGATTGTTTTTTTGTCCAGGACAAACTGATCGTTCCCAGACAACATGGCGACCCTGTATTGACCCTCTTGCACATCGATGGTCCATCCATGATCGACATCCATGATGGTGACCTTGCCGGCATTGCTGGCTTCGATGGTAACCGCATCGGGGTCGACGCCATCGGCTAGCTCCACGACCAGCATGCCCGATGGCGTACGCAGCTGCAGGATTGTCACGCCGAGAAATAGGAGTACGGTTCCCATGACCCCAACAAGTAACCCCATCGATCGCCGTGAGTGTTCGCGATTCGCTTGCGGCAGCAATGGGGTTCGTAGTTCACTTGCATTCGCGATTCGCTGATCGGGGTCTTTCTTCAACAGGCCCATGACTGTCGCAGAGAATTCGCCGCTGATCGGCGTTTCATGATCCATACTCGCTCGCTGTAGCGCTACCGGTGTGTCGTTCGCCAACGCGGACAAGGTCTCGACGATCGAATCACCCGCAAAGGGGAGCTTCCCGCTAGCGGCTTCGTAGAGGACCGCACCAAGACTAAAAAAGTCGGTGCGTTCGTCGACCTTGCCACCACGTGCCTGCTCAGGCGACATGTAGGCGGGCGTTCCAAGCAAGGCCTTGTCAGAAGTTAATCGTGTTTGATCATTGGGCAGTGCTAATCCAAAGTCCAACAAACGGATTTGGTCGTCAGGTGACTCAAGCCAGATGTTCCCAGGTTTGACATCACGATGGAGCGTGCCACTGGCGTGAGCTGCCACCAAACCATCGGCAACTTGCAATGCCAGCGATCGAAGGAAGGGCTCCGAAAGAGGGCCTTCACTCTGCATTCGCTTCGCAAGCGTTTCGCCCGTTAGTCGCTTCATCACCATGAAGGGCATGCCCGCATGTTCGCCGACGCAATAAACCGGTACGACGTTCGGATGATCGATGGCAGCCATCGCGCGTGCCTCGCGAAGAAAGCGATCACGGTAGACGGCACGGGACGACAACGCGGGTCGCATGACCTTGATTGCAACGGGGCGGTTCAACCGGGCGTCACGGCCGCCCAGAACGACACCCATCCCGCCTGCGCCGAGCACCTCGGTGACGATGAAGTCATCCAGTCGCCCAATCTCACCGGGCGTTTGCGCCGGTTGCAGGCAGGCACGCCAATCGTCATCGGGAATCAGTTGATCCGGTGAACGCTGCCGCAATCGCGACAAGAACGGCGCCAAAGTATCGTTCTCGTCGGTCGACTGTGTTTCCGCTGATTGTTCCGCCATGGTTTCTTGGCCGTTCGAACCAGGATCGATTTTCGATACGAGGGTCTCTGGCGATTCGGGAATCCAAGATTCGCGAATCAGCCTGTCGCGACCGTCGGGGCTCAGGGAAGCATCCATTTCGGTGGCTGGCATCACTCCAGATTAGCCAGTTCTTCCTTTAACATTCGAATCACTTTACTCTTGGCAACATAAACCATCGCCGCTTGCATCCCCGTTTTCATTGCGATGTCGTCAGTCGACAGCGTGCCTTGTTCGCAAAGCTCATAGGCACTCCAAGTGTGCTCGGCGACACGACCCCGGACACGTTGTTTCGCGTGCTCGAGTAATTCCAGGTCGTAGGCCTGTTCCATGCGTGTTGCCAGGTCGTCGTGGGCGGGTTGTTCACGAAGCACGTTCCAAGTGGTTTCATCCACGTTCGCGGGAGTGCGTCGTCGGCTGAAGTCGCGAACGGCATTGTGGGTCACGGTTTTGAGCCATCCACGAAAACTACCGACGCTGGGGTCGTAATCAAAATCGCTCAGCCGGTGAAACAGCTTGACCAGGAGGGTCTGGGTAATGTCTTCCGCATCGGCCTCTTGCAGTTGCCAAAACCGGCACCACTGATAAATCATCGGCCCATAGCGATCCACGAACTGTTGCCAAGCGACCTGATCCTCAGCATCACGGAGCTGCATCAGCAGGCTGGCGCGAGTCTTCGAATCGGAGTCCATAGATCAGTACGCGTTGGCAAAGCATGATCTAGCGCGGGGCTGAGTAAAAGAAGAAAAATCGGGTCACGGCGCTAGATGAACCAGTGTGATTCGTTTTTTAGGGGGACTCAAGACGTGTCGGTTGCATTGCGAAGCCTTAACGATATTTCTTCACGGGCATGCAAAACGTGGCGCGGATTCCCATCAGAGTCTTGATGATGTTCTGAATGACACCGCCGGTGAGAAGGTCGACTGGGTACCGGTCGTACGCGAAAACGGTGCGAATCTGGTAGCCACTGATCGGTAGCCATTGGTCCGCAAAACGTGGCCAGACGTCGTCCGCTTGGCGGAGCGAACCGCTGAACTCGGTCATCGCGAGGTCGCCGGCGGGGAGCGTGATCATGTTGACCTGATCGTCTTCACGGAAATCGTCCTCCGAGAAATCATCCGGTACCACGATGGCTGCTTCGTACCGATATTTGCCTTCGGCAAGGGGATCCCAATAGTCGTTGTGGATGCCCAGCAATATCGAGTCCTTGCTCAAAAGACCCTGATTGGAAGCCCACTCGATCATGGCTGGCCAAATACTCGCCGTGCTTTCCACTGGCCCGATGTGACGCATCGCGGCGACACGCCAAGCGGGCCGATGCTGAACCCGAACGATCAGTCGGTCGGCTTCAAGATGATCGAGGTCGAGCCCTTGGTTCGGTACCTCGCGAGCTGACAGGAACGGAGCGACGTCGCGGGCCTCGCGGAACTGCTGCGGAGTCAGCGCGTAGGCTGCGCAAACGCCCGTGTGAAAACGGCGTGCGTCCGAAAGCCAGCCTGCATCGCGACTTGAATGACTGGCACGTCCGACCACTTCAGAAAGTACGCCGATCGCTGCAGCCGAATCCGCCGCACGTAGGACTTCGGGGTTTCGTCGAAGATTTGCCGGAAGCAACGTTGGAAGTGCTTGTCGGACACGCCGACGTAGTCAGCGAGATCTTCGACGGAGAGGTTCGAGGACGGGTCGCGTTCGGCCGCCAGCGCAGCGTCGACGATGCGGCGGCTAAGTTCGAGGGTGACTCCACCTGCCATGGCATTTTCCCGGACCTCGATGTGTTAACAAACTCCAGGTTACTCAAGGACGAAGATGGGCGCTTGACCAAAAGTGATCTCTTCACAACTTGGCTTGCAAATCACTTTCGGGAAAGCGACGCATTCGCACACCGACCATAGTCATCAAACCCTGCATGGGTCGTCTTGAAAGCGGTGGCGAGCCAGACGCACCCGCCCTTGGTTAACGAGTTTGGCAATGCGGGTTTCGACCCATTCAAAGTCCTCGAAATGAATGGGATTCCCGCGTTCATTGGATCGTGATGATGTTCAAGATCGCGAGAAATCGATTGTTCGTTCCAGTGCCGCGCTAGATCGACCATTGAGATTCGTACTTTCAAGTGGACCGGGACCCTGCCGTTGCTAGGCGCAGTTCCTTGCCTGCCCAACAAGCATTTGACAACTCTGACACTCACTCAATATGCCCCACAACCGCTTCCGCAATCCTCGGCAGCATCGATTCCGCAGATCTTGCGTCGAATCGCTTGAAAAACGTCATTTGCTTGCCGGCGACATCGCGGTCGGTGGTGACCAGCCCGCCGACGTCGCTGCCTCGCAGGTCAATGACGGACTGAACCAACGGACGATCTCGACCCTCGCCGCGGGCGAAGCCATCAGTGCAGTGGCAACGCGATTGGACCTTGGTTTTGCCGCCGGGGCGAACGGAGAGGATCAGTTCTCGTACGATTACGACGCGGCTCTCGATGAGCTGGTGATTCACGCCTTTGGCGATATTCACACGTTCCGCATCGACGTGCCGATCACGGGGACTTCATCGGCAGGATTCACGATGCGAAGGGCCGTGTCCCTGAAGACCAACGCGAATGACTTTCAGTCTGCCGCAGGCATTGCCAGCACCACCGCGCTCGATGAGGTTCGCGTGCAGGCGGATGCGGCGGGAACCTACAAGGTCCGAATCGCCAATTTCTTCAGCGGCTCCCTGATCACGAAACTACAGAACGAATTCGCGACCTTCCATCCCAATGCGACCTTTGTGGGTTTGGACGCAGGCGGTGACTTTCGCGTGCTTCGCGTCGATCCGGATCGTGGCGGGAACTTTGTTTTTAGCGGCAGCGATGATCTGGACACCTTCCGATTCACGGAGAATCCGCTCGGCGACTTGACGGATGCGACCCTCGACGCCGACGTGCCACAAGTGGTTCGTACCAACGGCGACTTTCAGATCCCATTCACCGTTCGCCCCGGATCAACGAACACGCGTGGCGCGGTGACGTCCGTTACGGCGTCCTTGTTTGACCGACGTGGCGAAAGGCTTACGACGCAAACCGTCAATCTCTCCGCTGGACAGGACAGCGGAGTTTTTCAATTCATTGCACCGAGGGAAGAAAACGTCGGCGCATTAGGTGTTGATGTTCGGATCGTCGTCAACTTTGCAGGAGGGCAAACCGATTCCCGATCGACCTTCATCCGCGTCTTTCCGGCCGATGCACCCAAGGGAGCATTCGCAGGCGCAAATGGTCTCTTTGCACTCGACGAATTCGACATCGTGGCAATCGACGATCTCGTGCGTCCAAGCGATAGCGTGCCCAACGGACCTGAGATCCGCTACGGGGTTTTGCAAGGCAGGGTCTCGCCCGTTGCAGCCACGACACCTTTGACTTCCCAACGGTTCGAAACGGCGGAGCGGATTCGCGTCTCGGTGCCGTTGGACACCACACAAGGAGTGCGAACGACATCGTTCGATTTCGACGTCACGCTGGGTGGCTTCTTCAGCATCCACGTGGAGGACCTGTTGAAACAAGCCAATGTCGTTGACCCAAGGTTGTTTCAGCTCAACCCTCGTTTGACGGCTGATTTTCTCAAGCTCGAGCTGATCACGGACGCGGGCAATGTCATCGACACCCTCGAGTTCAACCGCGACCAATTGCTTGCGTTGCTGTCGACCGGATTGATTCCATCGCCCAGAGAGTTCCCGCGTCCGCTCGAGGTCGATCTGAAGATCGAAAACGACCGAGCGTTCGGAACGGACTCGCGTGATCCCAACAGGATCTTCACCGACGTTCTGATTCACAACAGTGCCTTGATCGATAAGTCCGTTGCGGAGGATGTGGTACTGCGAATCGAAATTGATTTTGGCGACGACACCGAACCCGTTGGCATCAATCTCAATCCCGCCGCGTTTCGCGCCGCGGCACGCCTACAGCAAGAACCCGAATTCTTCGGGGATCGAGTCAGCCTCGTCAGCCTGTTGACCGCGAACCAGGCGGAACCTTTCCGCAGGCATACGTACGCTGATCCTGGCGAGTACGAGATCACGGTGACGGCAACGATGGGACAACAAATCGATACGGAAACCAAATCCGTCTCGATCTTGGCTCGCCCGCCCCTAAGCGTGGAAAACGTGCGGCTTCAATCTGATTTTGTGACCCAAACCCAATATCGGACCAGGATCACCGGAACACTTGTGGATCTGGATCTCGATGAGTCAGGATTTCCGAATCCCACACTTCGAGTGCAAATCGGTGACGAGGAAGTCGAAGCAAGCATCGAAAGTCTCACCGAAGACGATGACAACCCAACGTCGTTCACATTTGAAGCGTTGGTGGAATCCAACGTCATCAATCTGTTGAACGTGGAGACGGACGATCAGGCGTTTGTTCGAGGGGATGTCTTGCTGACGTTCCTGGACACCGACGGCGACGTCGCTTTGCAGCGGCAACGCCTGCAAGTTCAGGTGGCCGAAGTGTTCAACGCGGGGATCGCAAACAGAGGCCAACTGTACGTCAACGTTGACGCGGGGTTTCGCGGAGCCAATCCGTATCTTGCCGAGGTGACCAATCTGCCGATTACTTTCACTCGATTGGACGACAATTTCGAACGTCAGGAATTCACCGAGTTTGTCAACGTGGTGGCCGAATTGGACCGACGATCGCAAGCTCTAAACCTAGCAGGTCTGGCGTTGAAAAAACACTTTGGCGGTGCTGACAGTGTTCCAAATGACGTCGAACTGGTGGGGATTGCCATCGATGATCGCGAAATCGGGATCGCCGTTTTCCTGGAGGCGGAAGGCTCCGATGAGTTGCCGCCAGAGCAACGCAAAGGAGAGCTGGTCGACGCCAAAACCTTTGTAAACCGTTCGCTCCACCAGCCGTTTATCAACTTTGGTTCCGAACCGAACTTCCCAACCGGATTGTTGCGACTGCGGGATAGTGGTGGCATCAATCTGGGTGCCATCTCGAGAACGCTGTTTGACCAAATCGAAGGTTTTAACGGGCTTTCGTCGATCACGCTTTCATCCGAGGACAACGCCTTTGGGTTCCCGCTTGAAACCCAGGACGTCCGTACGATCTTCAACCCAGTTCCGGGGGGAGGTCAGGAGATCGCTGGACGAAGATCCGGACCGGCGACGTTGATCCTGAGCAATCAGGAGGTTGGTTTTGAACTCAGGATCGACACCGTCATCGGCGAATCAGGCCCGAACATTGGCGGTAATTCCCAACTTGATCCGGATGACTTTGAGCCGCTCCCCGAATCCGAACCAGCCGATCGAACGGTCCAGCTCGGCATTTTACGTGGCGAATCATCGGCGCCTGGAATCACGGCCAAGCGGAACGAGCTGCTGGCCAGTAACACGCTGGTCATCGGCGCGTCGCATGGAGGCGGCCAGACACCGACGGATGCCGTCCATCGGATCACGATCGACTGGGGTGACGGCTCCCCCGTCGAACAGATCGAGCTTTCTCCGGTCGGACCCGACGGTGCGGGGATCGAGAACGCGTTTGCGGAGCTAAGTCATACCTATACACCCGAGTTTATCGAATCGATGGTGGAGACACCCGCCGAGTTTGAGAATCGACTTCGGGCGAGCGGTCTGATCACGATCACGGCCGTCGAGGTGCAGGACGGGTTCACGCGGGGGACGCCGGTGCAACGGACCGTGCAATTCTTTGGTCATCGAATCGTCGAAGTCAACGTTGACGAGACGGCGGAACTTCGTCCCGAGATCGACAACTTCGTGCAGCAGCAACCTGACGCCGGAGATCAACGTCAACAAACGACTCAGATTCGCAAGGCGATCGTCGGTCGAGGCCTCGATGGTTTTGAAATCGACACCGCTACGTCAAACATCAATAGCATGTTTGACTACACGATCGATTTGGGTGATGGCCGGGTCTTTCGAGTCCAGCGAGATCTAGCGGATATCCAAGCGTCCGCGTCGCCGTTTGTCAGTTCATTCGCACGGCTGTTTCGCAACGCATCGGCCACCGGTGATCCCGAAAGCATTCGCATGGAAGGTGGCGCAATTCAATTCATTGATTCACGCACCTTTCAGCCCGTGATTCAGTACGACGAGGTTGGCGAGTACACCATCACCGTGACGCAACCCGCCGGCCTGATCATCCAAGGAAGAAGCACACCCACAACGCGTCAGGGCGCCCGGCTGGATATCGTCGTCATGCCCGACGTGGGGATTGGCATCAATCCAGGCGATGGCTCGCTCGCTGGTTCGATCAGCAGCCCCGTCAACTCGCAACGCGCTAATGGCGAAACCAAGTTGATCCTCACCGCCATCGACAGCAATCAAGAGAATCCACAACCGCTGGAAGTGGATTTGGCGACGACCGAAGGCACCGAGTTCTTTCGAGCGTTTCCGGGCGAGTTCTTTGATCCCGGACGACGTTTACGAGTGGACGTTGTCTTTCAAGAACGCGTTGGCGACGTGACGGAGGAGCGAATCATCTCGCGCGTCATCACTCCCAACCCAATCACCGACTTGGAACCCATCACCAACTTCACGATCGACGGCGAGCGGGAGCAGTTAGCGCCGATCACCCTGTCGTTTCAGCTATCCACCGCAACACGCAACGAAGCCAATGCGGCCAGCGACGCCAACCCGTTTGAGCTGACGATCAGCCCGGGCGGTGGCGAGGACGCCATTGTCCTGATTCGCGATGGCGATACACCAGAGGATGCCTTTGAAGTTCAAGGGAGCGACGGGACGGTTCGATACGACAGCGCAACGGGTGTGGTCACACTGCAGTCGAGTCCCGACAGCGACGGCATCCTCCGCTATCGCCAATTCGGTCGGCATACCATTCGCGTCTTTAGCGATAACGCGTTCGGCAATACCGAGATTGAGATCGCCGACGTGCTGCCAATTCCGGGTAACAATCTTGTTGCCGCGATCGATCCCCTGGGGAATCTTCAAATCAGAGGTCTGATCAACCTAGATTTGGGTGGCCAGGTGATCGCGAACATCGGGGGACGCCAACTCATTCAGGAAGTCGCACCTGACGAGAACTCCATTGAGATCAATGGCAACGTGGCCGGCATCGGTGCCAATCAAGTCACGATCCTTGTGGAAGAGAACGAACCACGAAACCCCACGAGTGTCGAACAGACGATTCCGGTGGACCAACTGGAGATCACGGTCACCCCGTCGATCTTTACCGCCCCAGATACCAATCAAGCCCTCCTCCAGCTTGATCTCGACGAACTGCTTGAGGCGATGGCAGCGAACGGAGGCATTCCATCCGAGGGTATTCCAGTAAACCTTCCTACCCAGGTCCTCGACGTCACCGTCATCAACGAAGAGACCAACACGGAAATAGCGTTTCAAACCACGGTCACGGGTCTGCCAGGTGGCGATGGCTTTGTCAGTATCGAGGGAATCACCTTCAGCGCGGACGGTGGAATTCCGCTCTCCCTTCCTGACGATGCAACGGTTCAAGTGAAGGTGCAAGGCGTTGAAGGCGTTTCAGGAACGTCCACGACTTCGGTCGGAGATGTCGAGGATGTCGTTCAACGCGTCAGTCTTTTCGAGCAGCCCGACGGCAGTGTTACCGGTGAGTTCTTCGTACCGTTTGGCTTTGAAGGCGAAGTGACCGGAACGGTCGGTCAAGACACGTTCGTTGTTGGTTTGGGGGAAGGCAATCGGTTTTCGGGCGAATTGGTTGACGCCGCTGGAGTCGCCGCGGGCGACGCCATCACTTTTCAGCTGGGTGACGGTTCCGCCACCAGTGAAGTGATCCAACAGAAAACGGCCGAAGACGTCTTTGACATTGATATCGAGGTCATCGACAACCCGAATCCGGACGATCCAGATCAATCGCTTGCGGTCGAGTTCGATTTTTCGACTTTGATCGACGCCATGAACGATCGGCTCGACATTGGCGAGAGCGTCTCCTTTGATGTTTCAATGGCCGTGGGCGCTGGCCCTTTTTCTGGTCGGATTTCTCTCAGAAAAATCGGCGTCGGGATGCTGTCAGACTCAACGATCATCGGTGCCTTGGAACTGGATAACGGGGAGACGCGATTACTTTTGGAGTCGTTTCCAACGCTCTCCTTTGCGATTGCTCCGCCGCAAGGTGAAGACGTCTTGAGCTTTTCCATCGAGGATGTCTCGGGCTGCATCGATGGGACAGCCTTTCTGTTTGCTGATCAATTAGGTTTTGCCGGGATCGGCGCGAACGAACGCGTGATCATTGACGATGACGGCGACAGCGAGACGCCATCGGGCGTGGTTTCGGTCACAAGTGCCGCAGCGCTACCTGGCGGCGTTGATACCGATGTGTTGGTGTCACCCAATGGCATCGATATCGTGATCGGTGGCCAGGCGATTGGCGATGGGGAAAGCGTATTGATCAATAGCGGCGCGTTTCGATCCGGCGATGGTCAATTCATCGTCAATAAACGAGCGGACAACCTGAAAAATCGCGGGCAGATTGTCTTTCGAGCCACGCCATTTGGCGACGATAAGCCGATTGAGCTGACGACCGATGTCTTCTTCGTCGACGTCACCCCGGCTGAGCAAGAACCCTGTGAAGATCATCCCAACTTCCCAACCGGTCGAATCTTTGGCGGCGATGTCACGATCTTGTTTGCCGATGGGAATCTGACGCTCGCAGGTGATGCAGAGAACAATGGGGTGGCGGTATTCGCAGACGAACGCGGGATTGTGGTCCAAGCAATCGGCGGGACCACGCTGAATGGTTCTGCGAATGAGATTGTGATTCTCGAGGGAACCGATGTTCTGGATGGCGACTTCACCGTGTCCAGCCTTGGTGACGGGGACGACCTGTTGTGTTTGGAGAACTTTCGCATCACGCGAGAAATCAACATCACCAGCACGCCCGGCGATGATGTGATCTTGGCAACCGGCATGGATTTTGACTTGTTGGTTCGGCTCGATGTGGGCAGCGGGAACGACCTGATCGATGTGAGCGGTTCCACATCGGACATCGGATTCAATGCTCAGCTTGGCGATGGCGAAGACGTGTACATCGGCAGCGAGTCACCGGACTTTGTGTTCGGCGGGGCCGGAATCGACACGATCGACACGCGCGGCGGCGATGATCGTATCACCGGTGGCGCCGGCGCGGACATTCAACGCGGGGGAGACGGCAACGACTTGTTCCTGTGGAACGATGGCGATGGGCCCGACGACAACTTTGGCGAGGCGGGGGACTTCGACGCGCTGCTGTTCATCGGCGCCGATGACGCCGATGATCAAATCCGTCTCGCACTCGCGGCCGACGTGGGAGGGACGGGAGACGGGACGCACCCCGATCCCACGCTGGATCTGACGCGAACGGCACCGACCGAGTTCACGATTGAGATGTCGGGCATCGAGAACGTAGACCTCGACGGTTTTGGCGGCAATGACCTGATCGATGCGTCGGCGATTCCGGCGGGCGTCTTCGCCGAAGCGCCCGGCAGTGTGTTCGGGCCGGTCACCCTGCGAGGCGGGCTGGGCAACGATGAGCTGCGGGGCACCCAGGGTCAGGATGTCTTGCTCGGTGGCGAAGGCGACGATCTTCTGATTGGCAATCTCGGTGATGACTTCGCCCTTGGCGGTGGTCTGTTCGGTTTCGATCCGGCTGAAGTCGCCGGGGATGACACATTCATTTGGAACAACGGTGACGGCGCCGACAACGTGTTGGGCGATACCGGCATCGACACCTTCATCTTCAACGGAGCCGTCGATGCGGCCGATGTCGTCTCATTAACGCCGGGGAGCGATGACGGCGACTTGGAAGCCGAGAACTTCTTTGGACCTTCGGTCGACCTGAATCGCTCCCTGCCGTCGGAGTTCACCATCGAAACGGCCGGCTTTGAGAACTTCCAAATCAATCTGCTCGGTGGCGATGATCGCTTGGATGGGACGCGGCTTCCGGACGTCGACCTGCTTCGCGTTGCGATCAGTGGGGACGAAGGCGACGATCGGATCGAGATCGCTGATGTGGATGCCCAAACGTTTGACGGTGGTACGGGGTTTGATGAAGTCACAATTTCAACCGCGAATGTCGATTTGGATTTCAAGACGTTGGCGGATGAAGCTTTCAAGGATGTCGACGCACTGGACCTGGACGACGCCGGCAACAACGTGATCACGTTGAGCCCCGATGAAGTCCGTCGCGTTGTGGGCGCGAACGCGGATATCACACTCAAGGTGTCCGAGTCCGACGTGCTCGATTTGGGCTTCGGTTGGCAGCGTGAAGCGTCCGCCTTGGTCGATGAGGTGTTCCAACAGGTCTTCGTCGACGAGCCAACACGACTGCGGGTGCAGGGCGGCAGCCCATTCCGGAATCCCACCTCGCCCGGAGACGTCAATGGCGACAATCGCGTCTCCGCTTTGGACGCGCTGCTGATCATCAACGAGCTGCGACGGGCCCGCTCCTTTCAGGTCGAGCTGCCCGAACAACGTGACGATTTGGACCAAGGTCTCAACAACCTGTTGTTCTTGGATGTCAACGGTGATGGCTTCGTCAGCGCCTTGGATGCCTTGCGCGTGATCAATGAGTTGAATTTTGGGCCAGCACGACAGTCCGAACCACCCGTGGCTTCAGAGCCCATCCCCGCCCGCTCGGAAGTCGATGAAGGCAAACGCCTCGGTGTGGACGGACGCCCCGATTCGAGGAACGAGCGTCCAGGGCTCTTTTGAACATTCTTCGATGCCGCGGCGAGCGAGGGCGGCTAGTCCTCATCGCTGAAACTCAATTTTTCGTTGGAGCAGACATGTCCGTCTCGAGCCGTTGGTATGCATGGATCACCGTGATTCTTTTGACGGTCGGCAATTCAACGACGGCACCCGCCGCGTTGATTGTTTCGATCGATGACCTCGAAGTCGGAAGTGATGGTCGTGGCACGGTCAACGTGTTCGTCGAGAACCTTTTTGCCGGGGTGGCGGCTTCGCTTGATAACTTCACTGTGACGATTGGAATACAGAAAAGCGGAGGGGCCGGAGCGGGTGATCTACTTGTGATCGACAACAACACACCCCAAACGACCCGCGACACGGACCCACGTCACATCTTCCAAGGGACCATCCCCGTCTTCTTCAACGCTCGTCCGGTGAATTCGAGTCAATCCGTGGAGGTGATCGATAGCGTCGGTCTGCTCGACTTCCCGTCCGCGGTGTTTGATCGTCGGTTGCTGACTTCGTTTGACATCATTGCCGATCCGATCGATTCGCTTTTGGAAACCGACTCGTTTGAGGTGTCCATTGATGCCAGCGAGAGTGCTTTCTTTGATGCTCCCTTCAGCCAGATTCCCTCCGGTGACCTCGTCTTCGAGACTGCAACGATTACAGTGAGTAGTCCATCCGCGATACCCGAACCTGGTGCACTCTTCTTGATCGGCGTCGTCGCGTGCACCGTTGTCACGCCTCGATCGAGGCGACGTGTCTAGCTCTCGGTCTTGCTGACCAGATCAAGCAGATCGCCAATGGTGCGATGGGCCTCAATCGGGTGTCTGAGTGAAACGTCTCGATTGACTTGGTAGCGGTTTGTCCGACCAACCTTCTCGCGGGTCAGAAAGCCTTCCGCCTCCAACTCCTGCACAATCCGCTGGACGGCTCGCTCGGTGATTCCGACTCGATCGGCCACCTCACGCAAGGTGAGACGAGGTTCCGCACTCAACGCGATCAAGACGTGCGCATGGTTGGTCAGGAAGGTCCAAACCCGCGGCGGATCGGCTTGCTTGTCGGTCGGTAATGGCAATGGACTACCGGGGGGCGGTATCGGTTCGTGACGAGTGCCTTCGCGAAGTTCCGTGGGAACTCGAAGTCGATTTCGCGAGGATTTCGACACCAAGTGCTCTCCAAACAGGTGAAGCCCACCCATGGAAACACTTTTCGAGTCGCCCTCGTCGGACTCTCAATGAGCCTAGTTTCGCGACTGATTTTTCGCGAGTCCTGTTTCGTGGACCGGAAAATTTGACCGACATCCACCGCCAGATGCGATGATTCCGGTCAAGTCACGAAAAAAATCAGACGAAACCCTTTACACGACACTACTGTCGTGTAATGTTTGTCGCGTCTTGGTTTTCGCAATACATGGGAGCGTTGGGTGACCAATTTCCAATCCATTTGGTTTCCAGTTTTGGTCGCGTCGCCTGCCGCGATTTCGCTCTTGGTATTTGCCCTTTCGGTGATCGGCTTCCGTCGATCGGGTGGATCCAATGGCGACCAACCCAGGCTGGTACCAGGGAATCACTGGCTCACTCGGCTGATGGGCCTGCAAGCGATTGCCTCGTGGGCGAGCCTGTTCTCTTGGTTGGTCGCCGTTGGGTTCTCTAGCGGTCGCGTTCCGGACTCGCTCCCGGTGGGTTCGGGGGTGACTTGGAGTCTCGGCGGAGTCACGGTGCTGCTGTTTGACGGGGTGTCGCTGTTGATGATGACCTTGGTCAGCTCAATCGGGTGGGTCATCTGTCGCTACTCGATGCGTTACCTGCACGGCGAACGAAACCAGCATCGATACTTTCGATGGACGACGTTCACGATCACTGCCGTCGTCTGGATGGTGCTTTCCGGAAATCTCGCAATCTTCATCGCGGGCTGGATGGCGACGAGCCTTGGGCTGCACCGACTCCTATTGCACTATCCCGAACGCGCGGCAGCTCGTCGGGCGGCCTGGACCAAGTTCTCGATCAGCCGGATCGGTGACGTGACCTTGATTTTGGCATCGTTGTTGTTGTTGAGCGAACTGGGATCGTTGAACTTCCAAGCGATGTTCGCGGCCGCTGCTTCGTTGGCTGACGGAACCATTCCTTTGTCGGTTCAGGTTGCCGCGGCTCTGTTGATCGTTAGTGCCATCACCAAGTCGGCCCAGTTTCCGCTGCACACTTGGCTACCGTTGACCATGGAAACGCCGACCCCGGTCTCGGCACTGATGCACGCTGGCATCGTCAACGCAGGCGGTTTTCTGATCATTCGCCATAGTCCGATTCTCTCGTTGGTTCCCACGTCGCTTCTCGTGTTGGCGTCCATTGGGGCAGCCACAGTGATTTATGCCGCTGTGGTGATGACGACGCAGACCAGCATCAAGAAGCGGCTTGCTTACTCAACCATCGCTCAAATGGGATTCATGATGTTGCAGTGTGGCGTGGGTGCGTACTCGGCCGCCATGCTTCATATCCTTGCACACTCGATGTACAAGGCACACGCGTTTCTGAGCAGCGGAGGTGCTATTTCGGATGCGGCCTTGGCTCGGACGTCCACCGCACGTCCCAACGGAGGAATCTCGCCGAATGCGATTCTTCGGATGCTGGTCTCCCTCGCCGTCCTCCTCGCAATCATGACAACGGCGTTTGGTTGGATGGGTATGAGCATGGCATCCAAACCCGGTGGCTGGTTGCTGGGCGGTGTGCTGCTGTCCGGTCTGGGACTTTGGAACTTGAAAGCGGCGATGTGGTTCGGCAACGCCGGATGGGCTCGGGCTCTCTCGGCCTCAGCCATGTTGACCATCTCTTACGTGGTGTGCTTTTGTTCTGTTGATGCCATCGTATCGGGTCATGTGGGGATGGCACCAAGCAACTCCGCGACACTTGTCGTTTCAGGATTCATTCTCGTCGGAATCGTCCTGGCAGGATGGCTATCCATCATCGCACGTGGTGATTCGGAGTTGAGTGTCTCCAGACGGGTTTGGGTCCACGCAGCGAACGGTTTCTACCTTGAAAGCGTTTTGCGGCGAGTTTTTGTAAGCCGCCGAAACGGCCACGCATCCTCTGGGCCGGGGTCGGGGACATCCGAAACTGTCACGTGGAAATCATCATCCTCAGCTGGTGCCGCGCTATCGCGTCTTTGAAATCCCGCGATTTAGCTCGCGACGAGCGCCACCTCGATTCGCTATCAGCCGTCATCGAACACTTACCCATTTGGACTGGGACCATGTCTGACAATCAAATTCACGACCCGAAAGTCTTCGTTGGAGACAACGCAATCCATGACGCAAGTTCATGGTGTGATGGCGTCGCTTTGACGACGAGGAGCCAGGAGGTTGATGGTCATTTTGATCGCTCTTTGTCGAGTCAACCCAATGGTGCGGAGGTCAGGCGGTCGATGGACGACCTACTTACCGACGTGGCCGCGAAAGTCTCTCCCGTTTGGCCACTGAAAGACTACGTCGCCGTGACGCCCTACGCTGGGATTGCCAATCGCAAATTTCTCAGCGCTCGATCGTTCCTGCGGATCTTCTCGGACTGCGAGACGCTAATGCCGATGGCGTATTATTCGGACAGGTATCGATCAGGCGATATCTTGGACTCGCACATCTGTCTCGCGATCGAGGAGTTTCGGCAGGAGGGGCTGCTCGAGCAACTTCCAATGGACCTGGGAAGCGTTCTTTCGGAGATCCATTCCATTGATCTCTCCTTGGACGCAAATGAGTCAGCAATTCAGTCGACGTCCCAACCGGCCCCACGGCCCATTCGCACGATGGCGGAGCTCCTTTCCGGCACCCATGGGATTGATTGGTCCGAATTTGTCACCGATGAAATCGGCAAACACTGCGCAGCGCACTACGACGGCGGGCAAGCCATGTGGACGAGCGGCTGGAAGTCGTCGTCGCTCTATCAAGCTTGGCGCGAAGTCGCTGCGATCGATCGCAATCCACACTGCATCGGCTTGACCGGATTTCATCGTTTCGTGGCATCCTTGCCCTCGGCGGCTGACGCCGCGATCGAACACCTGCTCGACCGCCTCGATGTTCCGCCCCATCTTTGGACGTCGGTGTTGCTATGTCAGGCGTATTCCGTGTTGGGTTGGAGCTCGTGGGCAAAGTACCAATCCGAATGGAGCGGAGATGCCACCAGGGCAACGGATTTTGCCGGCATCATTGCGATGCGGCTCGCATACGACGTCGCTCTCAGCGAAACATTCGACGTGAATCTTCTCTGGGAAGGAATATCGCTGGGCGATGCGGCATCATTTGATGCGCCCGTCGATTCGGAATGCATTGTGCGATTCGTCATGCTGCGTGCTTCGGAGATCGCGTTGCGAAGTGAGATCCTCGAGTCGCTAGAAACTCCGCTTGGAAGTGACACGACGATCGGGGAGGCACGCGCGACCGCTCGAAAGCAAGTCCAGATGGTGTTTTGCATTGACGTTCGATCGGAGCGAATTCGACGGCACCTGGAAAGTGATTGGCCCGAACTGGAGACATTCGGGTTTGCCGGCTTCTTTGGGATGCCCATTCGCTTCTCGGCGATGGATGACCAAGTCGGCACGGCCAGCCTACCCGTCCTTCTGCAACCAACGATTGAGGTGCAGGAGGGCTTGCGCGGCCACGGCCATGGCGGCGCGGAAGAAGAAGTCATCCGCGAGCGTCGACGTCTCCGGTCTTGGCGAAAGACTTGGAAATGGTTGCAGTCCTCGGTGGTCGGTTGTTTCCCGTTCGTGGAATCCACCGGGCCCTGGTTCGGATGGAAGCTACTTGCCCGGTCGGTCCGTTGGAAGGGACTGACATCCGTTGGCGCCGAACGATTCGACGGAGTGAAGTGTTCGTCGCATTCGCACCTCGGCCCGACCGAACAAGCTTTCGTCGAATCCAAATGGGCGCTCCAAGATCAAGCCAACACCGCCGAGGGAATGCTCCGCAACCTAGGATTGGTCGACTCGTTCGCGCGGATGGTCGTGTTTTGCGGCCACGCCAGCCAGACCGATAACAACCCGCTTGCAGCCGGACTGGATTGCGGGGCCTGCGGTGGTCACTCCGGTGAACCCAATGCGCGCTTCGCGGCAATGTTGTTGAATCGCCCGTCGGTGCGCGAGCAGCTCGTTGACCGTGGGATCGAGATTCCGAACGATACGGTGTTCGTTGCCGGATTGCACAACACGACGACGGACGAAATCACGCTCTTTGACGAGGACATGATCCCCAAGTCGCATGAAGAGGATGTTGCAAGGCTTCGTCAACGGTCTCAGCTGGCGTCCATTCGAACCCGCGCGGAACGGGCTCCGCTGGTCGGCGATCAACACCAGGACCAGCTGTTCCGAAGAGCATTGGATTGGTCGGAGCTTCAGCCGGAGTGGGGACTGGCCGGAAATGCCGCATTCATTGTTGCGCCACGTTCCATCACACGCGACGCAAATCTAGACGGCCGCAGTTTCTTGCACAGTTATGACTTTCATGATGACCCAACCGGCGAAGTGTTGGAGACAATCATGACTGCCCCGTTGGTCGTGGCCCATTGGATCAACATGCAATATTACGCTTCGACTGTGGACAACCGGTACTTTGGTTCCGGGTCCAAGACCGTGCACAATGTCGTTGGCAACTTTGGAATCCTTTCGGGTAGTGGAGGTGACCTTCAAACGGGCTTGCCGCTCCAATCACTTCAGTCGCAAGGAGAGTTCCAGTACGCTCCCACTCGATTGCAATCGGTTATTTCGGCACCACGATCGACGATTGATGGCATTGTCGCGAAACATGAACTGTTGCAGAATCTTTTTGGTGGCGGATGGATGCACTTGATCGCTATCGATGACGGCTGCCGTTACCGATATCGCTCGGATGGGACTTGGACACGATTGCCTCCAGTTTCGGCAAACCAAGCTAACCACGTGGCCGATCAACATGTTTCGGTTTCCGCTGGCGTTGCGGAACCTTCCAAGCCCTAACGGGCATGGGGCACGAATCGCTGACCACTCCGAAGTCTCGACGTTATACCGTGATGGCGTTGTAAACGACGGAGTGGTCGGCGATTTTGCGACATGAGCACGTGCGCGGTCGGCAATCGGTTGTGACACCTTGAGTGCACCGACAGAACTGCCGGTAGAGTAGGCGACGGACAAGCCGGCAACAGGGCATCGCCAGGCCGAGCCTGCGGGCCGTGAATTTCGAAGCATGCGATCCAAGGAACGGCTTCAAGGCACCTCACGCAGAGAAACAGCCTACGCTCCTCGGTCCCTCAGCGGCCAAATGCGAGATCGTCGGGCTCGAGCACGTAGCTAGGATCCGGCACATCGGATTTAGCTCCATTGGGTGTGAGCAGAGCTTGATAGACGATGTAGTCGAGCGATTCTGCTATGAAACGTGTTCCCCCGTCGGCGGTTGCCACGTAGACGCCTTCCACGTGCGCTGACGATGGTCGTGCCAACGACGATGCATTGCGTGCTGTCATCGGCATGGTCAACGCGTCGCCACCATTGATCCTGTGGAGCGGATTGACATCGGGCGCGGGTGACTCGTCGTCTTCGTCTTCCCAGTGCCAGACCAGACCTTGAAGGAATGGCGCCTCAGACGGGAAGACCCACGGACCCTGCGAAATCACCAGAGCAGCAGGATCCGATAGTCCAACACGATGCCATGGGCCCGACTGCAAGTTTTCCGAAAACAGAACCGTATTTCCGCTTCCATCTTTGAAGTCGCTGAACCGGACAGCCGGTCCGGCCCAAGCAGGCTTCCCGTCAGCCAGCCGCGTCTCGACTTGATTGTGGAAGACGCCATTGGCAATCCGCATGGACGTGGCGAAATCGATCGAATGATCCGTCCCATCGAGACGCTTGATCGTGTACGGGGATTGCCCTTGTGCGTTTTGGAAACTCATGCCGACGTTGGCGGCGTAGCTGTTTTGCCCGAGGTCTTCCGCTGAAAAGCCTGAATCGCTCGGACAAAGCATAATTGAAAGGTTCGGTCCCGCAGCTTCATGGAATCTCACCTGTCCATCATCGACAACGGCCGGGAACATGTCGTTCGTCCAATGCTCAAATGTGGGTTGAGCGTCCAACCATGGTAACAAGGCCACGGCCCAAGTTCCGATCTTGCGATGTTCGACAAGCGCATCGGTAGGCAACTCCAACGCGGTCGCCATCTCTTCACTTGGCCGGTGCGTTCCAAAGTTCATGGCATATCCAGGCATCACGCCATATTTGTCCGCGTACTGGATGGCAGCGAGCGACAGATTTTTGAGGTTTGTCGAGCACTGGCTACCTCGACTGACACCATCTCGGCCTTCCTGAATGGCCGGCAATAACAATCCCAGCAACACGCCAACGCAGACGACCACGCAGACCACTTCAATCTTCGTTAATCCGCGCGACTTCAAGTCACCTACGCCTTTGGGTGTTGCGGTCGTCAATTGAGCTCGGCTCGATCATCCAACGCCGACTTGATCTGCTGGCGAACATCGTCCGCAAAGTCCAGCGTGGGGTAATCGCGACCAACTTGCAACGCAGGACCCTTGATGGGAATTCGTGCCAGCACTTCTGCCAATTTCACATCCACGAGGACCATCTCGCCAAGCACGGGCTGCCCGATCTCCAAACCATCGCCGTCGGACTGGCCCAACTGTGGATCGAGGCGTCCCAAGAAGACGTATCGAACGGAGGACGCCGCCTCCAACTCCCGCTTGATCCCCGACCCCCTGTCATTCCAAACTGACCGCGACAGGCTTGTCTCTGGAGCAGTCCAAGCCAATGCGGCGGAATAGGAAAAATCCCGATTGTCATACAAGAACACCAAGTCGCGATTCACCACGTCGCTCAGAGCCGTATTGGGCATGTCGACGATCGACGACATCGCGATCAACGTGGCATTCTCGGACTCCTCGTCGGAATCCAGCCAATGAATCACTTCGTCGGGCGCCGACAACCACACCGTCTCTCGAACCAGCGGCTCGTCATGCAGCGGATCGACGGCTTCCACCAAAGTCGCTCGAATCAAATCAAACTGCGGCCGCATTGCTTCGACGACCTCGATTGTCTTCGGCCCAATCCGCACATAACGGCGATAGATGGATGCACTGATCGCCGCAAGCATCAAGATCATGAGGCCAGCGTATGTAATCAGCCGCAGCACGCCGCCACCAACCGAATTCGTCTTATCGTCTACTGGATCCAAATCCTCATCCATCTCAGAGCTCATCTTCCCATTTTCAAGGCAATGGTTTCCATTGCGCAAATATTCTCACGTGCGCCGCCAATAGTGACCCTACCATAGCTCGGCGCCGCCGCATCCGGGTTCACTGGGCAGAACCGCAAACTTCATAGTGGACGAGAACTCTTGGAACGCTCATTCAGTGCGGGCGACGTTGCGGTTGGGAAATCACGTACCGAAGCAACCAGCATGGTGACGTCGAGTCAACGCCGAACAACTCACCCGGATAGCGAACTTAAGATAGAACCACCTAGAATTCCCGTCTCGTAACGAACTCGAGCCGGAAACAGGGACTCAAGAAAAATGAAGGTCATCGTGGATCTGTGCGTCGTTCCCATGGGTGTGGGCGTGTCTGTCAGCAAATACGTCGCTGAGTGTCAGAGCGTCTTGCAAGAAGCGGGTTTGGAGCACCAACTTCACGCATACGGCACAAACATCGAAGGCGACTGGGACGACGTGTTTAGCGCGATCAAGTCTTGCCATGAGCGTGTGCATGCGATGGGGGCGCCACGTGTCACGACCAGCATCAAGGTCGGAACTCGGACGGACCGCGAACAGTCGATGAAAGAAAAGATTGAAAGCGTGACCGAGAGCCAGAGCTAAACGGTCTCCATCGAGGCAGCTCCGCCGAATCGATTCATGGAACCCGTTTGTTTTTGCACGGACGGCGCAAGGCGGCGTCTGATGGCACGATTCATCGGACACCAAAGCAGCGGAGGACGCAGTAAGATGGTGTCTGACAGCGCACCCGACTTGGGACGACTGGATCCATTTGCCTCGTTTGATTTCCATCGGTCGTGATTCCATGCGAATGCTTTTCCTGATCGGTTTACTCACTTCGCTTCCGATGGCGGCCCATGCCGCCGAGCCGTCCAGGCCGAATATCTTGTTGATCCTTGCCGATGATCTTGGCTGGGCCGATTTGGGTTTCCAAGGCTCCAACGACATTCAATCTCCCAATCTGGACCGCCTGGCCGGTGAGAGTTTTCGATTCACTGACGGCCATGTCACCGCGTCGGTGTGCAGCCCCTCACGCGCCGGTCTCATGACGGGACGCTACCAACAGAGCTTCGGGCACGAGGCGAACACGCCACCAACGAATCAGGGCATGGACGTTGATCAAGTCACGTTGGCCAACGAGCTGAAACAGCTCGGCTATCGGACGGGACTGGTCGGAAAATGGCACCTCGGCAACGAGGATCGCTTTTATCCGACCCAGAGGGGTTTCGATGACTTCTTTGGCCTCCGCGAAGGATCCCGCAGCTACTTTTATGATGCTAGCGGCAACGACAAACCTGGCAGCCACAAAGCAATCGAGCGCAACGGCGAGCCCGTTGCATTTGACGGCTACCTGACCGATGTGTTTGGTCAGCAAGCGGTCGAGTTCGTGGGTCGAGACTCCGACCAACCGTTCTTCCTGTTCCTCTCTTTTACGGCGCCACATGGGCCGATGCACGCAACGGCGGAGGACCTGGCACGCTTCAATCACATTCCGAATCAAAAACGCCGTACATATGCCGCCATGGTCTGGGCCATGGATCGCGCCATTGGCAAAGTGATGGAGCGTCTGGAGTTGTCGGGTCGAGATGACAACACGATCCTCTGGTTTCTCAGCGACAACGGTGGGGCAACCAATAATGGATCCATCAACTTGCCGTTGGCCGGCCACAAGGGAATCAAATTCGAAGGAGGCATTCGCGTTCCATTCCTAATGCGATGGAAGGCAGCATTTCCCAATGTCAAGGCAATCGATGCGATGGTCTCATCGATGGATATCTTCGCGACATCCCTTTCGGCCGCAGGTGGAGACGTCGCATCACGATCACTGGACGGGGTAAACCTGTTGCCGTACCTACGCGGTGAGACAACCGAGCCTCCCCACGACCGCCTGTACTGGCACAAGCTTTGGTTCTCGGCGATGCGAGACGGACCATGGAAAATCATCCATGTCCAAGATTACGGCGATGCACTCTACAACTTGGCGGACGACCCGGGAGAATCCCGCAACCTTGCCCAAAGCCAACTGCGACGAGTGCGGGAAATGCGCACCGAACTCGATCAATGGAAAGCGAGTTTGGAAGAACCGAGGTGGGGCGAAGCGGAACAATGGTTCCGCATCCACAGCCGCAACCACATCCAAATCATTGAAGGCAAGTAGACGCGTAGCCAACTCAACTAAGTCGATCCGCCGACGGGATCTGATGTGGGTCAACGGTGGCTTGGTTTCCCTCGAACCAAATTCCAACGTGAGCACGCGTCCTCGGACCAAAGTGGTCACGACCATCTCCGGATTCGTTCGAGAGATTCGAAAGGGAAACACAAGTGAGAATATTTGGTTTGTGATGTAAGCCTCTCGAATTCGTCGGGTATTCACTGTCATAACAGCCAGGGGAGAGTCCTCAGGCTTCCCCTGCCCCCAAGACTCGAAAAAGTGAGAATACAGTGATGGCAACTCTTGAAAACAAAATCGGCCTTGTCACCGGCGGCGGAACAGGAATCGGAAAGGCAACCGCGTTGGCGATGGCGGAGGCCGGCGCATCAGTCGTGATCGGCAATCGTAACGCGAAGACGGGTCAGGCCGTCGTGGATGAAATTGTCGCTCGCGGCGGAAAAGCCGTGTTTAAGTCGACGGATGTCAGTGATCCGGCCGCAGTCAAATCGCTCGTGGATTTTGCCGTGGAAACCTATGGCCGCCTGGACCTCGCATTCAACAACTCCGGCATGGATGGCCAACAAGTGCCCCTGCATGAGCAGGATCTGGACGTCAATGCAAAGTTAATCGACGTCAACATCAAGGGCGTTTTCTACAGCATGAAGTACGAGATCGAGCAGATGCTGAAGCATGGTGGCGGCAGCATCGTCAACACGTCATCGATCTTTGGACTCAATGGTTATCCTGGCTGGTCGATCTATGTTGCGTCGAAACACGCTGTCACCGGTCTGACAAAGACAGCCGCGTTGGACTATGCCCAGCAGAACATCCGCGTCAACGCCGTCGGCCCTGGTCCGGTGGAAACGCCCCTTCTGGCTGCGGGAACCGGTGGCGACCCACACAGCTACGCCGAGTTCGTCCCGATGAACCGCATCGGACAACCCAACGAGATCGCCAATGCCGTCGTGTGGCTGTTGTCCGCCGAAGCTCAATACGTGACTGGCCACACACTCCCCATCGACGGCGGCGTGACCGCCCAGTAGACGCATCGGCAGGCCCCGCCGTGTTTCCAGACGTTTCTCTTTTCTCTGAAGCGACGAACGAGCTCGCGAAGGCAGGTTGATGGTTTCGACAATTCTTTGCACGACAATATTGCTGAACAACTCGCCCTCGACACCGAAGATCTGAACGCCGTCTTCGCCCAATGAATATGCTACATCGGTAAGCTGGTGGTGATCGCGGCGGCGCTTCGACGAAACGAGACATGGGAGACTGATCAAAATGGCAAACCTTCGCCAAATGAACCGGCGTACGATGCTACGCGGATCGGGAGGCTCTGTACTCGCATTGCCACATCTCAACGCGATGGCTGGCGATTCAACTGCCAATGACCCACCAATGCGGTTGGTTTGCGTCGGAACGACGTTCGGGTTTGTGCCGAAGCTGTTTTTTCCTGAGCAGGCTGGACGAGACTATGTGATGCCCGAGTTACTCAAGCCGCTCGAGCAGCACCGCGAACGCTTCACGGTGTTTTCGCATCTGGATCATGGCGTCAACGGGGTCGGTGGCCACCAGGGTGTTCACGCCTTTTTATCGGGCGTTCTGTCAAAGAACAGCCAAGGTTTCCGTGAACAGAATGTCACGGTCGACCAAAAGGCAGCCGCGCACGTCGGGGCGACGACCCGCTATCCATCCATGCAGTTCACAACGGGCAGCGAACCGAACAATCTTCTCTCTTGGACAACGGCCGGAGTCGCGATTCCCCCGATTCAGGATTTGCGATTGCTTCATGCAATGCTCTTTCAATCGACCGATCGGCAGGAGCGAACCATTCTGCAGCGGTTGCACGAGGAGCAGCAGAGTATTCTCGATTTGGTTCGAACGGATGCGAACATCCTTGCGAAACGAATTGGCCGTGAGGATCGGGACAAGCTTGATCAGTACTTCACATCCGTGCGCAGTGTTGAGAAGCGACTGACACAGTCTGCAGCGTGGCTTGATCGCCCCAAGCCCACGGTTCGTTATCAAGTACCAACGGATGCCAACGAAATGGATTTCGTCGATCGCGTACCTCTCTACTACGATCTAATGGCTCTTGCTTTACAGACCGACTCGACACGAGTGATCACGCTGGAAATCTCTGACATCGGTCGGAACTCGGGCGGGTTTCCGATCACCAAGGGATATCACCAGTTGACCCATCACGGCAAAGTCGCCGGCTACATCGAGGAACTCTCGGTGATCGAGCGATTCCACACGTCACAATTTGCGCGATTTCTCGATCGACTTGCGGCAGTCGATGAGCCGAACGGAAAAACGCTGCTTGACAACACAATGTCCTTGCTTGGAAGTGGCATGGGGAATGCCAGCTCTCACAGCAATCGAGACCTACCACTCTTGCTTGCTGGCGGTGGATTTCGACATGGCCAACATCTGCGGTTTGAGAAAGACAGGGAACGCGGTACCTCGACCCCCGCATCCAATCTGTTCTTGTCGATGCTCCAACGCTTTGGAGTGGAAACGGATCGCTTCAATCTCGCGACGGGAACGCTCAATGGCTTGGAGGTCGGATGATGACTTCCGCCCGCATGCCGCGTCAATCAAAGCTTGAACGAGCGACGGCGGGAAGGACGACAAAACACGAGCGGCTCTTCGTTTGCACGTTGGTTGTCCTATTGCCCTTCGTGCTCGGTGGCCAAATTCGCAGCGCGGAACTCGACCCGTCAATTCCGCAATTCGTGCAACGATACTGCATGTCCTGCCACGACTCGAAGCAAGCGAAGGGTGACCGTTCGTTCGAGTCATTCCTGAAGGCACCGGGTGACCAAGATCAGGTCGCGACAATCGAAGAGATGCTGGACCTGATCAACTTGGGCGCCATGCCACCGGTCAGCAAACGCGCCCGACAACCAGGCGATGCCGAGCGTCGCGAGGTCGTGTTAGCGATGACGAAATATCTGGCAGCCGCCTCTTTGTCTCACAGACCATCCGCGACGGTTCTCCGGAGGCTTTCACGTCGCGAGTACAACAACACGATGCGTGATTTGCTCGGCGTGCATCCGGATCAATCCGATGCAACCAGGCTCTTCCCCATCGACCAACGACACGATGGGTTCACCAATGTCGGTTCAGCGCAAGTACTCTCGGACTACCAGTTAAGGCTCTATATGAAGGCGGCTCGGTTCTATCTCGACCAAGCATTCGTATTCGGAAGATCGAAACCTCGAAAAGAAACGTGGACGTTTGAGCCAGCCAGTCTGAGCGGTCAAGACAGGAACGTTGGCACCGTCTTCTATCAAGTTTGGGCAAAGGACGGAAGTTTCATCGACATCGGCCATGGTGAACCGGTCGACCGATACCCGACACACCCGAGACGGTTTGCGCGCCAGGGGGTACCAAGTGACGGCGTTTACCGCATCCGCGTCAAAGCGACCGCCGTGGGACGGGAGCATCCGTACGATTCCTCAATCTATTCGAATGATCTTTCCGTCCCGCTCAAAATGGGCGTCTGGCATGTCCCGAATCCAGACTTGCTCAAGAAGGGAGCCTCGGAAGGGCGCGTCTTGGTCAAAGTGTTTGATCTTCCTGACGACGAAGTAAGCGATTTCGAAGCGACCGCTTGGATGCCGGCGGGATCGATTCCATTCGTGAACTGGATCAATGGCATGGGACCATCCAAGCGAGTGATGGAACGCGTCATCGAGCGATACCATCCCGAAGCCACTCGGAAGAGTCAGACCAAAGTTGACCGGCTTCGAGAGCAAGGTTTGCCTGTCCCGAAAGATGCCCTGGTCCAAAAGGTCTGGATCTCCGACCTCTATCAGGGTCCCCGCGTCCGCGTGTTCGAAATGGCACTGGAAGGCCCTCTGATTGACCAGTGGCCTCCAGAGGGTCATCGCCGTATTTTTGGTGACCGAACCAGCGGACGCGATTTGAAGATTCCCTCCTCGATCCACCAGTTCGCTCAGCTGGCGTTCCGCCGTCCACTCGAACAAGCGGAAGTTCGCCACTATGTGCAACATGCTGAGCAACGATTGGCCGAGGGCGCGACTCTTGAAGAGGCAATCAAGTCAGCTTTTGCCGCGATCTTGTGTTCACCGCGTTTTCTGTATTTGGACGAGGGGGATCCCAGCCAAAGCGAATCATTGGACAGCATTGAGTTGGCCAGTCGCCTGTCCTACACGCTTTGGGGTTCCATGCCGGACGAGCAGTTGCTCGAGGCCGCTATCCAAGGACGGCTAGTCGATCCAGAGGAACTCATGACCGAAACCAATCGAATGCTTCGGGACGTTCGCTCCGATTTCTTTGTGCGTCAGTTCACAGAGTCTTGGCTGCGGCTCGACAGAATCGGCACGATGCCGCCCAGCGATGCCCAATACCCAACTTATTATGACAACCGTCTCGAGTCGGCCATGAAGGCCGAGACGCGTTTGTTCTTCAAAGACATTCTCATCAACAATCGATCGGCGTCGGAATTTCTCGACAGCGAATTCACTTGGGTGAACGACAGCCTTGCATCCCACTATGGACTCGATGGTGAATTCAGCGAACAGTTCCGGCGTGTCTCCTTAGCTGCCGATGATCACCGCGGCGGCCTTCTTGGGCACGCCAGCGTACTGACGGCCACGGCAAACGGAGTCGAGACGTCGCCGGTTGTTCGTGGCTTGTGGATCTTGGAAAGCATTCTCGGAACACCGCCCTCACCGCCGCCGCCAGATGTCCCACCCATTGAACCAGATACACGCGGGGCGACGACGATTCGAGAGCAGTTGGCGAAACATCGCAGCGTCACCGCGTGTGCGGACTGCCATGCAAAGATCGATCCGTGGGGATTCGCATTGGAGTTCTACGATCCAATCGGTGGCTTCCGAACGAGCTACCCCGTGGTCAACAAGGCAGGTCGGATCGTGGCGAATCAATCTGGCAAGGCCATCGACGCAAGGGGCGAGCTACCATCGGGTGATCTCATTCGCGACCAACGAGAGCTCAAACAGCTGCTCGTCGCAAGGCGCGATCAGTTCGCCCGCAACCTAGTCCATAAACTACTGACCTACGCGACGGGTCGCGAGGTGACGTTTCGCGATCAGGAAGAGATTCGCCAGATCGTCAAACGTTTCGCCGAGGACGGCTATCGAATGCGAGACATGGTCGTCGCCGTCGTGACGAGTGACGCCTTTCAACGGCGTTAATCATCAAGAGCCGATTCACCATGATTCGAATTGATCTGCCTCAACATTACAATCATTTGAAGCGTTCTCTGGTTTGATGACAGCATCTGCAGATCCTGATCTTCGATAACAGAGACCAATCTGGCCAATCGGCAAAAATCGTTCGTTACGCCTCGTGCGAGGAGGCTGAAGTCTGTTTCGATGACTTGTGTCGAAACCAACGCATTCGATGTAAGTGTGAGATTCGACAACGACTCCTTCGTCGAGATCGTACGGGGACGGATCGCGACGGAGTCTTTGAAGAAGCAACATGCCCATTGGAAACTCCGAAATACGGCGACCGTCGTTTCGGGTCTGGATGTTTGCCTGGGACACGCGAACGTACAAGGTCTGCCGTCGTTGCGCGTGTCCCACGCGGACATGACGGTGTTTGGCAGACATCAATCGGGACAGCAACATCCATTTCGAAGCGTATACCGCCGAAATTGATGCGTCAGAGATCGGGGCGGACCACGTCTGGGATGACGTCGAAGCGTCGACTCACACTGATGTTTCCATCGAAAATGGCTTTGGTGGATCGATGCTCATCCGCCGGTCGCCTTTCGGCGACTCGAATCCCAAGCGGCCACCATCTGGAGTCAGGGCGACACTCGAACTCATCGCGGCTTCGGGAGTGAGAACAAGCTTTCCGAGTCTGACGTGGGAATTCTTGCCATCGAACCGATTGAGTCTTATCCATTTAGGCGTCTTGGCGCTCCGACCCGATGCTCGTTGGGCGCGTCGGTGGTTCGAGCAAACAGTTGGCACCTCTAGCATGCCACCGACGCACGGGAGCCGGCTTCTCGTCAGGCGGTTCATTGCGTTTGAAGCCGGCTGCAGGATCGGCCTGATCCAGTGCATCCACCACCGTTTGCAGGCAAGAACGTTTGCAGGCAAAAACTGGCTCCGATGTCCGGTACGGCATTTAGAATTGCATGGATCATCATGTGACCTCCGCATGGATCTCGAACTTGATTGAGCCAACCTGAAATCCAATGACATCTTCAAACCATTCGCCGTCGGCGATTTCAACGCTTCTGCACCTGTTGATCTGCTTGATCTCGATGAGCCAGACCCAGGCATGGTCGCAAGACCTACTGGCAAATCGGGGAGCGAACGAACCGTTGCTTCACAGCGACCCTCGCTCGGTCGGCGAGATTCGAGGCTTGATCAAGAGAGATCCCACGCTACGGATGCTTCAACGACAATCGGGGCTCGACGAGTTAAACGCTGAACTCAGCGATGCCATCGTGAACGATGATTTCAACCGCGCATCCGTGATCTCCGAAGAGATCTACTCGATTTTCTCATCCGAACCGGGATCGCATCCGACCGCCCTCCTCAATGCGGGTACCACCGCGATCGATTTGCATCTGGCGGCTCAAGACCTCGATGGCGCCACGGCGTTTGGCAAACAGCTCGTCGATAGAATTCGTAGCGCAATCGAGACCCACGACGACCGCGGGCAGGATAATGCATGGCGATCCGCCGCGAAGCATCAGCTGCAAACCGCGAAATTGCTGAAGTCCCGTGCCGACAAAAACGATCCTTTGGTGGGTCGTTATTGCCGTCTAGTCAAGAGACGAATGATCGACGAGGCCAAAGTCGAGCTGGACATGATGGATTCCGATGGCGCCTCCGTAACGGAGGATTTGATGGATGCCACAATCGATCTTGTCGGTGCCGATCAACTGAATTCAATTGACCTGATGCTAACGGTCGGGATCCAGGCGGTCGATCGTGAGGAAGACGACTTCGCGGCGGAGATCATTCAACGGCTCCAGGACCTAGAGAGCAAGAGATATGGCGATGTCGTCGAAGGAAATCGCCTTTTTCTAGAGGCCTATCTGGCGGAGGCGCTCGGCAACTTCGACGATGCGATCGCCAGCTACCAGGGCGCCGCCGAGGCGTTCCAACCAAAGTGGCCCGCCGACGCGGCAGGTGCCTATTCGGCAGCGAGTTTGCTTTCCCACGAGATCGAAGACTACGAGAGCGCCGCCGAGAGTACTCGCAACGCGTTCGATCACTTCATGGCGGTTCAGGCATTTGACAATGCCTTGATCGAGCTGCCCTGGTTGATCTCGAGTTATCAGCTTCTCGGTTCATTCGAACTCGCGGAGTCCGTCATCGATCGCGGAATCGAGTTCTGCGTTGCACTCAACGATCCCGCATCGCTTCGCGATGTGCTCTTGGAGGCAGCGTGGACTTACGAATCCGCGGGTGACGAGGCGCGCATGCTGGCGGCGTATGATGATGTGATTGAGTCGGCCGAAGACGAAGACGCTCCGCACGGGTTGACCAGCACGATGCAGTATCGAGCTGACAGTCTCGATTTGCTGATCGATAATGCGGGAGCGTTCGAAACCCTTGACCAACTCGTTGGTATTTACGCCAAGCAGGGTGAGCATGAAGCGGCTGCTGATACCGCGATCGAAGCGGCCAAGCGTTGGCGAAGCATGCATGGGCAAGATGCCCAGTTGGCTGCATTGCGTCGTTATAAGGACCGCATGGGAGATGCCAACTCGATCCGAATCGTGATCGATCAAATCGCAGGTTTGCAGGCTGGAATGGACTCGCGTTTTCTGACGATGCGGAAGCTGTCCCGGGAGGCGGCCAAAGAAATCGCTGCCGGTGAGGATGCGGATGTGGTCATGGCGGAAGTGCAGGCCGTCCAGGACATGCTACCCACGCAAGAGCAACACATGAACAACGCAGAAGAGAGCTTCGCCTGGGCAGCGGAACTCGCCCAGCAGCAGTGCTTCGGTTCCGCGGCGGAGGCGTTTTTCGACAGTGCGGTTTCCCTCAACGATGCGTCCCATTCGCCCGCTCAGCTTTCGGCAACCTTGGCCAACTATGCCAAGGCTCTCAGTCGTAGCCATCAATTCGAAGACGCGGCCAGGGGATACCGCATTGCTGCGGACCATCTGGATCAGTCGTCCGTGGATCATTGGCAGGCCAAACGAAGTGAAATGATCCAACGCCTTGCATGTCATCAACTCGCTCAAGCCAAGGAACTTGCCGAGTCACTCTTGCAGCGTCAGGGTATTCGCGATCAGCTCGAATCCAATCTGCCCTTGCTGGCGCGGGCCTGCGAACTTCAGATCCGCTGGACTCTGGCGGACATCGAATGGCTGCGTGGGAATCACGCCGACGCCGAAGCGAGCTCTCGAGCGTGCCTGACAATGCTCGGGGAAGTCATGGATGAATTGGATCCCTCCCAAGTGTCAGGTTCTGATCGCGCGACGTTGGCCAAACTGGCCTTCGTCAATTCTTTGCTCCGATCGGAATACGTCGATGTCCGCGACTATCTCCACCTGGGAGCCATTCCATCGGAAGAATTGTCTGCCAAGTTTCCCGCCAGGGCCGTGTTGACCGCGACGAGGGAAGCTTGGCTCGCGGAGGTGATATCGGCCGCGGACCTGCTGAAAACGATGACCGCCGCGGTTGGCGGTGACGCCGACATTCGGGATCAGGCGTCGCGTTGCCTCGACTGGCTCAACAAAAGGTCCTACACCAGGTCGAATGAAGATCAAAGAAGCGAAGACGCCGACGACTTGTTGGCGAGAGCAGAACGCGTGCGAATGGAAGCCCAATCCGGATCCATGGATCTTTCCGAAGTGTCGGAGCTCGCGGAGGACGCCTTGGAACAGTGGCGTGAATTGCCGGACGAAGAACGCCCCTTCCTGAGCATGATGCACGCGGAGTTATTGATCAGTGAGTCACTGGTCCATGGCAACGAACTCAACGACCCCGACCAAGTCGATCGAGGCCTCTGGTATCTCGATCAAGCAGAAGCCAGATTGGCAGCGACGGGGATGCGTCCCGCCGACGTCGCACGCTGTGGCGCGTTGAGATTCCTACTGGAGGCGGCTGGCTCCTTCGATCCGATTTGTCTGAACGACTTCGATGTTGCTCTGGAGTTCATCAATGACTACTTGCAACTCCTATTTCCCAATAAAGATGGCCAGTTTCGACTCGCGGCTCAAACCGGCACGAGCATGGTCACGGATATGCTCGACAAAGCCAACATGGATTTTCGAAGTGCACGGCCGACCGATCCACGTTTGGACTGGATGTCGCCGTTGATGCTTCTCAGCCAGCATGGTGACGATATTCACCGTGGATTTGTGGAAGTGTCTGGTTTCATCAACGAGCCGGCTCATGCCCAGCTGGCCCGCGCGATCGCCTTGGCGATTCTTCAGCGAACCGCAGCCGGCCAACTGGATCTTGAGCTGACCGCTGCTCAGCCGCGATATGACGCATTGCCGCAATACCAACTTCGACTGGATGTGATCGCATCGATGCTGAGAGCCGATTCGGTCTGGACGGGCCGCGCTCTCAACGCACCTCCGTTCCCGGACCGCGCCTTCGTGTGGTTTGAAGGCAGCGACCCGCAAGGCGAACCCAGCTTGATGTCCGTGTCGACCCAACTCTCGTTCGCGAGCTCGTTCGCCTACGGCGTCTCACCGGATTTGCAAGCGTGGCATCAGTTGCGAGAGTCACTCCTCGAATGGTTGCCGATCGAAAATGCCGCGAACCGATTGGAAAAGCTCGACCAATCCATTCGCGTACCCAAACCGCAGGCTTCCGAGCCGAACCCAATGCCACGAGCTACCTTCAGCCCCAGCGCACGTCAAACAACCATCGACGCTGCAATGGCCATTCTCGGTCTTGAGCTACCTGAAATCGAACACGACGCCGAGAATCGGTTTGCCTGGATCGAGGACCTGGCGGAAGCACTCTTGTCGCCAATGAATGACCAATGATTCCTTCATTCATTACGTTCTCGATGCGTCGCCCGCTGGTACAGGACGCACCGCTCGACGTGGCAACGGACCTAAGTCTTGTCCGCTCCCATGACGCGAATGAAGACCGGTCACGGTCAATCGGACTTGAGCGATGCCGCCGCGTCATCGATGCTCGGATGCAGACCGAACAGCCGATCAAAGTGCACGAGTCTCAGCGAATCGGCAACCAGCCCTTGAGCATTGGCGATCGCGATGGCACCACCACTCTCCTTCATGCGCTTGTTCGCCCGCACCAACATCCCGAGTCCAACACTGGTGATGATGTTGAGGTCCTCGCAATCAATCACCACCTTTTTGTCACCGTGTTCAATGTAACCCTGAATGCAATCAAGCATGAAGTCCGCGGTGGTTGTGTCCAGCTTTCCGGATGCTTCGATCACCAGGACATCTGGCATCGTTTCGTGTTTGTACGTCGCGTAATTGATCATTCGATTCGGAACCTATTTGTCGAACCACTGCTTAATGGCATGCAACGTCGTCGCTCGACCGGCTCGGGCAATGGATGTCGTCAATGGAATCTCCTTCGGGCACACCGCAACACAGTTTTGAGCATTCCCGCATGCGGCGATGCCACCTGGCCCACTGAGTGCTTCCAGTCGCTCGGACGCCAACGCCTTGCCCGTGGGATGATTGTTAAAAAGCATCGCCTGCGAGATGGCGTGTGGGCCCACGAATGACTCGTCAAAGGCGGCTTCCTTTCGCGCTTGGAACTCGTCGTCGCCTTCGTCCGTTTCGGGTGTGAGCTCCACCTTCTGATATTGCGGGCAAGCTTCGACACAGCAGCCACAGCTCATGCACTGACTCAACGGATAGTTGCGTTCTTGATCTTCACGCAAGATTCGCTCGCCTGCGCCCATGTTGTAATAGCTGTCGACGGGCACCCACGCCTTCACTTTCTTGAGTCCTTGAAAAAGCCGCTCACGATCGACGCAGAGATCCCGCAGGACCGGGAACTTGCTCATCGGCTCGAGCACAATCTCATCAGGATTGTCCGCCAAGAGTCGGTCGACCAGGGCCGAACAACTCTGTCGCACGCGACCGTTAATGACCATCGTGCACGAACCACACACTTCTTCGAGACATCCACATTCCCAGGCAACGGGACTCACTCGACGACCGTCGACGTTGGTTGATTGGGCCGCGATTCGCTGGAGGACGCTGATGACGTTCATCTCCGGCTCGTAGTTGATTTGATGCAACTCCCAGTACGGTTCCTTTCCCGGGCCGTCCTGTCGGCGTACACGCACGTTAATGAAATCGGGACGGGACTTGGTTGTCGGTTCCAGAGCGATCATCGTCTTGGGTCAGGTTGGCGAAATGTCGAGTACGTGTTTAGCAATTTCTCGAGGGCAGCTTCCCGGGGGCGCCGACCCACTCTTGGTACGGTCTCTACGGATGCCTAAGAGCTTCCAACGAGTTGCTCCGATTCGGCCTGCTCGGCTTGAGCCGCAGCACGTTCATTCCAGACTTGTTCGATCGCCTCGGCACCGACGAGTCCGTACAAGCGAGGCCGTGGCGGAATCGACGAAGTATCAACGTCTTCGTAGGCGAGCGACACGCTGCGTGACTCGGGATCATACGTCGCAATCGTGCTCTTCAAATATCGCTCGTTGTTGGCCTGAAACTCATCGCACCAAGCTTCGGCTTCGGCGCGTCTCTCGATTGGATCTTCAGACTTCAATGACGGCTTCGCGAAGTCCGGCTTGTAGTGGGCACCGCGGCATTCGTCCCGCTGCAATGCACCTTTCAAAAGCGCTTTCGCCAAAGGAAACATATCCTGGACCGATTTGGCAAAGACAACATTTTGGTTGGTCCAGCTACCAGTGTCGGTCAAGCAAACTCGCATCGCTCGCTCGTGCAACTGCTCGACCTTTTCGATCGCGTCGATCAGTTGATCATTCCGGCGGACCACGGTGGCGACTCGTGTCATCAAATCACCGAGTTCCTGATGGATCAAATAGGGGTTCTCATCGGAACCCTGATTGGACGAGAGCAGTTGCTCGTGGCGGTCCGTTTCTCGTTGAACGGCTTTATCGAGAATTTCGCTTGGAACGTCGCTGGCTCCGCTCGTTTGTGACTGGGAGTAATTCATGATGGATGAGCCGGTGAACAATCCCGTGAAGATGCAAGAGAGCAGCGAATTGGCCCCGAGCCGATTGGCGCCGTGGTAGTGGTAGTCACACTCACCAATCGCGTAGAGGCCTTCGATCGTCGTCATGTGGTTGCGGGGGGCTCCCGCCTCCATGCCTCCGTCGGCACTCTTGACATAGTCGGCCCATAACCCGCCCATCGAATAGTGAACGGCCGGGAAAATCTTCATGGGCTCGTCTCGTGGATCGACGCCTTGGAACTTCTCATAGATTTCCAAGATGCCGCCCAGCTTTCGGTCCAACTCGGCTCGTGGGATGTGAGTCAAATCGAGATAGACGCACATCCGGTCGTCCTCGACCGAGAGACCTTCGTTGACACAGATATCGAAGATCTCCCGCGTCGCAATATCACGAGGTACCAAGTTCCCATACTCGGGATACCTCTCCTCGAGAAAGTAGTATCGTTCCGCGTCTGGAATGTCTCGAGGCGACCGAGGATCCTGCGGTGTGCGTGGCACCCAAACTCGCCCGCCTTCGCCTCGAGCGGACTCGCTCATCAACCGCAACTTGTCGGCACCCGGGATCGCCGTCGGGTGCACCTGGATGAATTCCGCATTGGCGTACTTGGCACCCGCCTGGAAGCAGCGGCTCGCGGCGCTGCCAGTGCAGAACACACTCATGGTGCTACGCCCATAGAGCAAGCCGCAGCCACCCGTGGCAACGACGACCGCGTCCGCCGCGAATGACTGAATCTCCATCGTCGTCATGTTCTGTGCCACAACGCCTCGACAACGGCCGTCGTCATCTTGGATGGGTCCCAGGAAATCGTAGTACTCGAATTTCCGGACCGAGCCTTCCGCTTGCCGACGCCGGACTTGCTCGTCCAACGCGTAAAGAAGCTGTTGACCCGTCGTCGCGCCCGCGAAAGCCGTTCGCTTGTAGAGCGTTCCGCCGAAGCGGCGACGGTCGATAAAGCCTTCGCCGGTGCGATTAAATGGAACTCCCAGCCGGTCCATCAGGTCGATGACTTTGGGTGCCCAAAACGCCATTTCTTTCACGGGCGGCTGGTGATTCAGGAAGTCGCCCCCGTACACCGTATCGTCGAAATGTTTCCACTCGTCATCACCCAACTGGCGAGTTTGGTCATTGCAGCTATTGATACCGCCTTGAGCGCAGACACTGTGAGACCGTTTCACCGGGGTGAGACTGATCAGATCAACATTGGCCCCCAGTTCGGCGAGCTTCATCGTCGAAGCGAGGCCTGCCAAACCGCCACCCACCACCACGATCCGCGGAGTATTGGACTTCACCATCGAAATGCCCTGCGTTGAAACTAAGGTTGTCGCAAAATCAGTTGTTCAGCATCGTCACGATTCTCATCGGCCGTTGATGCGGCCGAATCGCCCGATTCCCAGTAGGAGGCACGTTTCTTGGCCATCTCCTCGTAAGCCAAACCGGTTTTCACCGCCGCGTCAAACATGTCGTCCTCGATCTGACGAGCTGCCTCGATTTCGTCCGCGTTCATGCTGACGGCACCCCACCATGCACTCGTTCCTATAACCGCCAAGAGCACGCCGAACGCCACCGTCACCTTGGTGGCTCGCTGCTGGGCGGCCGGTGAAATCCAGAATCCCCAAGTGATTCCAGCCGTCCATATCCCGTTGGCCAAATGATAAACGGTCGCCAGGACCCCAATCAGATAAAACGCCGGCCAGAATCCCCAAATGAACCGATCCATCGCCAGCGCGAGCGAAGACGCCGCGTTGTATGGATGAAAATTGGCGAATCCGAGCGGTTTGACGATAGCCAGCCACGGGCCCGCGTGAAACCAACCGTGTAGGTGAAGGACATGCGTCATCAAGAAGACGAATGCGATGAGCCCGGTCCATCGTTGCCAAACGTATCGCTTGTTGCCCGCAAACTGATAACTGCCCAAATTGGATCGACCAGTCCTCACGATCCAGACTCCGAGAATCGCGTGAAACAGCAAAGGTGAAAAAATCCCACCCCACTCCACCAGCGGCAATAACTTCCCAAGACTGTGAATCAAGAACACAGCCCGCTGAAACGTCTCAGTGCCGTTCAGCAAGCTTGCGTTGGTCGTCAGATGGATGACCATGTACGCACCCAGCGGCACGATCCCCGTGGCCGAGTGCAACCGCCGGATACCGAATTCATGCTTGACGAAGAATGCCTGACTGCGCGATAGCTCAGGCGGAACAGAATCGGACACGAAAGCAAACATCCAGCGGGGAATGGGCAAACGAATTTGGAAGCATCCGGGCCGCCACGACATCCGCAACCAGCACCGGCCATCCAAAGAACCGTGGTGAACACGTTTCCTACTGAACAGCTTAGGCTTCCGGCCACCCGAACGCGATATCATGCGGTCGTTAATTCGACGTCGCTGCTTCGTTTCGCTCGCTGTGATTTGGCAACACGCGGTCTCTCGGAGAAGGTCATGACTCGGTGGTTTGGCAAACCCACGAGCTTGCCAAAACGATCGCCGTGCACCAAATTACCGCCGACATGGTCCGGTGGCGGCAGACGGGGATCATGAATCGTCATCATCCATCACTCTGCCGGGCGACCGGCTGGTGAAAGCTACCATCCAACCCCATCGTTGCCCTGAGCGGTGCCCGGCATGATCGTCAAAACAGCCGTATCGCATAGTGATTTACCAACGTCGGCCGAACCTCGTCAGAGTCGGCCGGTGCGCACCGCATTCGTGAGTGACCTGCACATCGGCATCCGTCAATCGAGGGTGGAAGCGTTCAACGCATTCCTGCAAGTGCACCAACCGGAGATGCTCTACCTGGTCGGTGACTTCCTGGACGCGCGCGCTCTGCGACTGTGCTCTGCTTGGCAGCCTTGCTGGGACACTGTCTTTGAAACGTTGGCGCAACTCGCATCCGGTGGAACACGGATCTTTTATACACCGGGCAATCACGACGACTATCTGCGCCACGTAAACATTCGCCATATTGATATTGAGATTCACGATCAATTCACTCACACGACTGTTGATGGTCGCCGCGTTTCCGTCCTTCACGGCGACCAATTCGACGACGTCGAACACCATGCTCATTGGCTTTCGATGCTCGGCAGTTTCGTCTACACCTGGCTGCTTCATTTCGATCGAGGCTTGAACCGCGCACTGGCGATGGCCGGCATGAAGCCGCGGCGGCTTAGCCGATACCTGAAACAGTCCACCAAGCGAATCGTGAAGTGGATCAGCGGATTTGATGATGACGTGTTTGCACACGCCCGCGACCAATGTTGTGACGTGATTGTGTGCGGGCATACCCATATCCCGGCGGTGCGTCGCTTTGATAACGACAAGTTGTATTTCAACCTCGGTGACTGGTTGGAGAATGCCACCGGGTTGGTGGAACATCCCGATGGGGAACTCGAGTTGATCGACGTTGAACAGAACTGGCAGCTCTACGCCCAGCAACCGACTTCGCACGAAGAGCTATCGCCACGGGGACGCGGACTGCGCGATGCTTTGATTTCCGAACTCACTTTGGTTGGATAGGCGGCAGCTTCGATGGTCCGCATCCTGTGTTTCAGCGACTTGCATCGTGACGCGGCGGCTGCTTCGCGTTTAGTTGCCATGACCAATGGCGTTGATCTGGTGATTGGCGCAGGCGATTTTGCCAATCGGCACGAAGGGCTATGCGACACTTTGTCCGTGCTCAGTAGCATCGAAGTGCCAACTGTTCTGGTGCCCGGCAACGGCGAGACGTTCGAGGAACTGCGAGACGCGAGCGAGCACTGGCAATCGGCCACCGTCCTTCACGGGGCTGGACTGAGCATCAAGGACGTTCCGTTTCCAGTTTGGGGTGTTGGGGGCGGTATCCCCATCACGCCTTTTGGCAGTTGGAGCTATGACTTCGACGAATCCGATGCTTCCGAATTGCTGGCGCCGTGCCACGAGAATGGCGTGCTGGTTACCCATTCACCGCCGCTTGATACGGTGGACCGTGATTCCTCGGGACGCATCCGCGGTAGCCAAGCGATTCGCGAATGCATCGTTCGTCGGCAGCCAAGTTTGGCGGTGTGCGGACACATTCACAGCGATTGGACAAAGTCCGTCCGTTTAGGCAACACGCTCGTCCTCAACGCCGGACCGGCGGGTGTGCTGGTCGATTTGGTCGACGACCATGCCGAGATCGCCAACATCGGTGACTAGCAAGTGATCGCATCGCGTTGGACGGCGGTAGCGGTTGTCGCGGCGATTGCTCTTTTAGTCCGCCTACCCTGCATCCACGACTCGTTTTGGTTGGACGAACTTCATTCGGCGTGGGTGATTCGCGACGCGATTGGTGATGTGGCGGTCCGTGCGTCACAGGGAAATCAGTCACCCCTTTATTTCTGGCTACTCTGGATCTGGTCGGCTGGGGCGGACGCGGTTGGACTCAGCCAAGCCGCTGGCGTGGAAGCAACTTGGCGATCAACGAGCGTCATTCTTTCAACGATTTCGTGTGGGTGGCTCGTCGTGTTGGTCGACCGGCTAACGCAGAATCGGGTTGCGGCGACGGCGGCGGGTCTCTGCCTGGCGTTGGATACGAATTCGATTTTCTTCGGCACGGAGTTACGCCCCTATGCCGCGGTCATGCTAGGCAGCATCGCAATGATGGAGACTGTGGCCCAAATGAAGACGGCCCAGCAAACCCGCTGGTGGTGGATGGCGACCGTTGTCTTGTGCCTGTCCTCGGCAATGCATGTGATGTCATTGATGACGACCCTTCCCATCATGGGCCTGGCGATTGCCCGATATCGCCCGCGGCTTCCAACGGCTTCCGTCCTGGGGATCATGATCCTGATCGGCGGGTTTGCTTGGTATCTGTTTTCGGTGTACGCGGAAACGTGGGAGCGCCGTGAGCAATGGGAAGCATTCGGACGCTTTTCATTCATTGGCCAACTCGTGTCACTCTGGTCTTGGTGGTCGTGCTGGCTCGTGCCGATGGCGATCGGATATTTCATCGGGCAAAGGAACGACGCTCGCTGGAAGTGTTTCCGGTTCGTCTCGGCAGCCGTCATCATCGCAACGGCGGCGGCGGCGATTGGATCCTCGGCAGGCCTGGCTCCCATTTGGCACCGTCGCTATCTCATCGGATGCCTCCCGTTGATCGCGATGGGGCTGGGTATCCTGACGTCGATCGCACGTCCGCTGGATCGCGGCAAGCGTGGATGGACCGCGCTGTTAGCTACGGCGGCGTTGCTTGCCATGACGAGCTCGCAGGGCACTCTGGCAACGCTGAGCCGAGGCGAGGTGCGTTTGGTCACTCGAAACGAGGACTGGCGACGGGCGATCGCGTGGATCAATCGGACACAACCTGGCGATCGGGCCGTCTGGGTCCACCCTGGGTTGATCGAGCAAGCCTCCGGCGGCACATCGGCACACCGACCTGAGTACTTGCTATTTGCCGTCGGCGGCCCATACCGGCTGGCAGCGCGTTTCTCGATCCGGTTATTCACTCCCGGAGATACGATGGCCGAGACTACAGGCGGACCCGAAGCCTTGCTGCTCACACGCGGCCAGACGTTCCCACTGGATTCCAGCGTCGCCTCATCGTTTCGCCGCTGGGATTTCGGCCGAGTATCGGTGTTTGCGGCACGTTGAGGCGGTGCCGCGCCGACTGCGAACCTCAACGCGTTGCGAGCATCTTTCCAAGTCGACACAAATCACCGGGATAGGTGCACAAAAAATCGACAAACCACCCAAAAGAGGGTGTGGTGGGCGTGTCGCGACAGCTACATTAGCGGCTCGCCAGACGCAGCTGCAGCCTTCGGGGGGTATTTCCGCCCGCAAGGGTCTGCGATGTGTCATGTGATTCGAATCGACCGATTTTTGAAAGTTGGATAACTCCCTGATGTGCTTGCTAGCTGTTCAGTATCGCTTGGTGCCCGACAGTCCCATTTTGATCGCCGCGAACCGAGAGGAGTATATCGATCGTCCGAGTCAAACACCCTCGATTCAGTCGGGCAAACCACGAGTGCTTTGTGGAGTGGATCAGAAAGCGGGTGGTACCTGGTTGGGCGTGAACCAAAACGGGTTGTTTGTCGGCCTCACGAATCGGGCGACGGCCACTCCCCTTTTCGGACAACGATCCCGGGGATTGTTGGCAATGGATCTGCTGCGATGCACCTCGTCGCGGAAGGCGTTGGAGAAAGCCCATCAGGAGTTCGCCAAGAATCGTTACGAAGGATGCAACATCATTATTGCCGACGCCAAGGCAGGCTTTGCCATCCATGCCGATGACCGCCAGGAAGTCGTCGAGTTGCAGGAAGGCCTCAATATTATCGGGGCACGCAACTTGAACGATCCTGACGACGGTCGAGTTCAGCTCGCCCGACGTCTTCTGACGCTTCAGACGCTCGATTCTCCCGTGAAGTTCCTCGCCGTGGCCAGCAAAGTCTTCGCTCGTGGCCCCGTGGGTGGTGGGCGACCGGGAATGGTGGTTCGCAAAGGCGACTACGCAACCGTCAGTAGCACATTGATCGCCCTGGGTGTCAAACCGCGTGATGCGATCTATCAGTTCAGCAACGGCGCTCCAGACCAGAACAAGTACGAAGACTACTCCCCGATGTTGCGGGACATCCTTAGCCGAGGGCTTCGTGAAGCCCGTACGAAGGCCAAGGTTTCTTAGTCGACCTGATTTGGGGCGACCAAAGAACCTGATAAGGGAATAATGTCGCGCTTACGCCGGCAGCCGATTTGCGGACACCGTGACCGGCGTGCATCATGGGGAACGTGTCAGCGCCCACGTCGCCGGCAACACTGATCTTTTCCATCTCGCGATTCCTGTCTCGATTTCACGCCGATGCGACCGACCGTCGCGTTGGAGTGGTTCGGGTCTGCATGCACCTCATTTCATGAGCTCCGTGTTCGTTTCATGAACTCATCATCCCCTGAGCCGATGCCGCCTCAACAAGATGGTGGGGCAGTGTCCATGAAGGAGCCTTCCGCGGAATCCCTGGCTCATTCGCCGCTTGATGCTTGGCATCGCGACGCGGGTGCCAAAATGGTGCCATTTGCAGGGTATGACATGCCGCTGCAATATTCGGGAATCGTCAGCGAGCACCATGCGTGCCGTTCCAAGGCGGCCCTCTTCGATGTGTCTCACATGGGCCGTCTGCGCTTCGACGGCGATCAGGCCGGCGAGTTTCTGGATCACGTGTTAACGCGTCGAGTCGCCAACATGCCGGTTGGCACCGTTCGATACGGTCTAATCTGCAACGAAAGTGGTGGGGTTCTCGACGATGTCCTGGTGTCTCATCTGGAAACGCCTTCAAGTCGCCGCTTCCACCTGATGGTGGTCAACGCGTCCAATCGCGACAAGATCGTTCGTTGGATCACACCTCATCTATCGGATTTCCCGTCGGTGACGATGACCGACCGCACCGAATTGACTGCCATGATCGCGGTGCAGGGCCCCGCGGCGTTGGAAGCAACCCGTCGGCTGTTTCGGTTTGACCCGTCAAGACTGAAGAACTATCGAGCACGAATCACCGACCAAATGTCCAAACCAGTCATCGTTAGCCGGACAGGGTACACGGGGGAAGACGGTTTGGAGTTGATCGTGCGTGCCGAGGAAGCCCGGCGGGTTTGGGAGAATCTTTTGCTCGCCGGACGAGAGGCGGGATTCATTCCGGCAGGCCTGGGAGCCCGCGACACGCTTCGAATGGAAGCGGCGATGCCGCTGTACGGTCATGAATTGGATGAATCGATCGACCCGATTTCCGCCGGACTCGATTTCGCCTGTCGGTTAGAGGATCGCTCCTTCATTGGCGATGAAGCCTTGCGCGAGATCCAGGCGACCGGTCCATCCAGGCGGCGCATCGGTTTGCTCCCGGAGGGAAAGCGACCGGCTCGTGAAAACTGTCAGGTGCTGGATTCGAATGGGAAGGTCGTCGGCTGGGTTACCAGCGGAGGCCCATCACCGACCCTCGGCATGCCGATCGCCATGGCCATGGTGGATGCGGATGCCGCCACCCACACCGATTTGCAAATTGATATTCGGGGCCGTTTGACGTCCGCTCGCGTAACGCGGCTGCCGTTTTATCAGCGCGTTGGCTAAGGAACTCGCTACTACCCATCTCTCGTTTTTCTGATGTAGTCCACTCTCGAATGGAATGGTTGACATGGCTCGTGATCCGGAACAGCTCCTCTATGCCGATTCTCACGAATGGGTTGATGTTCAAGACACGGACGGAGGAAAAGTTGCCGTCATTGGAATTAGTGCTTTCGCCGTCGAACAACTCAATGATCTTGTCTACATGGACCTTCCCGACGTGGGTCGAGAGTTAGCCGCCGGCGATGAATTCGGTGAAGTCGAGTCCGTCAAGGCGGTCAGTCCTATGTACAGTCCTGTCGCCGGAGAGGTTCTCGAAGTGCACGCCGACCTTCCCGACAGTCTCGACGGACTCAATGATGATCCCTACGACTTCGGCTGGATCATCAAGGTCAAAATGAATGGTGATGTTCCCGCATCGTTGCTGGATCATGCCGCTTACCAGAAACAGTGTTCCGAGGCAGGCTGAGCGATGTCGTATCTGTTCCACACCGAAGAGGACCGGGCCGAGATGCTCGGTTCGATCGGAGCCGAGAGCGTTCAGCAATTGCTCGATGCCCAAGTTCCCGCATCCGTGCAGCTGAAGCGGCCGTTGAAATTGCCAGCGGCCACGGACGAAATCAATCTGACCCGTGAACTGACTCAATCGGCGGCAACCAATGCCTCCACGTCGTCGCATGTTTGTTTTCTTGGCGGTGGGGCCTATGACCACTTCATTCCTGCGGTCGTCGACGAAATCGCATCGCGTGGCGAGTACTACACCTCGTATACGCCCTATCAGGCGGAGGTGAGCCAAGGCAATCTTCAAGTGATGTTCGAGTATGAGACCTTGATCACCCAGCTAACGGGTTTGGGTGTCAGCAACGCGAGCCTCTACGACGGCGGTTCGGCGGCTACGGAAGCGGTCTTGATGTCATTAGCAATCAAACGTGACCGGTCGAAGGTGATCACCAGTGATGTGGTGCATCCTCATTACCGCGAGACGCTCGCCGCCTACCTTCATAACGTCGACGTTGAGTTAGTCGTCGTACCGTCGGATGACGATGGGTTGTCCACGCCGATGATCGATGCCATCGACGAACAGACCGCTTGCGTCTTGATCCAGCACCCCAACTATGTTGGCCGGCTGGAATCCGTCGCCTCCATCGCTGCGGCAGCCAAGGAGGCGGGTGCGCTGACCATCGAATCATTCGATCCGATTAGTCTGGGCCGGCTCAAACGACCCGGTGACCTAGGTGTGGATATCGCCGTTGCCGAGGGCCAATGTCTTGGCAATCCGCTGGCGTACGGAGGTCCCTACCTCGGTATCATGGCATGCCGCGAGGATTTGGTGCGAAGACTGCCAGGACGCATCGCGGGACAGACGACGGATCGTCGCGGCAAGCGATGTTGGGTCCTGACGCTGCAGACGCGCGAACAGCATATTCGCCGTGATAAGGCGACCAGTAACATCTGCAGCAATCAAACGCTGTTGGCCCTTCGTTCGAGTGTTTACTTGAGTCTGCTAGGTCCCCACGGCCTGCGGGAGACGGCGGACCAGTGCATCGCCAAATTGAGCTATGCCAAAGAATGCTTCGAGGCATGCGAACGATTCGAGGTATTGCACCCCGGCGCGGCGGTGAAGGAGTTTGTCGTTCGAGACTTGTCGGCGGACGTCGGCGGCCTGATGGACCATGCAAGTCAATCAGGAGTCTTGGCGGGCATCAATCTCGATCCGCTCGTTGGTGACTCCACCTCGTCGCTGCCCGATCGATATCAGCATTGTTTTTTGGTCGCCGTGACGGAACAGCGAACACGATCGGAGATTCAATCGCTCGTGAGGACACTGGAATCGGCCCCGGCATTGGCATCGCCCCCGACATAACAAGCTGTCGTCGTTGACGCGACCCGCCAGTACGAGCCCCACACTCACACGAATCCGTTTCACTTTCACGTCGTCCCGCGTTCCATTGCGACGCTCAGCCATGCGAAACCAACAAGCATCTCAACTGTTGTTTGAACTCAGTCGACCAGGACGTCGGGCTCACACGTTCGATTCACTCGACGTTCCGGAACCGGACCTCGAGCAGATGTTCGATTCGGACGATCTCGCCGCAACGCCTCCACCATTGCCCGAACTGGCTGAAGGCGACGTTGTTCGCCACTTCGTGGGTTTGTCGACGCTGAACATGAGTGTCGACACTCACTTCTATCCGCTCGGTTCGTGCACAATGAAGTACAACCCCAAACGGAATGAGCGGATTGCCTCGTTACCCGGGTTTGCTCATGTGCATCCGATGCAAGAGGCGTCAACCATTCAAGGGCTGCTGCATTGCTTGTACGAGTTGCAAGAGATGCTGGCGGAAATTAGCGGGCTCCCAGGTGTTTCGCTCCAGCCCGCGGCAGGCGCCCACGGGGAACTGACAGCCCTGTTTGTTGCTGCGGCTTATTTTCAATCTCGCGGGGAAAATCGTCGCGTCGTTCTGACGGCTGATTCCGCTCACGGCACCAACCCCGCCAGTGCCCAGATGGCCGGTTTTGCCACCAAGACCGTGAAGTCCAACGGCGATGGGCTTGTTGATTTGGATGACCTGAAAGCAAAACTCGGAGATGACACAGCTGTCTTCATGCTAACCAATCCCAACACGTTGGGGCTGTTCGATCGACAGATCGAAACGATCAATCACCTGGTGCATGAGGCTGGTGCGTTGATCTATCTCGACGGGGCCAACATGAATGCCATCCTAGGTATCACACGCCCAGGTGACTTTGGTGCGGACCTGATGCACTACAATCCACACAAGACGTTCTCAGGTCCGCATGGAGGTGGTGGACCCGGCGCCGGTCCGATTTGCGTGCGTGACTTCCTGGCGCCATTTTTGCCGGGTCCGATCGTGACCCGACAAATGGATGATGACGGCCAGCCCATCCTGGAGCTGACGACACCGGAGCATTCGATTGGCCGGGTGCGTAGTTTCTTCGGAAATGTCGGCGTCTTGATGCGAGCTTACATTTACATCCGAACCTACGGTGGTGATGGGCTTCGACGCGTCAGTGAGGATGCGGTGCTCGGTGCCAATTATCTACTCAGCAAGGTCAAACACATCCTCGACGTCCCCCATGGAGATCGCTGCATGCACGAATTCGTCGCATCGGCGACGCGGCTGAAGAAGCAATCTGGTTTGTCGGCCATGGACCTGGCCAAGAGAGTTCTCGATTACGGTTTTCATGCTCCGACGGTCTATTTCCCTTTGGTCGTCGACGAAGCCGTCATGGTCGAGCCGACCGAAACGGAGTCCAAACAGACACTCGATGCGTTCGCCGAAGCCCTATTCCGCATCACCGAGGAATCAGATGATCTCGTTCACGAGGCACCTCATACGACCCGGATCAGTCGTCCCGATGATGTGGCGGCGGCTAGGCGACCGGTTTTGAAGTGGTCCGACGCGTCCGACGAGACGGCGACACCGTGAATCAAGGATCCACCGGCCGGACACTGACGCTGGACGTCTTCTCAGCGGCAGAGAACATGGCGACAGACCAAGCGTTGTTGCAGAGTGTCGCCCGTGACCGAAAACCGACGCTTCGTTTCTATCAATGGAAACAGCCGACGCTTTCGCTTGGATACTTTCAGCGACGATGTGACGCCGATCCGTTGCTGCCACCGAGCGATGACGGCGACGCCGTGTCTGTCGTCCGACGCAGCACAGGCGGTGGTGCGATTTGGCATCACCATGAACTCACTTACAGCCTGACGTTGCCGACCGACTTCGCCGAAATGGGTGCCCGACCGGATCTCTACAAGCTGGTCCACGAGTCGATCCGTCGCATCCTTGAAGATCGAAACATCAACGCCCAACCATTCTATGAGATGGGACGGTCCGGTGCCCGACCAGCGGCCAAACCAGGTGACGAATCGTTTCTATGTTTTCAGCGCCGGACAGGTGAGGACCTGATCGTCGCCGGCTACAAAGTCTTGGGCAGCGCCCAGCGGCGAACTCGCGGGTCCATCTTGCAACACGGTAGCCTGCTCCTCTCGGCATCGCCTCACGCTCGAGCCTTGCCGGGCCTTGCTGAGTTGACCGGCAGCCCCGTTGATGCCGGCGCACTCGCCGAGGAATTGACGCAATGCATTGCCGAACGACTCCGCGTTGAGTTTCGAGCTGGTGAGTTGAGCCAGCGCGAACAAGAGGACGTCGAACAGATCGTGAATGAACGTTTTGCCAATTCGGGTTGGACCGATCGCCGTTAAGCGTCGTTGTTGCACCAGTTGCCGGCGGCAACATCGGATGTTGGATGGGGACCGTCTCCAAGGAAACTTGATGACGATTTTCGTCCGGCATTATGAAGACGACCGCCCTCTCGAGATGCTTTGGCCACGGGAGATCGATCGATGAGCCGTCCCGTGGTCGACCATACGAACTCTGGACAACAAAGCGTCAACGTCATCTATCTCGACAACAATGCGACCACCGCCACCGACCCAAGGGTTTGCAAGGCCGTTGCGGATGCGATGGCCCGGGGACCGGCGAATGCGTCGAGTCAGCACCAGCTTGGCATGTCGGCTCGGCACCAACTCGATCAATCACTTGCCGTCATCGGTGAAGTCCTCGGATCCGACCTAACCCGCGTCGATGCCGCTCGGTTGATCGTGACCAGTGGCGGAACAGAGGCCAACAATCTTGCGCTAAATGGCATTGGTGATCCAGCCGCCCCGATCGTAGTCAGTCGGATCGAACATCCCAGCGTGTTGGCACTCGCAGAATCAATGGAGCGGTCCGGTCGCCTCGTTGGCTGGCTGGATGTTGATTCGCACGGGGTCGTCCGGCTCGATTCGCTCGCCGAACTGTTTGCAAACCTACCGACGTTGCCCGCCCTCGTGTCGGTGATGTCGGCCAACAATGAGACAGGCGTGATTCAGCCGATCGCCGACATCGCCGCAGCATGCCATCAAGCGGGCGTCCCGTTGCATGTGGACGCAACACAATCGGTGGGAAAGGTGGAGATCAATCTGTCATCGCTGGGTGCCGACGCGGTGACGATCACACCTCACAAGTTGCATGGACCTGCGGGAATTGGTTTCTTGTGGTTGCGATCGGGGCTGGAAATTCGCCCGTCTCTATGGGGGGGCGAACAGCAATTGCTGACTCGGCCGGGGACGGAGCCGGTGGCAATGGTCGCCGGAGCGGCAGAGGCCGTTCGGCTGGCCGTTGGTGAACTGTCCAAGTCGGCCGAGCACATGAATCGATTACGAGATCGTTTCGAATGTGGTTTGTTGGATCGCTTGGGTGAACAGGCGATCGTGATTCACGGCTGCCAAGTGTCCCGGTTGCCTTCGACGACGTGCGTTTCGTTTCTGGGACATGATCGCCAACAATTGCTGATGTCCCTGGACTTGGCTGGAATCGCTTGCAGCAGTGGTTCGGCTTGCAGCAGCGGCAGCAGTCCCCCGAGTCACGTGTTGATGGCCATGGGTTGCCATCGAGACGAAGTTCAATCCGTGATACGATTCGGAGTCTCGAAGTTTTCCACCGCTGTCGAAATAGACCATTCACTTGATCGGATTTGCCGTCTTATACTTGGCCGCTAGACTCTCTTGCCTGTGGAAAACCGAGTTGCTGATTTGACAACCGCTGAGAAGCTGACGACGTTCGCACTGGAACGGCCCCGGATCCGACGGCGAAGGCGTGAGCCAGCCATCGCGCCGCCCGTGTTGCCACTGTTTCATTGTGGAGCTGAAAACGGATTGGTCGGCTATGTCGGTCAGCTGCCACCCGAGGTGCTGCTCGAATTGGCACGGCCGCTTTTGATGGTGGGCGATCCCGGAATGGGAAAAACGTCGATGGCCATGCACTGTGGCCGTCGGTTGTCGCTTTGTGACGTCTGGAATGACGAAGGCGAGGTCACAACGGCCAAGGCGCTTGCGGATCGAATCATCTACCACTCCTCCACTGAGTTGGCCCGGCAGTTCGCTTCGGCGATTGATACGAAGGAGATGCCCGCGTGGCGTCGCCACCTCGAGGAGGTGCCCATCCTGATCGTCGACGATCTGCACGCAGTCGCCGACAAGACGCCGTTCCAAAATGAGTTGGCATCGCGACTGGACGCGCGCGACGAGCGAGCACGCGCGACCATCATTACCTGTCGCCGTCTGCCGACGGAGATCCGTGGTTTGCGTCCTGGCCTGGTAAGCCGAACATTGCCGGGCCTGACGGTGCCGATGGCGGCACCAGCGGGAACGTGCCGGCGGGTCATCCTGCGTGAGCTCATGGTGGGACAGTTGCCCAACGCCCAGCCGGATCAGATTGCCATGCTCGACGAAGGACTGGAGTCGGGGTTACCCGTGCGAGCGCTCGCGGCGGCAGTCCAACAACTGTCTTTGAATTGTCGAATGAACGACGGATCCATCGACGAAAGCGCGATCCAGTCTGCCATCGACCAAGTCGGCACTCGGAAGAATGTCTCCATCGGCTCCATCACAACGGCCGTGGCACGCCAGTTAGGTGTGAAGTCCGCCGACATTCGAAGCGGCTCACGTCGCCAAGCCATTGTCCGGGCCCGATCGCTGGCAATGTGGCTGTCGCGGCAAATGACGGACCAGAGTCTGTCCAACATCGGAGATGCGTTCGGCGGACGCGACCACTCGACGGTATTGCATGCGATTCGTAAGACCGACGCACTACTCGACGACGATGTGGCGCTGCGCCGCGCCGCCGACCAAGTCACGCAGAGGCTGATCGCCTAGCGCTTCATCGAATCGCCGAGTCGATTCACACCATCGACATCTTGTTTCCCGTGCCTCCGAAGCCCCCTCGACATCACTTCAAAGATGACCAAGCCAATCCCACGCCCCGTTGCGTCGCCTCAACTGACCATCGGTGAGCCTCTGCAATTCCCGGCCGACGACAATGCCGTTGAAGGACCGATCGTCGTTTCCATTGCGTGTTCGCCCGAAGATGATTCAACGGCCGTGCCGCTTGCCGCCGCGTCCGCCTTGGATGCGGCCTCCGGTGGTGTGTTGGCGACTTGGCTGGCCGACGGCAATGCGAGTGGAAAGGCGGGTGAAATTTGCATGGCCGCGTTGCCGACAAAGGATGGCTCGGTAGCGACCGTCGTCATGGTCGGGATCGGAGATGTCGATGAGTTAACGCGTGACTCCCTCTTTCGACACGGCTCGGCCGTGATTCGCCAGTTGGCCAGTCAACCGCGATCCAAGATCGTGGTCGCGATGGGTCTTGACGTTCCATCCAAGTTCCACGACGCGCTGGTGGCGGGCTGTTTGTTTGGCTGTGAAGGACAAGCCATCTACCGCCAGAATCCCTCCACTCACGTAGGCGACGCGATTGAGTTTTCCGGGGTGTCCGCGGAGATGCTCACACGCGGTCAGACGATCGGTCAATCGATCAATCTAACCAGGCGGTTGGTGAATGAACCGCCTTCGATCATGAACCCCACCGAATTCGCCAACCGATCCGTAGCGATGGCCAGCGAGGTTGGCCTTGGCAGCGAGGTGTGGGATGAGACTCGTCTGGCCGACGAGAGATGTGAAGCGATCTTGGCAGTTGGTCGGGGATCCGCCAGTCCACCATGTCTACTCAAGTTGCAGCACGCCGGCGGAGCCGACGATCAACCACCAGTCGTCATCGTTGGCAAAGGAGTCACGTTTGATTCAGGTGGTCTTTCGCTCAAACCGAGCGAGGGGATGGTGGACATGAAGTGTGATATGGCGGGGGCTGCAACAGTCGTCGGAGTCATGCACGCGATTGCAAAGTTGGGAGTTGGCCTCAATGTGATCGGCTTGTGCGGCCTCGCCGAAAATATGGTTAGCGGCGATAGCTACAAATTGGGGGACGTGATTCAAACACGTTCCGGCAAGACGATTGAAATTCTCAATACTGATGCGGAAGGCCGCGTTGTCTTGGCGGATACGCTCGACGTGGCCGTCGAACAGGCGCCGGCCGCGATCGTTGATCTGGCAACGTTGACCGGAGCTTGCATGGTGGCTCTGGGCAATGAGACAGCCGGCTTGATGACCAATGACGAGTCACTCTGTAACGCGTTAACGGATGCTGCGAAGGCTGAAGGGGAGCCCGTCTGGGAACTGCCGATGTTCAAGTTGTTTGACGACAAGGTTCACAGCAAAGTCGCGGACATCAAGAACGTCGGCGAAGGACGCTGGGGCGGTGCCATCACCGCAGCAAAATTCCTGGAGAACTTTGTTGCGGAAGTACCGTGGTTACACATCGACATCGCCGGACCCGCGTTTGCCGACTCACCAAAGCCGGACCGCGACGCGGGCGCGACTGGCGTGATGGTCAGGACGCTGATTCGATGGATCGAGAATCAAGCGAACTAACCCCGCATCCGGCGGAGACCCTAGTTCGCGGTCATCGCGACCATCATCTGGCTACTCGACGTTTCCAACTGATCGCGAATGGATTGAACATAGGCCGCATCGGCAGAGCTGAGCCGATGCATCGGGACCGTACACTTCCGACCATTTGTTTTCAACAAACGAACGTGGTCTTCGGCTACGACGATCAAACGACCGTCCGTGCGGAACGTTCCCGTATTGTCAATCCACGTGCGCGTTTCGGTTCTGTCCAGAATTTCATCGGGAGTCGGCAACTCGGTCGTTTGCTTCACAACCGTCTGCACAGCCGGGCTCGGCTCGACCACTGCCGATGGTGACGAATCGGTCTTCTGACCGAACAAGTCATCAAACTGATTGGTGGTGCTGCCTGTTGGAGTGGTATCACCATCAGCTGGAGGGATGCTGAACAAGTCATCAAATCCGCTATCGGCGTCCGGTGCATCGGCGGGCATCTCCGGCGCTCCGAACAAGTCGTCAAGGGCGCCATCAGGTTCCGGCAATTCGCCTTGGTCCGGCGTCCCAAATAGATCATCCAGTTCCGGCGTCGGATCGGTGGTGGTCTCAGGCTCGGACGCGGGAGCACCAAAAAGGTCGTCCATTGCCGGAGCGGGTTCGGACGCGGGCGCAGGATCCGCAGCAGGGGCACCGAACAGATCATCCATTGCGGGAGCCGATGCGTCCGCCGGCGAATCCGCCGGAGCGCCAAATAGATCATCGAGGGCAGGTTCTGGGTTCGTCGTCGGAGCCGCTTCATCAGCCGGTGCACCAAAAAGATCATCCATCGCCGGTGCAGGCTCGGTATTCAAATCAGCTGGCGCACCGAACAGATCGTCCATCGCCGGTTCGGGTTCCGCAGCAGGTTGGTCACCCGGAGTTCCGAATAGATCATCAACCGCTGGAGCTGGAACGGGTTCTGGGTCAGATGCTGGCTCGCCGAAGAGGTCATCCATCGCCGGTGCCGGTTCGGTCGCCGACTCGGGAGCGACCGCAGGTTCGGCTGCAGCGGGCAGGTCCATTTCGGTGGGCGACTCGCCAAACAGGTTGTCCATTGCGGGAACATCTGGAGTTGGTTCGGCAGCGGGCAACGGCATTGGATCGGGTGCACCAAACAGATCATCCATTGGTGCTTCGGACTCCGACTCGCTTGGCGCCGCAACATCGTCAGCTGGAACGACCTCTTCGATGGATCCTGGCTGGGGAGCCTCATCGGCGACCGGGTCCATCGCAGGTGGCGGCACCGTGCTTTCCTCCGCTGGCTCGGCGGGCTCTGGCTCGGTCGTCATCTCGGGATCGGTTGGTTCCGTCACGTCCGCCTCGAGCGGATCCAAGTCATCCTCACTCGGAAACGGAGATGGAGTGGGCTCGACGACGGTCACTTCGCCCGGTTCCACGACAGGTTCGGCTGGTTCCGTTTCGGGAACCGCCTCATCAGACGGCTCCATCGGCACGGCCGGTTCCATCACCGACTCACCTTCCATCGGCATTGATTCGAGTGGCATCGACTCCATCGGAAGAGGCATCGCGGAGCCGCAGCACCCATCCATCGGCGCGGGTGCCTCGACCATCGGATCGTCGCAAGTCACTACCGGTTCACCACAACAAGTCGTCGGAGCCGGAGAACACGGCGACGGGTCCGAGGGACAGACCGAGACGGGTTCGGCACAGCATGTGGATGGGGCTGTCGAACACTCGACGGTTTCGGCGCACGCCGGCTCACAAGTCGGAGCCGATTGGCACTTCTTGGCTTGCAATCGTTTCAATAACCAACCCGCCGAAGCAGGGCTCATACCTATAACCGTGCTCAAACAAACGACTAGCGTCCATCGGAGGATCAATTTGAGGGAACGATTCATCGTGTTCTCGGGTGGTGACTGAAGCGGGTGCATGGATCGCGGTGGAATACTCTGCAATCGTCTCAGAAATACTAGTTAGGCGGTTTTGACCAAACAAGCGTTTCGGGAAGAATCTCACCCCCCTGAAGTACTGGCGGCCTGAGACCGCGACGATCCTGTCGATTTTCTGGGGTACGGGGCCGATTGAATCGGTGAACCGATCGAGGTCGTTCGATGGCGGATCGAACCCGTTAGAGACGTTCCAAGAGGGTGATGAACCACCTTCAGCCACGTCAATCGTTTCGACTCGCCCCTGATGGGGAAAGATTTCCAACCAACAGAAGACTGGCTATCAGACAGCCAGACAATGTCGATTTGCCATGCTAATTCCGCTGACGATGGCCCCAACAATTCCCACAAACCCTTGGTCGGTACCACATAGGAACAAGTTGGGGAGATGCGTTGTTCCATCCAATTGCTTCTCCGGCGCTCCGTAGACGGCTCCATTGTCGTGCCAGGTGAAACGCCGAATGGTCTTGGGCGTGAACACATCGGTATCAATCACGTGAGACCGAAAATCGGGCATGAATCGAACCGCCGATGCCACAGCCGCTTCGTACTGGGTGACCTTTTCGGCTCGGTATCGAGTGTCATCGAGCTCGCACCAACGATCATGGTCCGCAAGCGTCGTGATGCGGACGATCCCATCGGGCAATCGACCTTCATCATTGTCGTAGAGATAATTGTTGGGGCTACAAATGACGCCCGTCCTCGCATCACACAAACCTTGATCGGGTCGCGTCCAATGAAACTGCAGTGAGTCGTTGTAGAAAACGATCGTGCGATCGAAGCCCAGGTCTTGCGGCTGGCAGTCCAGCACACTGATCGATTCAATGAATGATAGCTGGCCGGCTCGAGCGACTTCGACCTGAGAGACGTCATCACACATCCGCATCGTTTCGATGTTGCCAGCCGACGACAGAATTCGTTTGCCTTGAATTTCCGTTCCATCATCCAAGACCACGCCTAACGCACGTCCCCCTTCGGTGTGAATCTTGGCGACGCCGTGACGCAGCTTGAGTTCTCCACCAAGACCGCGAAATTTCCGGACCAAGTTCTTCAAAATCACGCGGACGCCTTTGAACGGGCGTCCAAAGCCTTCGAGGTAGCAGGCGCGGAACATGATGCAGAACTGCCCAAAATCCATGTCGTTCTCTCGGGCGTTGCCGTACCACATCAACGGGCACAACAACATCTCCACCAACAGGGGATCGTTGATGTACTGGGCCAGCACCTCGCGCGAGCTGCGCATGAACAGGGGATGGTCCCCGTCCATATCGGTATAATCGAGCAAGTTGCCACAAAGCGAGTCAAAGCCATCGATCTGGTCTGGAAACGCCTCACGGATTTCCTCGCGTAGCAAATCCACATCGTTGTTGAAGTCGATGGACACGTCGGGAAAGCGAATGGACGAACCGATCTGTTCGGCGAGCTTGAAATCTTCCCATCGAAATCGAAGTTGGCGGATCAGTTTGGCCAACGGCCCCCGTTTGTCGCCCTTCCTGGCGAAGTTCGTCATCGCGTGAAGGCCGACGTCATAATCACGGCCACCCATCCGGTAAAACGAATTGAGTCCCCCGATGGTGTAGTGACGCTCAAGAATGCAAACGCGTTGATCGAAATGAGCCAGGCGGATACCCGCAGCCAAGCCACTCATTCCAGCGCCAATGATGATCGTGTCGTACATGATTTCTCCGACCGGATCACCTGGGTTCGATTCGACTTGACGCAGACACCTGGGATCCAAACCAATGCGTCTTGATCATGACAATCAAGAATGCGGATGCGGATGGCGATCGAAAACCAACTCCGAAGCCGCGATCATAGATCCTTCATCTTGGGTTCCAGGTAGGTCACCGTGGACTGCATGCTTGCCAGGTTGCCGTAGTCTTCTTCTGGAATCTGCACTCGGTGTCGTTTTCTTAACTCCATCACGATGTCGAGGAAATCCATCGAGTCCAACTCGAGTTGGTCTCGAAATGCTTTCTCATCATCCAGGCCATCGAGATCTTCATCCGGCGAGATGTCGTCTAGGATGTCGATGATTTCGTCACGGATTTCAGCGGGAGTCATAGAGGAATCTGAGCTCGGGATATGGTTCGTGGATTGGAAAGATGATGGCGCCGCGATGGTGATTCAGACGCGTCCGATGATGACCACCGAGTTGATGCCCAACATGCCGAACGAGTTGTTGAGGATGTAGTCCACTCGAGGCCGCTCCTCCGGTTCGTTGATGACCAAACCGGGAAGATCGCAATCTGGGTCCAACTCGTCAACGTTGATCGTGGGATGAACCACACCATCGTCAAATGCCTTCAAGTTGCCGGCCAGCTCAAGTGCTCCTGCGGCACCCATCGCGTGCCCGATATAAGACTTGGTGTTGTTGATTCGAGTGTTTTGACACTGACCGAATACACGTCGCAGCGCCGCACACTCCTGAGAGTCGCCGCTCATCGTTCCGGTTGCATGCGTGCTGACGATGTCGATTTGGTCGGCGGATAAACCTGCTCGGTCGAGGGCCATGTGAACACATTGCGCCTGACGTTCGGGATTGGGCAAGACAAAGTCCGTCGCGTCCGTGTTCATTGCGTAGCCAACCAGCTCACCAATGATTTCCGCGCCGCGCGCCTTTGCATCACTCAGGCGCTCGAGTGTGTAAAGGCAGCCGCCTTCGGCGACCACGATCCCATTTCGATCTTGGTCAAATGGTCTCGACGCCGCCGTCGGGTCATCGTGGCTGGCAAGCGCATTCTGACTGTTGAAACTGGCAAAGATTCCGAATGTATGAATGCTCTCCGACGTGCCACCGGCAATCGCCAGATCGCACTCCCGCAGCCGCAGCATCTGAGCGCCTTGGATGATGCCCGCATTGCCTGCGGCACACGCGGCCCCAATCGTATAGTGTGGACCGGTGATCGACAGATTCAACGCGATCTCGCCAGCCGGGTTGTTGGCAACGGTTCTCGGATTGTGGTGGTGCGACCAGCAGCTTGTGTCGTAATCAAAGCCTTTAATGACGAAGATTTCATTCTCCGTTTCCACGTTTCCGTGCTCCGTCACCCCGACGTAGACGCCAATGCGCGACCGATCCACGTTGTCGAGATCAATGCCGGCATGAGCGATGGCTTCATTGGCCGCGTAGACGCCGACGCTCCCGGCGCGCGTCCCGCGACGGATGTCTTTTTTGGCCTGATAACGCTTTGGATCAAAATCGCACACACCAGCGAGTGTTTCACCGAAATAGCGAATCTCGTACGGACGAACCCCGCTACGCTTCTCCAGCAACGATTCCCGGAACGAACTCCAGTCATTGCCATTGGGCGCGGTTAATCCGATGCCCGTGATGACAATCCGCTGATCATCCGGGAGTTCCGAAGCGAGGTTGGGTGCGATCACGGAGGACCGACCGTCTGAGCGGTCGCGGCAAAACGGTGAAACAGAACCGCCCGGCAACGCGCCTGGAGCGAACAGGAAACGTAACGTTTCTCGCTCGGATGCTCAACGGCGTCGAACCGCGCCGCTTGCCTACTGGATGAACGGGTTGCTCTGTAGACCCGAAGCGGCCCGACTCGGTTTCGATGCTGGTACCGGCGTCGCCGAATGACGCTGAGGAGCCGACTGACCGGGTTGCCACGGTTCCGGACGAGGCGTGTTGAACTCGCCGCCCTGACGTGAGGTTGGTACCGCATCGATCGCTCCCCCCACACGTCCTCCACTCAACGCGGCCGGCCATGCCGCATCCGTACCGGATCCAAAATTCAAAGCGGAAGGATCGAACTGGTCAAGATTGCCGATTTTGCTCAACCCCTCCAAGTCGTCCAGGCCTTCCAGTGAGCCCGCCGAAACGTTCCGCAACTCGTCGAGCATCTTCGCGTTGGTCAACCCGCCACTGGACGCACCAACGGCGCTGACCACGACGACCATCACCAGGGCCAGTCCGACACCGGCGACCACATTGAGCATGGAGTTGACAAACCAGACCCCCGACGCGCGAAAAAATCCGCACCCGGTGATCAGGCCAATCGTCGCCACGGCCGAGATGAATCCGAAGAAGAGCCCCAGAATCGACGCCGCATTTCCCAGTGCTAATCCGATCGCGAACGTCGAGCTTACATTCACAACGACCGATACCAGCGTTACTAGCAGAACCAAGCCCAGCGAGCTCCAGAATCCGAATTTTCCGACGCCGGTTAGCCATAATGACCACTTCATCGCGAATCCGAGCCATGCCCAGATCAGGGCAATGACCAAGGCCACAACTCCGATGCCTATTGCGAGTTGAGTTGGATCAAACGAGGCAGTTTCAGGGCTCATGACGTGTTTCTTGTCTTGGTGTCGCGGAAGGCAGACTCGCGTCGGCCACTGTTGCGGCGAATCGACGAGAGCCCCCAATCCGACGTCGGATCAATTCAAAAACGGGAAATCAGCGGACTCCGTTGGACTATTGGAACGTTAGCTCGCGGCGGTCTTGCCTGAATGTCAAACTAAACTGGGTTCATTTCCGCGGCGCGAAACTCATCGGAAATATCCGGGTTGAATCGATTGAGGCAAACCCGCGGTAACAACACCGAGGTGCCAAGTGGGAATTAGTTCGGAAGGATCGTGCGAATCGTGATATTTAAAATGACCCTGAATCAAAGATCCGACTCTCATCGAGGCACGACAGCAGGCGAAATCCGACGCGTCGGTTTACCTCTTGTTGGGTTTCTATTGCTGTCGCTGGCGATGACCGTTCAACCGGCCCTGGCACAGCCGCCCTTTGGAGGCGGCGATCGGGGCGGCCGCGGTGGTGGACCACCTGGTGGAGGTTTCGGTGGTCGCGGTGGGCCGCCTGGTGGAGGTTTCGGTGATCGAGGCGGCCGGGGAGGACCACCCGGTGGTGGCAGCTTCGGAGATCGCGGTGGCCGAGGAGGACCCCCAGGGGGCGGATTTGGTGATCGAGGCGGGGATGGCGGACGTCCGTCCGGCGGATTTGACCCCAGTTCGTTCCTGAGTCGACTCGATCGCAACGGGGATGGCATTTTGAATCCGGACGAGCAGGAAGGTCCGGCAAATTTCCTGATTCAACGACTGCAATCGATTGACCCCAAAATTCAAGCCGGGGCGAATATCCCGCTCAAACGAATCACCAGTGCCTTTGAGGAAATGCGCGGCGGCCGCGGCGATGGGGATCGACGCGATGGGGACCGACGTGACGACTCCGACCGTAGTCGGTCATCGAGCAGCAGCAGCGATGCTCTCGACGAGGTCGAGCCATTGGTACCCGGATTTGGTCTCGATGAACTGGCACCTCTCGTTCCTGGTTTCGGGCCAAGCGCTGAATTGCTGTCCATTTCGCCATCCGAAAGCGACCGCCAAAGAGCTCGAGAACTGCTGGGTCGTTACGACCGCGACAAGGATGGGCAAATCGATGCCAAGGAAGTCAGTGGCGGTCGATTCCGCGGGAACCCAATGGAGTACGACCGCAATCGCGATGGCAAGTTATCTGAAACCGAACTCGCTATCCGGTACGCGATCCGAGAAGCCACCGAGGGCGACTCCGATGACGACCGCGGCCGAAACGATCGACGCAGATCGACGCGTGATTCGGGTAGCGAGATTCCACCCGTCGACTTCGGTGGACGCCGATCCTACCGAGTTACCGAACGAGAGTCGCCAGAGGGACTACCTCGTTTCGCGCAGGATCGCGACTTAAACGGAGACGGACAGATCGCAATGAGCGAGTACACCAGCGATTGGAATGACGCTCGAGTCGAGGAGTTCTACCGCTGGGATGTCAATGCCGACGGCGTGATCACGCTGGCCGAAATTCGTTCGGGTGTGAATCGAGGCATTTCCGTCAGTGATGCACCCGCTGGTGTGGCACCCTCGGGATCGACCATGGTCAGTAGCCGTTCGGCACCAGCATCGTCGACTGTTTCGTCCAAACCAAAACCTAAACCATCCGAATTGCCAGAGCCGAGTGATCGCATGATCACATACGCCGAGCGAATTCTTGGTCGTTACGATACCAATGGCGATGGTGCGGTGACGGCTTCCGAGTGGGAAGCGATGCCCTTGAGCCCGGCCGGCGCCGACTACGACGGTGATGGTCGCGTGACGGTTCGCGAATGGGCAATCAGCATGGAGCTTCGGCGGAAACGATAGGCCGACGTCGGATTCCGAGGCGACCAACGATGGGCTAACATTTCGCGCTGCGTGGAGGATCCCGCCTCCCACTTCAAACGCGTGCGTCACCGCTGCCCCTGATCCGATGACCTTGCCCGACCACGTCGCGATCATCATGGACGGCAATGGACGCTGGGCGCAGTCGCGTGGGTTACCTCGCATCGAAGGCCATCGTCGCGGTGCCAAGACCGTTCGTGAAATCACGACGATGGCGGCGGAGCTACATCTGCCCGCGCTGACGCTCTATTGCTTGTCCAGTGAAAACTGGAAACGCCCCCAGACCGAACTTGATTTCTTGATGGAACTCTTGCGGGAGTACCTCATCGAGGAACGTCGCACGATCGCCGACGAGAATCTTAGGCTGCAATTGATCGGGCGGACGGATCGACTCACCGATGCCGTTCGCCGCGAATTGGCGATCACTCAATCCCAATGCGCTGGCAACACCGGAACGAAGTTGGTCCTGGCAATTGACTACGGAGGCCGAGATGAGATTCGCCGAGCCGTAACTCGGATGGCCCAACGCGTTCGCGCCGGCGACCTCAATCCGGATCAGATCGATGAACCGATCATCGCCGACCATTTGGACACCGTCGATTTGCCAGAAGTGGATCTGATGATTCGAACCGGCGGCGATACGCGCGTGAGCAATTTCTTGCTCTGGCAGATCAGCTATGCCGAGTTGTGGTTCACGGACCGATGCTGGCCGGAGTTCGATCGAAACGAGTTTCAGCTGGCGCTCGACGATTTTGCATCTCGACAACGCCGGTTTGGTGGTATCGACGCCAGTTAGACGTGGCGTCCACCATTGGTGGAGACGCGGGGAATTCACAGAACTTTAATGCGAAAATGCGTCTGCCCCTTACTGCGTTGGAGGCGCGATTCCACGACGATACACCGGTTCGACGTCCGCGACTGGCCAGGGATTGTCCCACGCAAGGGCGGAAGACCGTTGCTCCCATAGCTTGGATCGAATGAGTAAGACCAAAGTCTTGATCGTCGAGGACTATCAACCTCTCGTGGAGACGCTCGAGTATCAGCTCAAGCGCGCCGGCTACGAGGTCTATCGTGCCGCCGATGGTCGCGAAGCCCTGCAACAGGCCAGGTTGGTTCTACCGCACGTGATGGTGCTCGATGTGGATCTGCCGTTGCTCAGTGGTGTGGAGGTTTGCAAACAGTTGCGAGCGGACCCAACGACCAAAGACACCCTGATCTTGATGTTGTCTGCCTTGGGCGAGGAGTCCGACCAGGTTGTCGGATTCGCTGTCGGGGCGGACGACTATGTCGTGAAGCCCGTCGAGAGCTATAAAGTCCTGCTGCAGCGCATCAAAGCGCTCCTGCGTCGGCGCGAATCGATGGTGGATGATTCGGAAGCGGTGACGCACCTGCGAGTGACCGTCGACCGCCGCCGCTTCGTCGTAATGGTCGACGAGGACCTATTGAAGTTGACCAAGAGCGAGTTTCGTTTGCTCGACACCCTGATTCGACAGCCCGGCCGAGCATTCGATCGCAGCGAATTGGTTGATGCGGCACTCGGTGAGGATACACTGGTTCTGGAGCGAACCATTGACGTTCACATCCGAGCACTTCGGAAGAAAATGGGCGAAGCATCGGATCTCATTGAGACCGTGCGAGGTGTCGGATATCGCTTTCGCGAAATGTGAATGTTGTCGGCTCTTGCCCGTGCCCCTCACGACGCCAACTGTGCTTCGAGCCGCCGATGACCCATCCAGTTGCATCGTCATCGCCTGATTCGCAGCCGGGAAGCGGTCTGATCCGTCGCCGCGCATGGTTGCGTGGCGCCGGAGCGATCGCTGGTGCCGGTGTGGGTGCATTCGGATGGGCGACTTGCGTCGAACCTTTCTGGCTGCGGATCGCGCTGACGACGCTGCCCATTTTGAACTTGCCCGATGCATGGGATGGTAAACGGGTGGTCCACGCATCCGACCTGCACCTTGGATCGACCAATCGGCGCTACTTGGATCACGCGATGGGAACTCTTGCCAAACTTGAACCGGACTTGTTGATCCTGACGGGCGACATGGTCGATCATCAATCGCCCGAATCGATCGACGAGTTAAAGAAACTGCTTTCGCCGCTTCGTGCCGTTGGGGGAAGGATGTTGGCTTGCTTGGGCAATCACGATTACGGCATGGGGTGGCGGGATGGCGCCCTTGCCGATCGAGTCTGCGAAGCAATGGGCGAGTGTGGCATCGATGTGCTTCGGAATGAAACCCGCCGCGTCAACGGGCTGCAAGTCACGGGGCTGGATGACTACTGGGCGGGTCGACTGCGCCCCCTCGGCGTTTTCGACGCGGTCAACGGGGATGAAGCGGGTTTCTGCCTCTGCCATAACCCCGATGTGTGCGACCTACCCGTCTGGGGGCGATTTCGCGGCGTCATTTTTTCGGGACACACGCACGGGGGTCAATGCAAACCACCCTTCGGTGCGCCGCCACGGCTACCGGTCCACAATCGGCGCTACGTGGCCGGTCGGTATCCGCTCGACGATCGCCGCCAGCTCTTCATCAGCCGGGGTGTTGGATACACACGTCAAGCAAGGTTCAACTGTCGACCCGAAATCAACGTGCTGACGCTTTCACGTGTCGACGCGGATCGCGTTGTCGGATGATTGGGTCAACTCGGTTCACGAACCAAGCCGATGAAAAGAACATCCAGTTCGATCCGCTCGAAAGGAATGGGCTCATGTCAAATCATCCCGACCCGCCGGAGGCGCCAACCGAGCCGCCGACTGCGGAAGAACTCATTCTGGCCATGAGCGCGGAGGAAATCGAAGAGCTGCTCCTGAGCATCGGATTGGAACCGACGCCAAAACTCGCCCAAGGAATCCAGTCTCTGGTGCGGGATCTGGGATCCCTGGAATTTGCCCTCGAGGCCCTGCAAGCCGTCGCGTTCAAACGTTCGGCGGCTTGATCACGTGGTCTTCGATACGGTGCACCACAAGCCTCACCGGTTGACAATCCGGTGCGGGTCGCCGATTTCCGATGGCGACCGCGGCGATGAATCCTACATCGGGCGTGATGCTTTCAATGTGCCAACATCGCTGGTGCGAGAGCGATGAATCCTTCAATACCAGCTGCGGAACATCCGCCGCCGCATTCACGAACGCGAACTGATCCAGAGGCGTCTGGAGTCCCGTCCCAATTGCCTTGATGAAGGCCTCTTTGAGGGTCCAGATCTTCAGGAACAGGAACTGGCGTTCCGTCTCGCTGGAGGTTCGGTCGAGCTGATCAATCTCCTCTTGCGCAAAGTATCGGTCCGCCAAGGCGGAATCCGTTCGCCGATCCAACTGCTCTACGTCGACCCCCAGCCACTGATCGCGATCGGCCGAGGCACCAAGGCCGCACAACGCAAGGCCGCTGGTATGCGCGACGTTGAATGAGCGACGCGACGACTCAGGGACGGCCATGATGGGTTTGCCGTGATTGAGTACACGAAAGGCGACATCGGTCGGCAAATGCTCACGGCCGGCCAACAACCATCTCGCCATTCCCCGCCCAACGATGTGCTGATTTCGGGCGGAAGCCACGCGGAATCGATCGGCTCGATGCTGCTCGCCCGCGTCCAGCCACTGTTGGCAGAACCGTTCCAGCGGTCCGGGTTCGCCAGCGGAGCACTGGCCGAACCAAACATCCACGCCATCATCACACGGAAAAGGCGGAGCAGATCGCATGGGCGGAACTTTCACTCTGGATGGAACCAACGTGGCTGGTCCGAATGATCGTTGGATTCCAGACAATGCGTCAAGAGTCTGGCGGCTCTCGATCGGGTCAACGCAAGCGACCCGACGCGCGCCGTCGATAACATTTCAGGGTGAGTTGACGGTATTCGCCCTCCCAGCAGCAGGGTCGAGCGCAGCGAGGGGAGGTGGCACCGCGACACGAGTGGCCGATGCTGATCACTCCAGGCCGCCGAAAGTTCACCCATGTTTCGCATCCAGTCGGTCCTACGTCTCCCCACTTCGCCCAACTCTCCCGAGGAAGCGTGAAGATGTCGAGTTGCCACAACGCGATCGCCGACGGTCTTGTCCTCGCCGACGCCGCCTTGCCATCGATCACCGTGGCGCGAGGTGATCTATGGATGTTGGCTGGTTTTGTTTTGCTGGGCTGGGTACTCGCCCGCACAACGATCCGTCGGCGGCGTCGAATCCACGCCGCCGAGCGAGAGAACCGCGAGATGGAGTCGCGACTTCAGAACGAACGCCAGACAGCAGCACCGCTCAGTGATGCTCCACCGGAGACGCAGCGTTGGCAAGTCGCCATGTTTGAGCTGCAGCGCGAACTCAAGGGCGAACTCGACTCGCGAATCGCCGTTGTCCAGGGACTGACGCATCGCCTGGAGGAACGCATTGCCGCCGCCGAAAAGCTCCAAAGTGAACTCGATGAACGGTTGACTCAATTCAAGTAGATGCCGCTAGCGTCGATCTCGCAGACGCATCGCCGCTCGCACCATCTCCACAAACTCCAAACGCAGCGGCCGCTCGCCAGCGGTCTGTTGGGCAATCGTGATGACGTTGCCCATTTTCCAGTCGCCGATGAATTCACTGGACCGCAAGTGCATTCCAAAGGAAGCCACCGCCGCGGCGAATCGAAAATCCTCATCGGCTTCGTCAAACGCCCGACCCTCGTCAACAAGCGGCAATGACATCTTGATGCTCTTGGATTCCTGCGGCGGCTTGTAGCGAATCTTCAGTGTCAACGTTTCCTTTGAATGCGTCTCGACCAATGACTCCGAAGCTGCGAGTACGGGCGCCGCCGATTGATATTTCAGATCATCTACCGGTGGCACGATTGCATCCGACTCCACGCCAACGGGCACCACCTCGTAGAGTGCCGTGACACGATGGCCGGCCCCGATCTCGCCGGCATCTTTCTTATCGTCGTTGAAGTCCTCTTTGGCCATCAGTCGATTCTCATAGCCGATCAAACGATAGGCTTGCACCACGGTCGAATTGAACTCGACCTGAATCTTGACATCCTTGGCAACGGTGACCAGTGTGCCAGTCAACTGATCCGCCAGCACCTTCTGGGCTTCGGCGATCGTATCCACAAAGGCGTAGTTGCCCGCACCGCGATTGCTAATCGCTTCCATCATCGCATCGTTGTGGTTGCCCATTCCAAATCCCAACACGGTCAGCTCGATACCTCCGGCCGATTCGTTTTTCGCCATTTCAACCAGTGCGTCCGTTCCCGTGACTCCCACGTTGAAATCTCCGTCACTGCACAGAATGACGCGGTTCACACCGTCCTGGATGAAGTGATCACGAGCGGTGCTATACGCCAGTGCGATCCCCGCACCGCCATTGGTGCTGCCGCCGGCTTGCAGGTTATCCAGTGCTCGCCGAATCGTTTTCGTTTTCGACACCGGTGTGCTATCGAGCACCAGTCCCGCGTTGCCAGCGTAAGTCACCATCGCCACTCGATCCTCGGGCGCCAATCGCTTGGTCAATAACTGCAACCCCTCGATCACCAACGGCAGCTTATTGTCCGACTGCATCGAACCGCTGGTGTCAATCAAGAACACAAGATTGCACTGGGGTTTCTGATCTCGCTGGATCTGCTTGGCTTGCACGCCGACACGAACAAGTCGATGTTGCGGATTCCAAGGGCACGTGGCCGCTTCCATTGCCGCCGCGAATGGGTCGGAGCTGCCCGCGTCGGGGCCGGCGTAGGCATAGTCAAAGTAGTTGACGAGCTCCTCGATGCGGACCGCGTCGGCAGGAGGCAAGCTGTTGGACCGTAGCAAGTAGTTGCGTGTCTTGGCGTAACTGGCCGAATCGACATCAATGGAAAACGTCGAGAGTGGTGCGTCGCGAACGAGCCGGAACTGGTTCTCCGAAATAGACGCGAAACGGTCACCGGCTCTTTGTTCCAATTTGACGATAGGATGGTGACGATGGAGCACGTCAACAGTGGAGCTCCGTCCAAAGGGCGCGGCCATCGGCGCCGCCGGGGCCGCGACTTGACGCCCTGACTCTCGCTGAAATCGAGTCCTTGGCTGGACGGCAAAGTCTCCGACAACGGGGACACCCGCAACTTCAGCATCCGCTAGGAGCGCCAACTCGTCACCACTATCCATTGCCGTTTGCTCTTCAAGATGCAATTCAGCCTCCATCGAGTCGCCCATCTCACGGTCATAGCGATCAGCAACACCGTCGTTGTTCACGTCAGCGACTGATTCCTCATCCACAGCACCACCCAACACGACGCGTCCCCGTCGCGCCGGCGGTCCTTCCAGAGCACGGTCGGCAAGATGCTTTCTCCCCGTGCCGAAACCGCCACCGCCCACCACGTCCGTCGTTACGGAAGCCTCGTCAATCATCAGCGGCGCAACCGATGAACTCCCCACCGATTCCACCGTCACCCGTGCCTCTTTCGAAACACCGCTGGCTCGATTGGAAACTGCGGTGTCCATTGGCATATTCGTAGCGAGCTTCTGCTCAAAAGGCGCTGATCGCACCGATGAACTCGACGCCGCCGGCACGTTCACCGTCGCCTCCTCGGAAACGCTGAAGGCTGGCTCGGACACGGATGCGTCCATGGACATGGCAACCGCGATGTCCGCTTCTTGATTTGGCAGATATCTGGGCATCAATCCAATACCCGCCAAGCAAGCCGCGGCCGCCAGAGCCAGCCAAGGTCCGATCTTGCGACCGGTCCGCGATGTGGCTGGGCTGGATCGTTCCGACTCTAAAACGGCGGCGCGGCGATCTTCCGACAGGCACATGGTTTCACCGGATTCGTAGAACGATTCCAGCTGTGAATGCACCTGCCGAGCTTGGTCAACGGCCTCGGCGAGTTCGGTGGACTCGGCGACAGCCGACTCGAACGACGACAGTGTGTCGCCGGTGAGTTCACCCATCACATAATCGGTGATGCGTTGGTCGTCCCAGACATCGGGTTTGGAAGGTTGAGTATTCATGAGATTGATTTGGCGTGATTGGAGATGGACGGCGTCACCAGGTGGTGGAAACCAAGAGGGCGTCGTTAGGCGGTTTTAGGGGCAAGTTGGTGTCGCAGCGCCGCAACGGCCGCGTGCAGGTGGAATCCAACGTTGCCCGGTTTCAATCCAGTGACTTCGGCGATTTGTTGGTAAGACAGTCCCGCCTGCATCCGAAGCTGGAGGACCTCTTGTTGACGCGGAGTCAGTTCCGCAATCCGACGGGCTAGCTCGTCGCGATCCTCGTCCTGCTCCAGGCAGTCGGCGACGGGCCGCTCCGGCGCGACCGCGACGCTCGCGATCGTGTCGAGTTGTTCGGGACGATGTTTTCGTTGCATGTCGATCACTCGCGTTCGGCAGACGGAGAACAGCCAGGCGGCCAATCGGCTGGGCGGTACGTCGCGATGGCGACATAAACGCAGGAACGTTTCCTGCACCGCGTCTTGGGCCGCGTGGGCATCTCCGATCATTCGCTGGGCATACGCCAGCAGTGGGCCTTGGTAACGATCGACGATGTCAGGTATCGCGGCGTCGGATTCATCCGATGGCAACATGACGGCGACTCGTGGAATGGAATCAGAAAAGTGGTGGGCGACCTAATGGGTCGCGTCGCCCGATGAATTCAACGAAGACGAGGCCGTGTTCTTAGCCAGGAATCCTGGCAAACTGGAAATTCGGCCGATTTGCCGGCTCCTATCGACGTTTCAAGGGGTCGGTTGTTACAGTGTCTCCTCTTTTGACGCATTTCACTGGCCAAAACGCGGACCCACAGCGTGATTTTGATCCTGAAAAACGGAGCCACCGACGACCAAATCGAGCACGTGATGCAGCGTGTCGAATCGATGGGGCTGAAATCCCATCTAAGCCGCGGGACGTTCCGAACCATCATTGGGCTCATCGGTGACGAATCGCTGGCCAATGAACAGCAACTCCAATCGATTCCCGCCGTCGCCAAAGTCGTCCCCGTATTGCCTCCCTATAAACTAGCGTCCCGGGAGGCCCATCCCGACTCCAGTGTCATTGATGTCTCCGGGGTGAAGATCGGCGGTGGACATCTCGGCATGATCGCCGGCCCATGCAGCGTCGAAGACCGCGATCGGATGATTCGAATCGGTGAGAGCGTCGTCGCCTCGGGAGCCAATCTGTTTCGCGGCGGTGCCTACAAACCCCGAACAAGCCCCTACGCCTTTCAGGGCCAAGGAGAAAAAGGCTTGGAGATCCTCCGGGATGTCGGCGACAAGTTTGGAATCCCGGTCGTCACCGAGATCACTGATCCGAGGAATGTCGAGCTCGTCTCGCAATACGCGGACATGTTGCAGGTCGGTGCCCGCAACATGCAGAATTTCGTGCTGTTGACGGAGGTCGGTAAATCAACGCGCCCTGTTCTCCTGAAACGTGGCATGAGTGCGACCATCGCCGACTTGTTGATGAGTGCCGAGTATGTGCTTTCGCAAGGCAATCCCAACGTGGTGCTGTGCGAACGTGGGATCAAGAGTTTCGATCCGTCCACACGAAATCTTTTTGACGTGGCCGCCGTGCCGGCGGTGCAAGGACTGACCCACTTGCCGATCATCGTGGATCCGTCCCACGCGACCGGACGCCCTGACCTCATTCCGCCATGTTCCCTTGCCGGGCTGGCCGCCGGTGCCGACGGTGTGCATATCGAAGTCCATGACTGTCCCGAAGAAGCCAAGAGCGACGGACCGCAGGCGTTGCTCCCGGACCAGTACAGGGACATCGCGAACCAAATGCGTTTGATGGCAGACTTGATGGGCAAGACCATTTCTCCGCTGCCCGGTGCGACCGGCAGCGTTTCCTTGCCACCTACAGAGGCCCTCGCGTGAGTCGTCGGATATTGATTGCCGGAAATTGGAAAATGAACATGCGTGCGGACTCGGCCGCAGCACTAGCAGAGGGCATTGTCAAGGTGGTCGGTGAGTCTCCGAGTACCGAAGTTGTCCTCTGTCCGCCGTCGGTCTACTTGCCCGCCATCACCGATGCGACCGTTGGAACCCCGGTGGAGATCGGCGCCCAGAATCTGTACGCCGCCGACGACGGCGCTTATACGGGAGAAGTCAACGCCGCCATGCTCACGGACGTGGGATGCCGCTTTGTCATTTTGGGGCATAGCGAACGCCGCGCGTTGATGGGGGAAACCGATGCCGACGTCGCCCAAAAACTGCATGCGGCGCTTGCCGGTAATTTGATCCCAATTGTGTGCGTCGGCGAAACGCTGGAGCAGCGAGAAGCTGGAGACACGACCGAGGTGGTCGGAACCCAGGTTCGCGGATCACTCGCCGGTCTGGATTCCGTTCGTGCCGCGGGCATCGTGATCGCGTATGAACCGGTCTGGGCGATCGGCACGGGTAAAACCGCGTCCAAAGAGCAAGCCGAGGAGGTGCACGCCATGATCCGCGGTCTTCTGGGAGAGATGTTCTCGCCCGAGATTGCCGATCAGATCCGCATTCAGTACGGCGGCAGCGTCAAGCCGGCCAACGCAGCCGAGTTACTCGCTCAGCCGAATATCGACGGAGCGCTCGTTGGTGGCGCCAGTTTGAAAGTCGATGATTTCGCGGCGATCATTGCCGCTGGTTGATTACCAACCGACTCCAACCACGACCCCAGTATTGAACATTTGCAAAACGGATTGACTGTCATGTTGCTTCCCTTTCTCCCCATCGCATCGATCAGTGGCGTGCTGCTGGGATTGCTGATGGCGTTCCTGTCCGTGTTCCTCATCTTGCTGATCCTTATTCAACGGGGCAAGGGCGGCGGCCTCACGGGTGCCCTTGGCGGTCCTGGTGGTCAAAGTGCGTTCGGTAGTAAGGCTGGCGATACGTTCACGGTCATTACCGTCGTCGTCGCTTCGATTTGGGGGTTCACGTGTGCGTTCACGATGTGGCTTCTCGGCGTTCATACGCCCAGCATCGCCGATGAACCTTTCGGTTCGAGTCTTTCATCGGGCCCCACGAGCGAAGAAATCGACGACATCACCAGCGGACTCGTGGTACCGTCGGACATCGAGGATCTGTCGGAACCCAGCAGCGACAATGACGTCGAATTGATCCCGGCCGATGCCGGTGGTGACGACTCCGATAGTACGGATGGTGATGCCGGCGAAGCGGACGCGGATCCCGATGTGGAGATGCCGGAGACCGACGATACGACGCCCAAAACCGATGAACCGGCCACCGAGGCCGATCAAGCCACCAACACGGACGATGAGTCAGACGCCAAGTGACGATCGCCACCGGTCCCGATTCTGATTCGTCTTCGCCCACCAGCACCGCGACGTTGCGCAGCATGACCGGGCAGGGGCGTGGGGAATCGTCAAGTGAATCCGGTGGTTGCATTTGTGAGATCCGCAGCGTCAATCATCGAGGATTGAAGATCACGATCCGCCTGAGTGACCGCCTATCCTCGTTGGAATCCAAGATCGAGCGACTCGTCCGGAAACGTCTTCGCCGTGGAAGCGTGTCGGTGAATGTGCACTGGTCTTCCATCGGGTCGGAAGTGGCCGAGTCGATGAACGTGTCCGCATTGACCGAGGTCGCTTCGAGACTGGCAAAGGTTGCCCAATCGAATGGGCTCGAAGCCCAAATCGACATGGCCACCCTGCTCACTCTACCGGGCATGATTGCGTCCACACCCACATCCAAACATGCCGAGGCGATCTGGCCGATCGCGGAAGCCAGCATCTGCGAGGCTCTTGACCGCTTTCAGACCATGCGGTCCGAAGAGGCGGAGACCATGGCGCTCGCTTTGAACAGCGATCTTGCCCAAATCGAGTCTCGGCTGAATCGCATCTCGTCCTTAGCACCGAGAGTATTGACTCGATATCAGGACCGATTGACCGCCAAGATTGCCGCGACCATGCAGCAACATCAGCTTCCTGAATCGCCGATCGACGTCTTGCGTGAAGTCCAAGTGTTTGCCGATCGAGGCGACATCAGCGAAGAAATCACCCGTTTGGGGAGCCACATCCAAATGTTCGGTCGCGTCCTTCGAGGCGAAGGTGAGTCCGGCGCGGTCGGGCGCAAACTCGACTTCATCATTCAGGAGATGTTTCGCGAAACCAACACGATCGGCAGCAAAGCTGGCGATAGCGACATCGCCGCCGAGGTCGTCGAAATCAAGTGCGCGATCGAGCGAATGCGAGAACTGGTACAAAATCTTGAGTAAGCCCACCGAACACGCTGGACGACTCGTGATCATCTCAGGCCCCAGCGGCGCTGGAAAGTCGACCGTGGTGCGACGACTGATGCGTGAATGTCCACTCCCCTTGGTTCTCAGTGTTTCGGCGACGACCCGTTCACCCAGGCGGGGCGAGGTCAACGGCCGCGACTATTGGTTCATGAATCCAGATGAATTCACGCGGCGACGCGAGTCGGACGAATTCCTCGAGTGCAAACAAGTCTTTGGATTGGGACACTGGTACGGTACGCTGTCGGATCAAGTTGCCACTGGTCTCGGAGCAGGCAAATGGGTAATTTTAGAGATCGACGTTCAGGGGGCGATGGTCGTGCTCGAGGACGATCGCTACCGACCCGTGACGATTTGCGTGCACCCGGGTGGCATGGACGAACTGGAGAAGCGGCTTCGAGCCAGAGGAACTGAGACCGAGGCCGCCATCACCGCGAGGCTCGAGACGGCGGCCGCGGAGATGCGACTTCTTCAGAGCCATTACGAATACGAAATCATCAACGACTCCGTCGATGCGGCGGTCGCCGAAATCTGTCAAATTTTAAAAGACCAAAGGGCGAGCACGCCGTGCTCGGACAACGAACATGCTTGAAGAATTGAAGGAAGAGGAAATCGTCAACAAGGTCGGCGGTCGATTCAAGCTCAGCACGCTGATTCAGAAGCGACTGGTTCAATTGAATCAAGGCAGTCGAGCCCTCGTGAACATCGACACGCACGACAAGATGTCGATCGTGCTCCAAGAAATTGTTCAAGACAAGATCTTCCTGAACATGGACAACGAAGTCGAAGCCGTCGAGGATCTCAGTGCCATCGTCGCGGCCGCCGAAGCTCCCGACCTCGATGCCGCCGATCTTTAGGCCGCTTGCGCGAATCAAGGTTGTCTGAGACGCGGTGGGGAACTCAACCGATTGAAGTGGGCATCGAAAGAAGTCACCGAAGCAGACTTTACCCTCCTGGCCGTAGGGTGAAGGGAGGTGTCAACACAACAACGACTTGCGAGAAAATCGAGCCCGTCGCTGCTGGCTGGCTGAATCGACTCTCTCAGCAACCTGTTAGTGCTCAGTCCAGCCGATGGAATGCGGTCCATCGCCTGAGTCATCATTGATCGATCATCATGCAACGAATTCTGTTGGCCATCGGGGGCGGAATCGCCGCGTACAAGTCCGCCGACCTGTGTAGCAAGTTGGCGCAGGCCAACTACGACGTTCGCGTCGTCATGACGCGGTCCGCGGTTCAGTTTGTCGGGGAAACGACGTTAGCCGCCTTGTCGGGAAAACCCGTCGCGACAGGGTCGTTTGATCCCGCATTTGCCCTCGGGGCCCATATCGAGCTGGTTCAAGACTTGGACGCGATGGTCATCGCACCTGCCACGGCGGACTTGCTGGCCAAGCTGGCCCATGGCATTGCCGATGACTTGGTCTCCACAGCTTATCTGCAAAATACGTCTCCCGTGATCATCGCACCCGCGATGAGCGATGCCATGTGGCGGAAGCCATCTGTGCAGCGAAATCTCACCACAGTCATTGAAGATGGAGTCGAAGTCGTCGGACCGGAGACCGGCTGGCTTTCCTGTCGTGTTCAGGGTACCGGTCGGATGAGCGATCCGACTAAACTTTTGGAAGTGATTCGGCGGCGTTTGACGCTTCCGGACGATCCGATCTGCTGAAAACCGAATTCAGTTTCCTAAGTCAAAACACGTTCATGACCGTCCACGTCTTTGGTCACCGCAATCCCGATACGGATGCGATTTGCAGCGCCATTGCTTACGCCGACTTTCTGCGTCGTACGACCCGCCCCGACGCCGTCGCGGCTTGCTGTGGTGCGGCCAACGAGCGAACCGAGTTCGCCCTCCGCGAAGCAAAACTACCGCTGCCACGCATCATCATGGATGTGCGACCAGAACTCGAGGACGTTTGCAAGCGTGATGTCGTTTACGCCCGGATCGGCGACGTCTTTTACGACATCTACCAACGCATGAACGAGCACGCTCTGCGATCAATTCCCGTGCTCGATCACGATGATCGTGTCGTCGGATTGGTGACGTTGCTGGATTTGCTTGAATTGGTATTTCAAGGCGGTGTCGATCCCACGCGATCCCGCGAAGTTTGCACCAATCTGGACAAGATTGTCGATGTCCTCGGCGGCACTTATCAGCATCAAACCGAAACGGAACAGATCGAGGATTTGATTGTCACCGTTGGCGCCATGAGTGCCGGTGGGTTTACCGAACGCATGCGACAGTTCCCCGCCGACCGGCTCTTGGTCGTTTCCGGTGATCGGCCAACGATTCAGTTGCCAGCGTTGGAAATGGGCGTCCGAGGTTTGGTGGTGACCGGCGGCTTCAGCCTCTCAAGCGGATTGTTGGAACTGGCTCGTGGCCGGGGTGTGACGATCATCAACAGCCCCTTCGATACCGCCACCACCACGATGCGAATCAAGACCGCTCAGCTGATCGACGATGTCGTGCAATCCGATTTCATGTCGCTATCGGCGAAACTGCCCGTCGCGGCGGCACGTCAGCAAATCATTCGCAGTCCCCAAGTCGTCTTCCCGGTCGTCGACAACGAAAAGTTGGTAGGCGTGATTAGCAAGACGGATCTGGTCAATCCGCCCCAGCCGGAGCTGGTGCTTGTCGATCACAACGAGATCAGCCAAGCCGTCGAGGGCGCTGAAGACGCGGAGATCGTGGAGGTCTTGGACCACCACCGTTTGGGTGGCTCGCTGAAGTCGACTGGACCCATCAAATTCATGATGGACCCGGTCGGCTCGACTTGCACACTCGTTGCGCGCAAGTATCGCGAGGCGGGCCTCGAACCCGATCCGGGCATTGCGCTTTGCATGGCCTCGGGAATCATCAGTGATACACTCTTTCTGCGGTCGCCGACGACCACGGACGTCGACCGGCATATGCTGCAATGGTTGCAGGAGTACTGCACCGTTGAACTGAAGACTTACGCCAACGAGTTCTTCCAAATCGGCTCCGCACTTCGTTCACATGCACCCGAAAAAGTGGTGCGTGAGGACTGCAAGGTGTTCGAGGAGGCCAGTCGCCGCTTTTCCATTTCCCAGATCGAAGAAATTGGACTGGACCTATTCTGGGAACGTCAGGCGGAACTCGCCGTTGCACTCGAACAGATGGCCGACGAGGAATCGCTCGAGTTTTCGGCGCTATTGGTCACTGACATTAGTTGCAACGGAAGTCTGTTGCTCATGAGCAGCGAACCAGAAGGCTGGGAAGAGATCAATTATCCTCAATTAGAAGACAAACTGTACAAACTGGATAACGTCGTGAGCCGTAAGAAGCAGTTGTTGCCCTTGATCAGCAATCTGCTGGAGACGATTCCGGCCGTGGTGTAGTCGGCTCCCTGGGTAGTCCATTTCCCCGAAACGCCAGCCTTCAAGAGCAATCGAAACACAATGCACCCTCCCGAGGCAGTGTGAATTGACTTGTGTCGACTTCATTGCACGTGGGAGGGTGGCGCGTGCGATGTTTAGTCACTGATATCCGAGGAGATGTTTGGATGCGTACCCCATCGAATCTGTTGGCCCTTGCCGCCCTGATGCTCGCAATCGGTTGTCTCGCCTTCACCGCGCGAGTGATCGGTCAGGATGCGACCTCAGCGGTTTCCCAACCCGACACCGCCAACGTGGAGTCCGTCACGGAGGCGGCCGAACTCTCTTCGAAACCCCAGGAAGTTGTGTACGGGAAATACAACCCACTCAATGCGTTCGAGCAGTGGGTGATCTTGCAGAAGGGAACCGAACGTCCCGGCCCGGGCGGATACACTCTGACGAAGGAACCCGGAACGTATGTCTGCCGACGTTGCAACGCACGGCTGTACCGCAGCGAAGACAAGTTTGAGAGCCATTGCGGTTGGCCGAGCTTCGACGACGAAATCAAAGGTGCGGTCACTCGGAAACGTGACGCTGATGGCCAACGAATCGAGATCGTCTGCGCGAATTGCCAAGGACATCTTGGGCATGTCTTCGTAGGCGAACGAATGACGCCCAAGAACACCCGGCACTGTGTGAACTCGATTTCGATGAAGCTCATCCCGGCGGACAAGCCCCTTCCGCCGGTGATCAAGCCAAAAAAGACGTCGGCCAAGACAAACAAAACCAAAGGCGATCAATAGCCGTTTCTCTTGGAGACGTCGCGCCGAACAGGTCAGTCGATCAGTCCAGACATCATTTTTGCATGCAGCATGATGGTGTCTGAGTGGTCGAGGGCGACATTCCTAGTCTCCAGTGGATCGTTCTTGTGGTCGTACAGTTCCCGCGCGACGACCGATTGGTCGTTCAACGATCTCCACTCCGTATATCGCCACCGGTCAGTGCGTAGTGAATAACCAATCGCTTCGCGACTCTTCCGTGGACCGTAGAACGGTTGCTCATGTTGCGTCAGCGCGAACGCTTTCGTGTTCGTTGAGGTGTCTTTCAACACCTTCACCTGGCTAACGCCTTCGAGCTGTCTTGGCAGATCCTCGCCAAGTCCCGCCAGCTCGCCAAGTGTCGGATACAAGTCAATCAACTCGGTCAATGCCCTCGTCGAACGCCCCCACGCTGCACGATGCACGGGCGAAGCGATGAGCAAAGGCACACGGGCATCCAGTTCAAAGTTGGATGTCTTGCCCCAGAGTGCCCGTTCGCCAATATGGAATCCATGGTCCGACGTAAAAACGATGATCGTGTCGTTTTTGTGTCCGCCGACTTCGAGCGCATCCAGGACTTCACCCACCTGCGCGTCCAAAAAACTGATCGCCGCGTAGTAGCCGTGACGATAATGTCGGACTTCGTCGATTGTGAACGGTCGATCTTTCGGAGTGAGTCCATAGCCCTTGATCTCGCGAGATGCGTGCAAGGCAATCGGCGGAACGTCTTCTGGCGGGGTGCCAGGTTGAGGCAGGTCAATGAACTGCGGGTCGTAGAGATCCCAGTACTTTTTCGGCGCAACAAATGGCATGTGGGGTCGCCAAAAACCCACCGCCAGAAAGAACGGATGCCCGTCCGCCGGATGATCGCGCAGCATCGCCGCGGCGAGGTTGGCGATCTGTCCGTCGCGATAAACCGTGTCGGGAACATCATACGCTTCGGTGATGGGAGCTTTGTAGGTTGGCTTCGGTCCCGAGACTGGCGTATTCGAAAAGATCGTGTCGGCCGCGTGCGTTCCTTTGTGCAGGACTTCATCAATCGACCAAGAACGTCGGTCCTGCGTTTCACCCATGTTGTGGAACAACTTGCCGATATTCTGGCAAAAGTAACCGTGGTTCTTGAAGTACTCCGGAAGCGTCACCAACGTGTTTCCGCGTGTCGCTGTGTCGCGGAAATATCGGCGCAAATCGTCCACCCCAACCGTACTCGGACGCAACCCAGTTAGGAATGACGACCGTGAGGGATTGCAGACCGCCTGCTGACAATAGGCTCGCTGGAATGTCACGGCGCGTTCGGCAAGCCGGTCCAAGTGCGGCGTTTTCGCGACCGCATCCCCGTATGGCCCGATCGCGCAGTTCAGGTCATCCGCCACAATGAACAGCACATTCGGCTTCGCACCTGAAGTGCGAACGTCCAACAACAACGCGATCAACGCAACGAGGATCGTTGTACGCATTGGGCGATGATCTCCGTCCTTCGTTGACATGGGGCGCAGCCGCAATGAGTCACTTGATTTTGGCGGGATCGATCACCAGATGCCTCAATCGTTGACGTTTCCAAGTGTACGTCAAATGAACGTTTCCGTCGGCAGTTTGGATCATGGCCGGGTAGGACAGTTCACCCTCATCCACTTCTTCAACCGTCGCGACGTCTCGCCACGTTTGACCATCCAAGCTGATCACGAGGGACAGATTACGACGCGGCCCCCAACCGTCTGCACGTTGGCCACTTGCGTGGTTGTACAGCAGAAGATGCCGGCCATCGGCCAGTGTCAGCGCTTCGATACCGCTGTTAGGATTCGGAAGTCCGGTGTCACGCAATGCCGTCCACGTATGTCCGTCGTCATGCGACGATGCCTGGTAGATCATGGAATGCTTTGAACGCAGCAACGCCTGAATGTTGCCCAGTGAGTGACGCAGGAGCGTCGGCTGAATGACTTGAAACGGCTGTTCGCTGGGCTCATATCGTTGCCACGATGCACCAAGCTCGGGGCGTTCCAGGTCCTCCAGAACTTCAAAATGCATGCGCCAGTCGTGATCATGTTCGGTCGACGATGGGCATAGCAAAGTTCCATTTGCCAACAGCATTGGTTTGCTCCTTACCGGCCCATCGATCCCTTCCGGCAATCGGCGACGATCGCGGAATGTGCGGCCACGATCATGGCTGAACATGACCTCACCCCACCAAGCACGCGGATTTGGGCCGACTTTGAAGAACAACATCGTTGGAGCGTCGCCGGGTGGTTGATACAACACTGGATTCCAGCATGGATAACGCAAATCGGCATGCTGGATACCATCTGCCGCTCGCATCGGTCCCGACCAACGTGATCCATCGTGGTAGCTGGTCCAGATACCGACATCGTTCTTGCCCTCCTTCGATCCGCCAAACCAAGCGGCGACGAGACCGCGACTCGTCTCACAGATGGTCGACGCGTGGCATTCCGCGAAACTGGCTTTCGAGAAGATGAATTCCTCGCTTACAAACCCCGAAAACTTTGGTCTGGAAGACTTGCTCGCCGGGGCGGCACGCAACGCTTCGGCGGAGAACGTGTTGCAATCCGCATGATCAGCGAAGTACAGCCGTCCGTTTTCGGCCCCCACCAAAAGATCCGGTCGGCCATCCTGATTGAAGTCACACGCGGCCGGACTCGACGTATGTCCAGCCACATTGCGCTTCGCCAAGTTGCCAACGCGTTTCATCACGATGTTGTCGCCGCGCGATTCGCAGTTGCGATACCACAGCGCGTTTTCTGAATTCACGATCACATCGAGGCGACCATCGCCGTCCCAGTCGACCACATCCAGTTTAACTCGCCCCGAACCACCGCAGGATCGCTTATTGAGCTGCAAGGGCTGGTTGTCTTCATCTACGAAGACTCGTTCTGCCTCGCCCGCGTCACGGCGTAGCGTCAGGAATCCGTCTTGATCGAGCATCACAAGATCCATCGATTGGTCGGAGTCGAAGTCAACGGCGACCGGTGTCGTACGCCACTGAGTCAGCGCGTTACTGGCTCTCGTTTGCCAACGGTACCATCGCGGCGGCGATTCAATCTGCCCTGAATCCAACGCGACATCGATCAGCTTTCCACCGTCATTTCGAATCAGTCCGACACGCGACAGAATCGAGTTGTAAATGATGTCGGGATCTCGATCCCCGTCCCAGTCCGCAACCGTCAGCGTCGTGTATCCCCACTTGGCCTCCGCCGGTCCCTGAATCGAACCGGACGGTCCCGCCAGGACGCGGAAGGGTTTCCCCAGCGAATCGCCATCCGCGTTGCCCACTTCCAACCGTGACGACCTGGACCACTTGGGAAGCCCGTTCTCTGCCAAGCCGAGATTTTCGAATAGGCCAATGTATCCAGCCGTGTTGCCGCACAAGATGTCTTGGTCACCGTCGCCATCCCAGTCGTACGCGCAGGGAGTCGCGAGTGCACCAAACTTCAACGTGTCGGCCTGCTGTTGAAAGTATTGGGGCGAGAGAAACACGGGTACGCGATTCCGTAGTCGTCCCGTGTTTTCGACCAGCGCAACGCGTCCGTCTTCGTCGCCGACAATCAAGTCGACGTCACCATCGCCATCCCAGTCAACGGCCGTCGGCGTGATCATCTGCAAATCCATCACCAACGGCTGCCCATCGTCGTCGTGCAAGCGACAACCGGCTGCATACTCTGGCCGCTTCCGGGTGCCGATGTTTTCGAAGTAAGTGAAGCCGTCGAGGAATTCACCGCATAGCAAGTCGAGATCACCATCACCATCGAAGTCGGCAAGGTTCGGCGAAGGCCAACCGAATACGTCGATGACTCCACCCGCCGCCATCAGTTTCTGAGGCGATTCGGAGTAGATTGGCTCGTCGTCGGAACCGTCGTTTCCAATCAGATACACATAGCCGTGCAGCGGACCATTTTTCCACTGACCGCGATCATCGTAGGCGTGGTCCCAGGCATAGTCGGACCAGTCGCCGACACCGACGATGATGTCTTGATCGCCATCACCATCGAAATCCGAGTATCGCCACATGTTTGCCCGGACCTTACTTTCGTGGATGTTGCTCCTCGGATGAATTCTCTCTCCTGCATCGAAGTCAAACTTGCCCGTTGCTGCATGACGACGGTACTCCCAGCAAGTCCTCAGCACTCTCGGCTGCCCTTCGACATAGCTGACTTGCATGTTCGGACCCGCCTTGCCGAGACGGACCGCGGGCCTGAACACGGGCATTTTCTCGTCGGGCGTCTGGCTCGGGTTTTCAAAGTAGTACACACCATTGGACGGTTTGTCCGGGCAAGCGACGAGCAAGTCCAAATCGCCATCCTCGTCATAGTCCATCGGCAGCGGCCATGCCCAAAGCCCCACGCCCAGGTCCACGACGAGCCCAGGGTTGTTGTGACGAAGTTCCCTTAACGTCCAACTGTCGGCGGCACGGGCCGTGTTGGTCAAAAAGGCAAGTGTTACCAGAGTGACAAATCGGCGGGAGTCGAATGGCATGGCTGAGCTGCGGCTGGAAGCGTGTCGTTGTCGATGCTGCCTTGGGCAATTACACGTTTCGCTAATCGCGAACCGGGGTCGGATACCTTGCATGCATCTTCATCAATGTTTGATTCATCAAACCCGCGAGTTCACGTGCGAGTGCATCGTTCGCCGCACTCAGGTCTTGCTGCTCGGACGGATCGTTCTGCAAATCATACACCTCGACCGAGTCGTCTTCGTAGAATCGTAACACCTTGTTCCTACCAAATCGCATGGCAGAATGCGGCCGTGTGCGACTGGTCTTGAAATCATTGATGCCAATCAGACTAGGTGCTTTCGCGAATCCGCGTTCTGGATGGTAGTACGGAAAGTGCCAAATGAGTGGACGATCTGGCAAAGATTCATTCTCGGTCATGATCGGCAACAGACTGGTGCCATCGGTATTCCCAACGCGAGTGCTTGCGGCTGCCGCGAAAGTCGCGTGCAGATCGTAGCCGATGACTGGCTGATCACTCGCGGTTTCGTGTGGAATGTGGCCCGGCCAGCGAACCAGCAGCGGCACACGAATACCGCCTTCGTACAAGTTCCACTTGGAACCTCGCAGCGGCCCGTTCGCCGTGAACTCCGGATGACCACCATTGTCACTGGTGAACACAACCAACGTGTTCTCCGATACGCCGGATTCTTCGATCGCGTCAAGCAATTCGCCGACGTAATGATCGAGAGTCTCCACAAAAGCGGCATACCGCACGCGTCGCTCGCGAGCGGGCGTATCGACCGGGATCAACGCTTCGTATTTCTCAATTAACCAACTGCACGGGGTCTTCACGGGCGTGTGGACATAAAAGTGCGATATCATCGCGAAGTACGGATCATCATGATGGTCTCGCAAGTAGTTGCAGGCACGATCCACCATTGAATCCGCTGGGAATTGAGCCGGCTCACGTATGATCTTGGTCTGCTTCTTGCCCCATGAGTACGGATGTCCGCCAAAGTCTTCGACAGCAAACTGGAATCCTTGTCCCTGAGGTCCGTACGTCGGACTCCAGCCGAGGTAACGCTCGTGATGCGCATTCAAATGCCACTTGCCAAAGAATGCCGTCTCGTAGCCGGCGATACGGAGCGTTTCAGCGATCGTGATCTCTTCAAGAGGGAGGTTGAGCGTGAGCGCTGGGGCTCGCAGAGGCGTCTTCGCATCGAGCTGCTGAAAACCGGGTTCGTTCTTGGTAACGAACTCAAATCCCAGTCGCGCGGTCGTCTTCCCTGTCAACAGCGAAGCACGCGATGCTGAACAAATCGGTGCCGCGGAATATGCATTGGTGAACCGCATTCCCTCAGCGGCCAACCGGTCAAGGTGCGGCGTGTCGTGCCACCGATGGCCGTAGCAGCCCAGGTCGGCCCACGCCAAATCATCGGCCAGGACAAGCACCAGGTTTGGATGGGACACGTCCGAATCGACTGCAAAGGCACCTCGGGCGACAAGGAGTGCCAACAATGTCAAGATGACTCGCGGGCATATCATCGGCCGGTCTCCTTGCTTTGCCGGCAACGTCCCTCTTCGGCAATGGCCCTCTGCTGCGACGCATCGATCGCTACATCTCACTGTCATCGGCTCCGTCATTTGGTTCGCCGAGCCACTGTGCCGCAATGAATCCGCTGAGCGTGATTGCAAGGGTTCCAAGAGAGACCGTCAGGAACGAGTGCAGCGGGTTACGCAGTCCACTCGGCAGGAAGCCGGCTTCGGGTGAAAACGTCAACCAACCGATCAACACGACGCCGACCGCAACGCCGATCATCGCCGCGCCGGTGGTAACGCGTTTGCCAGCGAGCCCCAATAGGAACAGCCCCAGCATTCCGCCGCTGATCACACCTGACATTTCCCACCACGCATCCAAAACGCTTTTGACACGAATCATCGCCAGTGCCAACAACGTACCGGCCGCTCCCCAAAATACAGTGCTACCATAAAGAACACTCATCGCCTGCCGCTCGGTCGGGTCTCGATGGATCCAACGTCGATAAAGGTCGCTCAGCGTGAGCGTCGCCGAGCTATTCAGACTGGAACTCACCGTGCTCATCGCCGCTGCCAGAATCGCCGCCAGCATCACGCCTCTTACACCCGTCGGCAACGCGGACATGATAAAAGATGGTAACACAGCGTCCCCCTTGCCGCTGGCGACCTCCTCCGTTAACTCCGCCGTCAGCAAGTCAGGCTGCGAACGGTAGTACGCCCACAGGGAGGTGCCGATGAAAAAGAAACACGCGCTGACCGGGACATACAACAAGCTTCCGAACCACACCGATTTCTTGGCTTCACGTTCCGACTTCGCCGACAAGTACCGCTGCGTATAACTCTGGTTGATCGCGACATTCTGCAGATTAATTGTCAGCGCGTACAGCATCACGATCCAAACGGTTGGCTGTGTGGGATCAAATCCAAAACTCCCGATGCTGAACTTATTCGCGGCTGCGGCCATTTCAAACAACTGGCCGGGTCCGTCCGGCATGCCGAAGGGAATCCAGATCGCACACAGGACTGCCCCGGTGATCAGGACCACGGATTGCAGTGCGTCGGTCAATACGACTCCTTCCAGGCCGCCGATGCACGTGTAGGTCGTGGTGACCACTCCGGTGACCACGATGATCGTTACCATGTCCCACCTAAGCAGTTGCTGCATTACAACCGCGATCAAAAACATCACCGAGCCGACGCGTGCGACCTGGAGTAGCATGAAACAGATGGACATGTACAGCCGCGCCCAAGCGCCGAAGCGATCTTCCATGTGTTGGTAGGCCGAAACATGGCCGTGCCGACGATAAAACGGCACAAACCATGCTGCGCCCAACCATGCGGCGACCGGTAGCGACAACGAAAACACAAACGCGTTCCAATCTCCAACCAGTGCTTTTCCGGGAATGGCCAGAAAGCTGATGCTGCTGACGTAGGTTCCAAAAATCGACAGTCCGACGATCCAACCACCCAATCGTCCTCTCGCCACCATGAACGAATCGCTATCGCGACTGCGGCGCATGCACCATAAACCAAGCCCGATGGTGCCGGCGAGATACAACAGCAAAACGAAAGAGTCGAAAGTCGGTATACGTTGTGGTGCGTGCACCATGTCACCTCTGCGCGGTCCTCGCGTCGGATGAACACGGTTCCGAAAAATCTCGAAGCCATTGCTCGACTTGGATTCGTTGCGGTTCTTTGAACGCATCGAAGGGAGCCGCCAATCGCCCGCTGCAAATACCGCTTAGCTCCAATGCACACTTCAGCCCCTTCAGGTACGAGGAACCGTATTTGCCAAGTTCGTAGAGCGACTGAAGTCGCACAACGATTGCTTGCAAACGCGCGACCTCGCTCTCGTTGTTTCCGCGGACCGCAGCCAGCAATCCCGTGAACAATTCGGGAAACAAGTTCGCGCCACCGGTGACGCCACCTCGGGCCCCCAGACGCATCGCATCCACGAGCAGCGATTCGGGCCCCATCAGCAACGGCCAGTCGGATCGCAACGTCGCGGTTTCAACGGCCCGCTCGAAATAACGAAGGTCTCCGGAACTGTCTTTCATACCGACGATGTTATCCTGTTCGATCAACGCCCGAAGCGTTTGGGTCTCGATCGAAATCTTCACACAACTGGGCATGTTGTACAAAATCAGCGGCAGCGGCAGCGACTCGGCGAGGTCCACGAACCAGTTACGCAGTTCGGTTTGTCCGGCCGGAAAGTAGAACGGTGGTGCCGCCACGACCGCCTTGGCACCTTCTGTCTTTGCAAATCCAGCCAGCTCAATGGCCCGAACGAGACAAGTGTCCGTAATGCCAACGTACACGGGCACGCTTTGGTCGATCACGCGGCAAGTTCGCCGGATCATCTCGCGCTGCAGTCGATCGCTCAGGCTTGGCCCTTCGCCGGTCGTCCCCAGAATAAACACACCATCGACGCAGGCTGAGAGCTGGCGATCAAGGAGTCTTTCAAGCCCGGCTTCGTCGAGTCGGTCTCGATCGGACAGCGGGGTGACAAGAGGAGGGACAATGCCATGGATCATGATGCTACTTGTTCGATTCGTTGCGGCACCCACCGACACAACAACGGACTCACTGCGAGGTTGTGTTCAATTGGATGCTGATCTTGAAAACGGTTGTTGTAACATCCACGTTCGATCTCAGCTGAGAATCAGCAATGATTCTTTCCGTCCATGGGGTGTGATGTTGTCGTCCAGCATGGCAGAAACAACGGCGGCCCAGCGACATTCAACTCCATCCGAACCGATTCCCTGGATACCAGGTTCGATTCAAACAAGCCCCCGGTTAAATCGGCCGCACTAGGTTGCGTCGAGCGTTGGCGACGGGGACAGAGGGAACTAGCGGCTGGTTTTGAATCGGACTCAGGTTGCCGGAGAAACGAATTTGGAAAATTCGTCGACAATCGTCGACCAACTCCCCAAGTTCGCACCGACAGTACTCAGGCGCGATGGTCGCGTCACGTCCATTCGGTCGACCAACCGGAAGGAATGCCACCGAGAGCACGGAGCTCACAGAGTTCGTTTCTTACGTCCGTCGATGAATCCGATGTTTTGCATCGATCACGCCGAGGTCGGCTTGACGTCGATTTGTGACTTGATGCAGTTCCGCTTTGAAGCCGAGAGGGACTGCGTAGATTGACTCGAGCACTCCAGGTCCAAGAACTCGATGAACCTGGATCGCCGCGTCAGAGAATTCCTTCGTTAGTTCGTTACTTACCCTCTGTGGCCTCCGTGACCTCCGTGGCGAATAAACCGGCGCTGTGGCCAGCCACCAATTCCGCACCGGTAAAGAACGCATCCGATTCGTCGATTTTGCGGGTTTGGAATGAGATCGGTGTCTCGAATGACGCTTTGCCAGAACCAGAGCGGGTCATTTGGACCAACTCGCCGTTAAGGCGATGGGAGCAGTTGCCGCATCGAGGTCTCGAACAGTTGGAAAAAGTCGATCCGGAGAAGCTGAAATTCCGGATCCAGCAAGACGGCCTCCACCTGCGGCGATGGATGCGCGAGAGGCCATAACCCAGCCACGATCGCGTGATGCTGGTACATCAATCGCAGCGCACATTCGTCCGTTAAGCCTGGATGAACCGATTGAAGTAATTCGACAAGCTGTCCCATTGGCACGAGAAGGGACTGCTTGAATTCGCGAATGAATTCCTCTGAAAGGTTGTGCTCTAGAACGGACGAGAACACCGACGCGAGACGGCAGAACCGAGTGCGGTTGCGAAGTGCGTCTGTCAATGCACTTGCGATGCGTGCCACGCTGGGCTTTCGCAGGCGCCTTAGTCGTGAGTCGACATCCGCCAGCCAGAGGTCAAACTCAGCCCGATAAAGCGAAAGGAACACTTCTTCTTTGGTCTTGAAGTAGTGGTAGAGGCTCGCCTTCCCCAATCCGGCACGGTCAGCAATGTCACGCATGGAAATCTCCGAGATTTCCTGCGTGTCAAACAGAGCCCCCGCTGCATTCAGGATCGCCCGGTGTCGCTCCACTTTCTGACTGGGTTGCCGCGCGCGCTGCCAATTCATTTCAAAAAAACTTTCCGATCACTCTTGAATAACCGACCGACGGTCGGTAACTTTATTCGACCCATAGTCGGTTAAATATAAGGGTCGATCACGTTCGCTAACAAGGGAGAACTAAATCATGAAGGATGTCGCTTTGATTACGGGGGCCTCCAGTGGGATTGGAATGGAACTGGCCCGATTCCACGCATCTCAAGGTGGCGACTCCGTCATCGTCGCGCGGCGTGAAGACGCCCTTCGAGACTTGGCGTCCGAAATCGAATCCCAGCATGGAACGAAGGTCCATTGCATTGTGATGGATTTGACCGAACCGGATTCTCCCCCAGGGCCGACGCACACTAAGTTGTTGGTATTCCAAGGACTTGAGCGAGGAAGTTTGGGTTCCAGCCAGCCATCCTGCGACGCATCGCGATACTTTCCTTGTTGTCGACTTGCTTGAGCAGGCTGATTGCGAAGCGTTTGA
>JBCDIU010000002.1:0-298494 GCA_038748615.1 Planctomycetota bacterium | reverse complement strand
TCACGGTGCAACATTGGCGCACAATATTGACCATCGAAGACCTGTCTAGCGAAACGCCACCGCGACCGATTTGATCCGGCCGATTCTTTAGCGGTGGCATGTCTGATTCTCTCCCCCCCACCTCCTCGGAGTTCTCCATGGCCCGTCCCGTCACCCTGTTTACCGGCCAGTGGGCCGATCTACCGATTGAAACCATGGCCGAAATGACGGCTGATTTTGGTTACGACGGCATCGAGCTAGCTTGTTGGGGTGACCACTTCGAGGTGGACAAGGCTGTGTCGGAGGATGGCTATTGTGATGCCAAACATGAGCTTCTCGATAAACATGGCCTTCAAGCACATGCAATCAGTGCGCACCTGGTGGGACAAGCCGTTCTGGACAACATCGACGAACGTCACCAAGCGATTCTGCCCGACTATGTTTGGGGCGACGGGAACCCGGCCGACGTCAATCAACGTGCCGCCGAGGAGCTCAAAGACACCGCCCGCGCCGCGCAGAAGTTCGGCGTCGACACCGTCAATGGATTCACTGGCAGTAGCATTTGGCATCTGCTGTATTCATTCCCACCTGTCCCACCGGCGATGATTGATGCGGGGTTTGATTTATTGGCCGAACGGTTCAACCCCATCCTGGACGTGTTCGGCGAGTGCGGTGTTCGCTTTGCATTGGAGGTCCATCCGACCGAGATCGCATTCGATATCTACACGGCGCACCGCGCGTTGGAAGCGCTGGATCACCGACCTGAGTTCGGTTTCAATTTTGACCCAAGTCACCTCATTTGGCAGGGAATTGATCCGGTTCAGTTCATCCGGGAGTTCCCCGACCGGATCTATCATGTCCACATCAAAGATGCCATCGTGACGTTGGATGGACGCACCGGCATCAATGCCAGTCACCTGAACTTTGGCGATCCACGTCGTGGATGGGACTTTCGCAGTCCCGGTCGAGGCGGCGTGAATTTTGAGGAAATCATCCGAGCCCTCAATGTGATCGATTATCAGGGCCCCCTTTCCATCGAATGGGAAGACAGCGGGATGGAACGCACATTTGGCGCCCGCGAAGCATGCGCATTTACAAAGAAACTTGACTTTAGCCCATCCAATCGAGCCTTTGACGCGGCCTTTGACGAAGCAACGGCATGATTGAGATCACCATCAACGGCGAAGCGAGGCAGATTGATGGACCCATGCCGATTGCTGAGTTGGTGCGTCGCGCCGAGGTGCCGGAGCACTACCTGGCTATTGAAATCAATGGAGACGTCGTTCCGCGCGAAAGTCATGCGACGGTGTTGGTGAATGCTGGTGACGTCGTGGAGGTCGTGACACTCGTTGGCGGTGGTTAGATCTGCCTCGTTTTGGCGTCAAACGGTTTAGGTGACCAGCCAGCATGGGGCCCGTCGAAACAGTGACTGATGTGCCCCGCTAAACGAAAACCGCCTCGATGAGCGACGCTCACCGAGGCGGTTTTGAATCAATTCAACGGCAGGTTCAGTTCGCCAACTGAACGTTCTCGGCACACGGTCCCTTTGGACCCCGACCTTCGTTGTAAGTGACCCGCTGACCTTCCTGCAACTCGTCGTAGGTGGTGCCTTCGACATTGGTCGAGTGGAAAAACAAATCCTTCGGTCCACCTGTGTCGATAAATCCGAAGCCTTTGTCGGTGAGCCGCTTAATCGTACCTTCTGCCATTCGTCTCATTCCAAAAAAAGTGTGTCGCGACGCGCCCTTAACGAAGTGTTCGAGCTCTCTCTGAACGTCGCTGGGCAGAGCGTACCAGAAAGGGGCAGCCCGTTGTCCGTCGCAAGTGGCTAATGCCGTAATTTTTCCTCTTCGGAAGGCAAAACACGCACGAAAATCGCCCGAAACTCGACCGGGTCACTATGCCCGGCAAAGCCAAAATGCCCTGATAAACGCGTTCGACCAGGGTGAGGCGTTTCCGCCATGAACTCACTGACGTCGTTCAGATCCGCGTTCAAGATTTCATTTCCGTTCAGCTCGACACGAATCGCCGATCCATCCACGTCGACCTGTTGAAAGTTCCATTGTCCTGTCTGGCGCAGGAAACCACGTCGCGCACCCACCATCCCGTAGGCCGATCCATGTGCCTGTCTGGCATCGAGATTGGCATACCGCGGGTGCGTGTGATCCAGCACTTGCAGTTCGGTCATCGCCAGATACGCCGGATTCCCCTCCAGCGGTGCCCGGATGGCAAGCCCATTGTTGCCGCCCGGTGGCAGACGAAACTCCAAACGTACCGAAAAGTTTTGAAACAGCTCGGATGTCAGCAGGTTACCTCCGCGGCCTTTCTGACACTGAATGGAACCATCCTGGGTGACTTCGTAGTCGTCGACCGCGCCGACCCAACCGTCGAGGGTTTCACCATCAAACAGCGATCGATAAGCGACGTTTTGATATGCCGCCAACGTTTCGTTGGCCTGCGTCGTCGTTAGTGGACGAACGCGTATGTTTCTCCAAGCGATTTCGCCGCCGTGCGTTTGAAGCACAATTGATCCATGAACCGGCATCGGCGCACCGCGATCCCAATAATTGTCCATCAAGGCATGATCGACGACGCACTGATCGTTGAGCCAAACGGACGTCCGCGATCCGACTTGCACAACGCGAACGTGATTCCATTGCCCAAATCGATGATCCGCTAGCACCAGTGGATCCTTTCCGCGGCGACCTGCTGGTTGATTCCACAACCCGCCGCTGCCCAGGTTGGATCCCAACCGAAATTTGGACGGATCCGTGAAATCCCAAATCTGAACCTGAGGGCATTCCTTCAGATAGATCCCGCTATCCGCCTTGGCGACGGTTCGATACTCCAGCTGCAATTCGTAGTCCCCAAACTGCTGCTTGGATACCAAGAAGTTTCCCTCCCCGTCGTTGAGCAGGATCTGTTCGTCGACCGACCAATGCTCGGATGCTTCCCCGGTCCATTTCTGGATCGCCTCCGATCGTGACTCCGTGTCCATCGCCGCCATTTCGTCGGGGCTCATCCTGCCCGGGCGACCGTACCAGTGGTCTCGCCAGTCCTCGCTCATTAGAGAAACCCAATCGTCGGCAGATGCGATACCGACGAAACACCACACGACCAAGGGGAGATAACAACGGTTCATTTTAGATTTCAGATCGCTCGTCATAAGTAGATGGCCCGGTCCTAACCTAACCGATTTCGACCTCGGTTTTCGTCGGCGTGAATGATCACGGGCCAGCCGGGGAACTCGTTTCCAGAATCACCATCCGTCGCATCGATCGCGAATCGGTAACTATGAATTTCATAGGTCTGTGTGGCCGGATCCATGATGATGTAGCCGAAACCGCTGCCTTTCTCATGAGCCAGTTCGTATCGGTTCTTGCTCTTGCCCACCTCCGGATTGCCGACCGCATAGACATAAATGCGGTTGTTGAAACCGTCCCGATACTCACCGGTATTCGGCATCCCGTGCTCGGGGCGATTGCGATGCGGCATACCGACCTCATCCGGTCGCCACCATCGAGGATAACCGGCCGCAATCGCAGGCACGCAAAACGACCAATTCGAATCGCGTTGATCAGCGACGCCGTACTGGGTCAATGACGTTAAATGCTGATCGCCGTTGACGTGCAACGCGCCACTTTCGCGAATGAAGTCGATCGCGCGATTCCGAGCTGACTGGGGCCAGCCACCCGAGTCCAGGTCGGCTTTCAGGTACCCATCAAACGATCCGTGGTGGGTGGCCACCCCGGCAAACACGGTCTGACTCAACAACACCTTCAATCGGGCGCCGCGCCAGTCACGCGACCATTGCCTCAGGAAATCTTCTTGGCGCTCACCGAGCAAACTCAACTCGGGCGAATCCAGCCGCTCGGTATCAAGAGTCGGATCTCGCACATGATCCGCACGCCCGCTGCCCGTGTCCACGTGTTCCGGTCCACTCTTGAACTGGCGATCACCCAAGATCGCAAAACTGACGCCGCCGTAAACCATGTCACCGTAATACACGGACATCCCGCGACTTGCCGGATTGGGATCAAACGGATCCGGATGATGACCCGCGCAAGTTCGATGGACGACATTGACCATGCGAACCGGTTCGCGATAACCACCTTTGGACGACGCTCCCTGATCGGTGGCCTTCATCGCGGCACCACCTTCACCCCAGATGTTGCCCTGAAACACATCGTGATCGTCGGGGATGCAGAGCGTCGGTGCGAATCGCATTGGCTCGCGAAACGCCCAACCGAACATGTAGAATTTGCGTAGGTAGTTGATGATTGCCGCATCGGCCGGCTCGCGAATGAGCCCGTATCCACCGTGGCTCTCATACAACTGGTCACCGGAAAAGTAGATCAAGTCCGGGTCGAGCCGACGGATATTTTCGGCGACCGGTGCATATGGAAACCCATAGTCTTTTTGGCAGGTCAACGCCGCCAATTGAACCGGACGATTCACCGGATTTGCCTTGATGACGCCGGTCCAGTCGTGATACGTATCCGCACCCTCTCGATAGGTCTGTTTATAGACCAGTTGAAAGGGAACGTCCTCCGTCGCATCCCAGTTGGCAATGCGAAACGTGGCCGTCCATGCGTCTAAATCAATCGACGCCTCGCCGTGGGAGACCCAACGCTCACCGCGCCGGACTTGCAACTGGACTTGGTGATGGTCGTCCGAACCCATGGGCGGCAACAAGGCACTCAACTTCAGCACGAACCCTTCATCGCTGCGCGAGTCCGACAAAGAATACATCGACCATAGGATTGGTCCGAATGCGTGTTCCGAACGAACGTCGAATGCATCACCGGAAACGCGCCAATCATCAAAACGATGCCGTGCACCGGCGTTGCGATTGGTTCCCGCATCAAAACAATTCACCAGAGCCACATTTCCCCGTACGGCATTTTGGGGCACTGCATGCAGCAGCCGCCCCAACTCAACACCACCGGAGTCGAGGGCTCGCAACGTTAACTGCACATCGTCTTGACGTGGCTCACCAGTCAGTTGGAGCCGAATACCTTGAGGATCCAAAGTCGGCAATTGCGGGCCCGGTCGTCCTCCAATCCAGAGTTGACTGTCACGCAGACCGACCGTCAGTCCCTTTCGCGCAAATGCATTGCTCTTCGTTTCATCCAGTTCGCTCTTGACGCCAATCAAAAACCCGACACCGTCATCAACCGCCCCGTCGCCGGAGGGCTTCGTTTCACTCGGCTCGATTCTCGAAATGGTGACCGACATTTCAAACGACTGATCGGTGTGCCGCAGATGATGAGTGATCAGGTGAACGTTTCGATTACCGCCTCGCTGGAGGCACTCAATCGCACCATCGCGAACCTGCCACCCCTCCATCGGATTTGCCCAATAATCGCGTCCGATCCAGGTTCGATCGTGCATTCGATGCCATTGAGATCGGTGCTGCGTCGGATCCTGGGAAAGCGGACTCTCTGGAACGCCGCCCGCATCCTCATCTGGCTCCTCCGCCTGCGCGCAGGCGGACGCGGTTGACAAAGCACCAAGCAACTTCAACGACTCGCGACGAGAGTACTCCGACATGAACATCCAAACGAAAATAGCGGGGTCGAACTGAAAACCTCGCCGCTCAAGATAATCGTTCGTTGGCGGAGATGCGCGCTGCCACCCCAACATGATCGGACAATCGATTATGGGCGCCCGCGACTCATCTGGGGAGAGTCGGAGGCAATCGCTTGAGTTCAGAATTCGCGGGACAGACCAAATGTCAGTCCGTGGGCAATCAGATCGTCCATGATGATTGAGTCACCTGGTGCCGCGATGCCTTGGAGTCCGCCAACTGAAGACTGTGTTTGGTTGACCAACAGATCAATCTGGTCCCCGGCACGCGCGACACGACTCCAACAAATGAGTTGATACCCCATCGAGGCATCCCAGCCACTGGCGAGACGACGCGCAAGCCGAAAGTTCAATTCTGGTGCGACCGAGAAAGAGTCAAAGTCTCGCGTTCCGCGATTGGAATCTTGTATCAGCAAGCCCGTATTGCTGACGGTCGAATCGGTGCCGCCTCCAACGATCGCGACGTCGGACGTCGAAGTACCGTCACGATGCACCGTCACATCGGTCAAGCCAAGTGCAAGCTTGAGCGATGTCGAGAATGCCCAGCCGCAGTGGCAGATCCGTGTTCGCGCACCGATCGCGACGCCATGAAAGTCATTCCGAGTTCGAAATTGATCTGAATGGGTGAAGCGGCTGCTGATCGTAAGCCCCGTGGTACCACCGACGACACGCTTGGAATCCGTGATGTGCAAGTCGTCGTCGAGCATGAGGTATTGGTATCCGATGAATCCGTCGAGCCGGCGCGTGGGCGTGCTGATCAGTATGGCATGAACGAGCGCATCGGCCATGCCGAACTCGGTGTTACTGCCGACTGTCACATCACCGGCGAATGTTCCCGGGTATGAAATGAGTTCGGCATCGTAGCCGACGCTACCAGGCGATAGATCGATGAATGGTCGCGCAAGCACATCCGCGGTTGTGGCATCGCCGATGAATGTCGACGAAACGTCTTCACTGAATAGAAACGACGCGGACACAGCCAATCCAGTGTCGGACAGGTAGCGACCCAGTTCGAAACGACCCGCCGAGCGATCATCCTCATCCAGGCGTTCATTCCCAACCAGGACCGTCACACCCGTCTGACCGATCACGCCCGCGTCGTCGACATCCGCGGTAGATGGACCCGTCGTGACTAAGGCGGGGATCGGTTGACCATCGACAAACAGATGAACGTACTCGGCACGGACCCAAAAATCGGCGAACGGATTCGCGAGCACGCGAGCGATTGCTTCGGCGCGTGCAAGGTCGGCGTTGCGTGGTGATCGAGTTGGGCCGCAATCGCCGTGACACCCGACCGTGTCGCATTGCGAACAAGATGTCGTTCCGGTTGGCAGCGGCGTTTGACCTGGCATGGCCTGAGCGACCGTTCCATCGTCTGCAATGGAGTGCACGACGGATCGGCCCGCCGGATCGCCAACAATCACGGGAGCCGGTCTTGGACCAACAAAAAATTCACCCTGGCCTAGCTCGCCTTCAATGATCTCGCCAGCCTCATTTCGAATGATGATTTCGGTAACCTCGCCCGGCTGCTCGGCGATCGGACCGTCGGCCTCATAATCCGCTGGCGTCACGCGATCGGCAGATCGGGCCGTGTTCGGCGTGGAAGACGGACGACGAACCGGGATTCGTCGCGTGTCGGTCTGCGTCCAAGCCGACGAAGTCACGGCGAAACCTACGAACCAACATGTCGCTGCGACGCGCCAGCCACCCGTCCAGGCGGCATCGCGTCGAATCGAGCGGTCGGATACAGCGACGATCGGCATGTGCCTTCCTCGGCATCGGTTGGTGAAACGAAAGCTCTCGACGTTGCCGGTACCAAAGTTGAGTCAAAACCGTCAACGGGAATGAGTTTTTGACACTTTTCACCTTTTTGTCGGTCGCCCCCTGCCAAACCTCGTTTCGGATGGGTCAGCATACGAGCCACCGAGCAACATCGAGTTAGAGCCTCGTTTCAGTCGATTGCCACCACGCAATCAGGGGTGGGCCGAGAATGCAGAACCCGACCACGATCGCAACCAATGCGGCGACCAGCACGGCAGCGGCTGAAATATCCAGGACGCGACCGATCTTGGGGCAGCGATCCGGATGGATTACCCGAACCAGTTCTTCAATCGCTGTGTTGAGAAGTTCCGTCGCCATCACCAAACCAGCGACGGTCGCGAGTAGGGCACAACCGCGCAGATCGATTCGAAGGAATAGCGACATTGCGGTCACCGCGATCGCCGCGATCGCGTGAAAACGAACGCTACTATGTCGGCGTGCGGCAATGATGAGGCCCATCAGCGCAACGCGAAACTTTTCGACATGGTCGTGCCACCGAGTTGGATTCCTGTTGGTGGTCATCGGAAACCCATGGACTGCCAAGGAACCCGCCATCCATCGCTCTTGCGCGGTTCTCGAGATCGCGCATGTCGGTCTTGGCGTCGCGAGGCCTCGATACCCTCCCCAATGGTGCTTGAGGGGAGGGTGAGCGTCTCGACCATCAAACTTGATGTCGTTTGCTAAGCGACCAATCGGTAACTTTCCGAATCCTCCGTTGCGGTCGCCGGATCGAGTTTCCGATCTCGAACCGCGTCGACGAACTCTTCGAAGATTCGAATGTCGAGCGCCGAGGCGGCCTCCGACTCGGGGTGGAACTGTGTTCCGACGGCAAACCAATCAAGCATCTCACTCTCGATTGCTTCGATGACCCCATCGGGACAACGGGCGGTCACGCGAAATCCAGGTGCGACTTCATCAATGGCCATGTGGTGTCGGCTGGTGACACGGATCTCACCGTCTCCATAGACACGACCGATCAGCGAATCGCTTTCGACCGTGAGCGTATGGCGGTGGTTGGTATCTTGGGCATCGAAGTGGGGAACCGCATTAGGCAAGTCCTCCTTGATGTTCAAGAATAGATTTCCTCCCTGTTGGACATTAATCAACTGCATGCCGACTCCGATACCGAGTACCGGCATGCGACGTTCGGCAATTTCGGCCATCAATAGACGGTCACTCGATTCGCGACCCGAGTCCATCGCGTGCACGCTGGGGTGCATCATGAAACCGTCATTGCGAGGATCCAGGTCCGCGCCACCAATGAATAGAAAACCTTCAACTGCGTCCAACACGCGGTGGACCGACTCGGGATCCGGTTGCGGAGGAACGATTACAGGAACGCCGCCAGCATTCAAAATGGACTGATAATAACCTGCGGCAATGTAGGCGAATGCAGGGGTGCTGCGAACGTTACCGCGAAAATCGGCATTGAGACCGATCAAGGGTTTGCACGTCATCTGAAGGTCCTCTTCGATTCGGCAAAGAATGAAAATCCACCCCAGGATGGGTCTGACACGTCTAGTGCCAAGTCCTGATTCATGTTGCGAACAGATCGTGGCGATGGATGGTCGCGGCAAACAAGTTCGGTTTGTTCTTGCCTACCGATTCTCACCAATCGTCACGCTCTCCGGACATCCCGGATCGCAAAATGATTCACTCCTGCTCGGGTGGGCTGGGTGACCAAGCAACGTTGCTCAGTCAGGCTGCGGCGACTATAGGTCTGGCCCGTTAAGCATCCAACGAGAAACCGCATCTAGAGTCAAAGAGCCGAGAACCCACTACGGGTAGTGCTAGCAAACCCGTTTTTTGCTAGCAATTGGCAGATTCGCTCGGGGCATTTGCGACGCGATAAATCGCGCCAATCGACTGCAATGCAGCGGTCACTTCGGCCCTCCAAAGACTCGGTTCGATGCCAACGGTTTCGAGGTCGGCGCATTCGTCTTCGACGGCATGATTCAGGCGATGGAAGATCTGTGACCATCGACTCGTCATGACGGCGGACTCATCACCTGTGAGAACGCGTCGTTCGAGTCGTAGTCGCCCGGACGGATCGGGTTGACGCACCAATTCGTGAAGCAAACCACCGTGGGCGGCGTACCGAACGGCGTCCTTGAAGACGCGACGGAGACGCGATGACACATTGAACTGAAAAACGGGGTCTGAATTCTCGAAAACGCTGAACGCTCCCGATTGCCTCCATCCTGCGAGCCACTGAATTTCAACATCCTGAATCACCGCTGATATCCGTCCTCGGCGAACCAATTGGATGCCTTCGGCTAGGAGATCTTCACGCTCTTGTTCATTTCGCGCCATCGTCAACGATCGATTAGGAGCCAATGTGTCCGGCCGAACGTATCTGCCGAACGTCGCCGCTTTGAATGACCCTTACGCGATCACCGAATGCCACCCTTAGACCGCCGCTCGGGTCGATGCCGTGGCAATGCCCTTGAACAACGTCGCCAGCAACTTCAAGAGCGACGTCATGACCCTCAAGTTGACAGCGACGACGAAATGCTGAATGAACGAGATCCGGTTCGACGTTGGACTGGTGGCACCAATGAATCAGCGACAGAAGCAGTGTTTGGAGCAAGTCGCCTCGCGTTACAAAACGATTGGCTCCGTGGAGGACGGATGTCGGCGGCACGGCAGGATTTCGGCAGTCCTGGATGGCGGGATGCGCCTGCAAGTTCACTCCAATCCCAATGACAACTTGGTCGGGCGCCATTGCATTTCTCTCGATGAGGATCCCGGCGACCTTTTGTTTGGATATCCAAACATCGTTGGGCCACTTCAGTCCGCACTGGAGAGGCGCTGCCAAATGTTCCAGTGTTTCGGCGACGGCGACGCCAACGGCCAACGAAACGCAGGGACTTTGGAACGGGCCTACGAGCGACATGGCTAGGCAGTCGTCGCTGGCAATCCATTGATTGCCGTGGCGTCCGCGACCGTCGGTTTGACTATCGGTGATGACCAGCCTTGGCAACCAATCGGCGATTGACGCCCCCAATTGCCGCTCGTTGTTCGCAAGCCACCGTAGTGCCTCGGAGTTGGTGGAGTCGAGGGACGCAAACAGGTGGGCTGATCGAATGACGCCCTGTTCGCACGCGTTTCGGGCTGCCGCAGCGACCATCCCGTCAACGCCTGGCTCAACGCGGTAAGTCGAATTCAAGACAGCGTGACAATCGACATGGGTTATTGAATCGCGTCGAGCAGCTGTTGTTTGCGCTGCTGCTTGGCGTTCATTTGGGCCACGACGACGTCCCGTGATGCATTGGCCTGTTCCAACGCAGCCTTGGCGGTCTTGACCGCTTTCTCCGCCGCCGCAACGGTCCCGCCAAGCGTGGTCTGATCCGCACGCGTCCGTTCGAGCTGCTTACGGCATTTCTCAGCTGACGACCGACTGGCCACCACATTCGACCGAGCCTTGGAAAGCTCGATGAGTTCCTGGGCAAGGGCCGACTCCAGCTTCGCGATCCGCTGGAGCGACTCGTCATCCGCCGTTTCGGATGAGTTGAGTCGGGCGGCGATCACTCGATCATGTTGGTGACGCGAACTGGCGACCAGATCTTGAATCCGCCGGGTCGCTTGCTGCTCGTCGTCTCGGTGCGTTTCGATGTCCTTGGTTAGCGCAGCAATGGAACCTTCAAACTGGCGGTGCTGCTGGGCTATTCCGTCCAGACGCTCTTGAGAAGCATCCAGTTTCGCGGCGGCTTCGTCTCGCAGCTTGGTCAATGGGGCAAGTTGATTCTCGATGCTCACAAGGACCTTCTCGACCGACTCGAGGCGTTGTCGGGCCGGTGGTGGGTTGGCGGCAAGTTCGCCGCTCTGTTTGATATCCTTCACCATCAAGCTGACGACTTTTCCAGTCCAGTCGCCGTGGACGATTCGACTGGAATCGTGCGAAATCGCAACCTCCAAGACGGCTTCCTGCGATGGCTGCGATTGGAAAACCTGTTTGCCGGCTTGATCCCAGATACGGACGCGTTTGTCTTTCCCAGCCGTAGCGATCTGGCCTTGATGATCGAAACGCACAGCCGTGACCCCGCTGCCGTGCGCCTTGATCGTTTTCAGGTTTTTGCCGCTGACCATGTCCCAGAGCTTCACCGTGCCATCATCACTGGCACTCGCCAGAACGTTGGAGTCATCCCGCCAAGCGACGGAGTTCACCGCGCCTTTGTGACCGGTTAGATCTAGGAACAGTCGACCGGTGTCCGCCTCCCAAACACAGAGTCCACCGGAGCGATCCGATGAGGCCACCAGAACGCCATCGGGACTGAACGCGACACCATAAATCCAGTCGGTGTGCTTCTTGATGTCAAACAAGAGTGTTCCGTCGGTGGCATCGAAGATCCGCAGCATCTTCTTGGGCCCCCCAAGGGCAACCCGGCTCATGTCACCGCTCGCATCGGCATCAAAAACCGTATCTAGCTCATCGCCTAGCGTGGCGACTCGATCGCCTGTTCGGATGTCGTAAACCGCCGCAATCCCGCGAACGCTGTGCTCGCCGCCACCCGCGATCAAATACTGACCATCGCGGCTGAACCGCAACGACTGCGCGATGCCTTCGTCGAACGGTAGAACACCTAACAGTTCATGCGTGTCGGTATGGTAAATGGAAATCTGTCTCTGTCCCGCAATGGCGGCGAGGGGAGACCAAGGGCTGCAGGCAACCGCCGTCGTGGCGGAAGCACGCTCCGAGACGACTGGCACTCTCTGCGGCAGCGACTCGGGCATCGGCGGGGCACCCTCGGGCCGGCCCGTCGTCGATTCCACATAGGCCAAAGCTGTCTTCGGTTTGGCCTTTGCTTTGGATCCACTGTTCTCCAAGATTCCGCCTTCGATCCATGCTCGTATCACCGCGAGTTTCGAATCGGACAGTTTGGGCGCGGACGGTGGCATGACCGGAGTGTCATCATGATTGACCAGTTGCCAGAGTCGACTGCCATCGACGTCGCCATCGTCGTAGACGATCTCCCCGCTACCACCACCTTCCATCAAGGACGCAAACGTGTCCAAGGCAAGGCCACCCCTTTGATCACCTTGGTGGTGACACGACATGCAGTGCTCCCGAAGAATCGGTTGAACGTCGTCCTCGTAGGTCCACTTCTTGGTCTGGTCGGTGGGCTGCTGGTCGGCGAAGGCCACCGTTGCACAGGCAGCGACCATTCCGATGAAAAGAGTAAGGACGCCAACGAATTCGGCGACTACCCCGATTCGGATGATCGAGTCGTCATGGATCGGTGCCCACTGGAACATCGCCACGAGTCGGCTTGGCATCCGGGGTTGGCTGGGGAAATTCGACATCATTCGACCTTGCATCATCGTGGCGGCGTTTCTTGCTCAGTGGTTGAAGACAAACTCGCGTCCGTTCAGAACGGCCCAGAACATGTCTTCCATCACGGGAACGGGATCCACACCTGGCTCTTGGAGTAGTGCGTTGACCTCGTCGCGTTCGGCCTGCGTCGGCTCTCGTGACAGCGAACGGACATAAATCCGGGTGAGCACATCCTGGGGGCTTAGTTTGTCTTTGCGGATCCAGTCGGCGATCAACTTCGAACTGAGAATCTTGTTGTGAACGGAGTTTCCGTTTAGCAAATGCAGGGCTTGCGAAAGCGATGGTTCGGTTGTCGCCTCACAGTCACATACGGTCAATCGCGGCGACCGACCGAACGTCGTCAAGAAGTAATTCGTGGTGGCGCCATCGGCGATCTGAACGGCTCGGCTGCCGACGGGTAGGCCACTGAACTTGTCTGGCGAGTCGGTTACCTGGCAAATGCAGTCCAACAAGTTTTCCGCGGGGACTCGACGAACCACCGCATGAGCGTAATTGCGGGTATCGTGCTGGTTAGTGGGATTGGAGATGCTGCTTCGAGCGTAGGCGTCGCTGGTGCAAATGTCGCGTACCAGACGTCGGAAGTCGAACTCGACTTCGACTAACCTGGCGCCCAGACGATCGAGTAATTCAGGGTTGGTCGGAGGGTTACTGATCCGAATGTCATCGACCGGGTCGATGATTCCGACTCCCATGAAATGCGCCCACACTCGATTCGCAATGCTGGAGGCGAAAAACGGGTTGTCATCGGACGTCAGCCAGTCTGCGAGTGCCATTCGGCGATCTTCGCCTTTCAAATCAGGCGTTTCACCGCCCAAGAATTTTGGCTCGACGACTTCGTTGGTGACGGGATGTTTGACCTCGCCGTTGCGGCGGTTGTAGACAACTTTTTCACGGTAGTCCTCCGCTTGTTTCCGTCCGACTTGTGAAAAGAAGGCGGCGAAACCGTAGTAATCGTCCATGGTCCATCGATCAAACGGATGGTTATGGCACTGGGCGCACTGCGTGCGGATTCCCATGAAGACTTGAGCGACGTTCTCGGAAGTCTTCAGCGTGTCCCGTTCGACCTCATAGAAATTGGTCGCGGGGTGCGTAAACGTTCCTCCCGACGTCGTCAGGAGTTCTTTGACCATCTTATTGATCGGTACATTGCGAGCGAACTGATCGGTCAACCAGGTCGAGTAAAGCAATGCGGACTTCTTGCTGAACTGATTGGTACTCTTGATCATCAAGAGTTGAGCAAATTTCATCGCCCAGATTTCGCTGAACTCCTTTCGCTGAAGCAATTGATCCACGAGGCGATCACGTTTGTCCTCCGCGGGATCGTTGATGAACGCGTCGAACTCTTGCTCGGTCGGCAGCAATCCGGTGATATCGATCGTGATACGACGCAGGAATTCCTCGTCGCTGCAGGGACCACTCGGAACGATTCTCAGCTGTTGCAATTTCTTATCGACGAGGGTGTCGACATAATTGTCCGCGGTCGACTTTGGTCGCGAGTATTTCAAATCGGACGGTAGGGTAAGTACCTGAGTGCCCACGGTATGTGTGTCGAAGCGAGCCATTACAAAGGCCTCTCCTCGATTTCCCGCCGTCATCAATCCATCTTGGTCGACGCTAGCGACCGTGGCATTGTTGGTCGAGAACGCCGCCAAACGGGATAGGTCGCGAGTGCTCCCGTCGGCGTAGGTTGCCACCACGACGGTTCGTTGTGAGACACCATTGCCCTGGATCACCGCTTGGGGCGGGTAAATGGCGATGGAATTCACCACCGGGGGCCGTGCGTCGTTCGGGTCCTCCAGTGCGCCGTCGGCCAGCCATTGATGGAGTGTTTCGTAGTAGTCCGAATCAGCATCAAACAGTTTGCCACCGGTATGCGGCACGGCACCGATCGACTTTTTCAGCAGCAAGCTGTCCGCTGGGACAGCGAGGTTAACCCGTCGAACGCCGATTTCCCGTGTGATGCGCTGGTAATCCCCGTCAGGGTCATACCCAAAGAGACTTAGCCGAAATCCATCCTTGCCGCTGGCGGCGCCATGACAGGAACCGGTATTGCAACCCGCCCGCGTCAGCACCGGCATCACGTCGCGAATGAAACTCGTCTTGGGCGTCTCTTCGACATTCACAATGGTGACGTCGGTGGTGACCAAGGCACCCTTGAATCGACCCTCCAGCTGCGTGGAACCGTTCTTCTTTGGCCTTACAGCATGACCGTCGAGCACTGCCATTCCGGTGTCCGCAAACTGCCAGCGCATCTGGTCCGTCACGTCGATTGTCACGCCGTCTTCGCGCCGCAGCACGGCGACGATGTTTTGAAAATCAACCGCGGAATTCAGCTGGATCGTAGGAGGGTAGACCGATAAATCGATCTTCGTACGCGGATCCGATTTTGCTGGTGTCGCATCGGGTGCCGCCGCCCAAGTCGGCAACGAAGACGCCATCGCCAGAATGGCAATCACGAATCCAATCCGACCGAATGTCGAGCAGAGGGAATGGGTACTGTTCATCACGTGAACCTTGGGGGACGAAGGAAGTCCGATGTGGGCGACGGTTTCTCTTTTCACTGGTCGGCCCGGAGTTGGCGAAGCTGTTCGAGCCGACTGAGCGGTTTGGTCGCCTTGGGGGCAGCCGTCTTTGGCTTGGTTGCGGCAGCCTTTGCGGGCGCCTTCTTGGCCGGTAGTGGCTTGTCGATTCGAAATTCTCCGACGCCATCGGTTTGCACCATGACCTCGCCATCACGACGTATGCGTGTTTGGATGTTGATGGTCTTGTGCTGACCAGGTTTGGCATCGGCCGCGACGGACAAGGGAAAGGTCACAACGGTCGCGCCGGCGTCGACTGTTTGGGTCGGTTCGGGACTCGTCACACCATTGGGAAGTCCAACGATCGTGAAGTCCACATCACCATCGATCTCTCGAATCGTCTCGAGTCCGACGCTCAACTGCGTCTGAGTGCCTTGTTCGGCGGCGACTCGCGGAAACTGAAAGTTATAGACGGCGTCCTGAACCTCTAATTCGATGGGCGGCGATGCTACCGTTGTGGTTCCCGCCGAGGTCCCGTAACTAACCTGCAAGATCATCGGCCAGCGACCGATCCCCGCGCTCTTGTTGGCTGTGATTGGGATACGAACTTCGTTCTTTCCTTTTTCGATGCGGCGAGAATTATTCACGCCCACGCCAGGAGGGTAATAGAGTGTCTTGAAGTAGACCGTGTTGTTAAATCCTTCGTCTCGCGTAATCCTGACCAAGAGTTCTTTACTGCCTCGGCGAAGGACGGGCGTCTTCGGCTGCACAAACTCAATTTGGAATGGCATCGGTTCACAGATCGCCATGGCGGCTCGGTCCGTGTCGTAACCCCACATCTCGCGACGATTCTGTCCGAGCACCAGCTTATGATGTTGCTTCAAAGACGCGCTCACGATGCTGTCTCGAACCTTTCCAGTGCCAACGATATCGAACAAGACGCCGGTGGGCTTGGCATCGGCCGACGCATGCAGCAGCACGGGCACCTCGGTTCGTCCCTTGGGGATAGAGAACGTGGTGGCGGTGACGCCATCAGGAAGTCCTTCGACGGCCAGATCAATCGCTTCGCTGTATTGGGACCGTGATGCACGCACCACCATCGCGCCATAACCGCCTGCGGGGACGGGGACCACCACGGCTTCATCACGACGAACTTCTTTGAGATCCATCGTGAACGACGGCTCCAACTTTTCAACGCTGATCACGTAATGGTGTAGCGGGCTGCCACCACGCAAGTGGTCATAGACACGGATCGTGTGAGCGCCGTCTTTGCTGATTGTCACATCCATGACACCGTCCCTGTTATAGCCGACGTCATCGCTCGACTTGATGGTCTTGTGGTCGGGGCCAAACAGGTTGATGACACCATCGAGCGGCGAGCGTAGCTTTTGCCTGGCGTGAAGTTCGATCCGGTACTTCTGGCCTTTTTTCGCTTGAAAGGTGTAGCAATCAAAGTCGTCCGGCTGGCCGATGATTCCGCACAACAACGCGGGCACGTCGCACTTCTGACCATCCCGATAATTGTCGTTTGGCTCACTCTCCATCCGCACAGGGGCATCACTTACCCGAATCCAGTTGGGCGAAGGTGAAATGCCAGCATCCGTTTCGGTGACCACGGGCCAAAAGTCCACGCTCTCGCTGGGAAGCAGGACCTGGGCTTCGCTCAGCGAACCATCCACATCAATCAACCGGGCGTTGAGCTGATCGCCGACGACGCCTCCCGATGGGATCACGGCAACCGGCCGCGGGAAGGAGCCAACGTGCAAACGATAGGCGCAAACATCCTTTCGACCCAGGAACGAGCTGTCTCGAACCATCACGATCACACTTTGGTCTTCATCCGCCGTAAAGCTGCACAAACCATCTTGCTTCAACAAAGACGAATCATCACTAACGGCGAGTTCGAATCGATTTGTGTCCAGAATCGCGACGTAAGGATCCAGGATGGACCGGTTTCTCAAGTCATATCCATGGCGGATCCCCTCAATCTCCACCGTGCACTTGTCACCGGCTTGAAGATCCACGCGGTAATAGTCGACATCTTCACGATCAACGAACCCGTCCACCGTTCGATTCAAGGGGACGTCTTGCGGGGTGTCAAAGCTACTGTTGGGTTCTTTCTCAGTGACGACCGGCATCGATCCGATTCCGATCATGCGAAGATTCGAAACACCTAAATGGGTGACCAATCGAACCGGATAGAGCCCTGGCTGCAAATCCTTGTCCGAAGTCAAGGTGACCTCAACCGACTTGGCGTTGAGTGGCTTGACCGATTGGATCTCGATTCCAGGCAGATCCACCAACACCTGATGGGTACCCTTTAAACGTTCACCATGAAAGACGATCGTGGTTTGCTCGCCGCGCGTGGCACCCAGGGGGCGATGGTGAGTCACTAACGGGAATGCCGCCGACGCGAAGGATGCAAAGCACAGCGAAACCAGGTACGCACCAAGTTGGGGTCGAATCTGAATCATGATCCATCACGGTGAAAGGGCGGAAATGAACATGGAAAGCCGCCAGAACTCGCTGAGCGACGATGGAGGCCGCGACGTGGCCAATCGACGGCTCGGCGTCAGGCCAGCAAGCCCTCAACGACCTTGCCACCGTCAACGATCTCGATGGGCCGATCGCCGGGCGCCATCAATTCTTTGTCGGCGACGATCCCCAATAGGTGATACATCGTGGTCGCCAAGTCGGCCGGCGATACTGGGTCCGAATCGGGTTCGCTCGCCGTAGCATCGGACGCACCATAAACCTGTCCGCCCGCAATGCCTCCACCGGCCAGCATGACGCTGAAGACCTTGGGCCAGTGGTCGCGGCCCGCGTCGGCGTTGATCTTGGGAGTCCGGCCAAACTCGCTGCTAACCATCACCAAGGTCTCGTCCAGTAACCCTCGTTCGGACAAGTCATCCAGAAGTGCCGAGAGACCTTGATCCAAGCTCGGCATGTTGTTGCCGATCCCTTGCGTGATGTTGGTGTGCATGTCCCAACCGCCGTAGGTCATCGTCACTAGCCGAGCACCTGCCTCGATTAGTCGACGCGACATCAGCATTCGTGCTCCCGCCTGATTTCGACCGTATCGGTCACGAGTCTTGCTGTCTTCCTTTTTTAAATCAAATGCTTCCTTTGCCGCGGGCGTATCGAGTAGATCGTACGCCCGCTCGTAGAACGTGCTCATCGCGGCAACATTGTCGGGTGATGTCGCAGAAACAAACCGTTGGTTGACCATCTCCAAGGCCCGCTTGCGTCGGAGGAATCGTTCGTCCTCGACACCGCTGGCCAGGTTCAAATCCCGAACCTTGAAGTCGTCTCGCGATGGGTCGGCACCCAACGCGAATCCGCCATAGCTACTGGGTAAATAACCAGTGCCGGCGAATTCGTTAGGGACATTGGGGATGCAAATGTAAGCGGGCAGGTTGTTGCGCGGCCCATATTCATGACTGACCACCGCACCAAAGCTTGGATACTTCAATGCCGGGCTCGGGCGATATCCCGTGAACATGTTGTGGGTGCCACGTTCGTGTGCGGCCTCCCCGTGGGTCATCGATCGAATCACGGCAAATTTGTCAGCCCGCTGGGCAAGTTTGGGAAGCGAATTGCAGATTCGTTCGCCGGTATTCGTCTTCACCGTTCCCAATTCGCCGCGATACTCCAGCGGTGCATAGGGCTTGGGATCCCAGGACTCCTGCTGTGCCATTCCACCGGGAAGGTAAATGTGAATCACGCTCTTGGCACGAGCTTCAATGAAGTCGTAGTGCTTCAGCTCCGCCGAGGCCCGCCGCATCAGCAGGTCCGGCAGCGACAATCCAAGACCTCCGGCAGTTCCGGCCATCAAGAATCCGCGGCGGCCGAACATTCGGTTTCGGGTCAGAGGGTTTCCGGAACAACGCATCAGCTTCGTCTCCCAGTACGGTTGAGTCTTATCAATGCAAACGCGACCCGTTCAACCTGAGAACATCTCGGCGGAACGACCACTTGAGCGGCGATAAAGGAACTTAGGCAGGATCTGTCGGTCAATTCGAGCAAACGCAAACTGACAAACAAGATGGTTTGTTGGGTAGGACTGGTCCGCGAAGGGCCCAGCAATCATGGATGGTATCGACCGGTAAGGGCGAATCATCCCGGCTAATTTGATCGTATGGTAGCAACCTGAACAATCATGTCAAACATGAGGGCTTATTGGACAGCATCAGCTTACCCTTTGGAGGGGGGGCACCGCATCGGTTGGTCGTGTCGAAATGGATTCGATCGCCATTGTGCTTGCGTCTGAATCGTTATTCCTGCAAACGAACAATCTCCAACAGCTCAATCGCGGGTCTTGAGTCACAGCTGATCCTTGCCGTCCGCCCATAGGTCGTTTCGCCAACCGGAATCTTCAGGCGAGATGCCAATGCTGGCCCTGCTACGACTTCCCAAAGTTGGCAAAGATGCACATCACGTAGCACCTGGTGATTGATCAGGACGCGGCCAAGTGGAATCGCTTGGCTATGGATCTCCTTCCAAACGTCGATTGCCAGTGCCGAGGGGTCCAGCCGAACGATCCCGTACTGCACCAGCGTGCCATTGCCGCGTGTGGCGAGCGTGATCTCGCGGGTGTACGAGGCGGGCAGCAACTCGTCGCCGATCGATCGAGTTTGATGAACATCGACATTCACCAGATCGCCATGGAAGGCCTCCACGGTCACCGTCATGTGAGCTTCATGATCGAGCAGTTGATCGAAAGGCTTCGGACATGATGCCACGGTGCAGAACGACCCGAGTTCATCGATCGTCCCGTAGAACTCGTCGATCAGCGAGTCCAGTTGGACCTGTTGGTCACATCGGTCGCGGGTGCCTGTTTTGCCAGTCATGATCTCATCAGGGTCATTTCAGCGTCGTGGCCGACACGCCCAGCGGCACTACTGGAAGAGGGGCGGCGCTCTCGTCGGCAAGTTCAGGACGTTGCAGCACCGTATCGACCAAATAGTACAACAAACGACGTAGCTCCGTGACTTCGATCTGATCCGCGACGGCTTCCGCCCGAGCTTGGTGCTTGTCCACCAGTTGGAGTGCCAATTCAAACACACCGGCGGATTCGTATAGCCGCTCGGCGACGCGAAGTCGCTGTTGATCGGACATTGATTCGGCCGCCTCATCGGTCACGAGGTGCAAGAGCTTGTCTTGATCACCCTGCCCCAGCTCCTGGAGCGCCAATGCCCAAAGCAGTGTCGGTCGACCCGCGATCACGTCGGCGCCGGCTGCCATCTTATTGCTATGATCGCCAATCCAATCATTGAGATCGTTGATGATTTGAAATGCGACGCCTAAGTTGCGACTGAACTTGCGGAGCGGCTCAATCAACCCTGCCAATTCTTTGGGATCGTCGGCCACGGCCATCCGAATGCCACTGTAGAGTGCAGCCTCGAAGGCCGGCGACGTCTTCAACGCATAGATCTTCAACGCGTCCAGCGGGCTGAGACGCCGGTCCTTCGCGTCACGCCATAGCAACTCCGCACCCTGCCCCTCGGATAAGCGAACGTGGGCGGCTGCCAGTGAGTCCAACAGATCGACTCGAGTCTGAGCGTCGACTGGATTCCCTCCATGATCAGGGCGACTAAGTAGCCGATATCCCAACCCGATTAGATAGTCGCCGACGTTAATTGCCGAGGCGACTCCGAATTGATGGTGGACCGATGGGACGCCATACCGGTAAGGGTCATCGTCTTCGATATCGTCATGGACCAAGCTGGCCTTGTGAAACGTCTCGATCGACAGAGCGGCTCGGCGTACTGAATCGGGCAAGGCCCGGGTTTGGGCCTGTCCGTCGTCACCAACGCAAGGACCACCACGCATCGCGTCGTAGGCGGCCAACGTGATGAATGGTCGTGCGTGTTTGCCGCCCCGTGCCAGGAAGTCGTAGGCGATGGCCTCGGTTGCGGCGATCGGATCCACGCCATCCAAGTGTTCGGGCGTCAGTGCGACTCGTGGCCGATCAGCCTCGCCACGGTCATCGGCGGTGGTCAACGAGGCACGCTCAACAGCACCTTCGATCGAGTCTTCTTCGTCTTCCTCCGCCACCGGCAGGTCCAGGATGGCATTGCGTGCCTTGGGGGCGAGTCGGTCGAGTGACCCGCAATCGAACAAACGACTGGACTCGCGGATCAGATGGACATAAGTCTTGGTGGCAGCGGCAGCAGGTTCGTAAGGCGTTCGAATCATCTCGTCGACCCAAGCCTCGTCGACTTTCGTGTTCCGGCAATCGCTCGAGAGCAACGGCACCGCCATGCACGGAATGCCTGCAAGCAGGACTTTATCGATAGCCTTTTCCAGCACGTTCAAGCATGCCACACCCACGACCGCGTCGACGTATCCACCGACAATGATTTTCATGACGACGGGGGAACCCTCGGCGACGAGGACTCGATAACCCATTTTCTCCGCGGCTCCACGGAAGTCCGCGATACTGCATGCGCCACACTCTTTGCAGTTCATCCCGAACTGGTCGTAGTCGGCCGGGCAGCCTTCGGCATGTTTCAAGCAGTGCGGCAATAGGAACAACCGTCGTTCCGGCGGCACTCGCGAGAGCGACTCTCGCCAGAACTCGCTGCTGATCATCACCATCACCCAGCCAAGGAATTGCTCCGGCAGATCCGCCTCCTGCAACATGCCGCGGGCGACCTGTTCCATTTGGTCTTTGGTCAATGGATGATCGCGGTCGAGTTTGTTGGCCACCTCCCGACAACGATCGCGCAGGCTCTCCCTCATCGCCAGCGTCTCGGGGACGTCCTTCAAATGGCTCGTCTTGCGGCGTTTGGTCGACGAGTCTGTCGCCGCCAAAGCGGCCGGCGGTGCGGACAGATCAGGGGAAGGACCAGAGGCAGGGGGCGTTCCGGTAGACAAAACAGCAGACCTAGGTGGAACGAGGATGGCTTCGATGGAAGGTGGGTACGACCGTCAAGTTGTGCAGCATCGGCTGATGGCGATCATGCCGCCGCTGAACTGCGGAGGCAACGATCCACCCGCGCCAGGGCAGCCGTCGTGAAAATGAGTGGATAGAGCCGTTCGTAGTACCAGAGCTTTGCAAAGTAGAATCCGATCGGCCATGCGGTTCGATGGCGACCCTGGTTCACGGCATCCATCAACCATTCCACCCCAGACAGTGTAGCCGCCATCAGCGATGCTCGCAGGGAGTCTCGTACCTTCCACGCGATGGAGTCGATCCGTTGACACCAGTCGGCCAGTGCCTCGACGGCAATGGCGGTCTCTTCCACCGTACTACCTTCGAGGCGCCGGTCGCCCGGATTCCCGGCCGAAAAGGCCTCCATGACCGACGGGCCACCGCCCCATCCGCCATCCCGATTTTGGCTTTGTATCAAATAACGCAACCCACGAACGATTGTGTTGATCCCCAGTGATTCATCGACATCGACCAGGACTCGGCCGGTGCCATAGATTGGATTGTCTTCCGATTCTCGATCCTGGTTGCCGAACCAAAGTGGAGACCAGGAACCATCGGAGGCCTGTTGCTGACGTAGGAAAGCTCGTCCTCGACGGATGGCCGACGCCACGTCCGCGTGCGGGCCATCCAGATCGTTCCACGCGGAGAGCGCTCGCATCGCGTGTGCGGTTAAGTCGACGCTACTGCGATCGAATGGCAACTTGCCCCATCCACGACAGAATGTTGGCCAGCCGCCGTCGCGATTCTGTAGTTTGAGCAGCCACTGAATGCCGGCTCGACAAGATTGATCGATCCGATCGGCGTGACTCGGATGATGGCGCCGCTGAGCCAGTAAAGCCAGCACTGCGCCAGGGGTGTCGTCGGCATCGGGGACCGCTCCGGAAAGGTCGGTCCAGCCCCATCCCCCCGGTTCCGCGCCCGTAAACGGATGACGCACGCGGTGTTGGCAATCCAATTGCCAATGGATCAACTCCTTCGATGACCAGCTGCCATCGTCACTCGGGTCGCTGGACAATGCCAACGTGGCCAGGGAGGTTACCCAAGTCGCTAAATTGGTGTCGATCGGCCACCCGCCCGAAACCGTTTGGCTTTGGAGCAAGAACTCGATGCCGCGATCGGTCACTGGATGCCGTTGCCGTTCGCTGGTTGCCAGCGCCATCACCACAAAGGCGGTTAGTGGCGTTGCCTCCAGGTAGCCGCCACTGACTGGTTGCATCCGATCGAGCACCCCCATGGATGGTTCGATGGTGCGGCGCCTTAGCCAGCGGTAGGGCCACCAACACGGACCCCCAACCAGGAACCTGACTTGACCGATGGCGACCAAGGCGGGGATGGCATAGCTGACCACCGGCATCCCGAGAAACCGATACCAAGATTGCGGGACCACGGCGGCTTCAAAGGGCAACGGCGGGACTTCGCTCCAAGGGACCAGGCCCGCGATGGCCAAGTTCGTCAAGATCGGAACGACGAATGTCTTGTCCTTTCCATAACGTCTCCGGAGCCCGGTGATGCCGCCCGATCGGTCGATAAAGGACTGGCATCGATGCTTGGCGTCATCGGACCACGACTCATCCCCGAAACCCGCGTCCGTCGCGATCTGTTGTGCGGCGATGACGAGGTAACTCGTGGCGATATTGCTATGACTCCGATCCGTGTCGCCAAATCCTCCATCTTCATGCTGGCAATCGTTCAGATACGCCAGTCCCCGGCGGATGGCGTCGTCGGCCCCGTCGATGACTCGACCTCGCGACCGGAGGGATGCCAGAGCACTGATGGCCGTGGCGGTCGAGAGTGCGGAGTCCGACAGGCAACCCGTCCAGTGGCCCTGGGGCTCGCGCTCCTTCAATAGTTCCCCTCGAATCTGATCCAAGCAGTCGCGTGTCCGTCGGAGAACATCCTTCGTTTCATCGCACTGATTTGTCGGAATGCTCATGCGTCTCAGTTGGCACCATCGGATCCACCACCGCAAGCCCCAATGGACATTGTCAAAGCGGCGGTCCGACAAGTTTCGATGCCGAATTGCTCTATCACCGCATCGATCCGATGCGTTATGTCCGACGGGACGACGAAGAGATCCGAAACCTCAACACATGCTGGCCCGTGCCACTGGCAGGGAGATTCCGCCATGCAAACCATCAAAACCGCCGCGATTGTGGTGCTGACGCTGTCACTGCTCTTTGGAGCCTACAATTCGATGACGACTCCACCGGATCCCCTGCCGGCGGAGATTGCGCCCATGCTCGTCGAGTCGGGCGAGTTCGATCTCAGCGATGGACTGCCAGGCTCGTTCGACGACCTTGGGATTGACGATGGCCAGGTCGCGGCGCTCGATCCATTACCCACTCAATCAGCGGCCGATCCATCCGATCCCGGTGCTTTGGTGTCGCCGGAGATTGGATTCGCGCCGCCTCGGACCGGTGACGACGTTTCGTTGGAGACCACCAACCGAACCTTCGCAGACCTGCCGCCCGCACCCGATTCGACCGCGCCGGCATCATTTCAACTGAGCGATCAAGACGGCGGCATGCGTCGATTGCCTCCCATCGGGCAAGATTCCCCGGCATTCGACATCGATTCTGCTGAGTCATACCCATCGACCGGTGACAATTACACACCACCGGATCCCGGTGGCGTTGCAGGCGTAACGGACTCCAGTCAACCGGGCGCGGTCGCCATTGCATCAGGCAACGACGTCGCGTCGGCAGGCCTCGCCAATGCGATTGCAACGGCGGATCGCCAGTACTCGGCCGACCGCCGGCGCGAAGCGTTGGCGACGCTGAGCCTCTTCTACGAAACGCCGAATCTGACCAGTGATCAGCGGGAGCAATTGCTGATCCGGCTGGATCCGCTGGCCAGTGAAGTGGTCTATTCGCAAGAGCACTTGCTCGACAAACCGCATCGAGTCGGTCCCAACGAAACGTTGATGGAGATCGCTAAGCAGTACGACGTTCCCTGGCAGCTGCTTGCCAACATCAATGGAATTAGCGATCCCGTGACGGTCCTGCCTGGCCGTGACCTGAAAGTGGTTCGTGGTCCATTCCGAGCGGATGTGGATTTGGCCAATCGAGAATTGACGTTGTTCGTTGGCGACCTCTATGCGGGTCGATTCCCAGTGGCGGTCGGGTCGGATCCACCACCCAAACCAGGGACCTACACGATTCAAGAAAAACAGTCGGCCAAGACGTATTACGACATGTCCGGCACGCCGATACCGCCGGGCAATCCACGAAATCCTTACGGTAGCATGTGGATCGATCTGGGATCCGGCTTGTCGCTGCACGGAAGTCCTGAAGCCGATCGGCCGTCGACGGAGGGCTGCATCAGCGTGGCTGGAAATTATGCCCGCGACGTCTTTGGCATTCTCTCTGAAGGTTCGTCGGTCACCATTCGATAGTCAGCGAAGGTCGGCTCCGAACGAACGCCGATCCGATTGCGAACGTGTCGATGCTCTTTTGCGGGCAATCTCGTTTCTTGGCGACCCAAACGACGCCGAGCTTCGTATCAGGCCAGCATCCAAACAAAATGCGTCCGTCCTGAACGGTTGGATGCGTTTGCAGCGGCGCGAGTCGTCACGCTGTCACTCGGATAGGCGTCGGTGACTCGAGCGTTCGGGTAGGCCAGTTCGATCGCTGTAATCCCGCCCTTGTCGCCGCTGTCCGGAACCAACCTGAATGCTGGTCCTCGATTCACTGACGAAGACTTTCGCCGGTGACGCGTCGCGTATCGGTGATGGCGAGCGCGGTTCGGGCACGTCTCGATTCACGGCGGTGGACGGTTTGTCGTTGTCGGTCGAACCAGGTGAGGTTTATGGCCTACTGGGTCCCAACGGTGCCGGAAAGACGACCACGTTGCGGATGGTCCTCGGTTTAATCAAGCCCGACTCCGGGTGCGCCAGCGTGGCGGGGATCGATACGGCCGTTGACCCTTCGGCCGCGAAGGCGCAGCTTGGGTTTGTATCCGCAAGCGATGGCGTTTATCCGTGGCTGACGGTGAAGGAAATGCTGTTGTACTTCGCGGACCTTTACGCGGTGCCTCTGGCGAAGGCGAGGGATCATCTGGCCGAGCTGGCTCAGATTATGGGCATCGAGTCATTGTTGTCGCGACGGGCTGGGACGCTCAGCACAGGCCAACGTCAACGAGTGACGCTCGTTCGCGGATTGATTCATGATCCACCGGTCATGCTGTTGGACGAGCCGACGCGTGGCCTAGATGTCGTGGGTGTGCAGACGATCTTTGACTACATCGATCATTTACGTCGATCGGGTAAGGCGGTCATTGTTTGCACGCACAGGCTCGATGAGGCCGAGCGACTTTGCGATCGTTTTGGATTACTCCATCACGGTCAGATGACCCATCACGGCACCCTGAACGACCTGCGGCAAGCGACGGGACGCTCTCATTTGGTCGACATGTTCGTTGACCTCTTGTCGTCGTCAAAGGGACGTGAGTCGTCGTCAATCACATCATCTGCAGAGATCGAGACGGGGGATGCAGATGTCGGGGAGACCAACTCGTGACTTGGTCCTGGTCTCGGCTGGGTCGGCTGACTGCCAAGGAGATGCGCGAGACACTCCGTGACCGTCGAACGATGCTGACGTTGGTGCTGATGCCGCTGCTGGTTTACCCACTGCTGAGCATGGCTCTGAACCGATTCCTACTGTCATCCGGATCGGCGGGCGATGACGGCTACGTCGTGGGCGTGGACAGTGTCGCCGAGGCAACGGTGCTGGAGTCGATTCTCGCCGATGATCGCAGCCAACCGCCCGATGCGATCGTGCAGTCCAGCGGCGGTGGAATCGCCAAGTTCCGCGTTCAGGTCACCGAACCCATCCCTTCAGTTGATGCGTTGGCAGCGAATCAGCTCGACGTCGCCGTTCATATTCGCCTTGATCGCGAGGCGACGCGGTTGGTGGAGGTCATTGCGTATTCCGGGGACGAAGCAAGTCTCTCGGCTCGTCGGATCCTGATCGAACGGCTGCAGTGGCTGCGAATGAACGAATCGACGGAGCTGTTGAGGTCGGTGATGCCGGACTTTCCCGCGATTGAAGTGACAGCCCAACTGATCGGAACACCACCCAAGGGATCGATGTTGGGGAGCGTCATTCCGTTGGTTTTGGTTTTGATGACCATCACGGGAGCCGTGTATCCGGCGATCGATCTGACGGCGGGGGAGAGAGAGCGAGGGACCATGGAAGCGCTGATGGCGTCGCCGGTGCCCAGAGGTTGGGTTCTCTTAGCAAAGTACTTTGCGGTCGTACTGGTCGCTCTGCTGACGGCACTGATGAATCTGTTGGCGATGTATGTGACGTTGTCGATGACTGGATTGCTTTCGTTGTTAGCAAGCGACGGCGAAAGTGTCGGGATGTTGGCGTTGTTGAAGGTGCTCGGGTTGCTGGTCTTGTTCAGCGGTTTCTTCTCGGCGGTGTTATTGTCACTGACTAGCTTTGCAAAGTCGTTTAAAGAGGCGCAGGCCTACCTCATTCCGGTCATGTTGTTATCGCTGGGGCCGGCCATGCTGTCTCTAATGCCTGGCATGACGCTGTCCGGTCCATTAGCGGTGGTGCCGCTATTGAACATCGTGCTTTTGGCCCAAGAAGTCCTGTCCGGCGACGGCGAGGCCAGTTCAATCGGCGGCGCCATGGCGATCGCCAGCACGGGGCTGTATGCCGCGGCGGCGCTCGGGTTGGCCGCCAAACTGTTCGGCAACGATGCCGTGACTCGAACGAGTGAGCAATCGATCGGATCCATTTGGCGACGACCGCGGGATCCAGTTCCAACCCCGTCGCCGGCGATGGGCGGATTGGTAGTGGCGCTATTGTTGCCGGCGTCGTTCATCGTGTCCAACGCGCTGACGCGTTGGGTCAGTGCTAACGATGAAGTCCCCAACATTTCGCTTCAGTTGGTCGCCAATGCCATTGGATTGGTCCTTGCATTCGGCCTCATCCCGGCTTTGGCGACGTGGCTGGGGCGTCATTCGTTCGCGGACACCTATCGACTCCAATCATCTCGATGGATCGGCTTCCTGGGGGCGGCTCTGATCGCATGCGGCGCGTGGGCATACGCGCATGAGCTGGTCGTTCTGGCCGATCAATTCGGATTGGCACTCTTGAGTGACGATCAGTTGGAACGAACCCGCGATGTGCTCGAGAAGTGGAAACAGGTGCCGCCATGGTTGCTCCTGGCAACGTTGGCGGCTGCACCGGCTCTGATCGAGGAATGGTGCTTTCGAGGGTTCCTGTTTTCGGCCCTTCGGAATTCGTTCTCGGCGCGACAGACGATTTGGATCACCGCATTCCTTTTCGGCATGTTCCACGTGTTTGTCGGCGGCACGCTACTGATCGAGCGTTTTGCACCAACGATGATGTTGGGTTTGATACTCGGTTGGGTTGCTTCACGCACCGGTAGCGTTTGGCCAGGCATCACGTTGCACTTCCTGCACAATGCGCTCCTCGAGTTGGTCGGCCGCTATCACGAGCGATTCGAGTTCCTTAGCCAAGGGTATGAGTCAACGGGCCACCTGCCGATATCGTGGCTGCTGATCGCAGGTGCGGCGGTGGGTCTTGGCGCCTGCATCATTTGGTGGTTTTGCCACGCCGATACCAAAGACGGTCCTCGAGTCTCGCGTTCGTCCGCCTAGCACGTACGAAAACGATTGCCAGGGATGGAGTCTACGTTCGCTTTCCCGATCGCTATCGCCAGATCGACGTGGCCGGCAAACCGGCAATGCCCGTCGTGTTGGAAGGTCCAGGCACGTAGGTGCCTCGGTCGGGAATGAGGTCCGTCGGTCGCATCCCCGTTTCCAGATCGGATCGGATTCGCTCGCGTGTGGCTAGGGTTTGAGTCGTCGGGCTAGCCAAAGATTGCACCGGGGTATTGCTCGAAAGCGGACGGAGCCGCGCGGCGACCTCTGAACGCACGCCGACGGGATTGGTCGTTTGAGCCAAGCTTGTTTGCGGTGCGACGCGTCCAATCGGCTCAAAGTCGACAACCTGTTCGCGCTGAATGCGAGCGAGCTGCTGGGGTACTTGCGACGTGCGTTTCTCGGCCTTCCAGGTGGTGCGGGTTTCCGAGCGGTTGACGACCTCGTCCCTGGCCTGCCAATGGGTCTCAGGGACATGATGGTATGAAACGGTCGGCTGCCGGAATGGATTCCAACGTCCCTCGACCCTCGGTAACCAACGAAACTCCGTCACCGGCGTGTAGGTCCTGCGGATTTCCGGTTTGGTCTGCACAACCGTTTCGGGTGTATAGACCGTTTGTTCCTGTGTCGTCATCTTGGTTTCGACGACGGGCCGCTCGACTGTTCGGTAGACTTTTCGATAGACGACGCCCGTGACCGGGTCGGTGTAGTACGGGGAGGCTGATTCCTCCGCCACGGCAACCCCGCATCGGGCGGTCAAGATGACCGTGCCAGTAACCATGAGAAATACAAGTGAGACTGGAACACGCTTTGGCATGACATTCCCTCGTCAGGCACTCGAACCGTATCCCGCGTACGACCCGTCCATTCAGGTGCGTTGCCGCGAGAGCTAGAGAAGGCGGTAGAAAGGATATCGACCATCGACCGTTGCTGGATTCAGCCCCTGCGAGATCAAACTCACGATTCCCATGACAATCAGCCCCGATATTTTGCCCATCTTGCGTTGTCCGGTGACGCAGGAGCCGTTCGTCTTGGCCGATTCCGGGACCCTGGACGCCGTGAATCAGGCAATTCTCGATGGCAAGGCACGCGACCAGTTGGATCAAGCGGTCCGTGAGCCGATCGAGGGTGGATTGATGGTCGCCGGCGGAGATCGCGTCTACCCCATCCGTGATGGCATTCCGACGCTCATCGCGGAGGAAGCGATCGGACTGAACTAGCACACGTAGAGGACTCGGCGGAGCGCCGATGGACGCCCCCGAGAGCGGAATTCGACACACTACTCGATCATGGCATATCGGCGTATAACCAAACGCTGGCGCGATGCCGGATGGATTTCCTTGATTTGGATTAGTAGATAAGCATGACCCAGTTGCTGGCTGCCCGAGCGGGCGAGATTACCCCCGAAATGGAGTTTGTTGCCCAGCGTGAGGACTTGTCACCGGACTTGATTCGGGACGAAGTCGCCGCAGGCAGGATGGTGATTCCCGCCAACAAAGTGCATGTTGCCGGCGTTCTGGAACCGATGGGGATTGGCATTGCTGCGAAATGCAAGATCAATGCCAACATCGGCAACAGCGCCGTGACGAGCAACGTCGGCGAAGAACTGGAGAAGCTGCACACGGCTGTGCACTTTGGTGCCGACACGGTCATGGATCTATCAACGGGTAAGGACATCGACAACATCCGTCGGCAGATCATCGGCAAGAGCCCCGTGCCCATTGGAACCGTTCCGATCTACCAGATGCTGGAGGAACTCGGCGGCCATATCGAAGACATGAATGCTCAGCACTTTCTGGACATGGTCGAGCATCAGGCCAAGCAGGGTGTCGACTACATGACCATCCACTGCGGCATCAAATTGGAACACCTCCATTTGACCGTCAATCGCGTGACGGGGATTGTGAGTCGAGGCGGGTCGCTGATCGCGAAGTGGATGATGGCTCACAATAAGCAGAACCCGCTGCTGGAAGCTTTTGATGACCTTTGTGACATCATGCGTGAGTACGACGTCACCTGGTCGCTAGGCGACGGCTTGCGACCCGGTAGCATCGCCGATGCATCCGATGATGCCCAGTTTGCCGAGTTGGATGTCCTGGGTGAGTGCACCCTGCGGGGCTGGGAAAAGGGAACCCAGGTCATGGTGGAGGGACCCGGACATATCCCGCTCGATCAAATTCAGATGAATGTCGAGCGACAGATTGAGGTTTGCCACGGAGCGCCGTTCTACGTGCTGGGGCCATTGGTGACCGACATTGCACCGGGTTACGACCACATCACCAGTTGCATTGGTGCGGCGAATGCTGGCATGCACGGCGCCGCAATGTTGTGCTACGTCACGCCCAAGGAACATTTGGGGCTTCCCAATGAAGAAGACGTCAAACAGGGTTGCATCGCGTACAAGATCAGTGCCCACTCGGCGGACGTCGCCCGCGGACGTCGGGGAGCCCAAGATCGTGACGATGCCCTTTCGAAGGCTCGATTTGAGTTCGATTGGAAAGAGCAATTCCGACTCTCATTGGATCCCGAGACGGCACAGCGGTATCACGATGAAACCCTACCGCAGGAGACGTTCAAGAGTGCTCACTTCTGCAGCATGTGCGGCCCGAAGTATTGCTCAATGAAAATCACCGAAGAAATCCGGGAGATGGCCAAGGAGAAAAAGCTCGTCGAACTACCCACCACCTAGGATAGGTCGTCGACTGGATCGAATTGGTTCCTAAGTGAGGGGCGATCAACTTCGAGACGATTCAACTTGGCAACCAGAGGCGGTTCGTTGCAACACCTCCGCGGTCTCATTGAGTCGGTTCATGGTCACCGATTGTTCTTCCACGGCGGAAGCGATGGTGGTCATGTTGGCGCTAACGTCCGAGGCACTTTCAGTGATCGATTGAGTGGAGCTGACGACGGTTCCGATGTGTTTCTGAATGTCTTGGATCGACTGATCGATATCCTGTGTGGCGCCTGCGGTCTGATTTGCCAGGTTTTTGACTTCGTTCGCGACGACCGAGAATCCGCGTCCCGCTTCCCCGGCGCGTGCCGATTCGATTTGGGCATTCAGCGCGAGCAAATGGGTTTGATCGGCCAACTCTTGGATGACCTCGATGGCGGCGCTGCTGGAGGACAACTCATCGACCACCAGTTTGGTCGAACTGGTTAATTCTTCGGTCGTCTGCGCCAGAGTGGCGGTTCGACTGACGTTCTCGGCGATCTCGCTGATCGTCGCGCTCATCTCCCTCGTGCTGCTGGCAACGGCATGACCAACGGTTTGGACCTGCTGTCGCATTTCGGATTGCTCGGTGATGTCGGCGGCGTACTTGACGACCCGAAAGACGCATCCGTTGTCGTCAAAGACGGGGTTGTAAGACGCTTGAATCCAGATGTCGCTGCCATCACGGCGTCGACGTCGAAATTGACCGGCAAAGAACTCGCCTTTCGCAAGTGACGGCCACATGGCCAGATATTCAGGTGAGTTGTGTTCACTTGAATCGACGAATATCCGGTGGTGTTGACCGACGATTTCATCCAATTCGTAGCCAACCGCCGCCAAGAAGTTTGGGTTCGCGGTACAAATCGTCCCGTCGGTCTCAAATTCGATGACGGCCTGGGATCGGTCGATCGCCGCCAGTTTGCCACGTACCTCGAATTCCCGTTCTTTTTGCGCGGTAATGTCGCTCGCGATCTTGATCACGCTTGTCACGTCGCCCGAACGATTTCGCACCGGCATGTAGGTCGCGTGAATCCACACGTCACGGCCATCTTTGGCGACGCGGCAGAACTCATTCGTCGACGACTCTCCCCGCCGAAGTGAATCCCAAAACTGCGCGTATTGGTGCGAACTGCCTTCTTCAGGCCTGACAAACATGCGGTGATGTTTCCCACGGATCTCATCGAGCTGATAGCCCAGCGTTGCCAGGAATGCTTCGTTAGCGTCGACCACGGTGCCATCCGGCTCAAAGTGGATCATCGCGTGGCACGACGCGATTGCCTGCATTTCATGTTCGAGACTGTCTGCAGCCTGCTCCAACGCTCGTTGTTGATCAAGTGATTGGGTCTTGGAATCCGCCGTGCCGCGTCGCCGAAGAAGCTTGATCATGTTGCGTTTTCGCCCGAGTGGTGGTTTGCCGGTTGAAGGGGATACCGACTGCACACAAGCGTGCGTTGCAACTCCCAACAATGGACCCAGGTGGACGAATTACGATGTGAGAACGTTCATGTTCCCGCGACGCATTTGCTATGACCGATTCAATCGCTCCTAATGACGGTTTGAATGTGAGTCCTGGCAAGTCTCAGCGATTGAATCGAACGTTTTGGTGAGCGTTTTTGATTGGCGGAAGTTCAATAGGTTTTCCCGCGACTACGGATGGTCGCTGTCGGACTTCGATGACTGAAGCGAGTCGTCGGGTTGGGCCTGATTCAATAGCGCGACTTGCAATTCGAGTCGCTTCACTTCGCGTGTCACTGAGTTTCGAAGCATTTCCAGCCAGAACCACAGTTTCATCATCACAATCCAAACGAACAGGGTGAGGAATCCCGTTGACCACCCGATGAGTGCCTGCGTCGATTCGGATTGAAAAAAGCGAACGCCACACCAAATCTGCAAAGCAAACAACAGAAACGTCACGACTGTTGCGGTCGAATTGATCCAACGACGTTGGCCTTGATAAACAGTGAACAGTGTCGACGACAACGAATCGTCGCCTGGGAACTGGGATAGGGCGGCAGCATCCTCGGCACGAAGTGCCTCACGAATCTTGTTGTCGATGTCATTCATCGGTGGGTTCCTTGAATTGCCTGTTTCAGTTTTTCGCGAGCGTGATGGAGTCGAGACTTGACCGTTCCGGGCGGAATGGACAGGCGAGCGGCAATGGCTTGCACTGATTCACCCTCCAGGTAGTGCAGACGCAGCAACTCGCGGCGAGCGCTGTCGAGTCGCTCAATTGCGGCGCGAAGATCGGCGAGTTGGCTCGATGCGTGTTCTCGGGACCGTTGGCGGTCTTGCTCGCGATCGACCACGTATTCGACCGCATCGGAATCAACCCGAGGCGGTTGTGCCGCGCGGGTCCGGAGTTGGTCGCGACACTTATTAGCAGCAATACGAAACGCCCAGGCGCGAAAGGCGCTCGGGTCGCGCAACGTGCATAGCCGCCGAACAATGACCAACCATGTTGCCTGCACGGCATCATCCGCCGCGTCGGGATGCCCGGTCAGCCGTGTTGCCAAAGCGTGCAGCCTGGGATGCCACTGTTCGAATAGCCGCCGCAAAGCGTCTGGATCGTTGCCTTGGCAACGGATTACGAGCCATTCGTCGTAGATTTCTTGAGGATTTCTCATACGGTCACCATCTGTCAGTAAGTCGTGACCAGATGGCTTCGGTTCAAAGAAAATCCGACAATTGTTGCGAATCGTGATCCGTTATGGAGTGGACCCTCCCGGCGAAGCGACCGGGAGGGGGTGATCGGATCGATTCACGAAGACGCCGTTGCTTGCATCAGGCTCTTCCCAACGCGTTCGAGAAGTGCTTTGCTTGCTCGGATGCCTTCCATCTCGCCGAGGTTCTTGCCCTCGTATTCAATTCCGACGTACCCGTGATACCCATAGCTCGTCACGATTGACATCATGCGGGTGTAGTCGATGGTGGTTTCATTGCCGGCTTCGTCAAAGTCATAGGTCTTGGCGCTGACGGCTTTCGCATACGGCATCAGTGCTTGCACGCCATGGTAGCGATCGAACAGTTCAGGCGATTTTCCCTTTCGGATATAGAAGTTGCCGAAGTCGGGTAGGGTGCCACAGTTGTCCATGCCAACACGCTCCATTACCACCGCCAGCCACGCCGCGTTGCTCGACAGTCCACCGTGGTTCTCCACGATGACGTTGATGCCCTGCTCCGCCGCATGTTCGGACAGTTGCCGCAAACCGTCGGCGGCATATCCGATCTGGTCGACGTAGGAACCAGACGAGGCGGCGTTGACGCGAATGGAGTGGCAACCGAGGTACTTGGCCGCATCGACCCATTTGAAGTGGTTCTCCACGGCGACGCGCCGCTGCTGGTCATTGGCGTCGCCCAGTTTTCCCTCGCGATCAACCATGATTAACAGGCTGGTCACGCCCTCATCGTCACATCGCTGTTGCAGTTGTGCGAGATAAGCTGTGTCATTCGCTTTATCGGCGAAGAACTGGTTCACATACTCAATGCCACTAATGCCGAACTCTTGCTTGGCAAGCTTTGGGAAATCCAGATTCGTGTAATCGAGCGACTTGTCGCGAAGTGTCCGGTGGAGTGACCATTCCGCCAGCGAGATTTGGTAGGGCATCGAGTCGTGATTGTGTCCGTCATGACCTGACGCGGAACGACCGGCGGTGGCCATGCCGGTAGCTAACGCCCCGGCTGCGAGGGTGGATTGAATGAAGCGACGACGTGGCATCGTCGCATCGGGCGTGGTTGTGTTGGGCATGGGGATAATACCGTAAGAGATCGGGTGGTTCGTCTTGTGAACTCGACGCGATAGTCTAGTTGATCTCATTGATCGACCAACCCACCGGGATGCGTGAGACGACGATTTCGAGTTCAGTTTGCTGACGAACTCTGGATCTCCGCGAGCATTCGATCACGCTGGCCAATCCATTCGGAGTTGGGGCGATCCATGGTCCTGTCGTCTTCGCCGAAGGACCGAAGCGTCTGGATCGCCAAGTCGGGTTGCCGCTGAACCTTCCATTGAACCTTGGCGATCTGGAGAATCGCTTGGGGCGCCAGGACATCGCGATGCGACGCAATGAGGTGGAGCGGCCGCAGGGCCGCGGTCCATTGTTTCTGTTTGGCCATTAGTTTGACCAACGACATCAAGGTCTTGTCGGAGATTCCCGCCGCGATCCCCAATTGATCGAGCTTCATGAAATGGGATTGAGCCATCGTGAGGCTTCCAGAGTCGATCGATTGACGCAGCAGCATCGACAATCGGTTGAAGTCGGGATGGTCGATATCTGGTGGCCCGACGGAAGGTGGTACATCAGCCGACCGATGAGCATTTTGTTTCGACAGCGAGAGTTTCGATGCCCACGCCGGCTTTGCCGACTTCGATGGTGTCTTGGATGCACTTCGAGCCGACCGCTGATCGGATGTCGCGGTCGCATGGTTCGATTTGGAGCGACGCCGACCCTGGGGGAGCGCTGCGGCATGGGCACCCGCGATTGCGGCCGGACTGGCCAACGAAGGGGTTGCCCCGCTCTGCGTTGTCGAAAGAGCGGCCGCGACTGGGTCCTCATGTTCCTCTTCGTTTTGTTGAAGTTCACGTCGCTGTTCCGCGGAGCAAAGCCAGCGGTATTGTTGAAGCCATTGGTTGCGGCTGATCAGGTCCCACCGCTCGCAGTCCACCGTTCGTTGCCGGAGCATCCACAGTCCAATGGGCGCGCCAACGAACGCTCCCATGAGATGCAACAAGCCCGACGACACGGCAAACCCTGCCAAGTAAATCTCCACCACCTGCAGAAACATAAAGACGCCAGCCAGTTTGACGATGGAGATCTCGAACGTTCCCGGGTAGATCACCCAATAGAAACAGTCGATGTCATTTTCTGGGGCCCACAGCAGCGCGATGGTCATGATTCCAAATACAGCCGACGAGGCTCCAAGTGAGCCACCTTCGCCCGCGACGACGAACATCATGCACTGTTCGATCGCACTCTGAATAACGGCAATGGCCATGTAAACCGCCAGGAACCGGACATTGCCAATCTTGCCTTCAACGACCAAGCCGAATGACCAAAGAAAAAACATGTTGCCCAGCAGATGCATGATGCCTCCATGCATGAACACGCTGGTCACCCACTGCAACGGGTTGATCATGCCGTAATCAAGGATCAGCCATTCGATCGCATCGACGTCGACGTTCCCGAGGACCACCTGAAGCGTTGTGGCAACGAAAAACGCTGTATTCACGACGATCAAGCTGATGGTCGTGATGGGCCAGTGGTAGATCGGTGCATCGGTCGAGTAGGGCAACAGAAGCATGATCGCACGCTGGCGAGTGGAAAGAGAGACAGCAAGCTTGGCTTGCTCTATTCATCCGATGCACCCGGTAGTTTACCACCGTTGGCGGGGCGGATGTTGATGGCCGATGGCGCAGGTCATCGCCCGACGCAGCGAACGATTTCCAGTAGATCATCAGTCGACGGCCTCGTTTTTGTGGCCTGGATGGCGATGGTTGGGAACGCTCGTTCCATCGAGATCCGCCGTGACCTAAACTGAGGCGGCCTTTTCAATCCTCCGGTCGCCACAGTCGCCATGTCATCGACGGACTTCAACTCCCGATCCACGAGTCAATCACCCTCGACCGTCGTGGTCTTGCTTTCTTCGATGATGTTTCTGCAGTTTTTTACTTGGGGCTCCTGGTTTGCGACTCTATCGGCGGCCATGGATTCGAAGTTACTGGGTGCCTTCATTGGTGGTGCGTACGAGGCGGCACCCATTGCCGCGATTTTCGCGCCTCTGTTTTTAGGTCTGGTCGCGGATCGGTTTTTTGCCTCCGAAAAGGTCATGGGCATGTTGATGCTGATCGGTGGCGGGTTGATGCTGCTCGTTCCCGGCGTGGCGTCCCAGGCGTCTGAGTTTGCGGTGCAGTCAGCCGAGTCGATGCGTGCTGCGGGCACCTACGACGCCGAGGCATTCGCAAAATTGCAGGCGTCGGAGAATGTCGCCGGCAAGTCGCTCGTTTGGTTGATTTTGGCGCACCTGTTGTGCTACATGCCCACACTCGGACTGGGCAACACGATCGCGTTCACGCACATTCCCAGCCAGGATGACTTTCCGCGGATCCGCGTTTGGGGCACGATCGGTTGGATCGTTGCGGGGCTGACGCTCGGTTTCATGGGATGGTCCGCCGAATACAACATCTTTTGGCTTGGTGCGGGAAGTTCGCTCGCCCTGGGCGTGCTTTGCTTTATGCTCCCTCACACGCCGCCGCCTCTGAAGGGTCAACCGATGGACGTGCGTAGCCTTTTGATGTTGGACGCGTTGAAGCTGCTGAGGGATTGGAATTTCCTGGTGTTCGCGGCCTGTTCGACTCTCATTTGCATCCCGTTGGCGTACTACTACGGAATGACGGGGACCTATCTGAGTCAGACTGGCTTTGCGGAACCCGGCGCGACGATGACCATCGGTCAGATGAGCGAAATCGGGTTCATGCTGTTGATTCCATTTTTCTTTCGCAGGCTCGGTGTCAAGTGGATGATCGTTGTTGGTATGGCATGCTGGGTCGTGCGTTATGCGTTGTTTGCTCTGGGGGCGTCATCTCAAGTGACGTGGATGTTGCTCGTGGCGGTGGCGCTTCATGGAATCTGTTACGACTTTTTTTTCGTCACCGGATTCATGTATACAGACCGCAAAGCACCGAAAGCGATTCGAGGGCAGGCTCAAGGGTTGTTGGTTTTCTTGACGCAAGGCGTCGGGATGTTCTTTGGCTATCGCATCATGGCGGGCGGTAGTCTATTCAATGTCATTCCATTGAACCTAACCTTCGGTGAGTACGGCCGCCAAGTTGCGTCGGCTTCGTACGTGGAAGCGTTGACGGCCGCCCGGGGAGAAGCGGTGCCCACATCATTCTTGGAGACATTCTCGCAAATGTTTTCCCGCTCCCTCCCCGATTCACTCGACGTCGGGCTCTTATCCGAGACGATGGCCCAATGGAAAGACTTTTGGATCTCGCCAGCAATCATGGCAGCCATCATTTTATTGGTTTTTGTGTTCACGTTCTGGGATCGATCCGCAACTGATCGCGATGACAATGATCCAGACGTCGACGCTGAGCCGACTCCTGCCACGTGATCCGTCATGGCGATCCCCATCCGCATCGGGTTTGAAACTCCAGGCTACCTATGGTTGCTTGCTCTATTGCCGATTCTCATCGGATGGGGATGGCGGCCTCTGGCGGTTTTAGGACAGCGGCGCCTTGCAGCGATCCTCTTGCGTTGTTGCGTTTGGACGGCCGTGGTCGCAGCGTTGGCCGGTGCTCAGATTGTGTGGGTCAGCGATCGTGTCACGGTCGTTTATGTGCTGGACCAATCCGAGAGTATTCCCGTGGCCCGTCGACGGGAGATGCTCGACTATGTGGTTTCAGCGGTTAGGCAACATCGCAACGCGGCCCGCGGTGATCGGGCGGGCGTGATTGCGTTCGGCCGAGACGCCACGATTGAAGTGCCACCGTTTGATGACGACATTCCGGCGGCGGCCCGCCTGGAGAGCCTTCTCGAAAGAACCGACGCCACTAATCTCGAAGGAGCCTTGAATCTGGCGCAGGCGTCGATGCCTGACGACACCGCGAGGCGGATCGTGATCGTGACCGATGGCAACGAAAACATCGGTGAGGCGCGTCGCATGGCATCACGATTGGTCGCATCCGGGATCGGAATCGACGTTGTGCCGATCCGTACGGCGTCTGACGGTGAGGTGATGGTGGAGAAGATTGACCTGCCGTCGGACATTCGGCGAGGTCAACCATTCGAAGCTCGTGTCGTCATTGATCGTCAGCGAGGCATGAATCGTTCGGGATCCGATCCAGACGTCGATTCGGACACCGTCTCGGGACGATTGCGAGTCAAGCAAACCGTTGATGGGGAGGAGTCGCTGTTGCTTGAGCAGACGGTGCAGCTAACGACCGGGAAGAACGTGTTTCCATTGCAACATAAGATCGACCGACCGGCCGCGTTTACCTATGAAGCTGAATTCATTCCCGACGACGCCGGCGATGATGGGCTTGCCCAAAATAATGCGGCAACCGGTTACACGTATGTGCGTGGCAAAGGAAGGGTGTTGTTGATTTATCCTGCTGGCCAACGAAACGATTACGAGCTCTTGTTGGCGACGCTTGGGGATGCGGATATCGAAACCGTTGTGATGGCGAGCGATCAACTGTTCACGTCGATCGCGTCGTTGCAGCCTTATGACAGCGTGATTCTGGCGGGGGTTCCGCGGGTGTCGGGTGATGACGTCGCATCGATTTCGTCATTCAGCGACGCTCAAGTCGACATGTTGGTTCGAAACACTCAGCAGCTCGGCGCGGGGCTCATCATGGTTGGTGGACCCGAAGCATTTGGTGCGGGCGGGTGGACAGGCACGGAACTTGAAAAGGCCATGCCGGTCGATTTCCGCATTCGAAATTCGAAGGTCCAGGCCGTCGGTGCGCTGGCTCTGATCATGCACGCCAGTGAAATGCCGCAAGGAAACTATTGGCAAAAGGTGATCGCGCGATCGGCGATTGAGCAGTTGGGCGGGTCCGACTACGCAGGACTGGTTCATTGGACGTCCAGTGGGGACAGGTGGCTCTGGGGTGGACAGCGTGGCCTACTCGAAGTCGGTCCCAACCGGAAAGCCATGTTGGCGTCCGTGGGACGCATGACGCCGGGCGACATGCCTCAGTTTGATCCAGCCATGCGGATGGCCGTGGCGGGATTGGCTCGGGTCAATGCGTCGGTGAAACACTGCATCATCATTAGCGATGGTGATCCGAGTGATCCGTCCAAGTCCGTGATCAAGGCATTCAAGGACAACAACATCACGATCAGCACGGTCAGCGTGCAATCTCACGGGCTGAGTGATTCCCGACGTCTACGTTCGATCGCGAATCAAACAGGCGGCAAGTACTACAGCGTCAAGTCGGGGAAGGCGTTGCCCAAGATCTTTCAGCGTGAAGCTCGCCGCGTTTCGAGACCGTTGGTGTATGAGCCGCCCGGCGGCGCTGCCCCCGAGGTCGTCTTCCCCCATCCGATTGTCGATGGAATTGAGCCAGTGTTGCCGCCGGTCACCGGGTTCGTGCTGACCGAAACGAAAGCAAGTCCGCTTGCCCAGGTCTTGCTCCAGTCGCCAACGCCAGAATCGCCGGAGAACGCCACCATTCTGGCCGCGTGGAACTACGGGTTAGGCCGAACCGCGGCGTTGACCACCGACGTCGGAGCGAGGTGGGCTCAGGCTTGGGCGTCTTGGCCCGGTTACGAGAAGTTGCTGAGTCAACTCGTGCGATGGTCAATGCGGCCGACCGGCAATACCGGTCAGTTCACGTTGGCAAAACGCGTCCGCGACGGTGACGTCGAAATCGTCGTCACGGCGCTCAACGCGGATGACACTTATCTCAATTTCCTCGATGTCGCAGGAAGCGTACTGGACCCTAGTCTCTCACCGATCCCCTTGCGAATGCGGCAGACTGCGCCTGGACGATATTCGGGAACTTTCCCAATTGATCAGTCCGGTACCTATTTCGTGAACGTGATTCCCGGTCAAGGCAATGCACCCCTGACGACGGGCGTGACGGTGCCGTACAGCGACGAGTTTCGGTTCCGCGACACCAACGAAGCACTGCTATCGCAGCTGGCATCGATGCAGCCACCGGGAGGTGAATCGGGCGTGGTGACAGGAGCACTGTCGCCGACAAGTCGCGGCGAGGTTCTGGCAGTGAACTCATTTCGAGGTGGACTGCCGATCGCGAGACGCATTCGAGACGCGTGGCCTTGGTTCGCCTTGGCAGCGGCGGTGTTGTTCTTTGTCGATGTGATGGTGCGTCGCATTGCAATCGGACTGGGATGGATTCGACGATGGCTCGGCAAGCTTTGGGGTGAACCGGCAGTCGCGACCGAGACGGTCGTTCGGTTGGATCAATTGCGCAGAACCAAGGAGGCGGCCGGACGCCGCATGCGAGAGCAAAAAGCTTCAACGCGTTTTGAATCAACTTTGCCCGACACGACGGCGCCGAAGCACTCCGAAGCACAACAGTCAACCGCGGAGGAACCGTCGGAACAGCCAAACCCAGCCAGCTATACCGAACGATTGTTGGAAGCGAAGCGAAGAGCCAAACGATAAACTCCGTCTCGCATCAACTTTGACTAGGCGATGGCGGCATGCTCGTCGAATGACAAGATGACGGGCGACCCATCTGTGGTCGTCGTCGAAAGCCGACGTTTGCGCTGATTCACCGCCGGCGACGTTTCAGGGATTGTGACCGCGAGAGCCGATTTCATCGCTGCCCACTGGTCCAACGTCATCTCAACGCAGCTTTGGGTGAACCAACCGACTGCGGAACTGAATGTCTCCTGCCTCAGAATAATCGGCTTGTCCATTGAGCCGGAACAGCGATGTTCGGAGACATCGTTCTCGTGACCGGCACAGCCTTCGCAACACGATGAGCTTGCAACGCCCGCCTCCGCGCCCATCGATAGAATCCCTTCGTCCGCACGTTGGTTCGACGCCTCGGTCTCCGCTGTAGCGGCAGCAAAGACTCGCATGGATACCACGAGACGTTGGTGACCACCGTTGCCAGGGATCACGCTAAGGATGGTTTCGTGGGATGGTGTCATGAATGGCCTCGCGGAAAACCGAGCGTCCTGTCGATTTTTTGGTTCCGATTACTGCGTCTTGATGACGCTATTTGGTCAAGATCAGTTTGCCCTGGCGTGTCTTTCTCAGTCGATACACCTTGCCCCCCGTTTCGATCCAAACTTCGGTCCGAGATCTCGCCAGCGACTCGAACTGAACCGTCTTGGGGGACGACTCTGACTCGTGGATCGTCGGGCTCATTGCGTTGGATGGTTTCAGTGTTGGGTCCGCTGCTCGTGCATACCGAACCGAATGAAGTGTCGCGTCTGTTCGATCCAATGTCTCGGATCGGACAACAGATTCCACCGTCGATTCGGGCATTTGAACTAAGTCGGCAGGGCAAGAGCAGGGTTAATCCAACCCATTCAATGTAGATCCGCCCCAGCGCCCGATCAAGTCCTTAATGCGAATCGTTTTCAATAAAACCAGTCGGCGTACGTCAGTTTTGACTTGCGCGCGGCGAAGAATCATTCGACATGGATCAGACTTGAGCCGAAATTTGAATTTTTCTAGGGTTCGTCTGCTGTTCCCCTCCGGAACGGCTTTCGTTCACCGAATTCACCCGAACAAGGAGCGTTCGACCATGGTGGCGCTTAGGACTTCGCACATTTTTCGTTCGTATTGGCTTAAGAAGCTGTTCGTGTTGATCGCCGCCGTGGCTGCCCTGGCGGTTGCCTGGCGAGGGATCCCGGCGAGCGCTCAAACGGAGTCTTCACTGGCGACCGGCTCCGTGGTGGCGGTCGTGAACGCGGATCCAATTTCGCGTGACTCGTTAGCCGATGCTGCCGTTGAGCGATACGGCGTCGATGTCCTCGACAATATGGTGAATCGCTATTTGATCCTGCAAAGGTGTCAGGCAAGCGGCGTTGAAATCACCAACGACGATGTGGGACGCGAGATCCAACGTCTGGCCAAGAAGTTTGGACTCACGATTGAGAGTTACTTGACGTTGCTACGCGACGAACGCGACATCACTCCGGATCAGTACAGCCGCGAAATCATTTGGCCCATGTTGGCGTTGCGTCGGCTCGTCGCCGACCAGGTTGAAGTTTCCCAGGAGGAATTCAATCAAGCATTCCTTTCTCAATACGGCGAGGCGGTCAAATGCCGCATCATCATGGTTGATGATGCCGGTCTGGCATCGCAACTCCAAGTTCGTGCGGCGTCCGAACCGGAACGTTTCGAAACGTTGGCAAAACAACATAGCCAAGATGAATCCAGTGCCAGTGTCGGCGGACTGATTCCTCCCATACGGCGCTATATGGGTGACTCTCGAATTGAGGATGCCGCATTCAGTCTGCCAGACGGCGGAGTTTCGAATGTCCTGCAGATCGGTGACCAGCACATGATCTTGCAAGCGGTCAAGCGAATCCCGGCGACCCAGCCGAGTCCGAAGGCCATGCCATCGATTCGAGAACAAATTCAAGACCGAATCCGCGACACCAAAATGCGAGTTGCCGCAGCCGAATTGTTCACCGAATTACAATCGGATGCGAATGTCATCACCGTGCTGGGGAATGAAACTGCAACTGCAAAGTATCCGGGCGTCGCGGCTATCATCAATGGACAGCAGATCCCCGTGTCCAGTGTCGCCGCCGAGTGCGTCAAACGACACGGTGCGGAAGTGCTCGATGGTGAGATCAATCGTAAGCTATTGACCCAAGCCCTTCGGGCGGTCCGGCAGACGGTGTCACAGTCTGACATCGACGCAGAGGTGCGCGATGCGGCGATTCGATATGGGTTTGTTCGAAGTGACGGATCACCGGACATCGGCGCGTGGATTGAAGCGGTGGTGGCCGATTCATCGGTTTCCGCTGATCTCTACATCCAGGATGCGGTCTGGCCCAGTGTCGCGCTGAAGAAACTTGTCGCCGGCACCATTGAGGTGACCGACCAGGACATGCAACGTGGATTCGAGTCGTCATTCGGGCCGCGTGTCGAGGTCTTGGCGATTGTCTTGTCGGATCAGCGAAGTGCCCAGGAAGTCTGGGAGATGGCTCGCGACAACCCGACCGATGCGTTCTTTGGAACGCTCGCGGAGGATTACAGCATCGAACCCGTCTCGGCCAGCAACGCCGGCAAGGTTCCTCCGATTCGTAAGTTCGGAGGCCAGCCCGCTGTCGAGAAAGAAGCATTCTCGCTGAAACCGGGCGAATTGTCAGGGATCATTTCGACTGGTGATCAGTACATCATCTTGCGCTGCCAGGGCTACACCGAGCCAATCGTCAGCGACGTTCAAGCCGTGGCGACCGAGTTACGTCGCGACTTGACTGAGAAAGCAACCCGTATCGCGATGGCGGCCAAGTTTGATGAACTGCTGACGTCGGCGGAGATCGACAACTTCTTCGCGGCGGAATCGCAGGTGCCTCGCGTTGCCCGACAGTCAGCATCGTCGGCCAAGTAGCGGTATTTGTCGGCATCGAGGCGGACGGTTCCTCGCGTGGGGCGCCGCGTCTGTCGCGGAATGCAGCCAAAGAATGCAGCTGGACCAAAACGAGGTTTGATCATGATGCCCGCTCGATTCATTTTTGCCATCGCGGTGGCGATGTGGATTGGGCAGGTGTCACACGTAGGAAAGGTACGTGCTCAATCCGGTTTGGCCGACGCCGACGGCACCGTGCGAATGAACCTCCAAGGCGATGTTCGATTGGATGCGTTGGTGGGGTACATCTCTCAGCGGCTCGGCATTCAATACCAGTACGACGACGCGATCGCTGCTCGTGTCGTGACGATTCGGACACCCGATGAGATTCCCGTCGCGTCGTTGCCGACGTTGCTCGGCAACGTTCTCCGCACGGAAGGTTTGGCACTGATCGAAACCGATCGAGTTGGATGGCAGCGGATCGTTTCGGCCAATGACATGGTGGCATTGGCTCAAATCCAACGACAACCTTCCCCACCGTCGCGTCCCGTGGTCGCCAATCCGTCGACGCGTCGCCCGGTCAACCCGGCCACGCCCATCACGCAGATTTTTCAGCTGGAAAATCTCTCGGCATCGTCGGTTTCGGACGTGTTACGCCCGTTCTTGTCAGGTTCGGCGGCGACGTTATCGGCCTTGCCTGATTCGAACACTCTGATCGTCACCGACTACGCCGCGTCGATCGCGACGCTTGCTGATTTGATCGCGTTGGTCGACCAACCCGCCGGCCGTTCTGGGTTCGCGATCTATGAATCCAGGTTTCAATCCGCGGAAACCTTGGCAACGCAGGTCATGAATGTGTTGGGGCTGGAGGACGGCGGCAGTGACTCGGGAAGCGACCTGCAGTTGATTCCGCAACCTCTCGGCGGCCGCATCATCGTCGCTGGATCGAAGTCACTGGTAGCACGAGCCCAATCGTTGTTGCAACGACTTGATATCGAACTTGGCGTGATGACCGAAGTCTATCGTATTCGCCATACGACGGCCGAACGCATCGACAAACTCATCGACGGATTCATTGAACCACCCAACGACAGTGAAGAATCGTATCAAAGTACTGTCGACGAAGACGGGAACCTGCTCATCGTCCGAGCATCGGCTGATGTTCACCGACAGATTGCGGAACTGATTCGAACGCTCGATACGGCGGTGGATGCCGACGAAAGTCCCATTCAGTTTTACAAGCTCAAGAATGCCAGCGCCATCGACGTTCTGTATTCGCTGTTAGCGTTGCAGGAAGCCGTTGGTGGCGTCGGACAAATCGGCTCCATCCAAAGTCCATTTGGTGGATTGGTGGCCAATGGACTTGGGGTTGGCGGCGTCAATCTGACACCCTTCAACAATACGGTGCTGCCGACGACGCAGTTGCCACTTCCCCCCAACGATACGCGTTCCTCGCTTGTCCCACAGCAACCCAATCCGCTTTCGCAGCCAACGCTCGCAGCCGGCGTGGGCAACGGCGTCGGAGCGACGGGTTTCAACAACGCACCCTATGGGAATCGCGCAGCCAACGCGCTGACGCCATTTGGCGGCAATGGATTGTTGGGCGGCACCACCTTGGGTGGATCGGGAGCCGGCGTCGCCACTTTGCCCGGAGGAGCCCGCGTCTCGGCGGATGTGTCGACCAATAGTCTGATCGTGTACGCGCCCTCGAGCGTTCAGCCGATGTACGCGAAATTAATTCAATCGCTGGACCAGCGGCGACCGCAAGTGTTGATCGAAGCCAAGGTCATCGCGATCTCAACCACCGACGATTACACCCTGGGCGTGGAGGTTTCCGCGGGCGATCGCGAAGGCGTCGAGCGTCTGTTCAAGTTCTCTTCGTTCGGGCTTAGCGAAGTCAATCCGGACACGGGGCAGTTACGGATCATCCCTGGACTGGGGTTCAACGGCACGCTGATTGACCCCGACGTGGCCGATGTGGTCGTGCGAGCTCTGGCGACGCATGAGTTCAGTCGAGTCTTGGCGGCGCCGAAGATTCTGGTCAACGACAACAGCACTGGGACGCTCGAGAGCGTCGTCAGCGTTCCATTTACGAGCGTCAATGCCTCCGATACAGTGGCGACGACAAGTCTGGGTGGCAATCAGCAGGCCGGGACGATCATTACGGTGACACCGCACATCAATGAAGATGATCATTTGCAACTCGAGTTTGATGTCGAGTTCAGTACGTTTACCGGGGAGGGCGACAATGGTTTACCGCCCGCCCGCCAGATCGATCGTGTCGGTAGCAGCGTTACGATCCCGAGCGGGAAGACGGTCGTGGTCGGAGGCCTCAAGCGGCTTGGCATCGACAATGACTTCATTGGTATTCCATGGGCCGAACACATTCCTGTGATTCGTGAGCTCACCAGTCGCACCGATGATACGTATCGGACCACATCCTTTTTTCTCTTCATTCGCCCCGTGGTGTTGCGAGATTCCAGGTTTGCAGACTTGAGGTATCTATCGCAAACTGAGGCGGATGAGGCGTGCATACCCGGGGACTACCCGACCAGCCGTCCCGAGCTAATTCCCTGATGAGTTAAGTCCTGAATGAGTCGAGTCACGTCCATGGTTGAGCGGTCGACTCCATGACTGAACTGCGGGATTGGGCCGAGCGGCTGGGAAAGCGTGTCTACGAAGACCTCGGCGATTTCGTGCCGGATGCTGAGTTTCTTCGCGTGGTTCCGATCAGCCACGCCCGACAGCATCAAATCATGGGACTGAGGCAGAGGCAGCAAAGCGATGCCGCGCCGGATCGGCCCGAATCGTCTTCGGATCGCCTGATCTTGGCGATCAGTCGTCCCGATTCATGGAATCAACGCGACGTCGTCAGTCGCATGATGAATACGCCCGTACGGACGGTGTTGGCAACGCCGGATGCGATTGCCGGCATGATTGACGCGGCCTACGCCGATCGTGGTGGCGATGCCGGTGGCGTCTTGGAATCCATCCGAGAGGTGGGAGATGACCAAATGATGGTGATTTCCGATCGAGAGGATCTGCTCGACACAGATAGCCGCGCACCGGTCATACGGCTTGTCAGTCAGATGCTCTTTGACGCCGTTGTCGCCGGGGCGTCTGATATTCATGTCCAACCGTACGAAGATCGGTTGCAGGTTCGGCAGCGTCTCGATGGTGTACTCTTTGATACCCTTGAGATTCCCAAATCGATGCAAGAAGAGGTGCTGACCCGCATCAAGGTACTCGGACGCATGAATATCGCCGAGAAGCGGCTGCCCCAAGACGGCCGCGCCACAGTGCAGCTTGGCTCACGGATCGTCGATTTACGAATTGCCTCGTTGCCGACCAGCTACAACGAACGAATCGTCATCCGATTACTCGACAAGTCAGCGCGGGCATACACCCTGGACGATCTTGGTATGCCGGACCAAACGCGTCGGCAATGGCAGGACCTCATCGCCGTTGACCATGGTTTGATTTTGGTGACAGGGCCGACCGGCTCGGGCAAGAGCACCACGCTGTACGGCGCGCTGCAGTCGCTGAACTCGAAACAAACCAATATCCTGACGCTGGAGGATCCGATTGAGTATCAGCTCGATGGCATCAGTCAGACGCAGATCAACGAAAAAAAGGGGCTTACGTTTGCATCCGGCATGAGGAGCTTGTTGAGGCAAGACCCCGACGTGATCATGGTCGGTGAAATCCGCGATGGTGAAACCGCCAATATGGCGATCCAAGCCTCTCAAACAGGACACCTGGTGTTCAGCACACTTCATACCAATGATGCCGCCAGTGCCGTCACGCGACTGCTCGATCTGGGTGTGCAGCCCTATTTGGTGGCCAGCACATTGGTCGCGTCTCTGGCGCAACGTCTTGTTCGAACGCTTTGTGCCGACTGTAAGGAGTTGCAGCCTGATGGAGCTGCCATGCCGGTCGGCTGCGAGGCGTGTCGGGGAAGCGGTTTCCGCGGACGCAAGGGATTGTTCGAGTTGTTGATTGTTGATGATGCGATACGATCGCACATTCAACAACGGGCCGGTGCGACGGAAATACGGCGCACCGCCATGGCGGCGGGAATGACCCTGCTAGCCGATGATGGCGATCGCAAAATTCGTGAGGGTGTCACGATTCGTGATGAAGTCATGCGAGTCACGAACTCCGCCATGGTGGACTGATGCCGGTTTACGCGTACACGGGGACTTCGGCGGACGGTAGTCCGTGCAAAGGGACAGTAACGGCTGCCTCCCCGCGTGCGGGCCGGGACCAGTTGCGCGATGCCGGAGTGAAGGTGGCGACCCTGTCACCGATGGGCACGTCTGTCTGGTCTTGGACTTCATCATGGTGGGGGGTGTCGAGGGCAAGGTCGCAGTGGACGGGAGCGGCGCACGAGCTATCGATGCTGTTAAGGGCAGGCATCTCCCTCGACGATGCGCTCCAGACTCTGGCAACGCAATACCGCGGCACGCTGCGCGACTCGTTGACGCGTTTGGATGAAGAGGTGATGGCGGGGCGATCGCTTGCCGACGCGATGACGCATCAGCCGCGGATCTTCGATCCCGCTTCGATTCGTTTGATCGAGGTGGGTGAGAACGCCGGTACCCTGGAGGTCGTTTTGGAAGAACTTGCTGAGTTCAAACAACGATTGGCCGAATTTGGCGACAAGGTGACGACGGCGCTGATGTATCCAGTGTTCCTGCTCATCTTCGGTACGGGCGCTATGTTATTCTTGATGACCTGGGTGCTACCGCCATTGCTTGAGAACCTCGAGGAAACGCTCATCGAGATTCCCTGGCCGACCCGTGTGGCCAAGACTCTGTCGGACGGTCTGGTTGGGCATGGCGGCAAACTCGTGTTGTGCTTTGGCGTAGCGATGTTGATCCTGGTGGTGGTTTCACGTGGGGCCGCCGGCCGTCGTTTTTGGCATGCGGCGGTGCTGCGATTGCCGCTGATCGGCCCCGTGTTGGTTAAACAACTCGTGGCGCGAGTGTCGATGATCATTGGGTTGCTGATGCGCAGTGGCATTCCACTGGATCAGGCGGTTGAGTTAGCTTCCCGGTCAACGACCAATTCGGTGATGCAAGACGTACTGACGCGTTGTGGACATGATTTGACGGCGGGCCGCGATATGGCGACCTCCTTGTCCAACTCGGGCTTGTTCACGCCGTTGGCTGTCCGCGTGTTTTCGGTGGGTCAGGATAGCGGACAACTCGATTCGATGCTCACGCGGCTCGGAGAGGACTACAATCATCAGGTGCAGCTTGCGTCGACTCGCCTGACGGCTCTGATGGAGCCGGTCTTGATTCTGGTGATGGCGTTGCTGGTCGGATTCCTGTTGGTCGCCACGATTTTGCCGATCCTGCAGGCGGGACAAATGGTCTGATTCTCGGCGTCGTGCCAAGATGATGCCCTTGAATCGAACTTCTACTCATGTTGGCTTGCGATGCATTTGAAAGTGCGAATCGTTTCCCGGACGGCCTTCTCGCTGGTCGAGTTGATCGTGGTGATGGTCATCATCGGCTTGCTGAGCAGTCTGGTGGCCGTTCAAACGCGAAGCTATCTGGTCGCTAGCAAGCAGAATGCGGCGCGTGCGGAGATTGCGACCATTGTCAGCGCTCTGGAGTCGTTTTACGCCGACCAGTCGCGGTACCCCAGCAGTGATGAGGGGATGGAAGTCCTGACATCGGGCACGAACCGCTTTCCTGACGGGTTCTTGAAAAAATTGCCCAATGATCCGTGGGGCAATCCTTACGAATACATCAGCCCCGCCCCATCGGGACCGTTTGAGATCGTTAGTCTCGGTGCGGATGGTCGTGAAGGCGGCCAGGGCGGTGACGCGGACATCTCGAGTGAGGCACTCGACGATGCGCGTTGAGTCTTTGTTGGACCGTTGGTCCGTTTCGGAGTCGTCGGCACGTCGATGGTTGAATGTTTCTAGCGTGGTCGTGGGGTCGTTGGGCTTGCTGGGTGCGGCTTGGTGGGGTCGACCGCTGGGGCTATCCCTATCAACGGCGCAGCCGGTTCGGATGTTGGCAGCCCCCACAACCGATTCGAATTCGGTGACGGCCGTTGAGGACTCGATTTGGAGGCGCTCGCTACGAGGCGGGTTTCGTGCCGTACCCCAAGTTTCCTCGCGGACGCCACCACCGAGAACCGATGTGAGACGACCTGCGCCTTCGCCGACTCGTGCCAACATTGGTATTCGTTTGGTCGGAACCATCGTGGAGCCCGGGCGAAGCATTGCGATCGCAACCGACCGAACCGGTCGACTGGCCTTCCACGGGGAAGGCGAATCGTTGGCGCTGCAGCCGCCGGGCGTCACGTTGCATCGAATCACATCGGACGACGTAACCGTCTCCTTTGAAGGCGAGACACTGACCATGAGGGTGGGTGAGCTACTGCAACGGCCATTGAGCACGAACTCGGCGCGAGAAGTCAACAATCGCCAGCCGGACGGACCCAACATGGTCGATTCGATCAACGCAGCGAATCCAGCGCGAATTGAATCCGGCACCGGTGACCCGCCGTCACCGGGTTTGGAATCGTTTCCGGACGATGATGCGTTCTCGGCTCCCATGTCGCTGGATGAAGAATTGGACATGCTCAATGGTTTTTGAGCGTCGTCGAGTCTCGGGCGCATTTTGGATCGTTGACATCGTTGACGATCGACGGATTCGGACCTTGTTGGGCGATGGGTCGATGGAACCGGCGTCCCTTCGAGAAGTTCAGTTGATCGACCGAACGGATGACGAATCGGAGTCAAATTGGGCCGCACGCGTCGCGGAGCAACTTCCCAGTGGTCAAGCGGGAATCGTCTGTGTTCCGCCGACGCAAACTCACCTATTGGTTTGGAATCATGCGGTGATCGATGACCCATCGACGGGCCCGGCAACGAACGAAATGATCCGCTACGCGGTTGAATCGGAACTACCCGTGGACGCCGAGTCAATCGAGTTGGATCACTTCCGAGATGAGACTCGCACGCTGGCTCTTGTGACACAACATCGAACGACATCGGTGATCATTGATGCGATCGAGCAACGCGGTTGTGCCGTCGAACGCGTCATCGGTCGAGCCTTGTTCCTGGCAGAGTCGCTCGTGCGGATTGGTGATGTCGACGAGTTAGAAGATGATTCCGACAAGTCATTGGGCGCGGCCGTTTGGATGGAGCGTCCCGACTCGATGAACGTCGACTTGGTCGTAATCGACAAGCATACACCCTTTCGATGGGCGGTCGTTCCCGGGGATGAGGAATCGGTTCGCGAGGAAATGCAACTTCTCTTGGCGGACGGTCTTGGGCGATCGGTCATCTGGTGCGGCGCGGACCGAGCGTTGGCGGAGGTGTTGCCTCCGGGGGCCGTCATGCTGCAGGAGGACCTGGATGCTCGATTGGTATCCGAATCGGCGTCGCGATTGCGTCGTGGCTGGTCATCTTGGTTTGATTTACGGCGAGGCCGGTTCGCGTCGGCAGCTCCTTATCGGCATCTAGAAACACCGCTTCGACGCCTCGCATTTGTCGGACTTTTGGCGGCGTCTTTGATCGTCATCTTCGTTCAATGGCGTGCCTGGAGGTTTGATTCACTCGCGGAGAAAGCCAGACTCTCGGTCACCAGCGTCTTTCGCGAGACATTCCCGGGGCAACGCGTGCCCGCCTTGGTCGTGCGGCGCATCAAGAGCGAGCATGCTCAGGCACTCGGCCAGCGAGCATCGGGTGATGATGCTGTTGAGCCCTCTCGGCCCGCCATCCCGGTGCTGCAAGGTTTGGTTCAATCGATTCCCAGCGACATGTCCGTTGTTGTTGACAGGATTCGCATTGAGGATGGCAGCTTTACGTTGGATGTTCGACTAAAGGAGTACGAAGAGGCGGGGCAATTGGCGAGTGCGTTGGCGGCCGCTGGATTTGAGATCCAACCTCCATCGGTGACCCGCACATCGGGGCGGTTGCAAGTGCGGTTGACGGGGGCACGCCGCGACACAGAGAGGATCAAACCGTGATGAAGTGGCGACAGGCACGCTGGGCAGGAACGTCGTCTGTATCGCCCCGACTCGTGTGGTTCGTGATTGCTTTGGCAGTCGGGCTCATCGTTTTGTTCTCGCTGAGGCGTTTATCGGTCTCGGCGGTTGCCGCGGAGTCTGCGGTTGATGACGCGCGTCTGGTTGCGCAAATGGCGCAAGACATTCGCGTGGCTTCGCAGCGACCCGCCATCGCATCGTTGCAGATTGAGCCACCCGATCGAATTTCCCTGCGAGTTGAGGCGGCGATGCAGGCTGCAAAACTGCCTCCTCGGCATCTCATTAGCATCGAGCCGCAGACGCCCACTCGCATTCGAAGAACTCCCTACCGGATTCGCCCAACGATGATCGTCTTGGTCGACGTCACGATCGCCGATGTGGTGCGATTCAGTCAGTCATTGGACGACAATCAACAGGGCATGACCGTACGTGATCTTTCGGTGTCATCTTCGTCGGCCCGCTTTTCCTCGTCGCCTGAGTCTCGGCAGTTGGCCGCGAACGCGTCCGGGGAACGCTGGGAGGCGAGGATGACCTTGACGCAGATGATCTATTCACCGATAAGCGATCGTTAAGCTTCCAATCCCCGGCGCTCCCCGCGTTTCGTTCATGACCATGTTTCCACGCCGATCCGAGCCGAGGGTGCGATCGGTCTTCGGCGGCCTGTTCTTGGTCTGGACGTTGCTGTTTCACGGCGGTTGCATTGTGTTTCACCGGCGCGGGGATATGGAGATCATCCGAGCTCCGTTGATTGGGGCGCCAGTGGGCATCGCTGGGCGAGAGTCGAGTACCCGCTCGGAGGCGGCACTTCGAAAAGGATTGACTTTTTACGAAGCGGGCAAACTCGATCAGGCGACGGCATTTTTCGAGCGAGCGGTCGAACTCGACCCGTCCAATGGCCGTGCGCACAACAATCTCGGCTTGATGTACTACGATCGACATCAGCTAGCATTGGCAGCGTCTCATTTTGATGCCGCCAGCGAGTATTTGCCTGGCGACGCGACGCCCGTCAACAACCTTGGAATGACACTGGAAGCCGGTGGTCGATTGGATGAGGCGATCGAGTACTATCGCGAAGCAAGCCAGCTGATGCCGGATAATCCGCTGTACCTTGGTAATCTCGTCAAAGCCAAGATGAGGATGGGTGAGCAGGATGAGTTGTTGATCAGCCAAATGCGATCGCTGTTATTGATTGAAACGAGGCCCAAATGGATTTACTGGATTGAGGACCAATTGAACCTGGATCTGAATCCGTTGCTCGATCGAGGAAGCGCGGAGCTTTCCCTTGCAAGCGGCGACGACGACTCAGTCGAAGAATCAGGACCGGTGTTCCTCGGATCGGGTGACTCGTCGTCAACACAACAATTGCCTCCCCCGATGGTCATCGAGGACCCTCGTGAGACGGGCCGGACGATTCAAGACGGTGAAGTGTTTTGGGACACGGCGCCCACTATGACATTGCCGCCACCGGATTCGACCGCAACTCCGCCTGCAATTGAGATAGAATAAGGCTTTGTCCCGGTGGACCTTGCTCTTCTCTCATCTGGATGTGGTGCAACCATGGTGCTTGGGCGTTGGTGTATCTTCGTGGTCGTTTGCTTGCCGACAGCAATGGCGTGGCCGCAGTGGCAAGACGATGTCGGTTTCACCGACCTCATGATCGAACTCGGAGCAGCTCTGCCCACCGGGGCGGGTATCGACGTGTCGATGGCAGAAGCTCCTAGCGGGAATAGCTACCTACCAAACGTCGCGTCCGGCAATTATTCCGGCACCATGTTCACTGACACGACCGGGACGAACGTCGGCGTCAGTAATCATGCTGATGGAGTGGCTGCCACGTTTTTTGGTGACACCACATCGATTGCCCCCGACGTCCCGAACGTTTCGGGCTTTGATGCCAACGACTGGATCGATCAACTCGGTGCGGTGACATTGTCGACCGGCACCGAACCGGCGGACCACTCGAGTTTTCGCGTGCAGAATCACAGTTGGATCTCAACAGGAAACGACCCTGCGGCGGTGGCCAACTTATCCCAACGGATCGATCACCTGGTCAATCGTGATGAAGTCTTGATCATCGGTGGCAGTAGCAATGGGGTTGGCGGCATCCCAGACTTGTTAGCGAACTCGTACAACTCCATCTTGGTGGGACGAAGTGATGGCAACCATGGACATGGCACAACGTCGGTGTACGGTGCCGGTCGGCAACGCCCAGACATCGTTGCGCCGGCAGTCATAACCAGTACGTCGACTCCCATGGTTTCTTCGGCAGCGGCCTTGTTGCACGAGTTCGCGGCGGGGACCGCCAACGTGAATGACGCCACGACGGTCGTCATGCGAGCCGCTTTGATGGCGGGCGCGACCAAGCAGGGTGAGGAGTTTGGGGACTGGGATCGCACCTTTACACGGCCGATCGACGATCGCTATGGCGCCGGTGAATTGAATGTCTACAACAGCTATCACGTATTGGCGGGTGGCGAGTTCAACGGCAGCATCGTCGCGCCCACCACTCCGGTTGGCCTATTCGGGTTTGATCATGCCAATCCGCTGTCCATGGCGTCGTCACTGCGTTATCAGTTCGAGGTGCCCGAAGGATACGTCATGGACGAGTTATCGATATTCTTGCAATGGAATATCGATGTCCAGGATTCGTTGGTCGGACCGATCCTCGACCCGACCGGCGACCTGTTTTCCCCGACCGTGGATCTTTCGCCGGGCGGCGATCTAGCAGATTTCGCTTTGACGTTTCGAGATTCCGATGGATTCGTCGTCGACGCAAGTGACAGTCCCATTGATAACTTTGAGCACATCTATTTGACCGATCTCGCCGCCGGTCTCTATGAGTTGGAGGTCAGTGGTGACCGTGGCGATGAATTTGGACTTGCGTGGCGAAGCAGCGTGACGGCCGTGCCGGAGGCCGGAAGTGTGGTGGTCTTGATGAGCATCCTGGCGATCCTGGGTGGCCGTCGGTCACGGCAACGCGATCCGTTCAAAAACACTCTGATAGCGACCGTTTGATTCGAAGTAGTCCAGAACGGCTGTATAGAAGTCGTGATTTCCCAAGGTAGCGCTGTCGCCCACCATCACGAGTTTCCGACGTGCGCGAGTCATCGCAACGTTACTTCGGCGTCGGTCCGACAGGAATCCAATCTCGCCCGCCGCATTGCTCCGGACCATCGATAACAGGACGACGTCTTTCTCTCGCCCCTGAAACCCATCCACCGTATCAATTTCAATGTCGGATGATGCGATTCGGCTCCGCAAGGCTCGGACCTGGGCCGCATACGGCGCGATGATCGCAATGGACTTTGCAGGAATGCCCGATTCGATTAATCCGGCAACCAGGTCCGAAACGATGGTCGCTTCACCGGGGTTCAGTTTGCTCAATCCGTCCGGTTCGATCTGCTCGTCATAGCCGGCTCCGGCTGTATCAACGAAATGAAGCACATCCGTGGTCGTTTCGTTCTCGTCGACATTGTCGAGATCACATAAGCGATGATGCCTAACGGACACATCCGCGATCAGCGAACCATCATAGAACCAGTCCGAGCTGAAACGCATGATCGACTCATTCATGCGATACTGCACCGTCAATCGACGAAACACGGACTCGCCGAATCGATGAACCAATCGTTGCATGAGTGAGTCACGCATGCCAATGGACGTCGCCCGATCCGACAGCACGGTTGGTGGCAACTGGCAATGGTCACCCGCCAACACGACCCGGTGGGCCCGCAAGATCGCTTGCCACATTCCGGGTTCAGTGCATTGGCAGGCTTCATCAACAACGACTAAATCGAACATGTCGTCGCCGAGCAGTTCTTCGTCGATGGTGGTCGTCGTGCAAATCACATCGGACCGATCCAAAACACCACGAACGATGGTTCGCTCGATGGACCGGATCTGTCCACGCAGACGTCCGGCTTCGGCAAAGAGTTCTCGCCGGGTGCGTCGCGCGTGGCGGTCGCCAGACAACCGCGTGGCATCTCTCACCACGCGGTCCAACTCGCGTCTCAGATCTTTCACGACGGCTGCGGACGGATCGTGTTCGACCAAGGAGTCAAGCGTATGGTCTCGCAGCCATTCCATCACCCGTGCCGGATGGCCAACTCGGACGACGTTGGGAATGAGCCGCGTCAGACGCTCCAACAGGTTATCGACGGCGGTGTTGCTGGCGGCACATGCGAGGACTCGATCGCCTCGCCGAACGGCCTGGACGATCACCTCGGCGAGTGTCGTCGTCTTCCCGGTGCCCGGCGGTCCATGAAGGATCGCGACGTCGTCCGCCAGTAACGCAAACGCGACGGCATCTCGCTGTGGAGGGTTGAGTTCCAGCTGAAACTCGATCTCGTCGCGCGTCTCGGCGACCGCCGTGTCGACAAGTTCGCTCTCGGACAAGGGTTGGCCATCGAACCGCGGGTTTCGATTTCCCAGCATCACGTCGCGCAATCGGCCGCTGCGGCCGCGGGCGAGTTGTGCCGTTGCCATCGCGCTGAGTTGCCTTTGCCGAGTCGTTTCGTCGGGCGACAGGTCGAGCCGGAATCTTGCTCGACCCGAACGGTCGCTTCCGGCACGATCGCCGGACGCCTTGCCGTGCTGGCCGACACCGCGGCGTCCACTACCTCGTTTTCCTGTTGTGGGTTGCGTCGCTGGGTCGCGTTCGGGAAGTCGATCCGTCGCGACTTGAATTGAGTGATTGTTTCGTCGGCTGACGACGCCCGCGAGTCCACCGTCAGACGGATCATCGTCAAAGGTGATGATCACCGGTGAACCGACCTTGAGCCGACTCATTGGCAGTTCACGGGCGTTCGGTTTGGAGAAGTCCAGTAGGTAACGACCCGCCAACCCGCTGTGCGAATCGGTCAGGTCCAGATTCAAAATGGTCTCGCCAGTCTTCTCCACATCGGCGCGCGCCCGCACCTGACGGCGTTCTGCCAATCGTTCTCGTTCGGCGGCTGCCTCCAAGTCGAGCCAAATGCCCAGTTGGCTGAAGTAGCCCTCCCGGTCCAATTCAGAATCGACTGGTAGACCGGATGGATAAGGGACATCCCGCCTCCAATGGTCGGCCGATCGTTCGGCTCGCGTCTGTTTTGAATTTGGTCGGTCGATGGTGGAATCGTTTCCGAAGAGACCGTTTCCAAAACCTGACGAGTCGGATCGGTTCTTGGTCGGCTTGGGCGCCATGCTGTACTTTCATGATGGGCGTGGCGACCGCGCCTCGGGTTCGATGACAGGCGGGCGATAGCTGAGTCGCTTTTGGTTGGTGCGCGCCATCACCTCTTTTTCAGCAACGGTCGCCCGTAACGCGACAGCGGCCTTGAGCTGGATCGGCTCGTGGCCACGCCGTTCCCGATCGAACAGTTTGCATGAAACTGGGTCGGTGTCTAGAAGCCCCGCCGTCTAGAAGCCTGCCTTCTACAAGCCCCGCTCATTGGCGAATGAGTAGATGCGGTAGCTTTCCTGATCCTGAACTTCACCAGTCACTTTGAGCTCGCCGCTCTCATCAAATATCAACATGAGACTGGGACGTTTCAGTTCCTCCTCATTTGCATCCTTGATTCCCAAAGGCTGGCCACCGTCGATGCCAATGACGGTCGTCTCGCTGAGCACATTGGCCTCGGGTACTTTCTTCACGACCAAATCAATTGGGTCGATTGCTTCGGCCTCTCCTTTGAAGCTCATCGTACTGCCAGAGACGACGGACTCGAGCCAGATCGGCATGTCCACGCCGTATTGTAGATTCAACGCATAGTTCACCATCTTGGCCTTGGGGACGTCGCGGGCGAACGGGACTTGCTTCCCTCCGACATCGATCATTCGAGCACGCGGTTGCTCAACCGGGCCCGCGAAATAGTCATTGAGCGGCGGCAAGGATACGGGGCTACTGGGTTGGCTCCACTCACTCCATCGCTGAAAGTCACGTCGCCCCGTTGCTTCAGCGTTCACCATCAACTGTTGCACTCGGTCGTACACCTCGCGAGACAGGGTCGAGGTCTTGGGTTGTTGAATCGGATTGGCCGGAAAATTTGGATCGTTGACGCTATACCGCATCCGATAGACGTACTTGCGGCCACCACGCGGACTATTCGGATCCCGACTCGATGCGAAGTCAAAGAACCGCATGATTTTGAATTCGACGGGGTCTTCTTCGACTTCCATCATGCCGCCGTAGCCCATCCCCATGTCCATCCCCATCATGTCCATCTCGAAATCCATGTCCATTCCCATGCCCATTCCCATGCCAAGCCCGCCCATTGCTCCGGGAGCGACCATCTCAAGGTCATCGGCTTTGACCTCCTCCTGTGCCCCCATCATTTCTTGGGCGGCGACCATGTCCATCTCTCGCCGGCTGATCATGGGAATGTCGGGATGAAGCACAAACTTCGTGTAGTCCTTCAATAGGATCGGCGGGATGTACGCGGTAATGTTGACATCGCGAAAATCCTCTGGAACCATCTCAGGAGCGAAGCCTGCCCACTGGGTTGCAGCGCGAATGAGATCCTTTTCTCGATTACGAACCAACACCCAGTCAGCTTCCACGAGTTGTTCAGCAGGTTTTTCAGTGACGTCGGCTCGCTGAACTTCGTAGTTGTAATAGAGCGGCTGGTCACGCATCGGCAGGTAGCCGTCCGAATCGGACAAAGCGGCGCGGAACGACTCGGCAACCCCGGCGTGGGGAACAACTGCCGTGCCGGCGATGAACCAACCTGGCCGCGGAACAGGCAATTTGGAATCCTTGCCGGACGGCCGGGTGCCGAAATCACCCGCCGCATTGAAAGCTCGCCCTGCGGAGGTCACGCTGCCACCGCTCATGTCCATGTAATCCATCTCCATCATCATCTCTTCTTCCATCATCATTTCTTCTTCCATCATCATCATCTCGTCTTCCATCATCCCGTCCATCGAACCCCGCCGGGAACGACGGCGTGGTTGAACTTTGGGCTTCTTCTCAACCACTTCGAGCGCCTCGGCTCCCTCCAAGTCTTTCAAGGCGTAGTTGCCGCTCGACGACAGCAGCGCGATCGATGCAATCTGTCCAGACACTCGCAGCTTCGCAGGGGCCAATAGCGACGGATCGCTTCTGCGAATGGACGTATCGATGGCGCGGCGCTCCATCAAGTTCGGTAGCTCATACGGTTTGGGATTGACTGGACGCTGGCGAACGAGGGTTTCTCGAACGATATCAAATGTGGGCTGCCGTCCATCGAGCACGACGGCGGAGTGATCATCGTCGATGCTGGTGCGGACTTGTTGAGCGTCCTGAGTGAGACGGTCTGGTTGATGCTTTTGCAGGATATTTTCCAACTGCAAACCGCTGTAGACCATCCATGCGGATGCAGCAACAACGATCGCGACCACACCCTTTTCCGCGTGGGCGAACAGAAACGCTTGTAGCTTGGAGGAATCCATGGCGGTTTCTCGGTTTCAGTGGATAAAAAGTAGAGGAGACAAGACGAGTCGACTCACAATTGCAGCGGTCATCTGCTTGTTAGGAAACGCTAGGGAGTCGCAGCTGCGACGGGTGGAGGCGTTGCCACGGCGGCGGGTGATTCAGGATTACTTGGCGCGGCTGGTTCGGCACCTGTTGGGGGAGGCGTTTCCGCCGTTGGCGCCGGGTCGGCTTCGGGTCCGGCTGTATCTGGGGCCGCCGTCGCTGGATCCGATTCGGTGTCGGACGAGTCGGACGGGTCTGTTTCAGTGGGTGCGGCTGGTGTCGGCACACGCGGCGCCGCTTGGGCAGGCTCCGACAAGTTGTCCCCCATTGCCTCGCCGTCAAGGACTGTCTCGGTGGTGACTTGTTCGACTCCCAATTTGTCCTCTTCGGGAGGGTTGTAAATGTGGATCAAACCGTAGATTTCGACGGTGACATCGAATGGGAAAGGATCCTTCGGCTCGTTGCTGGCCCGGCCATAGCTTCCCATACCCATTCCCATTTCTTCATCCATGCCCATTCCCATGTCCATCTCCATACCCATTCCCATATCCATGTCCATCCCGGATGCCGCATTCGCGCCGGCTGATTTGGGTAGCACCCTGGTTTGCTTGACCTCGACCATGAGTGGTGCACTTCCGCACGACGCGATGAGATCGGGAACGGCACGCTGATCAATTTGCAGTGACATCATCACGGGGACCCGTTTGGCGACCTTCAGTGGAGCATCTTCAGGCGACGTACTGGCAAACGCGGCGCGAAGGGTCGCTCCATCGATCGGTTCCATCAGGGTATCGACGTAGCGATTGTCGGCGGGGTCGACCGTTTCACCCATCATCATCATGCCGTCCATTCCCATCATTCCGTCCATCTCCATATCCATACCCATCTCCATTCCGTCCATCTCCATGCCGTCCATGTCCATCCCCATTCCCATCATGGCAGCCATGCTGCCCATGCCTGGCGATGCCATTGCCCCCGCACCGAAACGAACACGGCGTCCCATGGAGAGTCGATTGATTTCGTGGATCTTTGCTTCAAACGCTTGTTTTGCGTCACCATTGACATCCGCGACGATGGCAAGAAGCTGACGCAAGATCCACAGATTCTCTTGGCTGTAGTACACATCCAGTGTCGATGGTCGGTTGGGCCACCATGGGAACAACTCGCGAATCATCCCTTCCTGTGAAGCCGCGGGCCACTTGACCAGGGGGCCTTTCTCAGCGCCGGTGATGTCGATGTTCGCCATGCCGCCCCGCATCATGCTCGGATCCATTCCCATGCCCATGTCATCCTCCATTCCCATGCCCATTCCCATCGAGGGGCTCGACGCGTTCATTTCCGCGACCCATTCGGTATTGGCGATTTTGGCGAGATCGGGAAGCACGTTGCCGATATAGCGTTTGTAGCTGTTTCGGAGCGTCGTTTCGACTTCTTGCTCCTCGGTCGGCGGGAACTCGATGAACGCTTCGATTGGGATGAGACTCTCGTAATCGTTGACGAGTTCAGCTTGCAGGACGTCACGGGGCCAGGTGAGGATTTCACGTTGCGCATCGAAGACCGTTTGCCAAGCCTCCAGGACCTCGCTCTGCCGATTCTCGATCATGACCTCCATTTGGTCGTGTGAGATCTGATTGGGGTGATTGGATAGTTCACTTCGGACGTTATTGACCTGTTGGACGTATCCTTCGATCTTTCGAGTCCGCTCTTCGTTTTCGGCCACCAAGCGTCCCGTCACCAAATACCAAATCACGACCGCACCAAGCAGGATGATGGCGGTCGAGATCCAAAAGCCGTGTTTCATCACAACGGCGAGTTGTTCTTTGAGCTGATCCATGACGGAATTGGCCAACGAGGCGGTGAAATGAAGAGGGTTGCGTGATGATCGATGCGTTCAATGACTCCGGATCAAGGTCCGAGTCCGGGGTTTACAATCCAGCCATTGTCGCGTCCTGCTCCGCCTGGGCGGCGGCTTCTTCGGCGGCTTGGATTTGGGCTTCGATTCGTTCCGAGAGTACGGATTCCTTCCAGACGACTTGGAAGACAAAGTCGTGCCGACTGACCTCCAACATCGGCGGTTCAAACGCGGTTTCGTCATCTCCGGAGGGCACTCCAATCCGCGGCATGGATTCCGCGGCCATCATCGCGGCAGCCGGATCAAAGTCTGGGTTGGGGATCTGTGTGAGTTTGGCCTCGGTCTCATCCAAGAGCAGGGGATAGGAGAATCCAAATTCCTGAGGTGTGAAGACGATCGGGTTGCCTTCCTTGTCCACGAGCGTCACTTCCTTTTGGAGGAAATTCGTCGTCAAATAGCCGCGGACGTGGTTATTGCCCTCCAGGCCCATGCGTTCAGCGCTATTGAAATAGTGATACCCACGGAGCTGGAATACCCAGCCATCTTCAATCGGTCCGGTGTCCTCGGCGAATCCTTCGGGTAACGAGACAGGTTGTCCCCGTTTATCCATGACCCGGACCCAGTTCTTCATTTCATCGCGATACCGAGTGGCCAGCGTTTCGGTGTACCACGTCGTCAGATCGTCGTAATACTTCGACTCCACCTCGGTGATATGAATGTCAATGCGATCCTCAAGGGGCAGCTCTTTGGGCGTTGGGATTTTTCCTTCGGGATATTCCTGGCGGGGAATGGCCGCGTTGATCGCTTGAAGTACTTCCAGCCACACCAGACGGCGTTCATCGCTGCCGGAAACCTCTTCTCCGAGACGGTTGAGGAACGTCAGCTTGCTGGTCAAGAGTTCGTCTTCTTCAAGTTGCGCGGAGCTATGATCGGACATTTGTGTGACGGCCGACGCGGCTCCCTTCCAAAGGTCATCATCGGTGGTGGCCCACGTCTTTTGCGTCATCGCATACTGGGCGCTCGTTCCGATCAAGAGTGCGGCCAGCCCAGCCAACGCCCATGGCTTCTTGGCACGGATGATCCGCTCGGTCTTGATTTCCGCGGGGACCAGTGACGTGTGGACTTGGCTCAGTTTCAAACCCTGTAGGCACAGCCCGTAGGCGACCGCAAAGGTCGGCGCATTGTCGCGGAACGTGGGGATGCTCAGTACGTCCTCGCCTTCGAGGCGATTGAAACGGTCGATGACGTGGACTTCATAGCCGAGGTTCTTGCCCAGGTAGGCCGCCAAGCCGGGCATCTTCACCGTATTGCCGGTGATGAGCAGCTCGTTGATGTCGGCCTTCTTGTCGATGCTGCGGAAGAAACCGATGCTTCGCTGGACTTCCGTGACCAAGTCATTGAAGACCGGCCGCATTGTCTGAAAGACGAGCTTGGGATCCACGGCTTCTCGCGCGTTCCGTTTAAGGTGTTCCGCCTTCACGAACGTCAGCTTCAGATCCTTCGTCAATTGCCTCGTAAAGTGATTGCCACCGATCGGCATGTTACGTTGCCAGATTCGAAACCCATTGGTGATGATCAAGTCACTCGAATCCGTCCCGATTGACAACATCACTGTGGAGGGCGGCGGATTGTCGATGTCGAACATGTCCGCCTCGATCCGCTCATGCATCCGGTCGTAGGCAACCATGTTGTAGAGTGCGATGGGAGCCAATTGCACTTGGTCGACTTCGATGTCGGCGTCATCAAACGGACCCAGTTGGCGATAGGCTTGGTCGCGTTTCATCGCAAACAACCCGACCTCGCTCTCGAGCGCGTAACCCTCCTGGATGGTTGCGCCCGGCATCGTTTGGTAATCCCAAACAACGTCCGACAATTCAAAGGGAATCTGTTGCTTCGCCTCGTACCGAACAATGTCGGCGATCTTCTTCAGCTCCACCGGAGGCGGCTTGAAGAACTTCGCCAGTCCGCTTTGACCGGGAACGCTGATGACCACGGGATCCCGAATGGCTTCATTCCGCTCGTTGAGTTGCAACAGCGCTTCAGCCACCAACGCGTCCGGGTCGGCTTCCGGCTGAGAAAGGATCTTGGGATACTCGATCAAGTCGAAGGCATCGGCAACGATGGATTCACCATCTTTGACGCAATGAAGCGCCTTCAGTGCGCTTTGACCGATCTCGATGCCCCAGACGCCACCGTTGGAAGCCATGGTGTTCTTTCGATGTATTCAAATTGAAGTGAGATAAGAGCTGATCGCTCAATGGCCACAAGCGGAACGATCACGAGGACCGCAACGCGACCAACTAGCGACCCCAACGGGCCAGCAACCAACTAAATTGAGCTTGTCATTCCTTGAGGCCACTCGGGCCCATTAGTATCCACGTTTCCGCCCTTCTCGTCAAATTTTAGTCGCCGATGACTTCCATTGTTGAGTGTTGTGTCCTGATCCCTTGCAGCAATATGGAAGATTTTCCGTCCCAATTGGCACAATCGGACGCTCGCAGCCTCTTGGGCTGCTTGACGGCCGCATGGCACCCAAGACTGATTGCTCAGACCGGCCGGGCCCCGTCATGGCATCGGGGCGACGAAACGGTCCCCGCGACGACGCAAGTGGCCGGAGAGCGACGATTGGTCATCGTGCCCGAACCCTGTCGCTCCAAGCTGCCTTCGTCGGTCGCTTCACTGATCCGAACCGGGGCGGATGTTCCCGGCGACACTCGGTCGGGTGGCGAGACGCCGAAGGGTAACGACCTCTTTGTGTCCGGCCAGAGCCGCAGATCGGTCCTGTCAACAATCGATCGGGTATTGGAGGAAGGACCCGATGGACTCAGTCCATTGGGTCTGGCAGGCCGTGACGATGAACGCTTGCTGGTGGTCGACGACGCGGGTGATACGGCCCGGCAGATTTCGCCCGATGACTTTCACTCTCTTGGATACACGTGGTGGCAGATTCAGGTGCTCACGCGTCGGTTGCGATATACCAGCAATCTGGACCAGGTGCACTTCGAGAATTGCCTGGTGGATGCGGCCAACGCCTATGTCCAAAACGACGCGATGACCTGTGCGGAAGCGTTGCATCATGCCTTTGATGTGCTGGCTGAGGAACGTGACCACTACTTTGCATCGGATCCCTCGTTGATCGATCTGACGTTATTGACGCCTTCGACGGTGGAGTCCTTTGTTCAATTCGCCGTCCCCTTGGGCCTTGGACGACTGGATGACTCGGTATTGCCGACACCAAGAAATGTCTTGATCGATGCCGCGGTGGGTGAGTTCTTGTGCGGCGCGCCCGAACATGCGTCCGCGGTCGCATCCGTCCTGAATCGGGATGATTGGGGTTGGGCGGGCGGCGGGCCGGCACCCAACGCCATGCGGGGATTGATCAGCATCGCCGCACGTGAATCGGAACTGGCGTCGGCAATGGAAGTCGTCACGCAGGCTGTCGGCGTGTTTCCGCGTGTTCACGCACGTCTGGGAGGCGGAACGGGCGCATCGGCAATGCCCGCGTTGAAGGCCGCGGGATGTGTCGGAGTCGTTCCCATCGATTTCCTTGCCGGCCGCGGCTTCGGTGACGAGTCGAAGGTGATCTTGGGGACGGGGCCGTCGGAGATTGAAGCTCTTACGGCCAAGCCGATCGACGCCGATGATGATGCATCGTTCTTGACGCTTGGTACGCGATTGGGGGAATCCATTGATGGGGGCGAAATCGCAACAGGGTTGCTAGTTCATTGGCCTGGTGGCGGCTGCGAGAGTTTCCATGATCTCCGTCGGGCGGCGACGTGGACATTGGCTCTCGGAAAGTTCTGGACTTTGGAAGACTATTTCTCCGTTGGCGAGCATCCCTATCACCACGGACACGTCTCGGCATTGTCGCCTGACACGAGCGGGTTGGCTGACCGATCCTCTGCAGAGATGGAGGCAGAACTCGAAACGACCAGCCAACAGCAATGGGCTTCGCACTTCAATGCGATGCGATGCCTGGTTCAACGAGATGTCTTGGCGGATCCATCCGACGCAAACGCATTGCCCATGGAGCCAAGTGACGTACGAACGTCGGCCGTGAACCTGGCGGAAGCCATCGGGTTCCAAGTTACCAAGGAGGGCGTGGTGCTTGGAGACGATGGGACGGACATCGCCTCGACCCACTTGATCGTGAATCCCAGTTCACCGGCGGCGAGGTGTCCCGTATCGATGTCTGGTAAACCCGTCGATCCGGGACGGGAGGTCTTTGCAACCGCCCGAAACGGCCTGCGGACGGATCTGATCTTGGATGTTCCAGCCTTTGGGTTTGGATGGGTCACATCGGATCCGTCCGCAGTGCCTGTGTCATCGTCGCACGCTGACACGACCACATCGGAGTTGCCGGGCCCCCTGTCGTGGCCCAGCAAGTGGTCGCGACTTTTTCGGCGAAGACTGAAACCCATCGTGGTCCGCTCAGGCCGGTCCTCCCCGGAGATCCAACTGGCCAACGAGTTCATGGAGGTCGTCATTGATCGGACTCACGGTGGCATCATTGGGGCCTATAGCGGACGCGGTCGCGGCAATCGATTTTCATCGAGATTCCAGATCGCCTCGGAGGACCTCGATGTCCAAGACCTGTCGGTGCTGACTGATACGGCAATTCATGGTGTGATTCAGTTGGCGGGCAGCGACTGCCAGATTCGCTATGAATTGACCCGGGGTAGTCGAGTCGTGCGGTGTCGATTTCGTCATCGGCGGCGCGACGAGCGAGCTGGCTTGAAGACAGCCTGGGCGGAGTCGTCGCCGATCATTCGCGTGTTGCAGGCTGATCAGGTCTTTCGAACGAGCGCGCGAACATTCACTGCCCCGCTCGGTTACACGGTCGATGAGGATGATCGAACCACCCTGGTTGCGACACACGGCGCCGCCGTTCACCGTCGCGTTCAGGACCGGTTCATTGAAACCCATTGCAATATGGATGTTTCATCTGAATCAGATTGGACGCCATGGTGGACGGTCGATGTGGCCTTCGACGTCGACCAGCCCATGTCCGTGGTGCGGAGTGTGCAATCACCGCCGTGCGCCTTGCCCGTTGCATCCGCCGGGATTGCTGCCTTGCCGAAGCGGGGTTGGATCATGCACCCATCGCCACGCACGCTAACCGTCCAAGTGGTTGATGCGGGTGTACTCGGCGACGGGACTCGCGTGTTGCATCTCCGTCTAATTGCAACGCGATCCAAATCCATCGTTGCTCGAGTTCGTTTCAGTCGAGGGGTCGGTTCGGTCCAGTTGATCGCACCTTTAAGCCGACCTATCGCCGATTGGAAGAAGAACTCGAATGAGACTCTGCCAGCTTTCACCGCAGCTGCTTTTGCGGAGACGCTGAATTCGGTCCCCGGGGATGTGCAATGCCGTGATGATTCGATCGAGCACCCCATGGCGGGTCATGCGGTTTCGCATGTGATTGTTTTCTTGAATGGTGCTTCCAAGACGCCCCCGCCGTCTTCCGAGGGTGTTTGATCCATGGTCACGGAGCTGACGCCACTTGAGATTCTGCGTGAAGCCTGTCTGCGTAGTGGCCTGGTGACGTCACGTCAGTGGAAACGGGTGGCGCGAGAAGCTCTCGAGGCGGCCGAACGCGACCAATCAACCAGTCCAGACGCGGGAAGCGTGCGGGAGCACGAGTCGACAACCGCCAAGTCGAGTGGCGAGCTGGCCAGAGATCGTATGTCGGACGCTCTGGTCGATCACGGTCTCGTCACGCCGTATCAAGCGCAACAACTCAAAGACGGGCGAACCAAGTTGTCGCTAGGAAACTACCGGATCACGGATTGGTTGGGTCAGGGCGGAATGGGCCAAGTCTTCGCCGGGGTTCACGAGGTCATGGGGCGACGTTGCGCCATCAAAGTGCTCCCGCTGGAGAAGGCGACGGACGAAACTCGCGATAGCTTCATGCGCGAGATTCGCTTGCAGGCGGCTCTGGATTGTCCCTACCTAGTCCGCGCATTCGATGCCGGCAAGGACGGCAGCGTTCACTACCTGGTCACGGAATTGATTGACGGTACCGACCTTCGCCAATTGGTCAAACGGCACGGGCCTCTAACGATGCAACAGGCGGCGTCCATCATGGCGCAGGCGGCTGCGGGTTTGGCCTACGCCCATGAAACCGGTCTGATCCATCGCGACATCAAGCCGGCCAACATCCTGGTGACCCACGACGGTCATGCGAAAGTCTCCGACGTCGGGCTTGCCGCATTGACAAAACCATCGCTCGGAATGGCTGATGACGAAGCCGATCCGCGCGCCGGCAAGATCGTTGGAACGGCGGACTATTTGTCGCCGGAGCAAATCCGCACGCCCGATCAGATTGGTCCGGCCAGTGATATCTACTCGCTCGGTTGCACGCTGTATTTTGCGGTGACTGGCGAAGTCCCTTTTCCCGGCGGCGATACCCGCGAGAAATGTCGTCGACACTTGATGGAAGCGCCGTGGCACCCAAAAAAATATTCAAGGGACATCAGCGATGCCTTTGCGGACACGATCGCCGACATGATGGAAAAACGCGTGGAGATGCGTATCGCCAGCGCGGCGGACGTGGTGAGCCGACTGAGCCCGTGGGCTGCAGCCGAGACGACCGCGGGTGACTCAGATTGGCTCGCGGATCTTGGAATCGACCTGACGGATCATCCCACGGCCGATCGCGGCGCGGACAACGATTTTTGGCAGGCCGAATCGAGTGCCGCGCGTCGCCCGGATCGACCCAACGACATCGTTGGAGACCGAACTTCATTGGCGAACGGCGGATCCAGCACCGAGCTAGTACCCCCACCGCCACCAGGCTCCCAACCCAGCGAGATGGATTCGCTGACCCTTCCGACGGTCCCGGCTCCACCCCCGGCACCGCCCGCCTTCGTCGGAGCGTCCGATCGAGAGCGATCACAGGTAAAGATCATGCTGCTGTTGATGACTAGCAGCGCGATCGCGGGCTTGGCGGGATGGTGGCTGGCACGATGGACGGCTTGAACGTTCCAGCAGTCTTTAGCGATTGATTTCGAGTCCGAACGTGCCACCGAGGGCGAGGAAGTTCTGGTCGCTGCTGCCGCCATCGATCAAGCCAATTCCACCCACGCCACCACCGGGCCCCCGGTCATCCATGGGGCCGCCACGCCAAATTCCGGTTGCCAAGTTGATCAACTGCATGCCGCCACGCACTTGAATCATGCGAGTGAGCTGATAACCAAGCTCGGCCCGGATGTCAAAGCCAATGAAGAACTCTTCGTTTTCGGCCTCAAGCGTTTCGCCCTGACTGAAGACATACAAGTCGACCTCGTCACTGGCGTCAAATCCATCGTAGGCGACGACTTCCCTGGCTTGCGAAACCTCCGAGCACTGGAAGTTGATTCCCGTGAAGCCACGGAACTCAGTCGAGTAACGAACCTTGCCCTGGTACTTGAAGTAACGGAAACCAGCTTGCATCGAGATCATGTCGTTGCTGGTCCGATGAACGAGACTGTCGACGAACTCAATCGCGTCGACGACGTTGGGTAGTCCCGTGGCGAAGTCGGGCAACAGATAGTCGGTGACGTTGACGCCCACGATCGGATCAAACGAGCGTGAATAGCGCGTTTCACCGTTGAGGTCATCCAACTTGGAGTATCGAAATCCAAACATCGGTTCCAAGATGCCGCCGTAGTGATAAGGCTCCAGCCTCCAGGTCTTCATGGCTTCGTAGCTGGTGAAGTCGGCGACATTGTCGGTTGGGCCGACGTCGACGAACCGTGTGTTGAAACCAAAGTTATTGCCGCGAGTGTCAATCAACGCGTCGAGGCCGAATGGGTTCGTCGGGAACTCCGCGTCGCCGTCGGGTAGCCCTTCTTCGTTCAGACTGTTGACCCGCAAAGTGCGAAAAGTATCTCGAGCATCGATGTCGAATTCCGTGAACGTGAACAAGAATCCGTGATCCTCATCGGGGAGCATCCAGCCGACTTCATAACGCGTTCCTTGACCTTCGTCGAACTTACTATTGGACGCCGGAGCGTTCTCGAGCTCCGGGCGAGTGCCGTAGAGCATGAGTCGATCAATCGTGGCGAACCAGCCAGTGTTGGCACGCTTCTTCGGTTTCATGTCGAGGATGTCGGCGTCATAGATTGGCTCGAACCAATTCATGTCGCGTTCCATGCTGAATGGATCACCTGGCGTCAAATAGTTGTTGTTCTGGGCGGAGACAAGTTGTCCTCCCGCGAAGAACGCCAGTGCCGTCAACAGGCTCGTCGTCAGCTTCCGTACCGACATCGCTTTTCCACCGTCATGCAAGTAGTTTACATCGCCCTTGGGACGCACCCCCCATGAGACGCGGGCCGAGAACCGAATCGGTTCGGGCTGTGTGGCTAGTATCGGTCGGAACGATTCGGGCGGCTTAATCCGATTCGGGGCATCTTCGGCAAATCCGCCAAAAACCTGACGATCGGAATAAGTTGATCTTGACGTCCAAATCACTTGGAAAACGAACGGTTTTTCCTCAAGTCCTCGGTTAGGAACACTGCCGCCGATTCACGGCTCGGCGACGCAGGCGATATCACCTTCCGATCAGTCGCATTTCAAAGTCATCAACCACCCAGCCGCATGGTTTCTACAACAGAGTTCACGCTCCAAAGATATGGTGAGTTGCTATCTGTTGACACCAATGGTTGATTCGGCAGCCAATTGTCAGCATGGAGCGAAGTCGGGGCCGTTCTCTACGTCGCCGGTTGAATCTCGGCGATTGCCGCGACTCCCAATAAATCGCCACGTTCAAATAAGAAATCCTGAAGCGACGCGACGACATCGGAATGCCCCGCCGCCATGGCGGATCGGGCCATCGCCATCAAGTCAGGCATCACCCGCTGCGTGGGTACGTCCTCGGGAAACAACTCCATCGCTGCCGTAAGGGCTTCGGCGGGTCTGCCGAGTCGATCGAGTAAGTCGACATAGACTTCGATGGCGCCGCTGCCACCCTCCATCACATCCACGTGCCGCGCCTTCTGTTCGAACAGCCGCACGGCGGTGTCGACGTCGCGTCCCAGTAAAGCATTGAAGTAGGCCAAATGAGCGGGATAAAAATCAACAAAGGGCTCATCGCCGGGATATTGAAAATCAGCAGGCAGTCGTTTTCCGTATTGGCAAAGCTGGACCGCCTTGTCGATCTCCTCGCGATCGGTGAGCACCGTGGCGAAGCGGACCGTCGACGACAGGTGCGTGGTGTCAAGATGGTACCCTCCGTCACCGAGAATCCAGCCATGACGAGTGATCAATTCACCAAGGCAGGTTCGGCCTAGTTCGTCTTCAATCGAATCCGGTGCAACTCCATGTTTTGGGGCGCGATCCCGAAAGTCCGCCTGGACCAACGACCAGAGTTCTTCGTAAAAGTGGTCGAGTAAGCACGCCGCCGCCGTCGCTCGGTCGGACCGCGGTCGTTCGGCGATCGCTTGATCAAAAAGGGTGATGCTATTGCAAGTGCCTTGCTGTGTGAGAACGGCCCGATAGCCGCGAGCCAAGTCCACGCCTTCGTGCAACAGAATCTGCACCATCTCGTCGTAGTTCTCGTCGGTAATTTCGACCCCCGAAAGCAAGCGTTTTGCCAAGGAGGTATCCCCGGTTGGGCGCAAATACATCCAGCCCTCGGCAATCTTTCCGTCCTCAATCAGCATCGCTCCGGCTTGGCGGCAGGCGTCGAGCAGACCGTCTTCGAGTTCGCGTTCTTCCTGGCGGCCATGAGGGCTTGGATCGGAGGTTGTCTCCGCATCTGGCGGAGGGACCATCGACATACCCAACCGCAATCGCGTCTTCATCTTCAAGGCTTCAAACAACTCGACCGGTTGGCGATGTTGTCTGAAATACGCGATGACCTCGTCGAGCCGCTTGACGGGATCGGCACTGAGACGCGTTCGAAGTTCGTTGGGAATGGAAGATCGAGTGGTCGTGGGTAGATCAGTCACGGTCAGCAGAAAATTCGGGTCAGCAAGTGTGGGGCAAAACAACTACGCTGTATCGTGCCAGCGCGATTGCCAAGGGGCAATGCGGGCGACCCATCGTCCTTTGTGGAGACTAGCCGTTGTACTCAAATCGGACTTCCCAACTGTGCATCCATCTCGTTGGATCCTTGGCCGCCTGCGTTGGCTTGTTTCGGGGGTTCGCAGACATGGATCTGTATGGCCAGACTGCATCGGGCGAAGTCTTGGCGAAGGAATCGGTCATCTACAAGACCGTGCCGGATACGTCCGACGACGGAATGCGACCGCTACGTTTCGATTGGATTCGCCCCGCAGACTGGACGGCCGGCGACCAGCGTGGCTCGGTCGTCTTTTTTCATGGCGGCGGTTGGGTCGGTGGAGCGCCCGGTCAATTTAGTGATCATGCGGCTGAACTGGCCGCTCGGGGGTTGGTCTGCTTCCACGTCGAGTATCGGTTATTGAGTCGTGATGATCAGTCGCCACCGGATCAATGCGTCGAGGATGCATCGGATGCGTTTCGACGTATTCGACGCGATGCGGGGGTCTACGGCATCGATCCTGACCGGATCGCGGCCGGCGGCGGATCAGCAGGTGGGCATCTTGCCGCTTTTTTGGGAATGATGGACGACGAAGTCGTTGGTGGTGTTTCTCGCAAGCCCAACGCGTTGCTGTTGCACAACCCGGTTTACGATAATGGACCCGGCGGTTGGGGAACTGCGCGGGTCAAAGACGCCTATCTCCAGTATTCTCCGAGACACAACCTGTCTCAGGATGACCCGCCTGCCATCGTGTACCTGGGCACGAATGACAAGCTGATTCCCGTCGCGACCGCCGAATCATTTCGTGATGAGAGCGTGCAGCTGGGACTAAGGAGTGACCTCCACCTGTATGAAGGACGAGGACACGGATTCTTCAACTCGAGCAAGGGTGACGGCAGTGATTATCTGGACACGCTAACGAAATCGATCGCGTTTCTGGAGTCACTTGGATGGTTTACGGACTCCTAGCCAGAACGAGGGCATCTGAATGCCGCGTTGGATTTCATTAGACTGACCAAAGAGACTCCGCCACGAGCTTGCACGGGCCCATCGCTCCACGAGCTGCGGCGCCCTCACGAATACGACCAATCTTCCCTCATTCGCTTTAACGGACGGCTTGATTCATGGATCGTCGTATTTTCCTAGGTTCTGCTGCGGTTGCCACGACCGCGGCTTCATTGCATCAAAGGGCTTATGCGGCGCCGAGTCGGTCGGCACCGCGTCGTGTCGCCCTGATCGGGTGCGGTTGGTACGGCAAGTGCGATCTGCTGCAACTAATGAACATCGAACCGGTGGAAGTCGTTTCTTTGTGCGATGTTGATTCGCGAATGCTCGACGAGTGCGCCGATCTGGTTGCATCGCGTCAGGCGTCGGGCAATCGCCCTCGAACTTATGCAAACTACGAAGACCTCTTGGCGGAGAGAGACTTCGATATTGTGCTGGTCGATACGCCGGATCATTGGCACGCCTTGCCGATGATTGCCGCTGTGCGGGCCGGAGCGGACGTCTACGTTCAGAAGCCAACAGGTGTCGATACTCTCGAGTCCAAGGCGATGCTCGATGCAGCGCGATCCACCGGGCGCGTTGTTCAAGTGGGTACGCAGAGACGAAGTACACCGCATCTGATCGACGCAAAGCAAAAGGTTGTCGACGAAGGCTTACTCGGCGACATCGCCCATGCCGAGATTTGTTGTTATTACCACATGCGGGCAAACAAGAATCCGCCTGAGTTGCCGGTGCCGTCTTACTTGGATTACGAGAGATGGGTCGGCCCCGCACCCATGATCCCCTACAACGAAATGGTGCATCCACGAACGTGGAGAGCATTCATGGAATTTGGCAACGGGATTGTTGGCGACATGTGCGTTCACATGTTGGACTTGGTCCGTTGGCAACTTGGTCTCGGTTGGCCACGTCGCATCAGCAGTTCGGGGGGGATTTTGGTCCAGAAGAACTCCATCGCCAATACGACGGACACCCAAACGGCGACGTTTGATTTCGATGATCTCGATGTCGTTTGGACGCACCGAAGTTGGGGTGATGCGCCGGATCCAGAGTATCCGTGGGCCGCGAAGATTTATGGAAGCAAAGGTACGCTGAAGCTGAGTGTCCAGAAATTTGAATTCACGCCCCGCGGTGCTGGCAATCCGATCAAGGGATCACCTCTGATTCAAACCGATGCGTTCCCGACCGATCAGGCTGACAAGAAGAACTGGCGTCTCGAACTTCATGTGGCATCCGCGATTCGCGGACACATGGCGGACTTTCTGACCGCCATTGATCAGCGGTCGAAGCCGATTGCGGATATCGAGCAGGGACACATCAGCAGTTCGTCGTGCTTCATGGCCAATGTTGCCATGGAATTGGGCCGAACCCTGGAGTTTGATCCGGCCTCTCACACGATCGTTGGCGACGAAGATGCGACCGCGAAGCTGAAACGAACTTATCGCAAGCCCTACATTCACCCGAGTGACGCGTAGGCGGGCCGCCGCGGCCGATCCAAGGTCCTGATCACGCGGCCGGAACGAACGTGCGCCTGACTACTGGCCCGAAACGCCTGATGTGCCCGACGCGGTGGTGGTTGGTAGTTTCGGTGGAACCATCTGTTCCATTCGGTCGCGACTGATCTTGGTCACGATGGCACCGGGGACGGTGGGGGCTTCGATCGCAGTCACGTAGATCTGAGGTGAGGTACCATTGGTCGGCAAAGCCGCGACGGCGTCTCGGACGGATTGCACTCGAGCTTCCGTTTCGACCGGGTTGGCCCCCTGCAACACATAGATCTCGCGATGATTTTCCGGAGACTGGGTTGCGATCCAACGGACGCGGTTCTGTCCAGAAGCGAGTAACGCGCCGTCGCCGGTACGAAAAAGCGCGTGACCGATCGTGTTGTGCGACCGCCATCCGTTGCGTTTCATGGCTTCGAACGGAGCAACGACTTGGATGGCGTCCACCTCGTTGAACGGGTCGGGCCATGCCGTGTTCCGGAAGAATCCCTTGTGCAAGGTCGTCAAAAAGCCGTTCCAGTCTGCCGACGCGGTCGAAACCGTCATCGCAAGGAACAATCCTACGAGGGTCGTTTGCCGGAGAGTCGATGAAAACATGAAGACGCTCATCGCGTTGCGGGTGCTTGACGTGAAACCGACGTTCACTCGCCGGATCGCTCGAAGATCGAACGGAGCGGTCACGCCGTCGTGTTCATCGTCTTGGCGGAGCATGGATCTGCACGCACCGCCAATCGATTGCCCGCGTTTAACTAACCGTCAAACTCGCCTCCATTGACATGGCTAAACTAACTCGGTGCGTTTAGCGGCAATGATCTCCAGCAAAGCTCGTTGTGGCTTCACGAACTTATCGACGCCTTCGGCCATCAAGAAGTCGTGCATGGCTTTGACATCGACGGTAGCATCGATTTCATCTTGGATTGCTTGCGAGGGCAGCTCGTCGACGCGTTTGGTGAACGTCATGCCGGAGCCCGCGACCGCTTCGTTGGTCGCCGGAGGATTGGTTTGTATATCGGATCCAGCGAGTGCCTCCACGTATCGCCACGGTGCTTCGGTTGGGTCTTTCGTGCCGGTGCTCGCGAAAATCAGTTCCTGCTCGAGTTTGAGTCCTTTGTCGGCCCAGAAGTCACGGTTCTCCGCCCAAATTCGTTTTGCGTTCAGGATCCCGACTTGGCCTTGGGCATCGGGCGAGAGTTCTGCCACGTGCGAACTGGTATACACGTCGATGCGTGAAATGAAGATGCTGTAAACGCTCTTGAATTCGTCTAAGGACCGAATCCCGGCGGCGTCTGCCGCCTGAGCACCCTTCCAAATGGCCTGCCGCGCCGCACGATACTGATCATCGGTGAAAATGAGCGTCACATTCAGCGTGACGCCCGCGGCGGCCAGGTCTTCCAATGCCGCCAGTCCAGCTTCCGTCGCCGGAACCTTGATCATTCGGTTGGGATGGCCATCGGCCCACTTCTTGCCCAATTCGACGTATTTGCGTGTCGACTCAGCGGCATCAAAAGCATCGCCGGGTTCTTCCAGCAAAGGATCGAGTTCGAAGCTCACCCAACCCGCGTTACCGGCGGTACTGGTATGAACGTCGGATAACTTGCGCTCCGCATCACTGACGAGTTGATCCGTCAGTGCCCACGCGATTGACTCATCTGTTGTCGGTTGGTCTTCGGCGGCCGCCAGCATCTTTTCGATGTCGCCGTCCAATCCGCCCGCTTTGACAATGCCCGAGATGATCGCCGGATTGCTTGTTGCCCCCACTGCTCCCCAGGCGAGATTTTGATCCACCTCGGACGGCTCCACCGAGTCCAAGTACAGCTTCGTACCGCAATCGATCAGAGATTGAAGGGGGTTTGACATCGGATCCATATCCTCGCGGGCTTCATGATGGGAATTCGGGAATGTGTCAGCAGCTCCATGTGCCGACCGTTTGCTCGTCCACACAGTCGAACATCCGGGTGGGGGCGCCTACAAGGCCCATTATGATGTCTCGGAACGCTGGGTCCTTGGTGTGCGTTGGGGACGACGGGTCGTGGACGCGGCCGACGGCGACCCCAAACGTCCCCCAAATCGGCTATGGTGCGTTCACGGTTGGGCACGATCGAACCCGTCTGACTCGGGGCACAACGTCGATTTGATTGGCGTGGACCCCCAATGAGCGTGGCGATACGCTTATCAGCCCTGTCGCAGCGACGGCGAACAGCCTGACGCCGCCTCCTCCGAAACCCACGTGACCATTCGCCTATGACCCAAGACCGGCCGCCGCAGTCGAAGACGGACGCCCCGGTCGCACGTTCACGCGTCTCCATGTTGGAACGTCCCGGTCCAATGGGTCTGAGCGTGGCGATGCTGTTGCTGATGGGATTCTTTTTCGTGCTACCGTCCGCCTTCCGCGGAGCGAGGACGGCTCTGAAGAACAAAGAAAATGACATCAAGGACTGGTTGCCAGCACACTTCCCGGAAACGGCAGAGCTGGACTGGTTCGCGGATCACTTCGCCGGCGAGAGTTTCGTCTTGGCTACCTGGCCGGGCTGCCACGCGGGAGATCAGCGGCTGCGTCTGCTGGAGGAAAAGCTGCTTCACGAGTCAGCGGAGTATCGCGACCACATCGATGACAGCCGATACGCTCCCGATGAGCGTCGAGCGCGGCTTCGGGCACGGTCGATGGGTGATGAACTCGGGCTGTTGCAGCCAGGCGGCGACTTGACGGGATGGGGTGGCCAAAACGAGAAGTGGCTCATTTCCAGCGACGGAGCCTGGTACTACATCACGCCGGACGGGCGTCTGTACCGCTGGGATGAATCGATCAACGGACCTGCCGCGCTGGGTCGCGCCGTTCGTCGTGCCCTGGGGACGTTTCGTTTGCAGGGACAGTTGGTGACGGCGTTCGGCAAACCATCGACCGCTAGTCGAGTCAATCCGTTTTACAACGACCCTTCGCTGTTGTGCGCGCCATTGTTTCAAACCGTGCAGACGGGCGCCACGATTGCGGCTGAACTATCGGCGGAGGATGGACCTCTTTGGCCGATTGATCTGACGGATGACGCCGAACGTCCTAAAGTTGCTCGTCGACGCGCTTTGGATCGACTTACCGGGACGCTATTTGCTCCCGCCGTTCCTCCGGAATTTGCATGGACCACCGACGCGTTTGCGGAGGTCTTTGCGGAAACCGATCAACTCGGGAGTCTGCCTGCGGGCTGGGAGAGTTTGGTTGAGGAAACTCTTGAACTCGTTGTTGATTCCAAATTCGATTCGGATGCCGCGCCCGCTGAAGTCTTGGTCAATGCGACAACGTCGGCTCAAACGGTGGCCTGGTATGCCGTGTTGGATCGGTTGGACCTGGAATCGCCTCCGCAGTTGACGTGTTTGTTGGTGACGTTGACGGATATCGCGAAAGATCATCTTTCCTATGCGATCGGACGTGGCACGATGGGCATGCCCCGTGGGAGGCTACTAGAGCTTGCCTCGCAGTGTGGAGTCCATCCACCGTCGCCACCTTCCATGGCTCCGCCGCCGTTTGATCGTCCGCCACCTGAATCCATCGGCGGACTTCCCCCGCTGCGAATGGGCGGTCCACCGGTGGACAACATCGCGATCGATGAAGAGGGAACGGTCACGCTGGTGAGACTGGTGGGTTACTGCGTAGCGCTGGGCGTGTTTCTTTCTTACGCGTGTTTTCGCAGCATCAAGGTGACCATCATGCTGTTCTTGGTCGGCGGATCGTCGGCCATGTTAGCCATGGCGATCGTCGGTTGGACCGGCGGACGCGTCGATGCGATTTTGTTGTCGATGCCGTCGCTGGTGTATGTCTTGGGGCTCTCCGGTGCGATCCACGTCATCAATTACTACCGCGATGAAGTTCGACTTCGCGGACGTCGAGGCGCCGCGACGCGAGCCCTATCGCACGCCGTGTTTCCTTGTGCCCTGGCTGCGCTGACGACGGCGATTGGCCTGGCATCCCTTTTTACGAGCAATCTCAAACCGATCAGTAACTTTGGGCTCTATGCGGCACTTGGCGTCATTTCGACGCTCGGCGTGCTGTTTTCCTATTTGCCCTCGGCGCTCGAGGTGTTCGCGCCGAAGTTTTCGTCGTCACGGCGAGAGTCCGAGACCCCGGCGGCGCCCGCGACGGCCGCCCGCCACGAACCTGCTCCGAGCGAATTGGCCCAGGCATGGGCGCGGGTGGGCGGCTGGATCACGCGACATCATGCCGTCGTCAGTGTGGCCAGTCTCGCGGTCCTGGCGATCGCCTCGGTGGGCGTGCTGAAGATCAAGACATCGGTGCAGTTGCTCAAACTGTTTGATTCCGAAGCCAGAATTCTGAAGGACTATGCGTGGCTTGAAGACAACTTCGGCAAGCTCGTGCCAATGGAAATCCTGATTCGGATGCCACCGGAGATCCAACGCGAGTGGAGTGCCACCGCTGACGAGGAGATGCTTGCGGCGCTCGCCAAGGAAGGTCTGGAGTCGACCGAGGAGACTGCTTCGGTCAACCAGTTGGTGCAGTTGAATTTGCTCGAACGCGTCGAAGCGATTCATCGGGTTCGCAAGGTCGTCACGCGTACTCTTGGTGAAGAGGCCATGGATGTTGTCGGTCAGGCGTCCAGCATGGATACGTTCTTGCAACCGTTGCCGACCTTCGAGAGCGGGTTTTCGTTGGCACGCAGCAACTACCAAACCAAGTTGCTACTTGGACGGGACGACTTGCTGAAAAGCGACTACGTCAAGCTTGAACGCGGCGGGCCGATGGTCGGCAGCGAATTGTGGCGTTTGAGTCTGCGAGTCAGTGCCCTATCCGATGTCGATTACGGATTGTTCATCGACGACCTGAAGACGTCTGTCACGCCGGTGATGCAAGCCTATGCTTTGCGTGCCGCTGTCTTGGATTCGCTGGCGTCGGGTTCCGGCAAAGTCGTTGGCAAACGCGTGCTCGTGCTCGGCAGCGGACGGGTTCCCTTCCTCGATGATGCCGAGTTGGTGGATCATGACGGTGATCAATGGGTGATTGATCAGAGAGCGGTCTTCCTATCGACGCTCCACGAATTGTTGCTGGCCGAGAATCTGAAGGCGCCGCGCTGGTTGGACGTCGAGTCGCCCGACTTGAAGGTGCAGCCGGGAACACCCGAATTCGAACGAATGTTGGCCGTCTTTGATGTCGTGATCGACGTTCGTGGGATACCCACTCGAACGGATGCGCAGACGCTGATGCGGACCCGTGGTCCTGCGCCGTTCCAAACGTCCGATCGCGATCGATTCGTCATTGCATATGATTTGCTGCGGCAGCCGACGACGAAGGCGATCCTATCATTGCCGACGGGCACGAATGGCCCGAGTCGCGTGCCCATTTTTGACGTCCAACGACCCGATACGCCGCAGGTCGTGTTCACCGGCGTGGTCCCAGTCGTCTACAAAGCGCAGCGGACGCTTTTGGGAAGCTTGGTGGAATCGATCATTTTGGCATTCGTGCTGATCGGTGTCGTGATGATCGTTCTGTTGAATCCCGGCTCGTTTCCATTCACCTGGATGCAACCGGCCCACCTTTTGTCGGGACTGGCCGCGGGGGCGGTGTCGATGATTCCGAACATTTTCCCGGTGCTGCTCGTGTTTGGGTTGATGGGGCACTTGAACTCCATTTTCTCGAATCGCTTCATGGTGGATATCGGTACGATGATGACCGCCAGCGTCGCGATGGGTGTGGCGGTCGACGATACCATTCACTTTTTGTCGTGGTTCCGACAGTTCATCGATGAAGGCAAGACTCGTGTCGAGGCGGTGATCGAAACCTATCGTCGCGTTGGTCCCGCCATGACTCAAACAACGATCGTTGGTGGGCTCGGGCTGTTTGTCTTTGCCTTATCCACCTTCACGCCCACGCAGCGATTCGGGACGCTCATGCTAGTCATGTTGGCGGCGGCGTTGATCGGCGACTTGATCCTATTGCCGGCACTGTTGGCGGGGCCCCTGGGACGGTGCTTCAAAGCCCGATCCAACCTCGCGCGACGCGAGCCGGATTTAGCCACTGAAAGTGCCGAGACAGCCGCGCACAAAGTGGATTCGGATTCGATCGGTGACATGGAAACGGTTCCGGTTCTGAGGGTTCACTCGCCAACGACGTCGCGGGCCGACCAAGCCCATCCGACGCAGCGGAGATAGTCTGCCAAAGCGTCCATTGCCGCAGGTGACTGAAACTCTGAATCGCTCGCCATTTGGTATGCCCGCGGCTCAGAGTCTGCGTGGAAACCTCATCGGTCCGTTAGGAACGCCGCGGACAGATGGCCGACCAAAGGCATCATCTCTCGGTAATGAGCCGTCAGCGAAGCGATCCGTCGATCACCTCCAACTTGTCCCGCTAAGACCTTGAGGTTGGAATCCAGCACTTGCCAGGCCGTTGCCATCTTCGCGACGGCGTCACGAAGCGGTCCAAGGTCGCGTCGCGATGGGTCGACCCGGTCGGCTGTGCGGTGCAGACGTTCGGCTGCCTCATGAAATTCGTCCGCCGAGTCGGCCAAAGCATCACCAAATCGCGCGGGCTGGATGTATCTCCGCAATCGTCTGGCATCGGCGGCGAAGTAATCCGACAAGTCGTCCAGCGATGCCGCATCCGCCAGAAGATCCTCATCGATTGCGAAAGCCACTCCGCTGGATGATGGGAAACTCGAATCGGCGCCAGGTGCCGACATCCACAAAATCGCGTAGGACGATTCAGCGCACTGCTCGATCCGAACGAGACGGCGATCCAGTACTGGATCGCCGATCGCAGCGATTCGAGTGGCATAGGCTCTCCATCGAAACACGTAGTCGGTCAGATGCGACGTCACGAACTCGTACTCATCTGGCCGAACCCGCTCGGCCTCATCCAACAGGGCTTGACGTAAACGGCGTCCTTGAAGCGTCAAGTCTCGAATGGACTCCAAAGACGTCCTGGCTTGCTGCAGGTCGTCCAATAGCGACTGCATGTAGGTTGCCGCGATGATCATTTGATCGCGCAACGCATCGACGTCGTATTGAGGCTCCAGACGGTAGAGCTGCTCCAGTGATCGGCAATCACGATCGACGGCGGCGATCGAATCACGCAGACGAGCGGAACGACTGGGCAACGTTCGCAGTTCAAACGAGAGCGCTCGCCATCGCCGATCCAGTTCCCTGTAGTGGTCCATCAGTGGATCGACGGACGATGCCGTCCGACAGGCGAGGATCATGGCTTGGGTTTGCGCCTGCAGCTCGTAGACCTCCGGCAGCAACGCGGCCACCGCTCGATCATCCCTTGCGGTTTGTTTCATTTCCCTCAGCACGCCATCGAGATGCTGATCAAACAACGCCAACTGACCAGCCAAACCGCGGACATCGGACGTCACGCGAAGCGGATTGCCATCGGTGGGCGAACGATCCGACGGACGCAACGGTGACTGGTTCGGATGCTGTCGCACTCGCGTTGGAGAACCGCTCAGCGGTCCACCGGGAAAACCATTCGAACTTGGGCTTGGCAGGCCGATGGAGTCGTTGCGGCGACGCGGGATTGGCGGACGCTGGTCATCCTGTTTGGGTTCCGTTTCCCGGCGGATCTGTTGTTCGGCAAGTGACCGAAACAGGCTCTCGAGGAAATTCCCGTTCTGTGCCATCACCTCGCGACCGCCACCGGCAGTCATCAGCAGAAGTGCAATCCAACCGACACGCTTTCCCAAATTCATCCAAATATCGCTCAATCGAGAAACGAATCCACTCCACCGAAACATACCAAGATCCGTATGCGGCGCGGATCGAAAGACCAAGATGTATTCGTGAGCTAGAGTTCGACGGTCAAGATGCGATGACCGCTCCCGTCCGAATCATTCCCGTCGTATCGTAACGATTGCATGGAATTTCCGATCAAAATCCCGATCCGAGGTAGCTCGAGATCGGCTTCAACACGTTCGCCAACCATGCAGGCGGGGATCCGATTGGAAAACGATCGGTTGATTCTCGCCTTGGCGACGCCGTGTTCAAGTTCCAATGAACAGTCGCCGCTTCGATATGACATTCGGCTCGAGACGATCTTCTGTGAGGACTCACGTGGATGGTTGGGCGTCGATCGAATGGACTCGCTACGTGAAACCCTTGTCAAGCTAAGACAACAGCATTCACTCGGCCAGCTTCCGATCGCCCTGTCTCTTAGCGGTGATCATTGCGTGACGCGAATCAACTCGGGGACAACGGAGCAGGTTGATTCCGCTCTGGAGGCCGTTGCCGAGCGTGTTCCTCGCTACCTTCAGTTGGGACCGGGGGGGAAATTGGTCGGCCAAGCGCGGGAAGTCATCGCTCCTGGGATGGAACATGCGTTGACGGCCGTCGGAAATAGCGCCCTGCTGAATTCGCTACTGCAGTGCTTGGAGCAAGCGGGTCTGCGGGTCGCTTGGATGGAGCCCTCGTTGGTGAGCTTGGCGCGATTGGTCGGTCTGTCTGGCGCCGACCAGGAAGAACCCGTCGTGATTGCGGATTCGTTTGGTGAATCTTGGGAGGTCGGCATTTCGTACCGTGGACGACTGATGCTGGACTATCGTCCGGCAGCTGCTCACGATTCCAACGCGTTTGCCGAAGCCATCGAACAGCACCTCTCGCGATTGCAACGATTCTGTGGTCGCCACCGAGGCATGGATGCGGACACACTACGCCAAGTCTTCGTTGGTGGAGACGAGGAAAAGGTGACAGCGGTCAAGTCGTACCTAACCTCTCGACTGGGGAAGGACAGCATGACAGCGCGGGCCTTGCTGATGGACGGTGCATCACTGGGGCGTCACGGCATCATGCTGGCGAATGTGAACAGCACCGAAAGCGACGGTTTTGCCGGCATTGCGGCGATCCTTCCGATGATGAAAGCGATGGACACCAGCATTGTTCCGGACCTTTTTGAGCGAGTTCGCGGTAACGGCCCAGTGTCGCGTTGGCAACGTCATTGGAGATGCTGGTGGCCGCTATTGGCGGCTAGCCTTCTGATCGGTCTGGGATACGTCCTCGTCAAGTCGACCGGGCGTGAAACCGGTGAAGTCCTCGCCAAACGCGAATTCATCGAGACGCAGATGCGGATGTCCGACGCTCGCATGAGCCGTTTGCAGGCACAACGCCAATTCGTCAGCCATCTTCAGTCGATTGAACAGCAGACATTTGCACCCAGGATGGATGAGGTGACCAAACGCATCGCGAGCTGTCTGCCGATCTCGACGTACATCCGCCGAATCCATATGGATGGCGAAGGCCGAGTCCACTTGGATGCCTATTCGTCCCTTGAATCGGATGTATACGAGGTGCTCGGTCACCTCCGCGGTATCCCTCAAGTCACCCAAATATCGCTGTTAGGAACGATGCCTGACGTCGAGCAGGGTGGATCACAATTTGATATTCGGCTGGGCTGGGCAGAACCGTCCTATACGGACGACCAACCAAACACTTTGGAGCTACCCGCTGATGCATAACCGAAATGATCGGGTAATCCGAGCAATTGTTGCTGCCGGAAGTTTGCTTGCCGTCGTCGTTGTGGGACTCAATCTGGTCGATGAATACCGACATCAGCGGGATGAACAGTCGGCATTGGCTGATCTTGAGGCCCGGCTGGTGAACGCTCAGTCGCGCGACGCGAGACTGAAACTCATTGAAGGCACATTGCAGGAGGAGCGAGATCGCCTGGTCAGCCAGTCGACGACACCAAGTCAGATTCAACAAGTTCGAGATCAGGTACTGCAGATCGTTCAACAGACCAGTGTGAAACTTCGGAGTTTGGATGTGGGCGAAGGCCAAAGTCGGCCTTGGGCCCACAGCGGCGACGACCCGTCACGAACGCAGCTTCCAGAGTTTGATAACGAGTCTGATTTTGAATTGCACAGTCACGTGCTGACGCTTACCGCCGATGCCCCACTGGCCAACATCATGGCGTTCATGGATGAATTCAACGGTCGCGGATGGTTGATGAATGTGAACGCACTTGAGATGAAACACATGACCGACGACGACAGGATCGCACTGAATCTCGAATGGACGCTGTACGGTCTCATGGAGGCCGCGGTCGATCCGACAGACGACTTGGACGATCAAATCCTTGACTGAACTGAACTGACGAATCCCACTCCCTAATCCGAAACGCGAAACAGCCAAGGAAGGCTTCGCCTTGATTCAAGCTGCGTCCCATCGCCGGTATCCGCTCCCGAACGCCACGGAACCCTCTCTCCGATTGCGTAGGCGCGCAGTTCGTTTGTTTTGGGCGACGGCGTTGTCGCTTTCCGCCTTGACCGGTCGTGCCGACGACGGGGCACCTGTTTCGTCCGACCTGGATGCGGCCGAATCAGCGAGCGTCCTGGCGATAACCAGTGAAAGTGAATCGCTGCAGCCGATGTTGCAGGAATCGTTCGCCCACGAGAGCACCGCCAACGCGACGAGTGTCCCGCGGGCAAGTACCCCAGAGCCGAGTGCCCCAGAGCTGAGTGCCCCGGAGCTGAGTGCCCCGGAGATGAATGTCCGGGTCGAAGATGCACTCGAACAACGCGGGACGATCTCGTTTCGGCAGACATCCATTCAGGAAGTCGTGCTCCTGCTATCCGATCTCTGGAATGTCAACATCGTCGCCGGGCAGCAGGTCACGGGAAATGTGACTGGCACGTTCAATGACGCAGCGCTGCGTGACGTGCTGTCGGCGATCTTGGGTGCATCGGGTTATGGTTACACGCTCTCGGGCAACTCGTTGGTTGTACTGCCCGCTGAACAGGTTGGCACCGTAGGACCCGAGTTCCAATCCGAGACGATGCCGATCCCACCAAGCATGCAGGATGATGTTCCCTCGTTGATTGAGGCGGCTCAGCTGCTGTTGAGTGAACGCGGCCGTATACGGGCAATCGGATCGACAACGGTCCTAGTGATCGACAACGCCGACGGCATTGCGCGTGTACGCGATATGTTGCGACAGTTTGGCGGAGGCCAACTGGTCGCCTCGTCGTCGGGGCCGCCCGCTGCAGACATGACGGGCAATCCGTCCTCGGCGATGCCTGCCAGCGTCGCCGCGTTCGGTGCTAGGCCACAGATTGCCTACTTCACGCCTCAGTATACCGAGGCCTCCGAGATGGTCGACGCATTGACGGATGCGTTGGGCGAGGATGCAGTCGTTGCCGTCTACGAGGCCGAGAATCGACTAATCGTCAAGGGTAACCCGGCGATGCTCGAGCTGGCACACGAGGCCGTCAACCAACTGGATCAGCCTCGATCGCAAGTCCGCATCACCACAATGATCTATGACGTCGATCTAGAAGAGCTCGAGCGTCTGGGCGTCAACTGGGGACGTGGGCTACGTACCGAAGACGCACTGGAAGGCACCGCCTTCGCCGATCTGACGGGACGAGTTGCGGAAGCATTCAGCTATTCGACGCTGGGAACCGAAGGCGTTAGCCAACTGGGAATTCGCACGATTACGAACGCGTTTGACACAACCCTGCTGCTGGAGGCGCTTGACACCTCGAGCGAAGCCAAGCTGTTGGCGGATCCTTCCATCACGTGCGCCGACCGAAAACCGGCATCGATCAAGATCGTCGAAAAGATCCCTGTCATCGCCATCAATCCGGTCGAAGGCAGCAACGTCGTCGTTGCTCAGGTGGAGTTTGAGGATGCCGGCATTATCTTGAATGTAGTGCCCCGCGTCGGGCGCGACGGTACCATCGAGATGAACGTCCAACCCGAGTACAGTGTCGTGACGGGATTCACGGGGACGGAGGGCAACCGCTATCCAATCATTGACAGCCGGACCGCCGAGACAACCGTGCGGGTTGGCGACGGTCATATGTTCGTTCTCGGCGGGCTCAGGCAAAAGACCGTCACCGAAACCATCAGCGGTGTACCGTATCTGCGCGACATGCGATTCATCGGCAAGCTGTTTCGCAACCACGACACGCAGGTTCGCGAAAGTGAATTGATCGTGTTCATTCGCCCCGAAGTGATCACACCCTTTGATTGTGGTCGACCAAGACAGCGAGTTGCTGCCAAGACGTCCAGCTACGAACTCGACGCGATCGCTCACGCGACGTTGTGCCCTCAGCTGCCGTGCTGCAAGGATCCGAACTGCCCCAACCACCACCCTCGACCACGCGTCAACCACGGCTCTCACTCGCTAAGGATGTTCGGAGACGTCGGCATCACGCCCACCTTTCTCTCGGGCTGCGAGGGTGAGGGAGAGTGCAACGTCACGTCCGTCAATGATATCAGCCCGACGCTCGAGTTCGTGCCGTCCCCCGACTTTGCTGAGCCAACGCCGGATCCGAACGCAATCATGCTTCATCAAAGCATGGAGGGGAACATCCGTTGATGCGTGATGCATCCCCATGGCCGAATTCTTGGATCCGGCTGGTGATCAGTATCATCGTGGTCCACTTCGTTGGGTGCGGCGACGTCCCTCGGTCGATCACCACGTTGCAGGACGTTTCGCTGCAGTCGGTTCCGATCGGCCAATCGTTCCTGGATCCGGAAAGCGAGGCCGCATCCTCCAGTGGGACTGAGCTTTGGCAACCTCCTTTTCCGGACCGAGACAATCCTTTTCTGAAGGCAGACGATCCGGCGTCTGCGGCCAATCCGCTCGCGGCCACGGATGTGAAGCTGGTCGGGTTTGCCAAACTGATCGAGCAACAAGCGATCTTGCGGTTCCCCGACAGCACTCGATTCATGGCACGCGGGGATCATCACAACAACGTGGAGTTGGTCGACATTTTGCCGCCGCATCGTGTGCGACTACGGAGTAATAACCTGGTTTGGGAAGTCAGCCTCTTGGGACGCCGGACCGACTGAGATGGGCCCAACGAAATCCCAACCATTCGCATCGGGGGATTTTGGTTAGACTTGAGCAATGGTGTTGCTCAATCCGTTCGCAGTCGGAAGTACCAATTCAGGTCTTTCGGCGTCCGCTCCCGTGCAAGGTGATCTGCGGCGACCGCTCCGCGCGACTTGCGTTGATCGTGGCCTGCTCAATCGCGGTATCCTGCTTTCAGGACGAATGAGGACGCATATTCGATGGAACGCGGATTCTTCCTCCGAGTTCATCGAAGTCGAAGGAGAGAGACTGATCTCGCAGACGGCCATCCTGCGCAGCATCCCTCGTTTTCGTTTCGAGCTTGTCTATTCCAATGGGGTTTATCAGTCGCGGCATGAGGCCATCGTCGACGTCGGAGTTCGTTTCGGGTTTCTTGTTTCCCGTTTCCGGCTCATTCTCGACGATGTTGTGGTCTACCAGGAAGGTCGCTGGTTGGACGATGATCATCGGTCACCGGCACACCGAACTCGGTAGTCGACGGGGATCATCTTCACTGATCGGTCGGCGGTGCTCGGGCGCCTTAGACCAGCTTTGGTGAATCACCCGCTGCGTCTGCGGTGCTGATTCCCGGTTGGTCATCGGACTCATCACCCCAGTCTCCAGCCGCAAAGACCTGTTGGTGGTCGACCAGCGAATCCGGCTGAGGCTCACTCGCCGCATTTGGCGAATCCAATTCGTTGAGACGGTTGATGACGCGCAGAGCATCGACCGCCGAAACACGCCCGTCATTGTTGACGTCGATGTCGGGACCGCCTTGCTCGGCGAACGTCAAATCACGACTCTGATTCAAGTTGATGTCGTTGATGATCTGCAAGGCATCCAATGCCGTGACCTCGAGGTCGCCATTGACGTCCTCGGGATTACCCGCATTGTACCGTGTGCTATCTACCCGAGATGCCACAATTGGCGTCAGACCTCCCACGACTTGGCCCGCTACCACGGTGACGATCGAATCTTCGAATTCATGAATGACGCTCTCGGGCGTCGCTCGTACCAAGTAGGAACCATCGGCCAAACCATCCAGGGAGACGACTCCGCCAGCGTCGGTGACCAGGGACGAATCCGCACCATGTCTTACGCCAGTCACACCCACCCAAGTCTCGGCATGACCAAAGACTCGTACCGATGCGATCCGCGCCTGTGAGTCGACCAGTCGCAACGTCTGCTGTTCATTGAGCGAGAGCACGCCATCGACATCATTGCGAAGATCCGTCGTCACGCGGTCGATCATGACTCCATTGACGTCGTATGCCTCCACGCGAGCGTAGGACACATCCCGTAATCCCACCACGTCGACTTCGATCTGCCCCGTTGGAACTTCCAGGGCAACTTCCAATGCGGCATCGCGAGTGAGCCGATCCGTGTATCGATCGAAGTTCTCATCGTAAATGTAGATGCGATGAGGCACGCCGGCGTCGTCTTCGGGGAGCACCTGGACTCCACTCGCAATACGCGTCCCCGATCCAGTGAACGTCATGCCCTGGGTTGTGGTTAGGTCCGTCTCGATCGGCCCCGCGCTTGCATCAAAGAATCCTGTATTGAGCGCGTTGCCGTCGACATCGAGGATGCTTACATCGATGCCATTCAGCAGGGACTCGTCGAGGGATCGAACACCATCACCGTTAGCGTCGAAAAAAGCGTAGCCTCCATAGGAAGTCGCTGAAACCGCTGGCGTGACCGCCGTGCCGACAACCTCCTCACTGGTCACGCCCACCGTATCATCGACCACGCGGAATGTGACCTGATCAAAGTCATCAGGGATCGGCACCGAAACACTCAATGTCGCCGTGTACGACTGGGGAGTTAATAGATCCTGCCATGGACCATCATCAATGCGAGCCTGGAATCGATCCACTCGATTGGTGGTGATGTCGCTTTGAGGACCTGCGGAGTTCAAATTGATCAGTGTCTCGGCGCTGGCATATCCGTCAAAGTGATAAAGTCGCTGTACCGGATCCCAGTATCCGTTTCCTGAAAGCGACAAGGGCACATCCAACACGTCAAAGATGCCATCTCCGTCGCTGTCCTGCCAACCGATGACGGCGAGCGTCGATGCGGCGGTCGTGTTGTCGAGGAACGCGTCCAGCATCGGCGTATTACTCGCCATGATGCTGTCTTGCTGCACGAAGCTGGGGTCGGGATTGTTGACGACGGAATTGGTGTTTGGCGAGTTGTAGTAGCCACGTTGAGCGTAGTAGGAGTCCGAATTGGCATACTCGTCGAACCCCCAGAACAGATGACCTACCTCATGTGCAATGGTTCGTACGGGGCGTTCCGAGGGAAGCACCATGTAGAGGCCGCCTGGGAGTGCAAAGGCACCTCGAAATTGACTCGTCTCCGGGAATAGCCCGTCCGCGTCGTCAGATGAATCGACCACAAAGATCGTGAACGACCAATCCACGTCCAACTTGGCTCGTTGGGCGTCATTGAACGCGAACATGTCATCGTTGGTTGAGCTGGACTGGTTCGCACCCACTTCGGACAGAAAGTTCTCAACATGTGTCAGATACAAGTTGCTATTTCGGTCGATCGGCTCGTTGGGAATGTCGACCGGGCTGGTCGCGTACGTCGTGTCGATCACGAACTCCAACGAGTGACCCGTCTGAAGATTGTCGAGCGTGTCTTCCCACCATGAAAGGCCTTCGTCAATTCGGCCGAGCACCTCATCGATCTCGCCTTCGGTCCAATGCTGCGTCTTGGTATCCGCCGTACCGTCCGAATTGAGAAACACCGGGGTCACTCCGACACGACCCAGAAAAAACTCCGCCGTATCGAATTCTGTCGCCCCCAACGGTCGATCGCCTGACACCACATCACCGGCCATCAAACGTCGCGTTTCCAAACGCTGCACTTCCAGACGCCTTCGCTGACGAAGACCTGCTCGGGGGCGTTTCGAAAATCGCTTCGACGACATCACACCGATTTAACTGAAGGAACGCGACCAGCGGCCGGACCGATCGAATGCAATTGGTCCGGCAATGGAAGCATCATCGACCAGCCGAGGACCCATCATCCACAGGAAACCTACGTTCCATTCCGACGTCGGATCGATGCGAATGTCTCCAAATTCAAAACAACCCCGCGAACACCTCGTCAACAGGATGGGACGTATCGGATGTTTCCGATTCGCCGCGATCCGCCGCAATCGAGTCGACAAAGGTGTCTAGCTCGATGACGGCGGGGGTGTCAAAAACGCTCCCATCTTGACCACCCACCTGCTTCGACGCGGTCGCCTGGTCCTTGGTTCCCGAGGACGTGGCGGATGTCGGCTCGACTGGAGTCGTGGCAATGGTCGCACCCGACGCCATCAAACCGGCTCCGACGGGAGCATAAACCGTGGCCGTTGTTTGATCAGACTCGAACAGTGGCTCGCCAACATCAGGTTCCGAGCTCGGGATAACCCCGTTGAGGTAATTGATTACCCTCAGCGCGTCGAGCGCCGAAACCTCACCGTCCCCGTTGACGTCAGGGAACTGAGGCAGTTCAAAACCGACTGGGAGACCCAGGTCCACATTGCCACCGGCCACATTGATCGTGTTGATCACTTGCAACGCGTCGATGGAGCTGACTTCCCCGCTACCGTTGACGTCCGCCGCAATCGACGGATTCTGGAACGGGTTGCTAATGACCTGGAACGTATAGTCCTCCACCTCACCCGAATCGGCCCGTCCAACAGGCCCCCGTGATGGATCGGTTGCCAACGTCGAATCAAAACTCAAACGGGTGCGAACTTGCAGGTCACCCAGGGGCGTGGTCGCTGGAACATTGATGGGGAACGCCGGATTGACGCCCTGACCAATCACTCGTGTGCCCGGGGCACCGTTGGAGCTGAATCGAACGAGCTCATTACTGTTGTTTTCGAAGACACCGTCGCCATCGAAATCAAACCACATATCTAGGTAGAACGTCGGCAAAGTTGGATCGATGGCATCGGCACCATTGATCGTTACCACGAAGCTGGACGAGAAACCCGGTTGCAACGAACCGGCGAGTTGAACTCCGTCGTCATCATCCAAGTCGTTCGGGTTGCCATCGGTGTCTTCGCTGACGCCAAAGCCCAGGTACAGATTCTCCGTGATCGCGTGGCGTGGACCGTTATCGTCAATGGTCGTGGGATAGGGTGCTGGCGCGTCGCCGTAGTCAAACAAGCTACCCACGATCACGACGGCATCGCCGAAGAGCAGCTCGTTGCCGACCTCATCGGCGATCCGGTCCTGCACCACTGACTCGCCCCGAACGGCCGGAACGGATTCATCATTCGTCAAGCCGGTCTGACGGATGATCAAACGACGATCCACTCGCTCGATGTCGTACTGTGTGACCAAGAGGCCTTGATCATTCTCGGCGTAAATCTGAATGCGATTGACTTCTCCATCACCACCGAGCGTTTCGACCACGAAGGGCGCCGTCACGGCGGGGGTCTGAGACAAAGCATCGGTCAGCGAACCGAATCGTGTCAGTCCCGCTGTCAGTTCGGACTCGAGCGCGTCGAAATACTGTCCGGCGATGCGATGCTCATTGGAGAGCGGCGTCGACAAGACCTCAACGGTTGGGTTGGTCGCACCAAACTTTTCAACCAGTCTTTCGAGGGTGTCATCCCGAACATCGTCCATCGGAATCACGATGGGCACGGACGCCTCTCGGCCTCCGAAACCAATCGCCTGAAGAGCCGATCCCGCCACGTTCAGACTGAAGAACTCGTCGCCTCCTAACGTGACTCGGCCACCGCCGATGTTGACGGGAGTCAAACCAGGGAACTGATCCTGGATGGCCAGTACCAAAGCGTCGGCGATCGCATCGGGTGACTCTGTAACATCGACACCAATGACTTCCACGGGGACGACAGCCGTGTTTTCCAGTCCGCCGTCGAAGTCCAGTTCGAAGGTGACCGGCAGATCCGTTGCCCGTGTGATCGTAAACGTCTGCCCGTCTTCAACTGCATCGGAAACGGCGCCGTCCACGGTTGGAATCTCAATACCGAAACCAGGAGAGACGCCGATACGACTGTTGCCGCTGACGACCGCTGAATCGGTCGTCGACGAGACGGAAATGGGGCCGTTGGTGCCGGCGATGCGGAACGTGCCCGATGAACCGGAAACCTCGACTGCCAAGTCCGTTTGCTCGATCCGTTCAATGAGAGCCTGCACGATTTCACGCGGCGTCGCATCGTTGTTGACGGCAATCAACAACGCATTGGGATCAATCTGAATTCCGTCGGTGTCGAATTCAAAGGTGAGTTCTTGTTGCCCGTCAAAGATGGAAAGCAACTGATTATTGAAATCGGTGAATCGCTCTCCGGCAATTCCGTCGTCCACCTCAATCGCTAGCTGCACGTCCAGCACTTCATTGGATTGACGCAAGAAGCTGTCGTCGTCGAGCGTGACATATGCGAGCTCACTTTGATCCGAAATGCCCAATAATTGGACACGACCGTCTGCACCCACTTCACCGGTATCGGACAACGAAATGGCGATCAGTTGCAACGTCGAATCGTTGATGGCATCGGCTAGGGCTCTCGCAATCTGAGGTGCCGTCGCCGCCTCGGGTACACGAACGACCGTATTGAGAACATCGAAATCGGGAATCGGTTCGGTATCGAATTCGAACGTGACTTCCGAGATTCCGTCAAAGACCGTCACGAGTTGTCCGTCAATCGTCACCGCTGGAGTCCCCGCGACGGGATCCGCCGCAGTCAGAGCTCCCAAGAAGACCGAGAGAATGATCCCTGTGTCTGCCTCTAGAATCTGTTCGGCGACTTCCGTGATGGCACCGTCGGCGTAGAACTGACCTTCGCGTGCTCGCAAGACACTCGTGACTCCATTTTCATCTTCGCTCAACTCGTTGCCGAGCACTTCGATGGTGTAGACGGAGTCATCCGCCCAGATGCCAGCTACGGGCGTTAGTCGAATCGTATTATCGGCAGGTTCGTATGCGAAACGATAGTCGACGCCTTCGGCTAGCGTTTCAACGCGATCACTGCCCTCAACCAATCGCGTCAGTCTCACCAAGTCCGATAAGACGGTGCCATCGTCAATGCCGACACCAGGAGCCGATTCAGCTGGTGCGATTCCGTCGATCAGCTGAATTTCAAAGGCGTCAAAAATGGTGCCTCGTGCGGTGACCGATCGTCCGGCGTCGCCAAACAGGTCATCGCCACGTGGCGACGACAACACCGCGCGGGGGCCATCGGCGTCACGTCGCTCCTCCGCACCACGGTCCACGAAGGAGCTGAATCCAACACCACCCGGCGAGGATACATCCGGATTGTCGATCCGCAGTTGCCCGTTCAGATCCGAGCTTGAAACGATGATAGGCGACACAGGTAACCCGACTGCCGTCTTGACCGTCTCCAAGGATGCTCGCTCGTCCAGGGAAGCGACTCCACTATCGATCGTGATGGTTCCCGATTGGGGAGTGAAGATCAGATCGATCGGATCGACGAATATCTGCTCAAAGGGGCTGATGAACTGAGCGGAGGTGCCGGTACTTTGCACTTCCCGGCTACCCGCATTGTTCGCGTTTCTGAAGTAAGTGGTGTGATCGATCACGGTCAAATCGCCAGACACATCCACGTCGGCTGGCAGATTGTTCTGTGGCAACTCAACGGAAATACCCGTTTGCAGGTTTGCAACGATGTTGTTCAGCAGGGTGGGAGCCGAGTTTTGCCGGACGACAATTCCCTGTGAACCAGGCGTATAGATCTCACGGACCGTGGTCGAAATGGCGCCTACCGAGTCGATGTCCGCACCGGCGGCACCGAACTCAAAGGAGCCCGCCGGTGAGAGATCGGTCAGTCTTACAAATGCAAACTGATCGTTTCGACCGAAACCGAATTGATCCAGATCGATCGTGTTATCAATTCCAAATACCTCACCGACATCGATAAAGTTGACGCCGTCCCGACTGATTTCCACGCCAACACGCTCGGGCGTTCCGATTTCGAAAATCACCAAATCGGCGTTGGACGTGCCATCGCCGGTCAACAAGTTGTCCTCAAATCGGAATGTCGCCTCGCCTCCACTGCCGAGCGACAAGGCAAACTGGCCCGTTTCCGGCTCCAGCCCGATGCCGTTGCCGTCCGGTGCCGACAACGCCGCATCGGTATCGGTGAATTCTTGATTCACGTCGGCACCAAGATTCAGTGTCTCAATGACGACCGAGTCGGCGAAGGAAATGCCGCCCTGTTCAAATAGGATCGATGAAAAGACTTGGGATCCCAAATCCGGGCCCGGCGCAATGGTCCCGCCGATGATGGTATTGTTGAAGATTCGGTCGAAGCCAACCGGATTCTCTGCGGAGACCCCGCCTCCATCCAAACCGCTGATGTAAACGCCCGAGTCAGCATTGAACGCCATCACATTGTCCCGAACGGTTACACCCGGGATCAAGTTCTCCGTGTTCAACTCGACCAGATTACGAGGGTAGGACAAGACGGCGGGCGTTTCGTCGAAGGCATCTCGACCCACGACTCGTTGTTGATCTTCGCGATTGATGCGAACACCGCTTTGTTCGCTGAACAAGAACCGATTGGCCTCGATGAGAATGACGCCTTGTTGCTCTCGGTCACGATTCTGGTCGCCGCGAAGCTCACCATTGACGATGCTTTCAAATGTCGTCAGTCCCTCGGCGTTGTCCCGGACGCTAACATCCCCATAGATATTGATTCGCGAATCGGGAGCGTTCTCGCCGCCGTTGACGGTCGTCCCATTTGATCGCGCGGCGCGAGCATTCAGAACCGCCTGAACTTGATTGGAATTGATCAGTGAAATGACCGCATCGGCAACCTCCGTGGCCGTCGCTTCCTGACTGAGCGATACGATCACGCGGTTGGCGTTGTTGACGAATCCATTGCTGTTTCCGTTTTCATCACGAATGTCGAACTCGAACACCAGGCGGGTATCCGCATCGGCAATCGTGAACGTCGCTCCGTCGACAATGGCGGCTGCCGGAAGCGTTGTGATCGTCGTTCCGCTCGCTAATCGTTCATTGGTATCGAAAGCCCGGAATCTCGCGTCAGGTGCGACATCACCGACCGGAACATCTTGGCTGCGGACGTATTCGCTGGCATCACGAATTTCGAGCTGGTAGGCACCGGATGTGGTTGGGTCTTCGGTCGGAATCGGATTGGTGTTCTCAAGGAACGGATTCAGATCGAATGTTTGATTGACACCAATTGGGTTGGCCGCCGTCACCAACTCGCCGCGTTCAGCGAATCCAATGATGATGTCATCAATGAAGGCACCGTTGTGATCATTGTCACTGGCACCGTCAACGAAGCCCGCTCCAAACAAGTCGCCGTATCGGTCGCCCTCGACGCGACTATCGGTCAGAGTGAAGGGGCCGGTCGACTCCAACGTCAGATTCGCCAAACGCAGTGAAGAACCGGATTGCGGAATCTGCGACAGGTCACCATCGCTGAATCGATCGGCCAAGACGGCTCGCAAGCTATCGGCGACGTCTCGGGCCGAATCGAATCGGCTAATCGGCACCGAATTTCCGGCGACGGCGTTTTGAGTCAGTGTGCTCAGTCCGAATCCGGTCGCAACCGACAGGGATCCGACCCCAGTAAACTCCACGATGCCGTTCGTGTTTTCGACGATCGATTCGGGTGTGACCACTAACTGAACATCGTAGGCACCGATTTGAGCCGCATCGCCGCTGCCGCTGATGCGTGGGTCATAGGAGTTGTTCTCTGGACCGGAGATTCCGATGAAATAGCGTCCCGTTCGCGGTACCGTCACGGTGAACGTGACCACGTCGGTGGGACCATTGTTGATCGGATCCTGACGGAAGACGTTCGTCAGTTCATTGCCGTCAGCATCGAAGAACCGAGCGTTCAACAACACGCCAAAGTTATTGGAATCCAACTCGACCGACAGGGTCGTCCCAGCCGTCAGGTCGATGGACGACAAATCAACGTCAGCCCGATCCACCGGTCCAAGGGTTCCAGAGCCATTGATGACGGCGTTCCCGCCACCATACGGTAGAGCGGTCGCTTGGAACAGCACATCATTGCTGCCGCCACTGGGGTCGTCGAAATCAAATCCATTCGTGGTATTGAAGACCGGTGTCTGGATCCCTAGCTGCTGTTCTACGGCCGCTTGTAATTCGGCCGGAATGTCGCTGCGAGCCAAGTCCGGAATCACGACGCGTACCATCTCAGCCGTGATGTTCCTTGGCGGTGTCGTGGCTAAGTCATCCAACGCGTATTGCTGACCGTCGATGGTCACCACGAACAGTGCTTCGGAATCGAGATACAGCGATGACAGCTCGGCGTTGCTGGGTACCAGCTGGTCATATTCGACCGCTTGATCGGCTTCACCTATACGAGCCGCTAACACCGAGCCAACGTCCGCCGCGGTCAACTCAGCGAGCGTCTTGGGCTCCTCGTCTGGATTGAGTGCATTGAATTCATCGGCCACCGAAACGTCAATCACCGTCTCCGTTTCCTCAATGACCCGGAACCCATCATTGAGCACAAAAGTGGATCCGTTTAGGAAGACATCGACCCGAGCATCCGGATCTTGGTAAGCGATCACGAGTTCGGGGCCGGAGGGCACCAACCGCTCAAGATCGATCGACGTGTCGAACACATCCCGCACGGCCTGTGCAATATCAGCCGACGACAGATCGGCTAGTTCGACACCGGCCGGCTGACCGTCGAGAAGATTGATCTCGATGGCATTTAGGCCCGCCGGAATCACCTGCCCACCATCGGTCAACGCGTATGTCTGGCCGTCTACCGTGAAGGTCGCGGGATTGGTCGGATCCGCGGTGTACAAGCTGCTTAGCTGTACGCCGGAGGGGAATGAAATGGCCGGACTGAAGTCAATGGAGAATGTCTCGCCGTTGACAATGATGGATGCACCCTGAGTGAGGGCGGACGCGTCGACGGCGCGGAGTTCGGGTGTCTCGGTAAACGTGGTACCCGCCGTGGAGAACTCGATTCGAATCCCAAGTCCGGCCTGACCGGCAAACTCGCCGAGGGGCACCCTCGCCTGTCGCCATGAACCCGTGTTGTCAAAGAGCTGCTGCACCTCAACATCGATGTCGTCTTCATAATTGGAGCCCACCGCGTTCGATGGGTCATCAAACTCGTCGACGATCAAGAGACCATCGGGCACGTCATCGAGAGCTTCATTGTTCGTCGCGACCAAATGCTCGACACCGTTGGCATCGATGATGTAAACGCGCAACGAATCTTGATCTTCAAAGAGGATTCCCGTGTCGTTGGTATCGCTATCGATTCCATCGGTTTCGAGGAAATAGTTGAAGTACAAGTGCGGCTGATCAGCTGCAGAGTAGCCTTCCAGCGAGAAAGCATTCGATTGCACGGTTCCCTTAGCACCACCAGGGAAATTGTAAGTGTCTCGAACGCCTTGGCCGTCTTGCCGATCCGTCAGATCAGCGGGATCACCAGCGGCCAATGCAGCCGCCGGCTGTTCCCCGGCGCTATATAGGTTGTTGAATGCGGTCGTCTCATAGTTGAATGCCAGCGATCCACCACCAGTTTGTCCAAATCGCGTGTCACTGAACTGTTGATTGAGGCCGTGGCCAGCTTCGCCACTACGTGCCGTCGTCACATGCCACAGGTTGTAATCGAGGGTGCTAAAGTCGATTCCCTGCAGACCGAAAATTCCAGTTTGAATGCTCGAGCGTCCGCCAGCGAAAACGGGCTGCAACTCTCCATTGGTGTTGAAGGCGTATATCTCTCCCGCCGCCGTCGTTCCGAACAACAGATTCGCGTAAGCGCCGCCATTGACGCTCGCTGGCCCGGCTCTCAAACCCGTGAAGTTGATGCCGCGAAGTTCGGTCGCGGTCCGAACGTATTGGCCAACATTCTCTGTGACCGATGAGTTCAATGATCCGGACGGGACAAAGTAAAGGCCGCCCGTATTCGAGATGGCGTACAGGTCGTTGCCAATCATCTCAACGCCGGTGATCAAACCGCCGTTGGCAAACCCGCCACCTACCAACCCACTACGATTCGCAAATCCACCCGCGACGAGGCCGTTCAAGGTCGCGTCCCCTACCGTCGCGTCGACGATGTTGGTGACCAAACCTGTGATTTCAAGGGATCCGCCTTGGGGAGTGGCCGTCACATTGTCCAGCAAGGCGCTATTGCTGGCAGTGGCGACGGCTTGCTCAATCCGCTGTGCCAACACTTCGGCGGTATCCGTCGGCAATAGCGTGATCGCAACATTGCCCAACCCGACGCCACTATTACCCGTCAGTGTCACACCGCCTAGATTGGCCAGACCCGGGTCACTCAGTTCGACCAGCGAAGCCGTCGGGAATGCGAGCTGAATACCTGAAGAGGAAACAGGGATGCCCTCCGCAGACAGATTAGCCGCCAACTGGCTAATGAATGCCGAACTACTGGCCGTGCGATCAACCACAAGCGGTGTGTTGCCCGAGGTGACATTGGCGGCATTGTCAGTGAACTCGAATGTGCGAACGCCTTCACCAGGCAGCGTCACCGCGAGCGTCTGGAAGTTGGGGATGAGCGCCGGCGACTCCGCGATCAACGTGAATCCCTGGTTCAGCTCGAATGTCAGCGTGTTGACGCCGTCCTCAATCGTGAACGCGTCGCCATCGAATAGGGTTGGCAAGCCAATGCCCTGGTTGTTCGCGACCGTGGCATCGGACAAGCCGAGTTGGTTAAAGTCCGTCGACGGCGGATCGGTATCAATGAAGCCGATTTCTCGGGGGCCCGTTCCTGCACCGGAGACGAGCTCCACGGCAGGATCGCCGATGAATTGATCAAACGCGGGTCCGACGATCGCACCGGTGTCCTCGTTGAACGCATAGAGGATGTTTTGCGTGTATTCCAGACCGGCACGCTGGATGGGCCGATTGCCGACCAGGAATCCGGTCTCGATGCCATTGCGAGCGCGAATCGTGATGCCTTCCACCTCGATGCCATCATCACTGGCGACATCCAAAATTTGTGCCAATGGTAAGATGTTTCCGTTGGCGTCCAAAACCTGTTCGACTTCCAGATCGTGGAACGTCGTGATGCCTCCGCCGACATTGATTTGCGTGAGATCCGCGTTGGAGGTGTCGATTCGGTTGTAGCTGAAGTTCGCATCACCGGGCCCACGATTGTTGAATCCGGTGTAGCCGAAAAGTTCGCCGTTGGCGGTGAAGGCCACGTCCAGGACTTCATCTCCGAACTGACCGACCGCTCCGTAGTTTTCGCCGGTGAAGGGGTTTACCAGGAATAGCGTCGAAGCCGTGTTGACGTAAACCAACACATCGTCGAGGGAGTAATCAATGATCGAGGAATCATCGAATAAGACGGGAATCGTCGGTGTGCCGAACGTACCGGGATAGAACTCGAACCCTTCGAATCGCTCCTCCGCGATCCGCTGAATCGAGTCGATTGGCTCCAGCCGTAGCAGTGGATTGGCCGAATCACGATTCGTGAACTGATCCAAATTCACCGGGCCACGCGACTGATTGGCCACGGCGACGTAGTAAGTCCCCTCGGGCAATTCGGCACTACCGATGTAAGGATCGGCCGTTCCGAACGAGCCGCGCGACAAATCATCGGTGGCGGATGTGCCGGGTGCTCTTTGATCGTCGGCGATGTTGCTGTCGCCGCCAATGAGCACCAAGGCGCCCGTCGAATCAAACACGTACAAGGCCGTATCGGCCCGCGCCAGCCCGTCGGCGTAATCAATGTCGAAAACCGTCGCCAGATAGAGGCGTGCATCGTCGCGCGTCAGCTGCTGGTACTCGATGTCAAACTCGTACCAGTCGACGTCGTCTTCGTCCGAAAGACTGCCCGAGATACTCTTGGCCAGTCGATCGCTCGAGAGTGGACCACCGGCATTGGAAATGTCGATGTCGACTCGCAGGACGCCATCGGAATCACGGACGATCTGGATGCCATCTGGGCTAACGAAGGTGTCCGGAAACGCAGCGACGAGCTCTGCCACCGTGATCGGGTCGCCACCTCCGGCATCGTTGTCGTTAAGAAAATCGGTGATTTCCTGCGGTACCGCACCAAACTCAAATTGACCGTCATAGAGTCCGAGACGCTGGGCACCGATAAGCGTATCGTTGTCTCGCGCGACCTCGTAATCGTCACCCGTTAGTGGACTGTGTAGCGGGCCGTTGATGATCTGAACGCCGTTGACCGCGAAACGCACGTCGCTGTAACGGACTTGGGTTCCTGGGAAGACGTCCTCCTCCGTCAAGCGAACTTGCAGCTGATAGGCCCCAGTGGTCACGCCGCGGCCCAGCGACGCACTGCTGGTCAGTGGAATCGTCGCGGTATCCAACGCGTCCATGACGCTTCGCACACGGACGTGATACACCTGACGCTGCCCGATCTCACCGGGCAGAATCAACCGCATTCCGGCGTCCTTGCTGTTGGTCGAGTACTGATCTTGATAGACCGCGCGCCCCGCCGAAACATCGGCGATCGTCGTGCCCAAACCTAAGACGCGATCGGGACTGAATCCGCCACCGACGCGTCCGTTCAGTTGGGCCTCGGCGGTAGCGCGTTGGGCCGCCGTACCGCTTTGCAGTTGCTCCAAGATCACGGCCTCATCGACCGAGTCGTCCGACAGAACCAACGTCTCACCGTTGGCATTGATGAGTTCGACAATGGTGTCGACGCGAGCGTCGGTGCGGTCGATATCTAACCAGACCTGTGTCCCAGCCTCCGCGATGAAACTGTAGACGTCCTCATCCCCGACTTGACTCAGTTCGCCATCGACGATCAGACCGATTCGGCGACTGTCATCACCCGCCGCCACCGTCGGAGCGATTTCCCCCAAGTACTGTGCCGTGTCGGGAATGGCGTTGAAGTCGTTCGTGGGGCCACGACCGATGTTGCCCGGCTCCGATTCCGCCGTGACCGCCACGTTGAAATCCGAGGCGGCCTCACGAATCGTAATCCCATCCCACGTGCCCGAGTTGAGAATGGGCGATGTCAGCACAATGTCGAACGGATCGGCGGGATCACTGGGGATCCATTCAACGAATGTGGTGATTCGGCCTGCATCATTACCCGCATTGAAGCGCCACTCGTGCACCGTCGCGATGTCCGTCGGAGCCCCAGCACCTGGCGCCCCTAACCCAAGAGCGCGCGTTTCGGCGGTCACGCCAGCAAATAGCGGCGCGTCAACCACATTGACTTCGCCCCAGTTGTCAGGGACATCACCGTCCAACGAAATGTTCGCTTGTTCAATCGCGAGATTCGTATTCGCAAGGAACACGTCTGGATCGTCAGTTGCCCAGCCCAGATAGTCGGCATTGAACTGGTTCAACGAGTCGTTCTCATAGATCCCGCCGTGGCTGAACCCGACTCGCGAATCTTGGTTGATGGTCAGCAACCGGAAATCATCATTGCCCGGTGTTCCCAAACGATACAAGACATCGTTGTCGGCATCCGGGATCCCTTGATCCAAGTAACTAATGATCTCCAGGTCACTGACCAAGTTACTGCGGAACGTCGTCCCATCGACGGTTTCGATGTCGATGGTTGAATAGAGCACAGCTCGGTTGTCAACAAAAAACGTCTCGACGGTCCATCGGTAGGACTGGTTGAACGCGAATAATCCGTTTGTACGACCACGTCGATCCAAAATAGTATCGATGTTGTAGACGCCTGTCGTGCGTACTCGGTCCGGCGAGATCAACTGCGGTATCGGTGCCTGAACGCCCTCGAACGCCTCAAACAGAGAAACCGGCAGCGGCTCCACCACGCCGGGAATATTGACGGCTGTCACATCCAAGAACGTCGTGTACAGCATGTCGTAGGTTTGCTGCAGCAACGGGTTGTCGGCGACCTGATCTTGTCCCGATACCGTGACGGTCTCGACTTGTCCGCCCGAGAGCACATCCGCTTCGAAGAAGCCGACGTTATTCGGATCGATGTCGTTGTCGATCAGCGGGCCATTGTCGACTTCCGCACGATCTGTTCGATCGAATTCAGGACCCAGTGGCAACAGAGCTGGTGCCGCCGATGGATTGGAGTCAGCAATCGGGATGAAAATGGGGTCACCGTTTTCATCCAACAGGACTCCATTGTTGTCCGTGTCGACGTTTGCTCGACCATCGGGCGTGAATCCGGCGCCGACGGTGTCGTCAAGCAACGAGGTGAGCACGACGGGGAAATCCGGTTGGCCGACAATCTGCAGGCTGCCGCCAATGCGGTCAGAGATATCAATGAACTGATCCGAGGCGGAAATCAGATCGCCACCAACAACAATGCCGGCCTGGCGTTCGCGGAGGATGTCCCGCTCGTTGGAATCGTCGCCATCGTCGTCGGGATTGAGGAACTTCACGACCAGGGAACCGCGTGAATCGCTCTCGAGCCGTAGGCCACCATAAATGTGCTGGTTGGGCACTTCGATCATGTCGCGAACGATGTGGACAATGTCCGTATCATCCCAAACCACTTCGGTGGCGACTTCTCCACCGCGCACTTCCAGACCATTGAGGCCACAGGTGATGACGTTTCCTTCGGCGTCGGTGGGCGACTGCCCAAAGGCATCGGTCACGCAGGTTCCGTTGTCGCCGGAGACGTCAATTCGGTTGCCGGAAATCAGGGGCCCCGAATTGCCTTGGATATCCGAAGCGTCCAGGAGCCCGGTGGAGCGACCGTAGTCGAGTTGCTCGTTCCAGGAAAAGCTGTTGACGTCAAAACTCATGACGGGCCCGCTGCCGTCAATGAAATCATTTCCGGTAATCACCGGCTGACTTCCGCGAACAAAGATGGTGCCGCTGGCATTGTTGGCCCGCCCCACGCGTTCTTCACGAACGTCGTCCGGGTTGTTCGTGTTGTTGGCATTGTCGTTGAGGAACGTCCGCCCATCGGCGTTCATTTCGAAACGAGAGTTGGCAACCCGAAGCTCGCTTTGATGAGATTCCAAGACATTGAACGACGCCAGTCCGCCTTCGATTCGTGTCACGCCGCCACCGCCGGCAACCACGGCATGGTCCAAAGACCCGTGAGCACCATATCCCAAGAATATCCCGCCCCAGTCGCCGGGAGCCACTTCGCCATTGGTAATGCTGCCCGTATTGAACGTGCCACCGGCTCCATAGCGTGCGTCACTGAGACTGGTGATGACGATCGGTTGTGCCTGCGTTCCCTCGGCATAGAAGTGGGCATCGAACGTCACATCGATTCGTGATCCATCGAGCTTCAACACCGTGCCGGGATCAATCGTCAAACCCGGATCCAAGCGACCCGCACGTGCGGCGGTCGGATCGTCGATCACGGCCTGGTCAAGCAGGTTCGTTCCCGCGAGTGCTGTATCGACAAACGAAGAATCACTGCCGTTGAGCCGGGCGACGCGTCGAAATTCACCAAACAGCGGCGACCCGTCGATTCCGGTGCCCACAACGGGGGCCCGATAAAGACGTCTGCCCGTGAACTCGTCACTGGCAACGACAGGCAAATTATTCAGCTCGATCTTTCCGGTGACGCCCAGGGTGACGGTGCCAGACGCCTCGCTTGGAGCCGTCTCAAACCCGTTTTGATCGACAAACGTGACGCGGTACCCATACTCACCCGCGGGAATGTCACCGCGATCCTCTGGCGCCGTGTTGAGTTCATTTGGTACCGCTTCGCCAGTCACCAGCAGAACACTTGGAATCGTCAGGCCGGCGGACACTCCACCAGCAGCGCCCTCAATCAAGAGGTTCTCCGTCAACACGTGCACGATATCCGTATCATCAAATCGCGCGTTGACGGTCAAAGCCTCCAACGATCCGCCCGTCGGTGTGTCGATCAAAATCTGCAAACCATTGATCGTGTTGTCGACGATCCGGTTTCCATTGATGTGCGGGCCAACCCGGGAGACATCGCTGGTGAAGAAAGTCGGTGAGGTACCGCCGGCCAAGAATTCGTTCTGAAATCGTGGCTCATCAAACCGCGTTTCCTCGAACGTGTTAGGCGTTGCGGAGATCGCGGCGCTGGCGGATTGCGAGATTTGGTTGTTCATCACGGTTGCGCGAACATCCGCCAGTTCGATTGGTGTGACGTCGCGCCGCACACTGTCGATGAGGACTTCACCACCACCGTGCATGATGTCGGCATACTGAATGTGATTCAAAAAGACTGCCGCGTCTTCCAGGTTGACCTTGCTATCGTCGGCGAAATCGAGGTCGCCGCGAATGTCGATTCCGCCCCAGGTTCCCGGAACGGCGTCGGTGTCCAAGAGCGGGTCGGTCGGGTCATTGAAACGTGGCGTATCCGTCAGCCCAATGAAGCGAACATTCTCATCGGGCGTTCCCAACACTTGGATCGACGAGCCGCTGCGATCAATGGCCTCGGTGGTGCTGCCGACGCCGATGCGGCTGCGCGACATCTGAAAGATGGAACCCGCGTCGATGATCAAATTCACATTTTGCGGGACGTCCAACGTGGCACCATCACGAAGACTTCGGCCGGCCGAGTCGCGTCCGATTTGGTAGGTTCCGCCACCGATGACGCGAATGGTTTCAACTTCATTGTCGGTGCCAATCCGTTGCTCGGCGGCCAGAATCGCGCGGTCAATTTCACGGAATGGTCGCAGAATGCTTCCTTCGTCCGCACCAATGCCTCCGACACCGCCTCCGCCGAGGCTGTCGACATACAACGTCGTATCGGGATCGGTGGGGTCGAACCAGTAATTGAAGTCACCGCCTGCCGTGCCATCGGCGTCCCCATCGAGTCGATTACTCGATCCGCCCACCGCGAAGTCGACGATGGAATCGGCCGCCACCGTCTCGATGCTCATCACCAATTCATAGCTACCCTGCGTCACACCCCCAATCCCGGAACCGGTGATGATCGGATTGTAGGACGTATTGCCCGATGCACTCACTCCGACGACGTACGTACCAGCATCGACGTCGATTTCGATCAACGAATCATTACTGAAGTAATCATCGTTCGCGGCAATCTCGACATATTCGTCGCCCTGCAGCTGATACAACCGCAGCGCCGTGTCGAGTGAGCTAGCCGATGGCAATCGCTCCGCAATGGTCGACAGAGTGAGCTTGCCGGGGTTGGTCAGTTCGAATCGATAGAGATCGATGTCGTTGGACTCAGGTCGGAATAAGTACTGTCCGTTGACGATATCCGCTGGACTGGGAAACAACGGTTCATTAGCCGACGGCAAGTCGGAACTGAGCGCGGGGACACTCCTCAGATCGGGGTCATCGGGGTCCAGAGGCGTAAACGGGGGATCATCTAAAACCGCCTCGGTCGATTGGGTCACCGGCTGTGCCAAATGATCCGCGTATCCGTAGCCGAGCAATTGTCCAATGCCCAAGAAGGCACCTCGGAAGAACTCACCGCCTACCTGATCATCAACGCTCTCGTCGAAGTCCTGGAAGTCCATTACCAGCAAATCTTGGTTATCGCCAAGGGTGGTTGTGTCTAACGTGACCCCACCGGCGCCGCTAATCCCACCGACCGCCGCAAGGTCTCCGACGCCAATACTAAAGAGCGGCCCATCGGTCGCGTCGGGCACGGAGACCGCGCCGGATGCGGTGTCCCCGATCTCGATGAATTGAACGCCTAAATAGTCACTGAACAGGGAAATGACTTCGCGTACACGCTGTTGCTGTTGAGGTAGGTTCGCAATCAGGTTGCTAAACGTCTGATCGCCACCCTCCTCGGTCGAATATTCGGACGGAAAGTTGTAATAGGCCGTGGTGATGCCATCGAACGTGTCAGCGCCTCGACGCCATATATCCAGTGGTACGGTACGATCCAAACGCGATGGGTCGTCTGGTCGAACCTCGCGGACGCCTTGGTAGTCACTGCCACCGGGGAATTGCAGATCAAACGGGTCCACATTGACGATTTCGCCATCGATCAGCCGAGTGGTGATCGTTTGACCGGATGTCGGATTGGCCAAGTCAATCAGTTGCGAACTGAAAAACGAGTCCCCCGCGTCGCTCGCGACGCTCACTTCGCTGGGAACAGCTGGTAATGCGCTGTTGCCGCCAATCTTTAGTCGCGCCGTGCCGTCAATCGATGGCGCGACGAAGTTTGGGTCGGGGATCGAGGAGCCCGGGTTGGCCGGATCCGGAATCATTGGCGGCGTGATACTCGGATCAGGCATCCGAGATAACGGACGATCGAACGTCAGCTCCACCACATTGGGGCGACTCGCATCGGGCACGTTGACTTCAAGCGGTGCTAAGTTGAATTGCGCCGCGACATCGTCGTAAGTGATGTCGTCGAGCCCCGAGGCGGTGTCGAGACCGTAAATCAATTCGTAGAAGTCAGGATTCAGGACCGACGACGTGACGTCTTGCGTAAAATGAACTTCGATGACGTTCAGTTGCGGCGAAAAAGATCCGTCCACGTTGCGTCGAATGGGTTCGGGCACAATCGCGGTGACGCGTGGTGCGACATTGACGTTGAATTGAACGGCAAAGTCCTCGCCGTCGTTAAACGGTTCGTCGTTCTGGTTGAGCAGTGCACGCGGTCCCTCGCCATACACTTCGATCTGATAGGTGTCATCAGGCAGCGGTTCGGCAAACCGAAATACCACCTCATTGGGACTGTTGCCGATGCCGACATAGCCGGCTGGTACGACCGTGTCGGAAGCCCCGGTCAGTTGCAACACACCGCCGAAGGTCGGTGCAATCGTGTCGGTTAAATCACCTCGCTCCAAACGGGCCGTTACCAGCGAAGCAACCGTCGGTGTATCGTTGATCGCTGCAATCAATTCGGCGATCGTCGTGGCGTTGGCCGGATTGGAGTTCGTCTGAATATTGATCGTGGTTCCGGTGACGGTGACCAGCGGCGCAGTGGGGGCACTGAAGTTTCGCTGCGTCAAGTTGACTCGGATGTCCCGACCGGCAGCTCCGGACTGATCCGCGATGATGCGAACCGCGGTTCCTTCACCCAGCCCCAAGTCCGTTGTGACGGACGCCGCGTTGGCGCCGTCAAGTGTCAAGCTGAGTCCTTCGGCGGGAATACTGCGTCCGATGGGGGTCAGCGTTTCACCGCGAATCTCCAACGACTGCAAGATGCCTTGAACAGGTGAATCGGGTGCCTGCGATGCGAGTACCAAGTCTCGCATGGTCGCTGGCCGAACCGCGTTGCTATTCAAGCTGATCAAGATCTGTGGCTTGCTATCGGTCCCCGGCAAGACCGTGAACAAGACCGGGCTACCTCCGCTTCCACGATCCGTCGAGCTCAAATCGATCCGAATCCCGTTGCCGGATACACCAGGAAACTGGGCGGCATCGGCACGAAACTCCAGCAACACCGAACCACCTGGCGACAACACGCCGGATCCGCCCGGCTGCTGCAGCAACGCGTTCGTCGCGAAATCAGTCGTCGCGCTGGCAGCCTCGAACGTGCCGTCCGCATCCGCGCGGGTGATCGTGATGGCGAGCGGATCCTCGGCCGTCCCCAGCGTGTCCGGATTAATGGGTGTCGAATCGTCAAATCGAAATGTGAGTTCCTGTGGACTCACCGTCAGCAACTCAACGCCTTGGTTAGGAACACCGTCTAGTGATGTTCCCCCTGCGATCAACTGGCCTGAATTGGGTGCGATCCCCACCAGCTCGGGCCCCGCCAGCAACTGGCGAGACTCCAACGACTGCGACTGAAGCCGTCGCTCCAGCGATGCCCTTTTTTGCAAGCCTGATCGGCGATGCCGGCCTCGACGCAGGGACCGCCTCGATCCACCATTGGTCGATGCCGCGCCGTCTTGGCGTGACCGCGAACGGGTGGGTCGATCTGAATTGAAAAAGCTCGGTGTACCGATCGTCATCAGTTGCCTCATCGTGCCCGGCAGTCAAGCAAGTTGACCACCGGGAGATTGGAAGGTTTCAAAGCAGGGGACACGTCGGCTCTCGCAGAAAATAAGGGGAGAATTCAGGATGGCGAAAACCGACAAAATGTCGAAATAGATAAGCTGCAAAGCGTGCGCAATCTGCGCCGAGATGCACCGCCCGAGTCTAATCCCACGGCCCGCTGACGCAACGAAAAACCCGGTTGTGGCGGGGTTTGCGCACGACCGGGCCGGTCATACGGATCGTCCGGATTGATGACTCGGAGCGTCGATTGGACGTCGATCACCGGATGAAAGTTCCAGTCGCCCCGGTTCAGCTACGGCGGTAAATCACCCGAACGTCATCGCCGAAGCCGTCCATGGCCAATCGACGGAACTGTCCGTCGGGCGGCAGCACTGAGGTTCCCTGCCCCCCAACTGGTCCGGCGGCCTCCGCGCCACCGATCAATTTGCCTCCCAGATAGACGTGGATTTCGTCGATTGCGTCCGCTGAGGCGAAGCTGCCCAGCAATTCACTTCCTCCCTCGACCATCAAATTGGTGGCGGGACGCGACGCGGGATTGCGGTTTCCGCCGAGATACTGCAGTGCTTCGAGAACCATTTCAACGGGGTCAGGACTATTCGCCTGCCAAATCTCCACCTCATGGTCGGCCAGGCGAGCCAAATCGGCATCGGAGATCTCCGGTCCGGCGAGCAACCAGGTCGGTATCTGCGCCGCCGTGGTCACCAGATGCGAGCCCAATTCGGGAAGACGATGCCTCGCAAACACCACTCTAGCGGGTTGGTCGCTGTTCAACTCGCGCGTGATTGGTTCGTTCGAAGCGCGAGGTAACGCGGATTCGGCTTTTGGAGGCAGGCGTACCGTTAATCTGGGATTGTCGGAGTTGACGGTTCCCATCCCAACTGCGACTGCGTCAACTCGACTTCGCAGTTGATGCACGGCGACACGCGATTCAGCACCCGTGATCCATTGGCTCTCCCCGGAGGTGGTCGCAATGCGACCGTCCAAACTCATGGCCCACTTGGCGATGGTCCAAGGGCGTCCTGTCCTGATCCGTTTGAGATACGGAGCCAAGACCACCGTCGCCGCATCCACGCCGACTCCGGTCACGACTTCCAAGCCGGCATCGGTCAGCCGCCGAATCCCGCCGCCGTCAACGGACGGGAATGGGTCGGAAACCGCGATCACGACTCGTTGGATGCCCGCCTGAATCAAGGCATCTGCACAGGGCGGAGTCTTACCGTGATGGCAACACGGCTCCAGCGTAACGTAGGCGGTGGCTCCGACAGTTTGATTCCCTCTTCGTCGCACATCCTTGATGGCGGCAACTTCCGCGTGATCTCCTCCAAATCGATTGTGGTATCCCTCCCCGATCAACTCGCCGTCACGCACCAGCACACAACCAACCATTGGATTGGGCTCCACTCGGCCCTCACCGCCCCATGCCAATTCGACGGCGGCGTTCATCCAATGCTCATCAGCAACGGCGGAGCTTTCAACCATTTGCCGCAGTCGCGATCAGTCCATGCCCGGGACCCAGAGTTTACCGCCACCTGCATTGCCGCCGGCGCTCGCTGCGGTCGGGGTTCCCGCCGTCGATGACGCATCCGCGGTAACGGGAGCGGCGGTGGGGCTTCCACTGTCGGGCGTCCAAAGCCCCGACGGAGACGATTCGGCGGCTGCTTGAGGCGGCGCGGCCATGGGCGTTCCGTCAGGCCGAACGAGTCCTAGTTGCACCAAGAGTTGTTGAACTCGCTGCACGACTTCGGGATTTTGACCGTGTTTGGACATGAGCGATTGAATGCATTTTTCAAACTCCTTGAACTCGCCACGACGAGCACGCAGGGACGCTTCGGCCAGCCAAAGCGAAGCGTCGTTCATTTCATTGGCCTCCGCATGTTCGCGGGCCTTTTCGAGCATCTGGAGCGTCTTCGCCGACGACCCGGCACGCTGGATCATGAAGGAGTAGGCCACCATCTTTGCGGCGGCTTGGCTCATCCGTTCGTCGTCGGCTCCCGTGGAGAGGCTCGGCGGCGTAGCAGTCAATACAACGTCGGCAGCCTTGCGCCCCGCCAAGGTCGCGGAGACCTGGAGCGTTCGTTGAATCAGGTACACCAGTCCATCCAAATCCAATCCTGACACATCCACGCGATTGAGCTGATCGTTGGGGACTTCTTCCAACTCATCACCGGTGGGCGTCAAACTCGATGGCGGAGTGCATGATGCGGCGCGGTAGAGACGCTCAACCAACTGATCGTCCTGAGCCGTCAGTGCGTCCTCGCCTTCGATGAATCGTAAGAACGCTGCGACGGGTAGATTCATCGACGGATCCGAAGCCGCATCGGTCAAGTTGGCACCGCCCAATAAGGCAACTGGCGTGTCCAGCAAAGTGGCCTCGGCCCGAACCGCGAAGACCTCATTCTGCAGAGCTTCGAATTGGTCCACATTCATTCCCGTTGCGGGAATCCCCGCGATGCGTGGCGTCGCAAACTCGGCCAAGGAAATCGTCCCGACGTCATCATTGTTCCACGCCGTCTGGCCAACCGTCTCCGTCAGTAAAGACTGCACGTCTGGCTGCGTGGACTCCGGAACGCCCAATACTTCGATTCGCGCATCTCGATCCGTTTGCTTCCCGTAAAGGAGTACCAGAGCGATCGCGACTGGCGCGTTGTCGACTGTCGGAGGCGTCTCGCCATCCAACTGATCACGATCAAGCAACTGGAAACCAGCTTTGGGGACGACACCCTCATCTTCCTTAAACTGAGCCAAGGTCTCGGCGGGCAAGTTGGCAAACCGGCTGTGCGACATCAACGCCATGTTGGCTTCGTCGATGGAGTCAAACTCACCAAGCATCCGACACTGTTTCAACGAGACTTTGTTTTCCGAGGGGCTCACCGCGGATGCCATCGCCAAATAGCGAGCCCGATCGTCCAGGGTCAGGTCGTCGCACTGCGAAAGCTTGGTCAGCAACTCGGACTGACGAATGTGATCACCTCGCCACACGGCACAGTTCAACAAGCCAGAGAGAACCGCCGGTTGCATTGGAGCGGAACGCTGCAGGGAATCGAACTTCGTTTCCGCCAGACTGACTTTGTTGTTGGCGAGCAAAGAGGCTGCTTCGTCATACCGTTCGCCCCATGCTGCTTCGCTGGGCCGCGGAATCAGCGTCGGTGTCGACTTAGCAAGGAGATTGATTTGAGGATCACCGTTGAGCTGTTGCAGGACGCTTGCGGCGAGGCGTGTGTCCTCGTAGCCATTGGATGCCAAAGCGAGCGTGGCATAAACGCGCGCCGTCAGCGCGATGCCATTGCCCGCCAGGGCGTACGCCAAGAGCGACGCCACATCCAGAACAAATGAGTCGACGCTTTGACCACTCTCGGTAAGCGCTTCGAGCACCAATTCCGTCGCCCCGTCCAAGTCCTGCCGGAACAGTGCCGACGCGGCACTCTGCACAATGGCCAATGGATTGGACGGCTGGAGTCGGCGAAACCGTTGTGCGTTCTCCTCGAGCGCCGCATACTCTCGAAGATCCATCAAGAGACGGCCTCGAATGGCCAAGGCCCAAGCAGCGTCGGGGTGCTGGTCTAGAATGCTCGACAGTCGATCCAGCGCCGGCACGAGTTGCCCGCCCTCGATCATTTTCAACACCTTGTCGAGTTCGTGAACGGAATCCTTGCACTTGCAGAACTTGATTTTCTTGCCACTGCCGCACGGGCAGATCGAATAGGTGTCGATGGACATGAGCCAACTAATCGTAGGTAGGACGAAACACGGGGCGAGAACACCGTGGATCTCATCCCGCTGCCGTGACCGATTCCACAAATTACCACGCTGAGTGTCCCTCCCCAATGCCCAATGCGGATCTGGTCGCCGACGATCGTGGTGTTCAACGTTGTCGATGGTGTATCGGCGACGCGACCTACCAGCAATATCACGATCACGAGTGGGGTTACCCGATCGTCGACCCGTACCGACTATTTGAAAAGATTTGCCTGGAAGGATTCCAAGCGGGACTGTCGTGGTTGACCATCCTGAAACGTCGTCCGCGCTTTCGAGAAGTGTTCGCCGAGTTTGATTTTCACGTGGTGTCCCAATTTGTTGAGAAGGATATCGATCGGCTACTCCAGGATCGTGGCATCATTCGGCACCGCGGCAAAATTCAGGCAACCATCGATAATGCGTCGCGCGCCATTGAAATGGAGCATGAGCCGGGCGGACTGGCCGCCTTCTTTTGGAGCTTTGAGCCGAGCCAGTCGAAACCAAGGCACCGATTCGACGATATTCCCGCCAAGACGGTGGAATCGAACGCGCTGAGCCGGGAACTGAAGCGGCGCGGTTGGAAGTTTGTGGGTCCGACGACCTGCTACGCGTTCATGCAATCGATGGGCATCGTCAATGATCACCTGAAGGGTTGCGATCAGTTCGAAGTCATCGAGGAAGCACGCCGACAGATGGCGCGTCCTACTTTGGCGAGCTAGCGATGGGATCGACGACACCGACCCAGTAGTCCGATGCGGCGGCATTCACATCCCGGGCGTTAAACAGAAGTGTCTGTTGGCGCTGCCCGGTCCATCGATCCGATACTGACTTCAGCACGCCACGAACGGCGCCTGTGGGAACGTGCTGCCCACGCAGTCTGGATGCCAACTGAATCTGGTAGCGAGCTTGTGGCACGACCGGAACGCCGCGGCAGGACAACGAGAGTCGCGACAACGACACCTCGCACCATCCGTCGTTGTCGGCATCGTCCATCGCGGCCTCTCGAATTGCGTCGGGCCATTTCGAAATCTGTGATTCCGGGATGTACCATTCGAACCGGCTGCTGTGCGGGGAATACAACGCCCAGGAAGTCCAGTGATCCCAGATACCTCGACGTTCGCTCAGGGGCAATGCAATGACCAACGTTGTGACCAATCGCGATACCAGACGAGGAACTCCGGAGGGCCTCGACGCAGCGTGATCGGCAGCGCTCGAACTTGCATGGTCCGAGGACGGGGACTCGAACAATAACCAGGCTTGGCCTATCAGAGTGACATTCCATACGATCACGCCAAGACTGTGATCCAGCTGCCAAGGCGATAGCATCACGATCAATCCCAGATGTAGCGCGATTGCCAAGTAAGCACCCGCGAGTCGTAACTGGGGCACGGCCAAGCACGCTGCAACGATGAGCTCGTAGATGGGGAATGCGAATGCGAACTTCACTCGTCTTGATAAGGGCCAAACGCTCGAGTCAACGCCGACGACTTGCGTCGCTGCGTCGAGGAAGTCTTGACCCACAGTGTAAATGAACTGGGCATCCAATTTTCCTGCCGCGCTATAGGCGTAAATGCTAATCGCGACCCACCTTATCCACCGCGTCGATGACCCCGGCGCGATCGCCAGGATCGATGCGTAGATCATGCTCTGATACACCCATGGCTGCAGACGATGTTGGTCAGCAGCGACCGCCAACGTCAGGCAGACCAGCAGGCCCCACCAGCCGGATCGTGCAATCGACGCCCTGCGTGACCAAGTCGACAATAGCGAGATACCCATCGCGATGAGCACGCCGATCCATGCCAGTCCATAGAGCCAAGACGCTGCTGCAACGTACGGTACGTTGGGGTACACGAGGGTGTCGGTCCACGATGGCGGTAGCCAAAGCGTCCAAGTCGATGTCATCAACACAAACAACGCCACGGACCAATACCGCGCGAATGTGCCGTTTGAATCCATGTTCATGGAACCAGTGGTCGACCAGAAACACCCTTCCTCACGGAGCCACCGCGACCGATAGCTGCCGATACTTGGCCAACGTCGACGGATCGTGCCCTTGAATCATCAGGGTACCTGGTTGCAGGCGTCGACCCCGACGTGGATTGTCATCGTCGTCGCGAGTATCGATCACATCCACCACCTGCAAGCCATTGACCCAGGTCGCAAAATGATCGCCGTCGACCGATAGGACGATTGAATTCCATTTCCCCGCGTTGCTAGCAAGGATGCGGGCGTCTTGCCGTCGAAAGATTCCGCCGGCGCCGCAATCGGCTGGCGTCAACGGATTCGCGTTGGCCATCTCATCGTTGACCTGGCATTCGTAGCCCATCATCTCGTCGCCTGGAATGGCGCGAAAGAAGATCCCTGAGTTGGAAGTCGGCTCTGGCAGTTGGTACTCGGCCAGCATGACGAAGTCCCCAAAGCTCTGCTTCGATTCCAATTGCTGCTTGCCCCCGTCAACGACCAGCACACCCTGCTGGTCGATCTCGAATGAACCGCTCATTTCGGGATACCGTTTCCACTGGTCCAGTTGCTCATCTAGCAGAGACTCCAAACCCAATGGGCGAAGTCGAATGTCTCTCATCGCAATGGGCCCCGAACGATGTTGCAGTGCGATGGTGCCACTGCGTGGTGTCGCTGCGTCCTCGAGTTGGCAGACCACGTCACCATCAACGGACACGGTGATTACCGGCCCATTGCAAACGATTCGCATGTCGTGCCATGCCTCCGCGTCAAAATCAGCAGGCAGTGCCGTCGCCTTTTTTCGCTTGACCACACTACCGGTCGGAAACGGATTGCTTGGCGGCGCAATGTTGATTTCGAAACAATCCCGAATCACATCGGTCGGCTGCAGAACACTCCGAATGAACACCCCCGAATTGGTTTCGGCATCCGACTGAAACTGCAACTCGAGCTCAAAATCGGACCACCGCGTGGACGTGTGCAAAAAACTCACTTGACCTCGGTCAGCTTGGATCTGTTGCCCTTCGACGCGCCAGTTGGCTTCCCCCTCGATCGTCCAACCATACAGCGTGTGCTGGTCGAATACACGGATCCAGCCTTCACGCGCCTCGCTGGGCGGTAGTCGAGACGCAAGAAACTCCTCCGGAGTCGTTTCATAGGCTTGCGCTTCAAACCTGAATACCTCCTCCTTCGGCTCGGTTGGTGATTTCGCCGTGCTCAAGTCACTCGGTTGTTCCGGGTTGGCCCCCGATTCAGGTGCCGACGGGGTTCTGCTGCTACAACCCGACAGAATGATTCCCGCAAGGGTCCACACGAATCGTGGGTTTCGCAAAAGAGGCATGGGAAGATCGGTATCGTTGGAGTCGAGAAATCGTCGCCGGCTCGGAATCGGTTCACATCCTGGTCAGACCCGCGACTCGTCAGTGTAGCCGTAACGTTCAAAGTATTCGGGCCAACTTTGGCGCAACCGTGACTCCTGTTCGGAATCAATCCGGTGGGTGTTGGGTTGATAGTCGCGATGTTCTGAATCTACCCACATCGTGAGCGACTCTCGCACCGAGTCAAAATCACTTAAACGAAGCGATTCATAGATTCGTTCGAGTGTCGCGACCGGGTTCGCAATCAGGTCTTCGTATCGAACGTCAATCAAGTGATGTTCGTCCAGTTGATCTCTCTGAGAGTGGAATGATTCGTACATCTGCCGAAGACACTCGATGACATAATCTTTCAGTTGGTCATGGTATGCCGTTGCTGATGATCCCGATGTGGGGACGGTTTGTAATGACTGAATTTCGTCGAGGCTTTGCCATAGACGGCACGTGCTCGGAAAGAGTGTTCGCGGATCCCGAGTTAAATGAATGAACTTCGCGTTGGGAAACTCGCGCGCCAATTCTCCGACGCGCCCGGTATGCGTCGGACTCTTGATGACCAGCGGACGCGTGGTCGCTGCACTGACCGTCAGCATGAACTGCCGCAGAGTCGCTAACCAGACTTTGCGGTCGGAATCGCTGACGCCGTTGAAATCCAAATACTCCGAGTCGACCGGTCCGTTCACCGCAAACGCGATCCTGCGATACGGGGATGGTAGCCCTAGATTGACCAGGGCGAACTCATCTTCCTGGGGTCGGTCCCAACCGGCCGACATGTTGTCCATCGGTCGTTTCCCAGGCAGCAACCACCACGCGAACCGGCGGAAAAACCATTCCGTCAACAGGAAGTGACTTGGTGCGAAGCACTGGAACGTTGATGGACTGCTGAAACGTTCGTCTCGAACGAGCAACTCGTGCAAGAGCGTGGTTCCGCTGCGCCAGTGACCGATGATGAACACCGGTGGACCGTGTAACTCAGCGTCGCGCAGCCGGCGGTGAAAGAACACTCGCTGGATTCCCGCGAGCACCGTATTGCAGGGCGCAATCAGCGAGACAATCAGTGCCATGGGAATCCGTGATGGACTGATCTGAAATCGGCCTAGCCGTAACATTTGCCACCAGGCCATCGGACGCATGCCGTGCCAAAAGCGGGGGCAGTAAAATGGGTAGGCGTTGGTGGGGGTTGCCGACGTGGCCATGCGAAATCGCATCGAGGAATTTGAACCGTCGGGCGTTTCATCGCGTCCAGACGCCTGGGCACGAGGCGAGCATCCGGACTCGCTTGTCCGCCGATGGCGGCTAGAATACGCCGACGAGCACATTCGTCCACCGTGACGAGTGACCCACGGCAGCACTTTTGTTCGCTTTTCCCTTCACTTTGATGGTCCACGGCTCATGACGACGCCAACGGATCGATCGCGACCGACGGAACCTGATTCCGCGGAGATGTCGATCGCCGACCTCCAGCATCACATACGTCGGATGTACTTTGACAAAGATGTCGTTCGTGGTGTCGACGGGACATTCATGTGGCTGATGGAAGAGGTCGGTGAGCTGGCGGCGGCACTTCGTGGCAACGACCGAGTCAATCTGGCCGAAGAATTTGCCGACGTCATAGCATGGCTGTTCACGATCGCCAACGTGGCCGACATCGACTTGACTGATGCACTGGTTCAAAAGTACGGCAGCGGTTGTCCGGGATGCCGTCGCCTGGAGTGCCAATGCGACTCGAGTGCAAAGCCGTGAGCCGAACTTGGTGTCTGGCAATTGCTGTGGCCTTGTGCTTGTCGGCCGCAACATCGCGAGTTGGCAAGACCAACGAACCGGAAACTTCCAATGACGGGGCCGGGGCGTCTGAGGGGATGCCCGATTCGGTGGAACGCATCGGCATCTTGGGTCGATATCGGATCGGTCAATGGACGGCCGTCGACGTTCGTGGCTTCAACGACGGACCGGACGGTTCGCCGGCGATCGCCCAACTCGAAACCGTTGATGGCGATCAGGCTCCCGTGGTCTTTCAACAACCTGTCGACGCATCGACGGGGCTCATGGTCCCGGGGCGCGAAGCGGCACCACTCTTGATTCGCGATCCGCAAGGTTCTTCAGACGCGTGGCGATTGCCGCCTGCCGGCGCGCCCAATAAAGAACCGGCAATGATCCCCGAAGGGATGCCGTGGGTGCTCGTGTTTGGTGATTCGCTGGGCATCGAGTCCATCGGCGCCAACGAGCTTCTCAATCGAGAGTCCGCCATCGCGGTGACGGCAATTCGCGACGCCCGATCATTGCCGGACCGTTCATTAGGCTTGATGGGTGTCGATCTGATTGTCGTCACGTCGTCGGGCCAAAGCGTGCTGCGAGATCTCACGCAGACACAACGTTCCGCGCTGTATCGGTGGCTCATTGGCGGAGGCACGGTTCTGACGTGCCTGGGCCAGGACAGTGAAAAGATCCTGACGGCTGCCGATTGGCTTGCCAAAGCATTGCCTCGGACCGTCAGCCTCGCTGGAACGGTGAAGCTCGATCCTGCCGGTTTCGAATCCTTTACCAACAGCCAAACTCGTTTGCCGCCTCTCGAAGGGATCGAACTTCCCAAGACCACAGGCAGGCAAGCGGTTGGTGAGACGCTGATTGCGGGACGCACCACGCGACGAGTCAGTGCCTCGTTAGCCGCTCGCTACTCCGCCGGTCTTGGGGAAGTCCGAATCATCGCGGCCGACTTGGAGTCGGCCGGATTTGCGGATTGGCCAGAACGTTTGGATCTCGTTCGGCGCGTCGTTGGCGGCGTTCTGAAGGATGACCGTAACGAACCCGACGGTAACTCTCGCCAGAGTGGCTACAGCGACCTGGCTGGCCAGGTCCGACGAACGCTCGATCAGTTCGATTTAAAACGTGCCGTCAGTTTTTCGATCGTGGCCTTGGTGATCGGGGCGCTGATCACACTCGTGGCTCCTTTGGACTACTACCTGGTCCAGCGCGTGCTCGGCCGACCATTGCTGGGGTGGATGACGTTTCCCTTCGTGGCAATCTTGATTTCCGTCGCACTGATCGTGGCGGCTCAACCTCGGCGAATCACAAGTGATCAAGGCTCAGCCGTCGCCGACGAATTGGCCCGACTGAACTCGATGGAGTTTCTGGATCTGGATATGGCGACGGGTTTTGGTCGTTTGTTTCGGTGGGGGTTCCTGTACTCGCATCCGTCGCGCCAGGTCAACGTTTCGGCGAGGCCGACTGAGATGCTCGATCGCATCACGAAAGAGCTTCGCTATCGACTTGTCGCCCCATTTGGCTTTCCGGGGCGGTCGATGGGTGGTATCCAAATTGAGACCAGTGTGTCGCCGTCCACGGTCGCGATGCGACGCCAATCACCGGATGCGGGAGCGGCAATGCTTAGCGAGATCGAATCGTTGTCGCTTGCTCCGCGCAGTAGCAAGTCTCTGGCCGTGACGATGCAGCTGCAACATCAGCTACAAGCACCGCCGATGCGAATGCGACCCGGGACGGAGTTGTTGCAGGGATCATTATCGAATCCGTTGCCCACGGATCTGCTCGATGGAATGCTAATCTACCGGAACTGGGTTTATTTGCTGCCGACTCGCTTTCCTGCGGGCGGTGTGATTCAGGACATCGATACGCTGCGACAAAAGAACTTTCGCTGGCAACTGTCGAGGCAACGCGCCCTGGAGAGCAGCAGCGAAGGCGAAGTTTGGGATGTGACGACTCGCGACCAGCCGAGACGGCTCGCGGAGGTGCTCATGTTCCATGACGCCGCGGGTGGTTCCAGATACACGACGCTGCAACACCATGTGTTGGGAAATCTGGATTTCAGTGACCTACTCAATGGGGACCGCTGCGTGCTCGTCGGCCGGGTGGCGGATCGCTGGACTCAGTTCAGCCTCGACGGATCGACCGACGTCCTGAAGGGAAATTCCCTGTCGATGGTTCGAGTGGTTTTGCCCGTGCGTCCGATCGGCTTCATTCCAACACCGCGAGACTGAGACGCCTGTGATCAAGACGGTTGACTTAACAAAGAAATACGGCGACGCGTTTGCAATCCGCAGTATCGATTTGGATCTGGAGGCTGGCGATCTGTTTGGCTTCATCGGCCCCAATGGTGCCGGGAAGACGACGACGATGAGAATCATCGCAACGCTGTTGGAGCCGAGTTGGGGTGAAGCCTACGTGTGCGGTCATAGCGTCCACACGGCACCCAAAGAGATCCGCCGACTTGTCGGTTACATGCCGGATTTTTTCGGTGTGTACGACGACATGACGGTCGTCGAATACCTTGAGTTTTTTGCGGCGGCGTATCGACTCGGAGGAGAAGCCCGTCGGCAGCGAGTCGACGAGATGCTTGGCATTGTCGATTTGGACTTCAAACGCGACGCCTACGCCAACACCTTGTCTCGAGGTCAAACGCAACGATTGGGTTTGGCTCGAACACTGCTCCACGATCCCCAAGTGCTGCTGCTGGATGAACCGCTTTCGGGACTCGATCCTCGGGCCCGAATCGAAATGAGAAATCTGCTGCGGCGACTTGGCGAGATGGGCAAGACGATTATCGTCAGCAGCCACATCCTGCCGGAACTCGCCGATGTCTGCAACAAAGTCGGTGTCATCGATCGCGGCCAATTGGAAGTCAACGCGAAGGTTACCGAAGTGATCAAGATGGTCCGCGAGCACACCGTCTTGATCATCCAACCGACGCAGCGGCAGGACATGGATCGCATCTCCGAGTTGTTCGATTCTCATGAGTTGGTTCAGGCGACGCAGGCGGGAGACGACGCCGTCCGGGTTGTCCTGACGCGTCAGGTTGAGGACTACAGTGAGTTGCCAAAGCTGTTGATCGAGCATGGCGTCGGCCTGAAACGTTTCGCGGAGGAGGAACTCGACCTCGAATCCGCCTTCATGGCATTGACGAAGGGGACCAGCACGCGAATGTGAATCTGGGCCGGCGAACGGCCCGATCCGCACTTCGCGAGCACCGGTCGATCCTTGGCGGCTGCGGGGAACCTGTGCTTGAGGCAATCTGGGCAGGAAACTAAGCTTCCCGCACCATGAAGTACCGCCAGCTCGATCGAATCACCGAACTAGTCCCCGGCCGTCGGATCGTCGGCGAGCGGACACTGGGTGAAGACGAAGAATATTTGCGGGATCATTTCCCTCGGTTTCCCGTTATGCCGGGAGTGATGATGCTTGAGGCACTGCACCAGGCGGGTGTTTGGTTGGTTCGGATGAGTCCGAACTTCGACGCGTCGCTCGTGCTGTTGCGAGAGGCAAGGAATGTGCGATTTGGTGATTTCCTTTCTCCGGGAGAAACGCTAACGGTCGAAGCCGAGATCGCCAAAACCGATGGTGCGATGACAACGGTCAAGGCTTCGGCCCAAAAGGGCGATCGAGTCACGGTTTCGGCTCGCCTGATCTTTGAAAGCTGCACTAGTGGTGATCCGCCCCGTCTTGGTACCGACCCCGACATCGCCCGTTGTTCTCGTGAGCAATTCTTTCAGCTCTATGGTGATGATCCGCCCGTCGCGGCCGTTCGTCGCCCGGAGGACGGTGATGTACCCACGATGTTCCCACGTTCAGCGGCTCGTTGAACGTCCCGAATTCCTTTCTTTGACCACCATGTAGGAAGACACAATGACGCTGTCACAGGACGAAATTTTCGCCAAGGTTCAAGAAGCCCTCGTGGACGCGCTCGGTGTGGATGATGACGAAGCCACCCGCGATGCGACCCTGGTCGGGGACTTGGGTGCCGAATCGATCGATTTCCTGGACATTGTGTTCAAATTAGAGAAGGCATTCGATATTCAGATCCCGCGTGAAGAGCTTTCGCCCGAGGACATTCTGACAAATAGCCAATACGTGCAGGACGGCGTCGTTACGAGCGACGGCATGGCCGAATTGAAGACGCGAATGCCTTGGGCGGATCTGGCGAAGTTCGAGGAGAATCCTCGCGTCCAGGATTTTGGCAATCTTCTGACCGTCGGCGATCTGTGCAGTTACGTCGACAGCAAGGTCAACCCGTAAACCCATTTGGTTTGGTCATTCGATGCGTTGGTTCTGGGTTGATCGGTTCACGGAATTCGTTAGCGGCTCGCACGCATCGGGAATCAAGAACGTCGCATTGGACGAGGAGGTGATTGACAATTACTGCCTCGGATTTCCGATGCTGCCGCCAACCCTGATCATCGAGGGCTTGGCGCAGGTCGGAGGTGTGCTGGTTCATGAGGTATTTGGATTCCAGAAACGCGTCGTGCTCGCCAAGGTCGGCAAGGTTCGCTATCACGCACCCGCGATGGCGGGTGATCAGCTGATTTACCATACGAAACTGGAGAATGTCTCCGACCGCGGCGCGACAGTCATTGGCACAAGCCATTGCGGCGACGTTCTTCAGACGGAATCCGAACTGATGTTCGCGTTCATGGAAGATGGCTACTTGGTCGACGGACCATTGTTCAATCGCGGTGATCTGTTGGCGATGCTACGCTTGATGCAGTTTTTCAACGTTGCCGTCACCGCTGACGGACACCCCGTCCCCATCTACGACAACCTTTGATCCTATGGCCATAACTTCGCGTCCTCGTGTCGTTGTTACGGGAGTCGGAATGATCAACCCGATGGGTTGGGACTTGGCGACCGTCTGGCAAGGTTTGCAAGAAGGTGGATCGGGCGTCGCGCCAACGACTCTGTTTGATGCAAGCGGATTTCCAACACGGATCAGCGCCGAGATTAAGGATTGGGACATTCGGCGCGCGATCGATGACGGTGATCAACATGTTCAACGAGGTCGCCATACGCAGTTTGCCATCGCTGCCGCTTCGCAAGCCATGTCCGATAGCGGCGTGGGTGATGCCGTCGATGATCCGACGGAGATGGGCGTTTACCTAGGCAGCGGCGAAGGTAACCAAGACTTTGGCACGTTCAGCAAGATGATGGTGGCTGGATTGCAATCGGGTGAATATGACGCCGCGGCATTCATCAAGGCTGGCTTGGACTTGTTGGATCCCGCGAAAGAGCTCGAACAAGAACCGAACATGCCAGCGGCTCACTTGGCGGCTCGGTTCAATGCCCAAGGTCCGAACTTCAACTGCCTGACGGCTTGCGCCGCTAGCAGTCAAGCGGTCGGCGAAGCGAGCGAGATCATTCGGCGTGGCGAAGCCAAGGTGATGCTCGCCGGCGGCACGCACAGCATGATCCATCCCTTCGGCGTGACGGGTTTTAACCTCTTGACCGCCCTGTCGGAGAGCAATGACGAGCCGACTCGAGCCAGCCGCCCATTTGATGCCGGTCGCAATGGTTTTGTGCTGGGCGAGGGCTCGGCGATGGTGATCTTGGAAGAACTTACTTTTGCCAAGCGTCGCGGCGCGACCATTTATGGCGAGGTGGCTGGCTACGGCACGACGGCCGACGCTTATCGCATCACGGACATACCGCCCGATGGCCACGGAGGCATTGCGGCGATGCGCATGGCGATCGCCGATGCCGGGCTGAGCCCCGATTCCATCGGCTACGTCAACGCGCACGGCACCAGCACGAAGGTCAATGACCGGGTCGAATCAAAGGCGTGTCGCGAAGTCTTTGGCGATCACGCCGATGAAATTCCCGTCAGCAGTACCAAAAGTATGATGGGACACCTCATCGCGGCGGCCGGCGTCACTGAAATGATCGTATGCTTGATGGCGATCCGTGACGGCGTCCTTCCGCCGACCATCAACTATGAAACAGCCGACCCCGATTGCGATCTCGACTATGTGCCCAACGAAGCACGCCCTGCAAAAATCGACTACGCCCTCAACAATAGCTTCGGCTTCGGAGGACAGAACGTGACGCTCTGCCTTGGTCGATTCAATGACTAGGCGGCACTGGGTGATTGGGGCGTCTGGCCGCTTGGTTAGTCTTCGTCGCTAACCTTCACTGTGGTCATCTCGTCGCCCTGTTGGATCGCATCGACGACATCTTGTCCTTCGAGAACCTTGCCAAACACGCTGTGTTTTCCGTCCAAGTGCGGGCATGCGACGTGCGTGATGAAAAACTGCGAGCCATTCGTGTTGGGACCCGCATTGGCCATGGACAGTACTCCCGGGCCATCATGCGTCAGGGACGCGTCGAACTCATCCTCAAACTTGTAACCCGGACCGCCCCGGCCGGTGCCTTCGGGGCATCCACCTTGAATCATGAAGTTGTCAATCACCCGGTGGAACTTCAATCCGTCATAGAAATTCTTTTCACACAATGACTCGAAGTTTGCCACGGTCTTCGGAGTCTTCTCGGCAAACAACTCCAGTTTGATGGTTCCGCGAGTCGTTTCAAAGATGGCAACTTTCATGAATGATTCCTATCAAGGTGATGCGGCGGGAATGGGCAATGGTGCGGCTAGGTCGATGGGAGTTCGGCTCCCGTCCTCGCCTAGGATGTAGATGGCTTCGATCTCACCGGCTGAACCGGCTTTAATCGAGAGCCTCGTCGTGCCCCGTTCACCGGTGGCGTCAAAGACCACGTGGTCGGGGTATTCCTGGAATTCATCAATGGTTGCGGCAAGGTTGACCTTTAGGGAGCGAACCGTGCCGATCTCATTGGTCACCTCAGGCATTTGGTTGACGGGATCCATGTAGGCGAGCCCGCTGTATTCCATCCCAAAGTACAACCCACCGCCGCAGCAAAGGAGTGAACCCACCACCCCCAAGGTGATCACGATCAGCACGGCCCAGAGGCATCCGCGTCCTTTTTTGCGCGGCGCGGCTTCGTTTGTGGGTGGATTCGCCGCATCAGTGGACGCGCTGAATGAATCCGGAGCTTGGGTCGACATGGCTCCCTTGTCACGCTGTTTTGGGTTCCAGCAACAGCAGTGCATTCGATATGCACTTTCGAACGCTTATTGAACTCGATCCAGCCTGCAACGGGAACCGCACTGCGATGACGAAGCGACCGCGGATGAACGCCACGTTTGCTTTGTTCGCCCACTAGAGCGACGATGGAAATTGGCTATTTTATGGCGGGGTTGCCTGGCGAGTTTCGGGACGCTCGCGGGAGCAGCGCCACGGGATTTGGCAAAGCGGTCGGGTAGAACCGTTTCTTCGTCTCACAGTTTCGTTTTCGTCCTACACAAGACTGCAATCGTCTTAGGAGACTCTCGTTCATGACCAAGTGCAAGTTAGAGTACATCTGGCTCGACGGCTACAAACCCACCCAAAGCCTCCGCGGCAAGACCAAGATCGTCGATGATTTCAGCGGCAAGCTGGAAGATTTGGACATGTGGTCGTTTGACGGCTCGTCCACCGAGCAGGCCGAAGGCGGCAGCAGCGACTGCTTGCTCAAGCCCGTCTTCGTTTGCCCCGACCCAGGCCGAATCGGCACCGGGTACATCGTCATGTGCGAAGTTCTCAATGCGGATAAGACGCCGCATGAGTCCAATGGTCGAGCGATGATCGACGATCCCGACGACGATTTTTGGTTCGGGTTCGAGCAAGAGTACGTGCTACAGGACATTGAAACTGGCAAGCCGGTTGGATTCCCGAGCACCGGTTACCCTGGACCCCAGGGGCCCTACTATTGCTCCGTCGGAGCCGCCAACGCCGTGGCACGCGACCTGATCGAGGAACACCTCGAAATGTGCCTGGAAGCAGGTTTGAACGTCGAAGGCATCAACGCCGAAGTGATGATGGGTCAGTGGGAGTATCAGATCTTTTCCAAGGGTGCCAAAGACGCCGGCGATCAGATTTGGGTTTCTCGTTATTTGCTCGAGCGATGCGGTGAAAAGTACGGCATCAAGGTCGATTGGCACTGCAAGCCCGTCAAAGGCGACTGGAACGGTAGTGGCATGCACGCCAACTTCAGCAACACGACGTTGCGCACCTGTGGTAGCCAAGAGGTGTACGAGACGATTTGCAAGGCGTTCGAGCCGCGTGTCAAGGAGCATATCGACGTTTATGGTGCCGACAACGATCAGCGGCTAACTGGCCTGCACGAAACGCAGCGAATCGACCAGTTCAGCTACGGCGTGTCCGACCGTGGTGCGTCGATCCGGATTCCAATTTTCACCGTGGAGCATGGCTGGAAGGGCTGGTTGGAAGACCGACGTCCAGCTTCTAACGCTGACCCGTATAAGGTGGCGGCGGAAATCGTGAAGACAGTGAAGGGAGTCGACGTCGGCGCGACCGTCTGAGTCTGATCGGACGGGATGCCTCAACGCACCATCCACCGCGATCCGGAGTCGGCCATCCTTGGTCGGCTCCGGATTTTTTATGGTTTTCTAGGCCATCTCACCAGGTTTCGCTCAACATCGGCCTTTACCCCAATTGCCGATCGCGACTAAAAAGCAACGTGAAACACGTCGTCGTGCGGTCGGAGTGCCGCGAAAACGACGACTGCGGATTAGTCCATCAGGTTCGACGTACAAAGGATTGCGCGATGAGCGGCATGGCCATGCTGTGGATGATCGCCACAACTGGAATCACTTACGGCTGGGTTCCCGATGGCAGCGATGGTGTTCGTTACATCGTTCAAGTTTCGCCTAGCGAACTGGGACAGTTTGCGCGCGTCGGTGAAATCTCCAGCAAGATCGATCCACTCGTTCAAGGCCGAGTCAGCGAAGTCGTGATCCGCGTTGGTGATGCGGTGCCACCTCGCATCACGCCGAAGTTCTTGCAAACCGGCCCTGCAACTCGTGCCGTGACAGGCGCCGACGCGGTTCCGATGCCCATTCCGAGTATCGCGACGGACGCTCGATCCCTACCCAATCGCGATGGAGAAAACCGATCGTCGACCGCCGTCATGAAGCCAGCGCCACAAAGCGGTGGCATGAACCTACCTGGCAGTTTTTCAATGCCTTCAACGGCGCCGGCGACCGCCGGGGATCCGCGGATTTCAGCCACACCGACTCTTGACCCGAGATCGCGGGATTCGCTTGTGGCCGACCCGCGTGCCGCTGCATCACTGGATCCTCGAATGGCGGCGTCGGGTGGGAACCAGCTTCGCAATGCTGCATCGGACCCTCGTCAACGACTTCAAGTCCCTTCATCTCCCAGTACTGCAACGGTCCCGCCACCGGCACTGGCGAATGAAATGCGGGTAGGTGATTCACAGTACAGTGTCCCCGCAATCGGTAATCGTGGCGTGGCCGTTGATCGGCTTGGTCGAACGGGAACCCTTTCGGATGACGCGGACTGGTATACGCAGGACGAGCGTCCGCGTCGCCGCCTGTCGACTGCACCGATTGATCCAAATGACATCCGCGCCCGCGAGACCCTAACCCAGCCGGGTGTGGCCGGAACGAACTGGGGACGCTTGCCCGGTGGATTGCCGACGCGCACCGTTGATGCCAGTCCCGGCGCGACGCCACTTTCCACACCCGATCCAACGAACCGCTATGCGAACGGCGTCAGCGACTTGGTGGACCCGCGTCTGACGCCTGCGCAGGCGGCTCAATTGCCGCCGGGTGGTTATTCGTTTGATGTCAACAATCAACCTGTCGATCGTGAGGGCTATCGGATTGACGCAAATGGTCGTCGGCTGGTCAGCAACGCGACGTCGTCACCGCCAGGTTTTTCGACACCGACGATCATGGATAACTCCCGATTCCCAACGTCCCAATGGCCAGACCGTGTGGCGGATCGATTCGGCGCGAACTCCGGCGCCCCTCCGACTGGCACCTACCCAACCGTGGCTGCGCCGATTCAGTCACCAACCACCGGCATTCCATACCGTGAACCGGCGCGAGTCTCCGCGACGCCGCCATATGTCAATATGGCCAATTCTGCCGTGGCTTCACCCAACGCGACGATTCCAAATTTTGCGGCGCCGACGGGCTACGGCACGACGTATCCGAGTTCGGCAGGGCCGACGGCCATGACCGGCCCAAGCCCAACAACGGCGCCTGGCACACCTCCGGGATACGCACCGACAACGCAGCAAGTGCCGCCTTCGATGGCATCCGCTTCGGTAACCAAAGTTCCGACGCCGAAGACGACCTTGGACGGTTTGCCACCAAGTCGATCCAGTCCACTGGATGAACCGACGGTCGCGGCCCAGCCTCTTTTCAACGTGATGTTGCTGATGTCGATCGTTGGAAACTTCTATTTGCTGTATTGGCTGAAGAACCTGCGGCTCCAATTCCGCGACATGGTTGCCAGCAAGCGAAATGCGGCGTCCGGCGGCATCGTGGCCTCCGCCTGACGAGATGGATCAGCTCGCCGAGGCGAGGCGACGCAATCTCGGGACCGGGAACGCCAACGGGGCTGGGGAAAGAGACGCGAAACGCGTAAAACGTTGGGTCGATTCCCGTCTCCCGCTATTCCCGGTCTTTGATGTCTGCTGCTTCCGAGCCCTCCGCTGAGTCCACTGCCGGCTTTACCAAGGCGAATGCGTCGCCGAACTTTCCTGAGATGGAAGAGTCGGTTCTGGCATTCTGGGACGAAAACGACATTTACGCCGAGTCGCTCCGCCGTCGAGCCGATGCGCCATCCTTTGTATTCTTCGAAGGACCGCCCACCGCTAACGGACTTCCCCATCCGGGTCACTGTCTCACTCGCGCGATCAAGGATGTGTTTCCGCGATACAAGACCATGCGCGGATACCGCTGCGAGCGGAAGGCAGGATGGGACACGCACGGGCTACCAGTCGAGGTTGAAGTCGGCAAAGAGCTTGGCATCCACAGCAAAGAGGACATCGAAGCCTTTGGCGTCGAACCGTTCATTCAAAAATGCCAACAAAGCGTGTTTCGATACATGCAGCAGTGGCAGACGCTGACGCGCCGGCTAGGATTCTGGGTGGATCTCGACGATGCCTACGTGACGTATCAGCAGTCCTACGTCGAGAGTGTTTGGTGGAGCCTGAAGACACTCTTCGAGCGAGGATTGCTCTATCAAGGTCATAAGATTGTTTGGTGGTGGGCTCAAGGTGGTACCGCCTTGTCGGCGGGCGAAGTCGGTCAGGGGTACCGCGAGGTGGCTGACCCCAGCGTGTACGTTCGCTTTCCTTTGCTCGACGAGGCGGGATTGGTAACCAACCAGTCACTCGTTGTTTGGACGACGACTCCATGGACGCTACCAAGCAATATGTACGCTGCCGTGCACCCGGATCTGCAGTATGCCGTGGTCGCCGATGAGGAGACGGGCGACGACTTGATCATGGCCGTTGATCTGGTGGACACGATTGCCGCGAAGCTCAAACGCCCGCTTCGCACCCTGGAAACCGTTCCAGGTGAGTCGTTAATCGGTCGCCGTTACCAACCGCCCTTTAATGACTATCGAGAGGCGACGAAGGATCCAGTCGCACCGACGGTCGATAACCAGACATCGCCTCTTTACTGGCACGTCGTTGGTGCCGATTTTGTCACCACTGACTCCGGCAGCGGCCTCGTCCACCTGGCCCCGGCGTTTGGGGAGGTCGACTACGACGTCTTTGTGGAGCAACAGAAACGGTTTCGTGAGCCAATCGAGTTGCTGTGTGCCGTCGGTCCGGACGGTAAGTTCACCGACGACTTTCCCTCCATGAAAGGCATCTGGGTCAAGGATGCTGACAAGCCGCTCACGCGGGAGCTTCGCGAGACGGGCAAGCTCTTGCTGTTGGAACAATATCTTCATGACTATCCGTTTTGTTGGAGGGCCGATGACGATCCGCTCATTCAATATCCCCGCGAAAGCTGGTTCATCCGCACCACGCTGTTTCGCGACCTGATGCTGAAGAACAACGCCCAAATCGGCTGGCAACCCGACCACATCCGGGATGGGCGCTTTGGCAAATTTCTTGAGTCGAACGTGGACTGGGCACTCTCGAGAGAGCGTTACTGGGGAACACCGCTGCCGATTTGGGTCTGTGACGCCACGGGTCAAATGGAGGCGATCGGTAGTTACGACGAACTGCTCCAAAAACCCGGCATCGATGGCACCCAAGCTTGGGAGCAGGCCAAAGCGGACAACCCGGAACTTGCAGACGATCTTCGCGTTCACAAACCGTATATCGATGAGGTCACCTACGATTCGCCATTTCAATCAGACGCGCGCATGCGCCGCGTCAGCGAGGTGATCGATTGCTGGTACGACAGCGGAGCGATGCCGTTTGCACAGTGGGGATGGCCGCATCAGAATGCCGAAGCGTTTGCGGACCAATTTCCAGCGGACTTCATCAGCGAGGCTCTCGATCAAACCCGTGGATGGTTCTACAGCCAGCTCGCCATCTCCACGATGCTCTTTGGCGAGGGGAGCTCGATTTCTACGGTTGGCCAGTCACCGCGACCGACTGAAAGTTCCGTCACATCGCCCAATCAGGATGTTGACTATCCAATCCCATTTCGCAATTGCATCGTGCTCGGACTGATGCTGTCGCAGTGGTTCGAGTCAACAGGCAAAGATGCCGGTTCGAAGATCGTTGCCTTATCTGAGGCGGACAAGTCCGAGCACGCCGGCGTTCAGTTCCAGAAAAAGACCGGCAAGATGTCCAAGAGCCTGCGAAACTATCGCAGTCCGTCGGAAATCTTTGACCGCTATGGCGCCGACGCAATGCGTTGGTACTTTTTTGCAAATCAAGCGCCATGGAACTCCATCATCTACGCCGATCAGGCGATACGCGATTCGATTCCCGAGTTCCTATTGAGGTTCTATAACACGTTCAGTTTCTTCACCATTTACGCCGAGATCGATGGTTTTGATCCGACGACGAGCGTGGCGGCATGTGAGCAATTGACTGGTGAAAGTCTCGCATCATCTCCAACCTACCGACCAATCACTCAGCGGTGCGAGATCGATCGTTGGGTCATCAGCGAACTCAACCGCACTCAATCAGTGGTCGTTGAGCGGATGGACGCGTTGGATAATTTCAATGCGTGCCAAGCGATCGCGAGTTTGCTCGACGGTGTTTCCAATTGGTACGTCCGTCGCAGTCGAGATCGTTTCTGGGCAAAGCAAACCGATGCGCCCGACAAACTCGACGCGTATTGGACGCTGTACGAGGTTATGTTGGAGCTAACCAAACTGGTCGCGCCGTTCACACCGTTTCTCGCCGAACATCTTTGGCGTGAGCTGACGCGACCCTTTGGTGATCGTGTGCTGAAAAGCGTGCATCTGTGTGACTATCCAGTGCCCAATGAGTCACTTGTCGATGAATCACTGTCCGAGTCGATGCGTGTGTTGCGCGACATCGCGTCGATGGGGCGATCGGCGCGTTCCGACGCAAAGCTAAAAGTTCGCTTACCGTTGTCCAAAGTGGAAGTGATTCTGACCGATGATTTGCATGTCGCTTGGCTCAAAAGCCATGACGCGCTGATTCGCGACGAGTTGAATGTCAAAGCCGTTGATTACACGACCGATGGCGGCGACTACGTGCAGTACAGCGTGGTCCCCAACTTCAAACGCTTGGGCCCCAAAGTGGGTCGAGCGATGCCAGCCGTGAAGAAACAACTTGCTGCCGCCGACGGAAATCAACTGCTTTCGGACCTCCAACGTGACGGCCACGTGACGTTGACCGTCGACGAGCAAACGTTGGAGTTGGATAACGAAGACATTGAAGTGCGATTGAAGGCGAAAGAAGGTTGGGCTGCCGCTCAAGGCTTGCACAGCGTTGTGGTGCTGAACACGGAAGTCACCGAGGAGCTTCGACTCGAAGGTCTTGCCAATGATCTGATTCGGGCTATTCAGACCCAGCGGAAGGAGATGAAGCTTGACTACACCGATCGAATTGAGGTCGGCGTGGTTTGCGATGACGCGGATGTGGCAACGGCCATCAAGCATCACGATGATTCGATTGCCGCCGAGACTCTCGCAGATCGGGTCCTCGCCGAGGTGCTCGAGGACGCCGCCGAATCAGAGATCGAGGGTGGAAGGCTCTATGTTCGCCCGGTCGGATCATGACTCCTAATCGGCGACGGTTGGCGGTCGTCGTCTTCCTGAGCGGTGGTGGACGAACCCTTCGCAACCTGCTGGATCATCGCGACGAACACCAATTGCCGATCGATATTCGATTGGTGATCAGCAACCGAAGCGATGTCGGCGGGCTCCAAATTGCCGCGGACGACGGGATCCCGACCCAAGTCATCTCGGATCGAGATTTTAGAGATCCCCCCAGCTACCGGGACGCGATGTTCGCGCCCTGTCGCGAGGCCGGCGCTTCGCACGTGATCATGGCGGGTTTTCTAAGGCACGTGCTGATCCCAGATGACTTCCAAAATCGCGTCATCAACATTCATCCGTCGCTGCTGCCAGCGTTTGGAGGACCGGGAATGTACGGTCGCCACGTCCACGAAGCCGTGATCGCCAAGGGCGTCCAATTCAGTGGCTGTACGGTTCATTTCGTCGACAATGTGTACGACAACGGGCCGATCATTCACCAACGTTCTTGCAAAGTCTTACCAGACGACACCGCTGAAACGCTCGCGGCTCGAGTGTTTCACGAGGAGTGCCTCGCGATGCCCGAGGCCATTCGGATCATCGCTGCCGACGTCGACGTTCAATCCCGATAATTCGGGTGGTATCCGTCGTAGTACGGAGCCACCGGATAGGGAGTGCCTCGGCCGGACGGATAGGGAGCAAAGCCATTCGTTCCCGCAGCGGGATTCGGTCGCCGAAAGCGATTTCGAAAGCCCGTTGCGGGCGGGGTCGAGCCAGGAGGTTGGCCACCGGCGTCGGCTGGCAATGGGGCAAACCCAATCGGAGGTGTGACAAAACCCGCGCCAATCCCAATGCCACCCAATCCAGCCAACGGCGGTCCCCAATTGGGATAGGGCGTGCCGTACGGTCGGAATGGGAATCGCCATTCGCCGTAGGGACGGACCGGGTCACCCCATGCTTCAACGCGATGGTAGTTGTCCGCAGACTGACCATAGTTCAGTGAACTACGGGTATGCGTGTACCCACTCGATCGAAAGTTGGAGACTTGAGCAACGACGGGCGCTTCCACGGGGGCGTACTGTGTTAGCCGCTGACCGGTTAGAGCGTCGTGTGAGTAGGAACCAGGTAACGTTAACCAATCCGCATGCAACTGCGGAATCAATAGCACGTAACTGCTCGCGAACACGACGAAAGGAGTAAGCCAATTCATGAGGCCCAACCTAGTTTGCAAACGTCAAGTGTGCCAACTAAACAGCAACAAACGAGCTTTCCGAAACTCGCATGGGTCCTGCATTCCGAATGATCGTCAAAAACGATCAAGGGCGAAGGTTGAACGTCGGATGGCGGCTGCGGATCAACTCACTCTCATAGGCACGCCTTACCGAAACGCGACTGGCCGGAGACGAACGCGGAAAGACATGCAATTCAACGGTAATGTCGCCGCCTTGATGCTCTAGGGCCGATGCAAGCGCTGAGTTATGACTACCAGCGACATGTTGGCGAAGGCGATCGGCTAGGTTGGACGCTTCGCCGATGTAGAGGTACCCGTCAGGGCAGCGAAACAAATAGACGCCTGGCTTCGCGGGCAAAGACGTTGAGTCAATCGTGTTATACGCAATCGTGCGAACCTCTCGATCCCAGTCCGCCACTTGCAGGACCAACTCGGGACGCAATTGACGCACTTTTCGGAGTTTCAACACCGATTTGCGTACCGCGTCGGCATTTGCCGTCGGATCCAATTTCAATGCCTCGCTCTGCAGCTGATCACGCAAATGCGGGGCGCACAGCACGTCGTCGATACTGCAACGATGACGATTCAACAGCGTACGAATGGCCATTTCGGCGATAATGGTGTCGGCTAGCTCCGGTGTCCGACTACGTTTGGTCGAGACCACACCAAGTTTCCCCGTCTTGCGAAGCGTCAACAGACGCTTTGCAGACCGGGCCTGCGCCATCAACTTGTCGGGCGACGTTCCATCCCAGCCCAACGCAACCATGAAATCGTTGAACAAGTCATCACGAACAAGGAGTTCGTCGCTGCTGAAACCCTGGTGCGTCGTCCGAAACGCGGCGCGAATTTGATCATCTGTTCGAGGCGGCTCGAGCGATTCGCCGCGTGCAAGGGTCGCGATGAGACAGCTTGCGAACAAAACGCCTTGAATGTCGATTCGACGGTTTAGGTGGTTTGCGAAAGAGATTCCGTTTGTAGCCAAAGCAAGACGATCAAACAGGGAGATTGAAGCGTTGATACAAATCCACTGGCAGAATTCCCACAACTGTGCCGATGCCTCAGTCGGAGACCTCCGTATACACGCGGATAGTTTATTCAAAATCCACTCGACCGGTTACTGATGACCGAGTCCCCAAACGATCGCATGGAGCGAGCCGACCATGACGCGAATTAACACCAATGTACCCTCCCTGGTCGCACAAAACCGTCTTCAGCAGAGCAACAGCGATTTGCAGACGGCGCTGACCCGTTTGAGCACAGGCCTGCGAATCAATAGCGGAGCGGATGATCCTGCGGGCTTGATCGCCAGTGAAGCATTGCGAAGCGAGGTGACCAGCTTGGGCCGAGCGATCAGCAATACTCGTCGGGCCAGCCAGATCATTAGCACCGCCGATAGTGCGTTGGGCCAAGTTAGTTCGCTGCTCAACGATGTCCGTGGTCTCGTTGTCGAAGCCGCCAACAACGGCGCACTTAGTGCCGAAGAGATCGCCGCAAACCAGTTGCAGATCGACTCCTCTCTCGAAGCGATCAATCGAATCGCTCAAACGACCACGTTTCAAGGTCGAAAGCTTCTTGACGGCTCACTCGACTTCATCAGTTCGGCCGGTAGCATTACCTCCGTCAAAGATGTGGACATCGACCAGGCCAACCTCGGTAACACGGGTCGAATTGACGTGGCGGTGGCCATCCAGACAGCGGCAACCCAAGCCACCACCACGATCGCCGACACGGCGTTCAACGCTGATGACGTTGCCGAAACAACCAGCACTTTGGCGCGGGACAGCGTGACCCTGGCTGTCGGCACTGAAACCATCACCATCTATGGTTCAGAGGACGATCTGGCCAGCGTCGAAGTGACCGTCGATAACGCAAAGGGTGCCGTCGCGACGGCTTCCAATTCCTCCGGTGCGATCACGATCGAGATCGATGGTGACAGTAATACATCGACGGCTCAGGATGTTCTTGACGCACTCAATGGTCTCGACGGCATCGTGGCGGTCACCGATGGCGCGGGGACCCAGACGATCACCGCCGCCGTGGCATCGGCCAACGCGACCGCAGATACCGCCATTGGCCTCGAAGTGGTCGCAACGGGTAACGAAGAGATCAACTTGGTGTTTGCCGCGGCTGGCGTTCCAGCTACACCGGCCGCCGCCTACGACAATTCGACCAACACGATCACCGTGACTTTGGGGGCGACCGCCGCCAACAACACGCTCACAGCGATTGAAGCGGCCATCGACGGACTGGTCGTGGCGGGCAAGTCCTTCGCGGCAACCGTTGTCGACAACGGTGGTGCCGCCCTGGCTGGATTCGGCGACCTGCGCGTGGATGACGCGACCGCAGCCGTCGCGGGCACATCGACTCAAACGACGGTGGCGGGATTGAAGGACACGCTCGTCTTTCAGCTCAACGGTGCCGACGGTGCCGAAACGTTCAACTTTGGCGTTGGGACGTTGAAGTCCCAGATCAAGGATGCCATCAATCTGGTCAGCGATTCCACTGGCGTGACCGCGGACGATACCACCACGCTTCAGTTCATTAGCGAAGGCTACGGCTCCGAGGCACTGGTGAATATCGACGTGATCAGCGAAGGGGGAGCCGGTGGGTTCGAAGCAGCCTTGTCGGCATCAAGGTCGCTTGGGACGAACATCGTGGCAACGATCAACGGGGTTGCCGCAAGTGGACGAGGAAATGGATTCTCCATCAACACGTCCACGTTGGACGTGTCATTAACGGTTGACGATGGTAGCGCTGCGGATTTCAACTTCAGCATCACTGGTGGCGGAGCGTTGTTCCAGCTTGGTCCCGATGTGACTAGTAACCAGCAGGCTCGTCTTGGAATCGGAAGTGTCTCCACGGGCCAGTTAGGTGGTGCGAATGGTCGACTTTACGAGCTCGGCAGTGGGCAATCGAAAAGCTTGCTCAACGACGTCAATGGCGCCGCTCGGATCATTGACGAAGTGGTCGATAAGGTGACCAGTCTTCGCGGTCGTCTCGGTGCGTTTCAAGCAACTAGCTTGGAATCGAACCTGGTCAGTCTCAACGAAACACTGGCCAACTTGCAGGAAGCCGAGTCGTCGATTCGCGACGCGGACTTCGCCCAAGAGTCCGCCAATTTGACGCGGGCTCAGATCTTGGTTCAGTCGGGTACGAATGTCTTGTCGCTTGCCAACCAGAACCCGCAGAACGTCCTCGCGCTGCTGCAATAGGCGAAATCTAGATATCACAACGGCGAGTGACCCAGCGGCTTCAGGACTAGTGGTTGCTGGTTCCGCTAAGCAAAGCCCGGCGTCGTTTTCGGGCCATCGCGATTCCTCCGACGCATAGTAGGGCAAACATCGAGGGCTCTGGGATCGCGGTCACCGTGAAGGAAACGGGAATCACCACCTGACCATTGGCGACTCCCGGGCTGGAACTGGAAACGGTGATGATACCGTCGCGAACTCCACTCTGTGTGGTGTCGAGCGTGACCAAGGTGCTGAAGACACCGCCCAAAGCCGAATCAACACCGGAGGCATTCCCGATTAGATCGCCGCTGGTGATCAGTTGGAAATCCAATTCGTCGGCGGCCAGTGGTACGAGCACATCAGCAATGTTGGCGATAGTCACCTCTAAGTCGATGGCATCACCAAGCATAATCGTGTCGGGGATCGAGCCGACCAGGATGGCTTCGAGCATGGCGGGGACTTGGAAATCCGTGATGACCGGTAGGTGGTCGCTGGCGGCTTCCAACGCGTCTAGAACCTCGCCCGTTGTGAACGAAGTGAGCCCATTGATGTTGATGGTGTTCCCGTCGTTGATTTGATCATTGGGCGTGGATCCGTTATTCCCGAACGATCGAAGAGAGCCGTGAATCGACGCCACCCCTTCACCATCAAGCAGTTCGTCGCTCTGCAGGATGAAGTCAAATCGATCGTCGATTCCACCACCGACCAGCGAACCTCCTTGTCCTGTGGGGCTCTGCGTCAGGAAGGGCGCCAAGTTGACGCCGAATGGCGTGTTGGGGACACCAAAATTATAGATCTGAAAGTCCACCGACTCCCCATTGGGAAATAGCGGGTCCAGCACGCGTCCGTTTCCAGAGGCCGATAGAATTTCGAGCGCCGAGTTCCCACCAAACTCGGCGATACCCGACGATTCAAAGTTCGAGTCAACATTGAGATCACCGGCGACGATGACGTTTCGATTGCCAAGCTGATTGTTGTCGATGAAACGACGGATCTCTCTCGCCTCCGTTTCGCGACCGGCCAGATCTTCCTGGAAATCTCCCGCCTCAAAGTGCGAGTTGAATATGTAGAGGTCAGCGTCGGGGCCGTAGCCGGACGGTCGAAATTGATGAAGCAGCGTTTGACGTGGCTGCGAAATAAGTCCTCCCGAAAGATCACCAAATGACGTTTCGCTGATGAGTTGAACCGAATCGGTTCGGTAGATGACACCTTGGCGAATCTCACCCGCATTTGGGGTGCCCATGCCATTGCCGGAGGTTGTATTGCCGATACGCGTACCCCGCGCATAGGTGATGCCTTGGCCGGCGTAAATCGTATTGAGCCGATTCACCAGGTCCTGAGTCGTCGTATTCGGTTGCTGTTGTTCCTGCAGCAAAATGATGTCCGCAGGGCGAGCGATTCCGTTGACGCTTTCCTCGCCAATTGCTTGCAACACCGTGTCCACCTCGGACCTCGCTCGTCGGATATTCGAGTTGCCGACCTCGGTTCCGAAGGTGTTGGTGTTGTACGTCACGATGCGTAGCTGAGCATCGGCCTCTCCACCCAGGGCAACCAACAGAACATACATCGCACCGATCGCGACCAGGCAAACATGGTTTCGAATCATTGAATTTCCAGACAATAGACATTCCACCGACGAGGTCGAAGCGGCAGTGGGCGACCTGAGCTCGTTCATTGACTCTTATCATAGTTGGGCGGCTATCAGCCCAATCCAACAAAGTCCATTACTCCATCCCTTCGCGGTGACTGACGACGATACCAGGCACTTTTCGGCCGAGAAGTCGAGTGGAAACGGAGACGCTGGAGCTGACTCTATAGCAACGATGGGTTGTTTGCATGGCCTTGTTTGACCGAGAATCTGTTGATGGCCAAATTCCTAAAGACAACACTGGCGGGGAAGTCGACCGTCGACGCCATTCGAAGGCGTTTTGATGCGGATGTCGACCGGTTTAGCGTCTTGGATACGGGACAATCCGCGACGGTGGACGCGCCGCTGGCGATGGAACTGATCGGCCTTGCCGCGATCGCGTCGACCAGTCCGATTCGACGCGTCCTGGACATTGGGTGCGGTGCCGGCAACAACACCCTCCGATTGCACCAACTGTGCGGTCATGATTTCGCCGTCGACCTGCTGGATCTGAGCCGTCCGATGATCGAGCGCGCCTCGACGCGACTGAACGCGGCTGGTATCGACGCCATCCAAACTTGGCATGCCGATTTTCGTGATGCCGCGCTGCCCGAGTCGACCTTTGATGTCATCCTTGCGGCAGCTGTGTTGCATCACCTCCGCGACGATACCGACTGGGAGCATGCATTTGGAAAGATCTTCCGTTTGCTCGCGCCGGGTGGTTCGGTGTGGATCACGGATTTGGTGTCGCAGGAAACCGAGGGTGTCGCAGAGATCATGTGGGATCGATATGGCCGATACCTGAGAGAATTCGGTGGCGACGCGTTTCGTGAACGAGTCTTTGAGTACATCGATCAGGAAGACTCGCCGCGACCGGTGACGTACCAACTGACGTTACTGAAACGAGTTGGATTTGAATCAGTCGAGCTCCTTCACAAGAACAGCTGTTTTGCGGCCTTCGGAGCGACGAAAGCACCGTGATGAGCGTTTTGTCAGATCGCCAATGGCCATTGCCCAGGCGCCCCTGGGTGATGCGCATGACGTGGTCGGATCTCTTGTTTGCCCACTGGCCGATCCAGCCTGACATCATCGCGAGGCTGCTACCTGATGGGATGCAGTTGGATACCTACGATGGCCTAGCTTGGGTGGGCGTTGTCCCTTTCACGATGTCGGGGGTGTCGCCCCGTTGCTGCCCTTCGGTTCCGGGGCTCAGTCGGTTTCTGGAACTGAATCTACGAACGTACGTGAAAGTGAATCAGAAACCTGGGGTTTGGTTCTTTTCGCTTGATGCGGCTAGCCGATTTGCGGTGCGGCTGGCTCGCGCGACGTTCAATCTTCCCTACATGGATGCGTCGATGTCGCTTGAGCGGCCAACGGATGAATTGGTCCGGTACTGCAGTCGGCGTACTCATGATGGTGAGCCAGCCGCCGAATTTGCGGCGTCCTATCATCGCGACGGAGATTTCAGAACCGCCGTACCGAACTCGCTTGAGTTTTGGCTTACTGCCCGATACTGCCTGTACAGCGTCGATCGCATGGGACGGATCTATCGAGGCGAGATCGACCATCCGCCCTGGCTGGTCGCCAAGGCCGCCTATACCGAAGAGGTCAATACGTTGGGTTCAGGATTCGGCATCGACTTCACTGGACCTCCGCACACGATCGTCGCCCAACCCATCGGTGTTCGAGCTTGGCTATTGAGTCGGTGTGGAAATGAGTAGACGACTGCCGCATATCGTGATTTGGACAACCGCCCTTGCCTGGGTGGGTTTCGCGATTTGGCTGGGATCGAATCCAAGAGCATTGCCGTCGGCGTTCGGGGTCGCCACGCCGACACCGGCGATGTTGACGGAAGTGAGAGCGTTCTACGGCGGCGTGGAAGGCGCGATCGCGATTGTCATGCTGGTGCTTTGGTGGCGGGGCGAGCTCGTCGCATCACTGTTGATCGGTGGCATGCCTCTTATCGGATCGGCGACTGGTCGCTGCCTTGGACTGATGGTGGACGGCTTTTCGGCTTTGCACCTCGGGTTTGCCTCCTTGGAGTGCATCGGGGCGGTTTTCTGTTTGGTGGGTTGCTTGATCATTTCGAGGAAGACAGAGGTTTGCCAATCGGATGACCTGGCAAAGTCTTGAGGCGAATGGATTCTGTCTCCTGCGTCGCTCAATGCAGCGGCACCAGGTCGATCGGTTGCGAGCCGCTTGCGTGGACGCATTCAGTCGAGGTTCAGGATCGGAGTTAACGCTTTCGAGCCATGGACACGTGTACGCAGCTCGAAATCTGATCGATTCGATTCCCGAGGTGCGTAACGTGTGGCAGACGTCGCTGCTACGAACACTACTTCGCGATGTGTTGGGGGATGGTTTTGGGCTGGTCCGTGCATTGTTCTTTGACAAACCGCCCGATCGCTCGTGGAATTTACCTTGGCACAAGGACACTTCGATTGCCGTCCGCAACCATTCGGTCCGATCGCCATCCTTGACCCGTCCGACTGTTAAAGCGGGCGTCCCTCATTTCATTGCCTGCGACGCCATTTTGCATCGGATGTTAACGCTGCGAATTCATCTGGATGACGTGACGGATGAGAATGGTCCTTTACGAGTCATTCCACAGTCGCACGTGTCGGCGCAGAGCGATGGATGCGGGTGCGACCAGGCGGTCACCATCCATGCATCGGCAGGTGATGTACTTGCCATGCGCCCCCTGATCAGCCATGCGAGCGGCTCGTCCATCCGGGGCACCCGTCGGCACCGTCGAATCCTGCATCTCGAGTTTGCCTCCGCAGGATCGTTACCTGACGGTGCCCAGTGGCATGACTTTGTCACCGAGGAGCATGGTTGACCGATCGGAGGTACCAAGGCGCACCCACGTCAGCCGCCACAGCCTCCACACCCACCGCCACATCCGCCTCCTCCGCAGCCACTGCACCCAGAGCCGCAACCGCCGCCGGCCGACGTGTGCCGACCGAAATGGAGCAAGGCCGAATTCAGTGACTCCACATCGGAGAAACTCTCCAGAGCCGAGACCCCTGTCAACGCAACGGCAGCGATGGCGGCGTCGGCCTCCGCTGCCTGGAGGCCAGATGCAGACTTCCGCTGGTGACCGTCTTTGTACGACGTCATGGTGGAAGTTCGCTTCATCTGATGGATCAATGTCTTTCCCGCCATTGTTGCACCGCCGGATCGATAATTTGTCGCGATCGCGACGACGGTAAACGCGAACACGGATAGAACCAAGTATCCAGTTGCTTGATCGGTCAAGGTGCCCTGCACGCACCGCCATGCGCCGAGAAGGAACATCCCGATGGTGATCCAGATCGAGGTGACCGAGTAGACGCCACTGGGGTGTCGCAAACCAGCGGCTTGCAGCTGACGGTCAATCCGTTCGAAGTGAGGTTGGACAATCGACATGATCTCGGTTGTTGATCGGTTTGCTTGAATCATCGCGTAAACGTCTTGATCAATCGTCGACGATTTCGGCGCAGACCCCTTTGCGACCAGCTTTTGGGAAAGCCATCCCTTTTTCAGTTCAATGCATCCCGCAACATAGAGTCTGGTAAGCACAACATGTGCCAGTCGGCCACCACCACCGGACAACACCGCGATATCGTCACGACTTAAATCGTGATCGCTTGCGATGGTTCGTCGCTGTGGTTCGGAGCTGCGGAGTCGTAGCCAAACGATCGCGGCAAGCAAGACCAAACAACCCGCTAGATAGCATTGGAGAAATGCCATCCCACCCCAGTTGAATGGATTGAGGTTCCCGCCGATCCGTTGCGTTAGTTGGGAAGGATGCAGCACGCTGTTCAGTTCGGCATTGCATCCTGGGAAAACGAATAGACTCACGATCAACATCGAGAGCATGATCGCCGTCACCAGCGATCTTTTGGGAATGACCCAGTACCGCGCCGAGTTGATCCAGCGCTGGTCGCCTGCGTGACGGAATCGCTCGCGCGGTGTCGGCCAAATGTCTTGGGGGGGTTCCTTGCCGAACACCCGTTGATAGCTTGCGAGTGTTTCGGAGTACCAATCACGGAACTTCTCGCCCTCTTTTTGACCGCCGGCCGTCGGGTCATGGTGCAACGGTCCGCCCAATGTGGCGTCACAGAATCGTTCCCAATAGGAACGCGTGTACGTCATGTGCAAATGCCAAACTTGATCGACGTGCTCACTCGGCGTTACCGGATGGCCCGATATCATGGCGAGCACGCAGAAACGTTTGTATTCATGGGTGACTCGATCGGCATATTGATGCGACCAAGCGTTTTCACGCGCCAAACGGGCAGCAAACGAGAGCGTTTTTTCACCGGGGTCGATCTGAAAGGACTCGACCTTGTGGATCAGTTGGGCTAACTGATCCGTCTTGCAGGGGCTATCTACCATCAGCGTCACCCTTGGTTGAAGTGCGTTGGAACGGAAGGAATCGCCTGGTCCAATCTCTTCGTCCAAGGCCGACTTCTGGCGAATTGGGGGCGCCGGGCCCAAAGCGACATCGGTGGCCGCCGACATGGGGCCAATTCGTCCGTCCATGACGATTCGGAGCAAGTTGGCTCATCGGCGGTTACAATCAGCCCCGTATTTCGACTAGCTCGTCCCTTTGCTCGCAACTCTCCCAGGAATCCAACGATCGTGTCGCAGTCCTTTTATTTCATGGATCACTACCGCATGCGTCTGGCTTTGTTGGCGAGCCTCGGTTGGTTTTCATTGGTCGTCGTCAGCCTATCGGGAGTGCCCGCGCGGTTGCATGCGGCCCAGCCGAACTTTGTGATCATCTTTGCCGATGACCAAGGCTATGGTGATCTCAGTTGTTTTGGATCTGAAACGATTGCGACACCGAATGTCGATCGGCTTGCCACAGAGGGCCGCAAGTTCACCAGTTTCATGGTCGCCTCGCCTGTCTGCACTCCCTCGAGGGCTGCCTTAATGACGGGGTGCTACCCGAAGCGTGTCGGCATGCATCAACACGTTTTGTTCCCGACGTCCAAAAAGGGCCTGAACCCTAACGAGCACACGATCGCGGATCATTTAGGTGAACAGGGCTATGCCACGGCATGTTTTGGAAAGTGGCATTTGGGACATCACCCGGAGGTGCTGCCGACGTCCAATGGTTTTGACACCTATTTCGGCATTCCGTATTCCAATGACATGAACCATCCGGATAACAAAGGCAAGCCCCAGGGTGGCGCCGCCGGAATGGATCGACTATGGAACGACCCCGAATCGACATTGACCCAGTGGAACACCCCACTGGTGGAAGATGAAGCGATCATTGAGTGCCCAGTGGACCAACGAACGGTGACGCGTCGTTACACGCAGAAAGCAATCGATTTCATTCGAGCGAATCGAGATCAGCCGTTCTTTGTGTACTTGCCCCACAGCATGCCCCACATCCCGCTGTACGTTCCCGACGATGTGCGTGATCCGAACCCCATGAACGCGTACACCAATACGATCGAACACATTGATTCAGAGGTTGGCCGTTTGCTAGATACGATCGATGAACTCGCTCTGGCGGATCAGACTTATGTCATCTACACGACGGACAACGGTCCTTGGCTGACATTCCAGCATCACGGTGGATCCGCTGGCCCTCTGCGAGACGGCAAAGGAACCACGTTCGAAGGTGGTCAGCGTGTTCCTTGCTTGATTCGAGGCCCTGGGATCCCTGCGGGCACGGAGTGTAACCAGCTTACTGGTACCATCGACGTCCTACCAACGATCGCCGCGATCACCCAGACCGAGCTGCCAGCGGGACACCTGATCGATGGCGTGGATGCGTCCTCACTTTGGATGGGCGATGCTGCGAAACCTGTTCGCAATGAATTTGTCTACTACACATCGCAAGGTCAGATTGAGGGAATCCGCCAGGGCGATTGGAAGTTGCTTGTTAAACAGCCAAGACGCCGACGCAACCAGCCTCCACCGAAGCAACCTGGCAAACCACAAGTCTTCCTATTTGACTTAAGCCGGGACATCGGCGAGCAAGACAACCTTGCCGACGAAGCGCCCCAACGCGTGGCCGATTTGACGGCTCGGATGAACGAGCTGGATGCCGAGATCACCAAGAATGCTCGCCAGCCATGGCAGACGGACTCGGTCTCTCCGCTCTAGCGTCTGGTTCCAATCCGATCTTCGAATCCGGCGAACGCCCATTGGCTCATTGAAGGAACCCGGATTTTCAACTGGAGTAAGTCGCTCGGGCACCACCGCCATGACTCCGAAAATTCACTAGGCGCCAGCTACCCAAGGAAATACCGGATGGACCAAGGGAATCCGATCACGACGGTCACAGCATTTCCAGGGCTTCGCCGCCATAAGAACGTAGCCGGCGCAGGACGCGGGACTTGGCGGTGTGCACATTGGCCTGCGACACACCGAGTCGATTTGCGGTATCGGGAACGCTGACTCCCTCGACCACATGCATCTGAAAGATGGCCAGCGTCTGGGATTGAAATTCCGACTCAATGCGTTGAAGCAGATGATGAACGAGCCAGCGCGTATGTTGCAGGTCAAACTCCCGCGATAGATGGCTATTGGGATCATCGAGTTCGCCGATCGACTGGTCCAGCGAGTGATAGGCGGCGTTTCCAATGCCTCGTTTCTTTCGGACGCAGTTCCTCATCGCGTTGACGGTGGTGGTTCTCAGCCAGTTGCGAAATGCCCCAGTTCGGCCACTGTGCTGGAACGACGGCAATTGTCCGACGAGTGCCGCCATCACATCCTGGGCGATGTCATCGACGTCCGACGCCTGGAGCATGAATCGCGATAGCCAGCCTTTGATCATGGGCCGGTATAGCGAGTCTGCGTCAATCCATGCTTCGGCGCTTCCATCTCTCAGGTCATCGAGCAGCGTCAGACGCGTGGCATTGGTCATACGGAGGCGCTGGGTGGTTGAAGATCCATCCATTTGGTCGCCGGCGACCAAGCTGAATGCGACCTTGTCAACTTTTGAGATAAAATACTGACGACGTGACAGAATTGGCCGGTGAGCTGAATTCTAGTTCTAGCGACGGAGCAAATCGATCGCTTCGGCCGAGAGGTTCCGCTGAGGCCCCCTCGGCTGTGGGAATCGAGGTGTTCCGGCATCCGTTTTAACGTACCCCCCACGCCCAAGGTGGTTGCATCGTTCCATGTATTCTTCCCGTTATTTTGGTCCTTGCTTGGGCTGTTTCGTATCGTTGACGATTTTGACGCCTCTTCAATCGAGCTGGGCCCAGTTTCCTGGTGTGCCCATCGACCCGATGGCGATCGTCCAACGACTCGAAGATGCGATTCGCGATTCCTCACAGAGCAGTGATCGCCCGTCCATGGCGATGATCGATCGGGAACGCGCCAAGAGCATGAGCTATGACAATGAGATCAAGCATGTTCAAACCTATTTCGAGAAACGCAAACTCAATCGCGAGTATCGAGCCGCCGAAGGACGCCCGCAGCGTACCACCGAACAGATCGTAGCAGCTCGCAAGGCACGCCAACCTGATCGTCTCACGATCGCCGAGTATGACGCTTACCGCGGCCGAGTGAACTGGCCAGTCCTGATCCGTCACCAGCATTTCCAATCGGTTCGAACGCAGCTTGACGGCCTATTGGTTCAGCATGCGTCCGCCGGAGGTGGCCTGAATACGATGCAATATGCCAGCATCGCCAAAGCCATCGATTCAATGTCAAGCGAGCTGGACCGTTACCACAGCCGCCTGGATCCGAATCAATACGTTTACACGCAGCGATTTCTCAAGAGCCTTCGATACGAGGCGTCCTTCGCCGTCGGAAGCTAGCGATGCCACGCGGCATCGGACACTGTTGGCCCCCTGTTCTCCTTCTCGCTCAAGATTTTCGATTCATGCAGATCTACAGATTCATCCATTGGCGACACGCTTGTTTAGTGTTGGGCCTGACGACGATCTGGCTCGATCCCGTCTCAGCTCAACCGCCGCTTCCGAAACTTCCGGATCTGCCTGCGATTCGGCTACCGGAGCTCCCCGGCTTCCCGAAGGTAGCCGACGACGAGTCAACCTCCGCCGATCCGAAGGGGACGGACGATTCGCCGTCATCGCCCTTATTGAAGCTGCAGCGTGCGTTGGAATCGGCTGAGGGCAGCAAGGATCAATTGCTCGAGGACTTGCAAGGAGTTGTACTGCGTGGGAAGTCCCAAATGGAGAGCATGCTCGCGGCGCGAGGTTTGGCGGATCACAGCGATGGCATTCCGGGGAAGGTGATCGAGAAACTAAAGTCGGCCGCGAGTGGAAGTGACGAGATCTTGGCGAGTTTGGCATGCATCACTTTGTCGAAGGCAGGCGAATCAGGGATCGCGGCGCTTCGCGACATCGTTGAGGATCCATCCGCGTCTTCACGGGCCATCGCGGTTCAGGCGTTGGCCCGCGCCGACGCGTTGGACCGCGAGACGGCCTGGAAGTTGGTCGACGATTCGGATCCCTTGATTCGCGATTCAGCACTTGATGGGATCGCCTCTCTTGGCAGCGTGACGAAAGCCGAGTCGGATCGGCTTTTGGGAATCATCACGTCGGGCGTGGATGAATCAGTGCGTATGCGAGCTGCCTTTGCTCTGGGGCGTACCATCACCGACGCATCAACCTTGGTCGACGTGTTAGGGAGCGATTCGGAGAACACGCCGTCGCTCTCAGTTCAAAGGGCCCTGATTCGTGGTCTGTCCAACAATGATCGTCCTAGCGGAACCGCCGCGGTTCTCGCAGCGGGATTGGCCGTTTGTGCCGATGAGTTGCGGAGCGATCTCGTTGATGGATTGGTGGGAATCGGTGAGGCAAGTGTGCCCGACTTGCTGAATGCCCTTGATGATGCCGAGTCGCGGCTTTGGGCCACGATTGCTTTGGGCGAAATTGGTCCACCGGCGGAAGCATCTGTCGCGAAATTGGTCCGGCTATTGCCGGATGCCCAGGAGGAGGTGCAGTCGGAAATCTTGATGGCCCTCGGAAAGATCGGTGTCAGCAACCCGGATGTGGCTCAGGCGGTATCGGAAAGCTTGCAATCGACGCAACGCAGTATTCACTATGCGGCGATGTTCGCTGTGTTGACGTTGGGTTTGGACGGATCGGAGTTGCAGGCAAGCTTGCAAGAGTACGCCGATGGGACCGACGTCGGCATGAAGTTGCTCTCTCGCGTGGCATTGGCGAAGTTGAACCCGGAGAATCTACAGGCCGGCTTAGGCGTTCTACGCGACATTCGCGAGGTCCTTGACCAACCTGACCATCCTCTTCAACCATTGGCTCAAGCGTTGAGGTTTCAGTGGAAATGAACCGGCAGAATCGTCTCAGTTCGATGCCGACCACGGCGGCGGTCGTCGCTTTGGCATCCTGTTTCATTTGCGGCGGTTGCCAGTCGTTGGAGACTTCGATTTCGATTCCTCCCGCGGCCATGCAAGCAGCACTGGACGCGATGGTTCCCTACTCGGCAGAGAAGCAACTGCCCGACGGGTCGCAGATCACGCTGCGTGTCAATTCGGTGGCGATTGATCTGCCAACCGGTCGAGACGTGATTCAGATCCAATTGCGATCGGAAGTGACGCTTCCAGAGAAGCCAGAGATCCTTGAACGAGTCGCACGCATTGCAACGCCGCCAACGCCGCCCGGTTTTCCTGGTCGGGGAAAGTTGCCTCGCCTCGGGAGCGAGCCGGTTCCCGCCGATCCAACACGCTCGGACGAATCGACACCAACCGGCTTCGAGGAATTGCCTCCGCGCACGGCGTCCGGGCAAATCGACCTGGAGACAGGCCTGCGATTTGACGCCGCCGAAGGTGCTTTTTATTGCCGGGATGCCCAAGTGATTGATATCCAATTCGGTGATCTTCCAGAGCACTTGCTCGAGGCGGTCGGGAAGGTCAGTGAGAAAGTCGTCAATGAGTATTGTCGGCAAACAGCGGTCTACCGGCTCGACCGAGATGATCGCCTACAAGAGGTCGCACGGTCGCACTTGCGTTCCATTGAAGTGGTTGATGGAGAGTTGATGGTCCGTTTTGGACTGGTCAGCTCGGCTAGTGAACCCTAGTGGTCGCACCTCGGGCGTTTCGTCGTACCCTGGCGATCCAAAGCGGGAAGGTGCGCTCGGCTTGGAACCACCAAGCTTGCCTTGCCCTGCTAAGGCGGTTCGATTCTTGGTTGGGCGTTTCTTGGCTGAGCGTTGTTGTAGGACCGCGTCAGGCCTCCGCATGTTCTGTTCGGGTGGACGGTTGATGAATTCACCATCTGCGGCACATCCGACTGCGGACCAGCTCATGGCGTTTGCCTTGGGACGCGAGGCAGGTGTTGATCCGGAGTGGATCGCCGAGCATCTGGACCATTGCGGCCAATGCACGCATTGGCTTACGAAACACTCATTCGGTGACTCCTTGGTTGACGTCGTTCGATCGGGTTCAAAATCTCCGGATGCGGCGTCAACGTTGCCCTCGGAGTCTCATCATTCGCACCATGATCCGGAGGAAACGGTCGTTACTGAAGATCCGGCCATGCGTCGTCGCGAGGATGACCAGCCGCCTGACCGGCAGTTCGGCAAGTTCCAGCTACAGTGTGAGCTCGGTCGCGGCGGAACGGGCGTCGTGTACCGCGCGTTGGATACCGAGCTGAAGCGGCACGTGGCATTGAAAGTGTTGGCGTCACCCAGTCATCCGACGATGCGTCAACGGATGCGAAAGGAAGCCGAGACAGTTGCGAGCCTTCAGCATCCCGGGATCGTTCAGATTTACGAGGTCGGACATCACAACGGCCTTCCATTCATGGCGTTGGAACTGGTTGAAGGTGGTTCGCTGACGGGGCTCGTCCATGAGCGAAGGCTTACTCCGACGGTGGCGGCGCGGTGTGTGGCCCAAGTCGCCGATGCCATCGACGCAGCCCATCAGGCGTCCATCGTGCATCGTGACCTGAAGCCTGAGAATATCTTGGTCTGTGGTCGATGGCCGGTCCAAAACGATGCATCATCGAATGATCCAGAAGGCGATCGCGACGTTGAGACGGTTCCACAGCTGAAGGTGACGGACTTCGGAATCGCGATGCTCGCCGACGAAGAATCGCAGATGACGCGAACCGGAACCATCGTTGGGACGCCCGCCTACATGTCGCCCGAGCAGGCGCGAGGTGAACGGTCGGCCATTGGTCCATCCACCGACGTCTATGCGCTCGGTGTTGTGTTGTTCCAGTTGCTATGCGGCGAGGTGCCTTTTACATCGACCTCCACGATCGGGTTAATCGAAGCGATTTGCCAACAAGATCCGCCGAGCCTCCGAAGCATTCATTCAAGCATCCCAAGAGACTTGGAAACGATTTGTTTGAAGTGTTTGGCCAAAGATCCCGCGAAACGGTATGTCGACGCTGGTGAGTTGAAGGACGACTTGGATCGATTCCTTTATGGCGAGCGAATCCACGCACGTCCGCCCAGTCTCCTGGAACGCTTGATTCAGAGTGCAAAGCGGAATCCAACATTGGCGTGTGTGTACCTTGGATCGCTTGGCAGCTACGTGTTGCATCGCTTTGTCGCAGCCACCGAGGATTCGGCTCTGACACAGTCACTGGCCGACGGCATACGCGATGGATTTCGACATCGCGAACAGGACCTTCAACTGACCATTTTGATTGTCGGCTACGCAGGGACCGCGACTCTGTTCGAGTGGCTTGGTCGACGATGGATTCGTGCCAGATGGACGCGGTTGAGCATTCTGTTCTTGACGATGAGCTTGTTCACCCTGGTCCTTATGATGGATAAAGGGCCTCGCAGCGCCCCCGTGGTGTTCTACACGCTGATGCCACTGATTGTCCTGTTTTATACACGGCGCACGATTGACCTTTGGCTGGTCACCACGGCAACGTGCGCTTGTTATTTGGCTCTCGTCATGCACGCGGTTTGGACGCGGCCTTCAGTGGCCGTCTCAAATGAGACCTGCATGGCCATGGTACTGACACTCATCATGGAGGCGACGGTCCTGCACCTCGTCTTCCGACGATCGGGGCCCTTGTTTGGCGCAACCACGGATCCACCGCCATCGAAACCCTAGGCGGAGAGCGTTGGATCGCCCGACTCGCATGGGACCTATCCCGACAAGGATCGATCTCCCGTGGTCAATGAAAGATCAATGATTGTTGGCTCATCCCTAAGCGATCAGGTTCAGTAGTTGGCCTGCGACGGCGGCAACGGTGTCCTGGTATTGCTTGGCGGGGTTCCGTGACCCGTTGGCACCGTCATTGGATTGGTTGATTCCCGATGCGGCGTCCGTCGCGGTCGGTTTCTCGTCGTCCGCTGCGGCGAGCTCGGCTCGCGCTTGCGACTGCGCCCGTGTTGCGGCAGCAGCCACTTTGCGATCTTGCGAAGATGGTTCGGCTGGCGCTAGTGCTGCGGCGCGGACGACCTGCATCTTGCGGATCGTTGCCTCTGGATCTCCCTCGACTGGTGCGGTATCAATCTGAACAGAACCACCGACAGCGTAGTTCCGTCCGTCCGGGCCGCGTTGGTACTCATAAGTAGGACCGCCAACCGCATACGGACCTGCAGCCGATTTGTGAGCTTGCTCGTGCGTTCGGACTTCACGATCACGCTGTTTGAGCTGATCGACCTGGGCCTGTTGCTCCTCCGTTAACTCGCCCGAAGCTTGTGTTTTCGACGTAGACTGCGACGGCGATGCGGTTGAACCGGTTTGGCTTTCGTCGAGGCGTGCGACGGCCTCGCGACTCAGTTCCAGCACATCGGTCGAACTCGATTTGAAGTTCGGTTGTGGGACCGTCTCGGGATTGGATTCGGCATTTCGGATTCGCGCGGCCGCTTGAGCCTGCACCGTCGCAGCGGTGGCTGCATAGAGAGCCAGCATAGGCTGGGAGACCGCCAATGTTGTTGCCGACACACTCATTCTGAAACGTAGCACATCAGTCGATGGTCGATTCGACGGCGGCGGGTTCTCAAGAGGCTTCGATAACGCAGCACCCGCCAGATCGTTGCAACCCGATTAAGCGAGTTCGAGTGGACCACACGAGGGCTTGCGATGTGTGCCGGACACGCTTCCCAGCATCGTGACATCGGCGACTCGATACTCCGGCGTGAGCCGCATTCACAGTGGTGTGATACGACATCAGCGGATTGTATCGGTTAGTAGCCGAGTCCTGGCCCGTCGAGTAGGCCGGTCGGGATGGATCCCGACCGGATTTCGAACAAAGGTTCATAGCTTGCGAGCCACTCGGAATTTCCCGCGGGGCAATACTGCCGCCCATTGCTCTCAACGGCGGCGACGCCCGGCAAATGAGCCGACAAGGAAGCCGAGTGCAATAGCGACGCCCCAATGCACGTCAGATCCTGTGTGCACAGAAATAAATTCCGATGTTGGGCCACCGCACCCAGCAACAGCGCTTCGGCGTGTCCCTTGCAGGCCTTCAACGCGATGCCGCTATAACCTTGCTCAATGGCCAAATCCAAACTTGCCAAGTTGGTTAGCGACTCATCAATGACGACCGGAATTTGAGCTGCAGCCCGATGCATGGTGACCGCATCGGGTCGCGTCAAGTCGCGGTGTGTGGGCTGTTCAATGTACTGCACCCGAGCCAACGTTTCAGGGCTCTCACGCCGCAAGTCGTCCAGCAGTTTGAGGACATACTCCTCGTCCTCGCATCGCTCGTTGAAGTCGAGCGAGTACTGCCATGGTTTCCCTTGGGAAGCACCCCGGTCCTGCGTCGACTGGGCCACCGCATCGATGGCTTGAACGCGCTGACGGTCCCAGTCGGGGTCATCGCCATTGAGCTTGATTTTGAGGTGCGTCAGCTCGTTGCGTTTGATCCATTGGCCAAGTGTCTCTGGATAGCCGTCGTCGACCAGTTCGTCGACATCCGCGTCGGTTAGCGGATCCAGTGCGCCCACCAGATGGTAGAGCGGCAGTGAGGCCACTGGCTTGTCGGTCACAAACTGATCCATCGTCAGACCCGCAAACTCCTCTCGGTGCAACAGTTGCCCCAGATCCGAGGTGAGGTGCTCCGGCCCGAGCAATTCGTAGGCGCTTTGATTGGCAGCCTTTCCATGGCCATCAAATAACGCTGCCTCGATCGGGGAGGCCGCCAGCAAGACGGCCAGATCCGGCATCGAGCAGGCCAATCCCATCTCGCCGGTGACCGCGTCGGCGAGTTGGCGATGATGCTGGGACAGCCGTAAGCAGATCTCCATCGGGTGACCCAACAGTCCGTCTTGGTGAGCGGCATCGATCATCCGCTGGATCAGCTGCAAGACCGCGGCAAGCTTCGTGGCATCGTCAATCGACGCGTCTGGCCACGCCCATGCCACGCCCATGGTCATGCTGCCCAGACCAGCCACATCGCCGCGAGCGTTTCCACCCGCAGCATTCTCGACGTCCGCGGTGACATCGGCAACGGTAACGTCTTCAACAATGCGTCCACCGAATTTCATCGGTGTGCGGTAACGATACGTCTGCGTTTCTAACCGCAGATTCAGACGTACCAGAGCTGTCGGCGGCATCGATCGAGTGTGGGTCGTCGGCGCCATGGTGGCACGTCTCCCGGTGTATCGCTGGGGAAAGTGAGACCGGGAGGCGTGCGGATGTAAACCTGGACGTTCTTAGACCAAATTCTTTCGCACGGCCCAGACAGCGGCCTGCGTGCGGTCGGAAACGCCGAGTTTCCTGAGGATGTGTTGCACGTGTTCCTTGACGGTCTCGTAACTGATCCCGAGCATCTTCGCGATCTCTTTGTTGGTCAACCCGAGCGCCATTTGCCGGAGAACCTCGCTTTCCCGTTGAGTCAGGGGAACATCGATGTCCTGGTTCATCCGCGGCGTTGCGAGTGCTCCGGTGACTCGTCGCAGTTCCTCACGCGTCCACGACTGTTGCCCATCGAACGCGAGATTCAAGGCCTCGATCAGCCGCTCGACTGGGGCACTCTTGAGCACGTAACCGGATGCTCCCAGAGCGACCGCACGAGCAATGTACGTCGGATTGTCGTAGGCCGAAAACAGCATGACCGGCAAGTCGGCGTGATCCAGCTTGAGCCGTCCGAGGGTGTTCAGCCCATCGCCGCCCTCCATGCGAATGTCCAACAACACGACATCGGGATTGATTTTGTCAACCGCACCAAGGGCGTCGCTGGCTTTGTCCGCCTCGAAGACGACTTCAATATCGGTTTCCTGTAAAGCTGCGCGGATTCCCATTCTGGCAATGGCGTGGTCGTCGACCAGCATGAGTCGTTTGGACATGTTTTTTCCATTCATTTGAAGAGATTGATGGGGCGACGGGCCATTGACTGATCGAATATTCGTGCGTGTCAGTTGTAGGCCCCCCGGTAGCTTAGCAAAGCGTAAACTGGCGGTAGAAACCGCTTTCAATTCGGCTTGGCGTACTTGCTCGCCTCGCCAAACTCAAATTCTCCTTCATCGAAAGTCAGCAAAACTGGCTTGGATACCGATTGCCTTGTTCCGAAACGGGCATCGGACGCTCGCCGGATACGAAGATCGGGCCTCCCAAGGCTGGGGAAGTCTCAATCGGCCCGACCGGAAAGTATACCCTAATTCCGCCGTGAAGGTCGAGTAGCCGGACAGTCGGAGCCCCTCAGCTGGCATTTTTGTCGCTTAATGTCCTCGACAGGGGCATCAAAGTACTCCTCGCGGGCCTACTTCGGATTTGACTCCGGAAGCGACGCCCATGCCCCGATGGGGTTCAGTCGTGCTTTGGTGCCGACCATTCGATTGGGCAGTTTGAACCGGCTCTCGTCGGCGGGAAGGTTGTCTTCGCGCGGATCGCTGCGGTGCGTCTGTGTCTCGCAGGGACTCTCAATCGCATCATGGAAACCCTGTCACTTGCAAAGCACTCCTTGGGGCTCGTGGCTCCCAAGGTACCGCGTTAGACTGCCGAGTTTGTCGGATTCACCACCACCACGATCGACCCGCACATAAGACCGGAGCGAGTTGAATGGCCAAAGGATTGTTCACCCAGGGCATGTGCGTGCTATGTCGCGCCGATATGCCTCTGGAGGAGATTCAATCCCGCCTGACACAGTTTGAACTCGTCGGAATCCAGGAATCGTCAGAGGATGACGACTCACCCCGCACGCTGGCGTACTCGTTCCGTCCGGATGTGAGTGGCCATATGCTCGTGACGCCCTCGTCGATCCCGTGGCCCGACGACATGGGGGATCCTGACGAATCGCCCGAACGTTTCGTGGCATGGTCGCTGGGTCAGTTTGGTCCCCTTGCATTCCCGGGGTGCCTTGAACGGGCGGCGAAGCAGTCATGGGGATGGGATGACGCGATTCAGGCCAGGGAGGACCATGAGTGCCATGTGCGCTTGTTGATCAGCTACGTCATGGTTGGGGAAGACGACGACGATGACGATGATTCAGCCTTGGTGCCCGATGATTACGACGCCGTCGCCGAGCTGCATTTTTTGACCAAGGCGGCATCGGCGTTGCTGGAATCACCCGCCGCGATTTGCTATTTCAATCCCGGGGGCGAGGTTCTTCGAGACGAGTCCGGCCTGCGACAGGGGCTCAATTACGCTTGGAACCATGACCTTCCGCCGCTGGACATGTGGACGAACGTCCGAATGTTCATTGACGAGGAGCAGTGGGTGATCATGGATACCGTCGGCAACGGCCAGTTCGATTTGCCTGACATGGAAGCGATCTATCACCGTGACGACTACGAAGCCAGTGAAGTCGAAAGCTTCCTGCGACATGCATCCCTCTATTTGCTGACCGGTGGCGAAGACGTTGGCACCGGTGACACGGCCGACGGGCCCGGGGAGATCGCGTGGCGAGCCCTCGAGTGCGGTGAAGGGCTTTCGGACCCGCCGCGTCCCACGATTCGCTGGTTTCCTGAGAATGGCCGCGACGTTCCCGAGCCTTTGCTGGATCCTTGCGATGTTGATGACGATTTCGACGAGGATGAGTTCGACGACGCGGCGGACTTGGCGCTGGAGCCAGATGAATTCTTGCCCGATTCGCCGGCGGATCTACTTGAAGATGGCGAATATGACTTCCTGAATCCCCATGAGCATCCCGATTCGGGTGACGACGACGAGGTCGATCGTCCTCCACCCGAGACGCCCGCCTAGGGGACCAATCCCAACCCGAGGGGCGAGGTGCATCCGGATTTCTCTTGACAGGGCTTGGGTGCCGGTCTAATCGTGAATTTCAGGTTCTTCGTATGAAGGAGTTGAAATCATGTATGACGTCAATCATCAGCCGCCATCGGATCCCTCGGGCGGTTCGGGTCCGCCGTCGCGTTCGGCTTTGGACCGTTTCTTGAGCGGCATCAGCGAATACATCTTTCAAAGCCGATTGGGCGTGGCGGATGTGGAGTTAGTGCAGTATGTCAGCGACCTCATGCTGAGGTTCTTGCGGGTCGACGCGATTCACCGAGTCCGTCGTCCAGATGGGAAGCCGATTACCGAGGTGTTTCAGATGCTCGTCGAGGCGGAGCGTCGAATCGGTCTGGCTCGCCGCGAGGTCCACCGTCACATTGGTGACGTCACCCTGTTTTGGTCGGGCATGTACCCCGAAGGCGTCCGTCAGGCGAGCGGATCATCGCCCGATCAACTGCTCGACTATTTCCACCAGGGTAAACGCGCCTACAAGATCGCTTCGACGATCCAAGCCGACGCGGATCGGCCGCCGTGCGAATTGTTGGATCGACTCAGTGACCAATTTGAGCTCTGCGCGTATGGAATGAGAGAAATCCGTCGCGAATGGGAAGAAAGCGATCCCGATGATCGTCTGCTGCTCAGTTGATCATCGTTCTTTGAAGGGAAACGCTTCGATCCAACGCGGTATCGGCGCTCGAGAAACCCATCGATATGTCACGAAGGCGTCGATCTGTCCGCTCCGAACCATGTGAAAATAGAAAGAATCTTTCCGTCTGGTGATTGATTTCCGTCAGGGGTGCGATCAAGCTGTCGGCGACATTGCTTGAGTCCCCCTGATTGAGCCGATTTCCTTGACCGCCGAAACCCGTCGCTGCCAGCTGCGTGATCTCGTTCGCGAGAGGGGGTTTGCTGCTCTTGGCGAACTTGCCGAGGCGCTTTCGGTTAGCGAGTCGACGATCCGCCGAGATCTCGAAGCTTTGGAAGAATCCGGTCAGGCACGACGAACGCATGGCGGCGTTTATTGGTCGGGTGATTCGGACACGATGAATGTCTTCCAAGGTCGCCACGCGGACGGTTGGCCCGCGAAGCAGTCGATTGGTCGAGTCGCCGCCGATTTGATCGAGGATCACGAGACGATCTTGCTCGATGGCGGAAGTACGGTCTACGAACTTGCCCGACGCATCCTGCACCGACCTCTGCAAGTGGTGACCAATTCGTTGCCGGTTGCGCACTTGCTATCAACGAGTGAAACGATTGACCTGATTCTGGTTGGCGGCTGCGTGCGCGGCCGCACTTCGGTCACGATCGGCCCGATGGCGGATCGTCAAATCGCCAACCTGCACGTGTCGAAGACGTTCCTGTCCGTGGCCGGCGTCACCGAACGCGGATTCTTCAACAGCGACATGATGCTGGCGGAGAGCGAAAAAGCCATGATCGACGCGGCGGAACAGACCGTGGTGCTGGCCGACTCCAGCAAGTTCGGAAGAGTCGGAATTTCCCAGATTTGCCGATTGCAAGACGTGGACATGGTGGTCACCGATGCCGGTTTGGATTCTCAGTGGAAACACTGGATCGAATCTTCAAGCGTGCAACTACGGTGCCCTCATCCGTCCGCAACACCCACACTCACTCCAACCGCCCAACGTTCTTCAGGCGTTTCATGAACACGACGATTGATCGCACCCAAATCGAAAAACTGGTGCGCGCCGCGATCGCTCAGACGTCGACCACGGCCTTGTCACCCCAGGTCACGGTGCCGTCGGCGGTGCCGCCCGGCTGGATCGATGGCAAGCCGAACCTGCGCGTGAGCATCTCGGCACGCCACTGCCACCTGACTGACGAACACGTGGAAATTCTGTTCGGACCCGGTCAGACGCTCACCCCGGAAAAGGATCTTTATCAAGATGGGTTTTACGCGGCCAAACAGACGGTGATGGTCGTGGGGCCCCGTCGACGGATGCTGCCCAGCGTTCGAGTTCTGGGGCCGACACGTGGTGCCAGTCAAGTCGAACTCGCCTTCACCGATTCCATTTCATTGGGAATTGACGCGCCCGTGAGGCATAGCGGTCGCATCGAGGGCACGCCGGGATGCGTGCTGGTGGGACCCGCTGGCAGTGTTCAGTTGGAGCAGGGCGTCATCCGAGCGGCACGCCATGTCCACATGAATTTTCATGACTGCGACCACTACGGCGTCCGCGATGGTGACTTCATGGAATTGTCGATTGAGAGCCCTGATTGCGGGGTGACATTCGGTGATGTTTTGGTCCGCGCCGACGAGGCTGCCAAACTCGAGGTCCACATCGACACCGACGAAGGCAATGCCTGCCACTTGGAATCAGCCAGCTCGGTGACGCTGCAAAAAGCCACACCTTGTGCATGTTCGCACTAACCCCGTTTGTTCTTGAATTCTTGATTTGAAAAAGGTGACCACTTCGATGGCAAAAATTAGTGAAGCACTCGGCATGATCGAGACCAAGGGATTCGTGTCCCTAGTCGAAGCGACCGATGCGATGATGAAAGCGGCCAACGTCCAGTTTCTTGGCTGGGACAAGGTCGGTTCCGGGTTGGCCAGCGTCTTTGTAACTGGTGACGTGGCGGCCGTGAAAGCCGCAACCGATGCCGGTGCGGCGGCGGCAGGACGAATCGGTGAAGTCGTGAGTGTCCAGGTCATTCCAAGACCTCACGGCGATCTGTCGTCCGTGTTGAAACTGCCCACGTCCAAGAAGTGATCGATCGCTCGATCGAACGACCAAAATCCCTCCTCAACGAAAGACAAATTGATGAATGATGCAATCGGGCTGATTGAAACAAAGGGTCTCTTACCACTGGTGGAAGCCACCGATGCGATGGCAAAGGCGGCCAATGTCAAAGTGGTCAAGCGTGTTGATCTTGGTGGCGCCTACTGCACGACCGTCGTCTCCGGCGATGTCGGTAGTGTCCGAGCCGCAGTCGAAGCCGGTGCCGCCGCCGCTGCTCAGGTCGGTGATTTGGTAAGCAGCCACATCATTCCGCGACCCTCCGAAGGTCTGTCGGCGGCCTACTTCAGCTGAATCGGACCGTCGCCTTCCCTTTCATCGTCGTATCGCAAGGAGCGTGATCTCGTGCTCATCCTCGTCGCCAATTTGGGGTCGACCAGTTTCAAATACAAATTGCTCGATGTTCACGGAGACGTCCATGACGCGTCCGTGTTGCCGGACGGCCGCGTCCTGGCCCAAGGATCCGTGGATCGAATTGGTGATCCGATGAGCCGATGCGAAGTCGAAATCGGCGAGTTTCGGGAAGCATCGGAAATGCCGGTCCCTGACCATGGCGTCGCGGTGCAAGCGTGTTTGGAACAACTCACTGCACCCGAGACGGGTTGTTTGCGAGACGCTGCCGAAGTCTCCGCGATCGCGTTCAAAGCAGTTCACGGCGGTCGTCGCAGCGGCACATGCCTCGTTGATGAGGACGTGTTGGAAGCCATGGCCGAGATGAATGCTGCCGCACCGGCTCACAATCCGCCCTACATCGCCGCGATGAAACTTCTACGGGAACGTTTCCCGGAGATGCCGCTGGTCGCCGCGTTCGAAACGGAATTCCATGAGTCGATTCCGAAAGCTCGTAAGACCTATGCGATTGAGCGGCAATACGACCGTGACTTTCAAATCCGAAAATGGGGATTCCATGGCAGCAGCCATCGTTTCGTTGCCGAGCGAATGTCTGCGTTGCTTGGGCGGGGTGACGCCCGAATCGTATCGTGCCATCTGGGCGGTAGCAGCTCCCTGACGGCCATCGCGGACGGTCAAAGCGTGATGACCACCATGGGAATGACGCCGCAAACCGGGCTTCCCCAAAACAATCGCGTTGGTGACTTTGATCCGTTCGCTTTGCCGCTCCTGCAGCAGCGAACGGGCCTTTCTACCGATGCGTTGCTGGCTCGCCTGGCCAGTGAAGGCGGCCTGAAAGGCATCAGCGGAATCAGCGGTGACCTTCGCGATCTGGAGGAGGCGGCTGCCAATGGTCATGAGGATGCTCAGCTAGCCCTGGACGTGTACACCGAAGAAATTCGGCGGCACTTGGGCGGCATGATGGTCGCGCTGGGCGGTCTCGATGCGATCGTCTTCACGGGCGGCATCGGCGAGAACTCCGTTCGAATTCGCCAGTCCGTTTGCCAAGACCTTGCTGGCCTGGGGATCCAGCTCGATTCGACGGCTAATTCGAATCACAAGCAAGACAGTCGCAATGGCGAAGGCTCGATCCACGCTTCCGATAGCCAAACACAGATTTGGGTTGTCCCGACGAACGAAGAGTGGATCGTCGCCAAACGAGCGAAGTCCGTCATCAGCGCCTAGAGAACGTTTGACTCCCGACCCATCATCCCGTCCGTAAGACATCCATGTTTCTCGCTCGCATCACCGGATCTGTCGTCAGCACGCAGAAGGTCGCCACGATGACCGGCCACAAGCTGTTGGTGGTCGAACCGGTTCGGCTGGATACTCAATCACGGGATCAGTTGGTGTCCGCTGGCCGCACGTTCATCGCGGTCGACACGCTGGGCGCGGGTGAAGGCGATCTCGTGCTGATTTGCCAGGGCAGTTCGGCGCGGTTCACTCCCGAAACCAAGACACTGCCGATCGACGCCGTCGTGATTGGCATCGCTGACCAAGTCCACATTGATCAAGTCTCTGTCTACGACCGAACCGACGAAACCTAATCATCGCACGAGAATCACCATGCAACTCAATGAATCGGTCATCCGCAACGTCGTCGCACAAGTGCTTGCGGAAGTCGGCCCGATGCCGCAGGGTCACGACTCGGCCAACTCATCCTATGACGGCCGCAATGGTGTCTTCGATGATGCCAATGAAGCAGTGGCCGCCGCGCGACAAGCGTTTGAGCAACTCCGTGAACGAACGGTGGAGGATCGCAAACGCGTCATCAGCATCATTCGCCGCATCAGCATTGAACAGTGCGAAGAATTGGGGCTGATGGAAATGCGTGAAACGGGGATTGGTCGTCCGGAGCATAAAATCGAAAAGCTGCGAACGCTTGGGGAGCAATCACCGGGTGTGGAGTTCTTGGACACGAAGGCCTATAGCGGCGACAACGGTCTTGCCATCATCGAACGCGCGCCCTTCGGGGTAATTTGTGCGATCACGCCCGTAACGCACAGCCTGCCCACGATCACGGGCAATGCAGTCAGCATGATTGCCGGCGGAAACGCCGTGGTGGTCAACCCACACCCGTCGGGTAAGGGCGTCGCGACCGAAGGGGTTCGTCGATTCAATCAAGCGATTGCGGCGGAGGTGGGAATCGACAACTTGATTTGCGTGATTGCCAATCCAACCCTGGAGAGCGCTGATGCGCTCTTTGCCCATCGAGATGTCGCGCTGATTTGCGTCACGGGCGGACCGGCCGTCGGGCGAGCGGCGCTGCGGAGCGGCAAACGCGCGATCGTGGCTGGACCGGGTAACCCACCGGTGGTCGTCGATGAGACGGCGGACCTGGACAACGCCGCACGATGCATCATTCAGGGGGCGGCTTATGACAATAACCTGCTATGCATTGCGGAGAAGGAAGTCTTCGTTGTCGATGCCGTTTTCGACGCAATGATGGACGCCATGCGTCGTGCCGGCGCCGCCCAGCTTGACAAAGGTCAGATCGCCAAGCTGACATCGCAGGCAATCGTCACCGTTGGCGATGATCATCACCAGGCCGCGTGCAAAGACTTCATTGGAAAAGATGCGTCCGTACTAGCTGCCGCGGCCGGGGTTCAGGTTCCTGAGACCTGCGAACTTGTGTTTGGTGAAACCGACGAACAGCACCCATTCGTCAGTGTGGAACAGATGATGCCGTTCGTGCCCTTTGTTCGAGCGCGCGATGTGGACCACGCCATCGCGATGGCCAAACAGTACGAACACGGCTTTCGCCATACCGCAATCATCCACTCCAGAAACGTACACAACATGACCAAGATGGGGCGTGAGCTTGACACGACGCTCTACGTCAAGAATGGACCCTGCATGGCATCGCTCGGATTGGGTGGAGAAGGCTACCTGTCATTTTCGATCGCTGGTCCGACCGGCGAAGGCGTCACGACGCCCAACACGTTCACTCGAGAACGACGCTGCAGCATGATTGACGAGTTGCGTGTTGTTTGAGTGAACCCATCCAACGTCCCCTTCGCTTCCCTTTCAACACATTATGCAACCCGCACGTATCATCGGTCACACGCATGCGACGCAAAAACATCCGTCTCTGGATGGGCAGCGTCTCGTGATCGCTCAGCCGACTGGACCTGGCGAAGCGAGCGACGGCCCCCCTTTGCTGGTGCTCGATCAATTGGGTTGTGACCACGGTGATCGGGTGATGCTGACCAGTGACGGTTCGTACGTGCAGTCAATCGCGGGCACCAATACTTGCCCGGCAAGGTGGTGTGTGTGCGGACTCATTGACGATTGAGTTCACCAACATTTCCAGCCCACTCCGACGCCCATTTCAGTACCTCGCATCGAGCCAATTCCAAACACGTGACTGCCTCCCAATCGCACCGTTCAGAGCTGTCGATCGATATCGAATCGATTGTCCGCGGTGTGGTTCGGCAAGTTTGTGCCGAGACCCACGCCAAGGTTCTTGGTGGAGTGGTGAGCGTTTCCACGATTGAGTCGTTGCCGGAATCGACAACGCAAGTCCAGATGGATCCGTCGGCGGTGGTCACACCGGCGGCGCTGGATGAAATGCGACGACGCCGATTGTCGTGGTGTTCTAGCTCAACGGATCAACCGATTCTTCCATCGCAACCCCTCGCCAACCAGGCCGAAGTCGGAACCGAAACGGACAGCCAACGTGACGTCTGGCTGACGTCGGATCAGACTCACATCGATCAGTCGGCGGCGATCGCGCAGCAGCTTCGTCGCCGGGGAATCAACCTCTGTTCAAGCATCGTTGCCGAGTCACCGGACCTTGTTCGGGTTCACGTTTCGGCGACGCCCGCCGAACGAGTGTTGCAGTTTTTTCGAGAGGGTGTCGCCGCCATCGTGATCAGCCGACTCAACGATGTAACCCGATTCACTCGCGAGATTTCGCGTTGCGTTTTCGTGTTGGATGCGATTCACCTGAACTTGATGGAAATGACCAACTGCACAGCACTGCTCTCCCGAGTGGCGAAGAATCCAGAGGCGTTGTCGGCCAGGGGGACACTGATATGAAACTAGCTCGTGTCGTCGGCACGGTGACGCTGTCACGTAAGAACGAATCGATGAATGCGTGCCGGTTGCGAGCCGTGGAGGTTGTTCCGTCGGCAAGCCAAATCGAGGCCGAACCCCTTGGTGGTGACACCATTGTCGCGTGGGATCTCTGTGGTGCCGCCGATGGTGATTTGGTGGCGCTTGCGGAAGGGCCTGAGGCCGCGGCACCATTTCGACCGGACTTGATCCCCATCGACGCCTCCATCGTGGCGCTTCTGGACTCTTATTCTCTGACGGCCCCTGATGGAATGCCAACCTCAATCTGAATTCACGACCTGATCAACACCACCAATATCTCAATCGTTTGCTACCGACGGGAACTCAATGACCATGCAGAACTTGCATCAAATCAAACAAGACATGTGCGACATCGGTCGGCGCATTTACACCCGCCAGTTCGCTGCCGCCAATGATGGCAACATTACGGTGCGGGTTAGCGACAACGAAGTCCTGTGCACGCCAACGCTGCACTGCAAGGGCTTTCTGAAGCCGGACGATATTTCGTTGGTCGACATGACGGGCAAACAAATCGCTGGTCGAAAGAAGCGATCCAGCGAAGCATTGTTGCACTTGGAGATCTATAAACAGCGAGACGACATTCGCAGCGTGGTTCACTGCCATCCACCACACGCGACGGCGTTTGCGATCGCGCGGGAACCGATTCCGCAGTGCATTCTACCGGAAGTTGAGGTGTTCCTCGGTGACGTCCCGATCACCAAGTATGAAACACCGGGCGGCCAAGCGTTCGCCGACACGATCATTCCCTTCGTGCACAAGACCAACGTGATGATCTTGGCGAACCACGGAACGGTCTCCTATGGCGAGACGGTCGAACAGGCATACTGGTGGACAGAGATTCTCGACTCGTATTGCCGCATGTTGATGCTGGCCAAGCAGCTCGGCAACGTATCGTTTCTGGATGAATCCAAGTCACGCGAACTTTTGGATCTGAAAGATAAGTGGGGCTACAAGGATCCACGCAACACCGACGACTACAAGGACTGCGATATCTGCGCCAACGATATCTTCCGCGACTCTTGGAAAGAGTCGGGCGTCGAACGTCGCGCATTCCCTGCACCCCCGGCGATTCAGTCGGCGGCAACCGCCGTCGCCAGCGAGGCGTCCGCCAATGGTTCTCTTCCTTCTGGTGTTGATGAAGAACAACTCGTCCGACTGATCACCGACGAGGTTGTTCGTCAGCTCGCAACCTAGGTCCTACTAGAACCTCGGTTGTCGGTTCTTGCTCCCCATCTTCAGCGGACGCCGGCGACATGGTCATGCCAACATGACCGCCGCGCGTCATCCCATTTGTTGCTAAGTATCCATTATGAAAGTTTCGATTATCGGTGGCGGCGGACTCGTCGGTTCGTGTGCCGCGTATGCCTTGCAGTGTGGCGGTTTGGCTCGCGAGATCGCACTGCTGGACGTCAACGAAGAACTCGCCGTCGGGCATGCGTTGGACCTCCAGCATGGCACGCCTAGTGTCTCCGATCAGGCCATCGCAGGCGGCGGCTATGAGCACATTCCCGATAGCGATGTCATCTGCATTACGGCGGGTTTGCGTCGTAAGCCTGACGAATCGCGGTTGGATTTGATTAATCGCAATACCGATTTGTTCATGCAGATTCTCAACGATGTTCGCGCCGCGGGACCCAAGTCCACCGCAATCGTCCTGGTCGTCAGCAACCCCGTCGACATCCTGACCTATGTCGCCGCCAAGACGCTCGGATTACCCGAGAAGCAGGTTATCGGTCTCGGAACTCAACTCGACACCATTCGATTCCGGTCGCTGATCGCCGAACAGCTCAAGACGCCACCGACGCAGACCAACGCGATCATTCTGGGCGAACATGGCGAGTCGATGGTACCAATCTGGAGCAGCGCGACTGTGGCGGGTCTGCCTTTGGACAAGTACCCGGGTTGGTCTCCCACCCTGGCCACTCAATTGTTCACTCGCACGCGAGGGAGCGGGGCCGAGGTGATCAAACGAAAAGGTGGCGCGGGGTTCGCTGTCGGGATCGCGATTCGCGATGTCATTGACGCGATCATCCTGGATTCACGCCGGATCTTGCCCGTCAGTAGTGTCCAGCATGGATGTTTTGCCGTCAGCGATGTGGCCTTGAGTGTCCCAACCGTTGTCGGACGTGAGGGTGTTGTTGCCACCCACGAGATTGAACTTTGGCCGCGAGAGATGCAGGGCATGCGAGCCAGCGGAGCGGCGCTGCGAAAAACGCTCGATGCCGTGCTGACCCGCATCGGACACTAGTTCGCGATGACTTCCGATTGATTCCCCGGCTTGTTGAACCGCTGGGGTTCGGTCAGATTCACGCACCGGAGTCGAGTGATCACGATGGCGGTGGCCGAACGATGAGACGGCCGCCCGAACACGGGTCGTTCGAGTGGAGCCTTTCGAGATCTCTTTCAGCCATTCCGCTTGCGCGGCGAAGAAAGGGACAAGCTGACCAGGGGTGATTGGTCGGATAGTCGTAGGCTGAAGTGCGAGGGCCTTTTTTTCTTTTAGCAACGAGATTGGAATGTCGACCACGGATCTGCGTTACCGACGCGTCATTTTAAAACTGAGTGGTGAGTCGCTTGCTGCGTCCGGTCAGCGAGGCATTAGCGGCGCGGAGCTCGCTGACATCGCCGGCCAAATCGAAAAAGCTCACGCCTCGGGGTGCCAAATCGCGATTGTCAATGGCGGCGGCAACATCCTTCGGGGGGCGCAGTTCTCCGGCGCCACCAACGCGGTTCAAGAGGCCACCGCGCACTACATGGGGATGCTCGCGACGGTGATCAATTCGCTGGCGCTGCAGGACGCGTTGGAATCGATCGGACTGGACGTCCGCGTCATGAGTGCGATTCCCGTCGATAAGGTTGCCGAGGGTTTCATCCGACGGCGGGCGATTCGCCACATGGAAAAGGGACGCGTGGTCATCTTGGCCGGCGGGATCGGCAGCCCGTTCGTCACGACGGATACGGCGGCGGCTCAGCGCGCGTTGGAACTCGAAGCGGATGTCATTTTAAAAGCCACGCGCGTCGATGGTGTCTACAGCGAGGACCCGGAAAAGAATCCTCACGCGGTGCTGTATGAGCAGTTGGGATATTCCGAGGTCATGCAAAAAAATCTTCGTGTGATGGACGCAACCGCGATTGCCCTTTGCAGTGAGCATCGCAAACCGATCTTGGTGTTCAACTTCAAGCGAGATGGTAACATCGTACGGGCCGTGCGAGGCGAGACGGTCGGCACCTGGATCGGTGATCTTGGTGACGTGCCGGCCCCGTCGGCTGGCTGACGTAGGACGTTTGCAAAACGCCAGCCAACCCCATCCCTATTCCACGAAGGAGTCCCCGACGATGACCAGCGACGAAATCTTGATGGATGCCGAGGAGCGGATGGAAAAAGCTGTGTCCGTCTTGTCAGGGCATCTGACGGGAATTCGAACGGGCCGCGCCAATCCCGGGCTGGTTGATTCGATCAAGGTGGAGGTTTACGGCTCTCTGACACCTTTGAAACAGCTCGCTTCGGTGGGAACGCCCGAACCGCAACAAATTCTGATTCGTCCGTATGACACGGGGACGATCAAGGAAATTGAAAAAGCCATCGTCGCGGGCGACTTGGGCCTGAATCCGCAGAATGACGGCCGTGTGATTCGTCTCAACGTTCCACCACTGTCGACCGATGTTCGCAAAAAGATGGTGTCTCGAATCAAAGAGCTCGCGGAGGAGTCCAAGGTCAGCATTCGCAACATTCGACGGGATGCGAACAAGGCCGCCGATCAGGCCCAGAAGGACAAGGAGATGACTGAGGACGACCGCGACAAATGCAAGGATTCAGTGCAAGACTTGACCAAGAAGTACGAGGCCGACGCCAGCGAACTGGCCAAGAACCGCGAGGCGGAAGTGATGGAGGACTGATCGATTGACGCAAACGTTGCAGTGCCCTGGATGTCACGCCGCCGTCGCCGTCCGTGATGACGCGGGCGGCACACGAGTTCAATGCCCGCACTGCGAGCAGCAACTTGTCGTGCCAGGCTTTGGGACGTCATCCTCCAGCGACGACGATGATTGGCTGGAACTGGACGCGCCAAAGCTAGCCGACGTAACACCGCCGGCGTCTTCCGAAGCCGTCTCCATGCCGGCGGATGAGGAGCCGCTCGCCGAAAGCCAATCGTCCACCGAAACTGACGAAGATTCAGGGGACGACGATCTCTTCGGAATGGAACTGCCGCCGATGGCGCCGGTGACGCCGCGACCAGCGATCAGGGACGACCCTTTCACGTCGCTGCCCGACGAACTGCCGCCGATTGATCTTTCCCCACCTGCGGCACCGGTGGCGCAAGACGTCGAATATGAGACCGAGTTCACTATCAAGTGCCACATTTGTGGCTCTCACGCTGATGTGACCGCGAAACAGTCCGGCAAGCAGATTCGTTGTCGTGATTGCCATACACCGATGAAGGTGCCCCCGGCGCCTCGCCGCAAGACGCCGGTGCAGATTGACATGGATTCAGCAGCGACGTTCACGTTCAATGAATCCAGCGCGACTCGAGACGATCGGCCGGCTGACCCTTACCGGAAATCTGCCAGCGAACTGTTGGCCGAGGCGGAGAAGGTGGAAGAGGAATCGCCCCCCGACGACTTGGATGTCCCCAAAATCCGCGATTGGGCCCAATCCACTTTTGGAATCCTTGCTCAAATGGGAGTCCTCGTCCATTGGATCGCCCTTTCACTGGTTGGGGCCGTGGTTGGCAGCATTGTCGTCTCGGTTGGAACGCCGATCTTATTGATGAGTCTGTTTCCACTGGGGATCTTTTTTGCGGCCATGGTCCTGGCTTGCGGCTTCACGGTCCTGCAGTCGGTCGCCAACGATGAGGACGGCGTGACTGATTGGCCATTGACTCTTGAACCGATGGAATGGCTTGCACCGATGGTGTTTTGTTTTGCCGCAGTTGGCCTGGTCGGTGGGCCGGCATGGTTCCTGGCATCGATGCCGTTCGGACAAGGCTTGACGACGGTCTTCCTCACGATGGCGTCGATCTTCATCCTGTTTCCGTTCGTTTTATTGTCAATGCTGGATATGCAGAACATCCTCGTTCCGTTTTCGCCGGAAGTGGGTCGCAGCATCACGCGATGCGAGGAAGCCTGGGGCAGTTTCTATTTTAGCGCCGGCATCCTGTTCTTTGGCACCTTCATGGGATTTGCTGTTGGCAGCCTCAGCAGTCCTGTCGCCAACGTCGTGATCGCGGTGTTCTTGGGTGTCGCGGCCACTTTTGTTTACTTCGCTCTGATAGGACGCCTGGCGTTCGCGATCGGCCAAAGTGTCAATGAGGTTCCAAGAGAGAATGACATTGAGTCGATTCGCGACGCCGAACGACGCGGTTCCAAATAGTCGGCGCGTCGAGTAGGACGCGATCGGTTAAGACTTTGGAAAGTCCAGCACGCCATCCCAGTCGGCAGGCGCGATCCGATGGTGTTGTAGGATTGTTCGCATCAAGACGTCTTTTGGCCGATCCCATGCCGGCAACTCATGCAGTCCCTCGTACGCGTCATCCCATCTTCCTTCGGCAAACGCTTCCCATGCCGAGTGATACGTCTGGATCTGCTCTCGGGTGAGTGTTTGGTCGGCAGTGGGGATGATGAGCTGTGAAACCACGACGGGTGTTTTCATGCCAGCAACGCGAACGCGCCCCAGTTGCCGAAGACGAAGCGTTTGATCCTCCGGTGCCATCGCGTCGGGCGGCGACAGGCGATCAGCCGTGACTTGATCCATCAGCACCTCAACGCCAAATGCTTTCGTCAATCCCTCCAAGCGGCTTGCTAGATTGACCACCGGGCCAAACGCCGTGACCTTCACTTGATCGACGGTGCCGATGCGTCCTGCAACGGCCGGCCCCGACGCCAAACCGATTCCACATCGAAATGACGATGGTGACGTGACATCGTCTCGGCGGATACCGAGTGCCGCGTTGGCCGCCGCCCGCGCGCTGGCGAAGTTCGCTTTGTCATCTCCCACCCCCATCGGTAATGGCCAACCCCAAAATCCCATGGCCGCGTCGCCATGGAAGTCACCAATCACCCCGCCAGTGTCCAGAATATGCCGGGTCATGACACCGAGTGCGCCGCTGACCTGTTCGAGCAAGAGCAAGAGTTCATGCGACCTGGATTCCGAAGTTCCAGAGAATCCTCGCAGGTCGCAGAACATCACTGTGAGGTCACAGTCCTGCGGTTGCAACCAAGTCGGTGCGTCCTCGTCGGCCAATGCTTCCAGGACCACGGGAGCAAAGAACTGCCGCATGGCTGATTGCTGTTGCTGCAACTGTCCCGACTGCCGCATCCCAGCGACCAATGATCCAACGACCTCGGCGAACTTCACGTCATCGGACAACTGTTCGACCATGTCGGTATCACTGACGTGCGACTGCAATGGTTGGGTATCGACACGGGTACCGGTTACGTAGAGAGCCCAACCCGCACATGCCTGGCTGCGCAGCGGCACGCAAAAAGCCCAATCCACGTTCTCGGCCACGGTGAACTCGGGTGCTGACTCGGGCGTCGCTTCCCAAACATGCAGCACACTTTCTCGTCCTTGAACGGCGCGGCTGACCAATCGTGAACTGATGCTGGGCGTCGTCGTGGAGTCCGTTCGAGTATCGAAGTGCAGGACCCGCATCGCCGTGGCGCGTGGACGGCCAATCGCTGAGGCGTCTGTCGATGCTGGGTCGACACTGACAATCGCGACGGCCGTCGCCGAAGCGGTGGCACGCATCAAGACATCCGTCACTCTGGCCAACAGTTCATCCTCGTGAACACTACCCGACACCAAATCCGGTAGAGCCGCCAGCATTTCGATTCGGGAGTCGGCATCACGAAAGGAGCGATTACGAAGCGATGCTTCTTTGAACGCCCATTCGGTCACCAAGTCGGATGCCGACATCGAATCAGGCTGCATCGGCGTCGCCGCTGCCTCGGAGGCTTCGGTGATCGACTTCTCCTCGGTGAGATTGGCGGTTCCCGGTTCGGGAGTCTCGGCGATTCCAGGCCGGCGGGCCAAAGTAAACGTGGTTTCCCCAATCACAAAGTGTTCACCGGGGACGAGCGTGAACGTGTCGCGTGGCCGACCTCGATAGAAGATTGGGTTCTGCGAACGCTCGTCTCGCGTCACCTCAATACGATCACCCGACCGAGCCATCAGCAAGGCGTGATGACGAGAAATGAATCGGTCCCAGGGTATGGCCCATGCAATGGTGGGTGTTCCCGCACCCACGGAGGATACCGGTTCTCGTCCCAGTGCGACGCCGCGACCACTCGCCAGGTCGGGCAACGGCTTTCGCCAACGTCGATCAGCGGCGGTTCCTTGGGCAATGAGATCTGGCATGGCGTTGGATCAGAAGGTTGGGCCAGGAGGATCTGAATCGGCCGTTGTGCTCGCCGCCGCGATGGCGGCAGCCCGACCCGTGCTGAAGGCCGCCTGGAAGTTATAGCCTCCAATCCAGCCATCGACGTCCAAGACTTCTCCAGCGATGAACAAACCTCGTTGCAACCGGCTCGCCATGGTCTTGGGGTCGACTTCCGAGAGCGCGACTCCGCCTGCGGTCACTTCTGCCTTGGCAAAACCTTTCGTGGACGTTACTGGCACATGCCACTGTTTCAGATGCTCGATCAGAGCGTGCAACGCCTTGCCTGACAATTCGGCCGGCGTCGATGCCGGACACTCATCCGCGATACCTCGCGAGAGACGACTGGGCAACCACTGCGACAAGATCGAACGGATCGGTCGTCGCGATGCTGCACCATTGCGATCCAGTTCGTCTCGTAGTTTGGATTCACGCAGATTCGGCACCAAGTCTAAACGTAACTCGGCACGATCCATGTTGCGGGCCGACGTCATGAAACCGCTGACATCCATTGCTGCGGGGCCCGAGAAGCCGAAGTGGGTCATTAACAGCGACGAACGTCTCGAAAGCGACACCGGCTTGGTGTCAGCGTCCGGTTTCAAACGCGCCGTCGCCTCCACATCCGGCAATGTCAAACCCGATAGGGACTGCGTCAGCGTGTTTCCGCCAACTAGAGGAACCAGCGCAGGCCGGGGTGTCACAATCGTGTGTCCCAGGCGGGCCAGCCACGTGTAGGCATCGCCCGTTGTTCCACAACCTGGCCAGCTTTGGCCGCCTGCGGTCACGATGACACGATCCGCGAGCATACTCTCCAACTGATTTCCACGTTCGGTTTGAATGCGCCACGCGCCATCACGCCCCTGTGCGGACCGTGTGGGCTCCACCGATTGCACGGCCGTTCGAAGATGCAGCTCCGCGCCTGCTTCGATCATCTGCTCGTGCAGGGCGTCGCGGACATCGACGGCTCGATTACTGATCGGAAAGAATTTCCCAGTCTCTTCTCGCTTTGTCGCTACCCCGGCGCCATGGAACATCTCGATAACGCGGTGGGGTGGAAACGAACCCACGCTCGGTTGCAAGAATCGTCGCCCAGGGCCGAATGCCGTCGTGATGCCACGAGCGTCGGTGTCATGAGTGATATTGCAGCGGGTTCCTCCGGACATCAGGATCTTCACGCCCGTCTTGCCGTTCTTTTCCAAGATCGTCACCCGACCTCCAAACGGCACGACTCGCCGAGCGGCCTCCGCCGCGGCCATCATCCCGGCGGCCCCGGCACCGATTACCGCGATATGCACACGATTAGGCGACATCAGGCCACTTTGTTGGAATGCCGCCTGCAGTACGGTTCAACATCAATAACGCGGGTATCCGGGTGCAAGAATGCGAAGTCTTGAATCTACAACATCATGAGCGAGCAAATAGAATTTGTCTTGACCCACGCGGTCGAATCGGCCTAGTTCCGAATGAATTCTTCCAGACGAACCCGTTGGGTGTGACATGAGCGCCTCCGCGACGACCAATCAATCCTTTCGCTTCCGTGACGCACGGTCGCTGATAGCCGACTTACAAAAGCCCAACGCGGCGATTTATTGGGTGGACTTTCTGGTATCGATTATCGCGGGACACGTGTTCCTGCACGGGATGTTCGTGCTGCCTTGGCAGTTTGGATTCACGCCGTGGGTCATCGTCGGCATCGTCGTGTGCTACCTATGCACGGTGATTTTGTACATGCGCGCTTTGATGTTCATCCATGAACTGGTCCACTTACCGGTCAATGGATTCAAGGCATTCCGGGTCGTCTGGAATGCGCTGTGCGGCATCTTCTTTTTGGTGCCATCGTTCATGTATTACCCACACGTCGATCATCATCGCCGAAAACACTATGGCACCGACCATGACGGAGAGTATTTACCGTTGAGTCATCGGGGGCCCTGGATGATCATCTTGTTCATTGCCCAGGCTTTGGTGCTGCCGCTGTTGGCCTTGTTCCGGTTCACGATCATCAGCCCGGTCTGCTGGGTCATTCCGAGTCTGCGTCCTATCGTCCACCGTCACATGTCATCGATGATTGTCGACCCGTACTACGAGAGACGGGACGCATCGTCGAAAGTCATGAGAATCGTCATCTTGCAAGAAGCATTTTGCTTCATTTGGTGCGTCTGGTTCTTGATTCGTGGGTCCATCATGCGGGATCAACCGCTCGATCCGTTCTGGCTGATCGCGTACGCCGTCGGCGTCGGCATCCTGGTTCTCAATGAAGTCCGTACGCTGGGAGCTCATCGATGGACCAATGACGGCGGTGAAATGACGTTCGAAGAACAACTGCTCGATACCGTCAACTATCCCAATCATGCTTGGGCGACCGAGTTGTGGGGCCCGATCGGGACGCGTTATCACGCATTGCACCACTTGTTTCCAACGTTGCCTTACCACAACCTGGGAATCGCTCACCGGCGACTCACGGAGGGACTTCCAGCCGATTCGATCTATCACCAGACGTCCGCTGATACTTTGCTGGGTGAGGTCGCGGCGTTATGGAGACGTGCCAAACAGTCTCGCTCTAGATTCACTTCCGGGTCCACGGAATCCGTGTCACCGGGCACCATCGCGACGGGATGAAGGTCGATTACCGAGATTCATCCGGTTCGGCTGATCCTTGGGTCGAGCACGTGTGCCGGTTCCATTGCTCAGCCATCGCGTGTGATGAATGGATTCCGTATCGACAGCTTTTTCTTTCAGTTGATGATATTGGCTTTCGCCAGGGTGTGACGGCGGTTGAGCGCCTGCGAACCTACGGAGGCAGGCCATTTGAGGTCGACGCGCACTTGGAGAGGCTTCGTTCGACCATCGATCACTTACGGATTGACGGGCTACCGGACTCGGCCAGTTTTGCCGCCGTCTTGGATGAGTTGTTGGAACGCAATCAACCGCTGATCCAAGCAAGTCGTGACGTTGGCATCACGATTTGGGCCACACCAGGGCCGGCCACTGGCCGGCGCACGCCACAACCGACATGGTCGATGCACCTGAACCGTTTGGATCTCGAACGAATCCAACGCTCTTGGGAACACGGTCAAACGATCGTGGTTACCGATGTCCAGCAACCATCATCGGCGAGTTGGTCGCGGCAGGCGAAGGTCCGTTGTCGTCTGCATTACTACCTGGCGGATCAGCAAGCTCGAGATGTTGCGAACGACTCGACTGGGGCGCTGATCGACCACGACGGTTCGGTAACCGAAACGAGCATCGCGAACATCGCCGTCGTCATCAATGGAACGATTCGATCACCTCCTGCCGAACAGGTTCTCACGGGGATTACTCAGCAAGTCATCGAACGTTTGGCCGCCGAGGTTGGCGTGCCCTGGGTGCGACGCCGGTTAACTTTCGAAGAAATGAAGATTGCGGATGAAGTGATCTTGATGGGAACCGATATAGGTCTATGGTGCGGCAATCGAATTATCCGATCTAGCTATGGCGGACTGGAGACGGTCATATCCAAGTCCGTGGAAAAAATTCCTGGAAGGGTCGTTCGCACGCTTCAAAATCGGTTCGCCAAACTGGCAGGTTTGCTGACGTAAGCGAAGATGCACAAGGCGACTCAAGCCCCCTTTAAAGGCTGTTAAAAAGCCTGATTTCCTCTTTCGTTTGGATGTCAATCTCTTTGAAAAAATGTGTCATCATTTTTGGTTGGATTCCGCAGGATTCAAATTATTGTGCCTCTTCATAAATCTTCGACGAGTTGCGCGCCCCCGCTGTCCAGCAGTGGTTGCGAAACGTAACATTGGCCGACGCAACCGGTTCCAACCGTTTGTCTCGGAGATGCTCCGAACAGCATCATGAGCAAACGCGTTGCTTGCCCCGCAACGTAGCTCATGATGACGGCGTTCCTGTGGGGGGTAACCGCCGTGCCCCAATGGTTCCCCTCGCAGGACGCCACTACTTCTTCCTTCATGATGTCTTGTTGTGACATCTGATTGCGTTACGCTGAGACTTAGCGGGACCAGTCTTGCCCATTTCTTTCAGATATTCGGACTGATCGTCACTCCGAACGTTGTGGGCGGTCGCGACGCAAACTCAGCAGTGGTCAATGACCTTTCGGGGGATGCCCAATGTCGGTCGATGCAGAGCTGAAGTCAGACATGATCGAGTCGGCCATTGAACAACGCGATGCGGAGTCGTTGGCGGCACATTTGGCCCAGGCTCAGTTTGTTTTGATTCATGTGCAAGAGCACGACACCGACGAGCCCGATGGTGATGACGAGCTGGGGGCGTTAACGGCTGATGTGAATGATGAGCCTTGTCTGGTTGCATTTGCGTCCGAAGAGCATGCATCGCAGTTCGTTGATCATCAGCGAGAAATTTTCGCCGACGATGACGAGGTCGGTGGCTTCGTCGTCAGTGGCGAGGTCATGCTCGATTACCTGGGCGATGAGTACGGTCTCTTGATCAATCCAGAGAGCGACCAAGCGGCATGGCTGGACCGCGAACTTATCGCGGACATTCTAGACTCGATGGGTTTGGAGTAAGGTCGATTCGGAGTCCATCGAGCGTCCAGAGTGATTGATGTGACGCTACCAGGCCAAGAATCGCGTCAACAGCTCGATCCCCGGCTCGGTTAAGAAGCTTTCCGGGTGAAACTGCCATCCCTCGATGCGATATTTCGTGTGACGCACACCCATGATCTGCCGGGTGCCACCGGTGTCGGTCCACGCGGTTACCTCAAGATCCGGTGAGAGAGTCGGTGGATCGATCACAAGCGAGTGGTAGCGCGTTGCGGTGAAGGGATTAGAAACTCCGGTGAACAACCCGTTGTTGTCATGGTGAATGTGATCGGTTTTTCCGTGCATCAGCTGCGGAGCCCGAACGATTGTGGCGCCAAACGCGCAACCAATTGATTGATGTCCAAGGCAAACGCCCAATACCGGAACGCGCGGTCCCCAGCGTCTTACCACCTCGACGCTGACACCGGCTTCCTTGGGCGTACAAGGTCCAGGCGAAATGAGGATGCGTGACGGATCGAATGCTTCGATTTCGTCAAGCGATAACGCGTCATTGCGGTGAACGACGACATGGATCGCCGGATCAATCTCTCCCAGTCGCTGAACGAGGTTGTACGTGAACGAGTCGTAGTTATCGATCACCAGTAACATTCGGAAACCTCGCGCGGGTCATCTTCGATTTATCGCGTCTGTCAATACAGAAACGCACTAAATTCATCGAAAGGATATTCTTCGTCGACGTCGACGTAAACGCTCTTTAGACGACACCTCGACGGTGCGTATAATCAGGGTTTCCATTCGATGTGGCGTCGGAACTCGACGCTCCAATTCGGCACCATCATTCGGACTCATCCTCGTGCTCTCGGTTCGCCCCAAAGTCGCGGAACTTGCATTCCATGTGTTCAGCCGTCCGCTGCACCCGGAGTTGATTTCGGTTCATGGAACTCGGCACGTGACGCGCGATGCTTATCAGGCACGGGCCGAAATTACGAACTGCGGCCATGTGATTACCTTCACGGCGCGAGAGATCGATGAAGACTCGTCATCGGGCGATCAAGCCTATGACGAGACGCTTCCAGGCGGCCATTTGGCCGGCCTTTCAGCGGTCTCGGACGCGAACCACCCGGATCATCCCAGCGCACATGGCGATTTGCCGAAGACGGCAACGCCGGCAACACTCTGTGAAGTCGCGACCAGCGCTCACCAACCGCTACCGTCGAAGCGTTGCCTGATTCATCAGTCACTACAGGGAAGTCGCACCGAGAGTGTTCGATGCCGCAATGGGGTTCAGTACCGGACTCATTTTCAGTTGGAGAGTGTTGACCCCAAGCTGTTCTGGATGGTTGGACAACAGCTAGGCCATGACTCAACCGAAGGCCTGTTGCACGTGTTCGAGTCGAGCGGCCGCATGGCGCTCGGCGCCGTGAGTTATGTGCATCTGGAAGCTCGCCGACGATCTTTGCTGGTTCAGGCGATTCATACATTCCCGGATGATTATGCGATCGTGAAGGTGGAATCGTTGTTTTCGCTTCCCGACGCCACCGCCAGCTGATCGGGGATCGCCTGCGGCCGTCTCCGACACACGGCCCTGCATCGTGTCATTCAGTTCAGGCCACCTTACGCTTCGGACTGATTTTCGGCTCGGGGTCGAGGCACGATCTTGGCTTTGGGTTTCTCGGTGATCGTTCCCGGTACCAACCAAGGACCGCGGCTGTTTTCTTCAATCAATCGCATCAGCTCCTCGGCGTCGATTGATTCGACTTCGAGTAGGCGTTGCGTGACCGCTTCGAGCACGTCACGACGTTGTTGCAGAATCTCGCGAGTCTGAACGAGCATGTCGTCGACGATCCGGGAGACTTCCTTGTCGATCATCTTGGCCATCTCCTCGCTATGGACAACTTGGTAGTCGCCGCCACCACCTGATGTCAGGAAGGGTGAGCGAGTGCTCCGGCGTAGGTTGATGCGTCCTAATCGACTCATTCCGTAATCCATGACCATGCTGCGTGCCACCTCGGTGCAGCGTTCCAAGTCGTTCTGGGCACCAGTGCTGATGTCTTGAAAAATCATCTCCTCGCTGAGTGTCCCCGCCAACATGACTTTCATTTGACTTTCCAGTTCCGTCTTGGTCATCAAGAACCGTTCTGTTTCGGGGCGTTGCATCATGTATCCCAGCGCGGCGAGCCCACGCGGAATGATGCTGACCTTATGGACCGGATCAGTGTTGGGAAGTGCCGCGGCCACGATGGCATGACCGGACTCGTGGTAGGCAACACGAATCTTTTCGTCCTCGTTCATCACGCGATTCTTCTTCTCCAGTCCAGCCGTCACCCGTTCGACCGCCTCATTGAAGTCATCGATCGTGACGGCGGGCTTTCCTGAACGCGCCGCCAACAGCGCCGCTTCGTTGACCAGGTTGGCCAAATCCGCCCCAACGAATCCGCTGGTGATGGAAGCGATCTCACGCAGCGATACGTTTTCATCGAGCTTCACGTTTTTTACGTGCACCGAAAGGATCTCTTCGCGTCCTGCCACATCGGGTCGATCGACCAGCACATGACGATCAAATCGTCCGGGACGCAGCAAAGCCGGATCCAGCGTTTCGGGTCGGTTCGTTGCCGCGACGATGATGACGCCGGAATCGGAATCAAATCCATCCATCTCAACGAGTAACGCGTTGAGTGTTTGCTCTCGCTCGTCGTGACCACCGACGACACTACCCGATCTCGATTTGCCCAGGGCGTCGAGTTCATCAATGAAGATGATGCACGGGGCGCGGCTGGTGGCCTGCGAGAACATGTCCCGGACGCGCGCCGCCCCGACGCCAACAAACATCTCGACAAAGTCACTGCCCGAGAGGCTAAAGAATGGCACGCCGGCCTCACCGGCGATTGCCTTGGCAAGCAGTGTTTTCCCAGTGCCTGGCGGACCGACCAAGAGCACGCCTTTTGGGATCCGGCCGCCAAGCGAATGGTACTTTTCACTATTCTTGAGGAAGTCCACCACTTCACCGACCTCCTCGACCGCTTCCTCGATGCCCGCGATGTCATCAAACGTGGTCGGTAGGTCGTCTTCGCTGTAGAGCTTGCCGCGACTTCGCGCAAACGACATCGGCGAACCCACGCCGCCGAGTCGGCGGAGCATCACGATTCCTAACGCCACCAGGACGCCGATCATGAGTAGTTCGGGCCAATGGTTTTCCAGAAAACGGCTCGGCCGGCTATTGTCCCAGGAGACACCTGATCGCTCGAGCAGGTGAATGAATTCCGCCGCCAACACATCATTGGGGAAACCTCGAGTCGTGTAGAAATCCACCTGCTCTGGCTCGGCTGTCGATGTGGGAGTTCCCGAATCAGCCGCGTGGTCCTCTTTTGAGGTGGGTGTCTCCTCCGACGTCGTTCTCGGCTCCGTTTCGCCTGAGGCCAACTTCGTCGGTTCAGCGCCCGACGCAGCGAAAGACCGGAAATAGACTTTTCCCGTGATCCGATCATCAGCGACCAAAATGTCGCTTACTCGACTCAGTTCGACCTGAACGTTTGGATTGATGCTGCTCGGGACAATGATGGAAGGCTGCTTGGCGACATCGGCTCCTTCGGCGACGGTCCCGTCCGCGTCAAGTTGTTCTGCCTGGGCTTCCAGTAGCGCGACCAAACTTGGATACGCCAATCTCTTTCGATCATCGGAGAACAGGAATGCACTGAGCATCACCGCCGCAACGACCGCGACGAGCACGAACCAGATATTGCCGCCACCTCGGTTCTCGCCGCTGGGAGTCTTCCCGGGTTTGGATTCGTCGCTCATTCGGTATCGTCGTTACTTTGGAAGGGAATGGCGTCAACTTGCCGGCACCAATTATCTTCGACGTCGCTCCGGTGCAAAAGGCGGCGAAGCCGATGCGTGCTGAAAACCCCCGCCGAAGGACACCGTCGTCCGATTATCCGGATTGTTGTGCGGGGCTCGTTCATGCATCATGTCGCCGCGGGGGACGTCTTGCCCAACCAAGCCACTGATAGGCTTGCCGGTTTGTTTCGCATTCGATCGGACTCCATTGTCGCCTCCAACGCCATACGAAACCCCGCCGGCGGGGCGTCCTTCGCCATCGAGCATCCACCAGCAATCCTCGCGAAGGGTCTGCGTTTTGGGGGCGACAGGCAGCGTTGGACTGGCGACCTTGGAGGTCGTGCAGCATCTCAGTCGTGTCGATGCCGAGCGCGACTGGCAAGTCTGGGCGATGTCGGGACATCGAAACCTCGACCAGCTCTGCGAGTCAGCCGCCGCAATGCATGGTCCACCTCCGCGGATCATTGCCTCGGAGCCATCGGTGGCGGGATCGCTTCGCGACCGATTGCCGGATTTGGCGATTGAGTTCGGCAGCGAGGCTCTGATCGAAGCTGCCGAACACCCGGATGTCGATACCGTGGTCGCAGCGATTGTGGGGCGAGCCGGCTTGGAGAGCACCCTGGCAGCGGTCAATGCCGGAAAACGCGTTGGTCTAGCCAATAAAGAAACGCTCGTCGTCGCCGGACCTTTGGTCACGGCAGCAGCCGATTCCGGCGGTGCGGAGATATTGCCGATTGATAGCGAGCATTCGGCGATCTTCCAGTGCTTAGCCGAGGCTCGCTGCTCAACCGATGGCGTCCAACCACCTCTTCGGCGTTGGCCGGGAGTCCGTCGATTGATCTTGACCGCCAGCGGGGGACCATTCCGAGACAGTAGCCCGGAGCAGATGGACGCGGCGACGCCCGCGGAAGCACTCAACCACCCTACGTGGAACATGGGGCCGAAAATCACGATCGACTCGGCGACCATGATGAACAAGGCTCTCGAGGTCATCGAAGCGAGGTGGCTCTTCGATGTGCCAGCGGATCGAATCGAGGTAATCGTCCACCCGCAGTCGCTGATCCATTCAATGGTCGAGTTTGATGACGGTAGTCTCGTCGCCCAGATCAGCCCGCCGGATATGCGATTGCCAATCCAGTATGCTTTGACCTACCCATGCCGTCTGCCTTGCCCAGCGCCGTCGTTGGATCGTCGCGAGCCGTGGCAGATGTCGATGCAGCCGGTGGACCTGGATCGTTTTCCGGCGCTTTCACTCGGTTTCGAAGTCGCTCGGGTCGGTGGCACCGCCGGAGCGGTGGTCAATGGAGCCAACGAATCGGCGGTCGCTCTATTCCTGGACGGCAAAATTCGCTTTACTGACATCCCAAAAATTTGCCGTCAAACCCTGCTCGATCATCACCACGAGACATCGCCGACCTTATCCACGCTGTTGAAACTTGACCGTTGGTCACGGCAGCACGCCCACGATTTGGCGATCACGAACTCCTGATGGTCCTACCTGCTAACGTCCGTGCGAACTGAACATGTTGCCTGAAATTTTGGTCGACGCCACACTCTTGGCTGCGACCGACGAACCCGGCTGGTTGACGTCCTTTCTTGGTTCCAGCTGGCTGTGGGTCAAGGTCGCCTTGGGAATCGGTCTTGTGGTGTTCGTCCACGAGCTTGGTCATTTTGTGGCTGCCAAGACATTCGGCGTGAAGTGCGAGAAGTTCTACGTCGGATTCGACGTGCCGATCCAGATCGGCCCGATCAAGTTTCCGCGTGCGCTGGGCCGAGTGACGTATGGTGAAACGGAATACGGCATCGGCATTTTGCCACTAGGTGGCTATGTCAAGATGCTTGGCCAAGACGATGATCCACGCAAAGCGGAAGCCGAGGCACAGCGCATCCGCCAATCGGGTGATGGCGACTCCGATGAACCGGAGTTGGACCCGCGCAGTTATCCGGCCAAGCCCGTTTGGCAGCGGATGATCATTATCAGCGCGGGCGTGGTCATGAATGTCATCACGGGCGTTCTATTTGCCGCGATCGCTTATTTCGCGGGTGTGACGTACACGCCAGCCACCGTCGGGATGGCATCTGCCGGCGGCCCCGCTTGGGAAGCCGGCATTCGACCTGGTGGGCGAATCGTTTCGGTGGCTGACGCGGAGGACGATCCTCAGCTGCATTTTCAGTCGATGACGATGGACATCATGACGGCGGGTCTGGACGACGCGACAGCTCCCATCAATGTTCGCGTGGACTATGGCAACGAGCGAAGCGAGTACCGTCTCAAGACGCGTCCGAGTCCGGCGCAACCAGAACGTCGCATGATCGGCATTGCATCGCCGTTATCGAATCGGTTGCCCCAAAAGTACTACGCGATGCCCAAGAGTGCGGCCGCGGACACGTTAACGGGTGATGATGCCGGGGCGACCATTGTGGCGATTGACGGAGCCCCACTCGACGAAAATGCGGATGTTCAAGCAGCACCGATTCTAGGGGCGATTCAGTCCAATCCGACCAAGGAAATCTCGTTGACTTTGGTGCGCGCGGATGATTCCAAGCACGCGGTCACCCTTCCGCCCCAATTGGCCAAGGACTTTGGGGTTCGATTCAAGATTGGCCCTGTCATGGCCATGGTGGATGGCGGTCCAGCCGAGCAGGCGGGGATCCAGATAGGCGACGTCATCACCGCCATCGACGGTCAAACGGACATCGATGCCTATACGATGATTCTGGATCCGCCCGACGCGAGCGAGACCATCGAATTGACGGTTCGGCGCGCGGACGGCGTCGAAGCGAAGGTGTCCGTGGTCGCAGGTGAAGTGCCACAAGCGAACTCGCCTGTTTCTCCGCTTACCGACGCGATCGCCTCGGATCGACTTGGACTCGCCTATCGCCCCCGACCAGTTGTCGCCTCCACAACGATGGAGAGCGAACTGAACGTGGATGACGAAATCCGCGAACTCCGGTTTGTATTCACGGATGCCGATGCGAAGGCGTCGCTGGAAGACCACTTGAGTGCCGCCAGCTTGGAGACGCTGACCACGCGTTGGGAACTGGGGCCCAACCGACCCCTGACGGGTTTAATGGAAACAGTCCAGGTGCTGCCCACAGGTACCAAGGTCATGGTGAAAGCAACCCGGCCGCCCGATGGTACCATTGTCGAAGCCGAGCTTCGCATCGCGCAGTCCGACCGGTACTGGTATGAACGCGGCTTGAATTTCCTGCCCATGACGTCAGTGCACTATGCGGATTCGGTGGCCTCCGCCGTCGCATTGGGGTACCGCGAGGGCATCAAGAACCTCAGCCGAGTTGCAGAGTTTCTAGGCCTGCTGGTGCGTGGTCGGGTCAACGCCAAGTACGTCGGTGGTCCCATCCGAATCGTTCAGATGGCCGGCATGGAGGCTGAACGTGGCATTGCGGCACAGCTATTGTTTCTGACGATGCTCAGCATGAACTTGGCGATCCTCAACTTTCTGCCAATCCCCGCTCTCGATGGTGGGCACATGGTCTTCTTGACCGCGGAGCTGATTCGAGGTCGTCGCGTCGATGAAGCCTTGGAAATGCGACTAACACTAGCGGGTGTTCTGGCGCTGCTTGCGTTGATGGTATTTGTCTTCGCAAACGACATCTTGAATTTGACGCTCTAATCGCTGGAGTACGAACTCCAGACCGTGCCCTCGATGAGTGGAGCCATCGCGAATTGCCCCAACGCCCATCGGGATGCTGGGTAAGGTAACCTAGTTCAGTTAGAACGAACTGAACCTGATTGTCCTTTCCTTCACGCAGCGTCCACCGGATCCATGAACCTTCATCGCATTGGTCGATTGCGTCTGCTGCGCATCGTGCACGTCGTCATGAATCTCGTCGGCGCCTGCCTCGCCGTGAATGCTTTGGCTGACGGCCCCGCACGAGTCACACCGGACCAATCGCTTGATAATCGAGATTTGTTGAATCAAATCCACGCCCACATTGTCGCCACCGAATCGGCAGCGGAGATCGGCGACCACTCGGTGACGATTCCGCAGACGGATATCTCCTTCGACATGGTCGCGATCCCCGGCGGAGTCTTCCGCATGGGCAGCCCCATCGATGAGGCCGATCGCCAAGCGAACGAAGGTCCGGCCGCATCCGTTCGCATTTCGCCATTTTGGATGGGGCGTTGTGAGGTGACGTGGGACGAGTACGAGCCCTTCATGATCTCAGGTTTGGCCCGCGAGAAACATGGCGGATGGAAGGACTACGTTCCAGGCGAACATTCACTGGTCGACGGCGTCAGTCAGCCGACAGCCCCGTACACTGAAATGAGTTTTGGGATGGGACAGCAGGGCTATCCGGCGATCTGCATGACGCAACATGCCGCCAACAAGTATTGCCAGTGGTTGAGTGCGCAGCTGGGACACTTCTACAGGTTGCCGACCGAAGCTGAGTGGGAGTATGCATGCCGCGCCGGTTCGGATTCGCCTTTCGGTTGCAATTCGGATGAACTGGGCGATCACGCGTGGTACTACGACAACAGCGACGACCGTTATCACCTCGTCGGTACAAAGAAACCCAATGCATGGGGATTGCATGACATGCATGGAAACGTATTGGAATGGGTTGCCGACGGTTATGCCGAAGACTACTTCGAACGGATTGGAGCTCGTCCGGAGGACCCGCTCGTGCTGGCCGAACGGCTTTACCCACGAAGTGTGCGAGGGGGCAGTTGGTATGACGATCCCGACCAACTTCGTTCAGCCTACCGTCGTGGCAGCCAAAAAGATTGGAAGGCTCAAGATCCCCAACTGCCTCGCAGCGTTTGGTATCACACGGATGCACCCTGGCTCGGCTTCCGTGTTGTCCGACCATTTCGGATTCCGACCGTCGATGAGATGGACCGTGCTTGGAACAGCGCAACTGACGCGAGATAGCCGTTACCGTTTGACCCGAATCGCATCCCTTTTCGCTGTTATCCATCAACTGAAGTGTTAAAGGGCATTCCCAACTTTTCACTCCTGCACCCGAGGTCCACACATGAATCCCACGAAAACACGTCGTCAGTTTGTGCAATCGACGGGAGCGGCTGCGGCGACCCTTGCCATTCCGCATGTCTATGGTCAAGCAACCGACGACGTCATTCGCGTTGCCTTGGTCGGTTGCGGCGGTCGCGGCACTGGCGCGGCCAGCGATGCGGTCTATGTGGACAATGCCAAGCTGCGAGTCGTCGCCATGGCCGATGTCACGGCGGAGCGGATCCAGCGTAGCTTGCGGGCCCTGCAATTCGAACATGAGGACAATCCCGATCGCGTCGATGTTCCCGCCGATCGTCAGTTCGTGGGTTTTGATGCGTACCGACATGCGATCGATGCACTTCGCCCGGGGGACATCGCCATCTTTGCCACGCCGCCGGCGTTCAGGTGGGTTCACTTTCAGTATGCGATTCAGAGGGGCGTCCACGTCTTCATGGAAAAACCGTTGACGGTAGATGGACCGTCGTCGAGTCGGATGCTGGAATTGTCTGAACAGGCGGATGCCAAGAATCTGAAAGTCGGTGTCGGTTTGATGGTGAGGCATTGCCGTGGTCGCCAAGAGCTACACCAGCGAATCCTCGATGGACAGATAGGTGACATCATTGCAATGCGTGCATACCGAATGCACGGACCGATCGCATCGGCGTTCTCGCAACGGAAGCCTGAGGACAAGCTTGAAACCATGTGGCAAATCGAACGGTTTCATAGTTTTCTGTGGGCCAGCGGCGGATGCTTCAGCGATTTCTATATCCATCAAATCGATGAGACATCCTGGATGAAGAACGCCTGGCCGGTGAAGGCACAGGCTCTCGGCGGTCGACACTATCGTGGCGACTATGTCGACCAAAACTTTGACACCTACGACGTGGAGTACACCTATCCGGACGGTGCCAAGCTCTTCTTCAACGGGCGCTGCATGAGGGGGTGCCGCAACGATATGTCCAGCACGGTGCACGGTAGTCGTGGTTCCGCTGTCGTGAGCACGTCGGGGCATACGCCTGGGAAAGTGAGGATCTTCAAAGGGCAACTGCAGAATCGTCGACAAGTCCAGTGGGCCTATCCACAGCCAGAAACCAGTCCTTATCGTCTCGAATGGGTCGACTTGGTAGACGCCATTAAGAGGGACTTGACTTACAACGAAGTACCTCGTGGTGTTCAAGCCAGTCTCGTGACCTGCATGGGTCGCATGGCGGCCCACACGGGCCAGGAGATCACTTTGGATCAGATGGCGAGTTGCTCGCACGAGTTCGCGCCCGGAGTCGCTGAATTGACGGCCGACGGTCCTGCCCCGCTGATTCCCGACGAAAACGGACGATATCCCGTCCCGCAGCCGGGGGTTCTGAAGGATCGCGAGTATGCCGCGACAACGTCGGATAGTTGACGTGATCCAATTGTGATCGACGCAATTGACGTTGAATCCGTCATGCGAAATGAGTTAGCGTCCCGGGCGGTTCCTCCGACATACGCCCCTAGGGTTCGCCATGCTCGCCAATGGATTTTTATCTACCAGCACCGTTTCGGTATCCTTTGTTCGGATCCGGATCTCCCTGATCATCGGGGGACTCGCCACGCTGTTGTTGGACACCGGATGCAGCAATCCCAGTCTTGTGTCACGACTTCCCGGTGGCCTATCGCCCACGGGCGCTCCTCAAGACCCCAATGCGGTGACGGTCACGCCGCAGACGGACCAGATCACCAGCGACCTGCAGCCCGTCCCCCAGCGACTTTCCAAAACGTACGCCAAACCGAGCTCCGGCGAAGTGGGTGGCACCGATCCAAGTCATGAGTCGGCACACTCGTCGCCCGACGCCATGTCATCGACAGCGGGATATCGCCCAGCAGGTCCCACAAGCCCTTCAGCCACCTCACAATCCGGTACTCAGCAGAGTCGTCTTGCCGAATCCCAAACTTCCGAGGGAAGTGCGGACGTTTCGAAACCGGAAAACCCTCTCGCAGGCGTTAAGACCGATGAGCTGATGGCGGCGCTCGAATCAGCACCCCCGGAAATTCGACGATTGGCAGTCGCACAGATGCTGGCGATGTCCCGAAAGCAGGCGCAGTCAAGCGAGCGTCCCGCCTCAATCGATCGAGCGATCACGGATGCCCTCGATTCACTTCCCGAGTTGCCAGACGAAGTGCCCGAAATGGGCCTCACACCCACACGATTGGCGAGCCGCGAGGCGAACGCTCGAATGAGTGACGTCGATCGCGAGAAGGTGACCAGATCGCCGAACGACCCATCTGCAGCGATCACGACCGTGGCCCACCAAGAAGATGCCACTGAGGACCATCCGACCAAAGTGAACGACAGCGTTATCGCACCGGAGGCATTGGTTGCCCAAATGCCAGCGGCGAACACCACCAACCTGTCGAATCAGGAACTGTTCGACGCTCTCGTTGAAAGACTCAACCATCCCGTCACAGGTGAATCCGAGGCGGATCAAACTCGTCGTCAAGTGATGGCGAGGCATCTCATGGTCATGGCAGGCGACCCCGATGGAGCAACGGAAGCCTTCGACGGCCTGGACCCGTCACAGCAAGAATACCTGCGTCATCAACTACTTGGCCTATGGACGCTGATTGACCCCAACGGACATCCCGTCCCGTCGCGGCGCATGAGCTCGGCGCTACCGTCCATTCGTGAAGCGATCCAGCACCTCGCCGCAGCCAGCGATTCACTCGAAGTGCGGGCATTGGAGTTCTGCACCGAGATCGAGGCGTACGGGCAAATCAAACCATTTCAGGAGCGTCGGTTTACGTCGGGCCAAGAGGTTATCCTGTACTGTGAAATTGAGAACTTCGTCACCGTGGATGACGACAACGGTTACGAGACCATGTTGCAGGGCAGCTACGAAATATTGGACGGCTCGGGAACGAAAGTCATCAGTCAGTCTTTGCCTGTCGATCGTCAAGTCTCACGAAATCGCCTGCGGGACTACTTCATCGCCTATCAGATGCATTTGCCCAACGGTCTGACGCCGGGCAGCTATCGACTACGTTTGACTATGGAAGATGTCCACGGGCGGAAGTTTGGTCGATCGGACGTCCAGTTCGACATCATCACTCGTTGAGCTCAAACATTCACATCACGCCATGGATGGACGTGCGGAAATGACGGCTTACGCTGGGACCCGACCGCACTCGGGCAATCCGACGGTCTTGGTTGTCGACGACAAGCCGCTTTCGCTGCTGGCCACCGCGGGCGTCCTCCATCATGAGTCGATGCGATGCGTCTGTGCTCGCTCGGTCAATGCAGCTCGCAAGGCGCTGCAGATTGACTCGGAAGGGGTGATGACGAGTCCGCGTGTGGACCGTTCCCACGGAAAAACGAACGAGCGTGAATCGGCCGTTCTGCCGACATCTCGTCCAATGTCGGATGCTGCCATTGAATTGATCGTATGGGAGGTGGACGAAGATCCGATCATGGTGTTGGACTTTCTGGCAGAGGTCCGGTCCACACCGCTAAACCAGGATCTGCCCGCCATTTTGATCGCCGATGCGCAGTGGGCCGGACTTGAAAAACGGGCTGAGGCGCTTCCGGTCCCAACGCATTGCCTGTTCAAGCCGATCGGAACACCGTCGCTCATCGCGATCGCCCAACAATTGCTTTGGATGCCGTCGCTGCAGTCGCATCATCGAAGGCGAGGCACACGACCGAAACAGATGGGTTGGGTCACACTGAGCGATTGACGCCGACTCATCCGTGCCACCGCCCATCCCGACCGTGTCACTGGTTTGGCGACTGTTTGTCGATCACGTCTTCAACCCAACTCTTGGCACGCATCATGGTCGGGAAGCCGATGGTTGGAGCCGACAAAATCGCAACATGACGCAGATCATCGGGTACGCAACCCGCTTCGAGCGCTTTGCGGCAATGCGAATGGGCACCTCCCTCGAGTCCGGCTGCGATGGAGATACCCAACTTCACGAGTGCGACCTCGCGAGTGTTGAGGGGGCCCGCTTCGCTCGCGGCCTTTCCCATCGCTTCATACGCTTGCATGAACTCGGGGTGGGACTGATGCATGTTCTGGTAGGGTTTCGGGATCATCGATTTCCTCAGAGCTGACGTTCGGAATTCACGATTGCATCGACCAGTGGCTGAATCCCCGGCTGATCCGCAACGACGGTGTCATGTCCGCCAAGATCCGCGACCACATTCGCCGCCGCGGAACTGATGGCCACCGCGCGTGCGTGCCAGATATTGTCGCCCAGCATCCGGTGCAAGTGACGAGCGGTATCGGCGCTGGTGATCACCACCCAATCGATAACCTGATCACGAACCATGGCGACCACGGACGGATCCGCATGCGACACCGGCAGTTGCTCGTAGACGACAACCTCATCGACACGCCCGCCGGCGTCCGTTAGCGGCGTGACAAAGTGATCCTCTCCACGCGTGCCGCGAATCGATAGGAATGCATCTCCATTGGCTGAACCGGTCAATGACTCAGCCAAAGCGCGGCCGCTTGATGTCTTGGGTACCAAGTCAGGTTGAAGCCCATGCCGATGCAATTCTTGAGCCGTACTTGGACCGACCGCGGCCAACTTGACGCCACCAAAGGCCCGGCTGTCGTATCCCAAATGTCTCATTCTCGCCATGAAATACCGAACACCGTGTCGGCTTGAAAACAAAATCCAATCAAACGTTCGCAACCGCATGATCACGTCGTCCAATCGTGCCGGATCCTCCACGGAGCGGATCGCAATGGCGGGCTGGGAAACGACATCCGCACCCAATTCACGCAACAGGGATGTCAAAACATCTTCGTTTGAATCGCTGACTGATTTTTGTTCGGGGACGCCACGGGGCGATTCACCTTCGGCATCCACCTGAGGACGGCTGACCAAGATTCGCTTGCCCGTCAAGGTCCGCTGAGCGAACCAATCCATTGACTCGGCCAACTCGGTGACGGGCCCCACGATCGTGATCACGGGGGGGCGCATCTTGGAGGCCGGAGTCAACCGATCGGCAACTTCGTCAAGTCGGCAATGGACGCGTTGTTGATCCGGCAACGTGCACCGACGCAAGATCGCGCACGGAGTTGCCGGATCTTTGCCCCCCTTGAGCAAGGCGGACGTCCACGACTTGACGCTGGTGACGCCCATGTACACGACCAGCGTTCCCGGAAAAGCGGCCAGCGCGTGCCAGTCCAGGCTCGATACCTCCTTGTCCGGATTTTCATGGCCGGTCACGAGCGCGACGGCCGAAGCATAGCCCCGATGCGTAACGGGAATTCCCGCGTACGATCCCGCCGCCAACGCCGCCGTGATTCCGGGTACGATCTCGAACTCAATGCCTGACGCCCGCAAGGCATCCACTTCCTCGCTGGTGCGAGCAAAGACAGCCGGATCACCTCCTTTGAGGCGGACGACCGTGTGGCCGGCCTGCGCGTGTCGCAGCATTTCGTCGATAATTTCGGACTGTTTCCAGATTCGCGATTGTCCGTGCTTTCCGACACACGTGTGGACAGCGCGATTGGCGTGCCGCAGGATTTCCGTGTTACTGAGACCGTCGTAGAGGACGACATCACACTGACGCAGCCAGCGAAGTCCCCGCAGCGTCAATAGTTCGGGATCGCCCGGCCCCGCACCGACCAACCCCACGCGACCCGGTGGACAATCCGCCTCGCCATCGCCACCGTTGGAATTATTTGACAGGGGGCCTGTCGATGCGTGAAAAGGTTGGCTCACACCGCGTCCAAATCGTCGGAAACATCAATCTTCGTCGCCGCGATTATGGAACTTTCTGGATGAGCTGGACAGCCACCCAGAGCAGTGTCATACTCCCCGCCCCCAAAAGATAACCTCTACTTTTTTGACCGCTGACACGTTCCGTCTACTCGAAATGCCCAATACCGCCTCCGCATCGAAGCGACTTCGCCAAAACGAAAAGTGCCGCATCCGTAATCGCAGCAGCCGCAGCACCATGCGAACCCAGCTGAAACGGGTTCGTGAGGCCGTCGCGGCGGGTGATTTGGACCGAGCTCGTAGTGAGTTTCGAGTCGCCGCCAGCAAACTCGACAAGGCGGCTGCGAAGAATTTGATTCACAAGAATGCTGCCGCTCGCAGCAAGAGCCGCCTCAATTCATTGATTTTGAAAGCGTCAGCGTCTGCTTAATCGGCAACGGTGACGGAAAGATGGGGTTCGAGTCGTTCAAGCGTGGCATCGGAATCCATTTCCAACTTTCCGAATCCCCTGATGGCGCCTTCAGCGATCGCTGACTGTTGATGTTCGTCGTAATTCGTCACCAGCATCACGGGTAACTCCGCGAACTGTGGATCGGCTTTGATCTGTCGAATCACGTCCAAGCCGTCCGTGTAGTCCCGATCAAGCTTGCGATTGACGGTCACCAAGTCGACCGGACGCTGCCGCAATAGTTCGAGCGTATCCTCGGCACCGTGGGTCTGAAGCACGGTCGCGTCGAAATGGGACGTCACCATTTGTCGAATGGAATTGAAATCGGGACCGCAGTTACCACAATCAACGAGCGTCTTGGTCATCTTGTCAGCCTCACAAGCGGGGAAACACCATGCATAAGGTGTAACCTCGCCCGAGGAAGACGACAAGGACAGCCAAGTGATCGTTCACTTGCCCCAAGAACGTATTCTTGCCTGGCTTACTGGGGCTGCGGACTGGTTCGCCAAAGGACCACGCAGCCCGAGTCCTGTCGTCCCTTCCAGTTGAGTCGACGGGTTGGTCGTTTCGATCCAGGGGCTTTGCGAGGTCCCCGTCTCCGTAGAACACTGTTCCCATGTTTCGATAGTCCCAATCGAGCGTGGATGGACTTCACCGGAGTGTCCAAGGCACGTGCCGAATGCGCCTTGATCTGAAAACGGGCGCGGCGGCACAATGCTTGCGACGCCGACCAGTCGCGCCGAAATTCATCAGCACGTTCGCAACGGTGCCAATATCAACGCCTTGAACCCGAGCGAACCGTCGGAATGCGAGGTTCCAGTGAGGCTATCGCCTGCGCTGGCTTGGTGCTTGTTGTTGGCATCCGCGGGCTTGTGGTGGCTTACAGGTCCACCGATCTGCTGGGGTCTGGCTGCCTTCCTTGCACTGGTCCCATGGCTATGGGTCGTCGACGACGGCTCAATGATCCAGAGACGCGGAATCTATGTCGGATCGTTTCTGTATCACATGGCCGCGTTGCAGGGTTTGCGCCATGCCCATCCGCTGATGATCTTCGCTGCGATCGCGCTGGCGGCGTATCTGGCGATTTTTCCGTGGCTATCGATCACCCTTTGGAAGCGGTTCTCCGATTGGTCGACGAATCATCCAGTTGTGGGACGATCGTGGCCGATATGGCGGCCATTGGCGTTGGGCGCGATCTGGATCGGCTGGGAATGGGTCCGGAATTATTTGGGGACCGGCATCTCGGTGCTAATGCTCGGACACACTTTGGCCGAGATGCCCATCTTCATTCAGATCGCCGATTTGTTCGGTAGCTATGGCGTGAGCTTCGTGGTTGCCGTCGTCAACGTGGCTGTCTTCGATATCGTTCGTTGGGCGATCTATTCGTGGAAGCAACGGAGCGTTCCCTGGACTCCACTACCCAGCTTGGCCACCGGATCGATTCTGCTTTTTCTAACGTTGTACTATGGATCAGCCCAACTCGACTGTGAAACGGAAAAGACAGGAAAGCGAGTTTTGTTGCTGGCGAGGAACGAACGAACGGAGTACGAGGTCAATCCTATTCGCCAAGCGGAAGTCTACGACAACTACGCTCGACAGACGGTCGTCGCGTGCAATCAAGTAGGCGATGTCGACGCGGTCGTGTGGCCCGAATCGATGATGTCCGGCAATTTACCTTGGATGACGCACGATGCGACCGCCGGCGTTCCACCTTTGGTTGCCAGCTACGATCCGACGCTGACAAAATCCCAGTTCGCCGTTCGAGTCGCGGCCTACCAAGACGCGTTCCAACAACGCGCCGTCGATCTGCAGAGCGCCATCCAAGGTGAGCCGCCCGTCTTACTGGGCGGTTGCTCAGTGGTGGACTACGGTGATCCTACACGCACGTATAGCGGCCTGGTGATGGTCGATCGGTCAGGCCGCGTCGCACACACCTATCGGAAGAATCACCTGGTGATGATTGGCGAATACGTGCCTGTGATTCAGTCGATTCCCTGGTTGCGTGATTGGATACCGCCGGGGATGGGGATCGACGCCGGAAGCAAGGCCGATCCATTCGAATTGGGTGGGCTGACGGTCCTTCCTAACATTTGCATCGAAACGGCGGTGGAACGCGTGGCGATCGGTCAGCTGCGTCGTCTGTCCCCCATTCCCGTCGACGCGATCATCACGGCCACCAATGACGCCTGGTTCAATGGAACCGCTGTCGTTGAACATCATCTCCGGTGCAGTCAAATGCTAGCCGTTGGCTCACGTAAACCAATCTTGTCGGCTGCCAATGGGGGGCCAACAGCCTGGATTGATTCCAATGGCATCGTTGTCCAGAGACTGGCATACGACGCCGAGGACGCGATCTTGGCGGAGCCCAGGCGAGACTCTCGCCGGAGCTTCTACACCCGCGCCGGTGACCTTCCAGCTGCCCTTTGCGGCTGGGGTGTGTTGATCACTTGGTTTTTCAGTAGGCTTTGGAAAACAAACCGATCTGGGACGCGGGTTTTCCGGTGGCAAAGCATGTTCCGCTCACGTCGCCGCCCTCGCGCGGGACGCACCGAATCGTAACCTTGAGTTCTTTCAACAACGGCGCGATCTCATCTTCGTCGCTGAAGTGACAATACGCGAATCCGCCGTGGATGGACGATTCGTCATTCGTCATGAAGAAGTCTCGGAAATCGGACTCGTTCGTGATGGTTTCGGAATGATCATCCCGAAGCCGCGTGGCAGCGTCCAAGAGTTCAGCCTGCAACGTTTGCAGCATTGTTTCCACTCCCGCCACAAACTCGTCGCAGGAAACCCCACGGCTCTTGGCTTGATTTCGAATCGAGCAAAACACGTTTCCCGCTAGGACGTCTTTGGGGCCGATCTCGAGTCGAATGGGCACGCCCCGTTTGACGTGATACCACTTCTTTTCACCGCCGCGGATATCACGATCGTCGACCTCCACACGCAAGGGAGCTCCTGCAAACGATTGGACGGCCAAACGGTTTTTCAGCGACTCGACGTAGGCCATTACTTCGGCACGCGAATCGTCCTTGTAGATGGGCTGAATCACCACGTGGGCGGGTGCAAGTCGCGGAGGAAGTACCAAACCGTTGTCGTCGCTGTGCGTCATGATGAGAGCCCCGACCAAGCGCGTGCTGACACCCCATGACGTTGTCCAGGCGTACTTGATGTCCCCCTCATCGCTCTGAAACTTGATCTCCTGGGCTTTGGAGAAGTTCTGCCCGAGGAAGTGGCTGGTTCCCGCCTGCAACGCCTTGCGATCTTGCATCATCGCCTCAATCGTTAGCGTCTCGACGGCACCCGGAAAACGCTCGGCGGCGGTTTTGCTTCCAACGATCACCGGCATCGCCATCCACTGTTCGGCAAAGGCGCGGTACACGTCGATCATCTTGGTCGTCTCATCGATCGCCTCGTCCGACGTTGCGTGGACCGTGTGACCTTCTTGCCAGAGAAACTCCGCTGTTCGCAGGAACATGCGCGTGCGCATCTCCCAGCGAACCACATTGGCCCATTGATTGATCAGGATCGGAAGGTCGCGGTGGCTCTGCACCCACTTCGCATAGGTCGCCCCGATGATCGTCTCACTGGTCGGCCGCACGATCAGAGGTTCCTCCAACTTGCCGGCGGGTCGCAGGCCACCGTCGGGATCCGGCTCCAGCCGATGGTGGGTTACGACGGCGCACTCTTTTGCGAAGCCCTCGACATGCTCGGCTTCCTTCTCCAAATAGCTCATTGGAATGAAGAGGGGGAAATAGGCATTGTGATGCCCTGTGGCCTTGAACATGTCGTCCAAGGCTCGTTGCATGTTCTCCCAGAGTTCATAACCCCATGGCTTGATGACCATGCAACCTCGGACCGGCGAGTTCTCGGCCAGGTCCGACGCGCGAATCACCTGCTGGTACCACTCGGGATAGTCTTCGCCGCGTGTCGGCGTGATGGCGGTCTTCGGTTGTTTTGCCATGGAGACCTCAATCAAATGAAGAATCAGAATCGTGCGTGCGATATCCGGCGTATCCACCGCGAATCATGCACGTGCGTCGTCAACACGCCAATTGGCGGTGTCAAGATCGCGGCTTCAATCGCTCTTGGAAACGATCGAACAGGTACTGGCTGTCATGGGGCCCCGATGCAGCCTCGGGATGGTATTGAACGGCAAAGGCATCGGCGTCCCGGTGCCTTACTCCCGCGATGGTGTCGTCGTTGAGGTTGCGGTGCGTCACCAACAGGCAGTCCGGAAGGTCTCGATCATCGACGGCGAAGCCGTGGTTCTGTGTCGTGATCTCAACCCGGTTGGTTTCTAAGTCCAAGACAGGTTGGTTGGCGCCGCGGTGGCCAAACTTCAGCTTGAACGTCTTGGCTCCACATGCCAACGACAGCAGTTGATGCCCCAAACAAATTCCAAAGACCGGCACTTCGCCGATTAATTCCCGAATCGTTTGGTGGGCATACGTCAGTGGTTCGGGATCGCCGGGGCCATTGGACAAGAAGACGCCACTGGGCTGGAGCTGTCGAATTGCATCCGCTGTGGCATTCCCCGGTACAACGGTCACGCGATTGCCGCGGCTGCGAAGGTGACGGGGAATGTTCCACTTCATTCCGAAATCCATGCAGATTACATGCGGACGAGCATCCTCATTCGGATTCTTGTCCGGCGTCATCGTCATGCCGGCAGCGGTCCAGTCATCGACTTCCTCCGTCCAAGTGACGGGCTCTTTCGGCATCACCTTCGCGACCATGTCTTGCCCGACCAGTCCCGGTGACGACTTGGCCTTGGCGACCAGCGACGCATCGTCTAGGTCGTCCGTTGAAAGGATCGCCCTCATCACGCCCGCCGAACGCAACCGACGAACCAAAGATCGAGTGTCAATCCCCGTTAGGCCGATAACACGATGCCGACTCAAGTAATCGTGTAGATCTCCGTCGGATCGATAGTTGCTGCGAATACGACTGTCATTGCGTACGACGAACCCCGACAAAGCGGGCGAGTCATTCTCGATGTCCACCGAGTTGACGCCGTAGTTGCCGATCTCAGGGTAAGTCATCGTGACTATTTGACCGCAATAACTCGGATCGGTCAGGATCTCCTGATAACCGGTCATGGACGTGTTGAAAACGGCTTCACCGGACGTTTCCCCCTTGGCCCCGAGTGATCGGCCCGCGTAGACCGTTCCATCTTCAAGCGCTAGTTTCGCGGGTTGGGTGATCGGCGTGGCGGAATCGGACATCAAGCATGGTCCCCGAAGCAAGTGAACAGTCACCAGAGGTTAGCGGTGTTATCGCGACCAAAGCACGATTCATCCAGACCCCGTGGGATGTCAATGGGACCGACGCCGAGCCTTCGGGGCCGCACGGAGTCCATCCGCGCATCCGTGAGCAGCAAGAAGTCGTCCGATTACGGCGATTGAAGGTCCTGGACGTTGATGGGGGCCCGCCGAACCGTCGTTAGCATCAGGCGGTTCTCATCGCGAAACTCGGTGACTTTGCCCGTAATGGTCCAGTTGGCATCGCTGGAATCTTGGTCGATCGCGCGAGACACACGATCCAACATCAAGTTCTCGATCACGACGATGGTTGACAGAGTCGTCGCCCCGCGTCGATCCTCTCGCTCATCCAGCGTTCCTTGCCTGGAAAGCCACTGGTTTCCGCCACCGGAAATCTTGGATGTTGAACTCGAGGTGCCCGCATCGCCTTTGGGCATCCGCGACGGATTCGAGCTGGCCGGAACGAAACGCCAAATCTTGCCGCTACGAACGAAACGTCCAGCCATCGGACCGACCCGAGTACCCTCACGCAAGAGAATGGGTTCCGCCGTCCGTTGTTTCGCAGCTGGGTCGGGAACGCGTCCGGTCTCATCGTTTGATGGCTCCATCATCCCTGGTCCGGTTGACGAACCAAATCGCTGCGCCAGAACAGGTCGCGTGATGTCGATGCCCACCAGCAACACACCGAGGCTGAGCGCCAGAATGAGTCTTGCGATGAAGACGTGGCCGAATCGGTTCACGGTTTGGGGATCGCGAATGCGTGGAGACTCATCACGGTGCCAACCGCGATCATCGCCAGCCCAAGCCATCGGGGCGGATGCACACGCTTGGTTGGTTTCGGATGCACTTGCATGAGGAACGAGCTAAATGAGTCGTCCTGGGCAACCTGGGCCTGCTTGGACACCTTCGACAGCACGCGCGTGGAGGGTTCGTTCAGCACGAACGAATCAATCATCCGAAACTGGGTGCCCAACAAGATCAACAGCACGCCAATCGAGAAGTATCGGTTGCGAGTCATTTCCATGGCAATTCTTCCAGCCAGTCCGTCGTGGACCCTGCATTGGAACATCATGACGTGGACACAACCACGCCTTGATCGGGATCGGGAGGTGAGGCTTGCGGCAAATTGGCCGCCTCATGATTTTCATCGGCCACCCAAGATCATCCAATCCAAGTCACTTGGCCGATCGCGTCCTGTCACAGTTGCAACGCGTGACATTACAGAATCACTTGAGCCGGCTGTGCAGGCTGTCGGGATCACGCCGTCATGCCAGCCAGACCCAACGGCATCGGCGACGTGCAATGGGGAGGCCACGGAGTTTAGCAACCACTCGGTTGCATGAATTCATCGTGAATGGCCCGCCTACGCCGAAACGATTCTGCATCCGCGAGTCACGGTTCTGGTGCCTACCCCTTCAATCCCAGACGGAAGGATTCACTCATTGGTCTGGTTTTGGACGTCGTTGCTGGCGTTTGGAGCCGCGTGGTCGGATCGGTTTGCGGACTGGCGTGTTGATGGCTTTGCCGGTGGTGCGCGCCGGACCACGCTTGATGAACGCCGGAGCATTCGCAGGATCAAACCGAGGATTCGATGTCGGAAGTTTCGCTCCGACGGCCGACAGGTACGACTCGAGGCGATCATGGAGCCGTTTCGTTTCGGCGGGGCGCCTGGCGGCCAGATCATTGCTTTCGTGAATGTCACGCGACAAGTCGAACAATGCCAGCCGACCCGTCTCGTAGAACTTCATTAACTTCATGCTCCCGAGAACCATCGCTGTTTGGGGCCCCTCGGCACTCTGGTAGTGAGGGAAGTGAAAGACCAGTTCTTCGCGAGGGCGATCGACGACGCCTTCGCCTCGGTTGGCAAGGATCGAAGCCAGACTGCCTCCCTCGATTTGATTGGGCAACTGGCTTGCGGGGATGCCCGCCCATTGGCAAAAAGTCGGGAAAAAATCATATCCCACCACGGACGTGTGACACCATGAATTGGGCGCTACATTCGGCCCACGAACGATCAGTGGTGAACGAATGCCCCCTTCGTATACAGCGCCTTTCCCACCGCGGAGCTGGCCCCGTTGACCGCCGCCTCCGTTGTCGGACATGTAGATCACAAACGTCTTCTCCAATAAACCCAGCCGATCGATTGCGTCCATGACCATGCCGACACCGGTGTCCAGATCTTCTGAGATGGCTGCCACTGGTGGAACACGACGCCCCGCGACCTGTTGGTACTTGGCGATGGTCGATTTCAGCGCATTCTCCGGTGCATGCAAAGCGTGCCACGACAACTGAATCAAGAACGGCTTTCGTGCGTCACGACTACTCTCCATGAACTCCGAGGCTCGATTCGCCATGCCAAAAATGTCGACCGGATTCGGGTCGCTGAAGCGATATGCGTGCTCGTTACCAGTGGCTCCGTCGCCATCGTCGTAGCCGTGGTCCGATGGCCCGCCACCGCCCAAGTGCCATTTGCCGTAATGGGCCGTCGCATAGCCCGCGCCGCGGAGGAGTTCAGCAAACGTGATCGTCTCCCGGCGGAGACTCTTGCTAATTCGCGGTGGAATCAGACGATGCCCGTCGGTGGCCGTCATTACCGGAGCTGCTTTGGTCCAACCGGTCTGGGCTGGGCTCATTCCAAGTTGCAAGCTGCATCGTGTCGGTGAGCAAACCGACGCAGGAGCGTAGGCGGCCGAGAACCTCATTCCTTCAGACGCGAGCTTCTCCAAGGACGGAGTCTGAATGATGCTGCTCCGCGAAAACGGCAGGTCCGGATGCATCGCAACCGAGGTTCCGCCCCAACTCTGGTCATCGGCCAACATAAAAACGATGTTGGGTTGATCGATGGGCCAGGCGATGCTTTCTGGGCTGCATGCTATCAGCACGGCGAAGAAGAATCGCATCAGATTCAATCCGAACCCGTAATACTTCGGATCGTGGCGAAAGCCCAACCGTGACCGCTGGGCACCGTCTGGGCTCCGCGGCTAGTCTTTGGGATCTGCGCAAGCGGGGCGAGCGTCTCGGCCCATTGAGCATGTTTTGTCGCCATCTGCTCCACCACATCCCGCTGCGTTGACGCGAGGTCACTCTCTTCACGCGGATCCTTATTCAGATCGAACAGCTGCCATTTGTCGTCGGCGTACTTTCGGTAGAGCCGCCAATCTCGCCAGCGGACGGCGATCAGATGTCGGCGAACGGCGTCATCGGGCTGATTGTTGAGCCAGAAAAGGTATTCGTGTGGATCACCCGACCGCTCGCCACGTAGATAGGGAAGCAGATCAACGCCGTCACAGTGATCCGGAACCGATTGCATGGTCATCTGCGTAATCGTCGAATAAAAGTCGAAATTGGCGATCAGCCCATCGTAGTCCTGGTCCTGCGGGAGCGACCCGGGCATCGAGAGGATGGTCGGCACACGCACCCAGCCTTCTTTCTGCGTCCCGCCGCCCTTTCCACCGGCGTATGGAGTTGATGATCCGCCTTCGCTGCCGTTGGCACCGTTGTCGCTGGAGAAGATGACGAGCGTCGACTCTCGCAGTCCATGATTGCGGAGCGCATCGAGGAGCTTTCCGACTTGGTCGTCGACCGACACGATCGCACCGGCCAACTTCTTTCGTCGATTCGGAGCTGTGGTTCGACTGGTCAGACTGTCGGGGGCTTCGATGTTCGACGAGTGAACTGCCTCCGGAGACCAGTAGAGAAAAAAGGGCTCGCGATGGTGGCGATCGATGAAATCGACCATGGAACCTCCATCGTAGTCGGTCAGCCAGACTGCCTTGCCAGTCTCATCGACGCAGTAGTACTTGGATAGACCACCGTTCTTCTTCAGCTGTTTCTGTCGATTCGGCGCCATATGGTCGATTTCGTCATCGGTGTATTTCTTGACCGGTGGTTTCCGTCTGACCTCTGTAAATCCGACTTGAAGCGGCCCTTGTTGTTTGGTTCCGATATCCCATTTGCCGATTTGGCCGGTCGCATATCCGTGATCCGACATAACGCGCGCCAGCGTCGGTCGGTCATCGGGGATCGGCAATCCTCGGGACATGCCATACTTTCCAAATCGTTGGCCATACTGGCCCATCATCAAGCTGCAACGACTCGGGCAACAAGGCGGATTGGTGATATAGGATGCCGTGCACCGAACGCCTTCTTTGGCCAAACGATCGATGTGCGGAGTCGGGATATCTGTGGCGCCATAGCAGCCAAGATCGCCATATCCGAGATCGTCAATGTAAATCAAGACGACGTTTGGATTGTCGGCGGCATCGACCGTCGACGTCGCAGTCCAAGAGAGTGCGAGCAAGAATGCGATGGTCCTCGTTGCGATGGAAGACTTGAGTGCCATGGGCGTCATGATGCACGAGTCCTGTTGATTTCTGTGAAAGGAACACAGCCGACTTCGTTTTCACGATTTGACTGAACCGCCGGCTCGCTCGGCACGGCCGGGGCGATCAATCCTTCTCGGCTCGTAGGACCGAGACGAACGCTTTCTGGGGAATATTGACACTGCCAAACTGTTTCATCTTTGCCTTTCCACGCTTTTGTTTTTCCAGCAGTTTCTTCTTCCGCGAAATATCGCCTCCATAGCACTTGGCCGTGACATCTTTTCGTACTGCCGGAATTGTCGCTCGAGCGATGATGGTACCACCGATGGCACCTTGGATGGGGATCTTGAATTGATGTCGAGGGATCGCCTCGGCCAACTGCTCGCAATAGTGCAGGGCTCTCGCACGAGACTTGTCGCGGTGTACCAGGTAGGCTAACGCGTCGACGGGTTCCTTGTTAACCAAGATGTCGACTTTCACGACGTCGGTCTTGCGATACTCGATGGGCTCATAATCAAATGAGCCATAGCCTCGCGTGATCATCTTGAGCTTGCCATAAAAGTCGAAGAGCACTTCGCCTAAGGGCATCTCACTGACCACCTCCACCCGTCCCGCCGATAGGTAGTTCATCGATTGACTTTCGGATCGATGGTCGCGACACAGCTCCATCACGGAGCCGACATACTCCTCCGGAGTGAGTATCTGCGCCTTGATGTAGGGCTCGGTCGCGGACTGAATCGTCGACGGATCCGGCCAATAACTTGGGTTATCGATTTCCAACGTCGAGCCATCGTTGAGGTTCAAACGATATTTGACCGACGGAGCCGAAATGACCAGTCCAATATCGAATTCACGTTGCAAACGCTCTTGGATCACGTCCAGGTGCAATAGCCCCAAGAATCCGCAACGAAATCCAAAACCGAGGGCCGCCGAGCTGTCTTTCTCAAATGTTAACGCCGCATCATTGATGGACAGTTTTTCCAGTGCTTTGGTCAAATCTTGATATTCGTCGGTGCTCATCGGGTAAACCGAGGAGAACACGACCTGTTTGGCCGGCTGATATCCGGGAATCGGTTCGGAGGCTGGGCGATCAGCTAACGTGATGGTGTCGCCGATCTCGATGTCTTGGACGGACTTGACCCCGGCGACGATGTAGCCCACCTCACCGGCGGATAGTTGGGTTCGAGGCTGTAGTTTGAACTGGTTGTAACCGAGTTCATCGACGGTGAAATCACGATCGGCATGCATGAAGTGAATCGTGTCGCGCGGACGCAGCACGCCATCCATCACGCGGCACTGCAGGATGACCCCTCGATACTTGTCAAAGTAGGCATCAAAGATCAACGCTTTCAGCGGCGTCTCCGCTTCACCGCTTGGTCCTGGCAGCAACGTCGCGATGCCCTCCAGAACGTCTTGAATGCCTTCTCCCGTCTTGGCCGAGACCGGAATGGCGGCGAATGGGTCCAGTCCCAAATCCTCGTCGATTTCCTCCCTGACTCGGTCAACGTCGGCGGCGGGAAGGTCGATCTTGTTGATCACCGGTAATAGTTCGAGATCGTACTCCATCGCGAGGAAGAGATTCGCGACCGTCTGGGCCTCCACACCCTGCGACGCGTCCACGACCATCAACGCACCTTCACATGCCATCAACGAACGACGAACCTCATGAGAGAAGTCGACATGGCCTGGCGTATCGATCAAGTTCAACTGATACTCGGTGCCGTCGCGTGCCGTGTAAGCCAGTGTGACGGTGTTGCTCTTGATGGTGATGCCACGCTCACGCTCGATATCCATGGAGTCCAGCATTTGATCCTGGAATTCTCTCTGCGTCACACCACCGCATGCTTGAATCAACCGATCCGCCAGAGTCGATTTCCCGTGATCGATGTGAGCGATGATGCAAAAATTTCGAACGTGTTTCATTCGTGCCATTCTCAAAGACGTCGGCTGCGAATTCGCCGTGGCAGTCGTGCTGCACAACGGCATCGTAGTCCAATCGTTCATGAATCAATAGGCACCCGAGTCTCGGGAATCGTGATCGCTGGACGAATGCCGTTATGATGTCGGTCGTGTTCGGTTTCCTGGGACAAGCTCACCCATCCGCGACAGCGGAACCTCACCCATGAACGAAGAATCATCCGAACCCAAGTATTCGGCCGACGTCGACACGGATGTTCCGCGGGGTGATTTGCGGGGAGCCATCACTTTTTTTCAACCCGACCTGGTGTCAGGGTTGTTGGTGTTCTTGATCGCGCTTCCGCTTTGCTTGGGGATTTCCATCGCGAGCGGATATCCGCCGATCGCGGGCATTTTTACAGCGATCATCGGGTCGTTCGTCGCGACCCTGGTGAGCAACTCGGAGTTAACGATCAAGGGCCCCGCAGCGGGTCTCATCGTCATTTCAATTGGTTGCATTGGGGCCTTCGGTGGCGATGGGATGGCCAACGGTTGGACCGAGGCCGACACAGAGGCGTATCGATCGGCGCTAGCCGTTGGCGTGGCAGCAGCCGTCCTCCAGATTGGTTTTGGCGTCCTCCGAGCCGGGATTCTCGGCGAGTTCTTTCCGCTCTCCGCAGTTCATGGAATGCTTGCGGCGATTGGTGTGATCATCATTGCGAAGCAGATTCCTGTAGCATTTGGCGTCGAAGCCACCGGCGGACCGCTTCAGTTGCTCGCGCAGCTGCCGTCGATTGTGATGCGGGCCAATCCGATCATCGCGTTGATTGGTGTGACCAGTCTGGCGATCATGTTCGTTTGGCCCCTTGTGCAACGGAGGCGACCGCGTCTGAAGATCATTCCAGGACCGGTGATCGTGCTGCTGATCGCGATTCCGATGGGCATGTGGTTTCAACTCGGCTCGACGCAGTCCTACAACTGGAACGGCGATGATTTCGATCGCGACGGCCGATTCTTGGTCGAGATGCCAGATCGGGTTTTTGGCATGTTCGATGCTGTCATGCTGCCCGACTTTACCGCCCTTCGAAAACCCATCGCCTGGAAGTGGGTGTTCATGTTCTTCGTCATAGGCAGTCTTGAATCGCTGCTCAGTGCCAAGGCGGTGGATTTGATGGACCCGTGGAAACGCAAGAGCAACATGGATCGCGACATGGTCGCCGTCGGCATCGGGAACCTTGGCTCTGCGATGGTCGGCGGATTGCCGATGATCTCTGAGATCGTTCGTAGCAAGGCGAATATCGACAACGGAGGTCATACACGTTTTGCGGGTATGTGGCATGGCGTGTTCCTGCTGGTGTGTGTCGCCTTGATTCCAATGGTGTTGCATCGCATACCGATGGCCGCATTGGCGGCCATGTTGATCTTCACGGGGTTTCGTCTGGCCCACCCAAGTGAGTTCCTCAATGTGTTGAAGATTGGTCGCGAACAACTACTCATTTTTTGTGTGACGCTCATCGGCGTGTTGGCGACGGACTTGCTGGTTGGCATCGTCATTGGAATTGTCGCGAAACTTTTCCTACATCGATTTCACGGTGTTCCATTAGGATCCCTTTGGAAATCTCACGTCGACGTGATGCCTTCCGATGGCGGTTCCGTGCGGCTCGTCGCCCACCAATCGGCGGTGTTTAGTAATTGGATTCCGATTCGTCGGCAGATTGAGAGGCAAGGGATCTCGCGATCGCGAAACGTCGTGTTGGACCTTTCGGAGGTGCTGTTCGTGGACCACACGGTGATGGACAAACTCCAAGGTCTTCAACGCGATTTTGAGCGGGCGAATCTCTCTTTAATTATCAGGGGGTTGGACGATCACGAGCGGCTAGCGGATCACCCGGACGCTGCTCGTCGCAAGCGACGATGAGTGCCGGTGGACTGTCACTTGACCCATCCGTGACTGGCATCGAAATCACGTTCGTTGAATGCGTTAAATCCGACACAATCCCGCTTCGCAGCAGCCTGATTTTGGAACCAAATGGGGGTGCGGTGTGCGAACGACCCGTAGAATGAAGTGTGGTTTCCGTTTGTTGTTTCCTGGGTAGTCAGTCGCATGTCGTCAAGTCTCGACCACTGCGTTCCAACTTCATTCCCCGCACCCGAGGTGCCGAAGGACTGCCGAGGTCGATCATCATGGATTCCGACGATCGGGATGTGTCTCACGATCCCCTTCGTGACCAGCCCCTCCGCGACCAAGTTGGTACGCGGTGATGACGCTGGTGTTGGAATGGAATACGAACGCGATCTGATGCCGTTGGTGCGAACCTATTGCCTTGATTGCCATGGTGCCACCGACGCCGAGGCGGGTATTTCACTCGCAGCCGATGCGACCGTCGAAGATGTGCGAGAGAATCGATCCGTATGGGTCCGTGCGATGGCACAAGTCCGGCTAGGCAGTATGCCACCGGCCGATGGGGCGACCATGGACGCAGCCACGCGCGCTCGGATGGTGGAACTAATCGATCAGATTGCCAACGACGTCGACTGCGTTCGCAATCCCAATGCCGGTCGAGTCGCGATGCGTCGTCTTAACCGTGTCGAGTATCAGAATACGATTCGCGATTTAACGGGTGTTGACTACGAACCGGCGGCGGACTTTCCGGGGGATGATGTCGGATACGGATTCGACAACATTGGTGACGTGCTGTCGCTGCCGCCCGTGTTGATGGAGAAGTATCTGCACGCTGCCGAGGCGATCGCGGGACGAGCCGTGTACACGCCGCCGCCAGCGCAACTCTACGAAGTCGATCGTGCGCCGGCATCCCTGAATGGGGCCGAGAAGTTTTATGGCGGACGTGATTTGACAATGGCTGCCGATGGCGAGGTGTTCTTCGAGATTGAAGCACCGTTTCGCGGCGATTTCGAGGTGACGATCGCTGCCAGCGGGGACCAAGGCGGCGATGAGCCGGTTCGCATGGAGGTCAGGATCGGACGGACGCGATTCAAGATCGACGTACCCGAGACAAACGCCACGGACAAATCCGTTTCATTGCCGTTGTCGCGTGGCACCCATCGGATCGAGATTGCGTTCATCAACGACTACTACGTTGCCGGCCGAGTTGATCGCAACCTTCATCTGCATCACGTGCATGTTCGAGGTGTGGAAAAACGGAGTCCGTTTGCGTCTCAGCCTGACCTGCCGCCAAGCCACGACGCCATCGTGTTCATGACTCCGACCAGCTCCGTTTCGATCGACGACGCGACCTTGGAGGTGCTGGGCCGATTCGCCAGTCGAGCGTTTCGACGGCCCGTGACGTCGGGTGAACGGAAGCGTCTAGCCAAGTTGGCAGCATCCGTTCGCGAGGCAGGCGGTTCATACGAGGAAAGCATTCAAGTCGGTATGCAGGCGATCCTTGTATCGCCGTATTTTCTATTCCGTGTCGAGAGGCCACGCGTGCCCCACGACGATGGCTCGATGCCCCTGATCAATGACTACGAGTTGGCGACGCGGATCTCCTACTTCCTGTGGAGCAGTATGCCGGATGATGAACTGCTCTTGCTGGCGCATCGAGGCCAGCTTCGCGATCGCGGCACCCTGCTGGAAAAAGTCGGGCGGATGATCCAAGACCCTCGATCCAGTCAGTTGGTGGACCACTTCGCATCTCAGTGGTTGCAGCTTCGCAACCTGGACATCGTCGAGCCGGATACAAGGATTTATCGAAGTTTTGACGACGAGATTCGTCGCTTGATGCGAATCGAAACGCTGATGTTCTTTTCGGAAGTCCTGAAACGAAACATGCCGGTGACGGAGTTGATCGAGGCACAGTTCACGTACCTCAACGAGACGCTGGCGGAGTTTTATGGGGTCTCGGGTATTCGGGGGCCGCAGTTCCGTTACGTTTCATTGGCCGGTACGCCACGGGGTGGACTGCTGACTCATGCCAGCGTGTTGACCGTCACCAGCAATCCGACGCGAACGAGTCCCGTCAAACGAGGAAAGTGGATTCTGGATAACCTGTTCAACACACCTCCGCCGCCAGCACCACCCAATGTCCCGGAATTGGACGCGGGTCGAATCAGTGGCAGCGTGCGAGAACGCACGAAACAGCATCGAGCGAATCCGGCCTGCGCCTCGTGCCATAGTGTGATGGATCCACTTGGGCTTGCACTCGAGAATTTCGATGCCGTCGGTCGTTGGCGCACCCGCGATGGCGCCCAGGCGATCGATGCGACGGGTGAATTGCCAGACGGTACGCGGTTCGATGGGATCGAGGATCTGCGAGAACTATTTGCGGGTTCAAAACGCGATCAGTTTGTGCGCGCCCTGTCAGAAAAGATGCTGACCTACGCTATAGGGCGGGGCACGGAATACTACGACCAATGCGCGATCGACCGAATCGTTGATTCTTTGGCGAAGCATGACTATCGATTTGCCTATTTGATTGCGGCAATCATCGAGAGTGATCCATTCCAAAAGCAGGGTTTTCGAGAATGAGCCTTTCCGCCAAAACAATATCTCGACGAACCATGCTGCGAGGGCTTGGAACGGCGATCGCCCTGCCGGCACTGGAGGTAATGAATCCGAATCGATTGCTAGCCGCTTCGACCGGAGCGGCCAGTCTACCGCTGCGAATGGGGTTCTTTTATGTACCCAATGGAATGCACATGGACGACTGGACTCCGCAGCGTGGCGGAAGCGGATACGCACTGACTCCCACGCTGGCGCGTCTGTCGACGCATCGGGACCAATTTAATGTGCTATCCGGATTGACACTCGATGGCGCCCGATCCCACGGCGACGGGGGCGGTGATCATGCTCGTAGCGTTGCGGCATTCCTGACCGGGGCACACCCAAGGAAGACAAACGGCGCGGACATACAAAACGGCGTATCGGTCGATCAGGTCACGGCCCAAAAGGTCGGCGATGCGACACGATTTGCCTCGCTGGAAATGGGACTTGAGGCGAGCAGTCAGGCTGGCAATTGTGATAGCGGCTACTCCTGTGCTTACGCGTCCAACATGTCTTGGCGTGGCCCGACCAATCCGATGGCCAAGGAGAACGATCCTCGAGCCATCTTTGATCGACTGTTCGCAGGTCAATCCGCCAAACCGACGCGTCGTGCCCAGAGTGAACGTGAGAAGCATCGCGCGAGCGTTCTCGACTTTGTTCTGGAAGACGCCCAGCGGTTGCACGCCCACCTACCTGCGATCGATCGTCGCAAACTGGACGAATATCTCTACGCAGTTCGCGATGTCGAAAAACGTTTGAATGGTGCCGAGAAGCTGACGTCTTCCGGAGATGGCGTCGCCGACTATCCACGACCTTCTGGGATACCACGCGAGCTGTCGGAACATAGTCGTTTAATGATGGACATGGTCGCACTGGCATATCAGACCGACAGCACGCGTATCGTCACGTTCATGTTCGCCAACGCGGGTAGCAACCGAGCGTACAAAGAAATTGGCGTGCACGAAGGACACCATGAGTTGTCCCATCATGGCAAGAGCCAGCACAAGCAAACCGAAGTCGCCAAGATCAATCGCTATCATCTCGATCGATTCGAGTATTTGTTGTCACGGCTGGGTTCCATTGACGAGGGCGAGGGCACACTGCTGGATCAATGCATGATCGTCTATGGCAGTGGCATTAGTGACGGCGATCGACACAATCACGACAACCTGCCAATTCTGTTGGCGGGCCGAGGTGGTGGTCGCATTCGTACCGGGCAGCACATTCGTTACAAGAACGGTACACCCCTGTGCAATCTTTACGTTTGGATGATGCAACAGATGGGCGCGAAGATCCGTTCGTTCGGCGATAGCAATGGTGTCTTGAAGGGACTCGGTTGAATCGTATTCTCGAACGGATTCGTTGGCGTTGGCACCTGCCGGCCACTTGCGTGGCCATCGGCATCCTGCTGATGATCAGTGGTATGGGGCCACGAGAGATCCGCGCGGTCATCGATGCCAGTGGTGCGGCGAGTCCAGTCGCGTTCGTCGGATTGGCGACGTTGATGATGTGCCTGTTTGTTCCGAAGACAGTCATCTCCTTGTCAGCAGGAGCTTTGTTTGGCTTGCCGATGGGCGGGATCATGCTTTCAATGACGGCCGTCGTTTCGGCTTTCGTCAATTACACCCTTGGCCGCTGGTCACTGGGGGGAGCACCACGGGTATCCCAGTCCATTCGGGACATTGAGGTGTTGCGGCAGATTCAGGTCACTGCGGCGACAGCAGGATTTGCGATGCACTTGCTGGTCCGGCTGATGCCGATTCCGACGACGATGATCAGCTACGCGATGGGGATGGCCGGTGCACGTTGGGGACCCTACCTAGCGGCCGCCGCAATGGCATCGGTTCCACAGTGGCTGTGGGTCTACTGCGGTTCCGAAGCGGTCTCCGCTGCAGACATGGCCTGGCCCCGATGGGTCGGTGTCATCTTATCGATCACGGCCGCGATCCTGTTGAGCGTCGTCGTCCCGCAGAAGATCTTGCGCCGCGTTCGCGCAATGCAAGCGCCGCCAGACTCGCATTCAGTCGAACGGTCGTAACGTGATCGCTCCCAAATGGATGCCGCCTGGTTCGTCATAGCCGTAGAAGCCACTGACAAAGAAGTACTGCTTGACGAGGTCAAAGTCGGGCAAAGAGTTGCGTTCCATCAAGTCTGCAACGGCGCTCATCATCGGGTTCTTCTGGGCACCTTTGCGAAGCCCGGCTCTTGTCGTGTCCGCTCCGATCAATTCATAGATCCACCGAAGTTGTTCGGAGTCACGCCGAAAAGACAGCATGAATGGATCAGATCCTTCGAGCTCTCCATCCAATTCTGTCGACATCAACGTGAAGTCCTCGTCATCGATCAAGCGTGACTTCACACCACCCTGGGTTCGAACGACGAGTTCGGCGAATTTGGAGCTGTCACTGAAGACCAGCCAATTGTCCATCTGCCAGAGGAACCGTGTTACGGCGCGTAGGTTCGGTCGAGCCGGGCGGGTTTTTCCGAGTTGGAATGCAGTGGTTCCGGCGATGGTCGTCGGTTTCATTTCTTCGCGTGGGAGCTTTTGACGCAACCGTTCCAGCAAGGCATTGGCTGCGGCTGCGTCTTTGAATTCGATCGCATCCACGCGGGCATTGGCATTGAGTGTTGGCGGTCGCTCATAACGGCCCAAGCCGACATAACGCCCGGTAACTTTCGCCAAAAGATCTTCCCGGACGTCAATGTCCAGTCGCTTCTCAATGGGCTTGGGGACGAAGTCTTCGAAACGGTCTGGGCCGGCAAATCGATTCACAATCTTGGCTAGGTTCTCGAACGCGGCCTCCATGTCCCATTGGACGGTCAAGTAAGAGCTCAGTTCGGCGGGGACCCAGTTTGGCGGCATTGGGTCGACTGTCTCCGGACGCAGCACGCCAAAGAATCCATCGCGTGGCGGATCGATCACGACGTGGACATGCGCCGTGCCCTCGATGACTTCGCCGCCACGAAAGAAACTACCGCCAACACCGCGTATCTTTTCCAGTCCGAGATCCTGAACGATTGGCATGATGAAAAACGACTGGCCACTGCGATTGATAATGCGTTTGGCAAGGCTGGTGGGGTCGAGATAGAAAGTCATTTGAGGCTCGCTATCCTCGGCGCCCATACTGCGACTGATGACGGTCGCAAAGTTCGGATTTTCCGCCAACGATTCCAGTGCTTCCTCGTCTTCGGATCGCGGCTCGTCCCCGTCCATCAGCCGGCCAATTCGTGCGGCGGTGTCGCGCCCAATGCCAATCACAAACAGACTTTCGCGTTGGAGCCACTCGACCTCGCCGCCCCCACGCGGCCGCGAGTAACGAACGAAGCCGTTTTGGTTCTCACCGTTGGATCGGATCATGCCTCGATCTTCGAAGATCAGCCCGACTCGATCGAGTAAAGTCACCATCTCGTCGGCTGATTCGCCTGCGTCAATGATCGCCACGACGGAGAACGAATTGATTCGCTCACGCCGACGACGTAAACGCCGGCCGATCTCCGCGTCCGTTAACTCGGCCTCCGGTTCGCGATCGCGAGCGTCGTCATCGGTTTCGGGTGGCGGTGTGCCGGGCACCAATGCGACGGCCAGCTGCCCATGAGGGATAGACAGAAGCTCGTCGAGCGAAAATCCAAGCGCGACTGCCACTTCATCAAAGAGTTGATTCGCCGTCGCATAGACATCAGACACGAATGGTCGCATCTGTGGGTCTTGGAGCATTCTGGCAAGCGACGAATTGGCGAAGTCCTCTCGGGTTTGGTCGAAATCCTTGATGCTCAAGAATGCCAGCGTGTCCGTTGGCAACAATCGAGGCACGGGCGGAACCGCAGGTTCCCCTGACCGACTCGGTGGCTCAGCGGCCGCCGCCAGCGAAGCCGCCAATAGGCTCCAGCCGCAGAGAAGAATAAGCAGATTTTTCATGGCGAGCGTCTACAATGAGGGAATAGTGGGGAAATGGGTCGGACCGTCAGGCCGGAAATATTGGTCGGTGGGGCGCGTGATTACCTATCCATACCACTCCAATCTGATTGAAGTTTCACTTGCTGGAATGATGCCATGGTTTTTTCGATCGAGTTGCTATCGGGCCGAGACGCCGATCGACGGTCATCCAATTGGATGATTCGCCTTGCCGGAGCTCATCTTGGCAATTGGATTGTGATCGTGGGTTTCTTTCTCGCCATCGCCTCGCCAATGGGTCGGGAGGCCTGGGGCAACGGAGGCAACGGAGGAACCGGCCAAACGAATACCGGTGGTGCTGCTGCCGCAGGAGGCGGCCAGACGGCTGATTCGATCGGTTTGACACCCGAGGATGCATTTGCGGGAGGCGTGGACCGCAGCGGCGCTGTTGGACAGAACACGGGAGGCGCCGTTGGTTCCAATGCCAATGCCGGCGGCGGTCGCGCGACAGGTGTCGGTGGCGGCGGATTTGGAGGGTTGGGCGGCGGTCTCGGAGCGGCTTTCGGCAGCCTATTCGGGGGCGGCAACGCCAATAACAACAGCTCCACGCCCGCGATCCGAACACGGCTGCGCTCGGCGATCCGCATGCAGGCACCGGCTTCGACCCGGGCCGCGTCGTCGGCTCGCCGGACGCTAGCAAGCGTCCCCACGACACAGAACCGTACTTTCCGTGGCCTGAGCGTTCAGGTGACCGGACGCCAAGCCGTGTTATCGGGAGAGGTTCGCAGTGCCTCGGATCGGCGCATGAGTGAGCTCTTGCTGCGTCTGGAGCCCGGTATTTCGAGCGTCGACAATCGCGTCCTGGTGGTTCCCTAGTCGAGTGCTCCGACGGATCGATTCAACTGCGTTTGGTGTCGGGCCGCTGGTACCGCGTGGTTGTCATGAAGCGTCAACGAACCGGCGGATACGGGGCGATATGCGAAACTGGCGTGGTGTCTCGCTTGTGAACTGCTCTAATGCATTTCACTCGCTTCATCTTCGTCGGTTTTTGTCATGTCTTTGCCCGTCATTGCCAATCTGAGTTCAACTTCGGAGGAGAGAACGACGCGTCCCCATTTGTTGAGTTGGACGATCGAAGAACTGTCGGATTGGCTGGGACAGCATGGTCACCGAACGTTTCGAGCGAAACAAATCTGGCGTTGGATCTATCAGGGACGCGCCAGTTCGTTCGAACAGATGACGGATTTGCCGGCGCGGCTTCGGCAACAATTGGAGCAATCCTTCGAACTGTTTACAGGCGTCGAGGTCACGGCATCGTCTAGCCAAGACGGAACGGAAAAACTCTTGGTTCGACTCAGCGGAGGCGGTGAGATCGAATGTGTCTTGCTACGTGATGGATCGCGGCGAAGCATTTGCGTGAGTAGCCAAGTCGGTTGCGCAATGGGCTGCGTCTTTTGTGCCAGTGGACTCGATGGGGTCGAACGCAATCTGACCAATGGTGAAATTGTGGAGCAGATGCTGCGGCTGCAGCAGAGGCTCGACGACGGCGAACGGCTTAGCCATATCGTGATGATGGGCATGGGGGAACCGCTGGCCAATTTGCCAGGTGTTCTTGCGGCGCTGGAGGTCGCTAAATCACCGACCGGTCTCGGAATCAGCCCTCGACGCATCACAATCAGTACCGTGGGGCTTCCGCCGGCGATTGACAAGTTGGCTTCCTCAGGCATCCCATACAACCTTGCCGTCAGCCTGCACGCTCCTAACGATGAGCTGCGATCCAAGATTGTTCCCGTCAACGATAAGATCGGTATTGATGCGGTCTTGTCGGCCGCGGATCGATACTTCGAATCTTCGGGACGACGGCTGACGTTCGAGTATGTCTTACTCGGACATGTCAATGATGGCGATGATCATGCCCGACAGCTGGCATCTCTCATGCGACGCCGAAACGTGTTGCTGAACATCATTCCATACAATCCCGTTGAGGGATTGCCTTACCAGACTCCGACCGCGCAATCGATCACGCGTTTTCGCGACATCCTCCAAGACGGTGGCGTGAACATCCAGTTCCGCCAACGAAAAGGCGATGAGATCGATGCCGCGTGCGGACAGCTCAGGCGGAATCGATCCGCAACGACCGCTTGCTAGTGCAGCATCTAAAAAGTGGGGTAGGCATCCTGCCTGCCATCGGGAACGGACGCGGCAAATCACAGGCTGGGAGCCTAGGCTACGATGTCGCGTTAAAACCAAAATTAAGCTGTGACGCTGTACGAAGTTGTTGCGTCAATTTCTCAGAGAGAAGCCATTGCGGCTTCCGCTTTCGCCATCTCGATGGATTCCCGCATCGCAGGGAACATGCGTCCTGCATCTTCATGAAAGATGCGGCCGATAAGCAGGTCCGTCAGATTCGAACGGTATTCGGGGTGCTCCTTCATGAACCGTCCGATGCTGAAGTCCTTGTCATAGAACGCGTGGACGAGCTGACGCACGTGACTCGCCCCGATCTTGAAGTCCTCGGCCCACTTGCCCAGCTGAGTCGCCGACAAATCTCCGCCGTTGAGTCCCTCAACGACCGCATCGCCGGCTCGAACGCCCATTTCCAAAGCGAAGTAAACGCCTGACGAATAAACGGGGTCGATGAAACCGAAAGCGTCGCCCACCAAGACCCAACCAGGCCCAGCATGCTGACTGGTCATGTACGAGAACTCTTTGGCCGTTGAGATCTTGCCAACTCGAGTTGCGTTGACCAGGCGTGGCAGCAGACCCGGGCACTTCGTCAACTCATCATCAAAGACTTGTTCGGGCTTGCCTCGTCCTCGCAACAAATAGTCGCGATCGGCTACACAGCCGATGCTGGTGATGCCGCGCGACTGTGGGATGAACCAAAACCAGGCGTCACGCGATTCGGTATTGAGAATGATCGTCGCACCCTCATTATCACCTTCGCCTCGGGTTGCGTCTCGATAATACGTCCAGATGGCCGCCTTCTTCAGATTCGGGTCGACCTCTTTGAGTCCCAATTTGTTGGCCAAATAGGACTGCTGGCCGGTCGCGTCGATAAAGACGTCGCAGTCAATATCATGGCTTTCGCCATTGCCGTCTCTTAGCGTGACCCCGACGACTTTCGATGTCTCGGGAGAATCGGCGTCTTCAAATCGGACGTCCGTGAGTCGAGTTTGGTCATAGCAGTCCGCCCCCAATTCGGCGGCGCGGTCAAACAGCATCTTGTCGAACTCGCTACGTTCGACCTGCCAGGTCGTGCTGCAGTCACGATCGTCATGATCCCGGAAGAAAAAGGGTTCGGAGTCTTTTCCGGTGTGCGTCACGAACTGGACGCTCTTTTTCGCTTGCCACCCCGCTTCCGCAATCCGCTCAGAAAGGCCAAGACGTTCCAGCGGCCAGTAAGTCTCCGGCATCAGCGACTCGCCGACGTGGAATCTCGGCACGGCATCCCGTTCCACCAGCAGCGTCGATCGCCCGGACGCGGCCACGATCGATGCGGCCGAACCACCAGCCGGGCCGCCACCGACCACTACGCACTCGTAAGCCTGTTTCATCATCCACAAAGGGGGTTGTAAGGAAGCAGTCACACCATTTAGTAGACCGCAACATCTGGGCATTCCTTCACCAAAGTTCATCAGAGTATAACGGCCAATCAAGCCAAATCGGAGGATTGTGGCGACGGGGTGGTTTTCGAACGCTTTCGCGGTTTGCGTGGTCTAGGAAGACGAAAATATCTAGGTGATTCTTGATTAACAGGCGGAGTTGGCTGGAGTCGGACGATGTTTCCCTGGGCAAACGAAGTTAGACTGGGGAACTCGCCTCATGGTGAACGGGCTAATCTGGTGGATCTGAAACTAAACGAGTCACACGAAACCGGGATCGATGGAGTCGCCGCCTTTGGTCACTTCGTGTCGATCCTGCGCCACTGGGAGCAGTCTCGGGGCGATCAGTCGGCATTTCTGTTCACCGATGGCGAAGGCAGCGATGTTTCGCTGACTTACGGTCAACTATGGGACGAAGTCCGTGGATTGGCGGGTTACCTACAGGGACGTTGCGGTATTCGGCCGGGTGACCGAGTCCTATTGCTGTATCCCCCAGGCCTCGACTTCGTGATCGGACTGTTTGCGTGCCATGCCTCCGGCGCCATTGCGGTTCCTGCGTTCCCTCCCCGCAGGAACCGCAAAGCATCGCGAATTCGTTCCATTGTGGTTGACGCCGATGCTCGCTGGGCCCTATCGACAAGTGCCGTCGCCGACCAGCTGACTGGAAATGAGATCCACGAGGATCTCGTTGGAGTCCAATTGCTTGGCACCGACGGCCCCACCAGACGAGACGCGGCTCACTGGCGTTGCCCAAAACTGAGGACAGACTCATTGGCGGTGCTCCAGTACACGTCAGGTTCGACTGGATCCCCCAAAGGGGTGATGCTAACGCATCAGGCCATGATCGCAAATTGCGAACTGATTCTGCATGCCTTCCAGCCGACGAAGCGCGTTGTGGGAATGACATGGTTGCCCACGTACCATGACATGGGTCTGGTCGGCGGTGTGATGATGCCGCTTTCGATTGGTCGGCCCAATGTTTTGATGAGCCCGCTGGCATTCTTGCAGCGGCCGGCTCGATGGTTGCAAACGATCAGCCGGCACGGCGTCACCATTAGTGGCGGGCCAAACTTTGCGTACCAACTCTGTGTCGACAAGATTTCAGAGGAGGAATTGATCGGTGTTGATCTTTCGAGCTGGGAAATCGCGTTCAATGGAGCCGAGCCAATTCGGTCATCGACGCTGACCGCGTTCACGGAGCGTTTCGAGACTCAAAACTTCCGTCATCAGTCTCATTTGCCGTGTTATGGAATGGCCGAGACGACATTGATTGTGACGGGGGGGCCGGACAGCCGGCGTCCGATCGTGGAGTCGTTCGACGCATCGGGGCTTGATGAGCGGATGGTTCGTCCCGCTCTGCCCGATAGTGACAACGGCGTTCCGTTTGGATCAGCGACCATCACCAACGGAGCAGGGCCGCTATCGAGAAGCAACGCGACCCGAGACTTGGTCGGTTGCGGTCGAATTCTGCCCGGCGAACGATTGATCGTCGTGGATCCCGAAACGCGTCAAGTGTTGCCTTCCGATGCGATTGGGGAAATTTGGATTCAATCCCCGTCGGTCGGTCGAGGGTACTGGCAGCGACGCGATGAGTCCGCCAAGACGTTCGAGGCGACCACGGCGGACGGTGACGGCCCGTTCCTGCGAACCGGCGATTTAGGCTTCTGTTTCGACGGGCAACTCTACGTGTCGGGTCGCTTGAAGGACATGATCATTGTCCGCGGTGTTAATCGATATCCGCAGGACATCGAAGCTACCGTCGAACGAGCCAGCGACGTGGTCCAAGCCGGCTCCGTGGCGGCTTTTGCAATGACGCCAGCGAGCGGCTGCGACGATCAAGGCGACGACGGCCTCCACCGTGAACAGTTGGTGATTGTGGCCGAAACGGTCCGGAAACGTGATCAGGACTGGGACGAACACCTCCAGTTGATTCGTCGAGCGGTCACCGATGAGCACGAATTACCGCCCGATGCTGTTTATCTGGTTCGCAACAGCAGCGTTCCGAAGACGAGCAGCGGCAAAATCCAGCGTCATGCGTGCTTGCATGCGGTCCGCGACCAGGAATTGAAAGTCATCGCGCAGTGGGTCCGGGGTGAAGAAGCCACCGGCAACGTGACCGGTGGCGAGACGATGATGAAGGCAGCGGCCGCAATCGACGCGCTGAGTGCCGATGCTCAGGCAGATCCGTTAGTCATGGATGCAATCGAAGCCCATGTGCGGGCTATCGCTGGAGAGCGAGCCGGCGACATGACGGCATCGACCAACATTGTCCTGGACTTAGGCCTGGACAGCCTTGAACGCCTCGAGATTGCTCGGAATCTTGAAAGAACGTTCGGAGGCCGCTTCCCCGAGCAAGTCCTGGATGAAATCGAGACGATCGGCCAAACCGCGGCAGCTGTTCAGCGCTATTTGCCGGCGGGCGCCCGAACACGAGCCGAAGCATTCCTGGACGGTCGAACCGATGGACCGCGTCTTGCAGACAACGAGTTGGTTTCGCCGAGTGTGCGGCATCCAGGTAATGCACTGGACCAGCCGCTGGCGCGACCAAGACGCGCCCCGACGGTTGAACCCGAGGACAGTTTTGAGTCCTTCGGTGAGTACCGAAGGCTCAAGGCCACCATGCGGCAGATGCAGTTGACCGGTGTTCCCAATCCGTATTTCACAATCCACGATGGAGTCGTTGCTGATACCACGTCCGTCAATGGTCAAGAGCTGATCAGTTTCGCCAGCTACAACTATTTGGGACTTAGTGGGCACCCACGGATCTCCGAGGCCGCCTCGGACGCCATCGCTCAGTACGGTACGAGCGTCTCGGCAAGTCGGTTGGTCAGTGGTGAAAAGCCGATCCACGGGGAATTGGAACGTAAACTCGCCGATTGGATTGGCGTGGACGCCGCCATCACGATGGTCGGTGGACACGCGACGAACGAGACCACCATCGGCCACATCGTCGGTAGTGGCGACATCATTCTGCACGATGCCTTGTCACACAATTCGATTGTGCAAGGCGCATTACTCTCAGGAGCGAAACGCCGCCCATTTCCACACAATGACTACGAAGCGTTGGATCGAATGCTGGCGTCACTGCGTGGCCAATATCGCCGCGCCCTGGTGATCGTTGAAGGCGTTTACAGCATGGACGGCGACTTCGCCGATGTCCCTCAATTCGTCGCCGTCAAACGACGCCACCGTGCCATGCTGATGGTCGATGAAGCACACAGCTTTGGAACGATGGGCTCCACCGGCCACGGTATCGCTGAGTTCTTCCAGATGGATGCTCGCGATGTGGACATCTGGATGGGAACGCTTAGCAAATCCGGAGCATCCTGTGGCGGTTACATCGCCGGTCCAAAGGCACTGGTCGAACTGTTGCGCTACACCGCACCCGGATTCGTATTCAGCGTGGGCATGCCACCCGCTCAAGCGGCCGCGGCGATCGCGGCTCTGGACGTCTTGCAAGATGAACCCCATCGAGTCGATCGGCTTCACGAAAATAGTTCTCTGTTCTTGACGCTGTGCCGCGAGTCTGGCCTCGATACCGGTGACAGTGGCGGGACACCGGTGATACCCGTGATCACGGGCAATTCGTTGGTTGCATTGCGACTATCGAATCGGCTGCGCAAGGATGGCATCAACGTGCAACCAATTCTTTATCCAGCGGTCGACGAATCCGCGGCCCGGCTACGGTTCTTCATCACCAGCGAACATACTGAAGACCAGATTCGCTACACGGTGACCCAAACGGCCCAACACTACCATGAGTTGTGCGACATCCCCGTGAAGCCGTTGGTGAAGACGGGCTGATTCGATTTCATCGAAGCTCACGTTGATCGGCTTGGACGCCAGACGTTCATCGCAGCTCGAGCGCGGCAGTGGACACCGGCCAATGCGGGCGGCTGCCGAGTCAAATCGATACGGCAAATGGCGAGTGATCTCACTCAAAACGCTTTGTCGCCATCGTCCGTCGAGAACGTGGTACCTTAACTCGTTGATGCGTGTCGATCACGAGTCGACCTTGCCGACCATCTGCTCGGTCTCTCCCCGTTTTCCCTCCCTCACTTTTTTCGCCCCGCTTGCACTGATGAATCCAACACGAGTCTTTCGTTGGGCCAGCCTAGGACTGTGCCACCTCGCCCTGCTGTGCCCCGCTTCGAACGCAGATGAATCATCACGGCCGAATATTGTCTGGATCATTCCGGACGACATGTCAGCGAACTTTGGCTGCTATGGCGAGACCGCGATCCAAACGCCGCACGTCGATGCGTTGGCTGAGTCTGGCGTGAAGTTCACTTCGGCGGTCGTCACGGCACCGGTCTGCTCCACATGTCGTTCCGCATTCATCACCGGAATGTATCAAACCAGCATCGGAGCACATCACCATCGTAGTGGTCGTGGCGAACTGTCCATTGACTTGCCCGAGGGCGTCCGGCTCGTTCCCGAACTGTTTCAAGAGGCGGGCTACTACACATCGATCTCATCTTGGCCGATCAAAAATCGACTTGGTAAGACGGACTACAACTTTCAGTGGGATCCGACGGTCTACGACGGATCCGATTGGTCCCAACGTGAACCTGGGCAGCCATTCTTTGCTCAGATCCAAACCCAGGGCGGCAAACTTCGTGGGAAGGACGCGAGCGGTTGGGACCGAATCGCCGCGAGAGCCGAGCAGGCGCTGGGAAGTTCAACATCCATCGACGCGGTCACTTTGCCGCCGTACTATCCGGAGCACCCGGACATCGTCCGTGATTGGGCGGCTTACCTGGATTCGGTTCGCATGACCGATGCGATGGTTGGCGAAGTGATTGCGAGACTGGAGTCCGAAGGTGTGCTGGAGAACACGTTGATCATCTTCATGACAGATCACGGGATCAGTCATGCGCGCGGAAAACAGTTTCTCTATGAGGAGGGGATTCATGTGCCCTTGGTCATTTCCGGACCGGGCATCGAGCCGAATTCGGTCCGTGATGATCCAGTCGAGCACATCGACATTGCGGCGCTATCGCTTTCGGCGGCGGGAATCGAGCGACCCGATACGATGCAGGCACGCGACATTTTGGACCCTGATTACGAGCCTCGCGACACCGTTTTTTCCGCTCGCGATCGCTGTGACGAGACCGTGGATCACATCCGATCGGCTCGGACGACTCAGTACAAGTACATCCGCAACTTCCTGCCGGATCGGCCTTACCTGCAGCCGTGTGCGTACAAGGATGCCAAAGCGATCTTGAAAGCGATTCGCGAAGTCCACCGACGTGGTGACATGAACGAAACACAGCAATTGGTCATGCGAACGTCACGTCCTGTGGAGGAGCTCTACGACATGACAAGTGATCCTTTCGAGATTCACAATCTCGCCGAGGATCCCGCGCACGCGGAGACGCTCGCGACGATGCGAGGTCGGCTCGATGACTGGATGGAATCCACCAACGATCAGGGGCGACAACCCGAGTCGATGGAAATGTTCGACAGTGACATGGCTGAGTACTTGTACAAATTCCGCGACGGCCGGGGCGATCAAAACCACTATCGATCCATTCTTCGAAATATTGCACAGATGAAAGCATGGGCCGCCGAAGGAAAATGAGCCTTCGGTGTTGTCCGTGTGCTCAGCGCATCAGGATGGCATCGAGGTCTTGCTCGCAGCGGCGAACGATTCGCTGAACGATTTCGTCGGCGTCGTCTCCGCTTAGTGTGCCGGTTTGGCTCTGCAGCTCCATCGAGAACAAGATGCGTTTCTTGTCGGGTCCGTCCTGTTTCTCGTTTCGGTAGGTTTCTTGGTAGGCCAACTCGGTCAACCGCTCACCGCCTTCGGCATGAATGATCGAGGCAAGTTCGACCCACCGGATCGGCTCCGGGACAACGAGATTCAAGTCCCGATGGATGGACGGGAACGCACTAACGGGTTGCTGTTGCGGGACCAGTTGTGATCGCTGGACGAGCAATTCGATATTCAACTCAGCGGCAACGACGCGTGCAGGTAATTTGAGTGACGAAACGACTTCATCGCTGACCAGTCCAAGGTAGCCGAGGATGTCCGACGAATCGTCCAGCGTTGCGACAACACATCCACCGGGCACAAATCCGTCGCGATCAACGGGTTGCACCGTCAACTCGTCGGACACCCCGAGCCGTTGACAGAGAAGTTCCAGCGTGCCTTTGACCGCAAAAAAGTCGTCGCCAGCGACGAGTCCCAGGTGATACTGTTCGATCGGTAGGCCGGTGTGGTTGTCGGCCGAAGGTGGCAGATAGACATGCGCAATCTCGAACAGGTTCGCATGCAGGTTTGCAGAGGCGAAGTTCGACGCTCGGCTTTGCAGTAAGCTCGGTATCAGGCTTCGACGCAACCGCTTGGAACCAACCAGCATCGCCGTCAGCGTCTTTAAGGCTGGCAGCTCCGACCACGGTGACAACGTCAAATCCAGTTTCTCCGTGACGACGCTGGGCGTCATCGCTTCGCTGAAGCCCGCAGCCGTCAGGATGCTCCGAACACGCTGCGTTGCGGTGTCAAAGACACGTTTGGTGCTGGTGGTCACCGGGATCGGGGCATCTTCTGGAATCTTGTCATAGCCGTGGATTCGTGCGACCTCTTCGATCAAGTCCACTTCACGCGTCAAATCGTGTCGCCACGACGGTGCGATACAGAACCACTGCTCTTGAGAAGGTGTTTCTTCGATGCGGCATCCGAGCCCGCCAAGGATGCGAACGATCTGATCGCTGGGAACCGTCATGCCAAGGAGTTTCGAGATGCGATCCTTCCGGAGGATGACAGGAGGGCCGACGGGAATGGTGGGTTCCGTATCAAGGACACCGTCGTCGACCTGGCCACCAGCCAACTGCGTGATCAGTTCGCACACACGTCGGCTCGCCCAATCCACTCCCACTGGATCAACTCGGCGCTCAAATCGAAACGACGATGGACTATGTAGTTTCAATCGACGAGCGGTGCGACGAATCGTTAGCGGTTTGAAGATCGCCGCCTCGATGATCAGGTCGGATGTCTTTTCGGAGACTTCCGAAGACGCGCCACCCATCACGCCGGCCACGGAGAGTGCCCCACGCGAGTCGGCGATGACGCAGTCCATCGGAGACAGCTCGTAGGTTTTGTGATCGATCGCTTCGATGACTTCACCCGCGACAGCGGGCCGAACGACCAGGGATTGGTCCGCAACGGCTTCCAGGTCGAACGCATGCAGCGGCTGTCCACATTCCATCAGAACATAGTTGGTCGCGTCCACCACGTTGTTGATTGATGAGAGGCCGACCGCTGCCAATGATTGTTGCAGCCAATCGGGACTCGGCCCGATCGTCACGCCGCGAATCACGCGAGCGGTGAATCGCGGACAAGCATCGGTGAATCGATTTTCGATCGACAGATCGTCGGTGACCGGTCGAGATGACGACTGAAACTCCGGAGACGCAACCGAGAGTGTCTGCTGGGTCAACACGGCAATTTCACGGGCGACGCCGATGTGGCCCAGGCAATCGCCACGGTTGCTGGTGACTTCCAAGTCGATCACCGTATCGTCGCCGACTTGCTGGGATCCTTCGTGATTAAGCCCCGAGAGACTCAGTCGATCGACAAGCTCGTCGTGTGTCAGTGTCAGGTCGACGTATCGCGACAACCATTTCCAAGAAACAAGCATGGCCTACCGCTGGCGCAGGGGATGGATTCAAAACTGCTGTAAGAAGCGAAGGTCGCCGCTGTACAGATCACGAATATCGGTGATGCCATGGCGCCGCATGCAGAGCCTTTCGACTCCTAGCCCAAACGCGAATCCGCTCACCACATCGGGGTCATAGCCCACCGCTTGGAACACGTTGGGATCGACCATGCCGGCACCACCAAACTCGATCCAACTGCCATTCCAGAGAAAGTCGACCTCGACGCTCGGCTCGGTGAACGGGAAGAAAGAAGGACGAAAACGGATTTCCACCTCATCGCCCAGATAATTGTTAGCGAACACCCGCAAGACGGTCTTGAGGTTGGCCATCGTCACGTGCCGATCGACCAGCAGCCCTTCCATCTGGTGGAACATCGGGAAATGGGTGGCGTCGGGGGCATCCGGGCGATAGACGCGACCCAACGAAATAATCCGGATCGGCGGCGGCTGCCGCTGCATCACGCGAATCTGGACGGTGCTGGTTTGGCTTCTCAGTAGCTGAGAGCCCTCATGGCCCGGTCCCGATTGACTTGCCGTTGCCAAGTAGAAGTTGTCCAGCGGGTCGCGTGCGGGGTGATCTTCGGGGATGTTCAGTGCAATGAAGTTGTGAAATGGGTCCTCCACCTCGGGACCTTCGGCGACGTCAAACCCCATCCGCCCCATGATTTCGGCGAGGTGATCGATGGTTTGCGTGATCGGGTGGACGTGCCCAAGATTGGGGCGTTTTCCGGGTAGCGTCGGGTCGAAGGTGAGGTCGAGCCCATCGAACTGATCACCAGCGATACGATCTTGTGCGGACTCAAGCGCCGCCGAAACGGCTTGCTTGACTTCGTTGAGTCGTTTACCCGCCGAAGGCTTGTCAGCTTTGTCGACTCCGCCGAGCATCTTTTGGACATGCTTGAGCTGCCCCTGTTTGGCACCCAGGAATTCCACCCGAGCTACTTCCAGAGCCTCGGCATCGGTAGCATCATCCAACGCTGAGAGCGCATCCGATTGGAGTTGATCCAAACGGGAGAGGAATTCCGCGAGCGCCATCGATATCAGGCGGCCTTGGCGCTCAACGCCTCTTTCACCACCCCGACGATGTCGCCGAACCCGGCGGGATCATGGATGGCCATCTCGGAAAGGGATTTGCGATCCAGTTCAATGTTCGCCAACTTGATCCCATGCATGAATTCGCTGTAGCGAAGTCCATGCTGCGTGACCGCCGCATTGATTCGAATAATCCACAGCTTTCGAAACTCACGTTTGCGGACGCGGCGATCTCGAAAGGCATAGGCACCAGATCGCAGCAGCGTTTCTTTGACCGTGCGAGTTAGGTTTCCCCGTCCTCCGCGATAACCCTTGGCGCGTTTAAAGAGTCTCTTTTTGGACTGGCGTCGGGCATGCCCAATCGTGGTACGCATCGTCTAATTTCCTGTGGTCGGTTCGCCGCTCAGGCCCCGCTGGAATCGTCGGTGAACGAATCTCAGTGGCGTTTTGCCCAACGACGGTGAGAGAGAATCCGGTGGAGTCAAAGAGTGGAATCGATCAATTCGAACACGACGAATTGATTGCCAATGTATGAGCGACTAATTGCTATAGCCGTTCAGGGCTGCGTGAATCGTGGGTTCCATGCAAGCATCGACGGCAGTGGTGCCGCGAAGATTTCGGCGTTGTTTCTTCGTCAGTCCCCGTGCCAAGTGGCTGGTGCCAGACTGACGGTGCATGGCCTTTCCCGAGGCGGTCAGGCGAAACCGTTTCTTGGTTCCCTTGTGAGTCTTGACTTTATTTCCCATGGAATCGGGGCTCTGTAGAGGAATTGGTTTCGTTTTTCGAGGCGGCGAAATATAGGCGATTTGTGGCGCCGCTGATACCCCTTTCGAAGCAGAACCCCTGAAAGGCCGCCAAGTTGCCAACGTCAATGCTTGTGGCGTTTTGGATCGCGATCGAGATGGCGTTGATCAACGTGCACATGAAGGTGGTTTCGGTTTTGGAACAGCCAAGTCCAGCCTGCTTCCGTGACGGCGGAGTCGTCCAGATAGAGCGACTCCAATTGAGGCATGTCGGCCATTAATTTGAGACCCTGATCCGTCACGGGCACCCCAATCAGGTGGATGCTGCGCAGCGACTCGATGCTGGCGATGGCGTGGCACACCTCGTTGTCAAGCTTAGGTGAGGCCAGGCGTAGCTGCCTCAGTTTTGGTAGCTTCGCCAGCTTCCGCACGCCATCGGTCGTGAGCTGGCTGTGGGGCAGGTTGAGGAACAACAAGCTGTCACACTCGATCAGCGGATCCAAGCCTTCATCGGAGATAGGCGATCGGCGTAGCCGAAGCTGCATCAAGTTCGGCAGCTGCATGATTTTGGCGAGTCCCAGGTCACTGACCACGCCCTGGTCGATCAGCACGGTGTCGATGTCAATCGAGTCGTCGTTGATGATCCGATCGAACGGGATCAGATCCAGCATCTCCTCGGTGATCAGATAGTCCGGCACGTAGAGTTGCGTCGTCTCGCCTTGCAGAATGTGGTCAAGGTCGGCCGACAGCCTGGCTTCCGCAGTCAATTCCAAGTCTTCAGCCGGATCCACGAATTCGTTTGGACGCATTAGCCATGCCGCGACACCCACTAGGACCAGCACGGCGATGAGCGCGACCAGGCGGCCCGTGCTTAGACGGTCAAGCCAAAATGCTCGTTTCAGCCACGGTCTTGGCGTTTGCGGAGGCGACTCGTCGGAGATATCAGCGTTTTCATCGGCCGACGCGTCATCGATTGCATCGTCATCGGATTCCGAATTGTCCATGGCAACGCTGTGATTCCTGGCATCGGGGCGTCGCCAAGATTGAACTCAACGATCGCCCCGATGCACAGCCAAATCTCATTGAGACCACAACCCACGGAGACGATTGACCCAGTAATCGTCTCCGCGATTCGGTTGCGGTGCGTCGGCACTCGCCGACTGAACCGTCATTCCCGCAAACGAAAGCTCAACAATGAAATTGGCATCTGGATGGTAGGAGCGCGAACGGTTTCGCGACTTTGCGGAAGTACCAACGCGTGCCCGTCACTGTCAACGGCGGTTATCGGTCGGAATGGAGGCTTTGGCGGGTTGGTTCGTTTTCCCGAATCCTTGGCGGTTGCGCCGGATCCTGCAATCGCAAAACCGGCAATCGGCGCCGGCGATCAATCTGTTCTCGGATCGATTGGGGCGTCGTATCTGAGGGCCGAGTGGCCAAGGATGGCCTGGATGACGGGTCAAAACGGCTTCCCTGGCGGGTGCCGCGACGGTTGAATTCGGCCTCGATTGCCAGACGCAAGGCCGATTTCTCACGGCACCACTGGGGGGCAATCAGGAAATCAGGAGGCGCGTCGCCGCTCACCCTTTCCACGATGACCTCCGGTGGGATCCGTTCCAAGAAATCGACGACCGTGACGATGAACTCCTCTCGCTCCATCATTTGAACGCGACCCGCCTCAACGTCGTCGCCCAGAGATGTGTTTCGGACGCTGTAGAGATTGTGAACTTTCACCGCATCCAGACCCAACGCCCCAATCTCGCGAGCAGTCTGCATCATTTCGTCATGAGATTCATTGGGTGCACCCAGAATCACATGTGCGCAACACTCGAATCCTCGTCCACGTGCTCGTGCCATTGCATTGACCATGTCCGCATGGGTATGAGCTCGATTCATCCAGGTGAGCGTCGAGTCATGGATGGACTGCATTCCCAATTCCAGCGAAATCTCATGCTGGCGACTAAGCGATTCAAGTAGCTCCAGGACCGAATCCGGCACGCAGTCGGGCCGCGTTCCGACGGCCAGGCCTCGAATCCGAGGATCGGCCGAGAGCGCCAAACGGTAAATCTCCTCGAGTTGTTCGATCGGGGCATAGGTGTTGGTGGCTGGTTGAAAGTAGGCGATAAATCCTTGCACTTTCTGATAACGCTTGGTCACCGTGCGTATCCCCGAGGCCAACTGTTCGCTGACACGTTTGAGTCGCACACGACGTGATGGACTGAAGGATCGATTGTCACAGAAATTGCAGCCCCCGGTCGTGACGGCACCGTCCACGTTGGGGCAGGTGAAACCCGCATCGATGCTCACACGCTGGACGCGTCCACCGTGCCGACGTCGCAAAGCTCGACCATAGGCATTGAAATGGAGCCCATCGTCCATCCATGAGCGACGCTCGCCGAGGTCTTCCGGCGCCCACCGAGATTGATCGGACGTCGGCTCGGTCGTCGTGCGGGAGGCGGAATCTGGCAAAGGTGTTTCCAACGAAGATCCGGCGGGTACTGTTGGTGACTTCGACGCGTTCAATTAATCGGTACGACGTGCCTTACCCTCACCAGTCGGTAGGTTCATCGCAATAGCGTTGCGGCATCTTGCTGGCCCAGGAACCCCCCCACGAGTAGAATCAGCGTTCGGGTTGGGCGGCGGTGGGGGATGTGCGAGTCCAACAGTTTGATGATTTGAATTTTGAGGCAAGAGCTCCCATGAGCAGCGATGACGCTCCCGAATTTGCGGGCGCCTTCGGTCAGTTGACCCCGGTTGGTGGTGGCGATCCGATTCCATTGATCAAAGACAAATTGCTCATTGGTCGGCGTCGCCAGTGTGATATTTGCCTGGACTTTTCCAATGTCAGCAGCCAACACTGCCGCATGACGCTCGAGCACGGCTATTGGTTCATTCGCGATTTAAACAGCCGAAATGGGACCAAGGTCGACAATCGTCCCATCATGCGAAAACGTGCCGATCCGAAGTGCAAAGTGGCCATCGCTCGCCATCTGTATATTCTGGAATACGATCCGCAGCTCTTGGGTGCGTTTGGACCGCCACCGGCTGACGACGATTATTTGGAAGAGGTCATGAAGAGTTCGCTGATGGATCGAGCGGGGATCGCCCGCCGCGACGAAAAAAAAGGCTTCTTCAACCGCGGGCGGTCATAGGACAGGCCCCCGTTTATTTCAGCCCCATGCCGCTGGGGCGACTGGTCAGAGCACCACGGATCCCCAACTGTCTTGGATCTCGAGCGATTTTGTCGGTGAACACGCGGACGTCGTCCAGGATGGGACGAATCCGCGCGGTGGCGGCTTCGATGTTCTCGACCGTGCGGCGAATCTCAAAGTACAGTTCGTCGTCCTCAATGACCCGGCGGAGCGTTCCGTCGTTGTTGTTAAGCGTCTGACCGAACGTGGACAGTTGGACCAACGTGGCGTCGAGATTGTGGAGGGTGCGCAGTGCGGCTTCGACAATTTCGCCGCCCCGCTCGGCCAACGGTTCGGTGAACCGTTCCACATTTTCGGCCGTGCCGCGGAAGCTATCCAGTGTGCCACTGACGCCGCCGATGGCCTGTTGGGCGACGGAACCGACCTGTTCGAGTTGCTCACCCACGCGGCGAAAGCTATCGAAGGTTTGCTGAGTGGTCCGCAAGGTTTCCGCGGCATCATCGAGAAGCCCCGGTAATCGTTGTGCGGAAGCATCGAGGTTGTCACGCAACACTTCGCTGCCAAGGATCTGCCGCGCGTCTCGCACCGCACCTTGGAATTCCTCAAGCGTCTCGATCGCCTGTTCGGCAACATCTGCCAGCGTGGGACGAGTTCCAGGTGGAATGGCCAGTGGAACGCCGATCGGATTGGCGGCACCTGGATTTTGGAATGCAGCGGTCTGAGCGATGACGGGCTGACTTTGGTGCAACAAAGTGTTTTGGTCAGCCGAGTGTGGCTTTCGAGTTGACGTCAGGAACACGGGCTTTGCCCAAGGCGGCGCCGGTGGCAAATCGGAGAGCGATGACGGCGACGGCATTCCTAGATGCCCGGACGGGAAACCGCTGGCGCCAGGATTGACTCGCTGCTGATTCGGTGACGAGGCCGCCGGCGCAGGTGCCACGCCGATGACGCCACGCACATCATTAACGAGTGTCTCAATGCTAGTGCCCACATTTTGAACGGCGTCGCCGGCGCCGCGAATGCTAATGAAGGTGTCTCGCAGCTCGTCTTCCATGCCAAAGAGGAGTGTAAAGGGATCATCCAGCTTCTTTCCCACGTCATAAAAGTTGCCATCCACATAAGGCACGCCGATCATGTCGAGATCGTTGGCAAAGATCTTGCGCAGCTCCACCGATGTGGCTTTCTTGAACTCCAGTTTCGAATCACCGGTGATGAGCGAACCGATCCCGATTTGCGGGATGTACTCGGTGGTTAACTGATGCTCCTTGTCGATGGCGAGTGATAACGTGACGCCACCCTCCTCGATCAGCTGAATCTTTTCGACGCGGCCGATTTTGACGCCATCACGCGTGACCGGCGTATTGGTGTTGATTCCTTCGGCGGATCGAAACTTCACGAGGATGACGTATTCGCTGTTGAGAATTGCGGGAAATGCCCCGAATAGGAACGTCAGAATGACACCAACGCCGATGGCGGCAATGACAAGCACGCCAACACCGAACCGTAGTCTGTTTTCATCCATGATTACTTCCGTGTCCCTCGTTGGAACTCATCTCAAGCAAACGATCACCGGCCTCACCACGTACAAACTGCCGCACACGTCGGTCCTCGGCGTGCTCCAGTCCGCTTGGCGGGCCATCAAATAAGATTTGCGTTTCATCGCTCGACAAGCGTCGGCGGGGATAGAACATCATGACCCGATCGGCGACCTTGCGCGCCGTGTGCATGTCGTGAGTCACGACAATGCTGGTGACCGGATAGCGACGCCTTGTATGCAGGATCAGCTCGTTGATGACGTCGGACATGATTGGATCGAGGCCCGTCGTCGGCTCATCGTAGACGATCACTTCGGGACGCAAGACGAGTGCTCGCGCCAGCCCGACTCGTTTCTGCATGCCACCGGAAAGTTCCGCCGGTCGACGGTAGACCACTTCGTCGGGGAGACCTACCTCGGCGAGATGCGTGCGGACGCGGTCATTGATCTCGGACTCGGCGGTGGCCGGTTCATTCTGTCGAATCGGAAAGGCGACGTTGTCGTAGACGGTCATGCTGTCAAAGAGAGCCGCATGTTGGAACACGAATCCGAATCGACGGCGAATCATCGCCAGCTTGGGCGGCGTCAACTGATTCAGGTCCGTCCCGTCGAACCAAACCGTACCGCGTGTTGGCTGAACTAGGGCGACGATGGTTTTCATGAAAACGGTCTTGCCACAACCGCTCTCGCCGATGACTGCGACCGTTTGACCTCGCGCGATCTGCGCGTCAATGTTTTTGAGTATCGGTTCGTCACCAAAGTCCACACTGACGCCGCGCACCTCGATCATGGCGCGGGCGCCTCGCGAATCGTCGATGAGGTCAGGCGGCTGATTCAAAATAGTGCCGTTCCTTCCGGGTAGATCATGAAGAAGACAGCGTCGAGGACAATGTTCAAGAATAAGTCGACCGCCAAGATCATGACGAAGGAATAGACGAATGCGGCGGTCGCGGCCTTGCCGACGCCCTCGGCCCCGGGTTGGCAGTGGAAACCGCGATAACAACTGATCGTGGCAATGATGCCTCCGAAGAACACACTCTTGAAAATTCCGCTGAAAAGATCGAAGCCGACGACACCCTCACGCGAGTGATGGAGGTAAGCGGCTCGGTCGATTCCGAGGATGATCACGCTGTAAAAGTATCCACCCACGATACCCATGAAGTCCGCCATCACGGTCAGCGCTGGAATCAACAACAGGCACGCGAGAAACCGCGGTACCACGAGATAATGAATTGGGTCCGCACCCATGGTGGTGAGGGCATCAATCTGTTCGGTCACACGCATCGTCCCGAGGACGGCCGCCATGGCACCTCCGACGCGTCCTGCCAACATGGTGGCGGCGAGCACCGGCCCGAGCTCCCGTACAAGCGATGTGTTGATGACCACGCCCAGGCGGCTTTCCAGTCCGATGGCCTGGAACTGGTAGTAACTCTGAACGGCCAGTACCATTCCAATGAATGAACCAGTTAGGGCGACCACCGGCAGGCTCAGGACGCCGACTTGATAAAAGTTCGGCAGCACCGTTCCACGCCGAGGCAGACGCGTGAACATCCAAACGCACATCTGCCATGTGAACATCGAAAAGTCGCCAATCGCCGCTGTGGCGTTCACGACCGCGGAACCCCACTGCATGATCCACTGACGCAGGGGAGAAACCTTCTCGCGATGGGCATCGGCCTTCGTGCTGCTTGGATTGGGTGGCCCCGGATCCATGCTGCTACGACGGGCGCGTTCCAGAACACCCTCCATGCCGGGCCGTCGGAGACGCACGGCGTCAAGTAGCCGCTGCCACCACTTGGCGGCAACCACATCGTTGGCTGGTAAACGTTCGGGCACGCGTGAAACTCCCCTCGCACACAACCCTGTCGAGTCCAGCCTACATGACCGGACCAATCAGTGTCCTTATCGGTTGGAACGGTTCCGAGGGTGAGGCAATTTGTGCGGGTTAGCGCTGCGGCGTCCATTGGCGGTGGGCCTCTTCGGCCGCGTTATGTTCGCACTTCCATTCAGCTCGAGGCCGAAACGCAGTCGTGCCACGCAAAGAATGGATACTCGATCCATAGTGAACCACTTCGCCTGTCATGGAGGCAAACGAATCGGTGCTCTTTGTCGGCAAGTGATTGCAAAGCGATCCGCCTAAAACAAACGTGAACGGTGTTGGCGAGCGCGTCTCGAGAATCGAGCCAATCCGATCTTCCATCGCCGCGTCCGATCGATGATGTTCGATCAATCAAGCGCAGAGCAACCTTCAAACCAGCCGCGGCATGGTGATGAGTCGCCGCGTTGACTGCGCCAAACGCGGGGCCAGCCAACCGCCTCGACGTGGTTTCGTGTTGGCAAAGTCGAAAAGGAACGAAACCGGTTTTGTGACTCGCGTCTGTCGGTAGCCCGCAGTGCGAGTGTGTTGATGAAGATGTGGATTCGAATCAGCCAACTTCGGCGAGGACCGACGCGATTCGAAGTTTGTGACAGGGGATTTGAATTGCCGAGAGGGATGCTGTCGATGTTCACGAGACTTTATTGTCGTGGGCTCAATGGATTACGATGGAGATCCGACGAACGGTGATGCCTACCCTCACTTCCAACAGAGCCAAATCTGTGCCCTTCGCGTGTTATCGGAACATCCTCGCCACAGGCACAATGATCTTGTGTGCATCCGCGCCATTGAAGTCGATCGCCAGTGAGTTTCAAGAATCGATTCAGCCGATTCTAAGATCACACTGCTTTTCATGTCATGGCGAAGGCGATGAAGTTCACGGTGACGTGGATTTCACCGAGCTGAGTTCCAACGAACAGATCAACGCCGCCTATGACACGTGGGAACGCGTCGTTGAGTTGATCATCGACGGCTCGATGCCGCCTGAAGATCAACCCAAATTGCTCGACATCGAGAAAGAACGAATTCAAGATTGGTTTCAACGAGAGTTCATCGACGCCGTGGAGGCCCATCCAGGTTTTTTTCGACCGCGCAGATTGTCCGCTCACGAATATCGAAACACGCTGCATTCGGTGCTTGGCTTTCCACTTGAAGTCACGGTTATGAAAGCCGAGCAAACCGTATCGGAAGACTCACTGGTAATGAAGCTTCTGCCGACCGATCCTCCCGGTCCAAGTGGTTTCACCAACGACACATCGGCGAATCCGCTTTCGACGACAATCTTGGATCAGTATTCGTACTTGGTTGACATTGCGTTGGACGAGCTGTTTTCACAACGTTACCGCTCCTCTTTGGCGGCCTACGCGGGTCCGATCGCGAGCGAGTGGCTGACGCCCGAACAAGCCGAGTTGGTACTCGTGCGATTCGCTGCAAGGGCGTTTCGTCGTCATGTCTCGCCCGACGAGGTGCGTCGATCGCTGGTCGCGCTGGCTAAGAAACGGGAGGCGGAGCTTCACCAGGCACTGAAGAGCGAGTTGAAGGTGATCCTGATGTCGCCCACCTTCATTTACCGGGGACTGCGAATGCCGCCAGGTCCCGTGAATACACCACTCCATGTGGACGACCATGAACTGGCCGAACGCCTGAGCTACTTTCTTTGGGCCGACATGCCAGATGATGAGTTGCTTGAGCTGGCCAATGCTGGAAGGCTTCACGAGCCGGTGATCTTTGACGGACAAATCGACCGAATGCTCGAGTCTCCCAAAGCACGCAATCTGGCCGAGGATTTTGGCGTGCAGTGGTTTTCACTGAACGAAATCGAACATGTGTCCAACAATCCTCCCGTCGCGGATGCCTTGCGAAGTCAGCCAATCGACTTCCTTTACTATGTGTTCACTAGCGACGTTCCGTTGATGGAGTTGATCGATTCGGAGACCTCGTTCATCAACATGCATACGGCCAAGTACTATCCCGGCGACCGAAAGCAGCTGGTGCCCCACAAAAAAACGCGAGGGATCGAAGTACAGTCGCTGCCGAATCAGCGAATTCGCCTCAGGGACAATCCGAATCGCGGAGGCTTGCTGACGTTGCCAGGTATTCTGGCGATGAATCGAGGTCCGGTGCTCCGAGGAACATGGATTCTCGAGAGGATTCTCGGCGAACACTTGCCGGATCCCCCAGCAAACGTCGGCCAGGTTGCCGAAAATAAACGGGGAGAGAACCTCACTTTCCGCCAGCGTTTTGAGCAACACCGCGACAATGCGACCTGCGCGGTCTGCCATGACAAGATCGATCCGCTTGGATTCGCCTTGCAAGCCTACGACAAAGAGGGCGCCTACTTCGGCCAAAGTTTGAAGAAGAGCAAGGCGACAGAAAGAGAGCTGGTCACCATGGAGAAGCCCGATTCCAGTGGTCGGCTTCCAAGCGGGGAGGAATTTGACGACTTTGGAGAACTGAAGAAGATCCTCGTCACCAGTCAGCGCGATCGTGTCATTCGGAATATCGTTCGCCAAACCATGGCCTTCGCACTTTGCCGTCGACTTGAGTCTCATGACCGTTCGGCAGTCGATTTGGTGGCGACCAAATTGACTCAAAGCAACGGATCGTTCCGCGATCTTGTACACGAGATTGCCAATAGCCTTCCCTTTCAACAGACCGTTCGGCGCGGCGACGAAACTCGCCCCGCGACCACGAGGACACAGCGAGATCCATCATGAGTTGGCATATCGATCGACGAACGTTCCTTCGAGGTGCGGCGGGGCCGTTGCTGCCGCTTCCATTCTTGAATCTGATGAATAGTTCGGCGCAAGCGGCGGCCCAAACCAGGCCGCCACTCCGGTTCATGACGTTGTTTAAGCCCAACGGCGTCCATCCACCGAGCTGGAATATTAACGGGGGAAGCGAGTTCGATTTTCGCATGTCGCCGTTGATGCAGCCATTTGCCAAACACAAGGAAGACTTGTTGATTCTGGATAACATGGGAGATTTTGGGTTCTCTTCCCACGCCAACTCGACGCGTCGCTTTCTCGCCGGACATCACCAGAATACGAAAAGCGCTTCAGTTGACCAACTGATTGCGGACAAGATCGGTGGCGATACGGCCATTCGATCGCTCGAATTGACGACCGAAGGACTATTTCCGAATCAGATCGGATGCAGCTACATTTCTTACGACAAGAACGGAGATCCAATCCCGCGCGAGAGTGATCCACAACTGGTCTTTGACCGTTTGTTCCGCCATCCTATGCGTGATGCGAACAAACGAGCCGAAATGTCCAGCTTACTGGATCGCGTCGCAGACGATGCAAAGTCGCTGCATCGCAAGGCCGGTGTTGATGACCGGCAGACTCTCAACCAGTATCTGTCCGTCGTCCGTGAGACCGAAAAGCGACTTCAGAACATCCGCGCCACGGAGCGTTCCGGTTTTGACGTTGGGACGCTGGAGCGGCCGCTGGCTCCGGCGAACTTGAACGAGCAGGTGGAGTCGATGATCGACTTGATCGCGTTGGCGCTCTGGACGGACTCAACCCGCTGCGTCACGTACATGCTGGGAAACAGCAACAGTCGCATGGTCTTTGATTTCTTGGGTATTCGTGAGCAGCACCACTACCTGTCTCACTTCTTTCGAAACTTCTCACGCCAGAATCTGGATGCGCTGTTGAAGATCAGTCTCTGGCATATGGAAAAGTTCGATTACCTGCTGACACGCATGAAGTCGTTGACGGATCACAATGGTTCGTTACTGGATCACACTGTCGTTTTGTACGGCTCAGGCATGGGGCATAGCGACAACCATACCGCAACTCGAATACCGATCGTCTTGGCGGGCGGCAAAGATGTGTTGAAGACGGGGCGCTACGTTCGCTATGCGCAGAACCAGCAAGTTGGGCGCTTGCACTTGACGCTGCTGAAGCACTTTGGTGTCGACGTCAATTCGTTCGCTGGATCGTCGGATACGCTGGGAGGCCTGGATGGATCCGACTACGAACCCTATCGCGAGCGATCCTTTGAAAGCTGGGTGCGAAAACGAGGAGACAAGATTGAGGTTCAAGGACGCCTGCGATTGTCAGACGACTTGGACGAAGCCAAAGTCTTCTTCGTGGACGTCGACGAAAGGACTTCCGTGCGAGTGGAAGTCTCGTTTCGCGACTTCCACGACTTTAACCTTGCGTATCACTGTGGAACGCCAGTGACGCTTGTCGGAACAGGAACCGAGAAAGGTGGACAGCTCTTGATGACGAAGCTCACGGAGCTGCATTCATTATTCGGCAAGAAGCCCGGGACGCAGAAAGGCTAGTCATCGAGTCGCGACGGCCATCTTGGCCGCCACGGGTTCTCTGACCCGAGCGTGCTCGACTGGAACGTTGAAAGGCTATAGAGCCACCGTTAGTCAGATACCGCTCAAGAGTTGCCGGCAATTGACGAGAGGCTAAACCCCTCCAGCAAACCGAAGGCATATCGGAAACGCCGACAAAACCCGGAGATAACAATCTGCTTCCGCCGAACACTCTCACATCGCTGTGCTCGCTCGCACGGATCGGGCGCTCATTGGCTCATTGGCTCGCGAACGCTTCGAAGTGCGTGAGCCCACGACTGGCTGACTTCCTGTCCGCCGGCCAGGCATACTTGGTTTGACCGACTAGGTGCGACTGTCGTAGTTGAACGCACCCGTCTACGAGGACTCCATGCGACGTCGCCATCGGCTTGGCTCCGACCCCGCGTGAAAGCACCCACCATAAAGAATAAGTTGTTCCGATACGCGAAATACTACGACGTACGGGAATCTTGCCAGCATTGCCCCACGTGTGGGACGCTCGGTAAAACCGAATGATTCAGGGCGAGCGCGAATTTTCTCGATGGTGGATTCAAGTTGGTCCCGGAATCGGTTCCCCAGCTCTGTGGATATTGAATCGTAGTGAGAAAGGGCGTTGCGTACGTCGTCTGGGAAGTCGGGACTGAAGCGTTCATCGCGATTCATCGACTTTTCGCCACATCTCATCCGCGGTCAATCCTTTGGACGGGTGTTTCTCTAACTCGTCCAGCCTCCGATTTGCCTCGGTATGCACCCAGTCCGGCAAGACAGCGGCGTCACCTTGAGACGCAATCTGATCCCAAAGGTCAGTGACCAGTTGAATCTTCTCGTCGTTGGGAAGACTAGCGAAGTCCGATGCGCGCGCCATTGATGCCTCCAGGCCGTGAGAAACTAGTCTACAATTTTACCACGGATGATCGGGGTTGTCCCAAGTTGAGTCGTGCACGGTTTGACCGACAAGAAGAGATTCGGTTCTTCGATCGCATGATGTCAAGTCCTCGGTATGCGTCGAATGGTTCAGTAGTGGGGCGGCTTCTCGTCGACCGGGGCTTCACGGGTGGTGGCCAACTTTCCTTTGAGGTCCTTCGTTTGTTGGACCAAGACGTCGATCACGCGGCTTTGACGTTGCACCTGCAGCGAAAGGTCCGTGACGACCTCGTTGAGCTGCTCGCTGGTCCGCTGCAGATGAGCCACTTGGATCTCCAGCATCTCGATTCGCTCACCGCCAGCAGCGTTCATGATGCGACATCCTGCGAACCGTAGGGTCGCGTGCTGATGACGCCTTCGGTCGGGCTACTAGCAGCACCGTAAAGTCGGCTGGGAATTCGCCCCGCGGTCGCCGCGAGTCGTCCCGCCGTGATTGCGTGCCGCATCGCGACGGCCATCCGAACGGGATCGCGGGCGTGTGCAATGGCCGTGTTGAGCAGAACACCGTCGGCACCAAGTTCCATGGCCACGGACACATCACTGGCCGTTCCAACTCCTGCGTCGACGATCACGGGATAGTTCGGATTGTCGCTTTTGAGATATTCCAGAATGATTTTCAGATTGCTGGGATTCAGAATACCTTGGCCGCTGCCGATGGGGCTGCCAGCCGGCATGACACTCGCGGCTCCGACATCTTGGAGTCGTTTTGCTGTTACAGGGCAATCACTGGTGTAGCAAAGAACCGAGAACCCATCATCGACAAGCGTCTGGCAGGCTCGCAGCGTCTCAACGGGATCGGGTAGCAACGTGCGACTATCCCCCAGGACCTCCAGCTTGACCCAGTCGGCACCGTCATTGCCGAGTGACCGCAAAATCTCACGTCCCAACTTCGCCGCTCGAACCGCGTCGGCTGCGGTATAACAACCCGCCGTATTGGGCAGCAGGGTGTAGCGTTCCAAGTCCAGAAAGTCGAGGATGTTTTGGCCACGTTTGTCGTAGAGTCGTTCGCGACGCACGGCGACGGTGACGCAGTCCGCACCCGAGGCGGCTAGCGAGTCCCGCATTTGTTCCATCGAGTCGTACCGCCCCGTGCCAACGATCAAACGACTTGCCAGCCGATGATGGCCGATGCAAAGCGGATTGTCGGCCGATGCGACCTCAATGGCGTCGAGGTCGGCTGCATTTGGCGATGCATTCGTCGGCACAGTCGTCATTGATTCGTCATTAGCGAGACCTGGGTCAAACTGAGTTGGCCTTGGTTATCGCATCTCCGACGAATGTCCGCGAGGGCATCGAATGCCACTGGGTTAGTCAGGCACTTACCAGCTCGTGGACCTGATCGACACTTTCACCCTGTGTCCACTGATGGAAATCGTGCGGGTCGCGACGGACTCGATGGTACGTCGTGTCCCGCTCAATTGGCTCGCGGCCGGCCTCCCGAATCAAGGACTCAATGCGGTCAACCGATAAGAACTCAGGGGTCTTCGCACCCGCATCGTGATAGATCAGTTCATGACGAACCGTGCCATCGATGTCGTCGGCGCCGTAGGCCAAAGCTGTCTGAGCCGTCTCGATACCCAACATGATCCAATACGCTTTGATGTGTTGCACGTTGTCGAGCATCAAACGACTGATGGCGACGGTTCGTAGATCCATCAGTCCCGAAGGCTTCTTCAAATGGGCCATCTTGGTGTTGTCGGGGTGAAACGCCAGAGGGATGAAAACCTGAAAACCGCCTGTCTTGTCCTGCAGCTCCCGCAATCGCATCAGATGGTCGATGCGATGGAACGGCTTCTCGAGATGGCCGTAGAGCATCGTGCAGTTGGTTTTCAGGCCGATCTGATGGGCGGTTCGGTGAATCTCCAGCCAGTTGGGCGTGTTAGCCTTGTGCTCGCAAAGCTGATCGCGAATCTCAGGATGAAAAATCTCCGCTCCGCCACCGGGCATGCTACCCAAACCGGCATCACGCATATCGTTCAGAATCCATTCGAAGGGCTTTTTCGTTTGGTGACGGAACCAGTCGATCTCGACGGCGGTCCAACCCTTCAAATGAATCTGCGGGTAGTGCTCATGGAGCATCGAAATGATGCCCCGATACCAATCGTATTTTCGACGGTGGTGCAGACCTCCAACAATGTGCATTTCTGTGCAACCGTTCGCGGTCGCCTCGGCACCGCGAGCCAGAATTTGTTCGTCCGACATGACGTATCCCTTGGGATCCCTCAGGTCGCTACGGAACGCACAAAACTTACAACGATACACGCACACATTGGTCGGATTCAGGTGCGTATTGATGTTGTAGTAGCCGACGTTGCCATTTTTTTGTTCGCGGACCCAATTGGCGAGTTCACCGACTGCCTGCAACGAGACCGAACGATCGTAAAGAAAAATGCCATCATCGAGGCTCAGCCGCTCGTTGGACTCGACTTTCTCGCGTATTTCACGAAATCGAGCATTTCGATCATTCACATGCATGGACACGATATCGCACTCGTAACAACAAATGTGGGGCAGCGGGACGTTCCGGCAATCGTTAAACCGCTAAACGTAACAGTCGATCACGCCACCAGCGAGAAGGATCACGCTGATTGTGGCGTTGGCCTGAAAAAAAGCCTCATTGACGCGGGACAGGTCATCGGGACGAACCATCCGGTGTTGCGAGACCACCAGAACCGCCGTGGCCAGCACGGAGACCGCGAAAACCCAACCGAGGCCGGATCGATGGCCCAGCCAAGCCAAAACGCCGAGGGAGCAGAGCATGGCGACGTGCAGCAACAGTGCGATTCGCAGTGCGCCTTCGATCCCGTGTGTTGCCGGAATGCTGTGCAGACCTGCTTTGGCGTCGTAATCGGCATCCTGACACGCATAAATGATGTCGAATCCCGCGACCCAGAGTGCGATGGCCGTGGCCAGCAAACCGGGCACGCCCCAGTCGGCTGGCTCCGAAAGAACCCATGGCCCTCGAATGGCGGCCCAAACGCACAGTGGGGAAAGGGCGAGTGCCACGCCGAGCCACAGGTGCGCCGAAGACGTCCAGCGCTTGGCAAGCGAATACCCAAACAGCCACGCCAGTACGGGGAGGCTGCCCCAAAGCGGAATCCGATTGGGCAGAAAAAGCGTCGTCGATGCAACGAAACCCAGCGACGTCAGACCGGTGAAGAACAACACGCTGCGCCGGGATAGGATCCCCGCCGGTAGGTGGCGTGCGGCGGTGCGGGGGTTTGCTGCGTCAATGTCGTGATCGACCAGCCTGTTGAATGCCATTGCGGCTGATCGGGCCAAGACCATGCAGAGCAAGATGCCAATGATGTCCTGAATGCGGATGCTTGGATAATCCTGATCCGCCGAGGACGGCAGTGGTGCGGACCAAGCCAAGAATGCCGCCAAGATCGCAAACGGCAACGCAAAGACCGTGTGTGAAAAACGAATCAGACCAAGCCAATCGCGAGCGCTCATGTTGGATCGCCCCACCGCTCGATCAAACCGTGATCCAAACCGATTTGATCCAAGATCCTTCCAACGACGAAGTCCACCAGATCCTCAATCCGAGCAACACCGTGATACCAGCCTGGCATCGCCGGCAATATCACTGCCCCCGCTCCCGCCAGGCGGTGCATGTTTTCGACTTGCAGAACGCTCATGGGGGTCTCACGCGGAACGACGACCAACTTGCGATGTTCCTTGAGATGGACTTCCGCGGCGCGTTGAATGAGGTTGGACGCAGACGCCCGGGCAACCCCGGATAGGGTGCTTCCGCTGCACGGACAAATGACCATCGCGTCGGTGATAAAAGAGCCACTGGCGATGGGCGTCATGTAGTCGTCGTACTGGTGATAACGAAGTGTGGAGTCATGCTCGTCCCACTGACGCGTTGCCGCCGTTTCGGACTTGGCAGCGTCATCAGCCCAGCTTGGTGATGCCAGCAGTAGGTCATTAATGTCGGGACGACGAAGATCCAGTTGAATCTCCATTTCCTGGGCGATGACAGCGGCCCCGGACACGCTGATCGTCAGATGGACCTCCACGTCCGTTCGCCGCAGGACTTGCAGCAACCGTATTGCGATGGGTGCTCCGCTGGCGCCCGTGATCGCGAGCACGATCCGGCGCGGCCGAGTCGCCGGTGAATCAATCATGCGTTGGCGACCTCGTCCAACTGGGCCACGGCTACGTCCTGGCCACCGGCGTTCGGTGGGTCGGGCTTGGTCCCAACGTAGATCGTCGCCACACCGAGCGTCAGTGGCATGAAGCGAACATCAACAAGACCCGCTTGAGCCATGCGATCGGCCAGCTGCTGTCCACATGGGAACTGACCAACCGACTCCGGCAAGTACTCATACGCCGACTTATCGTTGCGGGCCATCCACTGACCGACGCGCGGTAGGACGGAACGGAAATAGAACCCGTAGAGCTGCCGAAGCACTGGTAGCGTCGGCGAGGAAAACTCAAGCACCATCACCTGCCCACCGGGTTTGCAAACGCGCGCCATTTCGGTCAGGCCGACCTGGGTTTCGGCAACGTTACGTAGACCGAACGCGACCGTGACGGCTTGAAACCGACCGCTCGCAAATGGCAGTGCCATGGAGTCTGCTTCCAAGAACGGAATCCGTTTTCGGTTCGGCGAGTTGCCAGCTAGGCGAGACTCTTTGTCGCATGCAATCTGAAGCATGGCATTGCAAAAGTCACTGCCGATGACCTGAACAGATGAAGGAGCCGCCTCAGCGATCGCGAACGCCAAATCCCCCGTCCCGCAACACAAATCGAGTACGGGCGCGTCACCGGAAAGTCGCAACGCCGCGACGGCCTTCTTCCGCCACCACTTATCAATGTTCAGCGACAACAAATGATTCATCGTGTCATAGCGTGGCGCGATCTGTCGAAACATTTCGCGGACGCGTTGACCGCTCTTATCGAGAGGTTCCGTGGTTGGCAACGGTGGCGAACTCCAATGATAATGAGGACGGGCAAGCTGGCTGTCGATGGCGTGATGCGATGTCGAGGCGAGTGGTTTGTTCCGGTTGAAAATTAGGTTGCCCTAGATGAGCCAAGCGGCGTTTGCCCCGGTTGTCATGGTGGGAAGCAGGACGGACGCTCCTCGGCAAATCCTAAAATCGAGCTGGAAACAAGCAATAGCCAAGAAGTTGATGATTTGAGGCAGTGGGCGTCTCTGAGTTGGACCGAGACCCGATGCCTCGGTGAAGGCGTGCCACGTAAGACGTAGGAAGGGAATAACCAGAGCTGTGCGGACGCTTTTATTTGACATCGACGGGACGCTGTTGACGACCGCAGGTGGCGGCAATCGAGCGTTCGCAAAAGCCATGGAGATGGAGTTTGGGGTGTCGGATCCGGACACGTCCATCTCCTTTTCCGGTCGGACCGATCGAAGCCTTTTGCTCGAGTTGCTTGAACGAAATGAAGTGGAGGCCACCGTTGAGCATTGTGGACGATTGCGACGCTCGTACCTCAAGTACTTCGAAACGGAACTGACCGCTTGCGGTGGCACGCTGTTGCCCGGAGCCGAGCCGCTTCTTCGATCGCTGGCTGGTCGAGACAACCTCGTCGTCGGCGTGTTAACCGGCAATTTCCCTGAGTCGGCAACCCGCAAGCTGGAACACTTTGCGCTCCGACGTTGGGTTGAGTGGATCATCGGTGGTGACTTGGATGTCGATCGTAATGATATGGCTCGCCGTGCCCAACGGTTCATTTGCGGACGCTACGGTTCGGTGGCTCGTCAGGACATGATCGTCATCGGTGATACGCCCGCGGACATCGAGTGTGGACACGCCATCGGCGCGAGGGTCTTGGCCGTCGCGACGGGCACCCACTCGGTCGAGGAGTTGCAATCCAAAAAGCCATGGCACTTGGCAACGGACCTTTCGGACACCGAAGCGATCGTCGCGTTGTTGACTTCCTGAGTCTAATCCTCGGTGATCGGAGGCGCAGTCCTACTGCGAGCGAGACTTTCGTCCACCAGGGCCGCCGGTGATCGCGGCGCCGCGTTGCAACGGGCGAGCAGCGGTGGCAAACCCACGGCGGTAGAGATGTTCTTTCAACTGCCGCAGCCCGGCGAAATCATCGGGATAGACCCAAATGGTAATTGTCGTGGCGCCAGGATCCCGGCCCGCGAGTTCGACGTCGAGCATGCTTCGCCCGTTGATGACTTCATCGAGCGGTTGACCGACGGGTTCCTTCAGTGGTTCGATGGTCATTGCCGCTAGAGAGACTCGGGTTCCTAGCCTGACACGGCCATCAACGTTGATTCGGCCAACTTGTCGGTCCGATGCGTAGTGGGCAACGTATCCTCGGATCGGCCCCACCGCCGCGATGGTTCGACCTTCGCGAGCACTCCCCGTGGCTCGCCGTAAGTCGGCTTCGATCGCGTCGACAAGAGGTGAGATCGGCACGATCGATAGGCGGCCCTCGTGCAATCGGAAATGGATCTCATCGCCGAAGACGGTCTTCGCCATTGGGGTCGGCAAATGCTCGACCGCGACTGTGGGTGGTTCTTGCATTTCGAGTTCATTCTTGACGCCGGCCAGTTGAGCCAATTCGGACGAGGCACGTTGTATCTCCGTTTGTAATTTGGCCGATTCGACCGCGTCCTGGTTGAGTTCGGATTGCGTTTCGGCCCAAGCATCCCTAGCCAGTGCAATGAGATCCATCAGCTGATCTCGGACGGCTTGTGCTGCGGCGACCTGTTGGTCCATACGGCGAACCTTGGCTTCCAACACGGTCGATTCCCGCATGGCGTCTCGAGCGGCCACAGCCGTTTTTTCCAACTGTCGCCGCTGGGCATCCGACGCCGATGGCGTGATCGTTGCCACGCTGACCGGTTTGGTGGGCACCTGCGATTCATTCAGGACTGCCTGCTGAATTTGTTGGGTCTGTGATCCCAAGACCACCACCAGGATGATCAAGATTCCAACCAGGTTGGCGACGATGTCGAGGAACGCGTCGTGCCCAAGATCGATCGTTGAACGTCGTGTCATCGTGAACTCCGAATGACGTCGATTCCGCTGCCTTGCATGAGCGTGCGTAGTTCGTGGAAGCGACGTTCGGCATGGGGCTGCACGCGAACCTCCAGCTGCGGCTGCCAACGCCCGCCCGGAATCGTCGCGCCCCATGTGGCGACTCGATCGCGAATGGCGGTTGCCATCTTCAACGTCGCATCTTGAACACCGCGTTGTGTGATGGGGAAGTCTGCAACCGGCTGCTCGCGATCCAGCAAGACAAAGCGATCGGGCGCACAGATCACCGCAATTGGACGGACCATTTCCGTGCCCACTTGACCGGCCATGTGTGATGGCAAGGCCCAATCGTTCCCCTGCCGACTGGTGATCGGCGGTGTCGGAATCGGTTGGTTTGGATCGATCTCGGTCAGGGACTCGAGCTCACTCGGGTCGACACCAGGCGGGGGCGCTGGCGTGACACCGGAGGCGGATGATTGTTGGGCGGCGGCCGAGGCGGATTGACCGGGCTGACCTTGGGGCATGCCCGCTGCATCACGACCACCGGTACCGGTGACTCCGGCCGCGGCGTCTGAGTTCGTTCCCGTCGCCGACGAAGCATCCCCGGTTAACGTCGACGTGCTGGACGGTTTGGAACTCGCAGATGAATTGGTTGTCGATGTCTGCGCGAACTCGCCTTTTCCACGGCCGCTCGTCTCTTGGAGTAGCTGATCGAGGGACTCCGACATGGTTTCGGGGGCGGCACCAAAGCTATTGCCGCGTGAACCGGGCATCGAAGCGGCATAGCCGCCCGCGATCCCATTGAAATCGCTTCCATCGGAATGGAAGCCGTTGCTGCGTGCTTGTTGATCCAATGCCTTGGCCGATAACGTTGGCAGTCGCCGGCGCGGAACATCCGATGGCATTCCGGAGTGGGACGCAACGGCGTATGGATTCGGCGCCGCGTCTGGATCTGGTGTGAAGTCCGAGTCCGCGTCGATGAGTGTTGACGTGCCATACGAATTCGTTGGTGGTCCTTGGCTCGATCGCGGCCCTGGTGAGTCACGCGCTGCATCAGCATCGGCACCGCCATTGCCCCGAGCGATGATCCCGATGTTGCGAACGTTGGCCTCGTGTACGACCAACTCGAGTTCCTTCCTCAGGTTCGCATCGGGGCGCGGGAACGCCAAGTCAACCTCGGATGGGACGAGCTCGTAGCCAAACTGGTCATCCCAGTCGCCCATCGCTGCCGTCGCCAAACGATAGGCCGCAATGCCATCGGGTCGAACGACCAACAATGGATAGGGTGGCGCGACATCACCATAAAACTTCATGGCATGCAGACGAATGGTACGGAGTGCTGCATCCAGCGGGTTGCCCATCGCAATGCGAGTCGACGTGGCGGCAGCCAGTTGCTTCGTGGTGATTCGAACGCCTTCCGGATGCACGAGGACGCCTTGATCATCGCACTCCACATAGATCGGGCGACGGTCGGTTCCGTTGGGTCCTTTATGCGGCACCAAGACAACACGCGGCCGCTCGCCGGTCTTGGACTCTTTCAGTTCCGCGATCTCGGATTCAAGCTGATCGATCTCTGATTGCATCAGCACCAGGGTTTGGCGATCAATCGTCGCGTTGGGTTCCGACGAAGTCGCGATTTCGACCTCGTCTCGGAGTCGCTGCAGCTCGTCTTGGAGACGACGGGTGTGAGACTGTAGATGAGTCAGTTGGTCACGTCGTTTCTCCAAGTCCTCGGTTTGAGCATCCCGGTGATTGACGAGCTCTCGGAGGCGAAACTCGCCCTCGTCGATCAGGCGATCGGCATCCGCGGCAGTTAACTGGGACTCGTCGGACGATTCCGATGGTGGTTCAGGTTCGATGTTTGGATTGGGAACGGATGCTCCGCCGGTGACGTCCTTGCGAGCGGCTTGAACCACCGACTCCTTAGCGTCTTGGGCGACCAAGGCAAGCAACAGGATCAACGTTCCCAGCGTGCATACCAACACCGCGAGGAATGGAAAGAGCGACGGCGATAGCGTCGCTCGCTTGCGGCGGCGAGTCGCACCGCTCATGCGGCACGCCTCGTGGCGACCTCACCGGGCGTTGGCAGTCGATCGGCCAGCACATTGACGGCTTGGGCCAATGTCTTCATGGCACCCATCATGGTCGCCTCGCTCGCAAGTTTCTTGGGCGATTCGGATGTTTGTGCCGCCAGCTGGGTCATCGCTTCGGTATGCGTCATCATGGTGCGGCGATGCGTTTGAACTTCGTTTGTGGTGACGTCCAACGTTTCACGCCAGCCGGTCGCGTGACGTTCGAGTGATTGCTGAATCTGTCTCGCAACACTGGCAAGCTGTTCCGTCGTGCTCTCCATTCGACCCGTTTGGGCGTCGGCGAAGGGAACCATCGTCGCCGCCATCAACTGTCGGAATTGCTCGGCTCCTTCGGCGTGTTGCGTCCGCCACGCATCCTGGGCCTCGCCAATCGTTTCCCGCCAGAGTTCGGCTTGCGTTGACAGTGACTCGGCAACAGCAACGCGAATTCCGTCACAAAGCTGTGTAATCAGCAGCGCCTGATTGTCTGCGGGATCGTCAGCCGGCAAGACGGTCAGCACCCAGTCGCTCACCCTCGACTCAATGTCGGCCAGCAGACGCTGTTCAGATCGCTCGACGGGGAACTGCAAGAAGATGGCGAAGACAGACAACACCAGACCAAGCGCGGTCGTGTCAAAGGCAACGTACAGGCCGCTCTTGAGACGATCGACCGCGGCCGACCCGTCCGTGAAATCAAGACCGCCCAACGTCTGGGTGATTCCGATGACGGTTCCGAGAAATCCGAGCATCGGGATTGCCCAGACAATGATCCGCACCAGTCCCAAGGAGTCATGTGCCGCATCGCCGTCACGAATCGACAGTTCGCGAAGGTCATCGGACAGGTGCTTGGTCGTTCCTCGATTCGATTGGCGATGCAGGATCTCTCTCAGTCGCGCGATCATCGGATTCGAGATCGCGGAGTTCGGTAGCTGTGCAAGGGATCGGAGCCACTGTCGCGCCACGTGGCCGGCGTCATGTTCGGTTCGCCAGCGATCCGCCGGTCGAGTCGGCAAATCGGACGACGCCTGATCGGGAAGGCAATCCTGGTCACGAAGCTGACGGCACTGTGCCCGTTGCGATTGAACTTGAATCGCCTTGAATGCCAAAATCGCGATTGCGATGCAGAAAAGAATGGTTGCCGCATAAGCGACGGGGTGGCCCAGGAAATATCGATCCAACCAGGCGATCTGCGCACTGAGCACAACCACGTAAAAGGCCCCCGCGCCGAAAAGACCCGCAATGATGGGGGCGGAGGATCGCAGAATGCTGCCGGACTGGGACTCAGAGGGAAGGCTGTCGCCCGAATTGGCGGATCGACCGCCCAAATTGGACGTATGGGCCGCGGAATCGGAGACCGTTGGACCTGCTGCGGCGCTGTGTTCGATTTCGCTGGGAGATGTGCGCGTCATCAGCGGAAAACTCGTATCGAGGTAGTCGCGCAGCCGCGGCGGGCGGCTGCATGCGGGAGGTATCGACCGTCGCAACCGTCAAACTTGACCCGATCGCACCATTTAGCGGCTGCGAGTTTGCGGTTTCGAGCGAATTCGCGTTTTGGGTAAACTCGATTGCCGTGGCGATCGACGCCGTCCCGTTTGCATCTTCTCAACAAGTCATTTCCCGTGATTTCAAGCTTGAGCGATGCTATCGACGTGCGCGACTTGCGCAAGACTTACGGTCGAGGTGCTTCCCAACAGGTGGCGCTCGACGGAGTTGCGTTTCAGCTGCGTCGAGGGGAGCGTTTGGCGTATCTTGGGCCAAATGGGGCCGGGAAAACCACGATGATCCGCTGTTTGTCGGGACGCACTCGTCCCAGCAGTGGCGAGATTACGCTGATGGGCCAGCCGATCGACCACGCCGATACCCGATCGGCGCTGGGGCTCGTGCCGCAGGAAATTGCGTTGTACGAAGACTTGACGACGCGGGAGAACCTGGCTGCGTTCGGCCGACTCCACGGACTGCGCCGTCGCCAGTTGCGTCAACAGGTTCAATGGGCATTGGACTGGACCGGTTTGGCCGATCGAGCCAACGAATTGGTGGGAACATTTTCAGGTGGTATGAAGCGGCGCGTCAACTTAGCGTGTGGCGTAATGCACGAGCCGAGCGTCTTGTTGCTCGATGAGCCGACCGTTGGCGTGGATCCGCAGAGCCGACAACGCATCTTTAGCATGCTGCACGAACTCAATGAGCGTGGCACATCGATCTTGCTGACGACGCACCATTTGGACGAAGCCGAATCGCAGTGTGACCGAATCGTGATTGTCGACGCAGGTCGCGTCGTTGCCGCCGGATCATTTGACGAATTGCTGGATCAAACGATCGGCATCGATCGAACGGTGCACGTTTATCTGAGACAGCGTCTACGCGGCCACGATAATGATGCCCTCGCGCGTCTCTCGTCTTCCGTTCAGGTTCGACCCGGCGAAGACGTGATCCAGGCCAGGATGAGCGAAATCGCGATGGAGCTACCTCGACTGATGGATGCCGTTCTCGAAGCCGGCTACGAAGTACGTGACGTTGACGTGCAGTCGCCATCCTTGCACCACGTGTTCCTTCATCTGACGGGGCATGGCTTACGTGATTGAGGGCGAACCATGATCTGGCAGGTCATCGAAATCCATCTGCGTCGTTTGCGTCATAACCGGATGGAATGGCTGTTGGCGTTTGTGGTGCCGATCGCGTTCTTCAGTATCTTTGCGTTGATTTTCACACGAGGTGTCGGCTCAACGCCTCGTGTCAAGGTCGTCTTGGTCAACGATTGCGAGCCGATCGAATCCACGGGCGATGATCTCACGCATACTGTCTTGGATCTGGTGCCGGAGAAGGCCGAACGCATCATGGAACACCTTCGGCAAGCCGAAGGGTTGCGCGTGATGCCCGAGACGGATGCGGGAGCTGAGACGATGGTGCGGCGGGGTTCGGCAACCATTGCGATCGTCTTGACGCGTCATGAAGACGATGTCGCGGCACGACTTCTCAACGATGCGTCGGACGAAGTCGCCAGTCAGGTGGTCACCGCCCTGGTGACGCGAGCATTCATGCAAGCCGACTTTCCGGGGACTGCCAGTGAAGATGGCGTGACTTCGGAGGCTGCCAGTGACGACACCGCCAGCGAGAACCAAAATGCCTTCGGGCGGTTTGTCAGCACGCTATCCACGGGCGAGGTTTCAAGGACCGAGGATGACGCGATAGCCGGGGCGAATTCCGTTCCCTTTGCTGCCGCCGGCGATTTCGGACGGATCCGAATGCCGAAAATCGACGTCGTCAATGTGCTTGGACAAAGCAAATCCAATCCGGTGATCAGTGTGTACGCGGCCGGGATTGCTGTCATGTTTCTCCTTTTTGGTGCAACCAACGGCGGCGGTGTGTTGCTGGAAGAACGCGAGAATCAGACGCTTGAGCGATTGCTTTCCTCACAAATGACGATGGATCATCTGTTGCTAGGAAAATGGTTCTACCTGACGCTGCTGGGATGTGTGCAGGTAACGATCATGTTCGTTTGGGCTCAGTTCGCGTTTGGGTTGGATCTTGTCGGGCATCTTGACGGATTCCTCATGATGACCGTCGTAACGGCCGCTGCGGCCTCGTCGTTTGGTCTGTTCCTAGCGACGCTGTGTCAGACCCGTGGCCAGCTCAATGGCCTGAGCGTCGTGCTTGTGCTGACGATGAGTGCCCTGGGTGGATCCATGGTGCCGCGCTACGTGATGAGCGAAACGCTCCGTGAGGCAGGACTATGGACTTTCAACGCTTGGGCGTTGGATGGGTACGACAAAGTGTTCTGGCGTGACCTGCCGCCGAGTGACTTGGGACCGCAACTCGGTGTCCTCATGGCAACGGCATTTGGCCTGCTGGTATTGTCACGAATCCTCGCGATTCGTTGGGAATATTCATAGTTTTGGCTCAATTCGCATTCACGATTTTGTTGCCACGCGGTTAGAATTGGGCATAGCGGCGAGTCGGAAAGGGTCCATGGAGGCACCCAGGCGGCGGCCGCGTTTCCACGTCTAGAGGTGACTCAGCCATGAACGCTCCAATTTGGGATACGATCAAGCCCATGCTTGGCACGTGGGTGAGTTCTTCCGACGATGCCAATGCGGATCCCTCGGTCTTCGGGGAGTCTTCACAACGTGGGGCATCGGATAAGCGATGGCAGGCCGGGGATTGGGTCGTCTATCGGAAGACCAAACGGAGCAAGAATCCCGGTCGACGCGCCGCCAATGTTCAGGCGACTCGGAAAGGGGAGACGTACGCCTACGTGGTCGACAAGTTTTGGGTCGTCGAGCAGGTGTTGGACGACTGCACCCTTTTGGTTCGCACACCCGGCGGGAAACGCAACGCCATCTCCATCGACGATCCAAATTTGATGAAAGCCGGATTGATCGCAAGGATTCGTTGGGGCGAGCGTTTTCGACGAATCGAGCGTGAATATGGGCGTGCCCAATTCATGACCTGATCAGTCAGCTGAAGCGAAACAAGAGGTTTCGGTTCGGTGGTGGATAGCCTCATGTCAGTGATCGCGATCGATTTACTGTAGCTTTTGCAGTAGCTGAGCGACCGCGGCTGGATCATCGGCAGCACGAAGCTCCTCGATTCGTTCCGGTTTCACACCGATCTTTTCTAGATGACTGGCCAAGCGTTTCCACACGGTTTGGCGTTTTTTGCCTTCGCTGAGATACAGTTCCGTGACGGCTTCGGATGCTTTTTGTAAACCGATCGAGTCACGATTCTGATAGTAGTTCTTGATAATCCGTTCTTGGTAACGGCTTCGATCAGCAGGCATTCGGGACCTGATTCGTGGTGGAAATCGTGAAGAGCTTGCCAGCGAGTGCGCTTACTGCTGATTCAATTTCTCTTCGGCGCGGGCGGCACGCAAGGCGGCCGCCTCTCGCGGTAGCTTGAATTCGGGCCCCGCCGGGAAGTACTGCACGTCGTCCTGAAGATAATAAGGACTCGGCAGGGTTTGGCCATTGAGCGAGACCTGGCAACCCGTTGACGACGCCATCACGACAGCGACGGCACTCATCGCAACGATTCGGCCCACCCAACGGGACCCGCTCGGAGTCCGTTTGCGGTCAGCGACTGATTCTGCAGTGCGATAAATCATGGAGTTGCCCAACTCGTCGGGAGTCTGAATGACGTCACAATTCCACCAACATCGGGTGACAGGATCGTTATCGGCCGAACAATCGCTACAACTTGACATCATTCGGACCCGCTGGCCAAAGATTCTGCGCGGATCCAACGCTGACGCTGGTGCTCAAATGCGACGATCCCGACCGTCGTGGCCAGATTCAGACTTCGAACCTTCTCGGTCATGGGCAGTCGTAGAGACCTCCGATCGTTTGGGTCCAGAATTTCGGCTGGCAAGCCCGACGTTTCTCGACCGAACACCAGCACATCACCATCCTGAAAGACGGCATCCCAAAGGGGGCGTTTGGCAAATTTCGTTAGGAAATAGAATCGTCGTTGGTCGAGCCGCTGTGTCAGCGTCGGCCAGTCGGGCACGACCTCCAGGTCGAGATGTTGCCAATAATCCAGCCCGGCACGTCGCACCCTCTTTTCGTCGAGACTGAATGCAATCGGACGAACGATCCACAGTTTCGCACCCAGCGCCACGCATGTGCGACCGATGTTTCCGGTGTTTTGAGGTATCTCGGGTTGGTACAGCACCACGTGAAGCGGAGGCGACAATCGACGGGCCTTTGAATTCAATGGTTTGGAAGCGGCGGTTGAAGGGCAGTCTAGCGCTGACCGGTCCTAAGGCCCAGACGATTTGCCGTCGACGATTCGGTCGATCATCGCCTTGATCGTGGACTCCAATCGACCGGAGCCTCCAAATTCCATGCCCAAGTCGCGGATCTTTCGGGCTTCAATTGGATGGGCATCCTGCCTGGGCGCACCCTCCAGAGTATCTGTGCGATCGAGGTGTCGAAGGGCGATCGTTGCCACTTCGTAGTGACTGACAAAGCGATCGCAGCAGTGGTAGGTTTCTCCGGCAATGGACGCGTTGGTTTTCAGTAGGCATTCCGCCGCGACGGCGACGTCATCAACATGAACCACTTTTCCGCCGCCGCTCACATCGATCGGTCGACGATCCACTATCGATTGAAGAAGGCCGAAGTACTTGGATGCTTCAAAACATGGTTCGATCCCATAAATCGAAACCGGACGTAAGTTTGCCGCCTTGAGATCCGATATTCCCGCGTACGCCGTCACGAGCGTTTCGCAAGCCGACTTCACTGCGCCGTACAACGAGCCTGGTGTCATCGGGTGCGTCTCGTCGAGGGGGCGGTCCCCGATGATTCGCTGGTGGACCGCCCCCGATGAGATCTGAATGAATCGTGATACGCCGTGGTTGATGGCCCCTTCCAAGAGTCTCAACGTACCGATCACATTGGTTCGGTAGTAATGAATTGGGTCGCTCGGATGTGTCATGAAGCTAGCGTCGGCTCGCGATAGCGCGGCATGAACGACCGCATCACAATCGGCCAACCAATCATCGGCCGCTGGTGGAGCCTCCGCAGATCCTTCATCCAGATTGCCACGAACCCAGTCAACGCCTTCCCTCATTAGGGGCGATTCTTGGCGAGACAAGGCGCGTATCTGATGCCCCTGACTAACCAGGCGGTCGACCAACGACTGGCCTAGAAACCCAGTGGCACCGGTGACTGCAATCCGCATGTTGAATCTCACTGGAATGGGGTGACGCGTCTGCCGCGAGCGGAAAAGAACAGCTTGTCAGAGCGCGGGGCAAAGCGATGGTGTGTTAACGCCGCCATCGATCAGTTAGATGCCCCCTAGCGTGAGAGATTCCCGCCCTCACCGCTTTTCATCTGGCCGGAAATGGTCATCGTCACTAGAACGTCAGGCTGAATGACTACTTCGGCGGCGTTGCCTCACCGAGGTTCGCCTCCGATTGCCTCATGGCTAGCCCACGGTTTTGTCCTTGCCCACTCCGATTGAGACCATCTTGACCGACGACACGCTTGCTACCAACGCCCCGACCGTCTCCGAACTGGTCGACACGACGATCCGGGACGAAATACGGAATGTCGTGATCATCGCTCACGTGGATCATGGGAAAACGACCCTCGTGGATTGCTTGCTGCGGCAAAGTGGTCAGTTCCGGGAATCGGAACTCAAGGGCGAACGCATCCTCGATTCCAATGATTTGGAGCGGGAACGCGGCATCACCATTCTGTCAAAAAACATCGCCCTCCCCTATCGCGGTGTGAAGATCAACCTGATCGACACTCCCGGCCACGCCGACTTCGGTGGTGAGGTGGAACGGGTCGTCAAAATGGCCGACGGAGCCCTGGTGCTGGTCGATGCTGCCGAGGGACCGATGCCGCAGACCCGATTCGTGCTCGAGAAAGCTTTGCAGGCCGGCGTCAAGCCAATTGTCGTGGTCAATAAGGTCGATCGACCCGACGGTCGACCGACCGAGGCACTCGACGAGGCGTTGGAGTTGTTGGCGGATCTGGGCGGCGAAGAACAACTCGACAGCGCAGCTTTCGTTTTTGCGAGTGCCAAAGACGGATTCGCGACGTCCGATCCGAGCCAGCCCAGCGAGGACATGCGACCGCTGCTGGATCTGTTGGTGGACCACCTGCCCGGTCCGTCCGTCGCCGTTGATGCGCCGCTGCAACTACTCGTGACGACGCTCGATTGGAGTGAGTATGTCGGTCGAATTGCCGTCGGTCGGATCTCGTCGGGGACCATCCAATCAGGACAGACGGTCGATTTGCACGGCGTCGATGCATCGGGTCAGGGCGTCACTCGAAAGGTCAGGGTTTCGGGGCTTTATACGTTCGACAATCTAGGTCGAGCCGCCGCCGTTTCCGCCGGGGCCGGCGACATCGTGGCGATCGAGGGTCTGGAGAGCGTCGAGATCGGCGACACCATCACGGCGGTCGACCAGGGCGAGGCACTTCCGAGATTGAAAGTCGATGAGCCGACGCTCGAAATGGTCTTCAGCGTCAACTCGTCACCGATGGTCGGACGCGAAGGCAAGTATGTCACAACCCGACAAATCAAGGCTCGGTTGGAAAAAGAACTCGAACGCAACGTCGCCATGCGGGTGCGAATGATCGAGGGGACCGAAGCCTACGCCGTCGCCGGTCGGGGCGTCCTTCACTTAGCCATCTTGATTGAGACCATGCGGCGGGAGGGGTTTGAATTATCTGTCGGTAAACCGCAAGTGGTGTTCAAACAGATTGAAGGCAAACGCCATGAGCCGTTTGAGACGCTGAGAGTCGAGGTCCCCACGGACACGATGGGACCGGTTATGGAGTTGGTCGGCAACCGACGTGGACAGCTCGAAGAGATGACGCAGCGGGGCGATTACAGTTTATTGAAATTCGTTGTGCCATCGCGTGGGCTCATCGGTCTGAGAACCCGACTCCTCAATGCGACTCGCGGAACCGCGATTATTCACCACCAATTTGAGAGTTACCGACCGGTCGAAGGCGACGTGCCAAGGCGATCCAATGGCGTGTTGGTTTCCATGGTCAGTGGCAAAGCCATGCCGTTTGCGTTGTTCGCACTGCAGGATCGTAGTGAGCTGTTTGTGGCGCCCGGGACGGAAGTCTATGACGGTATGATCGTGGGAGAGAACGCTCGTGACAATGACATGACCGTCAATCCATGTCGCGAAAAGAAGCTCACGAACATGCGTGCCAGCGGGAGCGATGAGAATGTGATTTTGAAACCGCCTCGTGATCTCTCATTGGAGGCAGCGTTGGAATACATCGAGGACGATGAACTCGTGGAAGTCACCCCCGAATCGATTCGGCTGCGAAAGATCTTGCTCAAGGAATCCGATCGTCGACGCCACGGTCGCAACATGGGCGATTAACGGCTCGCGTGTTCCTGAATGGAGCTTAAGAAAATCGGACCAAAGCTTTCGAGCTTCTTTTCGCCAACACCTTTGATTTGTCGCATCGCATTCATGTTGCTTGGTTGCACTCGAGCGAGATCCCGCAGGACCGCGTCGCCAAAGATGACGTAGGCGGGCACGTCCCGATCGGCGGCCAATTGTCGGCGCAATGCCCGCAGCTGTTCAAACAGACCACGGTCGACGCCGCTCCAATCATCCGAGGTTCCGTCACGGTCGGAAGTCGTGGGTCGTTTGGCGGGCCGGGAAAGCGTGACGGACGCTTCGCGTCGCATCAGTTTTCGGCCAGAGTCGGATAACTGCAACGTTTGGTAATCACCAACGCGATTCAAGAATCCCTGCGATACGAGTTGGTCGATCCACATCCGGGTTGCCGACGCACCCTCGGTTTGCAGTAATCCGTATGTGCTCAGATGGTCGTGTCCTAATTCCAGTATTCGAGCGTCTCGCGATCCAGTGAGAACTTTGACGGTGTACCCGGCGCCGAATCGTTCTTTCAGCCGCACCACGCACGAAAGGATTTTTTGCGCCACCGTCACCGCGTCGTCGATGATATCGATTTCATTCAGGCACACGTCGCACGCGTTGCAGTTTTCACTGTCGTATTCCTGACCGAAATACTCGACAAGCGCCGCATGGCGACAGCGTACGCCGCGGCACAATTCGGCCATCGCGTTGATGCTCCGCATCGAAGCGTCCAGGTTGGCGGTGTCGCCAAGTTCAAAAATGCGTTTCCAAGTCATCACGTCCCCGCCGCTGTGAAGCAGAACGCACTCGCTCGCCAACCCGTCGCGACCAGCCCGACCGCTTTCCTGTTGGTAGTGCTCGATGGACTTGGGCATTCCCGCATGAACGACATACCGGACGTTGGATTTATCGATGCCCATCCCGAATGCCACCGTCGCAACAATGACATCAATCTGCTCCTTGATGAATGCATCCTGTTGCGCCGTCCGCGTCGCGTCATCAAGCCCCGCATGATACGCCTCCGCCGATATCCCCGACGCTTGAAGCGCGGCGGCGGTTTGTTCGACTTCGCGCCGACTGATGCAATAGACGATTCCACTGGAACCGGGGTGACGCCGAATCACGGCTCGAATTTGATCGAGTTTTCGATCGGCCGCCGGCATCCGGTAGGTCAAGTTGGGGCGGTCGAAGTCGCCAACCAAGACGAGCGGGTCTTCGAGTTCAAGCTGTTGAGCAATGTCACGCCTGACGCGAGCGGACGCCGTGGCCGTAAACGCATGGATGCTGGCATCGGGAAAACGGTCTTTCAGGACGCTCAGCTCTCGGTACTCGGGTCGGAAGTCGTGACCCCAGTTGCTGACGCAGTGGGCCTCGTCGATGGCAAAAAACGAGACACGGGCTTGCTGCAGAAACGCCAGCGTTCGCGGTACCAGCAGTCCCTCGGGCGACATGTACAGCAGATCCAACTTGCCGGCCCGAATGGAATCGGCGACGACCCGTTTTTCCTCGTCCGACTGGGTGCTGTTGATGAGGGCCGCCGCGACGCCGTTGGCTAGGAGTGCATCGACTTGATCTTTCATCAGCGAGATAAGGGGCGAGACGACGATGGCGAGTCCGTCCCGCACCATCGCCGGAATCTGATAGCACAGCGACTTGCCGCCACCTGTTGGCAAGACGATCAAGCTATCCCGGCCGGCAATCACACTTGCCACGGCATCGGCCTGCAGTGGCCGGAACGCATCGTAGCCCCAAACGGTTCTCAATAAATGGGTTGCAGTTTGCATCCCATCCGACTCGGCGGAATTGGTCATGTCCGTTGTCATCGGGCATCTCATTCTTTGCAGTAGCTCATGGAAAACTTACCCGATTGCTGCATCCCCTCACCAGCGGGGCGCTGCGTGAATCTCGCGTCTCGTCGTCGGTCCCATCCTGCCATCGCGGCAACGCGAAACGACGACTGACGGCTTGACTTGGCTGATGGCCTCACGGAGCCGCCTTGGGGTGGACCGATGCAAAAGGGTTTTGTGGGCGCCGGTGTGTCCGCCGGTCCGATGATCGACGGGTTCACGTGTTGGGTTGGTCGACGCGCCACGACGATCCATAGCGGAATTCGGGGATTGGGAAGTGATGTCCACGGTCTTTGGCGAGATTCTTGGTCGATGCAGTCTCAACGATGGTTCGGAACTGACCTGTGGTTTCACGCATGGGAAACAGAATCAAGGTGGAGCCATTGACCGTATTTAGGTATTGCAAGAGGACCTGATTCGTTCTCTGCCGAGTTTCCCAATGAATGCTGGATCGCTGACTCGTTTTTCGCTTCGATCCTGGACGGGATTGTTCTTCATTTTCATCTCAGGCGGCGTCGCACGATCACAGTCCATGATGGGAATGCAGCCCCAACATGGCGTCCGTGCGGTGGACTCCACCGCATCTTGGTCCGCTCCGCAGTCGGTCGTGGTGGATTCGACACGGTCCGCCACGATGACGCCGTTGCAATCCGCCACGGAAGCGCGGGCTCGACTGCTTCGATTGGAGGCGAATGCACCACCCATCGTGGACGAGGTCGCGGGGCGCAATGCCGACGTCGTGCAGGAATGGATCGATGTTTACCAATCCAACGCATCGCTTCAACAGAGGTTTGCAGAGGCCAACGATCAGCTAGCCGCTTCACGACGCGATTTGGAGGAAGTTCAGTCAAAACTGGCCCGCTACGGCCTCACGCCGACCATCGGGATGCTGCTGAGACACAAACGGGAACAGCTCGAGACATGGCGAACGGAAGGTTCCAGATTGTTGTTGGCCACCCAAGATCTGGCGGAGTCCCAACAACGTCAGCTTGAACTCGAGATGGAACCACTCGACGGTAGCGAGCCGGTCATCCAAGCTCAACGAATCTTAGATCAGTCACTCGCCGTCCCCGGCGCGAAACAGGGTGCGGCCATACGCCGGCAGTTGGAGGATCTATTGCGTCAGCGACACGCGTGGATTGTTTCGCTCGACAACGTCTATCGCGACCAACAGAGCCGACTCGGCGAGCTCGACTCGTCAGCGCGGATGTTGAAGGAATTGGCCGACGAATACCGCCAACTCATCGATCGTCACGTGATCTGGATTCGCAGCGACGATGCCGTTGATCTTGACGACATTCGAAATTTGAAGGGGGGGGTTGCGACCCTATTCGACGCGCGCCGAAGTGCCGACTTTGGACCAACACTTCAGCGGAAGTGGCAGGCGGACTCCGGTAGCGGCATCGCGCTGGTCGCGATGGTGCTCGGGGCCCTCGTTTTGCGTTGGCGTTTGAAGTCTTGGTTGATCGGAGTCGGCAAACGCAAGTGGCTTGCCAAAGCTTCATTGGAATGGCGATCCGTGGTGTCGAGTGTCTTGACCGTGATGGTGGCGTTGATGATCCCGGTCGTCTTCGCTCTGGTTGCGCGGTGGCTAGGAACAGGTATCGTCTCGGAATCGACACTTCACGCATCCAGCGCCTTCTACGCTGGCAGTCTGGTGGCATTGTTTGTCGAACTGCTGCGACAGCTGATGCGAAATCATGGTTATGTCGATCAGTGCTGCGGTGTCGAGGTGCCGACACGACAACGAGCCAGCAAGTACTTAACGGTCGTTGGGTCTGGCGTGACGGTGGCGGCGTATGCCATTACGCTCATTGGTTCCATTGATCATGGGATTTGGCGTGGCTCGGCGGCTCGTTTCGGATTCATCGTGACGATGATGCTGGTGGCATGGACGGCCCACATATGCCTGCGGCCCAGGGGCGGTTTTCTGGAACCCTGGATATCGCGGCTCAGTCAAACCATGTGGCGCCGGTTCCGTTTCGTGATCTATTTGGCGGGGATTGGGACTCCGCTGGCACTAATCGTGCTGTCATGCCTGGGGTATGGATACACCGCGAACGAATTGCTGCGCCGAGCCCTGATCACTGGGTACGGCTTGGTGGTTTGGGCGACGTTATGGCCGGGCCTGAAAACTCTGGCATCGTCGGCATGGCAATGGCTGACGGGAACCAACGCGTCTCCAGTCGATCATCACTGGGAAGGCAGTTCGAGTGAAGCTCCAGATGGGAAGCCGGCAGTCGGTCGGTTGGCGGAGCACTACTTGGAACTCAAACACCATTTGGCGTTCCTTTGTCAGGGGGCATTTTGTTTGGTCGGCGCCGTGGCGATTGGCTGGTTGTGGATCGATGTTTTTCCAAATTTGCGCATGGGCAATCCGATCGTCTGGCATGTCCAGGACACGATCATGCAACCTGCAGTGGATGCCTCCGGCGAAACGCGGTTTGCCAGCGTCACCACGAGCACGCCGATTACGGCGTTGCATCTGATGGCAGCGGCGGCGACGTTGTTCGTGGCGTTTCAACTCGCCAAGCTATTACCAGCGTTATTTGACGCTTGGGTGCTCCAAAGGGTTTCATTCGACGAAGGCATGGAGCACTTCTCGCTCGTCTTGGGACGATTTCTCCTCTTTGGCCTTGGGTGTTTTTTGGCGTGCAGGTGGATCGGCGTCCGTTGGCAATCGATTCAGTGGCTTGCCGTCGGTTTGACGGTGGGACTCGGATTCGGTCTGCAAGATATGGTTCGGAGTGTGTTTTCCGGGTTAATCGTGTTGTTTGAAAAACCCGCTAGGCTCGGCGACTTGGTGACGGTCGGAGACGTCACCGGTCGTGTTGCGGCGCAACGGCTGAGGACCACCGTCTTGTCAGATGATGATGGCCGTGAAATGGTGGTACCGAACCAGAATTTTGTTCGCAAAGAGGTCATTAACTGGATGGGCGCAGGTCGACTGCAGGTGGTCCCCCTGGAGGTTGCTGTCTCTCGCGAGATTCGGCCCGCCGACATCTGTCGCACGCTTCAGTAATTTGTGACCGATCAAGCGGAGGTGTTGGTGTCGCCGCAGCCGCAGGCAACGCTCGTTTGCGTGGGTAAGCATTCTCAAAGGATCGAGGTCCGAGCCTGGATTGAAGCGAACGCCAATGCCTCCCGCTTTCGCGACTCATTGCTACGATCCGTCCGCGAACGATTGAGACGGGACTCGTTGCTGACATCCGATCAGCCGAGTCAGCCGGAGATGCTCGACGTCATGTCCGATGAATCGGATCGCGAACGGCGACGCCGCAAGCGGCGGGTGGCTTAGTTAGGAGCGGCGGCGGATAATTGCTAAGAGCCCATCTTTTCACGCGCTTTGGACAGCAGCGGACCGATGGAGTTTTCGCTCAATCCGATCGCCCGGCTGATCTGTTGATAGGACTTCCCTTCGAGGTGGTACATCCGTACGACGCTGGCTTCTCGGGCATCCAGCCGCAACATCAAACGTTCGACCTGTTCGGCATCGTCGATCTTATCGATCATCGCCTTCGCGGATCCGTCCACCAAGGACGCTGAATCAATTCGTGTCGGACTGTTTCCCGACGCGGACTTCGACACGTGGCCGTTGCTATTGTTCTTTGGACGATTCGCATTGGTGTCTCGAACGCCGCCCTGTCGATTCCACTGGACGATTCGACGCACGACGACGCGTCGAGAGACGACGGTTAGGTAGGTGGCCAGGGAGCACTGACGTTGAAAACGGCGTAGTACCGCCAAGTCATGTCGAATCAGGACAAGAAACACTTCGGATACCAGGTCATCTCGCGTCGAGGCATCGAGTGACATTCCTCGTCCGGATGTCGTGCGGTTGACAACGTGGACGACCAGCCCAATGAATCGATCCACGAAGTCCCTCCACGCCCGCGGATCGCGGTCGAGGCATCGCTGCAAAAGGATGCGATCGATATCCGAAAGGCTCACAGTGATCGGAATCCGATGAGAGAAGACAGCCTTCGCGACGGCAGAGCCGAATCTGCTAGCAAACGCCCATGAAGGGTTTCATAGTAGATGGGCACGGATCCCGGGGCAAGGTTTTCCCTATTGGGCATCCAGTCGGGGATACCGTCGCGATCAACATCCCGATCGTTCGATCAGCGATCGCTCGATGCCGAGAGAATCGATATCCGAGACGACTTTTTTACAGTTTTTGTGAAATATCAGCGTCAGGATCGTGCGAATCCAGCACGACCTTCCAACCGAATTGCGGCCCTCGGATCCACGAATGTCCTCCATCTTACACCGGGTTGAGGCGTTTCAAGGATCGCTTGGGCACCAATCGCCCGGAATATCTCATTCGACCCTCCTATTTGATCAACCAGGGTCTGGCGGCAATGGAGAATTCGATTGACACGGCCATTTTGGTTCTGTGGATGAAATCGATGATGTCAACATCGCGGTGATGGCCCCCGTTTGGCAAGTCAATTTGCGATCGGGGTGGGCGTCCCTAGGACCGGCACTGACCTAGGTTCTTGTATGTGATCGCCGCCAGCGGTCCCAGCGCTGAACATTGCCCCCACGACTGATGACCATGTCCGACCCACTCAACCCAATCGATTCCGGCGCTGGGTCGAGCCATGAAGGGGCGGCCGTTGTTGGGGTAGTTCGGGAGCCGCCATCGGACGCTCCATCGCCCTTGTCCATGCCAGAAGCCGCGACGCGTGAAGCTCGAGTCCAGGAAAGCGCGGGACCGCTACTGTCGGGCCTAGGTGATGTCGCAACGCACGATGTGTCCGTCATTGCTCCGTCGACGGATGAGGCCGCAAAAGACACGAGGCATTTCGAAAACCACTTGGCGATGGTGCGTCTTGGGATGGCCACGTCCCTCTTTTTTGCATTGCGTAGCAAGCATTCGCCGACGGCCGCACACAGTCTGCGAGTCGCTTTAGCCTGCTCCTCATGGTGCAGTCGTCTGGGAATGAAGGGAGAGCATCGCGACCGAATCGAAGTCGCCGCGTTGTTGCATGACATTGGGAAGATCGGGATTCCCGATCGGATTCTCCGCAAGCCCTCGAAGCTGACTCAGGATGAGCAGTTGACCGTCGAATGCTGCCCCAGATTGGGCTACGAAATTCTGCGAGGCTGCACCTCCGATCAAGAGTTGCTCGACATCGTCTTGCACGCCAATGACTGGTACCAAAGCAGACGTCGGGACGACGGGATTAGCGAAGATGCATTGCCGCTGGGCTCGCGGATGCTTTCGATCGCCGGTGCGTTTGATGCGATGACGACGGACCAAGTCTATCGAGCTGCAAAGAGTCGAGAGCGCGCATTGCAGGAACTCTTCCAGGGATCGGGGACTCAGTTTGATCCCGTCCTCACTCGCGATTTCGTCACAATGCTCGAAGGGCAGCCCGAGCTATTGCACCAGAGTGTGATTGATCGTTGGCTACAAAATCTCGATGGTCGCAACAACGCATTCATGAATCAGAACGCGATGGCGGCTTTGGATTCGTCAAGTCCGGGGGGGCTAGGCGCGTCCGCCGCCGCGGTCTCAATGGAATCGTTAGCCTCCGCCAGAACGGTCGTCGATCCACTGGCGGGACATGCAAAAACCCTTTGCGACGAAAGTCGCGACGGTGTGGCGTTTACTGATGCGGAGAAGCAGATTCTGTTCTGGAACGACTCCATGACACGATTAACCGGACTCACTCACGAATCCATTGTCGGCCGACAATGGGATACGTCGACGCTGGGTTTGATGGATCGTGACGGTAATGGCACCATGGGCTGCATCGCCGATGAGTGTTTGAGGCATCGGATGACTGTCGCCCGACCAATGGTGTTGAAGGGTCGTGGCAATGGGAACGGAAACGGTGGCAAAACCGTCGAGGTGGTCGTTCAAGCAGCTCCCGTAACTGGTCCCGACGGTCGAGGTGTCGTGATCACGCTCCGTGATATGTCGGATCGCAAAGAACTCGAGCAGCAAATTGAATCACTGCACGTGCGGGCAACCTGCGATCCACTAACGGGCGTTGCCAATCGAGCCGAGCTGGATCGTCGATTGGATGATGTCACGCAGGTGGCGAAGGAGACCGGCCAGACGTTCAGTCTGGTGATCTGCGACATTGACCACTTCAAACAAGTCAACGACGTTCATGGTCACCCCGCGGGCGACGAGGCTTTAGTGGAGTTCGCGGCCGTCCTGCAACATCATGCTCGATCCGATGATCTGGTGGCGAGGTATGGCGGTGAAGAATTTGTCATGCTCGCGACGACCAGCGACAACGCGACTGCGGCCAAGCGTGCCGAAGAGATCCGCAAGGCAATCTCCACAACGCCACTTCAAGGTTTAGGTGGCGAAAGTGTGACGGTCAGCTTTGGCGTTACAGAGTTTCAAACCGGTGATTCATCCGATACCGTGCTTGCGCGGGCCGACCGCGCCTTGTTGCTTGCCAAGGAAAACGGCCGCAATCGTGTCGTCCAATTGGGAACCGGTATCGTGGCGGATGAGACCGCCGACGAAGCAACGGGCTGGTTGAACTGGTTGGGGCTCTCGGGAGGCAAGGCGGAGCAGGAGTTCAAGTTGGCAACGGCTGTACCATTGGACTTGGCTGTCGAGAAACTACGCGGCTTCATCGCCGATCACCGTGCCGAAATTATCGAGGTGACCTCGTCAGAAGTCTCATTGCGGATGACGACCGGGGGTGGGTCAGGGCGACGCGCGGCGGACTCCCAATTCGGGCTACATCTGTTGATCTCGATGCACGAAGGACGTGACCAGCGCGGTCGTCGTGGAAGCATCAAGCAGACACGCATCCGTACGGTGATCAAGCCGACACGCAGTCGCGATCGGCGTCATCGCAACTTGCAGCCCTGCATCAAGGAAGTCGTTGGTAGCTTGAAGAGCTACCTGATGGCAGAATTGGTTGCGGACGAGACCTGAATTTGATCGTGGCGGCCGCTTCTTGGGCGACGATCTGCTAGCGAATCGTGCTACCATGCAAAGGGTCATTCAAGTCTGTGGGTTGGAGTTCAATCTTGCATCTTGATTTGATCGATCTGTCCTGAACCGATTAAGAAGATGACACGAAATGCGATTTCGCTTTGCCCGATTCTTGCTGATCTTTTGCTCGGCGTGGTGGACCTTCGGCAAGTCGCTAGCCGATGACTCCCGTCCCAACATCCTCTTTATCTTCGCGGATGACTGGGGTTGGGGTGATCTCAGTTGCCACGGGCATCCCTATGTCCGAACGCCAAACATCGATCGGTTGGCTCGAGAGGGCACCGATTTTCAACGGTTCACCGTCGCCAGTGGCGTTTGCTCGCCGAGCCGCGCCGCTCTGATGACGGGACACTTTCCCGCTCGGTACAACATCGACGGACACTTCGCCTGGGTTCCTAGCAATGCCAAGCGAAACATGCCCGATTGGCTTGACCCGGGCTGCGTGACGCTCCCAAGGCTGCTTCAGCAGGGAGGCTACGCGACGGCGCACTTTGGAAAGTGGCACTTGGCCAACGACATGATCCCAGATTCACCACTTCCCGGTGTCTACGGTTACGACGTGTTCGGAGCCTTCAACTGCTCAGGCGAGCAAATGCCGGTGCACGAGGACGCCGGTCGAGCGGCACGCTTCATCCGTCAAAGTCACGAAGCGGGCAAGCCGTTCTTCGTCAACCTTTGGATTCACGAGCCGCATACACCGTTCCATGTGATGCCCAAATACCGGTGGCCGTTTCGCGATGGGGGTCTGGATGAAACTGACGAGATCTATGCGTCGGTTTTGGCGCATGCGGATGATCGGATCGGGAGGGTGTTGAGGACGATCGATCGGCTAGGCATCGCGGAGAACACCCTGGTCGTTTTCAGTTCGGACAATGGACCGGCTCGCGCGAAGCCGGGCGCCATACTCTCCCTGGGTTATGACACCGCGACAGGTGCTGGATATGGAATTGCCGCATCGAAGGGAATTACAGCAGGCCGCAAAGGATACAAGGCATCGCTCTTTGAGGGCGGGATCAATGTCCCATTCATTGTCCGTTGGCCCGGCAAAATCAACGCCGGCCAGGTAGATCGCCAACTGATGATTTCGGCTGTCGATATCTTGCCGACATTCTGCGAAATCGCTGGCGTGGAGATTCCAGACGGATACCAACTCGACGGCATCAGTCAGGTCAAAGCCATTCGAGGTGACTCTGAACCAGGTCGCTCAAAGCCACTGTTTTGGCGGATCGGTGGTCGCGGGAAGCCGGGGGCCGATTCATTTCATTGGGTGCGATACTGCGTTGTTGACCGCAATTGGAAACTGTTGGGCAATGAAGATCTCAGTTATGTCGAGCTTTATGACATCGTCTCCGATCCGTATGAAAAAACGAACCTGAGCTCTTCGATGACGGACTTGTCAATGCGGTTGAAAGCAAAAGTCTCAGAATGGGTGGCGACACTTCCTGAGACGCCGGATCCCAAAAATTTTTCGGTGCTCCGGCAAGGTATTGCCGAATAGACACTGCAGCGGACGCTTTGTCGAAGATCAGTGAGCATGATCGCGGTAATGTTGGCGAAGTAGGTCCTTGCCGTAGTCATTGCCGTTGGGCGTCCGCAAAACCGCGTGGATATGGTCTCGAGACGGCTCTCGCGATCGAAAGGGCGCGACCCGTCGCTGGTGATCGAATTCGATGAGGACCACCGGGCTGTGAATCCGATAATAGAAAACGCTATCGTCGGCCGTTCCGCCGATCCAAGCGAAGTAGGTTCTGTCAAGGTGCTCAGTGACTTCACTCATCTTTACGGCCGCATGTTCATCGGACATGTTGCCCACGTACTGTTCAATCACTGAGAGCAATGCCGATCGGCTCTCGTCGCTTAGATCGGTTGCCTTGATCCCCGCATAGTCCAAGTCCAGATTGTCTCGGTAGGCTTGAGCCAGTGCGTTGTTGCCATCCTTCGTCGTGGCCAGCACGGCCAGTGATCTTTGTGACTCGTCCAGCGTTCGGATCAATGCAAGCCCGCGGTCTTGCTCATCTTGCATGACCACCGTCCCGTTGAACTCTCCGCTGGTCGCCCGAACGGGTTCGCTGCCGATGAAAACGGGTGACATGACGACCTGGTCACCTAGGACGAAGTAATTGATAATGAGATGGTGTCCATCGATTTGCCAACCCCATGGTTCCGTCGTCGAGGGCTCACCCATGATCGTGATCCAATAAAGCCAACGGCCGTACTCGTCAAAGTTATTGGCTAGTTCTGCGAGGGTCCCGTTGAGCTTCATGATGTCTTGGGAGAGCTTCAGGCCTTTCGCACTCAAGCTGGCCTCCAAGAGTCCAAACGCCAGGTTACGTTGCTCGGCATCCATCTCGTCAAATCCAACGCCTTGTCGTTGATAGAAGTGCCGATTGTCCCACTGACGCCATTCCAGGTCGTCGACGGCGTAGGTGGTGCGCCGACGCTGCTGCTCGCTCAGACTTGCTAGAAAGCTTGCGGCGGCGGTCACGACCGGCTGAGTGCTGACACCCGTCGATGCGATCCTGAACAGATCGGTTTCTTTCTCACCATTGGCGACGATACCCCGGAAATCCTGTTGGAGCGAGGCTTCCCCGCCACCACGACGAGGCCCACGGCGGCGTTGTTGCGAATAGGCCGTCAGTGCGATTCCGATCGCAAGTAACGTCAAAACGACGGTGGACAGTGTTTTTGGAACGTGCATCGCGATTCAAATTCGAGGAACCAACTGAAGGTCGCAACGATCGCGACACCGGGGATTCCGAGTGTACCATTGATTGACCTCATCCACGGCGGAAGCCTGATCCGGATGTGTCGAGCGACCAAGGCATGACTTGGACGGCGCCACCCTACGGTGAAAGCAGGCGAGTCCCGACGGTTCCCGCACCTTACGGCTTCGCATCGCCGTTCGTTTCCGTGACGGATTCTCGTGCCAAACGGATCAAAATCTCGTTTCGCCGAAGCGGTCCGGGAGTAAAGGGTGGATCATACCCCGCCGCTTCGGCCGTTGCTTCTCCGGTGATTCCGCGCGCGGCCATCCATTGCCGCAGTTTCGTCACATATTCCTTCGCTAAGTTCGAATCCAGTCGTCCCGCGAATCGAATCACGGCAAACCGACCACCACGGCGAGTGCGAATCTTGACTCCGTTTCCGGTAGGAGCGGGCACTCCCCGCACAGTGACCTCCTTCGGCATGACAAATCCCATCGACACATTCGAGTCTCCGGCTTTGCCCTCCATGAATACAGGCGTTGTCATCGCAATTTTTTGGTCCTCATCATTGGCGCCACTGATGTATCGGAACAGACGCATGAAACTGCCGTCACGACCCTCTGAGTCCATGTCGGAGTCTGTCGCCGCCAGTATCAGGTCCGGATACTGGCGAATTTCAATGTGACCATCGACTTCGATGACGGCATATCCGGCGGACTCGTAACCTGCCCTCGTCGTTAGTGTCCAGGTTGCAAATGCCAACAAGATCATGACGCTAATGGATACGAAGTAGAGCAGCCTCCGTTTCATTGATTTTCTCCGTGTAAGGCGACGCCACCATCAACTCAATCTTGCTACGGTATGCGAGCGGGAAGTCTTGGGAATCATCGCTCACCCCGAATGACCGACGGCCTGGGCCACGCCAACACGAACCACGTCCATTGTCCTGTCGTGCTAGGAAACTCATCGAATTGAGTTTTGGATCAACCGATTGTATGACTCACTGTCGCCGACTTGGGCAACTGCAAATGTCCGAACAGGATGGTCACGGCTCGACCCGTTAGCTTCACACGAGTACCCGCCAGCTCGCATGCGACGTACCCGCCACGCCGAGATGCTTGAAAACCAAGCAACGATGTCTTGTTGAGCTCTTTACCCCAATAGGGTGCCAGGCAGCAGTGGGCCGATCCTGTCACCGGATCTTCGTCGATGCCATAACGCGGAGCAAAGAAACGCGAAACGAAGTCCGCGTCATCGCCATTGCCCCGAGCAGTGACGATCACACCACGCGTGTCGACTCGGCCGAGCAAACCAAAGTTGGGGCGGATCTGCTCGACTGTGTCTGCCCCGTCGACAACGGCCAAGATGTCGAACGAGTTTCGATACAACTTGGCACAATCAATCCCCAAACCATTGACGACTTCATTTGCAACCTCATCGTCAACGTGCTCCAACGCCTCCGCAATGGGGAAATCCAGCGTCACTTGGCCCTCAGATCCAGTGCACTTCAATTCACCGCTGAGCGTCTGAAATCGAATAGCGCGGTCGATGCCGACGTGCCGCTGTTCAAAAAGCGTATGCGCTGCTGCAAGTGTAGCGTGCCCACACAGTTTGACCTCCGACGTTGGTGTGAACCAACGCAATCGAAATCGATGTGGATCCTCGGAGCGAACGACAAACGCCGTTTCCGATAGATTCATCTCCGCAGCGATCTCTTGCAGTTGCTGATCACTTCGAAACTCATCCAGTATGCAGACCGCTGCAGGGTTCCCCGAGAATGGCCGGTCTGCAAACGCGTCAACTTGCCAGATGGCAACTTCTTCGGTGGCGGTCATCTACGCCTCGATAACGATCTCAGTTCGAACTGAATTGGCGATAAAGCATGCATCATGTGCTTCATGATGAATCAGACTCACCTGCGCGACGCTAGGTTCGCTTCCGGACGACCAGCGAATCGATGGGCGGAGCTTCACAACGGAAATCCACATTTTCCCTTCATCGTTTGGACTCATTTCACCGCAGGCATCGTCTACATACTCATCTACATTCCAGCCTGACTTCGCAGCGATTGCTAGGAACCAAAGCATATGACAACTGGACAACGAGGCAACAAATGCTTCTTCGGGATCGACTGCCGTCGGATCCGACATAGGCACCGGAACAATGTCCGGTGACGATGAAGCCCTGACGGTCGTCTCTCCATCAAAGGACCAAGAATGGGCTCGACTGTAGTGTGGCGATTCAAGTCCGACAACGATGCGCTGCCAGCGGATGGTGGCACGAATCATTGGCATGCTATTTCGGTACCAGGAAGCCCAAATGGTGAGCGGCGTGCATCCACATGAACTGCTTCCAATCCTCCGCCGATAGATGATCCAAAAACGGATAGTCGTCCATCGACCCGTCCCACGAACGGGCGCGATCGATCGTTGCAAAGCAGGTGTCGATGATTGCGTCGTCGTCTGGACCTTCAGCCGACTTGGGTTTCAGACGTTCGAGCGTCGGGCCACTGACCATCTTGCGGGTTCGAAGCATTCGCTGAAAAATCCACTTCATCACAGTGGCCCTTAGAACCCACGGGAGTCGAAAGCCGAAACCGTCCATTCCCCCTGACATGGTGGCGGTGAGGTGCTCGCATATCTGAGTTAGATTCCAATTCTTGGTCTTGTCGTAGCCTTGAGCACGAAGTCGATTGATCTCCGCAACCACTTCGTCGGCCGTGTGGAAATCGAGGGTGCGTTTCTGTTTGGAGCTCATGGTCGAGATAGTTCGATGAGATGGAACGTTGCCTTCACCTTGGGGCCTCAGCATTCAGGTTGTCGATCACCGGGGCGGGAAATCGTCCGATCCTGCGACCAACCCATTTCGGTTGTCTGAACGTGACCCGGAAGACTCGAGACAACCTATAGCAGACTCATGATCGGACGCCAACCAAAGCCAACCCAAACGACGTTCGACTCGGGGCTGATCAAACCATCGATACTCTGTTCGCTAATCGAACTCATCGGTGATGGCGCCTCCGTGACTCGACCTGCTAGATGAAACGTCGGCAAGATCAACGATTACCAAACGAAAGCGTGCCGGTCGATCTGGTTCACTTGCCAAGGATGACGCGTGACTCACCGGAATACAAAAATGGTGAAATCCAGAACACGAGCGGAACTCGTGTAGGTGTGTGTGGTTGAAGAAGTGCTGCCGTGTACGGCTGGGCTCGATCAAACGGCCCAGTGCCGCGGGCTCTCGTATGACGTATGCCGGACTCGAACGCGGACGGTTTGCGTTAAGACCTTATGGAGACGGAGTGTATCCAAATGAGTCCGCGGACTTTTCGAGTATTTGGTCACTGCCGACTTTCACTCTTGATTCCACTTTGGATATCAATGGTCTCCATTAGCGTCGGTGATGAGCCGGTCCTAGTGTTGCATAGCGAGAGGGGGTACCTGTTCATCGATGGCGAGTACATACCGCCGCCTTACGAAGTGACCAGCAGCGCGGAAGGAATCTCAGCAAACGGGATTCGGATCGATCGGGCGTACGCAGGGGAGGTTGAGTCGGACTCTGGAAATGTCGGTCTACCGCCGCGGGGTCGACGTCGATGGGCGTTGTCTGCTGGATTCGCACCCAATGGACGCCGTGGTAGTCGCGTCAACGACCGATTGGACCGCGACGCCTTCGCGCTTCGACAGTTGGCAATGGGTTCCGTCGTCTTTCTGACGCGTGAGTCTCGCCCCGCATCCATTCATGTGCAAGACGGACGGTATGAGCTGCTACGGCAGATTGTCGGTCTCGACACCGTTGCAACGAGTGTGCCCGCGAACCTAAACACTTCATCGAGAGAAGCCTGGAATTGGCTTACTACGGAGTATAAGCCCACTGAGGCATTCATCTCACATGCGATGGCCGACATTGAACTCGTGGAAACGAATGCGTCCGATGCTGATTCGGTTGCTTCATCAGCAAATCTGTTGGCAAACTTGTCTTACCCGTTGACCCTGCTGGGTATGGTTGGTGTGGTTCTTGGATTCGGGCACCTACTTTCAAGCCGCCCCGTCTCGGAATCCGACGCGGCTGATGATCCTCATCACCATGGCGTCATCAACAAGTCACTGCTCATTATTGCAGTGCTCTCGTTGGTGGATCTCGTTTGGACACTGGTGGCATCCAATGCCGGAGTCATGCGAGAGCTTAGTCCCATCGGCAGCCAGCTAATCGATAATCCGGCTCATTTGACCGCATTCAAGTTCTCGATGACGGCGACGTCCCTATCCATTCTGTACTGCCTCAAACGTCGTCCGATCGCTCGACTGGCGTCGTGGTGGTGCTGCCTGTTGTTGACACTGCTGACGGCTCGATGGATCGTCTTCAATTCCATGTTCCTGTGAAAGCTGCCGCGGTTCGACGTGATCTTGAGTTGTGAACACCCAGAGCAAACGCATCCAGGTAGCGATTATGTCGTTAGCGGAACGCCCATCATGCAGCCGACCTTTCGGCTGAACCTTGCCGAAACGGTGCGGCCGCTGGACGCGTGGGACCGGTGGACTGTTTTCGTCGGGGGCTTGGTACTGGGCATCAGCATCGGTTTCTCGTTTGCATTGATCGTCGTCTCGCGCGACGACGCCACGGCCGTATGGGTCGTGGCATGTTCCGCCGGAATGGTCATCCTTTCCACGGCGCTCAACATTTTGTACTTCGTCAAGACTCAATCCGTGTTAACGAGCACGCTCGCAACGATTCGCGTCGCTCTGACAGGGGACGAAGCAATGCACGCATAGGCGAATCTGCCGTTCCCAATGCGGCGCGAGAATGGTTTTCGGCCGACTTGGTGACCAGGACACGTAACGAATCGATTAAAGGTAGTACACCAACAGCGACGTGCCCAACAGCAGCGTTGCCCAGAATGCCATCGTGTTCGTCGACCATGTTCCGCCAAAGAACCCGGTTTCACCGAAATACAATTCCGTCTTCTGCAGAAACAACGTAATCACCTTCGAACCAGCGGACCGCAAAGCACGATCGATGGTCGATACAGAGTTTGCCAGACGAACGATCCAAGCTGGTAACCATTTGCGGTACACCCAATCCGTATCCAGGACTTCAGCCCGTTTCTCCTCTGGATACCACCCGATTCGGACGAGAAATACAAACGCCAGCATTGCATAGAGTAGGAGTTGCAGCTGCGTGACCACATGCGTGACGGTGTAGGGGTGATAGTCCACTGGGTGGGGTAACAACGCATAGAGCAACGGGTAGGCGATGCCGATCCCAATGCATCCGGCTGCGGCAATTCCCATTGCAATCAACATGTTCGTTGGAGCTTCCGCGGGCCGCTTGCCTGAGTCGTGGGCAAAGAAGGCAAAGAATGGAATCTTGATACCGGAGTGCTCCATCACACCTGCCGACGCGATCAACAAGACGACCCAGACCCATAGCAGATGTTGCTCACCCGCTGCCGATAAGATCATCGATTTGCTTACGAAACCTGACAGCAAAGGAAAGCCAGAGATCGCGCCTGCGCCGATCATGCAAAATCCGGTAGTCCATGGCATGGACTTGTGAAGTCCACCCAGTTCAGTCGCCTTCGCCGTTCCGACCCTGAACAACACGGCGCCCACCGACATGAACAGCAATGATTTGTAGATGATATGGCAGAACGCGTGCGCGACCGTCCCGTTGATCGCCAGCTCCGTGCCGATTCCGATACCAACGACCATGAAGCCCAATTGATTGTTAAGGCTATAAGCGAGCACTCGTCGCAAATCGTTCTCGATGACGGCAAATACGATGGGAAACAGTGTCATGACACAGCCGATGACGATCAACGGTTCAAGGCCCGCAAATCCTCGAGCCAAAGCGTAGATGGCTAGTTTCGTCGTGAAGGCGCTCAAGAAAACGGTTCCCGTCACGGTCGCTTTGGGATAGGAATCTTGTAACCAGTTGTGCATCAAAGGGAACGCGCACTTGATGCCAAATGCAGCCAACACGAGTCGGCCAGGCCACGACAAGTCCGCGAGACTTGCCATGCCGCCATCACCGACGAACGAATCGAACCGGAGTGAGCCCGTGACGTCGTACTGCATAATGGCGCCGGATAGCAGCAATACCCCCGAGCCGACTTGGATGATCAAGTACCTCATCCCGGCTCGGTAGGATGATTCGTTCTTGGAGGCCCAGACGAGAAACACGCTCGTCAACGCGGTCAATTCCCAGAAAACAAACAGCGTCATCAAGTCTCCCGCACACGCGGCACCGATTGCCGCTCCGGCGTACATGACCGCCGCCATGTGTTGACGCGTATCTCGAACATGCAATGCGTAGATTGCCGAAACGATTGCAGCCAAGTGAAAGACAAGCCCGAACGGACGACTCAGCGGATCAATACGAACCATCGTCAGGTCGTTGCCTAGCAAGTGGATATTTCCATATTCGCCTGCGGGCGTCGTGATGAATAAAGCAGCACTAGCGATCGATAGCCCAAGAACGGCCCATGCCTGAAAACGTTTGTGGACGAAGGGAAGCAGGACGCCGCCGAGAACCATGATCCATCCGGGCGGCAGGTCAGCCATCGCCGTCATAGTAGTCCTCCTTGCGTGAAACCAGCGGTCGCATGCATCGCCCTAAGAACACAATGATGACGAAGGCGAGGAAGCCAAACCACGCTTGAAAAGCGAATGAGCTCTCAATCGCGAAATGCGGATGAGGATTCGTGTACACGAGATCCGTCACTGCCAGTCCCGCGCAGACACAGACTAACCCCAAGATCATCATTCGGATGTTTCGGGGAAGTTCGAAGAAAGACGGTTGCTCGGAATCATTCACGGCGACACTCCTGCGTCTGGAAAGGCAATTGGTCGTAGAGCCTCATAGATCCAAGGCGCGGCGAAGAACAGAACGACTGTGCCGATTGCCGTGATGGTCAGCGGGACCACGCAGAGAGTTGGCGCCTCGTTCCAGTCAACCATTGATGGTGCATCCGCTTTTTGGAAGGCCCGCATGGGGATCGGGACCAAGTACGCAATATTGAGAAGGGAACTGATCATCAACGCGGCCGTGAGTATCAGTGTGTCGGTTTCAACGGTTCCCATCGCCAAGAACCATTTGCTCCAGGCGCCTCCACCCGGTGGAACGCCAATGATACTGACCGATGCCAACAAGAACGCTCCAAACGTGATGGGCATCTGGCGTCCCAGACCGCGCATGTCGCTGATATTCTTCTGATGTGCAGCGACGTAGATGGCGCCGGCGCAAAAGAAAAGGGTGATCTTGCCGACCGCATGCATCGCGATGTGCATCCCTCCACCGATGATCGCACTGGGAGTGGCCAGCATCGCTCCCAACGTGATGTAGGCCAATTGACCAATGGTCGAGTAGGCCAGTCGTGCCTTCAAGTTGTCTTTGGTCATCGCGACCAATGAGGCCACCAACAACGTGAATCCGGCCACGTAAGCGTATGGCAAGCTCGCCCCAGTTTCGCGCAAGACGTCGGCGCCAAAGATGAACACGCAAACCTTCAAGATAGCGAACACGCCGACCTTCACCACGGCGACGGCATGCAGCAGCGCGCTGACGGGTGTCGGGGCCACCATCGCGGCCGGCAGCCACCGATGAAAAGGCATCAAAGCGGCCTTTCCAATGCCAAATGCAAACGTACCCAACAAAATGGTCAACGCCGTGGTGGAGAGGTCGCCCGACTCCACAACGGGACGCAAAATACCGCCGAGCCGAAAGTCCAGTGTCCCAACCAACGACCATGTCCAAACGATCCCGAGCATGAAGAGCCCGATGGACGTCGACAGCAGGATTCCAAGATAGACTCGGCCTCCACGCCGCGATTCTTGGTTACCGTGATGCGTCACCAAAGGATACGTTGTGATGGTCATGACCTCGTAGGCCACGAATAGCGTGAACAGATTGGCAGAGAAGGCCGCCGCCAATGCCGCGAAGATAGCGACGGCAAAACAGGCGAAGAATCGCGTCTGATGCGATTCGTGATGACCTCGCATGTAACCGACTGCATAGGCCGTTGTTAGAATCCACAGGGACGATGCGACCAGCGCGAATAGCATTCCCAATGGTTCGACCCGGAATGCGATCTCGAATCCAGGCAGGATTTCGCCGAGCGACCACTCGGGGCGCCGACCACCGAACACCGACGATGCCAAGGACGAAGCAACGATCAAGAGGAGCACTCCCACGACGCCAGACGCCGAGTCACGAGCATTGGGCCATCGTCCCAAGCATGTGACGAGACCCGCCGTAATTAGCGGGAGGCCCAATGCGATCGAAATGAGCTGGTCGGGTGACACTACGGAGCCGCTCCCAAAAGCGCCTGCGCGGCGTGACGAGCCAAACCCGCTGAATAGGGCGTCCAGACGCCAAACAGCATCACGGTGGAGAGCAACAAATACGTCGGAATCAGCATGCGGACCGGTGCATCGCGTGCCTTCTTGGCTGACTCGCTAGGTGGTGCGAAGTACAGCGTCTCGACGACCCGCCACACATAGACGACCGCCAAGAGCGAACTGGCCAACACCATCAATGCCACCGGCCAAAGATCACGTTCAAACGCGGACGTCAGAAGGAGCCACTTGCTGATAAAACCTGCCGTCGTCGGAACCCCGATCAAACCCAGTCCGCCGACGGCCCAGGCGAATCCTGTCCAAGGCATTGTGCGACCTGCGCCGGCCCAGTCCGACAGACGGACGCTACCCAATCGAAGTGCAAAGCAACCGACGACCATGAAAAGGCTGCCCTTGATCAGGGCATGGTTGAACATATGAACGATTCCGGCCGTCAATCCCCCCGGGGTTGCCATGGAGATGCCAAGCAGCATGTAACCAATCTGCGCGACGCTCGAATACGCCAGTAGGCGTTTCACGTTGTCTTGGTAGATCGCGGCAATCGACGCCACGAAAATACCTACGATGGACAGTGCCATCAGCTCCGAGTCGAGCGGCAAGACGTCAAATGCAAACGAGGAAGAAATGATTCCAAAAATCATTCGCGTGAATGCATAGACCGAAACCTTCGTGGCCGTTGCAGCGATAAAGCAAGTCACCACGGAGGGGGCATACGTGTAGGCGTTGGGCAACCATGTGTGCAGAGGAAAAACCGCCATTTTGATTCCCAGCCCGACGGTCAAGAACGCAAAGGCGACTAGGACAGTTCGAGGGCCTTCCTCATGTGGCACGCGAGCAGCGATGTCAGCCATGTTGAGGGTGCCCGTCATTTGATAGAGCAGGCCGATACCGATCAGCATGAACGTCGCGCCAATGCTACCGACGATCAGGTATTGGAACGCAGCCAAAGGTGCCCGCCGAGTCTTTCCAAGGCTAATGAGCGCATAGGACGATAACGACGAAACCTCTAGAAATACAAAGACGTTGAACAAGTCTCCTGTCACGCACATGCCGAGCAATCCCGTCAAACACAACAAATACGTTGCATAAAACAGATACTGCTTTGACGGCGGTATCTCAGCCGCCACACTCGCCGGCGCATAGGCCATCACCATCGTGGCCAGTCCCGCGACAAACATCATCACGAAGCCGCTAAAGCCATCAACGACATACTCGATACCGTAGGGCGGACTCCAACCACCAAGTTCATATCGAATGCTCGAAGAGCCGCCGGCATGGATCATCAGCTGAATCGATATCCCAAATGTCACGACGCAGGCTAGCATCGCCAACCAATAACTTAGCGAAGCACGCCCCACCAGCACGCAAAGCGGCGCCGTCATCATGGGGATCGCAATCAGCAATACGGGCAGATGAGGCTGTAGGCTTTCGATCACGTGGCCGTCTCCACGGCTTCAATGCTCGTCTCCGAATCCGAGGCATTCAAGCCGGAATCGGCCGGACCGTCGACACGATCGATCTCCAAGATGCGGGACTCGTCGATGGTCCCGTAGTCTTCTCGAATTCGAACGACCAACGCCAGTGCAAGGGCCGTCGTGGCAATCCCGACCACAATCGCCGTCAGCATCAGGACGCTGGGTAACGGGTTGGAGTAGACAATGTCGCCAACACCCGCGGCGTGATCGAGTTGTTGCGACGCGCGAGCTAATGGCTTGAACGCTTCCGTAGCGGATTCTTCAATGGCAGACGCATGCGTTTGGCCGTTATGGCCAACTTGATGATGCTCGGATGCCGCCGCGATGTTCGGGGGGATGATGGGCGCGGTACCCCCACGCACTTTCCCCATCGTGATGTAGAGCAGGAACACGGATGTCTGAAAGACGTTCAATCCGATCACGGACTTGATCAGATTCTTTCGGGCCAGCAGGATGTAGAACCCCGTCATCATCAAAAAAATGACGATCCAATAGTTGTACAGTCCGACGATGTCCGCTCCGCTCACGAGGCACGATTCCTTCCGGCGAAGGCATAGAAAATCATCGTCATGACGGCGCTGACCGTGATCCCGACGCCGACTTCGACTAAGAAAATGCCCAAGTGCTGGCCGCTTGGGACGTGCCAGCTCGGCAACACGGAGTGTTCTAGAACCTGGTAGTCCAAGAACTTTCCTCCTAGTGTCATCGTCAATACGCCCGTACCTGCGTAGACCATCACGCCGAGCGCCATCAGTTTCTCCACCACCAATGGCGGTGCGATGGATTCGACAGCCGCTAAACCGAACACCAGTCCATAAAGAATCAGACCAGCTGCCAGGATGACGCCCGCTTGAAAACCACCGCCGGGTCCATAGTCACCGTGGAACTGGACGTAGAACGCAAACAGCAGGATGTAGGGAAGGATTAGTTTGGTGATCACGCGAATGATCGGGAACATCGTCATGGCGTCGTCGCCTTGGGTTCGCGACGCAAAATCAACAAGATCGCGATGCCAGCCGTCAGCACCACTGTCGTTTCGCCTAGCGTGTCGTAGCCTCGATAGCTGGCCAGCACGGCCGTCACCACGTTGGGGATTCCATGCATGTCTGACTGCGAACGCTCAACAAAGGTCGGTGAGGGGTAGGTCTGGACCGGCGCGTCGGGATCTCCAAAATGTGGCATGTCAAACGTGCCGTAGACCAACGCGGCGCCCTTGATGGTGACGATGATGGCTGGAATCCAGGACGTCTGGCGAGGGATCTCCGTTGCCTGTCCGGTGAGAGCCATGGTGCTGAGCATCAACACCGTTGAGATTCCAGCACCAACGGCCGCTTCGGTGAACGCCACGTCGGGTGCATCCAGAATCATCATCCAACTTGCACTCAGAAAGCTGAAGATGCCCGTGAACATGATGACCGCCCAGAGTTGCCTGAGCTGAGCAATGGAAACGGCCGAAATCGCCAGCATCGTCAGGATCGCAAACACGATCAGCGTCATGTTGTTTCCTCTTGGGGGACTTCGATCGTCTCGACATCAAGCTTGGGTTTGACTCCTTGGCTCAACGCCGACTTGGCCAAGGCGTGGCACGAACTGGGGCTGGTCACCATCAGGAAAAACAGAATCACAATTAGTTTGAACGTTACCAGTGATGGGCCGGCGAACATCATCAAACCGATCAGGATCAACCCTGCGCCCATGGTGTCAGTGATGCCTCCGCCATGCATTCTCGAATAGAACTCAGGCAAACGAACCAACCCAAGTCCACCGATGATCGAGAAGACGGATCCTCCCAGCAGAAACACCCAGCTCAGGACTTCGAGGACGACCAACACCGCCTGCATCACGTCGATGTATCCCCGAATTGAATGTATTGGGTGTATCGCAGCAGCGCAACCATACCAATGAAATTCATCAGGCTGTACAGCAGGGCCAGATCCAGGAAATCCGGACGCCCCGTGACAAAACTGACGACGGCAATCAACAGGACCGTTTTCGTGCCGAACATATTGAGCGCCAGCACGCGGTCAAAAACCGTCGGGCCACGAACGGCGCGGGTTAAGGCCAAGGCCATTGTCACCAACACGGACAACGTCGTCGCCGCGAGTACGACGAAGGTCGGCGGCAGCATCTCGATCACAATTCAACATCCCCGTTTCCGGAATCGTTCGTCTGCGCGGAAGCGATTTGACATTCCGCTCCCAGTGGTTTGCCTTGTTCGAGACCACAGACTCGCCTGCCAAAGTCGTCGGCAATTTCATCCGCAGATTCATCCAGCGATAATCCATGAACCAAGATCTGATCTCCCTCCAATTGGACGGCAACCGTCCCCGGCGTCAACGTGATCGAGTTGGCCAGCATGACACGTCCTAACTCAGAACGCTGCTGAGCGGGAACTCGAATCAGATTCCGCTTCAGTGGCATCTGACGCGACAAGATGATCTTTGCCACGTTGAAGTTGCTTCGAACGATTTCAATCGCGAGCCAAGGCGCATACGTAATGAATGGCCATAGCCCAAGTTGAGCCGGGGCTCCCTCTTCATCCACGATTCCCATCCGAAGGCCGATCAACAGACTGGCCAAACAAGACAATCCACCCAAGCAAATCAGAAAGGGGTTGTCGAAGTGTCCTGACCATAGCAGCCAATTGGCAAACAGGACGATGAAGAGCGTGGATGCGGCCTTCACGAAATGAAACCTAACTTGCTTGAAACGAGCGGTCCGGTCGATAGGTGACGATTATGGGCATTTTCAGGACGCTGACGAGCGGGGGCCTTGCCGTCGAGTCGGATCTTCAATCGTGATCGTTGAAGTGAAAGCCACCGCAACGAATGCGGGACTCAGTGGTAGCGAAGTTACCCGCAGGCCAGTGGACGGTTCAGTTGTCTACCAGTCACAGAATGCGTCAACGGAAAGGAGACATGGACGCTAATGAAGCGTGTCGGCCGTGAAGGAATTGACGTGCGGAAAGTCTGCGTCGGGAACGGGGCGGTCCACGAAGCGGCAGAGCGATTCCCAGGACGGTCCTTCGGTCAAGTTAACCACCAATAGGTCGTCAGGGCGATCCTGAAAGTACGCCATGACGCCACTGACGTGGCGTTGGTACACGTAGCGAAATCGCTCCGCGTGGAATCCCATGCAGCCATACACGGTCGAGTTGATGTAAGTCTTGTACCGGTAGGCTAAGTCGGCATCTGCCGCCGGAGGCCCAGCGACGGGGGCCTTCGCCCAGAGGGTGGCGCACGACATCAGCCAGGAGTCAACATCGCGTACGGTGAGGACAAATTTGCTGCCCGGGTACTCCGCGTCCAACTGCGGAAAGATAGGTACAACGGGCGTGTCCGTGACCGCATCATACTGTTCCAAAATGCTCAATCGATACTTGCACATCGCCAGTTCGGCGAATGTCTGGGCGTCGTGAGGGTACCAAATGGTGCGGATACCCAAGTGATTCAAAGCCGTGGCCAACGTCTTTGTGCCCGTACGACTCAAACCAATCCCAAAAAGTTTGCCGTTCGCTTTCGCGCGCGTCGCGGCGGTCATATCGCATTGCCTATTTGATGCGTCGAAGTTCTTGTAGCAGAGGAATCATAGTTGCACGTTTGGCGGGTCAGATAGGGAGTCGCCCACAAATGGGATCTCAACGGTTGTGCCATCGTCTCGTTCACTCTCGGCCCGGACGTCGTCGGACATGAGCACGCGTTGGAAGAAGAGCATGAGCAAAGTGCATAGGTAACGGCGCCCCATTTCACGCATCCGCAAGTTGCTCGACCCCCAGGTGCGACCTTCCCATTGAATGGGGATCTGTTTGATCTTGTAGCCGCTGATGAGTGCACTGAGAGACATTTCCAGCGTGATGTTAAAGTGGCAAGCACGGTACGGGCCACATTGTCGAATGACTTCGGTCCGATACGCCTTGAATGCGTTGGTCAAATCATTCATGGGCGTCCAAAACATCAACTGGGCGACACGATTGACCAGGCGATTTACAACGTACTTCAGCCGAGGGTAATTGTTGACGGAGGATCCATGAATGAACCTGGATCCGAATACGCAGTCATATCCTTCCTCAAGGGTACGGACGTAAGCAACAACATCGTCGGGGTGATCCGACTGATCGCCCATGTAAATCACAACCGACTCCCCACGAACGAATTGCAGGCCTGATCGAACAGCACGCCCGAATCCACCCGGAGCAGCGCGACGAACCAGGCGAACCGAAGGCCAACGCGACATTAGTTCTTGGGTCCGCGCTTCTGTAGCATCTTGGCTGTTGTCGTTGACCACGATGATTTCCATCGGGATGCCATGTTGTTCCCCGACGACGGTCATCAGGTCATCAACGCACTTGGCAATGTTCGCCTCTTCGTTATATGCAGGGATCACGATCGAAAGTTTGGGATTCGAATTCATCGATACGCGCGATTGACACGTGTGTCTGGGAAACAATACTCGGTGAATCCGCTGAGGGGAAATTCAGACCCTGGAGAGGTAAGGCATCCACCGATGCGAAATAGCGGATCCCGGCAGCGCTGTCGGATTGGATCAAACAAGGTCGCCATGATGTATGTCATGGGCTGGAGCCGGCAGTCGAGGAGAGATGCGCCGAAGTGTGGGCCTCGCGACTCTGATATAAGTCGACGAAGCAATGCTGGGCGATCTGTCGGTCTCCGAATCGCCTTTCGAATTGGCCTTCGTATTGGGATGCCCAGGCGGCGTCGTCGCCTTCCCACGATAGGATGAGGTAAGCGTACTCTAGCTCATCTTCACCCCAGAACTGACGCCGTTCCTGACAGAGTCGTGTATGACGTCCGCTCAGGTAGACATCGAATACGTAGCTGAGGTCCGCATAGAAAACTCCCTCTTGGGGAATCTCCTCCAGAACGGATTCGATGAAAGTGGGGGCATGCAGACCGGGATCGCGCCAACGCGACATGTAAAGCCAGGTTGTGCGCAAACCGGATTGAGGCAACATCAAGACTGTGGCGGCACTGCAAAGAAAAACGTACGCGATGCGATCCCGGTTCGCGTTGATACTCCAACGACTTCGAATCCCCGTTGCTATGTCGGACAACGCAAGCACCGCCATCGGTATGGTCCAAAAGAAACTATAGATCCAGTAGCCTTTCGTCGGATGGAGGCCAGCCACCGTCGCCGTCAAGTACACACTGGACCAAGCTAGTGCGATGAGACCGATCAACTCACCTCGGTAACGCTCGGCTGAGCCGATACGCCTCCATATGGATACCGTCCCAGCGACGAGCCCAAAGCACATTAGTCCGCATTGCCAGGGGCCTGCGAATTCCCAGAGTAACCTTGCGTGGTGGGCAATTGATGGGAATGGTTGGACAAGACGGCTGGCCAACCCCGGTCCCGCACGATTGAGGACATTCGCATAAAATTGGCTCTGAAATTCAGAGTGGAAAGAGACGACGAGTGGTAACCATAGTGCGAGGATCGCAATTGTCGACAAAGCCAGGACGGCAGCGTGTGCTAGACGCCGTGGCCAAGGAGTGCATTTGCAGAGCGTCGCAACGCCAGTTTGCAGGCCAAACACCAGTGCAAAGGGATGGAACAGTCCGCCCAAGCCACAGAATATCCCGATCGCGGCTGAATCACGCAGCGAATCATTCGGCCAAGACTTCCACAGAAGCAGGACGGCGACCCAGCCGCAGACGATGCAAAGTAGATCCGGCCGGGCAGTCAATCCCGTGAACAAGAGCGGCCGCGATAACGCGAGCCATGTTCCCGCCGTCACCGATGCAATGGTGGCCATCATCCGGTCCGCACAAAAAAGCCGTTGGGTCACCATCTGCGTAAATCCGATTGCAATGATGCCACCGATGAAGAGTGGCAATCTCGCTGTGGGGTATCCAGGGTCGAACAACGCAAAGAATGGTGCTTGGACGTAGAACAAGCCCGGCGGCAGCGCCATCAGACAAACGTCCGCGTTTTCAAAGAACGTTTCCCGCCGGCGAGTCGGTAGGTAAGGAATTCGAGGAATCCCTTCGCGCATCACTGTCAGGCCCGGCACGGCAAACCATTGCTCATCCTGCATCCCCGGCTGATGTGTCAGCGTTGGAAATCGAAGGATGACAAATAGCAACATCGGTGCCACCCATAGCAACATCGGTGCGACCCACGCGATGCCACGGCGCACGTGGTTGGGCAATGACCGATTCCGCATCACGCGACTCATGTCCGCTGGAGCCAATCTGGGTGTTCGATCGCGTGATCGGCGATCTCCCCAAGAATTTCTTCGGTGGCCAGTGACGGAGACCAATTCCATGCGTCCCTGGCGCGATTCGAATCCAGGACCAGCCAAGGTACGTCGTATGGTCGTGACTCGTGGCTCGAACCAATTTCGTGGTTGCCAAATTTGGAATCGCACCACTTCGTGACCTCGAACAGAGATCGTGCTGATTCCGAACCTCCGCTCACGTTGGCAATGACCGGTCGATTTTGATCATCCCCGGCAAGGATTTGCTTGCGTACCAAGGCGGTGACGTCACGTGGATGAAGGCAGTCACGTACTTGCAAACCGCGTCCACCAAATCCGATGTATTGCAACGGTCGCCGGCGACAGTGGGAATGAATCCAGAATGCGAAGATCCCCTGGTCCGCCCGTCCGAGTTGCCCCGCGCCCGCAAGCACACCGCATCGATTGATTCGAAGCGGAAATTCAAAGGCCAGCGCGTACTCCTGTGCCATGATCTCCGAGGATCGTTTCGTGGCACCATAGATCGACAGAGGGGGATCGGTCGAAAACGTCTCGTCGATACCGCGATCTGACACACCGGCGGGAAGATGCTTAGTGAAGTCGAGTTTGAATGCCGAATGCGATGCGGCTAGCGGGACCGAGGCAATCTTCGCAGTACTGTAAACTCGACTCGTGCTGATCAGAATTAGGCCGCTGTGGTGCCGACGACAATACTCGAGCAGATGGAGGGTTCCGATCAGGTTGTTCTCAAGCAATTGTTTTGGCGTTGCCATCGGCGAGGTCCCGTCGCGGACTTTGGTCCCCGCCAAGACGCTCGCGTCGGCAGCGCAATCGATGACCCAGTCGGTCCTGGGAAGGGCATCCAGGTCACTGGCGACGCGAAGATCACCGTGATGGAATTGGATCCCCGTTTGGTCGATGGATGAACGATTGAATTGACTGCCCGGGCGGCTCAAATTGTCAAACCCAATCACATCGAGTCCGTCGAATTGCTCCAACAAACCCTTTGCGATCCATTGACCTAGGAACCCGCAAATGCCAGTGATCAGGATCTTCAATGGAGCATCCCGTCTAACGGACTCCGTGGAAGCGGACCGTTCAACGGACGCCTCGGAGGGTGCACCATGCGACGTTCAACGGTATCACGGAGCTCTTACGTACGATTTTATTTTAGCGTCTTCGGCAACGTACAGATACTATCAGCGATGTCGCCATGCTGAAGCGACGGTGGATATCTTCATTCGTCTCTTGGCAGCGAGGGCAATGATACATTCAAAGATGCCGTGATCGACGAACGCAGGGAGTCTCCAAACCGCGTGAACGACTCCACATCCAGAGCGAACGAATGGAGCAGCCGTTCGTGATCAATCTTTCCTAGCGTCGCACGGTGCGCATGTACGTTAGAAACGCTCGATCGATTTCCTCCAATGTCATGCCGAGAGACCCTTCGAGGATTTCAATCCGCTCGTTCGGCGGTACGTCGCGGAGCCTCTCCGCCCCTCGCAAACGATCGAGATAGCTGACAAATTCGGAACGTCGCGTGCGGAGCAAGAAATACGTTAGCGCCCAGCTTTCCGCGTATGCCGATTCGGCGGTGGCGGCAGATTGAAATCTCGAGTCGTCCGAGATCAGCGTTCTCAGTGAGTCGCTACGCCGGCCGGGAACATAACGCTTCCACCTCGCCAGATTGACGGTGTTGACGCGGCCAACGGCACGCCAACCTCGAGGACTGGAGAAGTCCGGCGACTCGAAAAAGATGGCCATGCCTTCACTGACCCACATCGGGTTGTCCGCAAAGCGTGTCTGTAAGCCGCAGTTGTACGCCAATTGATGAGTGGCCTCGTGCACCATCGTGGCGATGTTCCGTTCCAGGTTGGGAATGCGGAATGTCGTCATCGCGTTGTTTTGGAGGTGGTAATAGCCGATCACATGTTCGGCCGTGCTTCCGATTTCAGCCTTCGCATGTTTCAGGAATTGCCGGTGGTCTGAGAAAACGATGGCGACGAGAGGAAAGCTGGGCTCGTGGAGATCGACCCCTAGATTTTGGAAGTACGTAAAAAACGCGCGATAGAGCGATTCAAAGAGTGTGCCGACGCGACGGGCGTAACCCTCGTCACCCGGATGGCAAACCACGTAGTGAGCCGTTTGAAACGTTTCAAAACCGGCGGGCAGAGCTGATTGCCATCGCAACGCTACATCGTCTGCCTCAGCGGGACTCGGCGTTGTCGCATGAACACGCCGTTGAATCTCTTCGGGTTGAACAATCCAGATCTGGCCATCATCTCCGCGGAGCATGATGCCACCGTCGGCTGCCTCGACCAGAACCTCGCCGTCAACGGTCCGAATCCTAGCGGGGTCTCTCGCGGAGTCCCGAAAAGTAACTTGGTCGCCCGAAACGAGAGCCGACCAGGAGATCGCCAGCAAGACCAACAGTCCAAACCGTCCAACGACGGGTGGGTTTCCAACGTGAATCAAACAGCTCACCCGTCGACTTGGATCTCCGTTGCGTTTTGGTGAGTGCCGGGGCACGCACCTGCCACACCTATATTAGCCGCATTCGAGATCGATGACATCTTCGCGCTGGCGATCACCTGGGATCTAGCGACGAAAGTAGTCGGCATAGTCGTCGCGTTGGGTCGCCGATGGTTTTGCCACTTCGAAGGCTGCATGCGAGACCGCTCGACGCCGATGAACCTGGACGGAGTCATCCTCGAATGGATTCTGGAGTGAGTCGAACAGCGAGCCAGGTTGTTTCCGCGGTGTGGAAATCGGTTCGGGACTGGACGGCATTGGCATCGGCTGTGGCAGTGGAGCAAGGCTCGGAGATGGTTGCGACTGGTTCATTCGGGGCGGTGCCAGCGGTGCAATCTCAGTCACGATGTGCGGATCTTGGAGAGGATTGGGCGTGGTCCGAGGAAGGATGGTCGCCTTGGGTGATGCAGGATTTCGAGGTTGACTTGGAGGAACCAGTATCGGACTCGCTCCGTGATCGGTTGTGCCGGGAATCGTCGCTGAAATGCAGACCGAGCAAGCATCGTCACATGCATCGCAAGCGCCGCTGTCGTGCGAACACTTCAGTAGCGATCCGAGTTGCTGTTTCGTTCCGTTGGCAAGGCAATCAATGCTTCCCGCAAAGGCGTCGAGGGCTTGGAAGAAGGGGCCATCTTTCCCAGGATGGATTTTGCTGAGGAAACCATTGCCGCCGCAGGGAGATGCCGGCTTGCGGCAAACGGCGGAGTCGCAACTGCAGGCCACTTCGCAACCGCACGCGGGTTCCAAACCGCAGACCGGTTCGGCACCACAGACCGGCGCCGACGGGCCATCGCAAGCCGTTTCGCAACCGCAGTCAGCTGCGATGGATGGCGATAACATTGCGAGTACGACCATCGCCGTAGTCAGTGTCCGAACGCTTCGAATTCGATTGATTGGGATCATCGCCTTGCTCTTCCATGGTCAGGCATCAAATAACACAGGGTTCATCGACGCGCAACGACCGCTATGACCAAGGCAATCGAGACAAATGAAATAAGTCTCCCATAGCCCCCTATTTACCAAATGTCCGTCTGGTTTCAGGCAGATGCGTTTTGAGAACGGCTCCGCAATTGAACCGTCGGATGCAGGTGAAATCGCGGACGCCGTGCGGAGCGGCTGCCCGCAGCTGAGGCGAATGCCAGGCGTTCAACTTGTTTTCGAGAATGGTAGCGTTGGGCTACTCGAGGAACACATGACCGGGGTCCATCGAGAGGTACCATTGTCGCCACGAGGACTGTGCTTTGCGAAGTTGGGCGTAGTCTGGCTTATGGGGCATGCCAAATCCCTCGAATTTACGGCTGATGAATCGCAGCCCGTCTCTGGCGAATATCTTCACTTGGCTGTCTGGATCGCTGAGCGCAAAAATGAGCGTCGGAACGACCCCGATTTCGTCACTCTGTCCGAGGACGCGCGCGGCGACTCGTCGCGCCTGCCACGATTGACTTCCGCGCAGGAGACGTTGAAATCGGTCAATCTGTGCTCGCCGTTCGGTCGGATTCGTGGAAAGTGTCGCATTCTCCGGCACCGTCTTGCCTTCAAGCGAACCGTCATCGTCTTCTTCAAGGACGGACAGCAGGTCGGTCACCGCCGTGGTGACCGGCTCGCCTTTGATTTGTGTCCCATCGACACGGATCTTGGTCGTGTCGCTCGGGAGTTTTCTGCCACCGGCAAGCGTGCCGCTGCTCGTAGCGGCGATCGATTTCTTTGTACTACGGATCAAGAAGAGGATCGAAAATGCGGTCGAGCAAACCTTTCCCGTTTGGTCTCGCTTGGCCTGGCCCCAGCAGCCTCGCTCCGGATCCTGTTCTGCCCGCAGCTCCTCGACGCCTTGGTTATACCATTCGGGACTCTTGGTGGATCCGCCGAAAGCGATCTCTCGAAAGCTCTCGTAACGCTCGCGCGTGTAGTACTGATAGTAAGGGTAGTGGCCATGCTGCTCGAGTTTGGAATTGCGAACGTACGTGTCGCAAGCTTTGAGAGTCGCCAAGACCGGTTCCCGTGGAATCGTTGCCTTTTTCCGACGGTCCACGTTTTGGTCCTCGACATAAATCTTGACTGCCTCTGGCATCCCATCCCATTGCATCGGTTTTTCCGAAGTCTGATTTCCCCAGAGTCGCATCGCATCGCCAGCAATCAATACGCTACTACCACCTGCCATGGTCATTTCCAGATTGACTCCAGACTGTTGTATTCGCTGGGAACCAATGCCTGGATCCGTGGCTTGATAACACCATCCGCCTTCTCGCGATTGGGACCTCATGAGAAACCCAGCGCATGACTTGACACGCTCATAATCCAGCGGAATTCCAATATGATCGAGCGTCCATATCGCGAGGACCCCGTACTGTGTCTGGGAAATGTCGCCAGTTTTCTTGCCGACGTAGCCAAACGCGCCATTGCGGTACTGAATCTCGTAGACGAACTTCTCCAGAATCTCCAACTCAGGTTTGTACTGCTTCGCATCCAATTCGGCGAGGAACATGATCGCAACAGCCGTGCTGTAAACCTCCTTTGAAACACCGCCGCCCTTTTCTCCGGCACCGATGTTTCTGACCAACAGCTTGGCCGCAGCCAATGCACGATCGACGATTTTCGCAGTGGGGTCACCGGTGGCCTTCAAGTAGGCATAGCCCGCCAACATGCGTTCGCCCAAACCTCCGGCAAATCCGCTTGGTTGAAACAGATAATCGCTACCTTCGGCCTTTGCCAAGAAAGCCGCACCTCGGTCAACCATGTTCATGACAACCGGATCCTCCGGCGTATACGCTTGAATGCCGCGCCCCCCGATCGTGGAACCAGTGACTAGAAAAACAAGAACCAGCAACCGGTGTGGCGGTTGCCACCGAGTTGATCGAACCGATGGGCTTGGAATGTTCATTGTGTCCGGCAAATTGGCGTTCCATGAAGATGAATCAAACTACATGGTACCATGATGACAGCAAAGTCGTACATCATCCGGGCCTGCTACGACCGGCGAAGACGGCAATAGGCGGCTGTGTGGAGGGGAAGCAGTACTCCGGCGATTCCCAAAAAATATCCGAGCAGAAGCCCGTTCGTGCCACCGAAACGTCCGCCAAGATAAACGAGCAGTGCACAGGTAAGAAATCCCGTGAGAGCCGGCGCAAAAATCGGCTTGGCGAATCGAGAAACGACATAAAATCCCTGAACTGCAACCAAATGGTTGGCAATGCACCCGCATGACAGAGCGGCAGTCTGAAACGGCGTCAAGAAGCGGGCCTGAAGGGCTGGTTGCCAGTACAACAAGCCCGAAAGCAACGCGATGAGGGTTGTGAATGCGAGCAAGAGAAGACCAGTCGAGACCACTGCTGCCCGACGCCAAAGCATTCCCGCCAGTTCACGATCTCCGCTTCCATGATGTCCGGCAGCGACTGCTAGGTTTGTCTGCAACCATGTCAGAGCGAGCATCTGGATTGGGCCCGTAATGCCCAACATGACGCCAATGGTGGCAGCCGACGCCTCGCCGTGATACGCGAGCAATATCAAAGTGAATAATTGAGTCGCGGTATGCTGTGCGATTCCGAGCACGGCGAGTCGCCACTGTCCCGGGAGCACATCTTGGCGCCAAGTGAAGTCGACAACCTGTCTGGGCTGAATCTCACCTGCCGGGGGCATTCGATCGCGTCGGAGCGAAAGGTACGCGAGCGTGGCAATTGCCTGCACCAGAGACGCGACAAGCAAGCTCCATAGCCCGCCATTCAAGACCAAAGTGAGCCAGACGAGACAGCTACCAACGACCATCTGAAACAGCCGTAGTCGATAGATGGCAATGCGATCGCCCAGGCCCTCGAGAACTGCGACGTCTGGTGACAGCCATACAATGCATCCGGCGACTGGAATCACGCAGATTAAGGGCCCCAGCCAACCGACTTCGCTGGACACACCCGATAGTGTTTGAAAGCCAATTCCCCAAGCGAGTAAGACGAATCCTAGGGTCGCAAAAAGAAACCAGCGATGGGCGCCTCGTCGGATTACCGAGAGTCGTGCGATGACTCGGGCACTCTCCTCTCGATGAAGCCATTGAGGGTCAGACAGGTCAGCAGCGGCAATCGTCTCGCCGGGTCGAGCGGTCGCGAAACGATCGCTCGACCTGGATGTGTCGAGCGCGGCCAGGATGCCCGCCTGGCGACCGGCGTGGCTGACTAAGAGGTTGCAAAGTCCCAACTCAAAGAGATTTTGAAACGCAAGGAGGCTGACCAAACTGTAATAGACACCCTGTTCCGGAATACTCAAGTGTGTGACGATCAAACTGATCGTGATCGGTCCGCTAACGGCTTGCCACGCCTTTGCTCCGAGGGCGGCGGTTTGTGCGGCGTCCATCGCAAGCAATCGCTGCCATCGCGAAACGAATGTCTTGTTTCCCAACCAACTCATGGGTCAGCCGGCGGCGCAGAGTTTGATCTAGGGGCCGTTGATCCAGGCAAATTGTATCTTCGATAACGGCGAAGGAAGAATCTCGCCGCGCGGGTTGCTGGCCCGACGGACTCCGTCCCGGAAATTGAAGTCGTGGCGTCTCGTTTTGGCGTGACAACGGCAGATGGGTCCATCGCGTTGCCGCACAGGATGGCGTCAAGCGAGTTGATGATCGCGGTAGCCAATAAGAGAAATGACAGCGGATGTCGCCGAAGCGCCTTCAGTGACATCACACAGGCGGTCCAGTGGTTTCCAGCCCTCATCGCACGATTAATCCAAAAAACTCGACGATTCCAGTCATCTTTTTTCGGCGATGGCGTTTCAAAGGGTGGTGTTGATAACGGCATGCGTCCGCATCGACGACGTGCCTCATTGACGAGTTCGAAGCCCTGCGATCGTTGATGCGAAGAAAGTGACGCATTGGCTGATGTTTCATGAACGCGATAAAACAGGTGGACTTCGTCGACGTTTTGAAGTCGCCCGTATTCAGCAAGACGCAGCCATAGATCGTAGTCCTCCGATGCGAAGCACTCTCGCCGATAGCCGCCAGCAGCAATGGCAGCGTCACGGCGGATGACCGTACATGATTGATAGAATGCGTTGGCGTGCCCTGATAGGTGCCGCTCGGCGATATCGTGGTGTGTTAGCGGGTGGCTTGGCAAGGGTGCGATTGGGCGCCATTCACGCGTCATTGCATATGCTTGGCCGGAGACAGCCGCAATTGTCGAGTTCGAGCACAAGCATTGGATCTGGTCGCGCAGCCAATTCGGGGTAGCGACGTCATCGGAGTCGATCCATGCCGACACCTCCGTCGGGCATGTTCTCAGGAGCCGATCGCGTGTTTCGCCACGACCCGCGTTGTCTTGACAAGTGCTCGTAATCGTCGGATGCGAATTAACAAGGCGTTGAATCAGTTCCGACGTGCCATCGGTCGAACCATCGTCCAAAATATGGATCGTCTTGGCACCCGAATATGTCTGTGATAGGACACTTTGCACAGTCTCTTCCAGGTATTCGACACAGTTGAACGCTGGAATCAGAACCGTCACTGGGGGGGACTTTTTCATCCGGGTGGGGTCACGATAGGAATGAGAGTGCGGCGGCTCTTCCGTGGAGGAGTGTGTGTAGAATCAGCCAACTCGGAATGGGCCCTCCAATGAATGGACTTGCCAGTTTCGTCTACCGAAAGCCAATGAAACGAGAACGATGGACAGCCGGATTCGCCGAATCACTTATCATTTTCCTTGGATTGGAAAACGCCTGCAAGCATGGACTAGGGCTGCAGAGGAACTCAGCCGACTGAACCCAGGCCACTACTACTCTCCGATTGCCGATGACGCGACCATCGAACGGCACGCTCGGCTGGATGTCGGAATGGACCGACGAAATTCCATTGATCTTTCTGGCCTCGATGGCATCGATCTTTGTTTGGATGAACAGATCGACCGAGCGCGTCAATGGAGTGAGGCTGGCTACTTCTCAGAGAGCGTCTTCGCAAAATACGATCCATGCAATAGCTATTTCATGAATCCCGATGCGGTGATGTTATCCGCGATCATTAGCGCGCATCATCCGAAACGAGTTATCGAAGTCGGATCCGGGCATTCAACTCTTGCCTTGTTGGATTGCCTGCGAGCCCGGAGTCTCGACGGAACCAAGGTGGACGCGATCGAACCGTTTCCCGAACGCCTCCTCAGTGTGATCGACAAAACTGATCGACAGCGATTCACGCTCCACGCAAGAACGCTGGAACGCTCGGATGTTGAGATGTGCCGAAAACTAGCGGTCGACGACGTCTTGCTCGTGGATTCGTCCCACATTTACAAGGTTGGTAGTGACGTCCAGCTCTTATTTGAATCCATTCTGCCGACGCTCGCTGTGGGAGTGCTCATCCATATTCACGATGTATTCTTTCCATTTGACTATCCAGCTTCTTGGCTGCGTCGTGGCCACCACTACAACGAAGCGTACGTATTGAGGGCTTTTCTGCAGTACAACCGCAACTTTGAGATTTACATGTGGAACGACCTGTTGCGTTGGATACCCGAGTCGGCTGTGCCAACGGCTTTGAAACCCGACCCGTCCCTCATTGCAGGTAGTTTGTGGTTGCGACGAGTGGCCTAACTCTCTTGTGAAGCATGGATCCGTGGAATTTGAGAGTGCTTTGGGCTCCCACCATTCAACTACCGAGGCACAGACTCGACTGGTCATCTGGACCGTCGTCTCCATGCTGCTGACATTCGGTTATTGTGGTCTTCATTGGTTCGATGCGCCGGTCAGCCGGACGCTGCCGCTCTCCGTCGCGGCGGCATACGCGTGGATAATGTTTCAGGTTGGATCGATCGCGGTTCCCATTTTACTCGCCTCAATGGGGCTGTCGTTAATTGCACCTCGATTGGCCTGGCACGCTGGCTTAACGATTGGTATCGCGCTGCCGCTCATCGCGGCCGCCGATACGCTTGTATTTCACGCAATTGGTCAACGATTCTTCTCTTTGACGACTTGGCGAATTGCCCGCGACTTACTGGTCGGCTTAGTTCCCTATGTCAGCGTTGCGAGTTTGACTGCGATGTGTGCGGTCATTGTCTTTGGGATCATGCTGTTGGCGATTCTGTACGTCGGCACAGAGAAGCTGGCGACTAAATGGTCGCTCGATCAGCGAGGATTCAAGTCAACCTGGGTGGCGAGTGGACTCCTCTCCGTCGTGACGATGGTGATGGGATTGCCTGGGTTGTGGAATTGGTCGGGCACCACCGCGGCCATGGCGATGCATTCGACACGTCATCCATGGTGCGTCCTTGGGTGGATCGACTATGTCGATGTTGGGGTTCCCGTACCGGCCGGGGAGGATGCGGTCGGATCGCGTCTGTTGGGCTTGCAGTTGGCACCGGCAGCTCGACAGCGCATCCAGCAGATCGGATTCAATGTTGTTCAATCGGAGGCCCGCGATCATCGTCGAGACCCTACTTCGAGTTCGGATCGCCCAACGGACATGCTTTGGATTGTTTGCGAGTCCATTCGGCCTGAACTGATTCGCGGCGACGTCATGCCGAACGTCCATGAGATGAGCCAACGTGGCCTTCACTTGCGGCAGCACTTCTCAGGTGGTAACGCGTCCAATCTGGGGATGTTTTCGCTGGTGAGCGGAATGGAGGCGATTTGGTTTCCGAAGTCCGAGGTGCGTTTCGCGCCGACGGTGAATCGTCTCTTGAAGCAGGCCGGGTATGAGTTGGGCTTCTTTGCCGGTCACCTCGATTGGGCAACCTTTCAGATGGACGCCTATGTTCGTCCGGAACTCTACGACGAGTTTGAGATCGAAGATCTTGATTGGTTGGAGACTGATCAACGAGCCATCCGCCGAACGGCGGAATTTTTGGCAAACGATTCGGAGCGATCGCCAAGATTTGCGATGCTGTTCTTGTATTCAACCCACGCCATGTTCGAAGTCGACCCACGTTACGCAATAGACCAACCAGCGGCGACAAAGAGTTACTTGATTCCATTTCCGCCCAGCCAAAGACAGCTTGTTTGGAATCGATACCGCAATGCGGCGAGATCGATCGACGCGTTGCTAGCAGAGGTTCTGACTGACGACCGTGTGATCGTTTTTGCGGGTGACCATGGCGAGTCGTTCTTGGAGGACGGTACGGTCGGTCACGGTACGAGGCTATCGCGTTATCAAAACATGACGCCGGCCATCATCGCCGGTCCCGGGATCTCCCCGCAGGCAATGGACATCCCAACCATGCACGCGGATGTACTGCCGACCTGTCTGTCGGCTCTCGGAATCAAGATGTCGCAACCCGATCGCCTTGATGGAGTGGATCTATTGACGTCCGATGATGCGTCTCTCGCAGACCGTCGATTCATCACGACACACTACATCGGTAATGAAGTCTTGCTTATCGGTCCGTGGACGACGCAACCGAGCCGACCGTTTGGGTATCGCTATGCGATGTCGTTGGATCAATGGCAGTTGGCGCCGTTGAATCCGGTCGACGCATCCGGACTCGAATGGAGCGGCCGGGCGGCCGATCCATCCAAAGTGGACGTTGTGATGAGGAGAGAGTTGTCGGATTGGCTTCTAGAGCGTTTCAGTTTCGACCCGACGTCCTCAGCAGATTCAAATGTTCAATGGCTGGCGAAATCGTTGCAGTCTCGCATTGCAAGCGATCGTCGGTATGCATTGGAAGTGGCCCGGCACATGAGTGAACCGGACGTCGTCGCATTGGTGGAGGCGTCGCTTCGCGACGATAATGAATCCATCCGTCAATTGGCCGCCGAAGTCGTCATTGACTTGCGGCGACGCCAGTCCCGACGGTGACTTGCTGGTTCGGTAACGGCCTGATCGTTAGACGACGGCGACTCCAATCATGATCGCTGCCATCGCCGCCATCGTTCCATTTTCAACCACCGTCACGGTGCTCATCGGCAAATCGAACAATGAACCCATGCATGCACAACGAATGCTCTGACGTTGCCGAACAGCGCGAACGACACCAATTGCGCCGACAAGCATGATCAATAAGGTGGCGACATTGGTTGCCAAGGGAGCGATCTGACAAAGGTACGTGATGCCCAGGCCCAACTCGATGAAAGGGTAAACGAATCCGTATGCGGGGAACCGCTTGGCCAGGACATCGTACGTTCCAAATGCACGGACGAATCCGGCGATGTCGAGCATTTTCAAGAAAGAAAAGACGACAAAAAAAAGGCCCATGAACACTCGCATTGCCAACGACCACGAGGGGGACGAGTGATTGACCAAGGTGATCAAGCTACCGCCCGCGCAGTAAGCGATAACCAAGAACAGAGGCTTGTAAGTCTGAATCCAGCGACGCTCTTGCAATGGCGGATCGGAGCGGCTCTCGCAGCAGCTGGACTCCGACTCGGACGAATCGAGGTTCGATGAATCGGACAGAGTTGGCAGAGAGACGGGCGGCATGGATCAAGGGTCCATTCGCAATTTTCCGCGCATGCCTGCCGCCGGCGCGGTGCCGCCAAGCGCCCGCGCGATCAGGGTCACGTTGTGGTCGATCATGCCAAAGTAGGTTCCTTCATACGTTCCACCAGGGCCCGCCGCATCCGAAAAGAGCTCCCCACCGATACGCACATCATGCCCGCGAGCAGCCGCGCCGTCGACAAGGGCCCGGATCCCCTTTTCTGGTACGCTGCTCTCGATGAAGACAGCCGGCACCTGACGCTCGACGATCAAGTCCACCAGGTCATTGACACGTCTCAATCCAGCCTCGGAATCCGTCGAGATTCCCTGCACACCCATCACCTCCAGGTCGTATGCACGGCCCAAGTAGCCGAACGCGTCATGAGATGTGATAAGAATTCGCTGTGATTCTGGAATCGACTCAAGTGCGTCTTGGCAATAACGACGCATCGAATCGACTTCGTTGGCAAAACCGTCCGCGTTCGTCTGAAAATGATCAGCCTGCTGCGGCATGGCTTCTGACAAGACTTCGACAACGGCAACGCATGTACGACCCCACAGGTCAACGTCAAACCAAACGTGCGGGTCTGGGTGATGACCCTGACCATCTCCCTGAAGCAATTGTTCCTCGGGGATGACGTCGGTGATCGCACGAACAGGCTTCTCCTTTGACACCTGCTCGAGCGTGTCGGTCATCTTGCCCTCGAGCATCAACCCCGAATAAAGCACTAGGTCAGCGTCCATGATCTGGGCGACATCATCGCGACTCGTCTTATGCAAGTGGGGATCAACGCCGGGACCCAGCAAGACGTGAACGTCCACGTGAGGGCCGCCCACCGCTTTTACGACATCTCCAACCATCGCGGTCGTTGCAACGACCATGATTTGGTCGGTGACGAGACCTTCTATCGGTAGTTCCTCCCTAGGCGGAGCGTTGCAACCGACAAGGAGGGTGACAAAGAGGGTACCAAGAACGGAATTGTAGCGCATGGGTGACTCAACGAGTGGGGTGGACCTCAGCCGAATGGATTGGACTGCGAAATCGGAAGCAGACCAAGCCCCCGTTCCTGCCCCGTGGATCTCTCCCGTACTAGGGTTGGATATGCGGGTTCGATGCGTTCCACCACCATCGTTCGCTTGGTCGACCATCGGATAGCCGCGCGTAGTTCCTTAGCGGCGCATATTCGGTCGCTACGCCTACCAGAGACGTGGGGGCAACCGAGACACCTCCACTGGCGAGAACGAGATGATGCAGGCGTCGTCGATGCTGATAGCGATGCAGGATCGCGATCGAGTCAACTTCGCTTGCAATCGGTAGTTGTTCAGCTCGATGTGATGCGAAGTGAAGAAGCGAACGGCGGAGCACTTCGTGGTCGGAAGAAACACCAATCTGATGCCAACACTGCATCAGCGCCACGGAGCGGTAAACCGACTCCAAGGAACCGTACAACGGATACGTTGATCGAATGGAGGACCAGTTGTCGTTGAAATGGCTCACGAACGATTGGGTCACCGGATCCACAACGCGATGGCCTCGCTGACCTGTCAAAAGTGCCAATTCATTGTCGCCGCTGAGTTGCAGTGGCGTACCGGCCAATTGAACAATCGTCGCTTCGCCGGCGTCGGTTTGTCTCATTGACAGCGGTTGTCCCGTGAACCACAGCCTCAGCAGGAGGTCCGTTGGAGGCTGTTCCGGGGATTGCATCTGGACCATCCGCGGGAAGTTGGCGGTACCCTCGGGCATCTCCTTCATGCCCAACGCGACCTGTTTCATATGGCGATCTGCCTCGATCATCAACCAAGCGACTTCATGATTTGCCGGTGTGCCGAAGACTCGCACGTCTTGTCGTCCCAGTGCGGATGCGAGGGAGTTGGCCGCTTGTCCAATGGCGACGGTTCCTGCCGCCACATCGGCACTGACCGCAGCGGCACTTCGAAGACCGGCCGGAGTCGGATCGATAGTGCATCCAAAGGGACGGTTGTGACGAGCGGCCGACAAACCAATCCCCATGGCCGAAAGTCGCAGCGGAGGCAACCCGCTGCGCCGGTCGACTTCCCAGCCATGGACAGTGTCAAATCCACCCACCGGTCCGGCAAGAATGAGGTCATCGTCGGTTACAATCAACATCGTCACGACCGAAAGACCGGCAACATTTTGGACCGCTTCCTCATCGACCAAGAAATTGGGATCGATGGACGCGGTCATGAGTGTTTGCATCCAGCGTCGCATCGACACGCACCGAATCGGTGCGGCGTCGCGCCAGGTCTCACCGGTAACGGCGTCGCCTTCCTGCAGCCAAGCCCGCAACCGACTGGCTCGCTGTTCAGGTGTACTCTTGGCCGGTTCGAAATTGTTGTGTCGAACCAAACCATCGGGATCGATGATAATTCCAGCAGGATAGGGCGCCATCGTGCCGACGCCGCCAAGCGCTTCCCACGTATCGGGCTCGATTGTGGTCTGAATCAGGTTCATCAGCGAATCGAAATCCGCCAGTGCTCCGCCGCCGGCACCGGCCGCCCCCTCGCCACCGGCACCGGCATTGCCTGCCAAGCGATCCGCATCGGCGGGCGGATCAAAAAACTGGGCGCGTGCCGAGAGGGGGACAGCGCAAACGAGGAGGCTCAACAGGCAGACGCGATGCACGATATCAACTCCAAATGACAAGACGAGGTGGAGACGAGCTCCTCTCATCCTAAGGCGCTGACAATCGGTGTTGCAATCGAAAACAAATGATTTCGATGCGACTTGGTTACGCAAGCAATGCGTCGATCGGGCTGCCGTTGCCGCCAATCTTGAATGGCCGGCCATTGGGAGCAAAGAACTCGTCGTCCAATGGTAAGCCTGCGGCGGCGGCGATTGTCTTATTGAATGATTCGACGCTAACGGCGTCTTCTTTCACACCATGACCCGTCTTGTCCGATGATCCGTACACCTGACCACCACGGATGCCCGCACCGGCCAGCAAGCTGCAGAAGGCACTCGGGTGATGATCTCGACCGCCGTTGGCATTCAAGTTGGGTTTGCGACCGAACTCAGTCGTGAGCACGACAAGGGTTTCATCCAGCAACCCTTTGGCATGCAGGTCCTTCAATAGAGATCCAAGTGCGTTGTCCACCGCGGCGGCTTTTTCATCGAGGCGATTATAAAGATCTTGGTGCATGTCCCAGCCGCCATAATTCACCTCAACAAAACGGGCACCTGATTGAACTAAGCGGCGAGCGAGAAGGCACCCTTGTCCGAACGGATTCTCACCGTAGGCTTCACGAACGGCTTTGGATTCTTCTTGAATGTCAAAGACCTTCAAGTGTTCGCTACCCATTAGCTTCCGCGTCTCAAGATACAGTTGGTTGTAGGCTTCCACGTCGGCATTCTTGCGGCCCTTTTGGAACGTTTGATCGAACTTGCCGGCCAACATCAGGCGACGCTGAAACAGATCGTCGCTCAAGTAAGTCGGTAACTTGATATTCGATAAGCCGTCGTTGGCTTTCGCGATTGGGACCGGTGAAAGTGCCGGTGGCAGGAACCCTGCGCCGGGATGACGATTGCCACTTCCAATCAGAAAGTTGCCGGGAAGTTCTGGATTCATCCTGCCTTTTTGATCGACCATCCACGCACCCATCGCCGGGTGACGGATGCTGTTGATTTGCTTGTAGGCGGTACGCATCAGATACCGACCCTGCTCATGCGCCCCCGTCTCCGTCGACAAAGAACGCACGAACGCGATCGCGCCGGCGAGGTAGGCCAGCTTTGGAAAACGGTCACCAATTTGGATGCCGGGGACCCGAGTCGAGATCGGCTTGGTTTCACCCGCTTGTTCGACACCGACTTTCGGATCAAACGTGTCCAAGTGGGACATCGCCCCGTCCATGAACAAGTAGATGATGTGCTTTGCCTTTCCTGGCCTTGTCGATGCCGAGGCGGCATTGGCCGACTCGACGCCGTCGCCGATCCAATTCGAACCAAGGAGCCCACCGGCAAAGGAGACGCCCAACGTCTGTTGAGCCACACGCCCGATGAACTGACGTCGATCTTCGATGGAAAAATCCAACATGGCTTTCTCAGAATGTCTCGTAATAGGTCAACGAATCGGTCGTTCGAGATTATTGGATGAACAAGAATTCGCGTGTATTGAGCAACGCCCAAACAATGTTGCCGAGCGCGACGCTGTCGCGCCGCTGACCGCCAAGTTCCTTCGCAGCCAAGACTCGGTCGGTTGCCGTCGGACGACGGGTTAAAACGCTCAGGAAGATGGCATCCATTCGTTGTCGTGTGTTGTCGCCTTGGACGACGTTGTCCACCATGGCCGATCCGGGTTCGAGCATGACGTGGGTGATCGGTCCGTTGAACATGGCCAGAATTTGTGGGACCGTTGCCGATGTGTCGGCACCGTTGATGGTCTCGCGGTCACCTTGTCCGAATTGGCGAAGGAAGTGTTCAGCGGGCAGCGGTGATGGGAGCTCGCTTGCCCGACACAGGATGTTTCCCTGGTAAGCGTGGCGATTCATTTCACGCTTTTGGGCCGAAGCGAAGTAACTTTTTTCGAAAGTCTCGGATTTCTTCACCAGCTGATCAAACGTCAGCATCTCGAAATTCAAGTCAAGCACAGGAGCCATTTCGTCTGCCGTCGGACGCTGAAACGGCCATGGATTGTGCACGGCGAGCGTCAGGATACTGTCCCAAACCTGTTCGGCAGACATGCGTCGAACCGTCGGCCCGGGGAAATAATACGGTTCGCCCGACGTCACGTCGTAATCGAATGACTCCCTCTGATACGTTTGGCTATAGAGCACCATTCGCATGAATTCCTTCAGGTCGAAACCCTCGCGGATGAGTTCCTCGCACAAGAAATCCATCAGCGGCTCGTTGACGCAGGGGTTGTCGTCATTGAAGTCGTCGATCGGTTCAACCATCCCGATACCCATCAAGCGTTTCCAGTAACGATTGACGACCGTCTTGCTGAATTGGGGGTTGTCAGCGCTGGTCAACCAAGCGGCGAACTGTTCACGCCGGGTTGCGTTCCTTGCTGAGGATGGGACTTCACCCCACAGCACGTTCGGCTCAACGATTTCCTTTGGATCCGCATCGGAGTACGCATAGTCGTGGGGAAGTCGAAGAGGACGTGTCAACTCACGCACGACATACGTGTTGGCCCTCGCCAGCCGCTGAAACGGACCCGGCACACGACCCTTGGGGAAGTGCTTCTTGCCTTGTTCGATCATGACCTGCGACGGGTTCTTCTTGTCAAATCCCGGATCGCCGCGTTGGAGCCGAGTGCGTGTGCCTGCAGTGAATGCGGCCAGTTCATAAAACTGGTACTGGGTCCAGTGATCGAAGGGATGATCGTGGCACTGGGCGCATCCAATTTGTGTCCCTAGGAAGACCCGAACGGTGTTATCCACATACGGCAGATGCATGCCCTCGTCGCGAAGTTGGTAGCCGACAGCTGGATTTTCCCACAGCTTCCCGTCGGCCGTCAGCATTTCGTAGACCCATTCGTCGTATGGCCTATTCTCCGCGATCGATTCCTTGACATAGGCCAGGAACGGTTGTGCCAGGATGTTGGGTTGCGGCCTGTCGACGAGTCGCAGCGTGTCGGCCCAAAAGTTGTAGAGATTGCTCACATAGTCTGGAGAGTTGAGAAGTTGGTCGATCAACTTCTCTCGTCGCTGTGGATCTTTGGACTCCAGGAAGGCCGTTGCCTCGCTGAGCGTGGGGATGCGGCCGGCCACATCCAGATAAATCCGACGTAGGAAAGTCTGGTCGTTGCACAACTCGCCGGGAGTGACGCCTTCGGATACCAACTGCTGTTCGACGTAGCCGTCCAATGTGGCAGCGGCCGACGCCACCATGGATCGCCGAGATGCTTTGACGGGTTTGACCTTTAGTTTGACCGTCGATCGCTCACGCACACTTTCTGGAAGGCGGATTTTCGCCGGTTTCGCCGCAGGAGCAGGACGGCGTTTTGCAGACTGACCCAACAGCGTGCCGGGCTGCGCCCACACGCACGTGGCCACCACCATCACGATCCAGCGTGTTTGTTGAGCGAGTTTCATTGAAATCGGAGTTTGGTTCGAGTTGAATTCACCATAGCATTCTACCCTTGAATTGGATTTAAGGCAAAATATGCATCACAAGGAAGCGTTCACCCACGGTCCGGTCCCGTGGGTATCATGAACTCCTTTGCCTTGAACGATATGCAACTGGAGCGATGACACGAGCGATGGTAAAGCGAACTGAAAGTCTATTAACGTGCGTCCAAATGACGGCGGCCCGCAACCTGCTAGGTAACGTTTTGCTGCCCATCGCGATTTCGACGCTCTTGGGTGTGGCCTGGACCACCGCCGAAGGGGCCGATTCCTGGACGCTGAGTTCAGAGACGAGTAACACGGGATCTGGAACCAGTTGGGGGATCCATCGAAATGGAGACCCAGTGACGGTCGCGCACGCCGACCTGAAAGGAACGCCCGGTCTGTATCCATTGTACTCACCATCTGGCCTCGCTTTGACCCGTTCGTTTCCCATTGAAGATGCGGGTAGTCTCGAGCGACTCGACCACGATCATCACCGATCGGTGTGGTTCACCCATGGACTGGTCAACGATGTCGATTTTTGGATCGACGATGACAAGCCCAACGTCGGTCGAGTCTTCCAAATCGAATCCGATGCTCGCCATGCAGCCGGCGGCGTCATCGTGGAGAGCACCAACGAATGGCGAGATCCTGACAGTATTGTCTTGCTAACCGAGCAGCGGTCTTGGCAATTCAGCGATTCGATCGGCGATACGGTCATTGACTTTCAAATCACACTTGCGGCAGTCGACCGTCCAGTCTTCATGGGTGATACCAAAGAAGGTTCGCTGGGAATTCGCGTTGCGGCGTCCATGAAGGTCGATGCCGGTTTCGGCGGACGCATCACCAATGCGGAGGGCCTCACCGATAAAGCGACTTGGTCGAAAGCATCTCCTTGGGTCGACTACAGCGGCCCGATTGCGGTCGGCACCCACGGACCGAAGCCCACCCGCGAGCAGATTTCCAGTTGGCCGACGGCCGGGATCACGATCATGGCCCACCCAAACAATGATGTTACCCCAACGCGATGGCACGTCCGAACGTATGGTCTGTTCGCGGCCAATCCCTTTGGGCGTCATCATTTTGGTTTGCCCGCCTATGACGGCGTCGAGATCGTGCCATCGAAACCGCTGCACTTGTCGTACAGGATTGTTCTGCACGACGGACCCCTCGACGTCGCCAAAACGCAGCGACACTTTGATGCTTTTTCGGCAAAGGTCGTTGCGGCACGGTGAGCAACATGGACCCGACCGCCGGGCTTGGAATCAACTCGTTTTCACTCGTCGGACGCCGTGTCCTCGTAACGGGAGGGACGCGTGGCATTGGTGCTGCCATCGCGTGTGGCATTGCGGTGGTTGGCGGTGACGTCTTGATCACCGGTTTTGGTGATGACGATGCAGGGTCCGACACAGTGGCCAAATGCAGGCAACATGGTGTTCGAGCGAGCGCGATCGAGATCGACATGTCGCGACCGCCAACTGACTGGCTCGATGAATTCGTCGTCGCCGTCGACGAGCAGTTGCCAGAAGTTGATTGCATCGTCAACAACGCGGGGATGTTCCGCGAGCCCGATTTTCTTGACGTGGCGGCGCGAACTTATGACAAGACGATGAACCTGAATGTAGCGGCAGGTTATTTCATTACGCAGGCTTTTTCGCGGCGTTGGATTCAGTCGCACGTGCGGGGTCGTGTTGTGTTCACCGGATCGATCAACGGTCAGTTGAGCGAACCAGGACACAGCGTTTACGACACCAGCAAAGGTGCGGTCGCCGCGATGGTGCGATCACTCTGTGTCGCTTTGGCGCCCCATGGGATTCGCGTGAACTCGATGGCGCCAGGACTGATTCGCACGCCACTCACGGAGACGGTCTTTCGAGACGATCAATTGGAGTCATGGATGAAACGCCATACACCCAATGGAAAGGTTCCCAGTGCGGACGCGTGCGTCGGAGCAACGATTTTTCTGCTTTCCGATGCGGCTGACCACATTCATGGGCAAACACTCATGGTCGACGGTGGCATGAGTGCATGGCAGCAACCGGACCCACCTCGTCGTGAGGACTCGAGCCCGGGGTGACGCTTGGTTCGGTCAAACGATCTCGCCATGGTTTAGGGTGTGGCAAGGGTGCAGGCACGCTAATCGGCATTAGGTCAACGCAGGCTGCCTATTCTTCCTGGCTGGGCGAGTGTAGGGAGTTCCCGGACGGCTGGAGATGTGATCGTGAAGTTGGTCACCGTCGCTGATCAAGGCGGCTCGGACATGG
>JBCDIU010000001.1:0-357040 GCA_038748615.1 Planctomycetota bacterium | reverse complement strand
TTCAACGGCTTTTGACACGGTCTTGTCCTTCCTAGACAGCGAGGGTTCTCCAAACTGCTCGGAGCGTAACCGAAATCACGCAAAACTGCTCTTGCAATTTCAGACATCCCTCAAAAAGCCGATTAGCGTGCCTGCACCCGTTCTCCCGTTCCGCCCGACAAACGCTTACTGATTCTCCGACGTTATGGATGGTGTGAGCAGTTTCATTGCGACGACCATTAGGCACCCAGAAAGCAAACCGAAGATTGCTGGCGTCCACAGCATCACTGTCATCGCAAACAAACGGGGCAAGTACGCGCCGTGGCTCAAATCAATGTTGCCGAACAGAAGTGCCGCGATGGAATTCAATGCGAGCCCGAATGGGTCGCTTTCTGTACTACGCGAAATCAAAGCGTATGCCGTGGTCGCAGAATAAGCAGCCCAGAACGGTTTCGTCGATGCGCGACAAACAAGTGGACACGCGAGCGACGTCGTCAGCACGAGCGTGCCCAACGACCACGTGAGGTAGGAGACGTACCCGTAACGAGCTGCCGCCGTGCCCGCAAATGTGACAGCGGCGAGAAATGTCACCAAGAGGGAAACTCGGATTGAAAACTTCAATGGATCTCCTCCGCTGCATGTGACGGCTACCTGTCATTTCCCTTCAGTATGACTGGGGTGTCCGAGTCAATCGACCGTATGCGTTCGCTCAGATTCCACCGACATGCCTCCGAGAATCTATCATGCCTAACCACCTGCGACACTGGCGGATGGACCAACAATCATCGGCCCGCTTTGTGGACTCCCGCTTGATGACCATCCATTTTCCGGACTCGCCAAACGTCTCTTTCATGGGTACAGGTGGACGTTCCGGTTCGATGCCGCTTCCATCAGGGAAGAGTCCTAACACGCGGGTCGGCGTCGCAAGGCAGTAAGTCGTCTGCAGATCAACAACCAAGATTTCGAGCAGGAAAGAACAAAGGTTGCCGGCAACCGCTCACTTCGTTTGATTGGCGACCGTGTCGGTGACGCGGATTTGGACGGTTGAAAGGACTCTGTCTTCGCGGACGCCTGCGGTTTTGGATTCGATTCCGCTGGCGTCTTTGCTACGGTAAGGGATGTTTCGGTGACGCTGGTGATGGAGTTGGAACAAGCGGAAGTGTCATGTTCATGGGCTCGAAACTAGCGAACTATTTGCTATTCGAGCCAGATTTGACGCTGGTTTGGGGTTACACCTTCCTGGGAGATTCTCGTGCTGCAAAAGATCCGCTGGTTTGTGATCCTTTCGGGACTCCTGGTCGTGGTCGTGGTCGCGTTTCAGAACCAGGAACCTGTCGACCTCAATTTGCTGTTTTTCCGCGGCGAGTATCCCCTCACCCTGTTACTGCTGGCGACTTCCGCCATCAGTTTTGTGGTGGGTTCGTTGATGACGGCTCTTCGTATTCGGTCGCGTGCCAAAACCGCTGAATTGAAAGCCAAGGCGGCGAGATCGGACAAATCACGCCTTCCTTCATCCACGGGCCACGAGACGAACTCGGCTGAAACCTCGCCGTCGGCGACATCGCCGATGGATAACACGACTTCCGAGCTGGCCAATCAAGAAGCGACCTGAACATCGTTGATGCTGCGTTTCTGGCCGTATTCATCGACGAAGTCAGTTTTTCGGTCCGACCGAGGGTGACTCGATGTCATTGCCGATGCCGACTCGATTTCGTCTTCCAGTGCCCTCGCTCGATCCCGCCTGCGAGCCACCAGATCATGCCGGCGCAACACTGATTGGGCCAAATCACCGATGCGGCAGAGTCGCGTCTGAGGCGGACCCCCAGTCTGTCGCCGACGATCTTGGCGAATCAACTCCGCCAATGCCATCAACTGGGACGGCGCCGGGGGTTGAGGTTGGGGAATCGGGCTGACGGCGAACTTTTCGTTGGAAATGGCATCCAACAGTGAGAGTTGAGTCATCCAAGGGTCCTCCCAAACGGACTTTGGGGAGCGAAGTTTCGATTGCCAATGGCGATGAAACGATTCTTGGCATGCCCGGGGACACGTTTGGACCGACCCCGCTGATTGACGGGAGATTGACGTTTTCCAACTGCGGATTGGTCGGAAGGACCCGATGAATTGGGTCGCAACGATCAGCGGCTTTGAAGGGGGCTCCGGAGAGGATCGAGGTGAACCTGGACGCCGCAAAATTGCCAGGGGGCCCACCGGTAGCTACGCTTCCCCGTAGGCGCAGCGCGAAGTACCAGCTGCTGAGGGCCGAGAGACGGACTGCATTGGGTTTGAGACATTGTTGAAGAAGGGTTCCGATCACAGCCGCTGGCCGCCGAGTGTCGGGTCGACCAACGCCGGGGAATCCTCCGACGTAGAGGCCGTGCCCGGGGAAGATGCCTCTTCGCAGACGCACCCGATGATTTCCCCGTCAGCCGCCGACTTGGTCATGTCGGCCTCGCTGGTGGATGAACCCGTGATTGAGACGCCGCTGGCCGACGAGCCCATGAACGCAACGCCGCCGCCCAGCGAGCGTGTAGTCCGCCAGCCAGTCCATGAAGACACCAGCCCGGAGTCAGCGGGTGAGTTGCCAACGCGGGCGACACTCGAGGATGGGCCCCCGGATCGCGAGTCCCTTCAGAGCGAAGTACCAGAAAGCCAAGTCCCCGAGAGCCAAGTCCCCGAGAGCCAAGTCTCCGAGAGCCAAGTCTCCGAAGGGGAAGTTGCCGCGAGCGAAGCCACCGAAGTTGGAGTTGTTGAAGGGACGGACCAAACTGACGAGTTTTCCGTCAAAGAAAACCCTGACTTTGCTACTTCCGAACGTGGATCGAATGCGACGCAGGCTGGCACGGTCGAAGTTCCCGAGTCGGAATCGTTCGATGCGAGGGTGACGGCGACAGCCCGAACCGCTGCCGCCCTGGGAAGCGTTGGAATTGCTTTGTCGCTAACGACGGTATTCTCGAGTGTCTATCAGGTGATGATGTTGGTTCTGGGTAAGAACGCCTCATGGACCGTCACGATCGTATTGGCGTTGTCGACGACGGGCGCATCCGTTTGGTTCGTCTATCCTCAACTGACCCGTTATTTGGGCGTGCGTGCTCGAACCAGGATCGGTTTGCAATACCGACGCAAATACCGTTTGCGGCATATCGAAGGTCATCTACGAAACCTTCGAATCTTCATTGGCTTTGCGTGCCTCGTGCCTCTAATCGCTTACTGGTCCCACTCCGTGATTCGTGTTTTCGATCCGTCGTGGATGCCCGAACCCGCCGTCGCGGTGCCATTGGTTGGTGCTGTCATTTTGTTGGTCGCGGTGGGTCTCACGATTCAGCATGCGGGCCCCACGGTATACAGCCGAATGCGAGCGCGGGAGATCAAGAGAGGATTGAGTCATTACTATCGAGGCGTCTCGTTGCGCAGCGTGATTCCGCAGTGGGATAGCCCGAAGCGACCGATTTATCGAACTTGCCGGATGAGCCGGCGTCTTGCCAATGCTCACCGAGCGATCTTTGTTATCGCTGCCGCTTGCTTTTCATTGGCGGGTTGCTTATCGGCCCTCGTCCGTACGGACGTCTACGTCGCCGAGGTCGGTGTCCTGATCGCGCTTGCATTGATCGTCAGCCTATGGCCGACGACGCATCGACTTGTTCGTTACTCTGCCAGAGTCATCGATCCCTATTGTCGAAGCAAAGACGAGTACGAAGAGTTCGGTTAGTGCCACTCTTTGGCGGCAACGCTGTGCTGGCAATTCCGATCCTGGTTTGCCGCATCCAATATTACGGTCGCAGTGCGGAGGACTGCTGTTGTAATCGAGTTGCTTGCTGCTTCATTCGTCGACTGAGACGGCGAAGTTCTTCATCCAGACGAACGGTGGCGACTGGCGAGGCGTCCAGCGGAGCTGTTCCCAGACGCACTTCGTCTTGCAGACCTGGGCCGCTTGCGACCGCAGCGAGGGTGGCCGTCGTGATTCGATCGGCCAAGGTGGCTTGCAAGACGCGTCGGCGTGTCGAGGTAATCGCGGGTTGGCTCCAGTCGATGTCGACACCGTCGATGGTTTCATGAGCCCTTTGATCGATCGACTGCAAACGATCTTCGATGGTGTGGGCGTCGGCATCCAAGGCCCATACCCACTGGCGACGGGCCGTCCGCACAGTCAATTCAAATGGATTGAGACCTACCTGGGCGATTCGATCGAAACTGTCCGCTGATTCCCTGGGGCACGACGACGACATGGTCACCATCCCGATCGCGAGACGATCACTTCGTCGCGGATGGGTGCCTTGAAAATCGAGTTCCGCTGTCCAGGCAGGAACGCTTGTGGGATGAGTGTGGACGGTCATCGACGGGGCCGCCTGACCCATTGGACGGATCGCCGCGTGGGGACCACGGAAACGATCGCGATGTCTTGCGAACGCCGAAGCGATGGCAACTGGGTGATCCAAGGGGACTTCGAACATCACCTCGGTCCCGCGACCAGGCTGGCTTCGCAGTCGTAACGACGTCAGCAGCAGCCCAGCCAGTTGTCGGCTAATCATGAGGCCCAGTCCTTCGCCGCCATCGATCAAGCCGGGCATGGCTGCGCTGGCCGGCCCGTCCTGTGCCGCTAGACGCTTCAACTTGCTTGGTGAGATTCCACTTCCCGAGTCGATGACCGAGAACGCTGCGATCCCTCGATCATGGTTTCCTTCGACCCGAATGAGAATGGTTCGATGGGCAGCGCCGGCGGCTGCCGCGATCGCACGTTGAGCATTCACGACCGCATTGACCAACAGTCGGGTTAGGATCGCGGGGTCCGCAAACAGCCTCGTTTCGGGTCCATCAAATCCGTCGAATAGCAACTCAATGTCGTAGTTCTCTAGGGACGCACTCGTTGCGTCGGTCACCGACCGTTGGACCTCTCGGTAAGTCACTGTCCGACGTTGGATCGGTGGATTTCCATGTTTCAGTCGATTTGCATGGGTCAGCCCATCGACCATTGATGTCATGTAGTCGCACTGCCCGATTGCTTTCTGTATCAGGTCCAATTGCGATTGGGACAAATCGCCGAGTTGTCCGTCTCTCATCAGCTCAAGGGTTGCCGACACGCTCGAAAGCGGCGACCGGAGGTCATGGGATGTCTCACTGAGCAGGCGAAGGGCGGCGTCGGTCGAGTCGGAGATCACCCCGGATCGCGGAGTCTTGGTGCGGCGTTTTAGACCTTGATCCTTCGTCAGCAGCGCGTCGTCGTGGTGGTCCATCTGGCTTCGAACACGGCGTCGAGTCGGCGTCGATGGTCTAGCAATGGGATCGTGCATGAAAGAATCCAGGTGGAAGCAGGTCCGCGACGGCGTGGATCACCGTGTCCATCGGAAAAGTCGACTTCTCTCGAGGGATCGATTGATTGATTCGGATGCTCAAACTCGAGACGCGACGGATTCCGGGCAGGATTGTGACGGTTGGGTAAGTTCGCCTCTTGTCGGGTCGCGTGCTCGCTGTCATTCTGCACGCAGTTTGGATGAGTGCGTGGGGTGATCGCTGGTGGTTGCTTCGGTCACGAGATCACTCGTGATCGCGGTCGACTCACTGGAGGAAAGTCCGGGCTCCGCAGGGCAGGATGGTCGATAACGTCGACCGGCCGCGAGGCTAGGGAAAGTGCAGCAGAGAGTAGACCGCCGAACGATTCAGGCATCGGCTTCTCAGGAAGCGGATGCTCGAATGCGTGGTAAGGGTGAAACGGTGTGGTAAGAGCGCACCAGCGATCGAGGTGACTCGATCGGCTTGGTAAACCCCATCCGGAGCTAGACCAAACAGGTTGCATTTACGTGGCGGCCCGCTGCGTTATCGACATCCGGGTAGGTCGCAATGGAGGCGGCGAGCAATCGCCGTGCACAGATAAATGATCACCGTCGGTGGAAATCACCGTCACAGAACCCGGCTTACAAACGCACTCGTCCAAACTCTCCTTCGATGTGCAAGGCACCGATGACATCGTTCGATCCCGCGGAGCGGTATGTCCGCCAATCGCAGTTTGGCCCCATCGGCGAAGAGGGTCAGTTCCGTCTTTCCCAATCGCACGTGACGATCATGGGCATGGGAGCTTTGGGATCCGTCGCGGCGGAACTCATGGCGAGGGCCGGCGTGGGGACGCTGCGATTGATCGATCGCGATGTCATTGAGCCGAGCAATCTACAGCGGCAGTCGCTGTACGATGAATCCGATGCCGCCGCCGCGATGACGAAGGTCGAAGCGGCCACCGGTCACCTCGCCAGAATCAATTCGTCCGTCATGACCGAAGCACACGTCGTGGACGTGACGGCCGCGAATGTTCGGCCATTGGTACGCGGCACGAATCTGATCATCGACGCCAGTGACAACTTCTCGTTGCGACTCTTACTCAACGATGTTTCCTTAGAGTTGACCATCCCTTGGGTGCACGGAGGTGCGGTCGGCTCGACCGGCCAAGTCAAGTTATTCGATGGACGTGCGCCGTGTTTTCGATGCCTGGTGCGTGAGGTCCCCAACCCCGCCGATGTGGCCACCTGTGACACGGCGGGTGTCATCGCACCGGCAACCCATTTGATTGCAAGCCTGCAGTGTTCGGAGGCTCTGAAGTGGCTGACCGGCAATCGCGATGCGGTCAACTCGGACGTGCTCTCAGTCGATCTTTGGGCGAATCAGTGGCGACGAATTGGCATCAGCTCTTCCCTGCAATCGACTTGTCCCGCGTGCCACGACGGCCGACGCGATTTTCTCGAGGCGACCGGACCGACGCTGCAGGCGGCAACCAGCTTGTGTGGTCGAGACGCCGTCCAAATCTCCGGAGACGGTCGCACGATCGACTTTGATCGAATGGCGGCGCGATGGCGGGCGATCGGGCAGGTCCAGCGAACACGATTCTTCATCCGGCTCAACTTGACGGATCGCCAGTCGTTGACGCTCTTTCGAGATGGGCGAGTGGTCGTCACCGGTGTCCGAGACACGTCGCACGCACGCGGTCTGTCAGATCAGTACGTCGGATCATGAGGGTGGCCCGCTATCACGCCATCAGTTCGGGGATGACGTGAGCCGGATGCACACCGGTGAGTTTTTGGTCGAGTCCCTGGAATCGGTACGAGAACCTCTCGTGATCGAACCCCATTAAATTCAACACCGTCGCATGGAAGTCGCGAATGTGGACGGGATCCTTGACGATGTTGTAACTGAATTCATCCGTTTCGCCATAGACTGTTCCACCTTTGGCGCCGCCACCTGCCATCCACATCGTGAAGCAACGCGGATGATGATCGCGGCCATAGTTCTCGCGACTCAATTTTCCCTGCGTGTAGATGGTGCGGCCAAACTCGCCGCCCCAAATGACGAGCGTTTCTTCCAACAAACCTCTCTGCTTGAGATCTTCTAGCAAGGCATAGCAGGGTCGATCCACATCCTGACATTGGGAGGGCATTCGGACGGCGACATTGCTGTGGTGATCCCAGTTGTTGTGATACACCTGCACAAACCGGACTCCCCGCTCGGATAATCGTCGAGCCATCAGAGCCGTGTAGGCAAAGGTACCAGGTTTCTTGGCTTCTTCGCCGTAGAGCTCAAATGTGGACTCGGATTCGGAAGCGATATCGGTCAGTTCAGGGACGCTGGCCTGCATCTTGTACGCCATTTCATACTGACGAATGCGCGTCACCGTCTCCGGATCACGGTGTTGTTCGTAACGGATCTGGTTCATCCGGTTGAGCTGATCAATCGATGCCCGTCGGAGTGAATCAGGTACCCCCGGCGGATTGTTGATGAACAAAATCGGATCGCCCGCACTGCGGAAACTCACGCCCGCGTGTTCGCCAGGCAAGAATCCAGCGCTCCAGAGACGCGATGAGATCGCCTGTTCCTGGTCTCGATTACTGGGCGTCGCCACCAGCACAACAAACCCAGGTAGATTCTCGTTCTCACTCCCCAGCCCATACGAAGCCCACGAGCCGAGACACGGTCGTCCGGTGACCTGGTTTCCAGTCTGCATCGCCGAAATCGCCGGTTCATGGTTGATCGCTTCGGTGTGCATCGATCGGATCCAGCAGATCTCGTCGGCTTTCTTTGCCAGGTTTGGCAAGAGATCTTGGTTCATCCACATGCCGCATTGGCCGGCCTGATGGAACCGGTACTTGGACGGTGAAATGGGAAACCGACTCTGACCGCTTGTCATGGTCGTCAACCGTTGTCCCTGGCGAACGGACTCAGGTAAATCCTTGTCATACCAATCGGCCATCTGTGGTTTGTAGTCGAACAGATCCATCTGGCTCGGGCCGCCAACCATATGCAGATAGATCACGCGCTTTGCTCGAGGCAAATGATGCGTCGCGATCGCACCGGGTTGGTTGGCTGATGCCAAAGAGTGCCACGCCGCCGCTCCCAGCAGACTACCTCCGTTGGCGATGAATCGACGTCGCGTTTGCCAAGTGGCCTCGGAGTATCCACGCCGCAACTGGGTTTCCGATAGTTCAAGAGGGCTCATTTATTCAACACCTCGTCCAAATTAAGTGTTTGGTTGCAGAGCATGGTCCAAGCGGCCAGATGGGCTGGTGGGATCGAATCATCCACGGGAGTTTCACCGACGCTCAGCAATGCATCCGCATCGTCCGGATGGGTTTGATAGTGTTCGAGATAGGCTTGCACACTCTCGTCCAGGATCGAGCGCTCGGCAGGATTCCAATCGCGGGAAAGCAACCGCGCGGCCAGCCAATCGAAGCGAGCATCCATCGTGTCGTTGCCGGCATCATGGATGACGCGAGTCGCCAATAGCCGTGCACTCTCGACATAGGTCACGTCATTGAGAGTCACCAGCGCCTGTAGTGGCGTGTTGGTGCGTTCACGACGAACGACACAGACCTCTCGGTTGGGAGCACCGAACGTTTCGAGATTGGGTGGTGGGGCCATGCGTTTCCAAAACGTGTAGATCGTTCGCCGATACAACTCCGACCCGGACCCGCGGACGTAATTGCGAGTATCGCCACCTGGCAAACCAACCACCTCCCAGATGTTCCCCGGTTGGTAGGGACGCGTACCGGGACCGTACATCTCCGGCGATAGCAGACCGCTGACCGCCAGCGATTGATCACGAATCATCTCGGCGTCCATTCGAAATCGTGGACCTCGCGAGAGCGCGACGTTGTCTCGATCAAGGCGGATCTTGTCGGGCGTCGCGATCGCGGCTTGGCGATAAGTCGAACTGTTGAAGATTCGCCGAAAGAAAGCTTTGACGTCCCAGCCATCGTTCTGAAACTGAATCGTCAAATGATCGAGTAACTCCGGGTGACTGGGTAGTGCACCGGTGACACCAAAGTCCTCCGAAGTAACGACGAGCCCACGCCCAAACAGCTCTTGCCAAAATCGATTCACGGTGACACGCGCTGTCACCGGGTTGTCGGGGGCAACAACCCATTGGGCGAGCCCGAGCCGGTTGCGGGGCGCATCGTCTGCCAACGGATGCATCGCCTCGGGCGTTGCTGCCATGACCTCCTCGCCGATCTGGTCATACTCGCCGCGAAGAAGCATGTTGGTTTTCGCCATCATGGGTTTTTCACGCTGTATATGAGTCATCGGGCTACGCGCGACGATGGCATCGCGCTCCGCCGACAATGAATCCACGCGTTCGGACAACTCCGCATAACTCGGCTCGGTGACCGCGACGTGAAACTGTCGCAGTTGACTTAGCTGATTCTTATTTGGCGAAGACATGCCAAGCAGACGCTCGACGGTGGTTGTTTTGGCCATCACCTCCAGTTGCCAATTCGCAGCGATTCCTTCGTCGATTCGGATCTGCCGAACCATTCCTTTGAAGTTCTCTCCTCGACTGCGTTGTCCAACACGCAAAGGGGTTGACGTCGTCAGATTGGGGGGGCTCTCGCCGTTAATTTGAAGTGTGTTTTTGTTAATGCGCGTCTCACGCGGGGCACCGTTGACGAACAACTTGACGCCCGCAGCTTTGCCGCTGCCGTCGTATGTGGCTGCGACGTGCATCCACTTCTTGGCCTGAATCCACTTCGCCTTTGTTTGAACCAGTATCGCCGATTCCGGAAATGAATCGATCAAGTGCATTTGCAACCGACCGTCGCTGACTTGAAAGTCCCATCCTCGGTGCTTTGCGTCCACGTCCATCTTGGCCATGATTGTGCCTGATCCACCGACTGATTCGGCATGGATCCACGCGGAGACGGTCGCGGGTCGATCCCATGCGAGCTGTCCCACATCACCGACGGCCAGTGTATTGCCGGGCGACACGGACAGTGCCGAGTCGAAAGGTTGATCAGGTTGGCTCGCAAAAGTGAGGTGGCCGGTGGTCGTTAAACGGACATCATCAGCCTCCAAACCGAACGCCATCTTGGACTCGCTCATGTCCAGGGGCAGTCGCAACCGCAACTGCTCGCTAGGCAAGGTTGACGCGACATCACGCGGCGCAGTGCTACGGCGCCAGACTTCGAATGCCGATTGCGTCTCATCGCTGTCTCTCAACGCCGTCATCGCCTTCTTCGCGGCGTCGATCTCGCCGGGGATGGACTCATAACGCGGCAAGTCTTCTTGGCTTGGAAGCAAGAGCGTCGGACCTCGCCCGTCCTTCACGTTACCGTCTTTGGGAGGATGTTCGATGTTTCGAAAGAACGCCGCGAGCGAGTAGTAATCCTTCATACTGAAGGCATCAAACTTGTGATCGTGACACTGGGCGCAATTCGTGGTCAGTCCGAGGAACACCCATCCAAAGGTCTGCACGCGATCTGCGGCATACAACGCGAGATTCTCCGCATCGATCGTGCCACCTTCGTTGGTGGTCATGTTGCACCGATTGAATCCTGTCGCAATCAACTGATCTTGCGTCGGATCGGGCAGCAAATCGCCGGCCAGTTGCTCGACGATGAAACGGTCCATCGGTTGGTTGTCGTTGAATGCACGGATGACCCAGTCGCGATAGGGCCACATCTCTCGATAGTTATCAAAATGCATTCCGTGGGTGTCGGCGTATCTCGCCGCATCCAACCAATATCGTGCACGGTGCTCGCCCCAGCCTGGTGATCGCATCAACCGATCGACCCAAGCCGCGACTGCACGATCGGGGTCATCTTCGTAGTCGTCCAAGAACCGAGTGACCTTCTCGGTCTCGGGCGGTAACCCAGTGATGTCGAGATGGAGTCGCCGAAACAACTGCATGGGACCCGCGTCGGGAGCCGGCTGGAGTCCCAACTCATCCAACTTCGCCAACACAAACTGGTCCATCGGATCTCGGATCCAGTCCGGATCGGAGACGGCGGGTGGTGGTGTCTGTTTGGGTGGTGTTAGCGACCAATGCGATTCATAAGGGGCACCCTCGTTGATCCATCGAACCAGTGTTCGGACCTCCGCCTCCGAAAGTGCTTTCTTGGTCTCCGGTGGTGGCATCACCGAGGACGGGTCGTCACTCCGAATGCGGACCATCATCTCCGACTCGTCGGCGTCGCCCGGAAGGATGGCGGCAAAATCGATCGCGTCTTCGCGTTGGTCCAACCGAAGTCCTGCCTCACGTGATTCCTCATCCGTGCCGTGACAGGCGAAGCAATACTCCGCCAGAAGTGGACGGATGTCGTTATTGTAAGAGACAGCGACGCCGTCATTGCCCAAACTCGTGGCGGGGAGGCTGCCGCACGCCATGAGCAACGCGACGACACCAAGTCTCGCCAAGTGCAGTGAAATCGGCCAAGGATTCAATGGAATGACGCGCATCGTGTGATTCGATTCAACAATCATGGGAGGCGGGAATTGTGGCGGGAGCGTCGCTGCATGGTCATTAATCATAACCGATGGTGCGTGACGACATTCCTTGGTCCGCCGCGACGATTCGCGGCCTCTGCTCAGCCGCGTGATCGTGGCGTGCATGAGTGCCACGCATGAATCTTGTCACGATTCACATGGAATGAATGGGTGTTCAACGCCCAAGGTAGTCATCCAGTTGATCAGCCTTGCGAAGCAAATAGGGAATGTGCTGTTCGGTGGATTGGATCAGCCTTTGTAGCTGTCGCAGCTGATCCTGAAACTCTCGATTGAACTTGCGTTGCTGTTCGTCTCGCCAAGTCTGTTCCAGTTGGTTCATTTGCGACGCCAATCCCGAACCGCGTTGTTTCAAATCCTCGGAGAATCTCTTCAGTGCGCTGGCAAACTGTCGGATCTGTTCAGGATCTCCGATCGCTTGGTTCATGTGGATTCCACCGTTAGCGTGTCAAGTGTTTGGCGATAGATTTCCAGCGTCGCCGTCATTCCATGCCGGTCAGCCAAATCAACCAGCAGACGAAGTGCCGCCTGTCGGACCTTGGGCGCTCCCACGACTGCGCGGCGAATCGACGCCGCTCGGAGGCATTGCATCGCATGGAGGTCTCGGCTGCTGACGAGGTGACAGCGTCCCATCAACAAGAGTGCTGCCGGACCGTGTGTGTCCGATTCGGTGAGTAGCTGCAACTCGTCGAGGGCATCGTCATATTGCTCAAGATCATACAGCGCTTCTCCGAGAACCAACCGCAAGTAGTCTCGTTCAGGCTGCCGTTTCAAGCGTGCTCGGCAAATCCGAAGACGGCAATTGGCCCAGTCGACATGGCAGCGTTCCAGGTCATGGTCCAACGCGATACTCTTCGTTTCCTCCGCCATTTGACGCATGACGACCAGCTGCTGAACCGAACGCTCCAGTTGGGCTTCCTCCCATTGCCACAGCACCTCATCATCATCCGGGAACACCTCATGGGCATCCTTCAAGACACGTGATGCATGAAGCGGCAGTCCATCCTTGCGGTAGAGTTCCGCCAATTCCAAGAACGAATCGCGGTCCGTTGGGCACGACTTCAGTTTCTGTTCAAGGGCTTGCCGACGTCGATGATCGTCGGAGGTGGATGCGTTCGCCTGTCCAGACTCGCCTGTGTTCAACACAGGTGAACCGTGGTCATTGCTGGAGGTCGTTGGTTCAGACGAAGACATACCAAAACCGGTTCAAGTCAATCAGCGTTCGGTGAGACGACTCGTCGTATTGTAGTTCATCGAATGTCGTCGAACGATCGCCGTCGGTCGTACGCCGAGGTCAAAACGAATTGCTAGATCACGTCCCGATAGAGTGATCGGGCCGAATCCTCATCGAGGGGTACCGGGTTGAACGTGCCGGTCCACTGCTGCAATGCGTCCTCGACAAAGAGTCCAATGTCACTGCTGGGGATGGAGAGCTCATCCATCGATGTGGCCAGCCCGGCCGCTTCCATCCAGCTGATCACTCGTTGAGCCAGCGCTTCCGGTGCTTCCGCGGGTGTGATGGACGGCTCAATCTCACGCATGAGTTCGGCGTACCACTCGCCATGGACGGCGCCGTTGAACCGAATGACCGCCGGTAACATCAACCCAACGGCCTGACCATGGGCGATGTCATGACGAGCGGTCATTGGGTTGGCCGTTGCGTGGGCGGCACCCAGCATTGATGTTTCGATCGCCATTCCTGCCATCGTCGCTCCCAATTGCATGTTGGCACGTGCTTGAACATCCGCAGGATTTCGCATGACCGTCTCGAATGAACGAGCCAGCAGCCCAAACGCGTGGCGACTATGCATGCATGACATTGGATTGCGTCGACGACTAACGTACGTTTCCAACGCATGGGAGAGGGCATCGATGCCGGTCAACGCCGTGACCATCGATGGCTGAGTCAGCGTCAAGAGCGGATCGAGCACGGCGATGCGACACGCAGCGGCCGGGTCACCGCATGCCATCTTCACATGCGTTTGAGCATCACTGATCAAGGCGAAACTCTGTGCCTCGCTACCCGTACCCGCCGTCGTCGGAATCGCGATCATTGGCAGCAGCTCGGACGTCGCTTTACCGACGCCGTGGTAATCGTGAATCGTGCCACCGCAACTGAACACAAAATTAATGCCCTTGCAGCAATCCATGCTACTTCCGCCGCCCAGGCCGATTAGCAGTTCCGGTTGGAAACGCGCGGCTGCGGCGACACCGCGGTCGACCATCTCCGACGTTGGGTTTTCGCCGAAGTCGTGAAAGGACTCGACGTCAAACTCGGATGCCTGCAGTCGGGTCAGGATGGCTTCAAAATGCCCCGCCTGCACAATGCCGGGATCAGCGACGACGAGGACGCGACGACCGGCGTCCCCGCCCAAACATGAACGAGACAACTCGGAGATCCGTTCGGACGCTTTGAGTCCGAATACCAAACGTGTGCGATTGTGAATATCAAATGGGTTCACGGAAACCTTTTCAATTGCGTTCTCATGCCAATCCCCAACGTCTTCGTAACCACCATGTCGTGCTCAAGCAACCCAAGAACACGGCGAACATCAACCAGGCCGTACCGGAATCGTCGCCAAGCCGAACTTTTTTCAATGTCAGCGATTGAGAATTCCGGCGGCGATTGAGAACCTGTTCCACGATTTGGTCGACTTCATCGACGCGGTAGGATCTTCCGCCGACGTTGGCGGAGTACGCCGACAGCTGACGCAGCAACGCGTGATCGGTCCGTGCCTCAGTTAACTCTCTTGTATCGTCAATGACCTCGAAAGAAACCGTGGCTGGTTCCGTTGACCCACCATCGGCCGCTTCGACCCGCAATCGATGAAAACCAGGCGGCAGGTCACCAAGGGAACCATTCAAACGGAGCTGAGTTTCGTTGCCATTGCGGCGTTGCGATAGACGCCCATCGATGGACCGCACTTCACCCGAATCAAGCACCACGTTCGCCCGCAGTTGAGGCGGCATCTGGGCGGTCGAAGTCAGTTCGGCTCGAAACTGGGTGGATTGGGCCGATGCGAATCGCCGTGAATCGAGTTCCAGCGTCATCTGATCGGCGGAATCCTCCTCTCGGGACAGCGACCACAAGATGAGCTGCCGCCAGAAACGCCGATGGAAATCGCTGGCGCCGGACCGCCACCACATCCAAGTTGAATCAAATGCCAGGCTTGCCACCCGTCCGCCACCATATTGGCCGACCACCATCATGGCACGGCGATTTTCGTCCGAAAGGAGAGTCTGGGTTCCGGCGGCCGTCTTGGCGGCACGCCATTGGTTCGCGCCCGGCATTGCGGGCAATGTGGTCCAATCGACAAGATCCCCGCCCACGCGAACACTGGTAATCGGGTGAGATCGATCAGGGCGAAGTCGAATCGACGATCGCGATTGCGCATCGTCACCTTGGTTCATGACGACAGGTAGTACTTGGGACAGTTTGGTTGCGGAGTATCCGCCTGGGCCATAAGCGTGCTGTCCACCGAGCGTGATCAGCGCCATGCCATCGTCGACGCCATTGGCAAGTTGCGTCCATTGGTCGTTGCCGATCGCCGCCGCTTCCAAGTCACCAATGATGACGACGTCGTAACGTGAACGTTGTAGCGGAACGTCCAATTGGATCGGCCACCGCGACCTCGTGTCCGATGGAATCCATCGGAATGTGATGTCCAGGTCGGGGAAGCCCCTTAGGGCGCGGCGCAAGTACTGTTGTTCCAGCCGAATGGCGCCCTCGATGTAAAGGACCCTGCCGCCACCATCACGCACGTCGACGAACGCAACTTGTTGATTGTTCGATGTGATCGTCTCGCGATCCGCATTCTCGGCCGCGATGGCCAACCGATAACGGCCTGGCTTGGGTGCCAGTAACGGAATTGAAACGGCGATCTTTTCGGATGGCGAGGATGCCTCGACCGTGCGTTGTGCCGCCTTGGTCGGACGTTCGACTTCCGATGTGTCCTTCGCATCATCTGTTTCGGGGATCCACGTGGCGGTGATCTGGATCGGCTCCCCCGCAAACCCTTTAATATTGGCCTCGAACGCGACCGCGATCTCGTTGCCCGCAAATAGTCGATACGATTCAGGCAAGGATTCAATTGCAATGTCGCGAGTCGTGCTTGCCTCCGTTGGAGGACCGACTGGAATCGTCCAAAGAGGCACGCCCATTGCGCCCATCGTCTGCGCAACACGACGGGGATCCGAGATCGCAGCGGATGCTTGGTCGAACTCCGTCACAGTCTGTGTTCCGTCGCCGATCAGGACCATTCCAATGAGCGGGTTCGACGACGCGGTTTCGATTGCGAGTTGAAGCGGCTTGGTCAGGTTCGTTCTTGCTCCGATGGGTGCGACTTGGTCCACGGGTGACATCAATGAATCCACGTTGCCACGCTGGTTCGATAATGTGACGCTAGACTCGTCGTAGGCGATCCAGTCGATGCGTAACGATGGTTCGGCTTCATTGAAGCGGGAAACCAGCCGCTCGAGGAAATCTGTTTGTTGTGACCATCGTGAACCCGAATCGCCGGATGCGAGGGTCATGCTCTTGGATGTGTCGATCCCAATGACGAGTGATGCGGTGGACTGCTCCGGGTTACTTTGCACCAGCCCGGGACGCCACAAGACCAGTACCATCACGGCGATCGCGATCAGCCGTAGCGCGGTGAGGGTGCGTCTCCGCGGCGCCGATAGTTCCCTCGGCATGGTGACCAGCATCGTGACAAACAATCCCACCACCAGGATCCATCCAAGCCACGCCGATCCGAAGAGTGGATCGAGGGACCAGTGCGAATGCGGGGTCATAACGCTGGCACTTCGCGCGGGCCTCGATAGAACCAGTGGGAGATCACCTGCTCCAGCACAAACGCCGCCAAGGCCACGATCATCAACGGCCCATGCATCGATATGCTGGCAGTGGACGAGCTACCACCACCCAGAGACACCTCATCCGCATCAGTCACCCATTGCCAATCCGCGGTACCAAGCCACTCTCGAATTTCGGAAGGGTGCGTCCGCTGATTCGACGACCATCGCATGGGAAGGTTGCTCGAGAATCCTGTTTGGACGCCGTCTCCCTTCACGAAGTAGGTGCCGATCTTGGACACAGCTGGCATCGGCAAGAGGCTCTCGTCCGGCAACCCTTGAGCGACCTCTGCTGAGTCCACTCGATCCGTGAGTCGCTCCGGTTGCCCATCGCCAGGGGGAAAGAGTTGAATCATGGCATTCGATGGAACGATTACACGTGGTACGTCGCCGGCGAGAATGGTTTGTTGGCCATCCGTCAGCCCCGTGAGCCAGGCGGTCATGCCTCGAACGGCGGTGAAAGCGGGCCACGCGTCGGACTGGCTGAACAAATCGTTCCAAGATCGTGTGGCATCGGATAAGGCAGGCAGTGGCGTTGTCCAAACGATCATCCGCTTAGCAGGATCCGTCGCGGCAAGGATCGCGGGCGCATCGGTGCCTGCCATGGACGCGAGGACATTCCATTTTGGCAAGACATCCGGAGCTGGATCCGCGTCGGGCCGTTCGACTCGCCAGTGTCGTCGAATGAGGAACTCCGACCAACGAGGGTCCTCTTGAAGTAGTTGAAAGCCGCGGAACATCGGATGCATTTTCGCTTGGACCGACAGGAAACTTCCCGGTTCGGGGAATTTCCATCGCCGATTCATTGGGGGTAGCAATGCAGTGGTCGCAATCGGCACGTCCACTTCGTCGGCGATTTGGAGTGATGGTCCCAGCAGCCAGGCGATGCCACCACCGCGATCGACAAACGACTCGATGTTTTCGAGTAGCTTTCGAGTCAAACCCGATCCTGTTTCGCTCGACCACCCCAGTCGAACATCCGTCCCCGCGGAAGATTTGGAAACTCGAAACGGAGGATCGATCCAGAGTAACGCGTCAAAACGTTCCAGATCGATGGCGGTCATATCGGCCGTTTGAACTCGGTCAATGCGGTATGAGCAAGACGGATCGTTCATCGCGTGGGGTGCGCACAACACCTTGGCCAAGATATCCATCTCCGTCTGATCGCCGGAAGGACTACGATCATCTCCAACGATCAGAACCGAGGGCGACCGAGGAATGTCGACCGTCAAGAATCGACGGTCATCCAGTGGCATCGTGTCTGGTCCGATCAAGTCGATCACAGCGTGAGCCGTGCCCACATTGAGAGGTGGCAATGTCAACGTCAACTCAGCTTCGTCGCCTTGAGTGATCGATGTCGAGACCCGGTCGACCTGACGTGCCGGCGGACGAATGACCTCGCCGTTTCGCAGCACGGGCAAGGATGGATCGGATGACAACAGGCTCAACTGCACCGTCACGTTGATCGGTTGGTCCGCGATCGCATCGGTCAACGAGAGGCGAACGACGATTGGGACCGGCGTGCCGGATGTGGCCGTGGCTTCCACCAGAGAGGGCGGCGAAAGGATCCGATTCATTCGGGACACATCATTTTGTGTTGTTGAAGTGTCCCATGCACTCAGCGTATCCATCACGCCAACCCTGATGCCCGGATCATCGTCGCTCTGCTTGACCAAACTATCAGCGACCCCGGAAAGTCGATTGCGCGACGACTCCCAACTTGGTGTCGACAAGTCGCTGAAGATGACGATTTGGCGGCTATCGAGCGAACTTGTCCTCAGTTGAGCAGCGGCAGCTTCGAGGCGTTGAGCCATCGGCGCCGGGACGGTGAGCACACTCAACTGAGAAAGACGCTGACGAGCCGACGGGATGTCCATCGAAAATGCCAAAGGAATGGCGTGACGGTCGACGATGCAAACGTCGCTGCCTGCAGGGACTCGCCCGAGCATCTCTTGGGCGGCGCGAATCATCAGCTGCAACCGCGTTGTGTTCGGCGTCACTTCATCGCGTCTTGCCGAGGTCGGTGAATTATCGATCACCAACGCGATGGCCACTGGCTGGGATGATCCCGTGTCAATCGATTCGGATGCCGCAACGACTTGGATGGACCAGCCAATGCTGACCAATAAGATCAACGCCGCGATGGCGGCGACGATGCCGACCAACCATTTCCCAACGCCCCGCAGCCAACCGAGCGACGCAACCGCCATCAAGGCCATCGCGGTCAGGAACAAACCAGCGATGGAACTCCATGTCACTGAGCTAGCGGAGGAAATCATTGGTCGCGCCAGCACGGCAGCGATGGCGAGAATCGCGAGTACACGCATCGCCAGCAACCACCACCGCCGCACTCGCAATCGACTTGTCTGCGATGTGGATCGAGTTTGCAAGAATCGCGCCGTGGGCAGGATGACACGGCGTGGTTTCTGTCGGGCCAATAGATGCAGCACCACGGGGATGACGGCGGCAAGCAGCCCCAGCAACACCGAAGCATTCAAGAACGTCACGAATCGTCCGTCTCTAGTGGTGGTCGCCGTTCCGACTGTTCGGACATCGACTCCGCGATCGCATGGAGTCGCTGAGTCATTTTCATTAGCGTTTCCGGTTCGATGGTATGGGGCCCGTCGAACGCGACGTACTCCATTTCCTTCGCGGAGGATTCAACAAGATCGCGAAGCGCCTCCGCACTCGTGTAAGGCAGGATCGGGTCAAACCGACCGTGCGACTGCAAGACGGCCGTGTCATGAAGGCGTTGGAGGCGGCTTTTCCATTGATCTTGGCAGATCAACGTTCCTGAAAATTGAATCAACAGGATTGGCGGTGGTAGCTCGCTTTGCAACACCGTATCCATGGTCAGCATGGCTCCCTGCGAGAACCCACCGAGAACATAGGGGCCATCGGAATCGGCCAAGATCTCACGCATGGTCTTCACCAGGGACTCGCGAGAATCATCAAGGCCCGGTGGAATCGAAACGTGCAGCTGCTCAAACTGGGACGTTGCGAGCATCTGCTGAAGCGCCGCCATGTTCAACGGCCACCACGCGCGTCCCTGGGGCATCCCAATACCGGACAGATCGTGCGGCGCGGCGGGGAAAATGAACCGAAATTGACTCGCGTGCTCGCCAAGCCATTGAATGAGAGGTTCGGCCAAACCTGCCAGATCATCGCCGGGGGCCCCGTAACCATGGCACAAAACGACAGGAATCCGTTTCGTCCCCGGGGTTTGGCCGACGGAGGAATCGGATGTTTCTCCGGCGGTGTTTGCCTCAACGACAACGCAGGAAAGGGGACCGATGGTCTGGTGGCTGACGGAAGCTGATTCATTCATCCCGCTGTTTTACCGGTCTGTGGTCATCCCGTCAGCCCGCAGAATCGTTGCAGTCGGAGGCGAGCCGATTTCCGTTGGGATCTGCGCTTGCCCAACCGGATTCGACTTCCAGAACCGACTAGACTACCACGCTTGGGTTGGTCCGTTCCTTGTACCAGGGTTTCATGCTCGCACTCGCAAACGACGCCCGCTATCGCTCCGTAGCTGGCAAACTGTTGGTTCTGTTGGGGTTCCTCGTCCATCACGGCAACTTGTCGGCGCAGTCGATGCTGTTCGATCGGGATCCCGCGACCGAGCAACTCGTCCTGAAGTCACAAGGCGGTCCCGAAGCTTTCGGCAGCAGCTTGTCCATGCTGACGCGAGCAGGCAGTTTCGAAGCCGCCAATCAGCTGCTCGAATCCGCGGCCGCGGCGCCTCCCCCGGCTGCTGACCAGGCGACTTCAGCCGCGAAGATCGCACCTCGGCAACGACTGCAGTTGTTGACCAGCCCCGAGGTCTCTCCAACGGCCAAGGCCTATTTGGAGCAACTCTTTGCTTCCCAACAACAGCGCACCAGCGATCCCAAACGACTGCGTGCGGCCATGGACTCGATCTCGCAATCATCGCCCGACCGACGGCTTGACGGTCTGCGGAGTCTATTCGAAGGCGTTTCGGCGTCCGTCGCTGAATTGGTTTCCGCATTGGTCAAGCTGGGACCGAGCGCGGACGACCAGGCGGTCGAGCAACGTCGCGATCAAATCTTACGCGTTTCGCTTCGCATCGACTCGGTCGCGACCGTCTCCGCGTTACGACGTCTGGCGCTTTATGGATCGGAAGGCGCACGCGCCGCGGCCGTTGCCGGCCTGGCGAGAATTGATCCAGCGGAGTACCTGGTCGATTTGATCACTGCGCTCCATGCTCGTGACAGCAGTCCAATCGAATCTCAAGTTGCCCAACGTGTGTTGTCGACGCTGAGCGAACGCTTGCCAAATCGCGCTTCGGCCATCGAAGCACTGCGACGCGACCTGCAGCGAAAGATGTTCGACTCGATCTCCATGGTTCGCAGCGCCGGTCGCAATCCGGTCTGGATCATCAACCCGAGTCGCGATGGCGTTGCGGCACAGTCTGCCACGGCGCATCTGATCGGTTATCGCGATGCGGCCGATGCCGCGGCGAGGCTAATGCGGCTTGGCGACACCGATACGGACTCATTGGCAGATCAATGGGTGGCTACGATTGCATACCGGGTCGTCAATGATCCCGATTGGGGCGACGATCCTCAGATCGACGCGATCGTCCCCATGGGACATGGCTTGCCGGCCTGGTTCGACGCGGCCCTATCCCGCGCCGTCGAGAAAGGCAACGAAGCATCGGCTCTCGGGTTGATTCGTCTTGCGGGGAAGCGTGGTGATGTTCAACTGCTTTTGCCCCGTGACGGTGGTGTCAGCCCATTGACCGCCGCGGTCGATCACGCCCATGCGGGCGTCCGGTTTGAGGCAGCTCGTGTGATCGCGGACTTGATTTCGGATCGAGACGCCGATTTTGCGGGCATGTCGCGGGTCCGTCGACGCTGGGCTCAAATGTCTCGCTTGCAGGATAGGCCGCTGGCTGTCGTCCTTGAGAATCGGCCGGATGTAACCGAGCAGTGGGTCCGGATCTTGGATCAGTTTGGATATGCGACCCAGTTCGTCTCGTCGGTCGCTGATCTTGAGACGGTGGTTTCTCGTGGGCACGATCTGCGTTTGATTGCCGCCAAGGAGTATCCGCTGGATGCCTCCGCAATCGAGATGATCGATGTCGTGCGACGTATCCAAGTTGCACGGAGAGTCCCAATCATGGTCTATACGCGTCCAAGCAAACCCGCGGTGATGGAGGCGGTTACCGTCGAGATGAGTGACGCCGAGGTCGAGATCGACATGAGCGTGCCGGACGAGTTTGGCGTCATGGGTGGTATCGAGAATATCGAAGGCTACGTCGAACGCGATCTACTCAACGGAGACTTAGACATGGATTGGACAATCCCCTCCGCGGGCGATCCGCGCAGGATTGATTTGGAAAGATTGGGCAACTCGCGTTGGGGTGGCGGAAGCCGTTTCGCGGGGATGATCCAATATCGACCCCGAGTGCAGTCATCACTCGGACTCTATGAGTTATTAACCGAAACTCGCCAACGTCGGCACCTTCCACCGCTGTCGGCAATCGACCGTCAACGATATCGCCAGGTCGCGGTTCGAGCATTGAGCCGTTGACCGAGTGTTTTGTTTCCGCTGACAGATTAGGGCATGCTCATTGAGCCGATGGGCGGGCTATGTCGCTCGCTGACGCGAGCATGCGTCCCTGCGTGAAACACGAAACCGCCAGATTGAGTGAGTTTCCGCTGATCAGCCAGCGCCCGAAATGCCGATGACATCACTTAGGAGGGCGGGGACGGTGCGCGATGACCCAGGAGTTGCTGGTGGGCATCGAATCCGTGCTAAGTCGTCGTTTCACACCGGTCCAAAAAGGTGCCGCGTCTCAGCAGCGCCACTTGCGGGACGTTGAACACTCTGCCACCACCGGTGACGTCATTGGATACCGGTCTGCTGTCACTTGGCTGATCCTCGTCGGGGTTTGCTTCCTCGGCGGATGCACGTTGGTTCCCGAGGCACGTGTGCGTGACGTGATTCACAATCCGTTTCCGCAGTTGAAGACCGTCGCGGTATTGCCATTCTTTAATCAGAGTGAATCCCCGACGCTCGACGGAAAGGCTGTCGGCCAAGCGTATTACGCGGCGCTTCAAAGCGTGCCCGGATTTGAAGTCTTACCGGTCGGCGTGACGGAGATTCAGCTTCAACGTTACATCCTCCAGTTCGGGCCTCCGACCCGAGGCGCCGACTTCCAACGGCTGGCGCAAATGATGGACGTGGAAGCGATCGTGGTTGGTTCGGTCACGGATTTTGACGCGTACTATCCTCCCCGTTTGGCGATGACCGTCCGATGGTACGCCGCCAATGAAGGCTTCCATGAAATTCCACCTGGATACGGACTGCCGTGGGGCACTGATGCCGAAGACAAAATCCCAGCTCGAATCGTGCGCGAGGCCGAGTTCGAACTGGCGCGGAGTCAGTTGAAAACGCAGACGCCGCTCTCAGAGGACAGCGGACCGCCCGGCACGACCGACCTGCCGCCGGCGCCATCGATGGAGCCATCTTCGCTTGACCCAAGCCTGCCCGGCGGGTTTGACTTCGAGTCGGAACGAGATGAGGAAAGGTCGATGGATGAAACTCGCAATCCGCTTCGCGATCCTTTTGAGCCACCAATGGTGGCAAGCGTTGACTATCAACTCGATGTCGAAACACAGCGGGTTTCCGTCCCTGGCCTAGAACCATGGGTGGGCATCGACGCGATCACTGAGGGTTCCCCACTACCGATGCAGACGCAAGGGCAATGTGCCGATGGACAATGCGAATTGAACCCCTATCAGGATTCGGAGCCAATCATGTCGGGAATGGCGGCAAGCCCGCTGCCGGAGGCTTGGCCCGACCCGTCGAATCTGATTCCGGATCCTCCGTCTCCCGTCCCACCCACGATGACCCGAACCAGCGAGCCGGTCCTATCGCATACGCGGCTGTATCGCGGCGATGATCCTTATTTCACGTCAAGGTTGGCCGATTACGTGGAAACGGGCGATGACGCACGCGGCGCATCATGGCAGGGTTACGTCAGACGAAGCGATGATTTCATTCGTTTCTGTTGTCACCTCCACCTGACCGAAATGTTGGAGGCTCGCGGCGGTCGCGACCCATCGGAACTCATCCTTCGTTGGCCCGTCAGCCGATATTGACGCTCAGGGTTGGATGCGAGTCCAGCTCGCGGGGGCACCTCCTCTCCCGCGGTTCCTCTCCGCAAGGTCCAACTGAGCGAAACGATGGAAAAGGAAGTCAACGTACTGGCTCTGGTCAAAGGTGAGGAACGATTCATTTTCCTGTTTGACGACGAGAATCGTGACGCGACGCTGCGGCAGTTGGCAAAATTTGCGGCCAACCCTGAACTAGACTTCTCTTGGTACGACGCGGCGATGCTCTCGGAGAAGATTCGGGAGACGGTTGTTTCGCTGGATGACGATGATTTGGCGAGTCAGGAATTCGATAGCCTTTCGATCGACGATTTCGTTTAGGAATGACCGGAGAAGTCGATTGGATTCGCCACGGGAATTCACCAAATGGCTCGTGACTTGATGCAGTCATCGGTCACGCGATTCCTGCAGTACCTCGCCACGGAGCGAAATGCGTCGGACCTGACCATCAAAGCCTACCGGGAAGATCTGTTCGGCTTTTTGGAATGGTTAGAAGGGAGCGGACTATCGACGCAGCAGCTCGACTCGCTATCGCCGCAGGATTTGAGATCGTTCCAGGCGGCGTTGCAGCAGGCTGGCTATGCCAGAAGCACCATTTCTAGGAAGCTCGCCTCGCTTCGCAGCTTCTTTCGATACGCTATGCGAGAGGGGCTGGCGAAGACCAATCCAGCCAAGCCGCTCCGGAATCCGCGCCAAAGCCGCAAGCTACCGCACGTGCTTTCCAATGCCGAAATTGGGCGTTTGCTTGACTCTCCGCCGAAGACGACGTCCGCCGGACTTCGAGATCGAGCGATGCTGGAAACGATGTATTCGGCCGGTCTGCGCGTCAGTGAATTGGTCGGGCTTTGCGACGGCGACCTCGACTTTCAACAACAGATCACGCGAGTGCGGGGTAAAGGCCGACAGGAACGAATCAGCCCGTTAGGTTCGTTCGCGATCGAGGCGATTCGGAAGTATGCCGCACGGAGGAATCGGTCCAGCCAAGCCGATGCCCTTGCCAGGCAGGCCCCCGTGTTCGTCAATCGGTTTGGCGATGCATTGACGACGCGTAGCGTGGGACGAATGCTGGACAAGTACATCGCCGCGGCGGAACTGGATACCCGCACCAGCCCCCACACACTGCGTCATTCATTCGCTACGCATCTGCTCGATCGCGGCGCGGACATCCGCAGTGTTCAAGAGTTGCTCGGTCATAAATCGCTCACGACCACGCAGATCTACACGCACGTCAGTGCCGCCAATCTGCGACAGATCTACGAGGTGGCCCACCCGCGAGCCGCCTAACACTCCGCCCACGAATCGCCCACCGCAACGTCGACCTTCAATGGGACATCCAAGTTCATCACGCTGGTCATGGCTTGGCGAACCAAATCGACCAACGCATCGGCTTCATCGGACGGCGTTTCGAGCAACAACTCATCGTGGATTTGCAGCAATAGCTTCGCACTGAGATCGCTACGCCGTAGTTCGTCGTGCACCTTCAACATTGCCAGCTTGATCAGATCCGCTGCGGAACCCTGGATGGGCGTGTTGATCGCGATTCGCTCGGCCTCGGTGAGGCTGCGACGCTTGCTCTCGGGCAAATTGGCGAGGTCACGGACACCCTGAATTTCGCGCCGGCGCCCCAGCATCGTCGCGACGTATCCATCAACGCGACAACGCGACAGGGTCTCCATCATGAAGTCCTCCACTCCGGCGTAGCGTTTGAAATAGAGTTCGATGTAGTCGCGCGCCTCGTCTTTGCTGATCCCCAGGGTCCTGGCCAGACCGAACGGGCTTTGACCGTAGACGATCCCAAAGTTGATGGTCTTGGCGATCCGGCGATCGTCTGCGGTCACGTCCGCCTCATCAACGCCCGTCACCTCGGCCGCCACCCGAGTATGAATGTCCGCGTCGTCATGATAGGCCCCGATCAGCGCTTCGTCGCCGCTGTAGTGCGCCAACACGCGAAGCTCGATCTGCGAGTAGTCCGCACCAACCAAGACCCAACCGTCGTGTCCCGCAGTGAAGGCGCCGCGAATCGCTTTCCCCTGCGACGTTCGGATGGGAATATTCTGCAAGTTGGGGTCGGTGCTACTGAGTCGACCGGTCGCAGCCACGTCCTGGCGGAATGACGTATGCACTCGGCCGGTCCTTTCGCAAATCAATTGCGGAAGGGCATCGATGTACGTGTTCTTGAGTTTGGTCGCCTGACGATACTGCAATATCTTTGCCGCAATGTCATGGTCCGCGGCCAACTGGTTGAGCACCTCGGCGTCGGTACTGACACCCGTTTTCGTTTTCTTGATGATCGGCAGACCCAGTTCCTCGAACAAGACCTTGCCGAGTTGCTTGGGCGAGTCGAGATTGAATTCGTGGCCGGCCTCGGAAATGATCAGCGTCTTGAGGTCCTGGATCTCCGTTTCGAACCGCCCCGACATCTCGGCAAGCGTGGCGGCATCGACTCGGATACCGTTGAACTCCATTTCCGCTAGGACCTCGATCAAAGGCACTTCCACATTTCGGTAGAGGTCTGCCAGATCACCGTCCTTCAATTGCGATTCCAGATCGGCCGCCAACCGCAGCGGAACGTCGACGTCCTCGCACGCGTACGGTGCGACTTTCGCGACCGGAACCTGATTCATTTGTAGCTGTTTCTTCCCCGTTCCGATCAGATCCTTGATTGGAGTGGTCGTGTGCCCCAGCCGTCGGCGCGACATATCATCGAGTGTGTGGTTGCGGCCGCCAGCATCGAGCAAGTAGTCGGCAACCATGGTGTCGACGGCGACGCCGGCCAGATGCACGCCAGCCGAACGGAGCACGATCGCGTCGAACTTGATGTTGTGGCCGACCTTTTCGATCGTGGGCGACTCGAGGACTTCCCTCAGTGTTTCGAGGACGACTTCCTGATCGATCGATGGATCACCGTCGGGAGACCGGATGGGAATGTACGCGGCTTCTCCATCGGCCCAAGCGATCGAAATGCCCACCAAGGAACAGCCGCGTGCATGCGTACTGGTCGTTTCCGTGTCGATGGCGATGCGATCTTGTGAGGCGAGCGCCGTTGCCAACTCTTGGAGCGCCGACGTCGTGGTGATCGTTTGATAGTTCGTCTGCCATTCCGATTCGCTGGCTTCGGCACCGCCTCCTCCGAGCACTTCGCTGATTCGGGATCGCAACCGGCGAAACCCGAACTCTTGCATCAAGGCATCGGCACGCCCCAGATCCGCCACGCCACGCTGTCCGCGGCTCCATGGGATCGGCGAATCCACATCACGGCGTAAACGCACCAGTTCGCGACTCAGCATCACGGCATCGCGACCGTTGAGCAGATTCTCTTTGCGTTTCTTTCCCGTCATCGAATCGGCATTGTCCAATACCGCTTCGAGCGTGTCATAGGTTTCCAGCAACGACTGCGCCATTTTGGGACCGATCAAGGCGATCCCTGGCACGTTATCGACCGGGTCGCCGACCAGCGACTGGTAGTCAACGACCTGGTCGGGTCGAACACCCCACAAGTTCCAGAGTTCGTTGGCGTCGATCTCTTGATGTTTGCGGATGTTATAAATCGTCGTGTGCTCCGAGATTAGTTGGCGACAATCCTTGTCACTGGTCACGACGAGGCAACGCCCGCCAGCTCGTTCGACTTTGTCCGCCACCGTGGCCAATAGATCGTCTGCTTCAAAGCCAGATTGTTCGATGATCGCGATCCCCATCGCATCGATGGCTTGTCGAATCAAAGGGATCTGCTGACGCAATTCATCCGGCATCGAGTCGCGATTGGCTTTGTACTCGGGATACAACTCGTTTCGGAATGTAATCTCGCTCTTGTCGAATGCCGCGATCAGATAGTCCGGCTGCTTCCGTTGGACCAACTCGAGCATGTCGCCGACGAAGCCATAGACAGCGGAAACAGGTAGACCGCTGCTACTCGTCATCGGCGGAAGCGCGTGGAACACCTGGTAGATCAGAGAGTGCGAATCGACGACGACGACAAGTTTGTCCTCGAGATCCGGAACTGGTTCGTCCGCGGCGGGATCGATCGGTCGTTGCAAGACCGAGGGTAATGCCCCGTCGGCGATGTGGACGGCAGCCGAAACACCGGATGCGGAGGATGAATGGAGACGTGGTGACGTCATTTCGGGGGGGCGAGTGACCCGCGCCGGAGTCCGGCGAGCCGACGAATTGGATATCGATGCTGACTCGGGTGCCGGCGAATCGGGGGCAGGCGAGCCACTCGTCCCTTCCGCGAAGCCGCTCAACATCAACTGATCGTCCGCAGCGGAACGGTTGGACTTTTTTGCCATGAGCGCGGTTACATCGTTGGACAGGAATCGTGAACGCCGACAGCTTAGCGTCTGACCAATTGACCGATCGAGCCGCTTGAGTGGTCATCGTGGGATTTCCATCTCAGGGCGAGACTGGCGATCTCTTCGGCATGTCTTACCGGTCCAGATGCGTAGAATCATGCCATTCGATACGACCTGAATCGCCGACTCAGAGCGATCAGCAGTTGATCGCCGAATTAGACCGTTTCCCCTGCGAAATAGGTGTTTCGGCTCGGAGGTTGGAATACAATCACGTTTGGCACCGTTGCCGTATCCCGCACGGAATGCCCAACCATGCCGCTTATCTCACCCTAATCCCAAAAGTCTCATGGCCGCACGCGACGATTCCGTCATTCGTGGAAGTTTGATCGCCTGTTTGATCTTCCTGGTCTTGTCGCTTGCCCTGAATTTTTTCCTTTGGCAATTTGGCAGCACCGCATCGGCCGATCGCACGACCATGCAAGACCGACTCACGTCGGCGCAGTCGGACCTGAAAACGTTGCAGAGTCAGGCCACGCTGATGAGAGCGATGCTGGGCGCTGAGACACTCTCGGAAGCACAATTCACGCAGTTGACTGAATCGACCGGCAGCGATCCGGAGATGGAAGCCATCGAGCAGCGGTTCGTCGCGGACATGTCGTACTTCGGGCCCGAGATCGAAGCGGCCAATCGCAATTATCCCGCACTGCCCGAGTTCTTGGTCAACACCTTGCGTTCGCGAAACGTGCAATATGGTCAAGCTCGCGACGAAGCGACGCAAATTCGGTTGCAGGCCGACAGTGATGTCGAGGTCGCTCGCAAGGCCATGGAAGTCGCCGAGGACGGGCGCGATTCCGCCAATCAAAAACTCGAACAAGAACAAGCCAAGTTTGCCGAAGACCGCGAGAGCATGAAGCTGCAGACCGAGCGAACGCGTGACAACTTAAATAAGACCGTGCAGGACTTCTCCAAGTTTCAAAAGAAGTCCAAAGCCGAGATTGACGGCATGCGACGTACGGAGCAAGAGCTGCGTGGCACGATCAATAGTCAGTTGATGGAACTCAATCGTCTTCGAAGCGATAACTTTGAGACCGTCCAAGGCTACATTCGTTATGTCGTCCCCGACGGAAACGTCGTGACCATCAATCTTGGTTCTGGCGATCAACTGCGTCCGGGCGTCACGTTCGGTGTCATCGATGGCGAAGAAACTCGCCTCCAAGACGCCAAGGTCAAAGCGACCATCCAAGTCACTCGATTGCTGGGCTCTCATCGTGCCGAAGCTCGCGTCGTTGCGAGGCCCGAGATTCGATATCCCATCATTCCTGGCGACAAGATCTACTCACCATTCTGGTCATCCGGTCGCAAAGTCAAGATCGCGATTGGAGGCATGATCGATATCGATGGTGATGAGCGTCCCGACTTGGATCAGATTGCCTCCATGATCGTCGCCGCCGGGGCGGAAGTGTCCGCTGTCATTCAGCCCGATGGAACCGAAGAAGGCACGTTGGATAGTTCGACACGTTTCTTGGTTGTCGGCGAAGCCCCGGACGACCGCGTGGAAGCCAACGCGGCGAGCATCGCGGCATTGGGACGATTGAAGGAACGAGCAAAAGAGCTCGGCGTGACCGTCATTCCGGCTTGGAAACTGCAATCGTATCTGCGGACGATCAATGACACCCTGACGACACCACTGGGTTCGGCGGTGCGTGGTGACGACTTCATGCCCGAGCCGAGCACCGCACCGCGATCGCTGCCCAATAGCCTGCCCGAACTCTACCTGCGACAAACCGAGGGCATGCAACAGGGAAACCGGATTCTCGAACCCTAACGAGTCCTGGTTTCGGTCGACCTGCCCACCTGATCGACGGACGACGTTGTCAATCAACATCCAGGATGTGATGGCGTTCGCGGCAATGGATCGTCAACCCAAGGGACTTCGCCATGTCAACGGATTTGAAACGCCCAACCGTCATCGTATTCAAGGGTGGCTTATTTCTGTTGCTCGGCCTGGTATCCGGATTCCTGCTGATCAGCTCGATCGCGTCGGTGCGAAACCTGATCTTGCTTGGCTTGACGATCTGGAGTTTTTGTCGGTTTTACTATTTTTTGTTCTATGTCTTGGAACACTACGTCGACAGCTCGTTACGGTATCGTGGCATCTGGGATCTGCTGGTGTCCATGTTTCGCCAGCGACGATGAACTCTCGTCTAGAAGAGCAGCACGATGATGAACCAGCGACGTCACTTCCTAGCGAGCGCGTTTGCGGCCGGGACACTTGTGCCACTACAGGTGGCGACCGCCGAGGCCGCGCCGACCAACGCCAGTTCGCCCGATGGCCGCCGTGCGACCCATCCGATCGTTCTGTCAACCTATTCGCTTTGGCGATTTCAAAACGACGCGTGGCGTGACTTTCACAAGTGCATCGACGCCGCGGACGAGTTTGGGTTCGACGGCGTCGAACTCTTGCTCTACCAACTTGAACAGAACGAGCTGCTAAGTCACTCCAAGCTGATGTCATACAAGCGGCACGCACTTCGGGTCGGTTTGCCGCTCGTTGGGCTATCGACGCACCAGGGTTTCGTGACACCGGATCGGGAGAAGCGGCGTCAGAATATCGACCGGACCATCGGGCAAATCGAGATTGCCTACAAGCTGGGGATTCCCACGATGCGGGTCAATACAGGCCGATGGGGCACGTCGGGAAGCTTCGATGCGTTGATGGCCGCTCGTGGCATTGAAACGCCGTTGGACGGCTACACCGACGAGGACGCGTACCCATGGGTCATTGAAGCTCTTGAGGCGTGTTTGCCGACAGCCGAAAAGTGTGGCGTGGTCCTCGCACTGGAGAACCACTGGGGACTGGGGCTGACGCCCGAGGGAATTTTACGCATTGTCGATGCCGTTGATTCACCTTGGTTGCAGATCACGACGGACACCGGCAACTTCCTGGAGGACCCCTACGATCGACTCACCAAAATTGCCGACAAGACCATCTTTGTGCAAGCCAAAACGTACTTCGGTGGCGGTCAATGGTACACGTTGGATTTGGACTACCCACGCATCGGACGTATCCTCAACGAGCACGACTATCGGGGTTATGTCTCGTTGGAGTTTGAAGGCATGGCCGACGCGGATCGAGCGATTCCGGAGAGCCTTGCTTTGTTGAGACGTGCCTTTCCGCGTTCCTACCGCCCATCGCCGTCCGCCGAGTCGACGTCCCGAGACGAATGATTTCGAAAACGGTGCCGAGAACGATCTTCAAAGGCTGACAAATTCGCGTCAGTGTTTCGCAACGTAGATTCTGGTCTCGCTCGTTCGCATGCTGTCCTCAAATGGATTGCCCGAATCCGTTGGATCGACGACGATTCATCTCGGCAATGGGGCAGCGAGCCGCATCGAGCGAGTCGCCGTCGCGTTAGCGTGACGCATTGTCCGTCGATGTAGCTCGCAAGGTCGCTCTTTCGATGGATTTCGATTCTTGTCTGCGAACGTGGATCGATCACGCGTGCCTTCCTATTGCTCACCATCCGGGAACCGAAATGATGTCGAAGCCACCTCTACCTCCGTTCAATCTCGAATCGGCGATTACCAAAGTCCGAATGGCCGAGAACGCTTGGAACACGAGGGACGCGGAAAAGGTATCGCTTGCGTACACCGTCGATACACAGTGGCGCAACCGTAGCGAAATCTTCGCGGGTCGCGATGCGGTTCGCGAGTTCCTGACGCGAAAGTGGCATCGCGAGCTGGACTACCGATTAATCAAAGAACTCTGGGCGTTCGGTGACGATCGGATCGCGGTCCGATTTCAGTACGAGTGGCATGATGACTCAGGCCAATGGTTTCGAGCCTACGGAAATGAGAACTGGCAGTTTGACGAGCATGGCTTGATGGCGCAGCGGCAAGCCAGTATCAACGACCGCCCGATCAAAGAAACCGATCGAATGTTTTTTTGGGACGTCCCGGGCCCGCGGCCCGATGATCATCCGGGCTTATCGGAGCTCGGACTCTAGGTCGACTGTCGTGGTGTCATGAACATCGCAACTTAGGTTGATTCAGACGGGCCGTGATTGGAGGTGACGACACGTTTGACGCACTCAATCACTGAACATTTCCCCTTTCCCCATTCGGAGATTCATGATGGCATCTGCCACGGCGCGACACATCCTGGTTGAAACAGAAGAGGCATGTTTGGACCTGAAGGAAAAGATCGAGGGTGGGATGGATTTCGGCGCCGTGGCGGCCGAGTTTTCGTCCTGTCCGTCGGGACAGCAGGGCGGCAGTCTCGGGACGTTCGCTCCCGGCCAGATGGTCAAAGAGTTCGATGAAGTGGTGTTCAGCGGAGCGCTCCATGAGGTGCTTGGCCCGGTCCAGACCCAGTTTGGTTTTCACCTGATCGAAGTGACCAGCCGCGACGAGTAGTGACGCACCACTTGGTGACCGAACGGCGAAAATGACCGCGGCATCAGTTTCACGCGGGTTGTTGGAGGATCCGAGAGGCTCTGAAGACTGGAATGATCCCAACATTCCTCACATCTATCCCAGTCGGTGCCGATCAAACCGATAAGGCCGGGGTCCGACGGATCGACGGCGGTTGGATCCAAGTCGTTGGGTGGACATTTGTACGGTCACGGTCAACATCGCTTTCGTGAGGATGACGGACGCCGGCGGTGGATGGTCGTTGCTCTGGGGGCCACGGTCGCATGGTTGATGGTGGCGGTCGGCTGCTCGCGCACTTGGTTTCGTCGTCAAGCCGATCGCGAAGTCGATTGTGTTCTAACGGAGAAAGGCGGCTACCTCGATGGCGGTAGCGTCTATCCCAACGCCGACTCGCGATTATTTGATCCCTTCGCTGCCGATCGGCCTCCTCTGCCACCAGACGATCCAGCGTCCCATGCGCTGATGTATCACATTGATGGCAAGCGAGGTTACAAGCATTGGGACAAGAATGGTCGGACACCGACGATCGAGTCCGATGTCTGGTTGGAGACGCTGCCGCGCAACGACGATGGCACGGTATCGCTCACCTTGCAGGATGCCGTTCGCGTTTCGCGGATTCACTCACGCGAGTACCAGACGAATCTAGAAACGCTGTACCTCTCGGCGCTCGATGTCACATTTGAACGCTTTCGATTCGATCATCAGTTCTTCGCCGGAAACCGATTCTCGCAATCGTACCGAGGAAGAGACGTTGGCCGTCAGAGCCGCACAACACTGGATTCGTTTGCCGGTTTTGACAAGCTGACGGCGACCGGGGCTGACATTGCCGTCGGCTTCGCCAACTCGTTGATTTGGGATTCATGGGGGACGGACTCGGACCTGTTCACGTCGGTCATCGATTTCTCGCTCGTTCAACCGTTGTTGCGTTTTGGGGGGCGTGCACGCGTACTGGAGAACTTGACGCAGAGCGAACGCAATCTACTGGCCAACGTTCGTCAGATGGAACAGTTTCGGCAAGGCTTCTACGTCAACGTGACGACGGGCCGCACGTCCGGCAGCGGACCATCGCTGGGAAACCAAATCGGTCAGGCTGGACTCGGATTGATTGCGGGGCTGCCAGCGGGACGCAACGGAGCACCGAGTCCCAGCGGCTACCTCGGATTGCTGCAAGACCAACAGGAAATCCGCAATCAATCCACCAACATCGTGGCACTACGCGATAGCTTGTCGCAATTGGAGGCTGCGTTCGAAGCGAATCGGATCAACAGTCGCCTGCAAGTCGACCAAGCACGTCAAGCGTTGCTGAATGCCCAGAGCGGTCTGTTGACCGCCAAGGCTGCTTACGAGAGCAAAGTCGACCGGTTCAAAGTGGACTTGGGCTTGCCACCGGCGCTGCCCGTGGAAATTCGAGACCCGTTGTTGGATCGATTCGTTTTGATTGATCCCGTGCTAACGGAGATGCAGGACGAACTCGCCGAGGCGTTGCTGGAAATCCGTCGAGACCGTGAATCCCCGGATCCGGCCGCCTTGAAGCGATCCCTCGATCGAATTGGCATGCTCGATGACGGCGTCGATCAACAGGTCTCGCAAGCCATTACCAAGTTTGACGAACTATTGTCGCGGTTGCCCGAGAGGCGTGGCCAGTTGCGACGAATCGCCCAGCAAGTGTCCGATTTGGACGCCGATGTCGATCCGCTGGTCTATGACGAGGAACGCTTGATGGCCCGCGTCGGATTCTTGCAGCGGCGTTTACCGATCATCGATGCCGACCTCACGAAGACTCGTGAGGCCCGCCGTGCACTCAGCGAGCGTCTCGATCAAGACGAGCCACAAGACACTTGGAAGCAGCTCAACCGACTTGCCACCGCCATGTCGGACTTGCTGCTGGAACTCTCGTTGATTCAAGCGGAAATTCGTCTTCAGGGCATCGGGCTGCTGCCGATCTCCATCGACCCTCGTGACGCGCTCGAACTAGCGCGGGCGAACCGATTGGATTGGATGAACGCGCGCGCGAATCTGGTGGACCGATGGCGAAAGATCGAGGTGTTCGCCAATGATCTCCGCAGCACACTCGATGTGACCCTGGATGGTCAGTTGGCGACGAAGCCGGACAACGTCTTGGACTTTCGAAAGGATCGCAGTCGGATTCGTTTTGGCGTGGAGTTTGACACGCCGCTGGCGCGATTGGACGAGCGGAATCGTTATCGCGCCGCATTGATCGATTACCAACAAGCCCGCCGCAACTACATGTTGTTCGGAGACCGAGTCTCCCAAAGCCTGCGAAATACACTTCGCATCATTCAATTGAGCCAGATCAATTTGGAGGTGCGACGCGCCGCCGTTCAGGTTGCCATTGCTCAAGTGGACATCGCGCGTTTGCGTCTGAATCCGCCGGTCGAGCCGGGCAAGGTCTCGCGTACGTCACCAACGGCCGCACGTGACCTGGTCTCCGCGCTCAGCGATTTGTTGGATGCTCAGAATGATTTCCTAAGCGTCTGGGTCAGCTACGAGACGCTTCGTCTGCTGCTCGATTTCGAAATGGGAACGATGCAGCTGGACCCCACCGGAATTTGGATCGATCCGGGTGCCATCGGTGAAAATGACAACGAGCTCCAAGTCGTCCCACCGGAATCAATGGAGCTGATCCCGCCGTCGGCCGATGCGGAGGCCGTGTTGCCGGAACCCGCCTTGGACTTGCCCGTCGCGGATCCCGAGGGCGAGTTGCTCGGTTTTCCCGAGTTGCTCCGACCCGGACTGATTGAACAGGATGCGTCGATCAAACCGTTTTTGTGAACTGGAATGATTGACGTTGCTCAGACGAAATGGTCGGCACGGGCCAAAAGACCGCCACAGTCCCGTCCATCTTGATCATCTCTGTCGGCATCGAGCATGGATTTGCTATCAACTTGCCTTCGGACACTGACACGTGGTTTGCTTTAAGCTACACTTCAACTCCGGAAACCTACCCAGTCGCGTCCCCCCATCCCACCTTTGACGCGGCGAACCCTCCTACCACAACAGCGGCGATGAATCGTCGTGTCGAATGGCTATGAAAGCATCGGACCAGCGTGGACGCGCTCGCCGTGGATCCATTGAATCGACCGTCTTGATGGGGCTCGTCGGCGTTTGCTCGCTCGGCTATGTCGTGCTCGGCGGAATTACGTCCGTCTTCGAACCGTTCTTCAATCCGACGGTTGATCTCAACCTGGTTACCACACCGTCCTTCCAAGGTCCGTTCATTCATACCGTCCTCGAGCGTGGCGAAATCGAGAGTTCGAGCAATGTCGAGGTTCGAAGCCAGGTTCGAGGTACTCGGAGCTCAACGGGATTCAAGATTCTCGAAATCGTGCCGGAAGGTAGCTGGGTCGAAGAAGGCGACTTTTTGGTTCGTTTGGATGACTCATCGCTCCAAATGGAGCTGATTCAACAACAGATCGTTTGCAGTAACAGCGAGGCGGCGACGATCGAGGCTCAGGCCAAGCTTGATTCGGCGAAACTCGCGCTCAATGAGTATGCTGAGGGCACCTTCAAAGAACTGCTGACCCAGCAGCAGAGCCTGGTCTTCGTTGCCGAAGAGAATCTGCGACGCGCCGAGGAGTATCTGCTTTATAGCAAGCGTCTTGCCGAGCGTGGCTACATCCCGGAATCCCAACTCGAGGCGGATCGATTCGCGTTGGAAAAGGCGAATAAAGAACTTGGTGTTGCCGAGACGAAGCTGGAAGTCCTCAGCAAGTTCACGCGAGAGCGAATGCTGACCCAACTCGAAGCCGACATCAAGACTGCCGAAGCCAAGCTCGCGTCCCGTCAAAAGACGTGGGACTTGGACCAGAAACAGCTTGCCAAGATTAAGGAGCAGATCGAGCTATGCCTCATCACCGCGCCCGTCGCCGGACAGGTGGTGTATGAAAATAAACGGGGACGTTCCAGTAGTACCGTACTCATCGAGGAGGGCATGCCCGTTCGGGAACGGCAAACCATCATCAACCTTCCTGACCCGAACAAGATGCGGGTCGTGGCGAAGGTGCACGAGTCAAGGGTCGGCTTTGTGCAAAAGGGACAACGCGTTGACCTGCGTCTGGATGCGATGCCGGAGTTGGCTTTAACGGGTCGCGTCACGTCCGTCAGCGATTATCCCCTTCCGGCCATCAGCGTTTACATGGCACATGTGAAGGAATACTCCGTCGAAATCGAGATCGATTCGCCGCCTCTGGACTTGCGGCCTGGAATGACCGCCGAAGTCAATGTGTTGGTCGAACAACTCGACGATGCGTTGCAGCTGCCCATCGAAAGTGTCATCGAACGCAATGATGAGTACTTCTGTGCGATCGCGGATTCCGATGGATCGGTGCAACAACGCCGACTCGAAATCGGCACTTCCAACGAGACCCACTTGGTGGTTGTGTCGGGCGTGGACCCCGGTGAATCAGTCGTATTGAACGTCGCCGACGAAGAGATCATGGCGGAGCTATCTTTGCCCGAGGAAGAATCCTGATGCTCGTTCGCTAGCGACGGCCGGTTTCGGCAATGTCGTGACCAGGGGCACGCTTGGACTGGTAATCGATCATGCTGAAGATTGACGATGCTGTCGCGGAAGCGGAACGACCGGCCGAAGTCCCGGCGAGGACGGATACGCCTGCGGATCGAGGACCCGCGGCGCTCCAGATTCGATCCCTTCGCAAGGACTACGGTCTTGGCAAGGAGGTGGTCCGCGTTCTCAAAGGAATCGACCTGACGGTGCCGCGCGGGGATTACGTCGCAATCATGGGGCCCAGCGGGTCCGGGAAAAGCACGCTGTTGAATCTGCTGGGCGGTTTGGATACGCCAACCTCCGGTCAGTATTTGATTGGCGATTGTGACGTGGCGACCCTTAGCGATGACGAACTCTCGGCCATCCGGGCCGAACGAATCGGGTTCGTCTTTCAAGCGTATAACTTGCTGCCGCAGTTGGATGTGCTCGAGAATATCGAAGTACCTCTGGCATACAACGGTGGAATGACTCGCGAAGATCGGCATCGAACCGATCAACTGGCAGCCCTGGTCGGTTTGAATCAACGAACCGATCACCGTCCCACGGAGCTGTCGGGCGGCCAACAACAGCGAGCGGGCATCGCGCGCAGTCTCGTCAATCAGCCCGAGTTCATCCTCGCCGATGAGGCGACAGGCAATCTTGATACGGTGACCACCGAAGAGATTCTGGATCTATTTGACGATTTAAACGAACAGGGCACGACGATTGTGATGGTGACTCACGAAGAGGAAGTCGCCGAGCGAGCCCGTCGCATCGTCCGACTTCGTGACGGCGTCGTCGAGTCCGATCAGCGGCTCCGATCTCCAAGTGACGGCGACATTGCTTCGATCGCCAAACCGCGACGCGGCAAGCCGTCGAAGATGAGACTGCGTCTGCGTGCCGTGCGCGTCGGCCTGAAGACGTTGCTGATGCACCCGATGCGGTCGCTTCTGACGATCCTGGGAATCTTCATTGGTGTGGCCAGCGTCATCTGGTTGCTCGCGATCAGCGAAGGGATTGCCGACAAAGCAAATGCCCAGATTCAGGAACTCGGCGCCAACAACATCATCGTCACCACGGCGCGGCCTTCGTCGGATCAGCTCAGCGGCAGCAAGGTCTATTACTACGGATTGACGGAGGAGGACTGTTGGCATTTGCAGGCCAACATACCGACCGTGGATCTGGTAATCCCTTTCTATCGTCGAACCGGTCGTGAATTGCGTTACATGAGCCAATTGCTGGAGGGCGAAGTCAACGCGTGCACACCCGACTACCAAGATCTTTATTCGCTGGAACTCATCCAAGGACGATTCATCTCCGAGCGGGATCAGCAGGAACGCGCCAATGTCTGTGTGCTCGCCCAGGAAGTCGCGACGGAGCTATTCAAGTACGAGAATCCAATCGGAAAGTCCATTCATGTGATGGATGACTTCTTTCGCGTGGTCGGCGTCGTGGGCGCCCGCGCCGAACTCGAAGGTGTCGATGATACGAGCAAGAAACAGGACTTTTCCGATAACGTTTACGTCCCCCTGGAAACGTATTGGATCCGCTTCGGTGAGGTGCTGTCGGTTGGTAACAACGGTGGTCGAGCCGTGTCGCAGATCACACTGCGTCTCAAAGACACCGAGGACGCCGTGGCGACCGGTCAGGCGGTAGAGCAGGCGCTATCGCGGACACATCTGTTTTCCGATTACACCGTGGGCGTACCGCTGAAGCTACTCGAGCAAGCCGAGAATACACGGTTGATGTTCATGGCCATGATGGGGTTGCTCGCCGGCATCTCGCTCTTGGTGGGCGGTATCGGCATCATGAACATCATGCTGGCAACGGTCACGGAACGAACGCGCGAGATTGGTATTCGCCGTGCCTTGGGGGCCCGCCGGCGCGATATCACGCACCAATTTCTCATTGAGACTGTATTGCTGTCCGTCGCTGGAGGTGTCACGGGCATCCTTGGCGGCCTGACATGTGGCAAGGCGCTGCAAGGCCTACGATGGGTGCTGTACCAGGGATTTCCGGACATCATGAAGTCGCTACCGGAGACGGTGCAGTCGATGGAGCCGATCATCATTCCTTGGTCGATCCCAATCGCGTTTGCGATTTCGGTCACGGTCGGCGTCGTCTTCGGTCTCTATCCGGCCCGCCGGGCCGCCGCGATGAACCCGATCGAGGCTCTCCGCCACGTCGGCTAGGAGCGGGCAAGCGCCGTTGCAGCATTGTCGGCTCGCTTGCCTTGATTCTAGGAGAACGGCTGGTCCAGTTGAGTCGGCTCAGTCAGGGGTCGCCGATCTCGGTTTGCCCATCGGAGGAACCAATTGCGGGAGGTGGGATTGCGTCGAGGAAATGCCCGGATCGACCGAAAGTGTTTGATTTGGCGCGTCGAGTGAGTCGGGACGGGCTCAAGAACAGCGGCCAACCATCATTCGATCCACTTCAATCGCGCATCGAAGGGAAAACACCCGTGCCCAGACAACGACCCATCACGGCGGCGGACATCATCTCAGGTCTTGGATTCCTCGCGTGTTTGATGACCGCAATCGCGCTGCTGAAGCTAGAAGGTGAATTTTCGGAGCACGGCGACATCTTCGAAAATGCGATGGTTCTAGCCCTGCTGCAGTTCTTGACCTTGATTATTGGTGGTCTCATTGGCGGAACGACTTGTGCCATCGGTCTTCCCATGGCGCTTCACAAGATTGTCACCGACGAGAGCCCTTACAGGTACCTTGCAGTTGTAGGAGCCATCACAGGCCCAACCGTACTCTTGATGACAACTTACTGCATCTACATGCACTAAAGCCAACCGTCAGAAAAAAGTTGGGTGGATGGCCGTCATTCTCTGTATCGGAAAGTGATCGCCATCGAATTCAACCTCCCGGGGAAGGATGAACTGCGAAGTGTCGACACCAATGCTTCAGTCGATGGTCGGCACCTTTGAAAAAAACAAGGAAATGAGTTGACTCCGATCCGCGTCCTTTGTATCAATGAATTAATACAAAGGGTCAAGCCATGCAGATTCAGATTTCCGATGACGGCGTTCCGCTGTATCAACAGATCGTTGAGCAGATCCGACACCGCATTTTGAGCCAACAGTTGGCTCGCGGTGACGAACTGCCCGCCATTCGTTCGCTGGCTCAGTCGTTGAGGGTTAATCCCAACACGATTGCAAGGGCGTACCGCGAGTTGGAGTTGGCGGGCCTGGTCGAGAAACGCCGTACCCGCGGAACGTTTGTCACTGGCGCGGCGCCATCACTGAGTCAATCGCGTCGCAAGGCCATGGTGGTACCGTCCCTGGATCAATTGATTCAGCTGGCTCACGGACTCAATGTCAGCGACGAGGAGTTGTCGCAGTGGTTGACCGAACGGATCTGTCATCTCTCCAAGAAAGAGGCAACGTCATGACTGCGGTTTCGATCCAAGGTCTATCACAGCGATTTGGCGCAACCGAGGCGCTCCGAGATGTGTCGCTGGAGATTCCGGCCGGGTGCGTGTTCGGCTTGTTGGGACTCAACGGTGCGGGAAAGACCACGTTGCTCCGGCACATGTTGGGACTGCATCGGCCTCGCTCCGGCACGGTCCGCGTTCTGGGTGAGGATCCAATTCGTGACCGCGAAACGGTGATGCGAAACGTAGGTTATCTGTCCGAGGAGGACAGTCTGCCAACCTGGATGCGGGTCAGTGATGTGCTTCGATTTTGCGGGTCCATCTATCCCAGTTGGGACACACGATACGCGAGGGAACTGGCGGACTGGTTCGAGTTATCGATCGATGCCAAGCTCAAGACGTTGTCCAAGGGCGGTCGAGCCCGGGTTGGATTGATCGCTGCCATCGCGCATCGTCCGGAGTTGCTGATTCTGGACGAACCTAGCAGCGGACTCGATCCGATCGCGCGCGGAGACATTTTGGAAGCAATCATCCGCACGGTTAGCCTCGACGGCCGCACGGTCGTGTTCTCCAGCCATTTGTTGGAAGAAGTCAATCGCGTGTGTGATCGTGTTGCGGTGGTCCATGAGGGAAAGTTGCTGCGACAGATTGACATGAGTCAAGTCGGTTCGAGTTTTCAAGAGTGGGTATTGCGTCCCCGTTCGTCCGAGGTGGACACCACATACTGTCCACTCGCGGATGCTTTGGATTGGCGAGGAATTGACGGGGAATGGTCGACGGTCGTTGAGTCACCGACGGAAGACGACAGTTGGGAAGTGCAATGGGAGAAGATCGAACAGCGTGACATCACCTTAGATCGACTATTCGTTGCACTCGTCGGCAAGACGCGAATTGAATCGGAGCGATCGTCGATGGCACCAACCGTGGAGGTGTCAGCATGAACGAAAACCTCTTGACGGCGGGTTCACGCCAGCGAACGTGGAGTGACTTCGCCGGACTCCTTCAACTGATGTGGGGGCGGTTCGGAACGCTGCTCGTTCGGTTGCTGGTCATCGCGGTGGCGGGCATCGGGCTCACCTGGGCGACACGCGCGGTCCTCGACGAGGGGCAAATGTCTCGGATTGCGACGATGTGGGTGATCGCGCTAACGCAAGTTCCCCTGACGCTCGTGTGCATGTTTGGGCTGGACTGGTCCAGGGGTGATTTGGATGGTCGCTCCTCGGCGGTGGATCCTTTCCTGATCCGGAGCCCGATTTCGAGCCGATTGCTAGTGGTCGTGCCTTTGCTATGCAAATCGACATCGGTCGCGTTGGCGCTTGCGCTGATTTTTTGCTGCTTGTCGCCGGCAGCACGATCCAGTGGCATGAAGATCTCTGTCGTTGTTTGGATGACGTTGACATCGATTGCCATTTGGACAAGCGCCATCGTCTGGCGACCGTATCGGCGGGAGTGGGGACGGTTGGCGAGCGTGTTGATTCTAGGTGTCGCCGGCTATGGGCTGATTTTCTTCGTGCTGACAACCGATCGTGACCCGTCTTGGTCTTGGCTGCGACTGGCTGGCATGCCGCTACCGGTCTTGGTCGTTCTGGTAATCGGACTTTGGACGGCCCTGGATTCGATGCGACTGGCACGAACCAATCACCGCGGGCGAGAAGCCGATGGTCGTTCCTGGTTAACAGCCATCGATGGTTGGGGAGTGAACCATGGTGATGTGCCACGTCCGCTACGGACAGAGCTTCGCTGGTTTGATCGCATGCGTGTGGGGCCACTAGCGCACATGTTACTGATCTTGGTTGCCACCGTGCTATCGATCGCTTTGGTCACCACCAAGCAGGTTTCATTTAGTCTCGTGGCCTATTCGGTTCTAACGATCACGATGGCGCACGCGATCGCGTTCGGTGGCTGGGCCGATTTGCGTTCGGGAACCATGGCAAGCAACCGGCGTCGGACACCCAACCTGCTGGCGGTCAGTCCGATATCCATGCACATTCTTTCGTACGAGAAAGCCATCGGTTGCGTGATTCGAACGACGTTGATCGCGATCTGGATCGGTCTACCGATCCTGATATCGGCGCTGCTGTTTGGGCATCAACAATTTTGGTGGGCGTGGGCATCCAACATCACGGTCCAGGGCAGCGACGTGACTTCCACAGGGCTTCGCGCAACGATCGTCATTGGCTTGCTGACTTACCTAGCGATCGTCGGCACGACGCTTGGAAATCTATGGACGAACTTGCTGGCCAATGATCGATTGGTGACCGCCGTGACCATCGCCATGTCGTTCATCATGGGCGGTTTCCTCGTCTGGGGATTGTTTTGGATTTCGTGGCAGTCCGAGTGGCAAGACCTGTTGGACATGCGCGATCGTTGTCTCATGCGTGTGCCAACGATCATTGGCGTCTTAGCAATCATCAAGTTGGCCTGTGTCGGACCCGCGACGTGGCTGGCGGCCCGTCAACCCGGGCGAGCAAGCGACACATGGATCGCGGGGACATTCTTCCTTTGGGCGGTCGTCGTCATCGTTGCCGCAGGTTTGGCGGTCTCCATGCTGCCTGCCATGGTGCCCTGTTCAATCACGTCGGCATCATGGCTGACATCGCCGCCCCAATGGCTGATCGTCTGCAGCATTGCCGTTTTGACGCCGCTATCGCGTGTGCTGATCCTGCCGTGGGCCATGGCCGGCGACATTCATCGGTAACCGTTACCTATTGCAGCGTCCACTCCAAAAGTGGGGTAGGCATCCTGCCTGCCATCGGGAACGGACGCGGCACATCACAGGCTGGAAGCCTATGCTACGACATCGCGCCAAAACTAAAACGAAGCTGTGACGCCGCACTAGGCCGGCTTGCTCATCAGCAGTTTGTAGTGTCCGGATCCGAGCAAGTCGTCAATGCGGCCACGCAACTCTGGCGTGATGTCGACTCGATACTTGTCGGACTTCATGTGGACAGTTTCTCCATCGGCAAGGCTCAACGAAAACGATAGTTCTTTGGAGCCCGGATACCCACGCACGATTTCGCGGATTTTTGAGACGGTATCCGTGTCATGGTGGACTTCGTCCATTCGAATCCGAATTCCATGCGTGTATCGGGTATCGAGATCATCGATGGGGATCAGCTCATCAATGATGAGGTTGACTTCGTCACCGCCACCGCGTCGATCGCATTTGCCTTTTGCCAGGACGACGGCGTCAGCTTGCACGCGGTCGCCCCACTCGGCGAAACCACGCGGCCAGAGAATGCATCGCACGCTGCCCTGCATGTCTTCGAGGTCAAAGTTGGCGTACTTGGACGGTTGCCCCGGTTTGGGGTTCTTGGTGTGCGCGATCTTGATGCTGCTGATCATGCCGCCCAAAATGGTTTCTTCGCGATCGGTGCACGCGGCCAGGGTTTCAGTGGTGTGGGATCGGAACGTGGACAGAACGGGTTCGAACTCCGCCAGAGGGTGGCTTTCCAGATAGAACCCAAGCACCTCTTTTTCGGCCGACAGCTTTTCGCGATCGGGCCATTCATCCATTTCTGGCAGTGGTGTTGCGGTCGAATCGTCGGTCTTGTCTTCTGCATCATCGAATCCATCGAAAAGATTCGCTTGTCCACTCTTTCGATCCGCCTGGACTGCGGCACCCGCTTGGAGTGCCCGGTCGATGGAGGCGACGAGTTGGCTGCGATGCGCGCCAAAACTGTCCATCGCACCCGCCTTGACGAGTGTCTCGATGGCGCTGCGGTTGCAGTCATGCGGGTCAATGCGCTCACAGAAATCAAATAGGTCCTTGAAGGGCCCATTCTTCTTGCGCTCGGTTTCAATGCTAATCGCTGTGGAGCCGCCGCAAGCCTTGATTGCCGAAAGGGCGAACGGAATCGCGCCTTCACGAACGGTGAAGTCCGCATCGGAAACATTCACATCCGGTGGTCGGACGTCGATCTTCATTCGCGCACAGTCGTCCATATGCTCGACCAGCGCGTCTTTGCGTTTGAAATTCCGACCCGCGATATCGCTGGACAACAACGCCGCCATGAACTGGAGTGGATAATGGGCTTTGAGGTACGCAGTTTGGTAGGCAACCAGTGCGTACGCGGTGCTGTGAGACTTGTTGAATCCATATCCGGCAAACTTGACGATCAAATTCCAGATGTCGTCGGCATCCTTTTTCTCGAGACCATTGCCAACGGCGCCTTGGATGAACGCCTCGTAGTTGGCATCGATGAGGGCTTGCTTTTTCTTGCTGATCGCTTTGATGCAGGTGTATGCTTTGGCCAGCGGGATTTCTCCGAGCCGATTCAGGATTCGCATCACCTGTTCCTGGTAGACCATGATGGAATTGGTCTCTTCCAAGACTTCCTTCAGAACCGGGTGTTTGTACTCCGGTTGTTGGCGACCGTGTTTGATATTGACGTAGTCGTCCACCATGCCACCCTCGAGTGGTCCCGGACGATAAAGGGCGGCCGTCGCGATGATGTCGGTAAACTGGTCGGGCTTCATCCGCTGCAACAGATCGCGAATGCCTCCGGACTCCAGCTGGAAAACGCCCTTCGTTTCGCCACGCTGAAGCAACGCGTAGGACTCTTTGTCGTCGAGTGGGAATTTCAAGGGGTCGATGTCTTCGCCGGTCGTTTCGTGAACCAACGTGACCGTTCGGCTGAGAATGGTTAGGTTGCGCAGACCCAGAAAGTCCATCTTCAGCAGGCCCGACGCCTCAACATCGTTCATCGACCATTGCGTGATGACGTCTTGTTTGCCCGGGACGCGCGTCAGCGGAACGTATTCGGTGAGTGGTTTGTCGGCGATCACAACGGCCGCCGCGTGGGTTCCCACGTTTCGTGCCAGACCCTCAATTTTCATTGCTAGGTCAAGCAACTCGCGGATTTCCGGATCTCCGTCGTAGGCCTGTTTGAGATCGGAACTCTTTTCGAGTGCCTTCCCGATCGTGATCTTGAGTTCATCTGGGACGAACGAGGTCACTTGATTGACGCGTGCCAGCGGGATACCCAAAGCACGACCGGTATCCTTGATCGCCGCCTTGGCAGCTAACGTGCCGAAAGTGCCGATCTGGCAAACCATCTCATGGCCATAGCGTTCTTTGACGTAATCAATGACCTCCGTACGTCGTTCCTTTTCAAAGTCGATATCAATGTCCGGAGGTTCGGTCCGGCTTTCGTCAAGGAACCGTTCAAACAGCAAGTCGTATTGCAGCGGGCAGACATGCGACATGTACAACGCATAGCAGACAATCGCGCCGACGCCGCTGCCTCGTGCGGTCGCGCTGATACCGATACCCCTGGCATAATTGACGAAGTCCCAGACGATCAGGAAATAAGTTGGATAGCCGAGCTTGGATATGACATCCAACTCGCGATCCAGGCGGTCCATGACCTCATCGCTGAGCTTCTCACCATCGAAGCGATGCGGCTGATCGGCATAGCGATCCTTGAGTCCCTCGAGACAGAGTTCGCGAAGGTACTCCAGGGGCGTCTTTTGGTCTGGACACTCAAAACCGGGAAAGAAGTACTTGCCCAGTTGGATGTCGATATCGACGCTGTCGGCGATCGTTTGGCTCCGCGCGACCGCATCTTCGAGCCCGATGAACTTCTCATACATCTGTTCTGGACTACGTAAGAAGAACTGGTCGTTCTCCATTTTCATCCGGGTCTGGTCGGTGCGGAATCGACCGGTATTGATGCACAGCATGATGTCCTGGGCTTCCGCATCGTCCTGATTGACGTAGTGGCAATCACTCGTGGCGACCAGTGGCAGTCCCATTCGGTTCGCAATGTCGACGGCGCCCTCGAGCTGTTGCTGTTGAATCTCCACACCATTGTTCATGATCTCAATGAAGTAGCGATCATCAAAAACGCGGTGGAACCATCCCGCGATTTTGCGTGCTTCATTCTCATGCTCGGCGGTATCGACACCTTTCAAGATGGCACGACTGAACTCGCTACTAACGCAGCCGGAAAGGCAAATGATGCCTTCGCTGTATCGCTCGAGGATCTCTTTATCGATCCGAGGCTTGAAATAGAACCCTTCCAGCGACGCCGCCGATGCGAGTTTGATGAGATTCTTGAATCCGGTCCGATTCTTCGCCAAGAGCGTCAGGTGGTAACTGGCGGCTTTGCTGCTGCCAGCACCTCCTTTTTCGAATCGGCTCCCCGGTGCGATGTAGGCTTCGTACCCAATGATTGGATTGATTCCCGCCGCTTTCGCTTTGCGGTAGAATTCCAAAGCGCCGTGGAGGTTCCCGTGATCGGTCAGTGCCAGCGCATTCATTCCATGATCGACAGCTCGATTGACCAAGCGGCCAATGTCCCCGGCACCGTCGAGGAGGCTGTAGTGGCTATGACAATGAAGGTGGACAAAGTCCCTTTGTCTGGAATTCGCCTGGCCCGACTCGCTGGCCGCGTTGATGATCGAGGCGGCGTCGGACGAAGAGGGCGTGTCAGTGGACATCAGTTGGCGACGTGCAATGAGTCATGAGCGATCCAGTGAATCAGCAACTTAGCAGTCGGCACCGTCAGGACAAAGCACTGGCCACGTTTTCAAATTGGGCGTGGGGACCTTGCTCATCCGGAAGGCTCACCGCTGGCGTTGCGGCTGTGGTGATGGCGTTGAACGTCGCCCTCGGCCAATTGGGATGGGCGACCGATGCGTCCCGGGATCTCTCTGCGGCTGGGACGAGTGAGATGCGACGTGCTCCGCGTGCGGGAGCAACGGTGGGTCGGCGATTGGACTTACCAGAACTGCCGCACGAGTACGTCGATGTTGATTGGCCACCGCACTTTCGATCGGCAATGGCTCGATTCGATAACACGCCCCCCGAGAATCCGTTGACCAATACCGGTGCCACACTGGGTCGCGTGTTGTTTTATGACAAGACATTGTCCCGCAATGGAACGACCTCATGCGGTTCGTGCCACAAACAGTCGCTTGCATTCACAGATGATGCGACGGTGAGCATCGGATTCAATGGACAGTCGGTTCAGCGGAACTCGATGAGCTTGGTCAATGTCCGGTTCTATCAACGTGGTCGCTTCTTTTGGGATGAGCGTGCTCGTTCACTGGAGGAGCAGGTGTTGATGCCTATCGAGAACCCGATTGAGATGGGTCATCATCTCGATGAGCTTGTGGAGCAGTTGGCGAAGGATCCGATCTATCCCGATTTGTTTCGAGATGCTTTCGGTACTCCGTCGATTGATGTCGACCGCATTCGTCGTGGCCTCGCCCAATTCGTACGCTCGATCGTTTCGTATCGCTCGCGTTATGACGATGGTCTTGCCGCCACGGGATCGGTGTTGGAGCCGTTTCCCAACTTCACCGATGAAGAAAACCAGGGTAAAGATATCTTTTTTCGCCGGGCTAACTGCGCCAGCTGCCACCTCAGCAACGGTTTGCCGTTCAATCCTCATCGCGATGAGCACTATGATTCGTCAAAACGACCGCCGCGTCAGTTGGCTTTTTTCACGATGACCCGTCCCGCCGTTAATGGAATCGACAGTGATGTGCCCGGCGTTGACTTGGGTGTCGGCGGATTCAATCTCGCAGCGATGGATCGAGGTCGATTCAAGTCTCCGTCGTTGCGGAACATTCAGGTGACCGGTCCCTACATGCACGATGGACGATTCAAGACGATTGACGCTGTGATCGAGCACTATAACTGGAGCGTTCGACCGCACCCGAATCTCGACGCACGGTTGGCCAGCTTTGCGGCCAACGGCATGGCGCTTCCGGAGAAGCCGAAGGTTGCTCTGGCCCGATTCTTGGAAACGCTGACCGATCGTGAACTGCTAACGGATCCAAGGTTCTCGGATCCGTTCCGGACAGATGGACTTGTCAAAGCACGCTGAGCAACGCGTGTGAGTCGATGCGATGAGCAATGACGCTGCCCTAGCTCATCATCCGTGTGGCGTGAACGCCACGGTGCGTTGCTTATCGCCGACGCAATATCGCGCTCTTCGATTGAGGGTTGGTTGTTTAAGCCGTTGTGGTGAATGGCTTTAGGTCATTTTCGGGCGTTCCGGCAGCCATTCCGGGCTCACCGTTTGCTTTTCATCCGTCGAACTGAGCGTCAGCGTTGGCGGTCATAGCGGGGCCGGTGTCGTGACACCGCCGTCCAAGATTCGTTCACCGCTCGATCGGCTCGTTCATGCACGCTGCTCAATTCGCTCAATTGGCGTCTGTTTTGTCCCAAATGGGACCTTCGCTCATGACGCGTCGATGTCCCGTCACGCCCGAAGCCATCAATCAATACTGGGTGGCTTCGAGAAGCCGTCTGGATCTGTGGCATCAAACGCTCGCGCGGTTCACGCAGGCGCGCGCCAGCGGAGACGCGACTCGTTTGCGACGGTGGTGGGACCAGCACACCGGCGTGTTGGAAGAGATCATGGTCAGCGAAATCATGACCCGAGTCGTCGTCGCCGTTGCCGAAGGCGTGGATCGTGGAGCGGCGAAAGACGATTTCCTACCCATCGCCCACGCGATCCACTTATCGCACTTGGAGGCGCGCAATCGTGTCCAGGCAACGCTGCTGGATCGGCGTGGATGTGCCGTGGCCGATTCGGTACGGCTCAATCAACTTCGACGGATGGTTGAACGCTGGATCGATACGCTCGTGGGGAACTTGGCTGCGACGGATGAGCGGTTGATTCGCTATGGAGTCGATGCCATTCGAGTCAGATCACACGCCGCCGAAGCACGTGAAACGAGGACGATCGCGGATTTTGAAACGATTGGTTGGCTTACCAGAACGGCCATGATGGAGGGACTCCAGCGAAAGCTTTCGCCGCGTGTGTCACTGCCGCGGGCAAATCAGGCGGTTGCCAATAGTATCTTGCTGATGATGCGATCGGACATGTTTGATAGCGTGGGGACGCTCAAGTCCCTTTGGATGCATCGCATGGAAGCCGACGTCGCCTTGGCGGATCAGATGCTTGAGGAGTTCCTGCAAGGTGATCTCGACCAATCCAAGACCGCCAGCGCGATGGATCTCATGCACGCGGCAACACTCGCTCAGTGGTTTCGATGATCTTGCATCAAGCTAGCATCCCATGGTGGCGCAGCCAGGCGATCGAATCGTCGAGGCTCTCGTTGACCGGACGCGATTGATAGTCGAGTTCGGTTCGGGCGCGGGCGCTGTCGTAAAAATGAAATTGACTGCTCATGCGAACCCCGGCTGAATTGAAGTCGACCTCTTTGGATTGGAACCTTGATAGGCAGTCGCCGGCGCCGGCGGCGACCAGACGCTGCAACGGTCCCGCTCTCATCAACGGTGGACGCTTGCCGACGCGTTGGGCGATGGCGGTCCAGAGCTCCCCATAAGTCCAGTTTTCGCCCGCCAGGATGTACTGACGTCCCGAGGGGACGTCGACCTTGGCCGCTTGAATGGTGGCGTTGGCCACGTCCCGAACGTCGCAAATGCTGCAACCACCCGATGGCGCAATCGGACGCCATGTCTTGGCAACTTCCACGATCATGCGGCCACTGGAGGGCTTCCAGTCCCAGGGGCCCAGCATGAAGCCAGGATGAACGATGACGGCTGAAAGACCGTCGGCAATGAGCGACTGGACCACTTCGACACCGGCACGTTTGCTAATTACATAGCTGCAGGGCACCTGTGCCGCCGTCGAATCAATCGGGGTGTCCTCGCTGGCAATGGAGTGTCGGCTGCCCAACGCAAGCGTATTAACGGTACCCACCAGCACCAGCCGCTTGTTGTGCCGATGACAGGCAGCGGCGATGACGCGAGTGCCTTCGCGGTTCACCGATAATGATTCGTCGAGCCGCTTCCATCCCAAGTGGATGAGTCCGGCCGAGTGGATGACAACATCACATGCCGAGACGGCGGAGTCGATGATTTCCGATTCCGCAAGATCACCATGGACGATATCCGTTTGGACATCGTCCAACGAACGTTCTCGATTGGGATCCCGCGACAGTGTCAAACAAGACTGACCGGTTGCTGCGAGACGGCGAACAATGTTGTTGCCCAGCAGTCCGGTACCTCCGGTCACAAAGTATCGCATGTCATGTCAGCTGCCTTGTCGGTGCTGCCGGCGCCGATTGCGATGGGAGAGTAACTGATAGAGCATCTCCACACGCGGCATGATCTGGCTCGCGGGCTTGCCGGTGATGGATGCGACGGCGCTCAATGGGTTACCGAAAATCGCGTCCACTTCCATCTCGCGTCCATGCCGGTCATCCAGTCGCATGCTGCTATCGTAGGGGACCATCGTTTCAGTGTGCCGCATGGTTGCGTCGATGGCGTCGGCATCGATTTGAACACCGCATGCGGCGGCACCGTTATGGACCTCCGCGATGATTTTCGCAGCGAGATCACGACCATATTCGCACCCAATGATCTGGTCCGTCGACGCGTCCATCACCACGGACAGGCCATTGAATGGAATATTCCACATCAGTTTTCGCCATCGAGCGGTGGCCAGGTCTTCGGTCCAATTGGCGTCAATGCCGGACGACCGCATCATTTCGAGCAGCCGACGACCATCGGTGTGAACGGCTGTCGGGCCATCGCCTCCGACGGACGGTCCCATGACAATCCGGCCGTAATCCAGATGATGGATGTGGCCCGGACCGACCTTATTACTGCAAAGAAAACAACAGCCACCCAACACACGGTTCATGGGCACACGTCGACCGATGTCTGCCTCCACGTTCAATCCGTTTTGAAGTGTCAGCACAATCCCGTCTTCCGAGACGACCTCGGGTAACCACGCATCCAACCGATGATTCAATGTCGTCTTCGTTGTGACGATAACGGCATCGCAATGCGGCATCGCCTCGACCGATGGGTAGACTTGAGGCGACGGCAGATGAAAGTTGCCTAACACACTATCGACGCGTAGGCCGTTGCCGCGGACATGATCGTAGTCCGAGTGCAGCAGGAAGTGCACGTCGTGGCCCGCCCGAGCGAGCATGCCACCGTACAGGCCGCCGACGGCGCCGGTTCCTAGGATTCCGATCCGCATGGATGCCTAACGGACTTGCTGGGTGTCGAGGCGTCGAATATCGAATCGGGTCGATTGCCGTACCAAGTATTCGGAGATGTCATGGTTGGCTTTCGGGTCGGATTGTGCCGAGTCCATCGGCACGATTCGCAGGGTCGGACCGGTGCCATCACCGGTCAAGCGAGCGTGCAGCGAAATGGGATGCAAGCCTTCCTTTATGGCAATCACGGAATCCTCTGACGTCGAATTCTGATTGGTGGTATCGATGACGACCGCGTCGTGGACGCGCAACACCGCATCGGCGGGCGCGGCCAACTCAAATGAGTAGTTCCCCGATTGTGGGATCTCAATGGTTCCCTCGAATGAGCCGACTCCGGTGACGGCATCATGCCCGAGCCACTGCAAGCCCTCGTCTGTCCATGCATTGGTGACTCGAACATCGGCATTGGGTACGAGAATCGATGTCCTGACGACATGGGGAAACTCACCGGGCGTCACGACCAGTCGATGCGAGTTCACCGTCGATCCGGTCGGCATCGCCGGAATCAACTCGTCGTCATAGGGCCGCGGTGCGGAGGCGTTGCGGCAACGAAGTTGCAGGACCCGATCAAGCATCCGATGTTCCACCTCGATCATTTGGTCGCTGGATCCGGCGAGGTTCGTTTGTTCGTCGGGGTCGACTTTCAAGTTGTAGATTTCGAAGCGATCCGAATGCGACTGAATGTTGTAGCGAAGCCCCTTGTAGCCATCGACGTGAACGACCTGCATTTGTTTACGTCGCTTTCCCCGACGGGATGGTGCGAAGTCGTCGTATCGGGGCGTTGTGCCTCCGTTGGCGTATTCAATGTAAATCTGACTGGGGGCCTGAATGCCCTCGCCCGTTAGCGTGGGAACCAACGAGACACCATCGGCTCGGGCAGGCGGCGGCGTGCCAGCCAAGTCAGCGAAGGTGGTCATCCAATCATGGAACTGGCTTGGTGTTTCATCGATGCGGCCGCCGGCAATGTGGTCAGGCCACCACGCGAGGGTCGGCATGCGAATGCCGCCTTCGAGGCAATCACGCTTGGTTCCATCGAAAATGCCATAGGACTGAAAGGAAGTCGGTGCATATTCGCTCGAGGCCAGGTAAGACTCATGATGGGGTCCATTATCACTGGAGATGACTACCAACGTGTTTTCGTCGATGTCGAGGTCTCGCAGCGTTTGCAGTAAGTCACCGACGCAGTTGTCGATCCGTCGGACCATGGTCGCGAATCGTTCCTCGACGTCCGACCATCCTTGATTGAGATAGTCTTCATGGCGATAGGAGTCGACGGTCCCAATCGCGGTATTGATCATGTGCCCGGGCGTTCCAAGCCACTGGATCCCGCCGGAGATGCCGCTGCCATCGGGATAGGCGGTCGGTGGGACTTGGAGCGCCGCATGTGGCGTGTCGTAGGCCAGATAAATGAAGAACGGTTTCTCTGGCTGATCGTTCGCATGATCGATGACAAATTGCTTTGCCTTGGCGGTAAACAGATCCGTGGAGTAACACTTCGCCAATTGGGATGAAATTTCTTGATCGTTGTGCCAGAGTTCCTTCCTCGACCGGTGGTTGTCGCTGTTTCCTAACGCCCAAGTTTCGGCCGGGTAGTGAAGGTGACCGTCGACGTGACGAACGGAGCCGAAGAACTCGTCAAATCCTCGCCGTGTCGGATAAGCGGGCCAGTTGGAGGCATTGTCGCCCTTCCCCTGCAACCCGTACTTGCCGATCATCGCCGTCGTGTAACCCGCATGACCCATGACGGTGCCAAGCGTCGGTACATCCGGCAGCGCTTTATCGAATTGATTGTCTCGGATGGAGCAGTGACCCTGATGTGTTCCCGTGAGAAGCGTTCCGCGACTGGGTGCGCAGACTGGTGCGGGACAGTAGTGCGCCCGCATTTGAATGCCTTCGGAGGCCATTCGGTCGAGCATCGGCGTGCGATGTCGTCGCTCGTGATTCGACGTGTTTTGATAGAAACAACCGAGGTCGCCCCATCCCAAATCGTCGCACAAAATGAAAATCACATTGGGTTTCGTCGGCGCATCCTGCGCCAACGCCGACCGATCCGAGGGTATTCCCAGCATCGACAGAACCAAGGCGAACGCGGTCCAAAGCCGGAACGCATGCGGGGAGCCGATCGGTGAGACGAATAGCAACCGAGGCATCATCCGAATTCTCCATGGTTGAGTGGTGACGATGGCCGGTGTCGTCACGGAAAGGAAACGTTGCGTGCAATGGGTGTGTTCGCATTTCCCGGTACCCTCCTCGAAGTCGGCTACGGGTTGGTCACACCGCCTGAAGAAGATTGTGATTGACCCGATGCCGAATCACAACCGAGCCGCATGTCGGCGACAGCCCATCGGGTGCGTTGACGCCAGTTTTTGTGACGAACCCTTGCAACACGGTGAACCAAGTGCGATGCTCCTTCGTCTGAACAGCGGCAACGAGGATTCGTTGCTGGAAGGCCGACTGCGGCGAAAGCGGTAGTTGGCGGCTTCGACGAGATCGGGGGCGACTTGGAATCGACCGGATGTCAAGAAGCGCAGGCTCGCGTGTCGTGGTTGATCAGAAGGCCACGTAAAAATCTGATCAAAACCTTTAGTTGCAGATGAAAACTTTGCACTGGCCGCCTAAGAACAGGTAGCCCGGACTGATGGGGACCGCCGGAGTCGCCTGAATGTCCGTCACAATTCCGGATCGCTGACCGTCAAGTTCGAGACGCGGTCGGCTAAATTCGATTCGAGCTAGGTGCAGATGCAGCCTGTCAGACAGCGGCGTCGAATCCGAAAGAGAGTTCCTCGAGAGCTCACAAATGGTTTGACTACACACGTAGACGGTCTCGTGGATGCATCGCGGGACGGGAGTTCAATCCTCCCCGCCTCCACTACGCGGAATCATCGCAGGCAACGACCTTGCCGTTGGGCCTGCGATGCTTTCCGTGTTGATCCGGTTGTGGTCCTCCCATCCGTGGTTGCTTCGATGGGTGCCGGTTGAGCAGTCCATTCAAACTTGGTCACTCGAGTCTCGAAGAATTTCTTTTCTTTGGCGAGGTCATCAGGCGCGGCTGAGTTCCATGGCGATTCACGTCCCCGGTCGACTTCTCCACCAGAGTCGCGGTGAGCGATCGCGGATAGTCGCAGGCAGTCAGGTCGTCCTCAAACCAGCCTTCCATGCCATGCCGTACATCGCGTCGATGGCCTTGCCACTTGCGGCTGCCTAGCAAAATCCCAGCGATCGCCCTATCGAAACGCTCGCATTTCGAACATTCGTTCCGACTATTCCTCGGCGTTGAATTGAAGCAACGATCTTCGATCCACGAACACCAGCAGCAATACCGTGCACGTCGGCCCCATTTTTTTTGCGGGGAAGCGTGAGATCTCGTGCGAAGCATGCACTACAACCACTATAGAGATCGCTTCATTCGGTGGCTGGCTACCCGCTGTTATGCTGAATCCCGACACACGACCGAGTCTGATCGTCCGATTGGCTGATACGGCCAATCAGTCTGCATGGTGGGAGTTCGTTGATCAGTACGAGCCATTTCTAAAGCACCTGGTGACTCGCTTGGGTGTGCCAACGGGTGACGTGTCCGACGCAACGCAACAGGTGCTCATGGCCATCGCAGGATCCGTTGGTAACTGGAAAGACGACGGCGGCGAGGCGTCTTTTCGGCGTTGGGTCAGCCGCGTTGCCCGCAACGTGGTGATTCGATTCATGACGCGTCAGCGAAAGCAGATCAACGGGCTCGGGGGCAGCCAAGCTCTCAGCCTGATTGCGGGACAACAAGAAGACACGGAACCGGCCATGGAGCAGCAGTACGAATACGAGTTGATCCTTTGGGCCGCGCAACGTGTGAAGATGGAGTTTGCGGAAGCGAGCTGGCAGGCTTTTTTCGCGACCATGATCGAAGATCAATCCGTTGCGGAGACTGCCCAGCACTTGGGGGTATCGCCCGGCAGTATCTACATGTCACGGTCACGCATTATCCGCCGCATTCGTCAGCTCGTTGCCGAGGTGATGCAATGAGGGATGTCTCACATCCGAGCGACGAATCGCTCCGCGCCGTACTCAATCAGCACGCGGGCGCGGAAGAAGAATCCGACGTCGCGTTTCACCTTGGCGATTGCCAAGAGTGCCAGTGTCGGCTCTCGAACTTGGCGAGCAATCCAATGGAAGGTCAGAAGATTTGCGACGTGTTGCGACGCGAGTCGTTGGCGTTGCGTTCGTCGGATCGGGGGCTCCATGACGAGGCCGCCCTGGCAGACTTTGCGGTGACGTTTTTGGAACCCTCCGAGAGAGACGATGCGATCGGGCGACTCGGTGAGTTTGACATTCTGTCGGTCATTGGCTGCGGTGGGATGGGGATCGTACTGAAGGGCTTCCAAGAGGAACTGAACCGACCCGTCGCGGTTAAAGTCATGACGCCGCATTTGGCAACGATGGGGGTTGCGAGGCAACGTTTCTTGCGTGAAGCACAAGCAACCGCGGCCATCGTGCATCCCAATGTCATGCCGATCCTTTCCGTCAGTGAATCGGCGTCTTTACCGTTTCTGGTGATGCCTTTTGTGGCCGGTCACTCATTGCAGCAAAGAATCGACTTGGAGGGATGTCTGCCAATCGAAGACATCTTGCGGATTGCAATTCAGGTTGCTCAAGGATTGTCAGCGGCCCATGCGCAAGGGCTGGTGCATCGCGACGTCAAACCGGCCAACATCCTTCTCGAAAGAAGTGTCGATCGAGCGATGCTGACCGACTTCGGGTTAGCCAGAGCCGCGGACGACGTCACGATCACACGCTCGGGAGTGTTGGCCGGTACGCCGGCTTACATGTCGCCTGAACAGGCTCGCGGCAACACGCTTGATGCTCGCAGCGATCTGTTTTCCCTGGGTTCCGTCATCTACACGATGGCGGTTGGGCGACCTCCCTTTCGGGCCGAGACCGCGTACGGCATTCTGCGCGCGGTCACCGACCAAAGACCGGCGCCGATGCAAACTCTGAACTCGCGTGTGCCAGATTGGTTGCAGCGAGTCGTCGATCGATTGCAGCAGCAAGATCCATCGAAACGCCCCAGCCGCGCCGACCAAGTTGCTCAAGACCTGGAGCAGTGCCTGGCACACGTCCAGCAACCCGGCGTCCACTCAATTCCCTCCTCACTGAAAGCCGTCGTTCATCCAATGAAGCGCCTCGCCGTTGTTCTGCTCGGTGTCGTCGTCCTGCTCGGCGTCCCCGTTGGGTTGGCTTGGATCAAGTCCCAGAACCTTGCCAAACAGCGTGAGATTCAAAGAATGCGTGCGATGCGGCAGGCTGCCTTGTGGGATCAAAGGAACGCACAACAGAGTCCGTCTGCCGAGGAGACGTCTGCGGAAACCCAATCGAATGCGTTGCGGGATTCAACCATCAACTTGGAAAGGGATTTGCAAACGTTGCAAGGTACCGCCGATCGCCTCTTGAGTGAACTGGATCCCTCACGATACGGCGCAGCCAAACGTTGACGGACAGGTGCAATCGTGTTGGAGGACCTGCAGCGTTCCACATATCTGAACTGGTTAAGAGAATGAACATTCGAGCACTCATCTTCGCATGTTTGCTGCTTGCTGCTGGATCGCTCCAAGCCCAAATCACGACCAGCGGAGGCATGGGGCCGCTGCGCGGCTTGACCGTCGTGATCATGCTGGGTGATGAATACGACTACAACGCACCGCCATTCGTTGATGCCACCTATGTCGTTGAAGCATTTCAGCGCGAAGGAGGCCCGCCGGGGACAGATCTTCAAAATCCCGACAACCCAACCCTCGCCACTGTTCGAGTTGACGTCACCACTCCCATCGGCGACGACAGCCAACGAACCATCGTTGCTGTTCCGCCGTCCGAACTGACGACGGAGCAATTCAAGGAGTTTGAACAGAAAGTCAGGTTGCTTGCGCTCCGTTTCGGTACCAACTCATTCGAATTGCTGCCCGAGGAGAAAGTCGCCGAAGGCGATAGTCGAATCTGGCTCCGCGAACGGTTTGACTCTTTCGAAAAGCTGATCGTTGACGCTCGCCGCTTTAGAGAAATCGCCAAGGCACTGGCAATGACGGAAGCCGGTAAGTCCCTGCGTCCGCGATTGGACCTGTTTCAAGCGTCAACAGGCAGCGATTCGGCGCCAGGCGTAAGTGATGCGAAAAACTCAGCTGTCGCGGATATGACTAGCGACATGGAAATGGACATGCGCATGGATATGGGCATGAGTATGGATATGGACATGGGGACGGTAACGGAGACGCGATCCATTGAGCAGCTTGAATCGGATTTGGGACGCATTGATGATGCAAGAGCCGTTCTGTTAGGGCGCCTGCAAGAGAGTCAAGAGACGTATTACAAAGCGGAGCGAGCGGATCTGGAAGCAGTCCGTCAAGAACTCACCGGACTCGTCGAGAGGGAGCTTGAGCTGCAAGACGAACGCTACCAAGTTGAGATTGCGCTGCTAAATCAAAAGGTCACAATGCTACAAACGGCGATCACGACTTGGCGACAGGACCGCCCCCGCCGAATCAAAGCAAGGCTGCTGGAACTGATCGGCGGTGAGTCCAAGTGATCCCGCTGGTCAATTGGCCGGGGTGCATTCCAGCTTCGTCGCCTTGGTGGCCGCGAACGCCGAGATGAAATTGCAAATGGGCCAATCGGACCAACAGTCCTCATAGAATCCCATGATGGCCAATCCCGCATCGATTTGCCCGCCGATCTGGTCGGCCATCGTATGCCCGAAACAGACCGGCTCATTGGACTCGATCAAGGCGCGACGGCGGTCGTTGGGAAGACTGCCGAGATCCGAGTACGGGATTTGGTGACAGAGTTCGAACTGACCTTCATCCATGAGATCATCATCGAACAGAAACACGTGGGACTGAACGAAGCCGGACAACAGATTGCCTCCCGGCTTCAGCACCCGCGCGGCCTCACGCCAAACGGGGGAGCACGTTGGGGACAAAGCAGTTCGAACATGGGTGCACGATCATGTCAAATGTTTCATTCTGCAACATGGCTAGGTCTGCCATGTCGCCCTCGATCAACCGCAGGCTCAGACCGTCGCGGTCGGCAACGAATTGATCTTGCGCCAACTGCGCGGGGGAGTTGTCCAGGACCGTCACATCGGCGCCGGCCGCTGCCAAGATTGGGGCCTGTTGACCACCGCTACCGGCGAGGCAGAGCACGTGGACATGATCCGCACGAAAATCGGGAAACCAGTCGCGGGGAACGGGCTTCTCGGGAGTGAGAATGATCTGCCAGTCATCTTCCCTTGCACGATCAGTCGTCTCCGGCGAAACCGGAACGGTCCAACGATTATTCTTTCGGACCAGCTTGTTCCACGCCTGTCGGTTGTAGAGACGCACATCGTCCACGGTATCGATTCTTGAGTTCATGCTTCGCTACGGTCAAAGCCGCTTTACCAGAAAGAATTGGAGGAGTGCCGCAAGAACCCAGGCGGGACACATGATCGGAATTCCGAACAGCCCCGCCATCATCAACGAGACTCCGTTGAGTGGGCCAGGGTTCGCGTTGGACTCTCGGCAGATCCAGATGAGGAGACTCGCTTGCAAGAGCGTATTGATGAATAGCAACACCTGAGACGGCCAACGACGCCAAACGCGAATCTGCGAAGCGTTGATCCATAATGGGATGAATGCCGTCACGCACGCAATGATGGGCCCGACAAGTCCGAAGCTGAATCCAATCACGATCGCCAATGCCAACATGATGGAGGCCGTTACCACGACGTGAACGGTGACCAATTCGACTTGAATCGACGGCTTCCTCTTGCGCGGCACCCGAATTTCATTCCCAGCGAGGAAGCATTACTTTGAGTCTCCGTCAAAAACAGACTCTTTGAACTTTGCGATCACGAACTGTGATCCATCACGCGACCACTCAAGGCCACCCACCCGCTCTTGAACCAGCCCGGGCAGGAAAGGCTGCATGGAGTCTGGGGCATCCGGCGTGATGGCAAAATACGGCGCAAGACGGGCCGATCCGTTGAAGTGGACAATGACTCGTCGACCATCCGGATGCCAAGTCACATCCGTCGACAGTCCTTGGCCAAGGGGACGGACTTCCAAGCCATGCTGGCTGCCCCGCGAATCCACGATCACGAGTTCACGTTCACCGCTCGCGCGGCCTCTTGCCGTGAAAGCGAACTTCGTTCCGTCGGGCGACCAGTCAGGATTCCAATAGTAACTCGAGAAGAGACTTGCGTGTTCGGCCGTTAGCAACGCCTTTTTTTGTTGGGTGGGAAGATCCACGACGAAAAAATTGCGAGATGGCGAGTAGTCGTAGAACGCAGCCTTGTCGCCTTGCAAGTTGGTGTTGATCGACCAACCTGTTGAACTGATCGTGGTTCGATTGGTGCCATCTTCAGCATCCATCTCGATCATTCCGCCGACAGTCGAAGCATAGATTTTCCGGCCGTCAGGTGAGTATGTCGGCATGGTTCCTTCGCCAAGGTCCGTCAAACCCGTTCCATCGACATTGATGGTAAAGATCCGCGCCGTGCGTGAACTTCCTAACCAGGTATCGAATGCCACTTTCGTGCCATCGGGCGAAAACTCGGGGGAGCCGTGATTGCCCCGCCCTGGAATTTCGGGCGTCAAAAGACGCAACTCGGTTCCGTCGGCATTGCCGATATAGATGCGTCGGTCACCTTGGGTTCCCCTCAGCGAGAGTTGCTCGGCGCGGATGTCCATCTTTTTCCACGTTGTCGAAGCGTAGGCGGCACGATTTCCGACCGCCAACAAATCAACATGGCGAACGATGACATCGCCAACGGTGAATGACTTTAGACGTCGGTAGTGGGGGCTGGATTCCGTCTTCACCAACATGTGCAACTGAGTGCCGCGACGGGCCAGCCGCAGCGTTGCCGAGTCAGCGTTCATGCGTGTTTTCTCGATGTCGAGAAGTTGGGCGCCGTCGTCACGGACACGTTTGATCTGCGCAAAGTACGTTTTTGAATCGGACTGTTCGGACCCTGCGACGCGTCCGCTCATCTGGTCTTCAGTTGCAAAGTTGACGACCAGGTTGGCCGATCCCATGACGCCATCACGTAATTCCAAACCCGAGAACTCGGCGGCAATGTCAAAGTCGCCCGCGAGTCGCATGTTGCTCCTGATGCCGGTTTGTCTCCACCGTGACGGGTCGGAGAACCGAACCGTGACACCCCGACCCGGCATGACCGCCAATGAACCCTGCTGACCGCCCACGATTGAAAAGTATTGCTCGGCAATTCCGTCGTTCGCAAAGTCATGCTCAAAGTGGCAGGCGAGCGTGTCACGCGATTGATCCAGTACCGGGACCATCGGATCGGCAAGTTCCTGATCAACCAAGCCAGGCAGCTCACGTGGCCAACCTCCCGACAGCGTCGTGTTCCGAACGTGGACGGCGTTGTCATCCGCAAAGTAAAAGAATCCGAATAGACGTGGTTGACTCGAATTGAAGGCCTGCTCGTAAACCAGTCGCCCATTGAGGACGAACTGCGCAACGTTTCCGCGCAGCCTCACTTCCATTGAGTTCCATTCGTTGGACTTCAGGAGTGCCTTTGGCGGGACAGCTTGCGAATCGTCATCAACACTCACGTTTCGTTTGTCCGTAAAGAGGCGATCAAACCAACCATCCGTGACGTGATGCTTGCCGACGTGATCTGGATCGATCAAGAACGCGGTGCCGTCGAGTGCTGGGTGTACTTCGAACTCGCCTGGCTTATAGAAAAACTCGTAGCCAATGGAGTCGCCATCGCACAGCGGTCGTTAGTAGTAGAGGAGACGCTCGAGTCCCGATCCAGCGAAGTTGGCATCCCGTGTACCCATTAGCTCAGCTCCGTCTAGCTGCCAACGAAAGTTGTCCGCGTCTGGATCGTGGGTGTAGTAAGAACGCCAGGCCCCACCGCGACGAAAGTTGAGTGAAAGTTTCTCTTGGATCTTTGGCCGCCCCGTGATGCGTAGATCACGGACACCACCAAATCGTCCCGGCTGGAAACGAATCGCCAGCCAAGGGTCGTCGTCACTGGTCGTCGGGAACGAGTGCATCACACGGCCGTCTGCCGTGATCGTGCAGGTGCCGTCACGAACCACAAAACGCTGCGTGGACCATCCGTCGCTCCATTGAATCGGGGGGGCAATGGGAACTCTTGCGATGGTCCGGCCAAGACCTGGGTCGCTAACGACAATCTGGTTTCGATTGATTGCGATCTGTTGGCCACCAACAACGACATCGCAGCGGCCATCACCCTGGCGGGCTTCCAATTCCACTTCATAGTTCCCCTGAAGCGGACTTTCATAAATGAGTAAATCGCTGGCGTGGCCGCCTCTTGTATGAACGAACCCGGGGAAGGCGATCCAATCGGCTGCGCCACGACCGTCTTGATGACGGGATGCCGTGTACTGAGAGGTGGCAAGCCACTGGGAGGGTTTGATGGGCTCCGCTTCACGCGGAATGTGCCGATCCGTTTGGATCCGTGCTTGGTCACGCAATCGGAATAGTTCCGTTCGCAAAACATATTCATCATCAAATCGTTCCGGCGCCACGACGCTGAGGAGGTCGCTGACCAATTCATTGGCATCGTGCAGAAAGTGACGCGCGACGAAGTACTCGGGCCAATACGATTCGATCGACGCGTCTGGATGCTTCGTGTTGAGTTCATAGAGATTTTCGCAGTGACGCAATGCGATCGCTTGTTCGCCCTTGGCCTCGGCAACCAAAGCACTCGCGGATTCGAATGCGCGCTGCTGTGAGATGCCGACCAAATCCACCTGCTTCATTTGGCGCTCGACCTCATCGAGCCGGTTCATCTGCTTGGCAAGTTCCAATAGGCTCAACAACGGCGACCGAAGACGATCCGACGGAGTGGCATCCATTTGACGGGCGTGCGACCTCAATGGAATGAAATGACCGTTCAATCGTAGGGTCGGATGCATCGCGTTCGGCAGGACCCAGTTGAACAGCAATTGGTACCGCTGCTCGAGAGGCAAACCATCAGCTCGGCGCATTATTTCGACGACGTTGTCGGCTTGATCGCGTTCAGGAAAGAGGCTGGCCCACTGAGCGCGATTGGTCGTGCTGCCCTCGGCCGAGGGTGATGCGAATGCCGCTTGGTTCGTTTCCGCCGGCCAGTCACCAGAGAGCACCGCGTCTCGGACAAGGTAGTCCGACGCCGAGTTGGTGCAATGAAGACCGAACCGTGTGTCTGCGGCTATGTCCATGGCACGCGCATAAATCAAGGTTCCATTGAGCTCGATCGAGACTCCCTGATCACTTCTTGACATCGATAGCCGATTCCAAGCTTTTTCTCGGAATGGAAGAGGACGCGGGCCCCGGCGACTGAGCGGCTCGATGATGGAGTTGTCGATGGGTAATCCCGTCCACTGACAGGTCTCATCGACGATCCAGCGCAATTTCACTCCGTCTGGTCGGAGCAGAAATGCCAGTCTTCCCAACGTTGGATGGATCGTGCATTGCTCATCGACGTAGAACTCGTATTGAACTGTTTCATCCTCCAGCAAAGGCCTTCGGTAAAGGATCGTCGAGGCCGACGTCGAATCCGGTTGACCTTCGGTTGGGGCGTGCGCGTCGCGATGGAGGGCTTCATCGACGACGTGCCAACCGTCGGTTGACCCACCGCTGTGGAGTGCCGCCCAATCGGCCATTCCTGCATGGATCATTGGAACATCTGAGAGGATCGTCGGTTCGCCGCGAAGTGAGAGATTGCGAAAGCGAGTCGGCAGGTCGTCAACTGAATGCGGTGTCAACGTTAACCACGGTGAGTAGCGAGTCTGTGGATGACTTCCCACGCGATGACCACTCATCGAAAACTTGTTTTGACCTCCTTGGGACAGGCATTCAAACCTCTCAACATGTCCTGGCCGGGAACGAAACACTCGGTATCGGTGGCCGTTGTAGCCGAACGATGTTCGGTCACCCGGTTGGTGGGAAATGAGGTCGACTTGAAAACGAAAGTCGCCTCCAAGAGGATACCGGTAGAGGTAAGTCGTCGCTCCCATCGGAACATGGGTGACGAGGTCTTGATGAGCCATCAAAGAGCTTCGTGAGCCTATTGCGAGCCAGTCGTCGTTGATTCGTTGCGACGCGATTGCATCCGCATCCCGGCCGTAAAGCCATAGTTGATTCAAGTGTCGTCGAAGCTGCGGTTCGATTGCTGGTGCTTCTCGTGCCACTTGGGTCAATCGTTGGCAATAGCTCTGGTGCAACGGGTTGCTTTGACACGCGGATGCCAGCGTCACGACTTGTGCCGCCGTCAGGCCGCCGCGGTCGCCCTCTGCAACCAACGACGACGCCAGATGTTCCAGATAATGGGTAATCTCCCCATTCGTGCCTGGCTGGGAAACGATGAGAGCTAACATCCGTACATAGTCGGCTTGTTGGCCCTCTCGCGATGCCAGTCGATCCATCAAGCGACGTGCATTTCCGCTTTCCCTGGCCGTTTCAACCAAGATCCAACTCGTGCTAAAGATGCCTTCATGGCCCGCCACCTGCGGGATGGGAAAGGCGTCTCGCCGTCGGCGGGAGCCGAGAACTTGCGCAAACTCTCTCGGTGGAGCCGCAACATCGCATCGAATGTCGATCGACCGAACGTCGCTGTTTCCATCCGGCAACGCCCACTCGCTCAGAAACGCGTATCTTTCAAGCGTGTTCATCCCGTTCATCAGTACTTGATGGACCTCGGCCGCCTGTTGCGCCGCTTCGGCGACATCGGACGCCTTTTTTACCGCTTCGGAGACATTGGCCGGTGAAGGGGCCGCGAGTCGACCCATGGTCTCCAAGAGTTCGCTTTGTTGAACGTCGCTGACCGTTTGAGCCCTGGCAGGAGCGACGGTCGCGCACCAGAGCAAGATCGCAACGAGTGGACTTCGTGGATGGATCCAAGTTGGCATGGGGTTCCTGTTCTGATGACCAATGCGATTAATCGTGAGACAGAACACGCTGAAGCGCGAGCGGCAAGGAGACGACGACCTTCCTGCCATCGCTGGACCAGTCCGCCGCTCCCGCCCCGCGCAGCTCTGGCCTCGATGAAAATGGTTCGTCATACGTCGGATCATCGACTTTGATGATGCGTAGCTCATTCAATTGACTGGATCTGCGTCGCAATATGAGCAGTCGATTGTTGTCGGGATGCCACGCGACATCTGGCCAATAGCTCCCATCCGTTTCTTTCAAGACTTGGAATCCTTGGCTGGATCCCTCTGAATGGACCATGGCAAACTCGCTGCGTCGCGTATTACTTCGACGGCCATAGAAGCCGATCCAATGACCGTCGGGCGACCAATCCGCATTCCAGTAGAAGTACGAGTAGCGTGTGGCGAGTGGACCCTCAAAGAGCGGCCGCGTCTGCTTCGTTGCCAAGTCCAGCCGAAACATGTTTGGATGGCGGTTGTCGTCGTAGTCGTTGAACACCACATACTTGCCGTCCGGTGATGGTTGAACAGCCGAACCTCGTTCCCAAAATACTTGGCGGTTGGAACCGTCAACGTCAATCATTGTGAGACCATCCATGCCGGGGAAAACGATCCGCTTCCCATCGGGCATGAAAGCAGGCAACTTCCCTTGTCCCAAGTCTCGAAAACCCGTTCCATCTGAATTGATCACGTAGATCCTGGATTGACTCTGGTCGGAACGAAAAACCTGAAACGCAATTTTCGAGCCATCCGGTGAAAAACGTGGCGTACCGTGACTGCCGGGTGCCTGATCACTTCGACTGACGGGCACGACATTGGAGCCGTCGGCATCGATGATGGCGATCTGTTTCGAATTCGCGTTGGTTGCGAGCGAAATCTGATCGGCTCGAATGTCGACGCGTTTCCATACGACACTGGTTGCGGGGACACTGGCGGCGAACGAAACCAAATTGACCCGTTGGACCGGTTCCGTCGGACAGTCCATCGACCTCAAGTGCCGGAAAACGTCGGTTTCCGATTCCTTCACGAGCATGAACAGTCTGTTGCCGCGACGAGCAACGCGCAGTGTTCCCGAATTCGCTAGCCACTCCGTCGGCTGACCCTCGCGGACGACGGAACCATCGGCACGCGTCACGCAAAACTGGGCGTTGACGGACCGTTTGGTTGGCTGGGTGGTTCGCGATAGTTGGCCCGTTGGATCGTTGGTCCCGTCGAAGGGAACCAGTAATCGAATTCCCGACTGCGCACGATTGTTGCCGAGGTCACCAGTGTGGAAGTCTCGAAACTCGGCGAGGACATCGAAGTCGCCCTCCAGTTGAAACTGGGCCACCACTGCCGCTTGCTGCCATCCCCGATCCCCATGGACGGTCATTCCGATCCCGTCGGGCGTCGGTGTCTGTTGAAGGTTCTTGCCCTGCACCGTGAAGAACCCCGCTGGGACGCCGCGCTCACCAAAGTCGTGCTCGATTCGATGGGCCAACGCGTCCCTAGATTGATTCAGCGTCACAAGCTCTGGATCGACCAACTCGTTTTGATCCAACCCAGGCAGTTGCGTCGGCCAGGAACCGTGAAGGGTGACATCCCGAACCCGCGCCTGTGACCGGTCCGAGTAGTAGAAGAAGCCAAAGAGTCTCGGATTGTTCGGGTTGAGATCACCGAGGAACACAAGTTCTTCATTGAGTCGCAGTTCGAGTTGGTCGCCGTGGACCGACACTCGCGCCTGATTCCATTGTCCAGGCAACAGCGCGGCGTCGGGGCGCCGTCGTTGATCGACCGGACGCACTTTCAGGTTGTTCTTGTCGCGAAACGTTGCGTCAAATTGACCATCGGTGATCTGATGCACTCCCACTTGCTCGGTGTCGATCACCAATGCCATGCGATCCAGCGCGGGATGCACGATTGCTTCACCGGGCTGATAAAAGAATTGGTACTGGACTTCATCTCCATCCATCAGCGGACGTTGGTAATAGATGAATCGCTCGCGGCCAAATCCACGGGAGAATTTTTCGCGACGCCCGTTCAAGTGACCTTCTTCGAAGGTCCAGGTTGGTTGCCCCTTGACGCTGTGGCCGTAGTAGGATCTCCATCCTGGAAGCGTCGGATGGAGAAGGTTGATCGAGTCAGGGACCTCCGGACTTCCAACAATCCGTACGTTTCGGACCGCCCCCGATTGCGAGAGGTGGGAATAAAAGCCGAGCCAAGGAAATCCGTCAACAACGGAGCGCCGGTGGACTTGGCGACCGTTGGCGTACGCAGTGCAGACGCCATCACGGATCACGAAACGCTGGTGCCTCCATCCCGCCTTGTTGGACAGCGGTGGATCGATGGGTGACTCAACCTTACCCAACTCGGAGTCTCCCGTGACGACCGCGTCGGAGCTGATGAGGTTGCGTGTTCCGGCGATGATCGTTTCGATTTCCTTCCAACCACCAACCTGCGACTCCAATTGAACTTCGTAGTCGCCAAGCAGAGGACGGTCGTACAAGAGGAAGTCTTGAGAGTTTGCCGCCAGATGTCGAGTCCCGGCCCGGATCGATTCCCAAAGCGGTTCACCGTGGCCTTGGCTACGTCGCTGGGCATTGTAGTGGGCAGTGCTCAGCCAACTCGTCAACGCCATTTCCGGATCACGTGATACTTCGGGAAGATCGTTCCGGCGACAGTGGTTCATCAGACCAATCAGTTCCGCAACCAAGGCGGAATCCTTCTTGAGAGTCGTCGGTCGAAGCATCTCGATTAAGTCACGAATCACGATGGCGAAGTCAGGCTGATCGATTAATTCTTTCGCAACCAGGTACTCCGGCCAGAGCTCGGGTGGATTGAGTTTCTTGCCTTGCTGTGAGTCGAGTTGATAGAGGGTCTCAATGTGATCGAATGCTTGGTCGTGTCGCCCCAAACGATACTGGCAAAGTGCCAGGAATGCGGCTCGGTTTCGCTGCTGGTCCACACTCGTCGTAACGAATGCATCAAGGCTCGCAATCAACTGGTCGACTTGGTGCAGTTCTTCCGCGCTGTCGAGTAACTCCATTGCCGCCGAGATCAATCCGACTCCGCGTTCGTCGACGTCGATGCCGTCGGCGGGCCAGGTATGAAGCGGCATGAAGTCGCTGGCCAGCCGGATCGTATCGTGCCAATCATTGGGAAGCACCCAATTGGTCAAAAATCGAACTCGCTCCTCACCGGGCAAATCCCTGGCGTTGGCAACGATGGCCACCACATTGTCGGACGCGTCCGCTTCGCGAAAGAGTTCGGCAGCGGCGACGAGGGACTGCGGATCGCCTGACGCCTTGCGCCGCACGACGGATGGCAAGTCGATTTGCTCAGGCCAATCACCACTGAGCGTTGCCTTGCGAATCTCGATGGACGCGTCTGTGGATTCACGGTACCAACCGAATCGAGTGTCGTCACCCAACAACGTATCGCGAACGTAGACCGTTGTCCCGTTCAGATTGAGGGTCAATCTGGAGTCCAACATCGAAAGTGACATCCGATTCCATTGATTTAAATGGAGCGGTAGCGTCTTCGGCCCACGTCGTTTGAGTGGTTCAACGAGCTTGTTGTCGATGGGCAAACCGGTCCAATCATTCTCGCCGTGGGTTATCCAACGAAGTTGGACACCGCCGGGATCCATCAAGAAGACAAGACGGCCTACGACGGGATGGACATCGCAATCATCTGCCGCAAAAAACTCGAACTGAAATTGCTCCCCCGCCAACAGTGGACGATCGTAACGCAGCACTCCATGCCGCGATTCATTTGTCGTCGGGTCCATTGCATCCGGGCGCTGATCGCGGGAGTCTGCCCCATTTGGTGATGCCGCCACGATCGGTTCGGAGGCGATCAGATCCGTTCGATTCCAAAACCAATCCTGATCACCATGCCAGTGGAGCAAGTTGCCTGGACTCAATAGGTCGACCTCTCGCGCGATCTTGGGCCTTCCAGATAAGGCGACGTTTCGAAAGCGATCCACGTGATGATCATTGGGCGTGATCGTGATCCATGGAGACCCGGCGCGTTTGGACTCGAGCTTTCGGTAACCGTTGAGAAGAAAGCGATAGCTGTCTTGCCGCGACCGGAGCTTGCGCTGATTCACGCCCGCTCTCCGTCCGCCGGAAAGCCCAAAGTGCTTTCCTTCATAACCCAGCAGGCAAAGATCATTGACTTGCGGGTCGATCTGCTCCATCTGGAACTCGAAATCCCCCATGATCGGATATCGGAACCAATACCGAGTTGCCCCGCCAGGGATGTGAGTCAGTCGGTCGTCCATCGCAAAGAAACCCGATGTTCCGTCGATAGCAATCCATTGATCGTTGAGCAGAAAAGGTTGGAGAGATTCGTCCGTCGAAAAGGGCAACCTGGCTCCAAGAACGAATCGCTTGATCGGATCGGTCACGTTGGCGTCCTGCATGATGGATCGCTGCAACATGTCCATCGTCTCGCGACATGTTGGGAAGGCATGGCCAACGCAGATCAAGGTCGTTGCCTCCAGGGGAGGCAACACTCGCTGCTCGACGGAGTGGACGACTTGTTGGAGCAGTTCTGCAAACCATTCACCTTCCCCGTCCTCGTCGGCGACGATCAGTGCCTGCAGCGCGATGGCGCGCCCACCGGTCCTTTGCCTCACCATGTCCTCGAGTTCGCGCAGGCGTCCGGCTTCTTTCGCGGCGCGTAATAGTTCCCAGTTGGTACTGAAGAGTCCATCCTGTGCCCCGACGAACGGCAGCGAAAAGGCGCTGCGCCGACGACGTTCACCGACCAATCGAGCAACTTCCATCGGAGGAGCCTTGACGTCGCAGATCGCAGCCCAAGTGCGAATGTCGCCATTGTCTCCGACGAATGCGAATTCCTTCAGCAACTCATATCGCTGTTGGGTCGGATGACGCATCAACTGGCGATGGATTGCGGCGGCGGCGTGTGCGGAATCGGCCCCCGAGCCAGACTCTTGGTTGGTCGCTCTCTCGACCAAGGCGTCCAACGTCGACGACTCGGCTTGGCGATCCTCGGCCGACAACGGTGGCGTGAACCAACTGAGACTCCAGAGAACGCATAGCGACTTCGCAGCAGGAACGAGGAAGCGCACTCGCCACAAGCTCCAGTTCAATCGGTCTTTGCGGAATCTCACTCTCAGCCCATCGCGCCAAAAATGTTCATTTCGGAAGTCTTCCTAGTCACAGAGAGGAGCCTCGATGAGATAGTCGCATCAAGCCCGCCAGTCCACGCACGAAATCCTTTGGGATTTTGCGAACTTCTTCGTGACCGCTTCACTACGACGGCTCAATGCCCCGACCGACGTTGGGGCATAATTGGGCGAGAATTTCTACGTGACTCTTGCACGACCCGCGACTGTGTAGATGAAACGTTGAACAACGTTCGGCAAAACACCTGAGTACGGTTTGAACGACTCTGGACTCTTGCGACGACTTCGAGACCGGGAACCGGAGGCAGTGAACGCGCTTTATGAGCGTTATCTGCCGTCGATCTGGCGATTTGTCCATGCTCGCGTCGATGGAGATACGCATTTGGCCGAAGACTTGGTGAATGAAACGATGTTGGCCTTGTTCCGATCTTTCAGCAATCCGAACAGTCGGGAGATTGAATCGCTCGGCGGATGGCTTCGAACCGTCGCCAATCGCAAGGTGCAAGATCACTATCGCGCCGTCGCACGTGTTCGTCACTTGGTCGAGTCAGCGCCCGATCGCCATGATTTGGTGACGGAGGCAACGCCCGGCAGCGAGTTGGAAGTCGCACGGGAGCGACGTGCCGAGATTCGCGAGGTGATGGACTCGCTGTCCGATCCGTTCCGCATGGCGCTGGAGTGGAAGTACCTCGACGGATTGAGTGTCGCCGAAATTGCCAAGCGACTTGGCGTGACACCAAAGTCCGCTGAATCAACCCTGTATCGTGCCCGCAATGCATTTCGCGAGAGGGCCGGCATTCGAGACTTAGCACCCACAAGGAGCCGCATCACTCCCGGATCCAATGATGCCAAGATGTCGATCCCGTTGGCCAAACCAGGACTGACTGGGGGGCACCTGGAATGAACGGCGCCGACCATCTAATCGAGCACGACGATGATCGATTGTCTGAACTCTTGCGTGATGCGTATGGAGACACGCCGGTGCCGATGTCGCTGAAGCAGCGATTGGATGCGGGGATTGAAGCCGAATTCGGGATACCGCTTGCCGAGAAGCGTTATGGAGAGGGCGCTTGGAGGAAGCGTGTTTTTGAACTTTCGCAGCCATTGGCCCGTGTTTGGCAAGCCGCCGCGGCGGTCCTGCTCGTCGTTTGCACTTGGTTTCTGATCCGTGAAGGCAACGTGGCGTACGGTTTTCAGCAGGTCATGGAGGCCTTGCAGCGGGCCCAAGCGGACGTGATGGAGATCGAGCGGCGCGACGCTTCGGGTCGATCGAAACGACACTGGGTTTCGATCTCACGAGGTCTGATTGGTGAATCAACGGACGATCAGATACGCATTTGGGACCACCGTCGCGGTGTGGTGACGTTTCGACGAGGTGACCGCGTGCGCCGAGCCAGATTCCGTGAAGGCACCCTGGATCTGGACCCGAAGCGGATGCTCTTGGCGGTCATGCTTGGACGCGGAGGCGACCTCACTGCAATGGACGACGTATCGATCGTCGACCTTGGCTGGTCGGAGTCGCCGCAAGGGGTCCGTGTTCGTATGCGGGCAGCCGTCGATGGCACTACAAAGCCATTGGAAATTTGGGTCGACGAATCGACCGGACTGCCCAAATCCGTTCATGCTGACGGGCAGCAGTCGACGGTCAGTTATCCGGGTAGAACGGTCCAGCAGTGGCTCAGCGAATCCATCCCCAACGAATTGGCGATTGAAGAGGTCGCTCTGGATCGGATGGATTTCATCGATGACTCGCCGGTTGCGGTGGAGTCGACGCTTTCGACCGACGTGGCTTCCGCTGCGATGCCGCCGACCAAGCCAGCGCCGTCGAAGGTTTCCGTGATTGGCGCCGCGAGTCTCGGTTGGCGGGCCGTCGCGAAGCCTGGGATGAATGAGGCGGCATTTGTCGACGGCGTCAATGTTTTGTTGTCAAGACTCTGGCGGGACAACGGAGTGCAACCGACACGGGTGGCCACCGACGAGGAGTTGGTGCGACGCGTTTATCTTGATTTGGTGGGCCGGACTCCCACGGTGTCGGAGCTGCGCGATTATGCAAACGACCCGAGTAACCATCGCTATGAGCAATTGGTTGATCGTTTACTTACCAGTCGAGATCATGCCACGCACGTCGCCGCCGCCTGGCGAGCCTTCTTGTTGCCCGAAGGCGTTGATCTGACACGGTTTGGCGGCACGGAGTCGTTCGATACTTGGATGGCTGAGCGATTGCTCGAAGGTGTGGGCTACGATCAACTGGTGCGAGAGTTGCTCTTGGCCGATGGTCGCCTGACGAATTCGGGGCCGCTACTGTTTTATGCCGCCAGCAAATTGGATGCAGACAAGTTGGCCGCCCGATCGGCACGAGTCTTTCTCGGGATGCGTCTGGAGTGTGCGCAGTGCCATGACGACCCTTTCGAGCCATACACGCAGGACGACTTTTGGGGTTACGCGGCATTCTTTGCAAGGATCTCGCGACCACAAGCGGCTTTGGAAACCGTGTCGACGGTGATGCGGGTTCATGACGTGGACCGGGGGGAAGTCAAGTATCCGGACACGGACGTGGTGGTTGAGCCGAAGTTCTTAGATCACGCGGAAGTGGATTCGAGTGCCGACGCGCCTTCGCGACGGCAGCAACTGGCCGCTTGGATGACCGATGATTCCAATCCGTTCTTCGCGCGCGCGACGGCCAACCGCGTCTGGGCGCACATGTTCGGGCGGGGAATCGTCAACCCGGTCGATGGTTTCGGTGAAATGAATTCGCCCCAATCGGATGCCTTGTTGGATATGGTCGCAGGGCATCTCATTGAAAACGGCTTTGACTTACGGGCGTTATTCCGAGGGTTGGCGTTGTCGGATGCTTATCGACTATCCAGCGGGGCGGATACCATCGATCCAATGCGACAGGCATGGTTTGCCCAGATGAATATCAAGATGCTGACGGCGGAGCAAATCTTCGACTGCATCACGGTCGCCAGCATGATGGGGACGGTCGTTGACGACGGTTTTGATCTGGCGCGAGTGGGGAATCAGACGCGCGGGGATTTCATCGCCTTGTTCAAGACGCCGGCGGGGAAGACCAATCGGTACCACGGAGGAATCCCGCAAGCGTTGACCTTGATGAATGGCGGCCTGATTCAGAACGCGACAGGTCTTTCAACCAGCGGTTTGTTAAAGACTCTGGATGCGCCTTTTTTGTCGGACGATCAGCGGATCGAGATTCTCTACCAAGCCACCCTGTCACGAAAACCAAGGCCAAGCGAATGGTCCCGGCTACGAACGTTTGTGGCTGATTCCGAGTCATCCAAGGAGGCCCACGCGGATATTCTTTGGACACTGCTCAATAGTGCCGAATTCACCATGAACCACTGATGATCATGAAGCCGATGTTCTCCCGACGTGATTTGCTACGTTCGATGGCCCTTGGCTGCTCGGGCGTTGGCATGAGTACATGGTTCCCATCGTGGGCTCGGGCATTGGAAACCACCATGGCTGAACAGGATCGGCATTGCATCTTGCTCTGGATGAGTGGCGGCCCCAGCCAAACGGATACTTGGGACTTGAAACCCGGTCATGAGAATGGCGGGGAGTTTCAAGAGATTCAAACGGCGTCGCCCGGGCTGAGGATTAGCGAACACTTTCCGGAGCTTGCAAAACAATCCGAAAGGATTGCGGTCATTCGGGGTCTCAACACGGCCGAGGGCGACCATGGACGAGGAACGTATTTGATGCGAACCGGTCACGTCCCGATGGGGCCGGTCGACTATCCATCCATTGGCGCCACACTGGGGAAACAACTTCGGCACGGACAACAGACACTGCCCAACTTTGTAAGCATTGGGCCGTATCGGGTCTTGAATCGTGACGCCTTTGGCAGTGGCTTTTTAGGGCCGCGTTATGGGTCACTCATTGTTGGTGCGTCGGACGTGAACTATGTCGCGACGTCGAGCGCACCGGGAGGGACAACGGCATTCCCCGATTTGAAAGTCGATGCGATTGATCGACCTGTCGATGTTTCGCATGAGCGTCTCAAAAGACGGCTTGATTTACTGGCGGATCTACAGCGGGACTTCCTGACGTTGCATGCCGACGGTGCCCCAAAGTCCCACCAGACGGTCTATCAAAGCGCCGTCAGTCTGATGAGCAGCGACGATGCCAACGCGTTTGATCTGACCAAGGAGCCGGATGCCGTTCGTGAACGTTATGGCGCTGGGCTCTTTGGGCAAGGCTGCTTGATGGCGCGACGACTCGTGGAACGGGGGGTCGCCTTTGTGGAGGTCTCGCTAGGGACGTCGGCTGGCGGTATCGGTTGGGACACGCATTCGGACAATTTCAATGCCGTCCGTCGACTCTCGCTTGAACTCGATCAGGGTTGGTCTTCCTTGATGATGGAACTCGACGATCGCGGCTTGCTGGAATCCACCACCATCCTATGCATGGGTGAGTTCGGTCGAACTCCGGTGATCAACGCGAGCAATGGACGTGACCACTTTCCCGCAGCTTGGTCTTGCGCAATCGCGGGAGGTGGCATACGAGGTGGTGGCGCGTATGGGAAAACCAGTGCGGATGGAATGGAAGTGACCGACGGGCAAGTCGGCGCCGACGATGTCCAAGCCACCCTCTGTCGTGCACTGGGGTTAGATCCCGCTGAATCACAGATGGACCCCAATGGTCGCCCGATCGCGATCAGCGAAGGTCGCCCTATCAAGGAGGTTCTGTCGTGAAGGCCCATGTTTTGGCAGCCTGCGTCGCACTGGCCGCGATCGCGGCCAGCGCTTCGGGGGAGCCGATCCGGGTTTCCGTGCAGGCGATCGGGTCAACGTATGACCGTGCCATTACGACGACGACCGCCGGAATGCTGAGATTCGAGGAAACGGTTGTTCCCATGACGAGCTATGCGGAGACGCGGCGCAGCGACTTGGAACGCTCAAACGATGACACGTCCGAGCAATTCATCATGGTCTTACCAGAGCGATTGCTGCTGGTTCGGTTTGACATCACCATCGACGGGAAGCCCTTCAGGAAGGTCCGGCGCGATCGGCTGGAGGAACTAGTTGCCGATCCGACTCGTGAGTCTTGGCCAAAGAAACTCGTCACCTATGCGGAGTCAACGGGCCGAACCATCGATGCCGAAGAAGCGAGCTGGTTGATGAACTCCTGGGGCGAGGGAACGTCACTGATGCTACTGAGCGAGAATTTCGAGCGGAGCCGCGCCCGCCAGGCACCAGTGCGAGATGTCTTGGATGGCAATGGCGACGGCTTGCTGGACCAAGAAGAACTCAACCAGGCGGGCACTGCGTTGCGACGATGTGATACCGATCAAAACGGTGTCGTCGACTTGGCCGAGTTGCAAGTTGCCGCCTTGAGCCAACGGGTTGATCGCGGCGCATGGTCGCCGCCCGAGTTGGTCATTCCAGTCGCGGATACTCGTGCTCTCTCTCACTCGCTCGAGCGTCTTCGCCGGTTCGCGCAAACGCAAACCGATCGACGTTTGAGAGACTCGCTCGCCCGACTCGGCAACGATCAGGAATCCGACGAGATATCAGGTGCAAGCGTCCTGGACCTGTCCATTCTGGACGCCGTGACCATTCGCGTGCGTTTCGAGGGTGACTCGGGTGAAGCGAGTCTCATTGGCCCACTTGCGAAGAATTGGCGCTCCCAAGGTGATTGTCTGGTTGCGGAACTCTTTGGAGCCCAGGTCCGGATCGCCCTGGTTAGCGACGGTGGTGGATCCGACCAGGTATCGTTCGGTGCCGTCAACGACGGCTACCCCATCATCCCCGTATTGGATCGAAATCAAGATGGCCGTTTGACCGAACGTGAGTTACGGCAGGTCAGCGAGCGTTTGCGTGAATTGGACACCAACGATGATGATCGGCTCAGTGAAGAGGATCTGAAGCCGGTGATTCGAGTGGCGATGGGACACGGCTTGTGTGTCCAGGACTACCTGGGAACGGTGCGTGGCGTCGGGCGCGGCGAAGCGGCACGCTCTCCCCAGATGGATCCGGCGCCCGATTGGTTCGTCACGCTGGACAAGAACGGCGACGGAGATTTAAGCGAACAAGAGTTCGTCGGAACCCGTGAACAGTTTGCCACGCTCGATCAGGATGCCGACGGTCTGGTCAGCATTCGCGAAGCGAGTCAATGAGTTGAATCGAAGTCCGCTCAGCGAGAAACCCATGCCCCGAATCAACGTTCCCGAATCACCTTCGTCTCTCAATGGCAGCGTCGCGGCGGAGGACGTGGTCGACCAGGTCGATCAACTCTACGATGCCTTCGTGGCACTTCGCGAGCAACTCGGTGGTGTCATTGTCGGTATGCCGGAGGTGACCGAGCAACTCATCATCGGCTTGCTTTGCCGCAGCCATTGCATGCTCCAAGGTATGCCGGGTTTGGCCAAAACGCTGTTGGTGTCGACGCTCGCGTCTCTTTTGGAGATGAATTTTCGACGCATCCAGTTCACACCCGATCTGATGCCAGGCGACGTGACGGGGACGGAGGTTCTCGAGGAAGATCATACGACGGGGAAACGGATCTTTCGATTTGTCGAAGGACCCCTCTTCGGCAATGTGATCTTGGCCGATGAAATCAACCGAACGCCGCCCAAGACGCAAAGTGCTCTCCTCGAGGCCATGCAGGAACGACAGCTCACAATCGGTGGTACGACGTACACCTTGCCGGATCCTTTCTTCGTTCTCGCAACTCAGAATCCTGTCGAAACCGAAGGCACCTATCCGTTGCCGGAGGCTCAGTTGGATCGATTCTTGATGAAAATCCACGTGCCCTATCCCAGCCGGGACGAGGAACTGGAGATCGCTCGTCGGCAAACGACGGAGTACGACTTCAAGACCCAGCAGGTGCTGCATGGCGATGATCTTCGCAAGATGCAAGCCCTCGTAAAGAGTGTGGTCGTTTCAGAATCGCTGTACCAAACCACAGTGGACCTAGTGCGATCCACGCGGCCGGACGATACGGCGCTGCCGGATGATCTCCGCAACATGATCCAGTTCGGGGCAGGTCCCCGCGCCACGATCGCCTTGTTGATGGCTGCCAAGGCACGGGCGCTGCTGCATCGCCGCTTCCACGCAACCACGGACGATGTGCAACATGTCGCACTACCGGTTCTGCGTCATCGAATCATTCTGACGTTCAACGCCGAGGCCGCCGGGATTGATGCCGATTCGGTCCTTGAGAAGCTGATCTCTTCGGCCAGTTTGAAGGTCTGAAGGGTGGCAAGGCTCATGGGGACTGGCTCTTCCGATTCCGAGACCAAAGCCTTGGTTGATCCGTTGGTCATGCAACAGATCGGGCAATTGGAGCTGATGTCGCGGGTCGTGGTCGATGGATTCTTAGCCGGTAAACATCGCAGTACGCACAAGGGCGGCTGCTGCGAGTTTGCTCAACATCGTCCCTATGCGCCCGGTGATGAATTCAGCCGAATCGATTGGAACGTCTACGCCAGAAGCGATCGCTATTTCATCAGGCAATTCGAGGAAGAAACGAATCTTCAGGCCTTCCTTGCTTTGGACACCAGCGGTTCGATGCGTTTCGGAATGTCAACCAAAACGAAATACGAGTTCGCGCAAATCGCGGCGGCCTGTCTTTCCCGATTTCTACTTCATCAGCGGGACGCGGTGGGATTGGCCGTGCTGACAGAACCCGCACCAATAAGTGTTCCGCCACGCCGCCACGCCAGCCACCTTCGGGCGTTGCTCTACACGCTGTTGGCACACAAGGCGGTGGGTGCCGGTGAGCTCGCGACTCAAGTCAAGGGGTTTGTACCACGAATGAAGCGACGCGGCCTGCTGATTGTGTTCAGTGACTGCTTTGGCAACGTCGATGAACTGTGCAATGCCTTTCGCTTGGTTCGCGCGCGAGGTCATGATCTGATCGTTTTTCAGGTACTTGCACCGGAGGAAGCGAACTTTGACTTTCGGCGATGGTCGGCCTTCCATTCATTGGAGAACCAACGAGATCGCGTGCGATTGGACCCCGCAGCCGTCCGCGATGCGTATTTGCGGAATCTGCAGCGGCATGTGGAAACGCTTCAAGAGTCGATCACCGGAATCGGCGGCGATTATGTGCGGATCACCACAGACCAAGAACTCGGTGCGGTGCTGGCGCACTTCCTGCGCAGCCGCAAGGCTCGACAAGCCCGCGCTGGTTCGCATGCTGGACGAGTGGTGGTCTCATGAGTTTCCTGAGTATGGCGTTCTTACTCGCGACGCCGTTGGTCACGCTGCCGTTCATCCTGCATTTTTGGGATCGACGCCGAGACGTGGAGGTCCCGTGGGGTGCGATGCAGTTCTTGCAAACCGCCCAAGCACAGCAATCGCATTCGCGACGACTAAGAGAATGGTTGCAGCTACTCTGTCGCGCACTGGCACTCGCGGCGTTGATCTTGGCGCTCGCACGCCCTTTGATCCCCGGAGCGTGGCTGGGGGCCAAGATTCGCACGGAAACCGTCGTGTTGCTCGATAACTCGATGTCCACGGCGCGCATGCGCCATGGTTCGAGCCGTCTCGGACAACTGATCGAGCTTGCGAAGTCGACCGTTCAGGCCCAGTCTCCCCATGACTCGGTGCGCGTTATGACGGTCAGCCCCAAACCCAACTGGTTGACACCAGTGCCCGTGCGAGTTGATTCCGATGGGGTACAGGACTTGTGTAACAAGATAGATCAAGTCGCACCGACCCAAGACGGATCCGACTTGCTACCTGGCGTTCTGGCGGCAGTTCAACTGGACCATGATCCCATGTTTCAGTTGCGTCGCATTGTTGTGGTCACCGATGCGCAAGAGACGAGCTGGCCACAGGATGACTCGCCCAGTTGGGACCATCTGCAAGAACGCATCTTGGAATCCAAAATCGATATAGAGGTTGAGGTCATCGGATGGAACGATGGTGATGCCCGAACACACAACGTATCGGTGGCTAGGCTCGAGCCAACTCGTTCCGTCATTGGTGTCGATGGAACCGTTCGCTTCTTGGCAACGGTTGAGAATCGAAGTGAGAAGGCGACGACATCCATCCAAGCGGATTGGTGGCAGGCCGGAGAGCTGATTGAATCCATCGATGTTCCGCCGATTGAACCACGTGCGGTCCACACGCTGATGTGGGAGCATTCGTTTGATCGGGCGGGGACATACTCAGTGGCCTGCAAGTTGAAAGTGGACGATGAGCTTCCGCAGGACAATCAGGCGGTCACGGTCGTCAAAGCGGTTCAGCGGATTCCAATTCTCTTGGTGGACGGGGGTGAAGGATTCAGTGACACCGACCAAGACTCCTACTTCGCCGCTGCCGCCCTTGGACGGTTAGCTCCGTCCGGTCCGTCGCGATGGAAATCCGTCTTTGCTCCCCGTGTGGTGCGTCCCTCGCAGTTGGCGACCATGGGACTAGTGGAGTACCAAGCGATTGTGGTGCCGAACTTGCAACGTCTTCAGGATTCGGCGGTCGAAAGGGTTAGCGAATTTGTTCGACAAGGCGGGGGCCTTTGGATCGGATTGGGGCCGCGGACCGATGTGGCGTGGTTCAACGATCGATTCTTTGCCGATGGTGATGGGCTCTCACCAGTTCGGTTGTCGTATGTGGTCGAAGATGATGATGAGGAACCGGCCACGTTCATCAATCCCTATCTCGCCATCCATCCTGCGACTCGCCAGTTGGTCGATCAAGACCGGCTTGATGTGGGCGACGTCAGGGTGAGCTCGCGCATGCGATTCGACCAGCAGTCCATGAAGACGGACCTGTCCGTCTTGTTGGGACTTACCAATGGGCAAACGTTGGCAGTCGAACAGGACTTCGGTCAAGGACGAGTGATCGTTCAGGCAATTCCATTGCGGCTGCAGTGGAGCGATCTGGTGCAGTCGCATGCTTTCGTCGTCATGATGCAGGATTGGCTGGCCTACCTCACCGAACCACGCTCATCCAGGCACAACCTTCGTCCGGGGGAGCACTTGGATTTGCGGTTGAGAGACACCACCCAGCTCACCGCGACTCTGCAGAAGCCCAACGGAAGTCAGATTGAATTAACGGGGCAGCAAGATGGCGACGAAATCCGATTTCACACGGCCCAAACCGCCGCGAGCGGATTGTACGAATTGGAACTGGGACTGTCGGGACGAAAAATTCCATTTGCGGTGGACCGTTCCCCTGCCGAATCCAACCCGGCAACCGTCTCGCGACAACGCCAACAGCAGATCATCAATCGATTCGCGAGCCAGCGGCGTGGGTTGTCAAACGACCGTGTCCCCACCGCGACCCTGCCGATCTGGTCGGCGTTGTTGATTGGCTTGGTTGGACTGATGTTCCTGGATCTTTTGCTGTCGGGGGCTATCACTCGGCAACGTTTTAGCGTCGGTGCCATTCAGCCGAGTGAGACCGGATCACCGATCTCGTCGACACCTTTGCCCATCCAACTTGGGACCGCGCAGAGGGTTGCCGAAGGAATGACGCCGCGGGATGTGTCCTCCAATCAAGAGCGCGTTGCGGTTTGATGGATACCACCACCACCAACACAATTGAGCGACTGGCCTGGGACGGCCCATTGTCGTTCTCATCGGTGATCGCTATCTCACTTATTTCGATCGCTGTGATTCATTGGAGCCTGCGGCGCGAGACCCACATTCGGAGCGCTCGCCTTTTTTGGTTGTTTTGGATACTGCGGGTTGTTGCCTTGCTGCTGTCGCTTTGGATGCTGCTGGCTCCCAGTCGCGTGGTGACCCAACGGACGACGACGAGCCAGACTCTGGTGATCGCGACGGATGTGAGTCCGAGCATGGGCGTGGTCGATGAACCCGATACGGCGGATGACGTACGTTGGGCGGTCGCGGCCTCCGATTCGGTTTCGGCGCCCGCACTGACGTCCGCGGACCGAGCGGTCGTTGCCGCGCGAACGGCTCTTGAGCACTTCCAAGTTGCTGCTCGACTGGACCAGCGGCAGGCCGCTAACGGAAAGGTCATGAAGGAAGTCACCGATGCCTTGGACGCATTGATTCGCGTGAGGATCCACATCGAAGGAGTTGACCGGGATTCGGAGACCAACGTCAGATCTGCCGCGCTGCTCACGCTCTTGGACGACGAAGTCTTTCATCGATTAAGAACCCAGGCTGATTCGAGCCGCGGAACCGTAACCCTTGGGCTGAGTGAGCAGTTGAGTGATGCATGCTACAACGCGACGGCGATCGAACGAAGGTCTGTCTATTTGGCCGACCAAGTCCGGATTGAACATGAACCCCGAATTCGCTCCCTGAATCGGGAACAGGTCCAAAGACTACGCGAACGGTCGCGGCTGCAACGTGTTGCGGGAGCGCTTCGAACATTGGACCTTCGACCCGATGATGGGATGGAGCAAAAGGCTACGATCCGATACTGTCGGTTCGACTCTTCCGCCAGCTTGTTGGCCGATCGTGAATCTTCGGAATCGCAATGGCGCTCCGAGTTGCCAAGTGAACTTCTAAATCAAGTCACCGACATTGGCGCCTCGCTGGATGATATCCAGCAGCTAAACCGCTCCGGACAATTGGCTGCGGTGATCCTCTATTCGGACACAAATCACACCGTCGATTCGAATCCGTTGTCGAGGGTCCCGTTCGATCAGACGCCCGTGTACGTGGTCCCGATTGGCAACCCAAAGCACACTCGCGACGTTTCGATCGCGGCTGTCTTGGCACCCAGCGTCGTAATGCGAGATGACGATGTTGTCATTGAAGTCGATATTCAGACGCACGATTGTAATGGAGAGTCGTGCACGATCGAGTTGGTCAGCGATGAGAACACGTTGTCCCACCAAACCATCAAGGTTACCCGCGATGCGAGTGTCCGACGCATTCGATTTGATACGCGGATGACGGAATTGGGGCGTCATCGGATGGCCGTTCGCGTTGCACCATTGGAGAAGGAAGCAACGACCGTCAACAACATCGAATCGTTCGACGTCAACGTGACGCGTTCCAAAATTGGTGTGTTGCTGGCAGATGAAGTTCCACGTTGGGAATTTCGATACCTGGCACAGCTCTTTCGACGCGATCCGCAGATTGAGGCCGATGAACTCTTGTTCCAGCCTCGGATTGTGGCCACTGGGGCGCGCAGCGATTCACGGTCGTTTCCCGATTCGGTCGATGAATGGGCCCAATACGATGTCGTTATCTTGGGTGACGTGGAAACGAAGCGTCTCCCGCCTGAGGCACAGGAGTCCCTCATCGCTTATTTGCGACAGCGCGGTGGTTCGTTGATTCTCCTTGCGGGCAGCGAGTCGATGCCATCGGCCTTCGTCCGCCAGCCTTTGGAGCAAGTTCTTCCGGTCAAGAGACTCGAAGCCTCGGGTGCGTCACGTGAGGGCTACTCGTTGCGGGTAACGGAAAGCGGTACTCGTCATCACGCATTGATGATTGCGGAAGATTCGACCAGCACGCAGTTGGCGTGGGATTTTGTCAACCGTAACGCGCCAGCCAGATGGCTTTCGCCTTTCCGTCGACCCAAGCCAACGGCCCGGACGCTCATTGCGGCAGTGCCGCGTTCCGGTGCACTTGATGTCGAACAGGCTTTCTTATGCTGGCAACCCGTTGGGCGTGGACGCATCATCTACATCTCAGGTCCGGAAACCTATCGACTCAGATACCTGCATGGTGACAAGTATCACTTTCGTCTTTGGGGTCAACTCTTGCGATGGGCCATTGCATCGGACCTATCCGAGTCGAACCGGCTCGTGAAACTGCGCAGCGACAAGAATCGCTACGACGAGAATGAAGAGATCACCCTGACGGTGCAGTTGGTCGATCGAGATAACCGCCCCATCGAAGATGCTGATCTATCAGCCTTGGCGACCTGTGATGATGCACCGCCCGTTACCGTCCAGCTCCAATCGGACGTGCACATCCCCGGTCGGTATAGCGGACAGATCGATGGTCTGGAGCCGGGACAATACGATTGGCGGGTCACCGGAACGGAAGACCTCTTGGGCGATGAGTTGACTCCGCCCGTGGGCCATTTTCTCGTCCGCCCGTTCGTGTCGCGCGAACTGGTCGACACTCGTTGCGATCTTGTACTGGCCAACAAACTCGCCAGCGCCACTGGAGGCCAGGTGCTGCCCCCGACTGCGGTCGCGGAGGTCGTCGATCTGACTGACCTGAGTCCGATCATTACCGAATCAACAAGCTCGACTCCACTCTGGATTCGCTGGGAGTGGATGTTCCTGGTCATTGGTTGTTTAAGCACGGAGTGGATCATTCGAAAATCGGAGGGCTTCGCCTAATGTCGCATGCAATCAACCTAGCCCAGCGGTTACCCAGGACGGTGAGTCAAAAACTTCGGCAGATCTTGTACCAACTGGCGTTGGTGACTGTGGCTCGCGCCGTCGCCATCGCCACCTCCGCTCTGTTGGCCGCTATGTTGATTTCGATGGGGATCGATTGGACCCTCAATCTATTTGAACCTTTGCCACGAAGACTGCTTTGCCTGGCGTCGATTGGATTGGCGATCGGCTTGTTGATCCATCATCTTCGGCCCCTCAAGAGCATCCTTGGTCGCGAAGAAGCTGCGAAACTGGCCGACGGCGCCGTGCCACAGCTGCAGGAACGCTGGTTGGCGATCACTGAATCGTCGTCGCGCCCACGCGACCATGGCCCTGTCTACAACGCGATGCTTCGTCAGGTCACGAGCGAGGCAATCGCGTTAAGTCCCATGGTTGATCCAAAGCGGACGGTTGATGTTCAACCATTCCTGAAGTCCACGTTGTTTCTAGTTGCCTGGATTGCCATGGCCGCGTTGGTCATTGGGGCCTGGCCAAGGGGACGAATACTCGCCGCCCGATTCTGGTCTTTTGGAGGTGATGTCTCCGCGACCCGTTTGACTTGCGTGACCAAGCACTTGGCCGTGCCATCGGGTGAATCGACGCGACTTGAGTTTCGGTCCGTCGGCGTGCGACCGACTTCGGGACGCATCTTGATGGACTTCGGTGAGCGACAGGTCGAGGCGTTCGACGTCTTGGCGGAGCCGCCTGGTCAGCTGGTCCATCCGATCGCTAGCGTCGATCAGAGTTTTCGATATCGCTTGCAAGCTGGAGATGATCAAACGGATTGGTATTCGGTCACGGCGCTGGAACGCCCCAAATTCAAATCGGTGCGGGTCATCGTCGATGCACCGGAATACACCAAACGCGGGCGGTACGAACGCGACCATCTGCCATCGCGTCTCAAGGCGATCGAAGGGAGTCGCTTGACGCTGGAGCTCGTTCCGGCGAATCCGATCGAAGAGATGCATGTCATTGCCACAACATCCGCCGCCGACGAAGACGACTCAACGGTCCGGTCGATTCCCATCGTGCCAGCCCCTGATGGAGTCTATCGATATTCATTGGGCCTATGGACCAACATGGTCCTCGAGCCCGGCATGATCAGTCACGACGGACTGACCCCGCAAGAAACACTGCGGAGTCGCGTCCAAGTGATTCCGGATAAACCACCGGTTGCCAGACTGCTGAGTCCAACAGAAGGGCTAGAGGTGTCCGCCGACCAGAACATTCAAATCGAATTTGAGGCCCACGACGATCACGGTTTAGCAAAAATCGAATTGGTCGTTTATGACGAATCGAATTCGGACTCGGGTGATCCGCCGGTACTCCATGTTGAAGAAATACCCATCGACCCAGCGGAGATGCCAAGGCATGTGATGTCGAGCATTGACTTGGATCTTTCACAATTCCGTCTTGATGAAAACTCTCAGCTGAGTTTTGCGATTCGCGTGTTGGACAATCGAGAGATCGCTCCAGAAATGATCGCGGACGTCCTGCCTAACGGTGGCCAGCCGGATGGAAATTTGGCGTCCACTGATGAGCCGTCACCCGCCGATGGCTCAAGGTCCGAGAGTGTTTCGAATCTTGCCGATGATTCGGACGGCGATGACATCGCGGATTCCCGTCGGATTGACGGTCAGCCAGTCGCGAGCGAGAGTCCGTCAAAGGCGGATCCAAGGATCGCCCAGGATACCAAAGCGGCCGAAGAATCTTCCAAGGCTTCAGTACCAGAGGATTCGCCGGTGGGCGAGCCGCTCGTGAAAGGGCCGAACGCCGTGTCCTCTCCAGTCGGGAAGAATCCCGGCCAAGTCGAGCAGAGTTCCAGCCAAATCGTGAAGGAGTCGCTATCCGAACGAGACTTCATTGAGGATTCGGACTTGTCGGATACGCTGGCCGACGATGTCGATCCGAAGCAGCGGATGAGCGATGTCAGCCATCGGCAGAGGACGTCCTCAAACAGCGAACTCACTGCCATGGCTCTTCCCCAGGGGCCGGTCGTGGAAGACTCCGAGCATGGTGATGGGATGATTCGCCGACGGTTGGATTTCGATGAGGCCCGGGGCGCGATGAGCGTCCGCCTGCGTTTGAAGATCGTTGAACGTGTCGCGATGAAGGAGCAAGCATTCGACGAATCCAAGAGCGAGATCGCGATTCGAGATGACTTGGATTCGATCGACGAACAACTGGCTGCAGCACAGGAACTGCTGGCAACGGTCAGCCAAAATTACGGCGAGGTAAGTGCATTGCCGACGGATCGAGCGGAACGTTTGGAGAACACGGATGCGAGCCTCCGGCGAGCCAAAGCGCTGGTCGCGGAACTGCGGGATCGAACATTGGAAACCCCGCTGACCTTCGTCGGGTTGCAGATGGTCAACATGGGGCGGGTTCACATCGCCCCGGCGCGAGATCGCGTGATTCAGATTCGTCGCACACCCGTTGATGCACAGTCCGTTGTTCGTCTGAGGGTCCAAACGCTGAATGCGCTAGGCCATGTGACCCAAGCGCGAGAATTCTTGGCAGGACTGATGCGCAAGATGGAAGACATCAGTCACGACAAACAGTTGGCCGAAGACCTGGAACAGATCGCCAAGATGTACGAGGTTTACGTCGAGAACCACCATCGGATCCTACGGCAATCGCAGGCGAACCGAAATCCGCTGAAACGTAAAGTGGCCCAGATCGAGGTCGATGACGAATACCTGACGCGTCGCACGGAGATCGAGCAGATGCGTCGCGATATGATGGCCGAGTTTGCCCGCATGCTCGGCGACGACCCCCGCTTATTGCGACGATACTTGGATACGGTGCGGCGCCGCCAGACATCGCTACGCGATCGATTGATGGAGGCAACCGAGCTTCAAGAAGAGATCGCCGACGAGGTCACGGCGTGGATTCAGGTCGACGAAACGCAAAGGCCCGAGTTATGGAGAATCATTCGAGACAAAAGGCTTCAACAGGCGCTGCCTCTCTTCAACGAGGCGGCTGAGCTCACCAACCGAGTGGAATCGACTCTGCCGCTCAGTCTTGATGCCGAAGACGTATCTGCGTCTCGGATCATTACGACATCAACCCGTATCACGGCCGCAGCCCAGGATCTCGCGATTTCGGCTCGCCGTCAGCTTGACGGTTCATCGAGCCAAACGAATTTGGGAGCTCGATCGCAGTTTTTATTCGACCATGTCAATGAACTCATCGTATCACTGGAGGGACTCGAGTTCGAAACGCCTGAGTCCGACACGGAGATTCGAGAGTACCTTGCTGAACGACTCGTCGATGCACGCGAGTTATCAAACACAACGGGGATATGGAAGCAGACGGCTCGCGGTCTGATCGAACTCGATTACCAATTGGTTGCAACCTCGGATCAAAGTCACTTGGTCCAAACCACGGACGGATTGCTGGTTGATTTCAAGGGGCTGGCTGAGAGCCTCGAGGATTTGTTTGGTCGTGACGGCTTGGAGTTGCCCGACGAAATTCGAGTGATGGTCGAGCAGCTTGCTGGGTTGATCGAGTCGATCACGATGAATCAGGCCGCCATCGTGTACTGCCTATCCACCGACGCCATGAGATCAGCGGCCGAACAACTGGAACTAGCGGTCAAACGATTCTACGACGCCGAAGACTTGTTTGACAGAATCCGCGTCAGGACCGCTGCCATACTGGATGAGCAAGAGGTGCGTCGACCTAACGTTGCCGATTTGAGAGAGCCGACACTGGATGCATTCTTGGAACGCTTGGAACGTGAACCCCGGCTGTTCCAACAGTTGGAACTCGGAAATCGACGTACAAACTTGAGGGTCATTCAGGATTGGATGATGTGGCAAACGCGAAATGGAGGCGGTGGGACGCAACTCAAGCAAGCTGCCTCCAAAGCACGTCAGAGAATAACGCAGGCGAGAAACGAACGCGGCCAAACGACCGAACGAGCAGACGAAACCGAGCGGCTCCAACAGATGTTGGCCGAGTCGATTGAAACGCTCCAGCGGCGAATCGATGATTCCGACATCAACCAGCACGAGGCCGAGCGACTACGTCAACAGCTCGCTCAAATGCGTGAGATGCTGGAACACTCGGACGATCAAGACGCGGCCGCCCGTTGGAAAGCATTGGTCAAGTCCGATCGAGATCAAGCTCTCCTCCGAGCGATCGCAAGCGGCCAATCCCTACCGGATCAGCAATGGAACAAGCTGATTTCCCAGCTAGAGGATGGTCTTTGGCAGGTTCGAGGCCGTACGCCTCCGACGGAGTATCGTGAAGCGATTGACCAGTACCAGGAAATCATTCGGCAAGTCGAGTCACTGTGAACAAACTCCTTTGGATCGGATGGATGCTGTTGCTGCAGGCAACCAGTGGCTACGGACAGGGATTGACGCCTGTCCAATCCAGCGACTTGAGCGCCGCGCTACCTCCAGGGCAGTGGGCACAGATTGAATCGTCCGTCGATCGCGGCTTGCAATGGCTCGCGGAGAACCAACGTCAAGATGGGCAGATGCCCGGCGATGAGGCGGCTCAGCCGGCGATCACGTCTTTCGCGACGATGGCGTTTTTGTCGCGAGGTCACATGCCCGGACAGGGTCAATACGGTGCGACCATTCATCGAGCGATCGACTACGTCCTCGATACACAGAATCGTTCTGGACTGTTTACCGCCATGCGACCCATCAAACTGGATCGGCAGATGTCACCGAGCCAAACGGCGATTTACAACCATTTCATCAGTGGTGTGATGCTGGGAGAGGTTTACGGCATGGTGCGTGGACAACGATCCGCCAAAGTCAAGTTGGCGTTGGAAGACGCACTGGTCTTTGCACGCGGGATTCAGACTCGCAAGACGAAGGACCCAACCGAGCAGGGTGGTTGGCGCTATGTAATGCCAGCGTCCGGAGGAACCTCCGACCTGTCCGTGACGGGCTGGGGGTTGATGTTCTTGCGATCCGCCAGGAATGCCGAATTCGACGTTCCCAAGGAATACATTGACGAAGCACTGGATTTCATCGAAACCTGCCATGTCGCCGATCCCGATCATCAGCAAGACGGCGTGTTCGGATATCGTGGTTCGCATACGAAAGACGGACGAGTCACACGGGCGAATACTGGATCGGGGATGCTGTCACTGGTATTGGGAGGACGGTTCCGGCATCCAGCGATCGACGCCGGCGCGAAATGGTACCGACGGACCCGTTACCCCGCGGCGACGGATACGGAGCCACGGTTCTATCTGGCCACGTACTACAGTAGCCAGGCCATCGCTCAGGTGGGCGGCGAAACTTGGAATCGGGTCTTCCCTCAAATCGCTCGCAGCCTATTGGGAGCACAGACCCCGGCCGGCAACTGGCCAACCGGACGCCGAAACGAAGCAAGGCTTGGCCCCTGTTTCACCACGTCACTCTCCATCCTCTCGCTGACGCCCGCCTACCAGCTTCTTCCCATCTATCAGCGCTGACGACGGACCCGATTCCGACCCGACATACAGACGAGAATCGTGACGTCGTTGAGCACCCCCATCAGGACTCGAACCTGAAACCTGTTGATTAGAAGTCAACTGCTCTATCCAGTTGAGCTATGAGGGCTTTTTCGTAGTCTCTGTCTATACGCTGATTGGGTGGGCCAGCGATCACTGCGTCAGTTATTGGCCACCGGCTGCGTATAGATCAGATGATTAGCGTTACCTCCCGCACGCAGATACGCAACCAGGTCCGCAATTTCGACCGCGGTGAGCGTGTCCAATAGACCACTGGGCATCATGCTGACGGTGGCTTCAGCCGTTTCAATGACCTCATCGCGATGCACGGTGGTGGTGGATGACGGGGCGAGCATGTTGGTCATGACGGTCAGCGAACCGTCACGCATGTTGACGACTCGTCCCGTCACGATTTTCCCATCTTCGGTCAGAAACTGCGTCGCACCGTACTGATCACTAATCACTCGGCTTGGCTCGATGATGGACGTCAGCATGTCTCGAGCATTGAACTTGCCTCCGGCGCTGGTGAGGTCGGGGCCCAGAATACCGCCTTGAAGCCCCATTCGATGACATTTGTAGCATTGCGCTGCTGCGAACATCGCCTTGCCATTGGCATAGTTAGGTTGGTGCTTCGCTGGTGAGATCAGATCGACGAGGTCGTCAACGGACCAGGATTTGACGAATGCTCGAGGTGTTTCCTGAGCGGCGTCCTCGGAAGTCTTGGGCGGAGTGATTGCGTCAGCGAGTCGTTGCTTTTCACCGCCCGACAGCGATGCAACGACCTCTTTCTTGATGTTGTCGACAAAGCCACCGAATGAACGTCCACCTTTGGCTGTTTTCATGGAGGTGAACCATTCGAGATAGGTTCGTCGCAGTGGTTCGGTCCATCCTTCTTCGGACCGCCGAAGTGCCATGGCATAGTGAATCTGGCTCTCTTGACTGGGAGAGTCCTTTAGCTTCTCCACGATCGATTCGGTTGCGCCGGGCGCCTGCAGGTAGACCAGCATGAGTGCCAACTCACGATCAATCGAGTCATTGCCGCTGGGGAACTGGCCATCCAATGCATGTATCAATTGTCCACGCTGCTGCGTGTCGAAATCACCCAGTCGCAGAGTGATGAGGGCGGCGGCACGCAGGAAGGCGATCTTTGACTCCGGCGACAAAGACTCAAAGCTCATTTTCAGCAGCGCCGTGGTCGCGGAGTCTTGATCCGATTCGCTGCCGTGTCGTGCCAACGCGATGAGGCCGTTCAATCGGGCCTCATTGGACAAGTCGGTCGGACCTAGAATCCTATCTTTCCAGACGGAGGGCGCTTTGTGTTCCAGCGCGATTCGTGCGGCATACCGAATGCCTCGATCGGAATTGCCGAGGTGTTCGAAAACGAGCGCGAGATCAGCGGAGTCGGCTGGCTCGCCCGAGTGCAACGACTCGAGCTGATGGCGAAGGGACCGCGCTTGGGCGGATTGCTCTTCGCTGGATGCATTTGCACCATCGGATTCCATGTCGCCTTCATACCGGATGCGGTACAGCCCGCTCTGAGTTCGTCGTCCGCCAATGGTGACGTACATTGCTCCATCAGGATGAATCACCATGTCGGTGACCGGCAATGGCGCCGCCGTCGCAAACGTTTCGTAAGTGCCGCCGTAGGATGAACCGTCCTCCGTCAGCGTCACCGCGTGGATGTTCCCGTAGGACCAATCCGCGATGAAGAGTGCGTTTTGATATTTCTCTGGGAAGGCGGCGCCGTAACCGAACACAATTCCCGTCGGAGAGCCGGGGCCGATGTCGACGGCCGAACCAAAGGAGTCGGGGTAATACTTCGGCCATTTACCGGTGCCGTTTCGCCAACCAAATTCAGCACCACTGATGACGTGATTCACGCGGGTGGGCCGATACCACGGCGTGCCGACATCCCATTCCATGTCGGCATCATACGCAAACAATTCGTCGTTTCGGTCCAGCGCAATATCGTAGGGATTTCGAAAGCCGGTTGCGATGAGTTCGCGATCACTGCCATCCGGACGACACGACATGATGAATCCACCAGGTGCCATTCGCGTTGCGTTGTGTCCACGCGCGTCTGGCATACGACCCAGCAAATGGTCTTCGTCCCAAGTCTTTGGCACACGCGACCGGCTGAATTCATCGGGCAGATCCGTGTTGTTGCCCGCGACAAAAATCAGCCGTTCACCATCGGGCGAGAGCACGATCCCGTGGGGTCCGTGCTCACTGCCGCCGTTAAGCGGGATAATGCACTCTTTGGTGTCGTACTGATCGTCTCCATCCGTGTCGGTCAATCGCCAGAGCCCGTTATCGCCGCCTCTCAGATTGACGTTGGCGTACAGCGATCCGAACGCACAGAGGAGGCCCTGAGCCCCTTCGAAGTCGATATCGAGCTTGGATACCTGCGGTGGGGAATCGCTGAGATCGATTCGAAACAAGCCGCCGTATTGATCGCATGCGATCAATCGATCCTTCGGGTCGACCGTCAGGCTCACCCATGAGCCTTGCGTGGGTGCCGGAACTTCGTGGACCAGCTCTACCACGAAGCCATCTGGCACGCTGAATTGATCGGGAGGCGTCACACCCAATCCGCCGGCGATCAAGGGCGTGACAGGGACACTCGTCAGACCAAAAAGAGTCACGAGCGAGGCCAAACAAAGTCTCATGGCGGAGATCCGGTCGCGGAGGGAAGGCGGGGACATCGGTTTTCACCAAAGGCAGTTTAACCGCCGTTTGGGAATCTGACTAACGCTCAGCGAGGTTGCGGCAATTTTACGCGCCCGCAACGCAATGGATGTCAGCCGGATCGATTCGGAATCGAAGTGGGCGTTGACGACCGAAACCGCTACACTTCGCGTGACCGACGACGTCCTCCGTAGCCCGGGGAGGAGCTCCATTTCACTTTCTCGCCATCGCCCGCAAGCCATCTCGTGACCGCACCTCCAACCTCCACCTCATCGACCGAAAACGAGACGGATCCGGAAGCTGGAACCGGTTCGGGTAGCAAGGTTAGCGACGCCGAAGTCGCCAAACGCGAATTTGAAGCGATGACGGTTCCGCAACAGCGGGCGGTGGTGTTCCGATCGCAGAGCGGCCGAGAGACGGTTGAGGCATTCGTGGTGGCGTTCCTTTTGGCGCTGCTTTTTCGTGCTTTCGTCGCCGAGGCGTTCGTGATTCCGACTGGGTCCATGGCCCCTGCTCTCATGGGCGCCCATAAGGACTTGGCATGTCAGCAGTGCGGTCAGACGTTTCCTGTCGGCGCCAGTGCTGAGAACCGCGGACCGGTAATGGACAAAGTCGTCGTCGGAGGGATCTGTCCGAATTGCCGATATGTCAATCCGCTGGACCTTGTGGAAACCCCCGATCATGGCACGTTCACGGGGGATCGGATTTTGGTCAGCAAGTTTGCTTACACGATCAAGGAGCCCAAGCGTTGGGACGTGATCGTTTTCAAGGTGCCTGTCAATCCGAAACAAAACTACATCAAGCGACTTGTGGGGCTGCCTGGCGAAACCATCACGGTTCGGCACGGTGACGTTTATGCTCAACAAACGAACTCGTCGGCGCAGCGTGCATCCGATGATTCACGGGGCAGCATTCTTCGGAAGGATCCGACCGCCATGCTCGCAATGCGGCACTTCGTTTATGACAGCGATCGGCAGGCGGCGGCGCTGGTACAGGCGAATTACCCCAGCCGCTTACAAGCTTGGACACGAGGCACCGACGACGCGCCGACAGACGGCTGGCAGGTTGAACGCTCTGTTGCTGACGGTTTGACGGCAACCTTGGACGGAGTGTCCGAAGATGGTGAGGCACAATGGATTCGATATTACCACCATTGGCCGCGTCCCGACCAATGGCGTCGTGCCCTCGCGGGACAATCACTCGCCAATGTGGACGCCTACGATGCTCGGTTGATTACTGATTTCCATGCTTATGACTCATACATTACCGTTCCTTCATTCTTAATCTATCGCGATAAACCGGCTTCGGATGGGATCTCTTTATTGGGGCGGCTGACTGGTCGCAGTCGTACCGCTGGGTCATTCCGACCGTCGTTTCAGTCCGGTGGGGATTTGTCCCAGTTCGGCGGCAGTTTGACAGTGGGTGGAACGGGCTTAGCTGCCGACGGCACGAATTGGGTCGGCGATTTGATTGTCGACGTTGATGTCGAAACCGTTTTGGATGCCGAGAGACTCACACTGGAAATTGTTGAGGCCGGCATTCGCTATCAGTGTCGGATCGACCTCGCTTCGGGCTTGGCTCGCATGGCAATGTTGGACGGACGTGGCGATGAAGATCAAGAGATTCCTTGGGACGAAGAAGATTCACCGATCGGTGACACATCGATTCGGGCTGGCGGACGCCACGATATCCGGTTTGCGAACTGCGATGATGAATTGATGCTCTGGGTCGATGGCGATGTCGTGGCGCTGAGTCGGCCGGCACGTTTTGATCCGACCCAATTCACCAAGCCGTCTCAGGATCGGCCGCATTACGCGGGCCCCGGGAATCCATTGGACGCCTCGCCCGTTGGCTTGACCGTTGATGGAGGCGCGACATTGCATCGAATGCGGATCGATCGCGACAAATACTATATCGCGACGAGTTCCGAGGACGGCGGCATCATTGACTATGATCTGGCTCGCATCGCGCGTGAGAGCCGAGGCCGGGTCGGTGTCGACGAGATCCAAGCGGTGTTTGGTTACCCTGAGGTCTGGGACCAGTTTTCAGGTTGGCAGGCACGACGGTCGGTCTCGTTTGAGTTGGGGCCGGACCAGTATTTCCCAATGGGTGATAATAGCCCGGAGAGTTTGGACGCACGATGTTGGGCGGGGTCGAAGGCGAAAGAGAGGTTCGGCGTCCCAAGCAGCCCTGATGATGATGCTTACAAGTATTCGGACGCAGCTTTCGTGCCGCGTGATCTCTTGGTCGGTAAGGCTTTGATGATCTTTTGGCCCCATACGTGGAGGACGCCGGTGCCTTGGACGCCCAATTTCAAACGCATGGGTTTGATTCACTGACTGTTGGCAAGGAAGGCAACGATGACGCAGGACGCACACGCACCCTTGGGCGATGCATCGCCTATCCTTGAAGCCGTCGGTCTTCAAAAAACCTATGGCCGCCGGAGAGTCGTTGACGGAGTCAACCTACAAGTGGGCGACGCGGAGATCGTTGGGCTGCTAGGGCCCAACGGTGCCGGCAAGTCGACATCGTTCCGCATGATTTGTGGCTTGGTCCAACCCGACAAAGGACGTGTGTTCTTGGCCGGCCAGGACGCGACCGATTGGCCCATGTTCCGTCGTGCTCGTGACGGGCACATGGGCTACCTGCCGCAGGAACCGAGTGTGTTCAAGAAGTTGACGGTGGAACAGAACATCTCATCCCTCTTGGAACTTCTGGGTGTCGATCGCAAACGCCGTCAAACGCGTACCAACGCGTTGTTGGAAGAATTCAACATCGAACACCTACGTAAGAGTCGCGCCTCCGGGCTCAGCGGGGGTGAACGCCGTCGGTTGGAGATCGCTCGTTGCCTCGTGTCGGAGCCGCGCATCGTCATGCTCGACGAGCCATTTGCCGGAATCGACCCTGTCACCGTCCAGTCCATACAGAGTGTGATTGAGCAACTGAGGGATTCGGGCATTAGCGTGCTGATCACGGATCACGCGGCACGCGAAATTCTAACCACGGTCGATCGGTGTTACGTGATTTATCAGGGACGGGTCCTGGTCGATGGCACTCCAGAAGAGGTCAAGCAGCATCCGAAGGTACGAGAGGAGTACCTCGGTGACCTGGATGCCGCCGCCGGTGCGCCGGTTGTGCGGCCAGCGGGCGTGACGGTGAGAACCGACTCGGCACACTCCGAAACGCCCTCGCGCCGAAGATCCGTCCGTCCCCGGCGTTCGAGCGAGCCAGACCGAAGACGCGTGACCGACCTGGAATGAAGGTGTTGCGATCCGTCCGCTGTCAGCGTCGCACGTGGTGACGAACCCGCGCGGCGGCCCGGCGAAATCGGATGATACCGAGCCATAAAACCGATGCGCCCACGCCAAGGCTGGCGTATCCCGTCATGAGCAGGCGGGAGTCGTTGCCGAAGAACTTGATGAGCATGCCTCCGGTGCCGACCAACATCAGCGCTGTGCGGACATAAGCTAGTAGCGTCCGTTCATTGGCTAAGTCGGTGCGAATGGCGGCAAGCCGATTTCGTGGGTCGACGTGCGCGGGCTCCGTTGACGCGGCACCCTCGTCCGGCGCTTCGGAGATTGGTTCGGTGGCCACTCAAAAAAGCCGATTGACGCCATTGAGTGCCGCAACCCGATAGGCTTCCGCCATGGTTGGGTAATTGAACGTCGTCTCGATGAAGTAGTCGATGTTGTTCAAATCACCTGGTTGATTCATGATCGCTTGGCCGATGTGCACGATCTCCGACGCATTGGCACCAAAGCAATGCACACCAAGGACTTGTTTTGTTTCGCGATGAAAAAGCAATTTTAACATTCCCGTAACTTGCCCCGTAATCTGGGCGCGGGCCAGCGAGCGGAATTGGGCTTGGCCGACCTCGTAGGGAACGCATTGCTCGGTCAACTCCTTCTCGGTGTGACCGACGCTACTGATTTCGGGGCTGGTGTAGATACCGGTCGGGATATCGTGCAGACGGAGGTTTCCGTCGGCTTGGCCTAACAGGTGCATGCCGGCGGCGCGCCCCTGTGTGTACGCCGCACTGGCAAGTGAGGGGATTCCGATGACGTCACCAACGGCGTAGATGTGCGGCAAGCAGGTTTGGAACTGTTCGTCGACGATGATCTGCCCACGGCGGTTGGCTTCGATCGGCAAGTTCTCGAGGCCAAGATCCTCGGTGTTGCCCTGACGCCCGTTGGCCCATAGCAGCACGTCGCTCTTGAGCATCTTGCCGCTCTTCAAGTGGAGCACAACGCCGTCATCATGCGCGGTGATCTGCTCCATCGATTCGTTGTGGCGAATGATGACGCCTTGATCACGGAGGTGGTATGACAGCGCGTCAATGATTTCATCGTCGAGAAACTCGAGTAACTGCCCACGCGTGTTGATTAAATTGACCTTGATGCCAAGGTTTCGAAACATCGATGCGTACTCGGTTCCGATAACGCCAGCGCCATAGACGGTGATCGAGCTGGGCTTGTCCTCCATCCCCAAGATCGTATCGCTGTCGAAGATACGGGGATGCGAAAAATCGACCCCATCGGGACGGAACGGTCTCGAACCCGTCGCGATTACAAAGGACGCTGCAGTAATTGGTTCTCCACCATCGATGGACACTGTGTGATCGTCGAGGAACCTCGCTTGCCCGCGCTGAATAGGAACGTTATTACGATCGTAGAACGACTGACGCATGTCGACTTGTCGACCGATGATTGCCTGCGTGCCTCGATGCAACTGCTCCATGCTCGGACTGGCGGAGACACCCATTTCTCGCAGAATCGGATTCTTCAGCGATCGCATGGTGCTGGTAACGGCATACCGGAGCGCTTTACTGGGGATCGTGCCCCAGTGCGTGCAACCGCCTCCAATTTGACGGTAACGTTCGGCGACGCCGACACTTAAATCACCCTTCGCCGCCTGCATCGCGGCGCCCTCACCGCCAGGTCCCGTCCCGATCACGAACAAATCAAAATCGTATGCGGGCTTGGATGCCTGTACCGATGGTGCCGCGGCCGTTGAAACATCGGATTCAACTTGGACTTCAGCGTTGCTGCTCATGACGTCATCTCAACCTAGATGGAGGTCCCAAGGCGGAGGACCGGGTGTTGGCGGGAGTGGTGATCTGTTCGAATGACGAGCGATCCCCTTCGAGGATCATGCGGTGTGGCAACCACGCCGCATCCGTCCCCGGACAAACATGGTTGTACGATGTTGATCGCTGGCGTCCAGTCCGATGTCCAAATTGGTGATGTTGCGGCGAATCTGGGCACCGTGCGCGAGTGGCTCGGGCGCGCCGCGGATGCCAACGCGTCCTTGGTCGTTTTCCCCGAGTGCATGTTGACGGGCTACGCGTTTGATTCGCGGCAGGATGCCCTCGCGGTCGCATTGCGAGTCGATGATTCGTGGGTGGCGGATCTGGCGGCGTTGGCCCGGGAAGCCGATTTGGCCGTTTCCATTGGGACGCTCCTGCGAGGCGAACAGGATTCGCTCCATAACGCGAACTTATTGATTGACGGATCGGGAATCGTCGGCCGCTACGACAAAATCCATTTGCCTCACTTGGGCGTGGATCGCTTCGTGGATCGTGGCGAGATCCCTTACCAGTCATATCGCGTCGGTGAACTGCGAGTTGGGCTAGCCATCTGCTACGACTGTTCATTTCCCGAGCCGATGCGGGCGCTGGGTCTGGCAGCGGCCGACGTGATTGCACTGGGAACCAATTGGCCCGTCGCGGCGGCCCGCACGGCGGAGATCGTGCCGCCGGCTCGTAGCATGGAGAACCATTTATTTTTTGTGGCTGCCAACCGCATCGGCCATGAACGAGGATTTGACTTTTGCGGGCTGAGCTCGATCTGTGGTCCTGATGGAGTCGAACTTGCGCGGGCGGCGGATGATCAGCCGATGATGCTGACCGCTAGCATTGATGTCGCCGAGGCTCGAAACAAACGAATCGAGCGCACCGCCGGAAAGCATGTGATTGATCGTTACGCGGATCGGAGACCCGAGTTCTACGAGTCGTTGATTCGTTCCGACATCCGACCGGAGTGATCGCCCACTTGACGGTAATTTGGCTCATGCGACCATACCGCCCCACGACTTGTATCGCTTCCTACCAACACCTCGAACCCCGCGAATCGAATCATGCGACGACCGAAGATTTCTGTTATCGGAGCCGGCAACGTCGGTGCCACGTGCGCCCATTGGTGTGCGGCTGCCGAACTCGGAGATGTCGTTTTGTTGGACATTCCACAGACCGAGGATATGCCGCGCGGCAAAGCACTCGATTTGATGCAGGCATCACCGATCATGGGCTTCGACTCCAACTTGGTTGGAACGACCGACTATGCCGATACAGCGGCTAGCGATGTCATCGTCGTGACGGCCGGTATTCCGCGAAAGCCTGGCATGAGTCGCGATGATCTGCTCGCCACCAACGCCAAGATCGTTACCAGCGTCGGTGAGAACATCCGACAGACCAGCCCTGACGCGGTCGTCATCGTGGTCAGCAATCCACTGGATGCGATGGTTCAACAGATGTGGACCGTGACGGGATTTGATCACGCACGTGTGTGCGGCCAAGCCGGCGTCTTGGATACGGCCCGGTATCGCACTTTTCTGGCCATGGAATTGGGCGTCAGTGTCGAAGACATTAGCGCGTTGCTCATGGGCGGCCACGGTGACACGATGGTCCCGATCCCCAGCTGCACGAGTGTGGGAGGTATTCCCATCACCCAACTCATTGAGACCGAGCGGCTCAACGAAATTGTCGATCGGACTCGTAAGGGAGGTGCGGAGATCGTGTCGCTATTGAAGACAGGTTCTGCCTACTACGCCCCAGCGGCAGCCTGCGCCCAAATGGTGGAGGCGGTGGTCAAGGATAAGAAGCGGGTCATCCCCGTGGCAGCGTACTGCGATACTCAATATGACGTCGGTGGATTCTACGTCGGCGTTCCCGTCGTCATGGGCAGCGGCGGAATCGAGAAGATCATTGAGCTGGAATTGACTAGCGAAGAGACCGCCGCGTTCACCAATAGTGTTGATGCGGTGAAGTCACTCGTTGATACGATGAATGGACTGTTGTCGGCCTAGCACCCGTTCGCTCCGGCTATAGTGGGATGTTTGATTCCATTCATCAAATCCCCACGCAGGCCCGACATGCTGTTATCCATTCAAGACCGTCCCAACGCCGCCGCCATCGTCTTGATTTCAATGGCGGGCATTTTGGTGGCCGGGGCGGCTGCCGCCGAGGACATGCTGGGAGAAAAGCACTTCGAACGACGCCTGCTGGCCGTCGATGCCAATGAGGGCATGGCGGCGGGCGACGTCGACGGAGACGGGCTTGTCGACTTAGTCGCCGGCCGGTCGTGGTACCGCGGCGGCGAGTGGGTGGCGCGACCCATCCGCTCGATCGCTGACTGGAACGGGTATGTCGAAAGCAACGGCGATTACCTCCTTGATGTCGATGCGGACGGTCGACTGGATGTGGTGGCGGGAGATTTTCTAGGAACAAAGGTTCACTGGTACCACAATCCCGGTGCCGAGTCGCTGCAACTTGGCAAGCAATGGTCGCAACACGTTTTGGTCGACACGGGCGCGACTCGAAATGAAGGCCAGTTGATGGAGGATCTCGATGGCGATGGAAGGCCCGAGTGGATCGTCAACAGTTGGAGCAAAGACGTGCCGATGGTCGTTTGGCGGTTGGAGCCAAAACCGAACGGCAATTCCGCCGCATCAGCCGCTGCCAAACCCGCGGGAAAACGAAAGTCACGCAAGCAGCCCGATCCCGAATCAGCATTTTCAGTCCAACGTCACGCTCTTGGCGAGGCCGGCAATGGCCACGGCGTCGGCGTCGGCGATCTGAACCAAGATGGAAAGACCGATGTTCTGGTTGGGCAAGGATGGTACGAGCAACCCGCCGAGGATCCTTGGAAACAACCGTGGATATTTCATCCCGATTGGGACCTCCATGCGAGCCTGCCGATGTTGGTCGTCGACCTGGATAACGACGGGGACAGTGATCTGATCTTCGGCAAGGGTCATGACTTTGGGCTGTTCTGGTGGGAACAGACCGGCACGCGGCCCGATGGGACGCTCGCGTGGACCGAACACCTGATCGATCGCGGCTTCAGTCAACCACATTGCATTGCCTGGGCAGACATCAATGACGACGGCCGGCCTGACTTGGTAACCGGCAAGCGCGTGTTGGCACACAACGGTCGTGACCCGGGTGGTCTCGAGTCGCCATGTCTGTATTGGTACGATTGGAATGGATCTGCCAAGACGTTTACGCGGCACACGATTGATGAGGGCGCGGCAGGTAGTGGCCTACAAATCGTCGTTCGCGATCTCAATGCGGACGGACGCACGGACGTGGCAGTGGCTGGAAAGAGCGGAACCTATTTGCTGTTGGCGAAGCCGGCGGAGGTCTTCGACAAGAGTCCGGGCACGTGAAAGAAAGTGAATTCGATGCAGTCAAGCGATCATGCCGCGTTGACGATTCAAGACGCCCAGCAGGAAGTCGATCGATGGATCCGTACCATCGGTGTTCGCTATTTTGACGAGATGACCAATCTGGCCCAACTGGTTGAAGAGGTCGGCGAGGTGGCCCGCATCTTGTCTCGGACCTGCGGTGAGCAGTCGTGCAAGCCCGGTGAGCAAGTTGGTGACCTGTCGGACGAACTGGCTGATGTAATGTTTGTCGTGATCTGTTTGGCCAATCAATCAGGCATCGACCTGGATTCCGCGCTGCGGAAAAACCTGGCGAAGAAGACCAAACGCGATGCACGTCGGCATCACGATAATCCGAAATTGAAGGACTTGGCGTCCGGTGAACCGGAGTCCGTGTGATGTCGGGCTTCGTCGGTGCCGCCGTCGACCGGTGGTCCTGGGGATTGCCTCACAAAGGGTCAAACAAACCATTCCCTGCAACACTCATGACGGTTCGACAGGCTGTTCGAACCGCTTGATTGACGTGGCACGTCCTTGATCGTCGATGCTGACCAACGCCCCACACAGACGAACATCTCGCGTCGCGACGTGAAAATGACATGGCTCGAATGATCGTGTGGTTTGGGTCACACGATCAATGTCGCGACCAATGATGCTTTCGTAGGGGCCCGTCATGCCGACATCGCACTGGAATGCTGTTCCCCCGGGCAGCAGGCAAGCGTCCGCGGTCGGCACATGCGTGTGGGTTCCTAGAACAGCGGAGACGCGTCCATCCAGATAGCGACCGAGGACCTGTTTATCGCTGGTCGCCTCGGCATGAACATCGACGAGGATGTGCTTGGGCGGATCAGTGTGCCGTGACTTTAGTTCATCCAATACCTCGTCAACAGCATTAAACGGGCAATCCACAGGACGCATGAACACGCGCCCCATCAACGAGATCACTGCCAGCGGGCCGACTGGTGTCGGGACAACGACCCAACGTCGACCGCTGGCCGCTGAAGGGTAATTCGCTGGACGGACGATGCGTTCGCTTGATTGCAAGATCGGAATGATCTCCGAACGACGGTAGAGATGGTCGCCCATGGTGATCGCATCGACGCCGACATCGATCAAACGCCGATACTGTCGCGGCATCAAGCCGGCGCCATCGGAAGCGTTCTCGGCATTGACGACCAACGCGTCGAGTTGATGCGTCTCCTTGAGCGATTTCGCGTGGGCTATGACCGCGGAATAGCCCGGCTTTCCGACGACATCGCCCAGGAAAAGCAATCGCACGGACTTACCAACGCAACCCGAATCGTTCTCCGCCGGTGTCTCGGTTGTTGCCGCCTTTCAAAGGACCGGTACGGGCTGGCACAGCCATCTCGCGGACGGGTTCTTCCGATTCCTCGGCGGGAGCTGACTCGGCGGACGGCTTCGCCTGCGCGGCCTTGATTGAAAGACCGATTTTTTGCGAATCGCGATCAAAGCTCAGCACCTTGACTTCCACCGTGTCGCCTTCGGAGACAAAGGTGTCAACACGGGAGATTCGATGGTGTGCCAGCTCGCTAATGTGAACAAGTCCCTCCACTCCGGCGGCGAGTTTGACAAAACAGCCAAAGGGGGCGGTTCGCGTCACCGTTCCCGAATGCACGCTGCCGACGTCAAAAGTCGCTTCCGCCGCGTCCCACGGATTCTCCAGCAGATCCCGGTAGGAGAGGGCAATCTTGCCGCTCTGTTTATCGATCTTGTCGACCTTGACTTTGACCTTTTGGCCTTCCTCGATCACATCGCTGGGATGTTTGATCCGTTCCCACGAGAGTCGGCTGACGTGGATCAAGCCGTCGACGCCACCGAGGTCCACGAAGGCGCCGAAGTCTCGGACACTCCGAACGGTCCCTTCCAGAACATCGCCGGCCTGGAGTTCCTCGAGTTGCTCGCGTCGTTTCTCTTCCCGCTCGCGTTCCAACACGGCTCGACGCGACAGCACCAGGTTGCCGCGGCGCTGGTTGGCTTCCATGACCAAACACACCATTTTCTGGTCAACAAACTCGCTGAGATCCTCCACGCGATACTCGGTCACCTGGCTAATAGGCATGAAACCGGCGATGCTGCCGATTTTGCACTCCAGGCCACCACTGTTGTGACCCGTCACGACCGCCTCCACGATGCTGCCCTCGTCAATGTCGCCCCAATCATTGACATCAATGGTCGAACCCGGCAACGTGCACGCGTAGAGACCATCATCTGAATTGAGTCCACGAACCAGCACTTCCACACTCGAACCCGCGGCGGGCTCGGCGCTGGTGAATTGCTCGAGTGGAATCGCGCCTTCGTCGGGACCACCCAAGCTGACGAAGACGGTGTCGTCGTGAATCTTGATGATCTGGGCGTGAACCCGAGTTCCCTCTTCGAGACCACCCTTGCGATCGGGCAGCCCGGCACTACCGCCCAGATACGATTCGACGTCGCTGCCTGCCAACGAAGCTTCTAGTTCAGCCTCGAGGTCCTCCGAAAGCCCGGCACGGATGCTTGGCACGGCGACCTTCTCACGTTTGGGAACCACAACTCGTTCGCCCTCGGACTCCTTCTCGCCTTTCAAGCGTGGGCGTGGATACGTTTTTCCCTTGGACTGTCGCTTGCTAGGTTTCCCTTGAACGTCCTGGCCAGCTTCGACGGCGGCCGGATCCAGCTTGGGACTGCTGGGAGAGGCTGGCCGTCCACCGGATTTCTTGCCTCGCGAGGGTTTGGCGGTCCCATCGGATGACAAATGATCTGTGGAGACGGCCTCCGGAGATGCGGGTTTGACGATACCAAGGCCGCGAGCGGCCAGGGGGCCCGGCCCCATGCGAGGCAAAGGTGCCTTGCGTTTGGGTTTGACCGACGAATTGCCGTCCGTCGACGCCGTGGCTGCCGGTGCATTCACGGCAGATTCCGATGACGCTATTCCGCTGGTCGAAGATTCCGGCACATCGGATGGATCAGTCGATGGTGCGGTTGGTTCCGAGGGTAGCTCGCCGCTGGTCATGGACGCTTGCAATGGAAAAGAGGATCGTGGCGACGCGGGGGCAAGAAAGCCGCTGTCCGCGCCTCGTAGTCTAGCGATCGTCGAGGTGAATCGGTAGCCTTCGGCCCGACGATCCTACGAACCCTTGCGGTGACCGCCGTGCCAGCTCTTTCGATCACGCTAACCGGATTCAGTCGACGGCTTGTCGATGCGGTTGAGCAAGCGCCGATGATGCCATTGACCGATGTCACGGTTGGCTCAAGGGCCACCCCCGAACTGGAATCCTTACGATGCATCTTGAGCGAGATGAGCGTTGGAGAACTGCCGCCGGGTGCTCAGGCCGGGCTCTGGCTGTTGGCTGGGAATTTAGAGACAAGCCATGGTATCAGTCAGAACGACGCCAGCCCCGAAGGTAGTTATTGGCACGGCATCATGCATCGACGCGAAGGTGACTATTCCAACGCGGGCTATTGGTTCAATCGCGTCGGGCGTCACGCCGTAATCGATTCCCTGGCGGAGATCTACCCCACAAAATATGCCGACGGTCGGACGTTCGTCGGCGCCGTACGAGACGCGGTGGAGAGTGGAACCGACGACGCCGAATGCGCCATGATTCAATGGGACGAGTGGCAGCGGTTGCTCCATTACTGCCTCTCCGAACCGGATTGACATTTCCATCCCAAGCGGCGGCACGCCCATTCACGAATGGATCGAACTTAAACGGCTTGGGCATCGGATCGGTTTGCACCTGATCGCCGCGTCTTTCCGGTGGTATGGTAGAGGCGATCGCCAATCTGCTGCCGGCAACGAATTCCCATGGCCAATCAACTCGCTGACTCATTGAGTCCATATCTCATTCAACATCAGGACAACCCGGTTGATTGGGTTCCCTGGAGTGACGCCGCCTTTGCGACGGCACGACAGCGAGATGTTCCCGTATTTTTGTCCGTTGGCTACGCGGCATGCCATTGGTGCCACGTCATGGCACACGAGAGTTTCGAGAACGACACGATCGGTGCGTATCTAAACGAACACTTTGTGTGCATTAAGGTCGACCGGGAAGAACGCCCGGACATCGATCAAATCTATATGAATGCTGTTCAGCTCATGACCGGCCATGGCGGTTGGCCGATGAGTGTCTTCTTGGACCATGACGGTCGGCCGTTCTATGCCGGAACCTATTGGCCACCCGTGTCGCGCGGCGGCATGCCGGGATTCACACAGGTCCTGGACGCTTTGGTGGATGCTTGGTCGAACCGGCGCGACGAGATCCACAGTCATGCCGGCGAGATCCATCAGGCGCTAGCCCAGTTGGCAGTCGGGACGGGCGATCCCGCCGATGAAGTTTCGTCGCCTGATCGCGTCGACGTTGCCGTTGAATCACTTCTGGAAACCGTCGACACGACGTGGGGCGGATTTGGTTCGGCGCCGAAATTCCCACATGCGACGGATTTGTTGTTGTTCCTGCGAGTTGCCTCCAGGACGCATGATCGACGTCTGTTGGAGGCAACGGAACGAACGCTGGACAAGATGGCGGCCGGCGGGATTCGCGACCATATCGGCGGCGGCTTTGCACGCTACGCCGTCGACGGTCACTGGCTCGTGCCGCATTTTGAAAAAATGCTGTACGACAACGCGCTCTTGGCGGAGGTCTACATCCGCACTTATCAGGTGACTGGGCACCAACGCCACGCGGTCGTTGCCGAAGAGATCCTCGATTATCTCCGCCGCGACATGGTGGATCAGTGCGGCGGCATCCACAGCAGTGAAGACGCCGACAGCGAAGGCGTCGAGGGTAAGTTTTACGTTTGGCAGGTGGCGGAAGTCATGGAGACGCTCGGACCTGAACGCGGCCGAGTCTTCTGTGACGTGTACGACATCCGCGAAGGGGGGAACTTCGAGGGTGCCTCGATCCCGAACTTGCCCATGTCGATCGAGCAATATGCTCAATCCCACGATGTCGACGAGGAAGAACTCCAAGCATCATTGCGATCGGATCGATCCAAACTGTTCGCTCAGCGTCAAATGCGTGTTCGCCCCGGGCGCGACGACAAAGTCATCACCGCGTGGAACGCCCTGGCAATCAAGTCGTTCTCGATTGTGGGCTGCGTACTGCAACGTGACGATTTCATCGAGACAGCATTAGCGGCCGCCCAATTCGTGCTCGACGCCATGCGTGACCCTCACGGTCGACTTTTGCACGCTTATCGTGGTGGCACTGCGCATTTGGATGCAATGATCGACGACTACGCATTGACGATTGATGCGATGGTCGCGCTCTATGAAGCGACCGCGGACTCTCGATGGGTCGCTCAAGCGGTGGAGCTGGCCGACCAAATGCGTGATCGGTTTGAAGACACCATCGACGGTGGATTCTACTACACGCCTAGCGATGGGCAGGCTTTGATTACTCGTAACAAGGATTGGCACGACGGGTCACTGATCAGCGGAAATGGGGCCGCGGCTGCGGCACTGTTAAAGCTGCATGAGTTGACCGGATCGCAGCGGTTCCGCGCCTCGGCTGAGGCCACTCTGCGATGTGGGCAGCTGGTCTTTGAAAAACAATCTCGAGCGGCCTCCGCGTTGGTGTCGGCCCTGGATCAATTTCATGGTGCGATGTCGCAATGGGTCATCGCGGTGTCCGCCCCCCATCAGGTCCGGCGTCTCCGCGGGCTCGCACTGCGGCAATTCCGTCCCAATCGAGCACTCGCTTGGGTTGTCGATGACGAGCCTGCGTCCTTACTTGGCCCCAGTTCGCCTGTCGCGGCCGGATTGATCGAGGGTAAGTCCGCCGGAGACCATGACGTCGTCGTCTATCCATGCGTTCAATTTCATTGTGAACAACCTGTCGTCGATCCGGCGACATCATTCTGGGAAGCGTGACGCAGAGCCCCAATCAGCGCAATCAGACCTTGCGTGGGTCTTATGGGAATCTAGAATGCGACGCCATCTTCAACCAAAGCTCACGGAAAAATCCATGTTGACTGAATCGACCGTCGAACGAATGTTTCGAGACTTGATCGCCGACCCGAAACGCGATGACGAAGTCTTCGATAAGGCGGAAGAGTTGCTGGAAACCGAACTGCGTGACGAGAGTCCCCTTCGCCATCGACTCAGCATGGAGTTGGACGAGCTACGGTCCACCGTTTCCAAATGAACGGGTCGATGGGCCGGGACTGCACCTGAATCGTGCAGAGAAGCACGGCCGAGAGATGCTGCGTCCACCGACGAGCCCTCGTTCGTCGCAGGGAGAGATCTTGAGAGAGAGGGCTATGCAAGCCGTCGGTTATCGATCGGCTATTCCTAATCCCAATTTCTCAATGACTTCCTCTTTCGTCTCCGCCTCACCGTCCAGCTGCATGCGGCGTGATTCCGTCAACCAACGCTTGAAGGAAACGCCGGGACGATGGCCGAGTTGGATGAGATCGTCTCCGGTCAAGATGGGTGGAGGATCTAATGACGTGATCGGTCGCTTCCGTTCCCTTTTGGCTCGGCGAATGCCGGCGCAGTCGGAGCCAGCGATCGCTTCGGCGACCACCATGGTGGTGTCGATGTCTCGATCGATCAAAATTGGCTGCAACTCCGACCAGGACATGCCGGCACAATCGCGGAGCCGTCGCTCCGTTGTGACAGCCTGATTGACGGCCCGTTGCTCGGCAGACGATCGTTTCCAGCGATGCAATACACTGGAGATACTGTAGGCTTCGCTCATGGACAAAGCTGCCAGCGCCATGGCGACTTCAAACGAGACCTGGGGCGGTCGAGCAATGCGGGTTCGCATGGCGTGCAGATCCATGGATCCGAGCTCGGGCCAAACGTGGGCTGACAGCTTCGATTCAAGCAAATACACCAAACCATCGACGACAGAAGGTGATGTCATGATGCGTTGCATCTCAACGCCAATGCGTTCTCCGCTGACAATGTCAATGGCCGATGCATGCTGGCGGATCGCCTGCCAAGTCGTCGCTTCGATCTGGAATTGGAGTGTGGTTGCAAAACGAACGGCGCGTAGCATCCGCAATCGGTCTTCATCGAATCGTCTTGTTGCGTCCCCGATTGTCCGAAGACGCGACGCACGCAGGTCATCTTGCCCGCCAACATGATCGATCACGACACGCTCGTTGACGTCGTAGAACATTCCATTGATCGTAAAGTCACGTCGAGCAGCGTCCGCCTCCGCGGTTCCGAAATGAACATGGTCGGGCCGGCGCCCATCGCTATAGCCTCCATCGGCGCGGAACGTCGCCACTTCGGTGGGCGCCGCGGGCGTTGAGCGTGGCTCGGTCGCTTTTCGAGTTGACAGCACACCGATCACCCCAAACGATGCCCCAAAGGCAAGGGTATGCCGTCGTCCGAACACGTCACGCACCGCATCCGGTCGTGCATCCGTGGCCACATCAAAATCCTTGGGAGTCGTGTTGAGCAACGCATCTCGCACACAGCCGCCCGCCAAATATGCGACGAAGCCGGCCTGATTGAGCGCCCGGATGATCCTGGCCGCTTCGCGCCCGGAGGAAGTTTCTCTCATCAGGTCATCGATGATTTGCATCCCAGGATGATACAGTAGGATGGAGGTTTCCTTGAACGAGACGCGTCGATCCAATGTCTGCTGACTTCACCGATGCCGAGCTGCTGGCGTTCTTGGATGAGGAATTGTCCGAAGCGCGGTCGGCTCAACTGGAAGCACTCGTTCGAGAGGATGAAGGCGTTCGCCAGCGTCTAGTTGAGATCCGCGGCCGTTCCTTGGCCGGCTTGCATACGATCGGCGCGATTTGGCGTCGAAACCGGTTGTCTTGCCCCGACCGTGCCAAGTTGGCCGCGTTCCTGAGGGGTGAACTTGACCGGGAAGAAACGGATTGGATCGTCTTTCACCTTGGCGAAATTGGGTGCACCGTTTGTCTCGCTCAAATGGACGACCTCAAGACTCAGGCAATGCCCGATCCCAACGCATCCAAGCGACGCGACCGGATGGCGCAGAGCAGCGCCGGGCATTTGCGGTCTTAGTTTGATGTTGCGGTGTGCTGGTCCGCTTGAGCCACCGCACCGGTTACCAAGGACTCATCCATCCAATCGGCATGCGTCGATTGCAGGATGGACAGGATTTGACGCCGCATCGGCATGGTCAGGTGGGAGAATTCATCCGCGTCGTTCCTGCCGGCCAGAATGTCATTCAATCGACGCACCACCAATAAACGCACTTCATCGGGCAGTCCCGCGAACGCGTCGGAATAGATCAGATAGCTGCATGGATACCGAAACAGTCTTTTCTCCAAATCAAACTCACGCAATGATCCCAGCCGAGGATCACGCGGACCGCGCCGGGTGAATTCATTGGCGAATTCCGTGGATCCAGCCACTCGATCCGTCAAGGGAAACTCGTCACAGAACAACAAGTGTCTCAGTACCCGATCAGCCGACGATGAAATGCGCCGCTGGGCGCTCTCGCTGATGTGACCCTCTGGTCGGTCCAGGATCTCATTCATCTGGAAAGACTGGAACAGTGCCTGACGAGTCTCGTAGTTGGCGGCCGAAATCGCATTGTGCATTTGGGTCTGATGCTCGAGCACCATGAGCGCGACAATGTCGCTATGACCCGACAGATAGCTATCGGTCCGAAATCGAGATGAAAGATCCTGCTGATTGGCACCGGAGTCTCGATCAAACTCGGACTCGGAATCCGAATCGATCATGTTGCCCATGTGACGCATCCGGCCGTGATGTCCGGTGACATACCATCCGCCCCAACGCTCCTCAAACGGACTGGTATGATCGGTTGTGAACGTGCCCCGACCTAATTGGGGCCGACCGGCGGCATCGGCGAAGACGCTTCGCACGAGATAACCGGGTACCTTTTGGGTTCGGCCTGACGCGTGACAGGCCAGACATCCACCCCGATCACGAATGAAGGTGGGCGTTCCTTCGGCATCCTGTGAGAGCGTATAGAACGTGGCACCCTGTTGAGCATCGGTGGCGGCGAATTCCAGTACGTCCCCGCGCTGACAATACCCAACATACACATCATCGTTGAAATACAGTGCTCGCGGGCGGCGAGGAGAGATACGATGCAGTTGCAGGCTCGTTTTGGAGAAGACAAGCGTTTGGGAACTCACTGGAATGTCCAGCGCATCGAGCACCGATCTCAGATAGCCGAATGTTGGATCATGCTCGAGAGTGACCGTACCACGCTGCAGTCCAATCGCCAGTTCGGCAACGGCGTCATGCACCTCGGCGCCAAAGTAGTTGATCGGCGCCCGCTCGTAGGTTGCCTGGGCTCTCAATGGCCCAACGTTCAACAGAGCCGCGAACCAAGTCGCAAATGCGAGGATGCCGCGATGCATGCCAAAAAGTGTCTTGTCGATGGGACGCGTTACCCGGATCGGTGACGCGATCAAAAAGGTGGGACGCGGTTTTAATTCCGCGATGGCAGCGTCTCGAAGACGCTCTAGAACATAGTACTGTTGGCATCGTTCACGTCAACCAGAACCGTGTCCAATCGCGCCAACGAGTCTCGTTCGCGTATCGCGCCAACCGATCGATTGCCGGTGTTCCCTTGCCATTGCGGCAAACGAGTCGAGTAACCTGAACTGCTCGTCGCATCGAAACCTTCCTCGAAAACGAATGGAACGAGCCCGTGTTGCCAAGAGTGATTCAACGGCACCTCGCCAACTTGCCGCTCGATCCGCCCATCTGGATGTTGCTCGTGATCGTCGGCGTTTCCATTGCCGAGGCGGATGACGGCGAGACTCGCCCCAACGTTCTGATGATCGCGGTTGATGACCTGAACGACTGGGTCGGCTTTTTGGGTGGGCATCCTCAGGCTCAAACTCCCAACATGGATCGAATTGCCCAGCGGGGCACCGTCTTTACTAATGCCCACTGCGCCTCGCCGGCTTGCAGTCCATCACGGGCTGCGATTTTCAGCGGCCGTGCACCTTGGACGACCGGTGTCTGGTCGAACAGTAGCAAGCGACTGTTCAAGCAGCATCCCGACATCAAGACATTCCCGGACATGTTTCGTGTTGCCGGCTATACGACCATGGGCACGGGAAAGCTGATGCACTCACAACGTTCAGCCAATGAACGTCTCTTCGAGCGACACTACAACGTCGAGCAGCGTTGGAGTCCGTTGACCCGCGAGACGGTTCGTTACGCCGAGGACGAACAGCCCTCCAAATCCAGCAATCAACCCAGGCATGTCGTGAACCTCGGAGAACGTCAGTGGGTTCTTCCGCTCAATGGGCTGCCGTCGGACCGGAATCCTGATAACGCCGAAGGTGAATCGTTTGACTGGGGACCTTTGGATGTCGTCGACCGTGAGATGGGCGACGCCAAGATCACCGATTGGGCGATCGAACAAATCGCGTCTTCGCGAGAACAGCCCTTCTTTTTGGGTGTCGGCTATTACCGGCCCCACATTCCTTTGTGGGCTCCGGCACGTTACTTCGAACGGTTCGAACACCAGAACGTTGTATTGCCTTCCGTGACATCCAATGATCTCGATGACCTGAGCGACTCTGGACGGCGTTGGGCCATTGAGGCCATCACGGCTGGACTGCATTCGACCGTTGAGCGGTCGGGCCAATGGGGCGACGCCGTAAAGGCTTACTTGGCCTGCACGACATTCGTGGATGCCCAAATCGGCCGCTTACTCGACGCGCTCGACGCCAGTCCGCACAGCGACAACACGCTGATTGTGCTTTGGAGCGATCACGGCTGGCATCTCGGTGAGAAACAGCATTGGGGCAAATGGACTGGCTGGGAACGTTCCACTCGAGTCCCGTTGATCGTCGTGCCAACGAAATCCAATGTGGCGAGTTTGGGTGCAGCGGCGACGGGAGGAATGGGACAACGATGCGATGCGCCCGTAAGCCTGCTGGATCTGTATCCGACGCTGGCGCATCTGTGCGACTTGCGAGTCACCGATTCGATTGATGGGGAGACCTTGGTTCCTTTGTTGCATGATCCCGGCATCGAAACCGGTCGCACCGTCGTCTCTTCCCTCGAACCGGGCACCGTTGCGATCCGAGATCAGCGTTGGCGTCTAATCCGCTACGACGATGGATCGCTGGAGCTCTACGATTTGCAAGAGGACCCGAACGAGTGGCTGAATTTGGCGGACGACCAACAGCATCTCGAAACAGTCCGCCGGCTGATGGCGCGAATTCCCCGGGCGGCTTTGGCTGGCAGCCCAGGTGTTCGGTAGATCGGGACAACAAGCTGAATACTGACCCCAACGACTTGAAGCGGAGGCAGCCGATCGGCGTGAAACTGCAAAATTTGGCAAGCATTGCGGATTAGGTTGCAATTGCCGAATGCACGTGATTTGCGGCTTGCGTCAGCGTTGGCGATTTTCCGGATTTTGACGGTTTTGGTTACAGCGATGGCGCCGATTCTGCCGATTCGCCTGTTGAGCCAACAATTCTGAGCCGACTGCGACGCGCTTTGGCGCCGCAACCGGATCGGCTGGCTCTCCTTCCACCGCCTTCCGATTGATGGGTGACGCAGTGTCAACAAACTGGATCCACACTTGTCGCGTTGCGGCATTGGTCATGCTGGTCGCGGTTCCCGCGTCAGGCCAGTCGCCAAGGTCCCGTGCTGCCGACGACTTGGAACAAGATGCCCGCCGCTCATGGCAACCCGTGCGGGACCTTTCAAGGCGTCCTACCAAGGCCAAAACCAAATCCAAGCCCACATCGGTGCGATTGGCACAACACGCGGCACCATTGCCGGAGCCTGTCGCTAGTTCCGTGATCGCGCCACCGATGCAGGCACCCAGCGTTCCCTTGGATGGGCAGGTCGTCCTCGAACCTTTTCACGGGACCACCTACGACGCCGGCTGTGATTCGTTGCCGGGCGCTGCGTGTGGTTGCGGCGACGTTGGATGCGATGGCTACTGCGCGGCTCCCGCCTGCGGAACTTGTACCGGAATTGGTTGCTCCACGGGAACCTGCTGCAATGGGGATCCGATGTGCGGTCAGTATCGTGACTGCGACGCGCTTCAACCGTGCATCACAATTTGTTGGCCACAGGACGGTTGGCTCTCGGCGGAATACTTGATGTGGTGGCAAGACGGGATGAATACGCCTCCACTTGCATCGGACGGTCCCATCGCGTCCGCACAGAATCCGGGGAACACCGGCACGATCCTATTCGGTGGTGATGACCTGTTGACCGACCACTTCGATGGGTTTCGTTTGAATTTTGGGTTTTGGCTCGACAACTGTCACACGTGGGGAATCGGAGCCGAGTACTTCCGAATCGGGACGGAGACGGATGGGTTCTTCGGAGACGGGACAACCAATGCGGCGCTGGATCGCCCTTTTCAGAATCTGCAGTTGGATGGTGCGGAGGACAGCGAGCAAGTCAACGAAGACGGCCGGGTGACCGGTTCTCTGAACATCGACGTGGATAGTGAGTTGCTCGGCTGGGGCATCCACCTGCGTCACCTCCGCTGTGCTGAAACCGGATGCGTCACCGATCTGCGCTGCACACCGCAACAGTTCTGCAGCCGCACGGAGTATCTGATCGGATTCCGCCAGGTGCAACTGACCGAGGGAATCCGTGCTCAAGAGATTCTGACGTCGACGCAGACGGGCATCACCGACGGTTTCAACATCGTTGATCAGTTCCGTACCCGAAACCAGTTCAACGGGCTGGACCTGGGAATCCTCTACACGCGTGTTCGGGGCTGCTGGAACTTTGACGCGGGGCTTCGCTTCGCGGTCGGAAACACACGCCAACGGGTTCGAATCAATGGTTCGACGGTGTTAACCGGAACCAACACGGATGCCGATGGGGTCACCCAAACCGGTGGTTTTCTGGCTCTGCCGTCCAACATTGGAAACTACGCTCGGGATGAGTTCTCGATTCTGCCGCAACTTGATCTGAAGGCCGGCTATCAGCTCACCGACCAGCTGCGTGCCACCTTTGGCTATACGTTACTTTACTGGTCCAACGTCGTCCGCCCCGGAGATCAGATTGATCGTCTGGTGGATATCGATCAGCTGCCGTCGGGCCCCATTGCAACGACACCCGTTATCCGGACGTTCCCCGAGTTCGCATTCAATACCACGGACTATTGGGCTCAGGGCCTCAGCTTTGGCGCCGAGTATCGCTGGTGAATGTCGGCAACAAAGAATGATTCAAGCCACTTGGACCGCCGGTGAGCAAGAATCTGAGGGCTTCGACTGGACCGAGACATCGTGTCGTGTCGATCCCTCCGAATGATCGATGTGCACCGCTGGATCCGATCATTGCGGATTTGGCGAGTGCGGCGGCTAGGAAATTCACACTGTTCGACCACGGCATCGAAGCGATCCGCCGTGCAATAGCTCCAACCAACATGCTCGCGTGACCCAGCAAGGGCTCGCTCGCAAACCGTAATTCGAGGGATGAAGATGGTTTGGCAACGCTTAATGGAACGTCTGTCCGGTAAACGTCTGTCGTCTGGCCATGGTCGAAGCGGCCGACGCGTCAGGAATCGTCGACGGCTTTCGGTGCAGTCACTGGCGAAACGTGAATTACTCGCTAGCGACCTTGGAGCCATCAGCGGCGTGGCTTTCATTGACGCCGACGGCAGCATGGATCTCAATGGAGCCGAAACGCCACTTGAAGGCGTCGAGGTTCAACTTTGGCTTGATGTTAACGACGACGGTGCGATCGATGGTGGCGACACGCTATTGCAAACGTCACCCGCAACAGGCGTCACAGGAACGTATCGATTTACGAATCTCGATGGTAATGATGTCGACGCGCCGCCGGCGGCCAACAATACCGACTCGGGTCTCTACGTGTTGCGATTCTTGGATGCGGCCGGAGGGCCGGATCTGAGTGGTTTGATCTTGCCTGGCGACACACCGGTGGCCGTCACAGCAGATACCGGAGTACTGGCGCAGGGCATCGATGACTTCACGATCGATCAGCCTTCCCAGCCCATCAGCGAAGACACCGCCGGCGAAGTCGAGATCAGTCAGTCCGGCGACTTGGCATCCGGCGGCGCCGTCCTAGGCGAAGAACGTGATGTCCAAATCGATCTGATCACGGGCACCGGCGATAGCAGCATCTTTCGCGTCGACTCGATGAACAATTTCCTTTCATTTCAGAACGGTAACGTCCAAGCGACGCTGTTGGTTCAGTATGACGGAGTCGACGCCGATGACGTCACCGATGACGCATTGGATTTGGATGCCACGGGCTTGGGCGGCGTGAACCTTTCCGCGGGGGATAGTGCAGCCGGGCTGATGATCCGTGTGAGCAGTGATCAGGTCGCCACGGATGGTTTGATCGTGACCGTCTACACATCGGCGACCGATTTCGGAACGGCGAACATTGACTTGGTGGGTGGAAACACTGACGAAGACATCTTCGTGCCCTTCAGCTCTTTCGTCGCAACCGGAACGCCGGATTACACCAACGTCGGCGCGATCGAGGCCTTCATTGACGGGGTCAACAGCAATGCCGGTGGTGGGGCGACCAACCTGGACGTCAACGTTTCGGTGTTGCGATCCGAAAGTAGCAACGAAGTCCTTGCCAATGCGATCGTGACTCAGCCGATGACGCTCGGCGGAGAGGTATTCCTCGACAATGGCGGTGGGACGACTCAGGCGGATCAAAACAATGCCACCCGCGATGCCGGTGAACCGGACTTCCCGGCTCAACCTGGCAATGAGATCGAGGTGGAGCTCTATCAGCTGACGGACTTGAACGACGCCGTTGATCCCACCGACACACCGATCGCCACCACGACCATCACCGGTGGTGCCACGACCGGCGCTTACGAGTTCACAACCGCTGACTACGGCACTGGTGTCGTACCGCTACGTCCAGGGACCTACGCCGTGGTGATTCCGGAGAGCCAGTTCGGTGCCGCCGAGCCGCTATTTGGCTACCTGCCCTCAACGCGGGGTGTCGGTTACACGAACGCGGACGGCGATGACAACACCGACAGTGACGGGATTCTCGTGACAGGCATTGGCATGGTCAGCGGCCCGATCACGTTGGAGATTGACGGCGAGCCTGATACGCCGGCCGATGGAAACGGAGTCAATGGCAATACGACGGTGGACTTCGGGGTCGTCCCGACGGTCGACCTGCGGATTACCAAATCACTCGGCGCTGGACAAACCAACCTGGTCGCCGGGGGCACCGCGTTCTTCGATTTGGTGATCGAGAACCTCGGTCCGCTCGATGCGACCAACGTGTCGGTGGATGACTTCATTCCGGCTGGGCTGACATTCAACCGTGTTGAGGGGCCGAGTCCGGCGACGACCAACGTGCCAACGACTCAGTCGACGGAAGTCGGCGGGCTGGGCCGTGACATCCGATCCTTCGACATCGGTGCCCTCGCTGCGGGAGCATCGACGACTTATCGCGTCTTTACCGACATCGACGCCAACATCACCGCGGACCCGACCAATGAGGCGGTCGTCAGTGGATTTGAAGTCGAAGTCGACAGTGATCCGACCAACTCCGACAACACCGGTGGGACACTCGATGATGATCCGTTGCTCAATAACAACTCCCTGGCGCCTCTCGACGTGCCCTTGGCCACTTTGGGCGTCACCAAGACGGACGGTCTGACAACGGCAACGGCGGGCACCCAGGTGACCTACACGATCGTCATCTCCAATGAGAGTGATGATGATGCCACCAATGTGACCGCGATCGATACGTTGCCAACCGGTGTCACCTTCGTGTCCGGTGCGTTCACCGTCGGTGCCGGCACGGTGGCGTTGATTACCGATGCATTGGATCCCAATTTCGGTGATGTACGCATTACCGCTGGAACGCTGGCCGGTGATGCCGTGCCAGCCAATCGTGAGAGTGAAACCGTGGAGATCACGGTCTTGATTGATCCAGCCTTCGATGCGGTCAATTCGCCACTGGTGAATTCGGTAACCGCAACGGCCGACAACGCTCCCGACGTGACGGCAACGGATACCGACACGGCCGTGGTTCGTGACGTCGATGTGGCGGTAGCCAAGGCCGTCGTCGCCACACGCACGCCTGATGACCGTACTGACGGCGACGACACGGATGACCTCGTTAACACCACCGCGCCGTTCACTCCAGTTGCCGGGGGCTTCGTCACCTATCAGATCACGGCTTCGAATCTGGGACCATCTCAGGCCCAAGGGGTAACGATCACCGATACTCTCGACGCCGGTCTGACATACGTGGCTGGTAGCTTCGACGCTGGAACCAGTGGCGTGACCCTGGCATCCGTCTCCGGCCAAACCCTGACGTTCAACGTTCCCGATCTGGATGTGGATGATCCGGGAATCACGACGGATGACGTTGTCTTCACGTTCGAAGTCGGGATTGGTAGCGATCAGTTCGCGCAGATTCCGAACGTAGCGATGATTTCAACGACGGATCCGGAAACCATCACCGGCAACAACATGGCCACGGAGAACATGACGCCGGCACCTCGACTGGATCTCGCGCTGACCAAGACGGCCGTGATCACCACCAACGGTGCCACCGTGACAACGGCGACTCCGGGTGCCAGTACCGTTGTCTACACGATTGATATCTCGCACGACGTGGACAGCCTGTCCGATGCCGTCAATGTCGACGTCACCGACGTCCTACCGGTCGGATTGACTGGCGTCACGCTTAACGCACCAGGGGCAACAACACAAAATTTCGATACCACGACTCGTGCGGTGACGGTCGAGTATGCAAGCATTCCGGTCGGGACGACGCAATCGTTCACGATCACTGCAACTGTCGATGATGATGTGACGACGGGTCTGAGCAATATTGCAAGAGTCGAGGTTCCCGGCGTGACTGAGCTCGAGAATATCGTCAACAACGTGATAGTTGACAACAATACCGATGACGAAACGGTACCTGTAGCACCTGCGTTCGACCTGGAGATTGACAAGACGATCGTCGATGCCAACGACAATGTGATCACCAACGCTAATTTCGGACCCGGAGATACGGTTCGGTTCAATCTGTTGGTATCGCACGATACCAATGACGACGGAACCGAAGCCGACGATGGTCTGAGCCCTTCCACCGCGACGGGAATCATCGTTACGGACACACTACCCACCGGATTGACCTTCGTCTCGGCGACGTCCGGAGGCGTTGCGGTGACGCCGACCAGCACGACGGGTGGCGTGATTGTCTTCCCGTCCTTTGACCTTGGGCCGACCGAGAGCCGTGTCCTGCAGGTTGTCGCGACCGTCGACGCCAACACCAGCGGTACGCTCACCAACACGGGCAGCCTGGTAGCGGATGCCGGCGAGACCGATACCACGACGAATAACGCGGAGCCCGAGTCGTTCACTGTAACACCGCGAGCCGAACTGACTGTCGTCAAGAACGTCGATCAATCCATCGCGCAGCGGGGCGAGACCCTGGTCTACACCATCGACGTGACCAACGACGGACCGTCAACCGCTGAGAGTGTCGTCGTTACAGACACATTGCCGATCGGCGTGACCTTCGTCAGCGGGACTGGACCGGGCGGTGTCGCACTGTCCGCGACGGGAACGTCGGCGACGGGTCAAGTCGTGACCTTCAACGCGGGTGATCTGATCGATGATGCCACGATCCAGTTGATCATCAACGCGACGATTGATGCTGGCGTCACGGGTTCGGTGACGAACACGGCAACGGCAACGACAACGACGACGGAGACCGACCCGAACAACGATCGGACGGCGGTTACGACGATTGATGAAGCGATCAATCAGATCACGGGAACCGTTTTCCTGGATACCAACCGCGATGGCGTTCAAGATGCGGGCGAGCCTGGCGAGGCAGGTGTCATCATGCAATTGACCGGCGGAGACTTGACCACGCCGGTTCAAGCGACGACCGATGCCAACGGTGACTTCGTATTCGCCAACCTCCCTGCCGGAACCTATCAGGTTCAGCGATTGGGGCTTCCTGATGAAACGGCCGATGGCCTGGAGACCGCCGGAACCGGCGCCACCCCGGCCGAATCGGGTGACGATATTGAGAACATCACCGTCGGTGGTGGCGTGGCCGCCGCGGCCGACAACGACTTCGCCGTCGTCGCACTGATCAGTAAACGACGCTACCTCGATTCGTTCCTTGGTTGATCCGCCGCTTGCCACGAAGACGAAGGTGACGGAGCCGGTGGAAGCCGTCTTCGTGGCAACGGCCGATCACCCCAAGCGGTCCGACGCCACATGGTACTGAGGGTCTTCCGATAGGTTGATCTCAACGAGATCGCCGGCTCGATCCAATAGACTGCGGCATTCCTCACTAAGGTGGGTCAGGTGCAGACGTTTGCCCGCCGCTTCATATTTCTCCGCCAAGGCATTGATCGCTTCGAGGCCTGATTGATCGTAAACGCGGGTGTAATAGAAGTCGATCACCACGTCATCGGGATCGTCTTTGACATCGAACAGCTGCTTGAACCGGCTAACCGATGCGAAGAAGAGAGGGCCGTGTAGCTGATAGATCTTGCTGCCGAACTCGTTGTGCTTGACATCGGCGAAGATGTGCGTGGCGTGTTTCCAAGCGAACACCAACGCCGAAACGGCTACACCCAAGATGACTGCCGATGCCAGGTCGTGCATCAACACCGTGTATCCCGCCACCAGAATCATGACCAAGACATCGGATGTGGGCATGCGTCCAAACGTCTTCAGCGAAGCCCACTCGAACGTCCCGATCACGACCATGAACATGACGCCCACCAGGGCCGCCATCGAAATCTGTTCAATCAACGGCGCCATGAACAGCACGAACAGCAGCAAACAAACGGCGGCGACAATCCCGGATAATCGTCCTCGACCACCCGAATTGACGTTGATCAGCGACTGACCAATCATCGCGCAGCCTCCCATACCGCCAAAGAAACCGCAGACGATGTTCGCGATGCCCTGCCCGACACACTCCCGGTTGCCGCGTCCACGTGTTTCTGTGATCTCGTCGATGAGAGTCAGAGTCATCAGAGACTCGATTAGACCAACGCCACATAGCACGATCGCGAACGGGAAGATGATCTGGAGAGTTGCCAGATTCACCGGCGCGGCAACATGATCCAAGAAGAAGGGACGCGGCAGGCCACCGCTGATGCTGACGGACGCCGCGTCACGCTCTGCCAAAATGGTTTCGACGGTTCTTGATTGAGCCAAAGCATCGGATCGCGTCGGTTTCCTTGGCTCCGTCGACCCGGATGATGAAACGAGGGTAATGCCCGATAACGGATCCGAGGCAACGGACGGATGCTCGCGCTGACGTGCGGCAGCCACGTCGTTGGCCACCGTCGTATCACGCAACATGTCGCCCACGGTTGCCAGCATCCGCCCGCCGCCGGGACCCGACGAACTCTGGTTGATTGCAAATGAGATCAGCGTGACGGATAGAATCGCCACCAGGGACGCGGGAACCGCCTTGGTGAACTTCGGCAGGAGGTAAATGATCGCCATCGTCATCGCGACGAGCACCAGCATGAAGATGAGCCGAGTGCCGGTTAAGTACTCGAGGGCCCCGTCCGGGGACAGCGTCTTGAATGAATTCAGCTGCGCCATGCCAATGACGATGGCCAAGCCGTTGACAAAGCCGAGCATGACCGAATGGGGCACCATCCGAATTAGCTTTCCCAATCGGCCGACGCCGATGGCCACCTGCAACAATCCACACAGGATCACCGTCGGAAACAAGTACTCGATGCCGTGCTGGGCCACCAATGCGACCACGACAACGGCCATGGCGCCGGTTGCACCGGAGATCATTCCTGGACGCCCGCCAAATAGCGCGGTCAGCAAGCCGATGAAGAACGCCGAGTAAAGTCCAATCAAGGGCGAAACACCGGCGACGAACGCAAATGCGATTGCCTCCGGCACCAGCGCCAACGCCACGGTCAGGCCGGACAAACAGTCGTTCTTCATTGAACCATTGTGGTTCGCAAAAAAGTTGAGCATCAAAGTGTCAAATGGAGATTCACCGAGACGCGGCGCCCAACCGTTGAGCACGACGCCGCCGGATTCGACGGGGACATCGGGCGCGTGACGATCCCGACGTAGGCCGATGTCGCGACCGAATGGAATCGAACGATCGTTCCGTCATTTCTCCCACGGTGAAGAACCCGTGGTGACGCGGCTCCCTGATCCGAGGATCAAAGCGGGCTCTTGGAGACCCAACATCGCGTCCGCAGCATCGACGACGCAGATGTTATTTAACGGCCAGCAGGGGTCAATGTTGATCCGGGACTGTTATTATCGAAACGGGTCCTGCACCCGCTATTTAACAACAAGGTGGGAATCGTCCCCAGCAAATCGACGGTTTTCGAAGCGTTCCCGTTGGTTAGCAAGCAACGGCGGGTGACCCGTGCCTGGTATACTTCGCTATTCGCCGAATTCGCGAGCGGCGCTCCGGACCGATCGCCCGTTCGAGCATGACCGCTAGGTGCCTTGGTTGGGGACTGTCGCGCGGGACACTGTATTTCAATTCGACGTTCAACTCTGTTGGTGGCCTGCCGTGCCGATCTTTCGAATCGAACGAATCGCAATGGCGGTGGCGTTGTTGTGCAGCACGCTCCGATTAGCACTCGCGGCGGAGCCAGCTCCACCCAACATCGTGCTGGTGTTGGCCGATGATCTCGGTTTTGGTGACGTTGGCTGTTACAACCCGGCATCCAAAATCCCGACGCCCAATATCGATCACTTGGCAATGTCCGGGATGCGCTTCACCGACGCACATAGCCCCTGCACAGTCTGCACACCGACTCGGTATAGCTTGCTGACGGGGCAGATGGCGTTCCGAGTGCCCAACGGTGGGCGTGTGTTTACCGGAGCGGGCGGACCCTCGCTGATTGACGCCGAAAGGATGACGATTGCGGAACTGCTCCGCCAACACGGCTACGCCACCGCGTGCGTTGGGAAGTGGCATATCGGACTGACATTCTACGACCATCTCGGTAATCCGATTCATCAAGGCGGGATGAGCGGCGTCGAGCGAATTGATTTCACACGTCGTATCGATGGCGGACCGCTCGATTGTGGTTTCGACCAATTCTTCGGGACGGCTTGTTGCCCAACGACGGACTGGCTGTATGCGTTCATCGATGGCGATCGCATTCCCGTTCCGCCGACAGGGTTGCTGGACAAGGCGAGCCTACCGTCCCACCCCTATTCCAAGGACAATCGTCTAGGACAGCACGCCCCTGGCTTCGATCTCGAACGAGTCGATCTCCAGTTTCTGGAGAAAAGCCAACAGTTCATTCGAGAGCACGTGGCGTCTTCACCTGAGCAACCGTTTTTCCTCTTTCACAGTACTCAGGCGGTGCACCTGCCATCCTTTCCCGCACACCAGTTTCAAGGCAGAACTAAATCGGGACCGCATGGCGACTTTATCCATCAGCTCGACCACGTGGTGGGCGAGCTATTGGCCACGTTGGATGAAGCCAACATCGCCGATGAAACGATCGTGATCTTCACGAGCGACAATGGTCCCGAGGTTCCGACGGTCTATCACATGCGACGCGATCACGACCATGACGGGGCACGGCCATGGCGCGGCGTCAAACGGGACAATTGGGAAGGCGGCCATCGGGTTCCATTCATTGTGCGTTGGCCAGGAACGGTCCCGGCCGGCTCCCGATCGGATCATCTGGTTTCGCTCTGCGATGTGTTCGCGACGACGGCCGAGATTTTGGGCGATCCATTGCCGCGCGATGTCGCGGAGGACAGTTACAGCCTGGTATCCATTTTCCGTGGCACGCAGTCCGAACCTCTCAGACCGTACCTGTTGCAGCAGGGATTTGGTGGGACGCGTTGGCTTGCCATCCGCCAAGGCCGTTGGAAGTATTTGGCGCACAAGGGATCGGGCGGGAATCAGTACGAACAGCATCGACACCTGCGGGAGTTTTTTCTGCCTGATACGGCTCCCAATGCGGAGGGGCAACTCTACGATCTTGCAAGTGATCCGGGCGAAACGAACAACCTTTCGGCTTTGGAGCCGGACATCGCCGCCCGTTTAAGGGCGCAGTTGACATTGTCACTCGAGTCGGGCCGCAGTCGTCCATGACACTTGCCCCTCGTATTCCACAAGATGGATCGTCGTCGTGTTGCATGTGATACCGGACTCGCGATCGCGCCAGCCGCTCGATGGCATCAGCTTGAGTCTGTTGATGCTCGTGTCGTTGTCGAACTTCACGACCGCCGACGATGTCGAAACCATCATGGCGGGCTACCTAACGGTGCCCAACGAAAGGGTTTCAATGGAGTACGACGGCGGTTTTTCGCTTTACGTGAACGCATGGCCGTTGTTGGAGAATTATCCCGGCAGGCGATTCCAGACCGGTTTGTTCGGTACTTGGATGTTTCCCCTCTATGACCCGCCGGTACCTCGACCGCTCAAAGAGGGCATCTACACGGACATCGAAGGAGGCCTCGGGTGGTGGCGAGACACTCGCTTCGCAACGCCAACCCCCAAATTCATCATGGGTGGTGTCGCATTGAACTTCATTGAATGGGCAAACGGGCCGGGGGCCGGCAAAGGCCGTGACTGGACGCAGCCACGGGGGAAGTACGCCGTTATTCAAATCACGCCGAACCTACTTTGGCCGCCAGATGGATTGAACTTGAAGCAAGGCACCGCGAATCAATGGTTTGGATACGGATACCTTCCGCTTCCGCTGACACGGCCCGTGACGGACATCGCCGGGACGTCATTCCCGACGGGAAACCAGTGCTGGACGCTCTTTTTGAATACCCGCGGATTCAAGGGGCCGGTAGCCTTCTTCAATCCCAGATTCTGGACGCGGCACGCGGTGGACAGAAACGAGTTGCAGGGAAAACTGCTTGATGATGCGGCGGCGAATCCGAATCGTGCCCTGCAAATGGAAACGCAGTACATTCCGTCGGCGCAAGCATCCAGTCGCGACGGCGTCCGCTATGCCCGCATCGCACCGACGTCTTTTCCGGCGCCTCGAGACAGTGTCTCCGAAGTCGTTCAACAGATTACGTCCTACCGCCGATCTGCCTTGTGGGACCAAGTGAACGCCTGGTTCGCAGGCGACGAGGTTGCACCCGGACGCATCGCTCCGACGGACTTTCAGGTCCATTCCTTGACTGGTGGTGGCGGGGCATCTTGGGCGTTGTTCAAAGAAGGAACACCACGCGAGAAACGCATCCCCATCCAATGGCCATCGTTTGCGAAAGCTACCAAAACGGATGACCAAACGTTCGGATATCGTTGGACGGGTGATTGGGTACGCCGCGATCTCGATACCGGAAATCTGGTCACGTTGCCGGACTATTATCGGCTGTCGGGTGAAGGTCCTCGTCAACGATGGATTCCGGTCGCGGCGGAGGACGTGCCGGATGAAACGGGTCTCCAAGAAGTGACGTTCGACGCATTTCGTCGTCCGGAGACAGAGCCGTATACGACACCGGAAGCTGACGACAGTGTCTGGCAAACGCCTGGGCCAGCGGCCGGTCCGTATCAAGTTGTGTTAGGTGACGGGAGTCAGTTGACTTATTGCTGGTACAAGTTTCGCGATCAACCTGCGATGGTGATGTCGGGCATGACCGAGGATCAGCGGGATGAGTTGCAGCGTCGGATCGAGTTGCTGCACCGACATTGGAAGCATGATCGCAACTATTTGCCGCCACCACGCCGCGGCGAACTCGCCGAGTTGGACCCAGGTCTCTTGGTATTTCCGCCCGACGGTATGGAAGTCGGCTACGTTCCAATCGTGACCCGTCAGGCGTCAGCGAACTAATGGGGACGGTGGCGATGGAGCATACCCATCCCACCCCGTGAATCGACGACTCAGAGGATGCCCGGCGACGGGCGATCACGAAAGTACTGTTCAAGTTGCTGCATGGATTTAGCATCCCAGCCAGTTGGCGTCGTGACCGCCTTCCACGCCCGGATGTAGTCCGACGGCGAATAGTTGTGGCCGTAGCCGAGCGGGACGGATGTCGCTAGTGGAAGGTCAAATCCAACCTGCAGGAACGTGACCAGAGGAAACCACCGCAGTTTGGGTGAGACATCGGGGCCGCGTGGTTCCTTCATCCAATCAGGCCGCTTCCATGCCATCGAAGGGGAGAACCAGACCATTGGATCGCTGGCATGTTGGATGTAGACATTCCGCATCGGGCCCCAATCCGCGTCGGCGGGGACCAACTGGTTCTGATTCGCAAAACGCAATAGGCGACCGTCCCGATACTCGGGCAACCACTCGGGCGAATCCGGATTTCGGTTGCGAACGACCTGCCTCCAATTGGGACTTGGAAACGGCGGGCCGCTCCAAACGGCCCCGTCAATCGGGTCCTCGAAAATGGTGTAGATGTCCGCCGACAGCTCCGATCCCATTGAACCGAGGCTCAGTCCCTGCAGCACCAAACGAGGTCGGGTCGGCTTTGGAAGATTCCGCCAGTGCTGATAGATCGCATGAAAGAGGGCTTTGGCCGACCGAGTCGAGCGGGCGGGGTCGATTAGAATCGTGATCCAGCTTGGCAGGTATGAGTACTGCATACTCACGATGGCAGTATCACCATGATGCAGGTGTTCGACCGTGTCGACCGCCGATGGATCCAACCATCCGGTGCCCGTCGGTGTGGCAACGATCAGGTTGGATCGCTCGAATCCACCGACGCGGATCAATTCGGCCAGGGCAAGATCGGCCCGTTCCTCAACGGTGGGACGCGAGCGCAAGCCGACATAAACACGAAGCGGCTGAAGGGCATTCGAGACAGGCGAAGTTGCCTGGATCGAGTCCGATGTTGGGCCGGTCGAAAGAAATAATCGCCCTTGGCGGCCGATCGATTCCCAATCAACCAAGCTCTCGACATCGCCGCCGGAGGTTGGCGACGATTCCACTTGGATTGCCACCCGATCCACGTTCAGGAAAAACTGATCGGCCGCATCGATCAACTTGGCGACGATCAGATCGTTGGTGATCAGCGTGACCAGGAAACCGACAACGATTGCAGAGAGTGTCCACGAAACGCGTGGCGGCATCCAATGATTGAGATAGCCATTCAGATAGCGTACGCACCACAAAATCCAACGCCACGTTGTGATCAGCGTCGCAGCCGTTAGTAACGCGATGGCGGCCATCCGGTATGGATAGGCCGAGTGTAGGGGCGGCATCTGCATTCGGACGCGAATGGAGTTCTGCCATTCGGCCATTTGCCACCAGCATGCGATGATCGTGAATGCGGCGATGAGCCCGACCCCGCGTTTCAGCCACCACTGCAGGTTCACGCTCGGGCGGCGAAACTGCAGCACGTCGTAGCCGAACCGAAGGGAAACACCCAGCGCGTAGCCGAGTGCCAACGCGAAACCCGAAAGAATCCCCTGCACCACAAAATGCCGTGGTAGCAAAGACGGCGTCGTGGATGCCGCGAAGAAAAGCGCTGCCAGTGACAGGCCAAGGTACGAAAACGACCGCCGGTATCGATCGGCAACTTGGAGCAGCCGACGTTTCCAAGTTGAAGCTTCGATCATGACCGCGTGACGCCCCCCGCTGACAAACCCAGACGTGGCCGCCGGCGGCACCGCCGACGCTCCGTCTCAATATCATGGCCTTCATCGTGGTGATCCGTCGAGCCGGTCTTGGGATTCCCAATGCCGCATAGCACGCCTGACAGACGGCCCGAATCGGTCCCGCAGCCATCGAGATGAATCGGCCGGTCGCGTGATTTGCGGATCGCGGAAAGGGCGTTCCCGAACTCGTGTTACGAGCCAACGCTCGCTGGACGATCGGCACCCACTTGGCACGAATCTCGTAGCTCGGCGAGACGTTCCGCACACTGCTTGGAAGGTTCCATTTGACCGAGATCAAAGAACAAGTTGGCGATCCGCTTCAAGCAGCATTCGCATGTGACTTCTTCTAAACGGCCAGGAATCAGATGTTCAATGATGCCAATCGCATCGGCCCGCCGGTTCAACCGAATCAGCAACGAGGACAGCCCGATTCGGTAGTGAAGATTCTCCGGCTCCAAGCTCACCGCATGACGCATCAATGCTTCGGCAACCGAGACGGGGTGTCCGCAAAGTGACGAGTAGTATGCCATTTGATAGTGGACTTCGGCCGCGTCCGGCATCATCTTGCCCGCTCGACGGCAGGCCTCCATCGCCAGCTGCGGTTCATCAACCGCTTCCAGACCCGCCGCGATGCGAAGCAACTGATCGGCATCGGGAGACCCTGTGGCGACCGCCATCAATAGATCGCGGGAGAGCGACTTTCGCCCGACGCAGCCGTAGGCGATCGCCAGGGTGATTCGAGCATTGGCGCCGATCGGTGAGCGCAGCGACAATTGCTCGTAGGCATCAATCGCAACCGGATAATCGCCAACTTTCATCGCCGCCACACCGAGCAAATGCCAGCCCCGCTCGTTGTCGGGATCCTTCGTGACGGCGTACTGGGCAAACTGAACGGCCAAACGCGGTTGGCCTGCGTTCAATTCGGCTTCGGCGATGTCAAGATTATCTTGGCGATGCATCAATGGACCGTCATTGTTGGAATTGGTTTTGAAAGAACGACCAATCAGTCATCGTTGGAGGTAATGAGCGATTGCCACATCAACTGAGGTGCAAGTGTGCGGCCCGGCATGCAACATGGCTCCCTCTCGATCACCCGTGTCGCAGGAAGCACTGGTTCAGAGCGCTGTTCGGTGGCGACGTGCGGCGTTCTTCGAACGTGCCAATCTTGAACAAAGATCCAAGCGATTCCGAGGGCAAGCATGAGGATCGCGGTGATGACGATGGCCACCACGTGAACGACGAGTAAAGACATACGATCAGTCGGACTCAGCTGGGTGGTTCAAACGAATGGAGTCACGCTGCCGTTCGCAGCGATCCGCTAGTTCGGGTTCATGGCGGCGCCTCAACATGGATGCGATGCGGTCAAGGCATCCGCTGCAGGTCACCTCGCCGATCTGATCCGGCGAAACCGACGAAAAGATCTCGAGGGCTTCGTCATCACGTTGCATTTGAATCAACAGCGAGATGAGGCCGATGCGATAGTGCAAGTTGCCCGGGTCGGCACGAATGGCCTCCCTGGTGAACGCCTCGGTCACATACAAGGGCTGTCCCGACCGGGCGTTGTAGAAGCCCATGTCATAGAACGCTTGTGCATGACCTGGGTGGTCTTCGGTCACCCATTCGCACACCGTCATTGCAAGTTCAGCCGCGTCGGTGGCCTCCAAACCGGCTGCGATCTGGAGCATGAGATTTGCCGGAAGCCTTCGCTGCAAAGCCAGTTGCAGGTACAGCTCTCGGGCGAGGTCGATGCGTCGCAGTTGTGCATAACAGGATGCCAATGCAATCCGGGTTTCATCGCGGATCGGCGCCAACAAACTGGCCCGTTCGATGGCATCGGCCGCTTCGTATGGGTTGCCCAGATCATGCAGAATCAGACCCAACAATTCCAACGACTCGTGGTCGTGGATGTCTTCGACGCGGCGGTTGCCAACACGGAGCATCTGATGACATTTTTCGAGCTCGCCACGCTGATACATCTGCCAAACATCCGCGACCACGCTCGGCTGGGCCGCCGCAACGGGCTGGGACTTCGTTGGAAGATCTTTGGTGGTCGAAGGGTTGGCGGTCGATCGGAAGTGGTCATCCATGCGGTACGCCTTGGAGTGCAGACTCGGCCCAAAGGGGGGGAGGGGTGAACTTTGGAGCGCGGTCGTCGTGTGGTCTCGGTTGTGGCGATTTCGATCGATCGCCGATCACGTCGCTGGCTGGGTCGTGGGTCATTCGCAATCCTGCGTCGATCCCACCGCATCGACCTCTGGCTGGCTTCAGTTAATGCCCGGCTCTTGTTGAGAGCCATTCGCAATAATGTTGTCGATGGTGTGAGTGCTTGTCAAGCTTTTGGTTTGGAAAAAAGCGGAATGTTCGCAATTGCTGCAGCTTTTTAAACGAATTGCGGCAAAAATGCGGATTCCGCCGCCTCGTTCGGCGACGCGACTTTACACGGATTTAAGGCCTAGCTAATCTCTTAATGACATGTGTTCTCAACAAGGCCGTGACTCTCTTGGTGGGTCCGTTTTCTCACCCATCCACCTGTGGAAACAGCCAACGCGTTTTTTCGGTCTCCATGGCCGCTCCGACAGTCTGGAACCGTCCGGAAGTCGCGCGATGTCGTCGAAATGGGCGAAACATAGGATGTCGATGAAGCGGCACCAACGGGCATTCACACTCATCGAGCTGTTGGTCGTCATCGCGATCATCGGAGTGCTGGTGGGTCTGTTGCTGCCAGCGGTTCAGGCAGCCCGGGAGGCGGCTCGTCGGATGTCTTGCAGCAACAACGTCAAGCAAGTTGGAATCGCGCTGCACAGCTACCACGGAACGTTTCGTCGCTTTCCGCCGGCCAATGGGATGAAAGCACCATCGAAATCCTTGCCTAGCGGAGTTGGTCTGCCCAAAGACGCCACCAGTTGGATGCTGGCGATCATGCCCTATCTCGAGCAATCCGCGATTTTCGATCGTTGGCAGTTCGGCGCGACCGCGCATCATCCGACGGACAATCTTTACTCGGGCCCCAATCGGGAGCTGCTCGATGACGTTGTGCCGACTTACCTGTGTCCGTCATCCCCCGGCAATCCAACGTACTTGTTCGAGACGCCTGGCGGCGACGATGAAACGATTCCAGTTGCAAGAACCGACTACGGCTACATCACGCAGCCATTCATTCCGACGCTCGGTCCCGAGTTCGGCACCTGTGACGGCGGATTCATCTATGCAAGTGACTGGGTCCCCGCAGCGACAAGCGGAATCGTCAAGAGCGATCGCCCCGATGGCATCAGGTTTGCCGACATTACCGATGGGCTGTCCAACACGGCGGGTGTGGCCGAAATGGCCGGGCTGCCGTTCCGCACCCTACGTCGAGGGGCGGAGATCCCGGCGCCATACCTGTTCATCATTGATCGTGACCGTGTTCGCAGTCCCGATGGGTTCTGGGCGGGTCGAACTCGTCTTCAATACAGCGAAGTCACCATGCTGAATTGGGGCATGGGGAATTGCGCTGTGAACTGTAGCAACTCCTCCGATATCGGAGGGACGCCATTTGCATTCCATCCCGGCGGTGCGCACGTCTTGCTCGCCGATGGCAGCATTCAGTTTTTGGGTGAGTCGACCGATCAGCGTCTGCTCTTGCGACTGTTTCTTCGCAATGACCATCAAGTCTTGAACGCGGAGTTTTGATGGGCATCGCCAAACGCAATCCGATATTTGGCTTGGCCACGCTCTTGCTGTGGTGGATTCCGGGGTGCTCGCCAACCCAGGGAGCACCGAAGTTTCCGGTAACAGGAACGGTCCTGGTCAACGGCGAGCCGGCCGCCGGCATGATCGTACGATTCCATGGCGCCGGCCAGGGGTTGGTCGGCCAGGACGCTCAACCAGCTGCCGTAACGGACGAAAACGGTGTCTTCGAATTGTCCAGTTTCGGTGACGGTGACGGGGCCGCCGCCGCAAAATACAAGGTGACCTTCTATTGGCCCACGAATCCAATCTTGGCGTCCGAAGATCGTTTGCAGGGGCGGTTCTCGCAGGCGGCATTGTCCGAGATTGAGGTGCTTATTGACGAAGAAGCGACGACCTTGCCTCCCTTTGAACTCGAAATCGATGAGGGTGATTTACTGCCCGCCGTTGAATTTCAATTGCCGGCGGGAGCTGTGCCGTGATGCATTTCAGCACCGCCTCATCATCACTGACTTACTAGATGTTTGACTCCCTTGAGAAGGTAAACCAATGAAGAGACGCTTGTTAATACTTTGCTTGGTGTCGGCGATGGCGGGGGCGGCGCAAGCCAACACCACCATCTCGCTGGCAAGCACAATGAACGGTGCTGGCGGGTTGACCGAGAACGCGGTCACTGGCAGCCAAGCTCGAATCAACCTCGGCAATGGGGGCCCAGGAGACGCTGATGGCGTGTACGACATCAACGCAATCAATCCAACGGTTCCTCTGGGGTCCGATATTGACGTCTTCCCGAAAGAAGGAGCTTTCGACATCGGATCGTTGACCGTGGATGCGGGTTTGCTTTCAGGCACGGGTTCAGGAACCATCCCGGTGACGGCATTGGACATGTCTGGGTTTTGGGCGGATGGGTCCTCAACCACGGATGTCAGCGACACGGCTCTGGACGCGTGGTTCAGCCCTCTACTGCCACGTCTGTTTGCTTTTGATGCCTTTGATGGAAGTGATACGGCGACGTTCGCTAACGGATTGCTGACATCCATCGATGCGTCCGTCGCCGCTCAGTTCACTTCGTTTGATTTCGGCGGCAACCCTGTCACCTGGGACGGGACGCTCGAGTTTGCCGGGGATGCGATTTCGCTGACATTCAACGACACACAGACGTTCGTTGGCTTTACTGGCCCAGTACCTTCAACCTTCACATCGGACTTAACTGGCACCGTTGATGCCGTCGGCACCTTTTCCATCACGGCGATTCCCGAGCCCAATAGTTTGGTGTGCCTGACTCTGCTCGGAACCTCGGTCATGTGGCGTTGCAGGCGTCGTGGCCGTGCGCCAATGGGACTCCGTTGAGTTACCGATTTTCACACCCGTGCATCTGAAGGACTCCGGTGCACGCGATGGTTAATGCCGTGGGTGAAGGGGTTCACGGCGGCTGAAGTGCTACAAGAGTGCTATCTCAGATCAAATCGAGATTGGTCTAAGTTTGGCGTTTTCCCGGCGCACTGGTTGGTTTATACTCTCCATTGCCTTTTATGGTCCTGCCAATGAGCTTAGCCAGCAAGCGACACCGTCGGTGTTGTCCGCCAGCGACTTCGGACTTTCCTCTGAATCGAGTTGGGAATGCTGAGCAATTCAATCGTGAAGTGGCTGACACGTACCATTACCGTTGCGTGCGTGACGGCCGTTCCTTCGCACGCTGCGGGTGATCAAGCCAACCAGGTCGAGTTGGTTCTTGAGCAACCGGAGCCCAGTCGGGTGAGTGGCTGTGGACCGCGTCGCATCGTCCTCGACCCCGATGCTGGAACTCGTTTTCAATCCAGCCGCTGCGATGGATCCGCGTTACCGAGTCGTCGTTAGCCTTCCGGTGGCGTGATGATCCGATCGATGGTCTCGTTCACGCGACGTTCGCGAGTTTCGGGCATCTTTGCCGAATCCACCCAGTAACAGTGACTGCGTTTTTTTCCAGCGGACAACTGCTCCCATTCCATTCGAGCCTCATCATTGGCGTCCAATGCAAACTGCAATTCGGGTGGAATGTTGACCGCGTTTGGATCCGCGATGTCAAACGAGACGGTGACTGAATCACCTACGCGGATGCCACAGGTTTTCTGAAGTCGCTTGGAAACCATCACGTACCACTGGCCTTTCGATGGTATCAGTGCGGCTTCAATCCGAACCCCGTTGACCTCTCCATCAATGCGAAGTCGCTTCGATCGACCAAACTGTAGACAAGTGATGATCTCGGGAGGAACGAAGACGACCGCATAGCAAACACGACCGAAATCATGTTGTACGAGTGGCGCCTCAAACTCGTGGTCGTAGTCGCTCACTTTCTAGCGTTGGCCCGTCAGAACGATTGCGGTCGCGGATCCTGGCGATGTATGGGTTAAGACCAAAACGCATCTGGACCCCAACGGACGAATCTCATCGCTGACGTTGATGCCGTCGACGCAGCTGTCGGAGTGGGGTACGGGCGGAATCTCGTCAGCCTCGAGCGACAGAATTCCTGTGACGAGTTCCAGCATGCCACTGGCGGCGCCGGTATGTCCGGTCAAACTGATCGGCAACGTGACGGCGATGCCCGGTAACACCTGATTGATCGCCGTCAACTCGGCGTCGTCAATGAGTCGATCACCCATGCCGTGACTGACCACCAAACCGACATCGCTTGGCGATACGCGTGCACGTTTCATCGCACTTTCCATTGCGAGAATCATCGCGGACGCGTTGGCTCGACCAACTCCCGGCATGACGGACTTTGATCGATTGCCTGAACGAAACGATTTGGATGCAACGAAACGAGAGGCCGCACCGGCAACGACGGCGCGCACGCGTCGATCACCGGTTTCGGCCGCCGCTTGAGTCTCGACGATCACTGCCGCTGCCGCTTCCCCGCGAACCAGGCCGCCCGCATCCGTGGCGTGCGGACGACTGCTGCGTTCGATCGGTTCGTGGCCCGACGACAGCGGTTGGTCTTCTGTGAAGATCGAACGAGTCTGATTCATGCGCGAACCACAACCGGCCGCAACAATGACATCGGCAACTCCGCGGCGCAAGTATCCCAGCGATTCGATCAATGCCGACGGCCCCGAAACATCCCCGAGCGTCAGCGTATTGTTAGGTCCATGGGCGCCGATGGCGATTCCCACATGGCACGCGGGCATATTGGGTAGGTACTTCAGCATCCAAAGCGGTGTGATCTGTTGCATCGCCGCATTACCGAACTGCGATTGATTAACGCGTCCGTCATCATCGCAGCATTTTGCGAAGGCATCGGCCAATTCGTCCGGCTGCCCATACAACATTTCGCTGCCGAAGACCGTGCCAAAGCGATCGGGCCGAAGCGTTAGCGACGATCTGGATGTCGAGTCGCTGGGGAGCGGGACCCCAATGCCGGCATCCGTGAGGGCCAGTTGAGAAGCCGCAAAGGAAGTTTGAATCTCACGCGACATGACCTTAAGGGCCTTTCGCGGCTTCACAAACTGTTTGCCCTCAAAGTCCAGGATGGGACCTCCCAAGAGCAGTGACGGTTCGGTGCCGACGGCCGCGGATCCGGCGAGTGATGGGCCAACCCAGATATCGCGGAGAACTTGCGGATCCAAACTGCTAAGATCGCAAATGCCGCTACGCCCGTCCCGAACGGACTCCCAGTACGCTTCCCTACCGATGCCGATGGAACTGACCACGCCCACACCGGTAATGACACTTTCGGTGGGATCCATGGGGACCAAAGAAATCAGGGACTTTCGAATCGACGGATCGTTGCCAAACGGCCGTGCCTATCTCAATTTCGCCTGATCAGGCGAAATCCGGCTACCACGTTCGTCATTGGCGGTGAAGCGTCGCAGTATGATCGGCCCGAGGGTTGCCAACCAGTCCGGGACTGTGATTCAGCCGATGAATTCAATTGGCGCGTCAATGTCGGGGTGCAGACTTTGGTGTACCGGGCACTTTCGAGCGGCCGCCTCGAGTCGCGCTCGGTCCGTTTCACTTAGTTGGATCTGGGCCGGATAAGCGACCGTCGTGCGCAACCCGCCGATGCGGCGGACGGGTTGGGTGATCATCTCCTTTTGGACCGTCACCGTTGTGCCAACCAAATCCAGCTCATGCCGTTTGGCGACCAATCCCAAGATCGTCAAGATGCAAGTACCCAATGCCGTCGCCACCAAATCCGTCGGCGAAAACGATTCGGCCTTGCCTCCGTTGTCGACCGGCGCATCGGTTTGCAAAACTCGAAGACTGGGGCCGTGCGTCGCTTCGCAGCGCAGCTCACCTTCGTAGATCCCCCGAATTTCAACACTCAAAATAGTCTCGAAGGTTATTCGATTGAATAGAGCGGCAGGTGCCGATAGTAAACCTCCAAACAATAGATTGACATGCACGTCGTGAAAAGCCGTCCGGCCCCGTCACCCCACTCGTCTCCTTGCGGTGACCAGCTTCCCGATTCACGACCACGTTTCACCTGGATCCTCGGTAACGCCTCGCGCATCACCCGGTTCCACTCGACCCATGGCGAGTCACCATAATGATGCATCACCTGGGTGGCGTAGTACCAGTAGTACACATTTCGATCACGAAGATTGATTGGCCAATCAGCCGAGAGAGTGGAAATACCCTCTGCCATCGCGCGATTGGTTTTTGGCCACCCAAGGTACTGCCGGCAAAGTAGTCCCTCCGCCGTCATGGCGGGACTCGGTGCACGCCCACGTTGATATCCATATGCGGCACCATCGTAAGACTGAATGTCGTTGAGGTAGTTGGTGACTTGGTGAAGGATCGAATTGTCCACGTTCAATCCGGCCGACTTTCCGGATGTCAGCCCCATCAGGAACCAACCTGTTACCGAGAGATCTGAATCGAACCGTGGCTGATAGCGCCAACCGCCTTGGGGTGATTGGGCGTCGGCCGCATAGTCCAGCGCTGATTGGGCTGGCGCGCGGAGCGTCGAATCCTTCGTCATGGCATAGGCTTCGCAGATCGCAATGGTCGCTTGGGCCTGGGCATAGGACCGCTCTTCACCGCGTACGGTACCGGCAAAGAATCCGTTTCGCCGACTCTGACTTTTCAAAAGGTACTGGATGCCTTGGTCAACCACACTCGCATACTCGGTTTCACCTTTGTGGGTGTGGCCATCTCCGAGAAATGCTAGAAGCGCCATCGCTGTGGCGGCGGTACGGTTTTCAGAATACGATCCATCTTCGTAGGGGCCCAACATGCTCCAGGCTCCCGTTCGCTTATCCTGTTGTCTTGCGAGCCATCGCAGGCCGCGATCAACGGCGTCCATCGTCAACTCGGTCCCGCCGTACTTGGCCAATAATGCTTTCTTCATCTGCCCGCTACGACCGGAGAACATGGCCATGGCATCGCTTGCGATGGTCGGGCCAAGTCCGAACTCCAACGGCGGGTCGACGGCGACCTCCTCACTCATCAGCGACTGCAAGTCGCTCTCGAGATTGATATCCACTGGCATGTCTTGATCAGCGTCCGTTAGATCGACCAGGGACTCCGACGATTCGATCGAAAACGTATCCAGATCGACCGGTGACTCCTCGAGTGCTTCCCCGAACTCGAGCACGACGCGGCTGATGCCCTGGCCGAGCGGTGTCGTCCACAACGCGAGGATGAGTAGCACGATGGTATGAATGATCATGCTGACCAGCCAAGCCGGAACGTCTCGACGGACCGGTTCGAAGAGGCTCTCGTCACCGGGCGAGTCGTCTCGATCCGTCGATTTGCCGTCATTGGCCATCGAAAGAGTTTCATCGGTCCGCCATCGACTCGTCGTTTCCGGATGATCCGAGGCCCCAATCACCTTCGCGGAGGGAATATCCGTCATGCCCACCGCTGGGTCCTTCTGTCGATTTCCGACCGAACCTGGAGTGATCGGACGGGGGGCATTGGCAGTTGGATTGGCTGATGGCCGAATGGGCACCGCCGTCGCACGCGGGGGAGGCGGCGGTACAGGTACGCGATCGCTGGGGAGCTCCGTTGACGCGGGTTGATCTTTCGCAGGTCGCTCCTCCTGCTTCGGCGCCACGACCGGTGGCTGCGGAGGCGCCGCACCGTAATCAGCCGAACCGGCAAACTCCGTTGAGTCGCCATAATCCGGGCGCCGTGTCGCGGAGGAATCCGAGGAACTCATGAGGACGGGCGACTGAGCGAAGAAAAGCAGTTTGGTATGGCATCGTCAACGCGATTCGACTGCGCCAGCGATTTGGAAGGCCGATTCGGAGCGAACTCCCGAGTCCTGACGGCTTCCTCAACCATACGTCAGTGTAACGCAATTCCTGAACGAGTCGAAAATTTAGGGTCAACTGGGGGCTCCGGGGCGTTGACGAATCACAAGTCGTCACCCATACTCCGTGACCTTCGAAACCTGAGGGCGGTTCAAAGGGTTGACTGTCACTCATTGAAGAAAATACCGCGGGATGGAGCAGCCCGGTAGCTCGCGAGGCTCATAACCTCGAGGTCGTCGGTTCGAATCCGGCTCCCGCAATTTCTCGTGTGAATCAAATGATTCGCAGACATTAATGTGAACGAAAGGTCGGCGTGTGTTCCACGTCGGCCTTTTGTTTCGTATGCCCAGTCAGACATGGTGCTCTCACGCCACGGAGCCGTCCGTCGCACTCGTCTTTTGTCTGCAAGTTCGAGTGAACTCTCGCCCGACTCTCCCGTTCAATTAGGAGTCGAAACGCGTTGTCCCGGAGAAATGCCGGTTTCTTGTTTCCTTCGCATGTGAGAGGGAGCCGGCCAGCCGTTTGCCGATTTGCCCCGCAGAGAAACAGGCTGGAGTCGGGTATTGTCATATTGGGTGCGTGTCCCGCCCTACACGACCGGCACGTCCGCTGAAGCCGAGGTAGTGCCCCAAGGCGTTGACGGCGACTTTCAGCGAAAGTGCCCTTTCGCTATGACGGGCAGGCTTGCCGCAACCCGCCACCGCAAGAGTGTTGACGCGGTTTGGGCATCGCGCTTGTTGGCGTCGACGAAAATTGCTTAATCTCCCGAGCGATCTTGCACTGGCCATGGTCCATAAGTGTGATTGACGCGATACCAACGCTCACCTCAGAGAAGGTTCGGGATGAACGATGCGAAAGTACCATCTGATCCCGGCTTCGCAACAACCGAAGTGGTCCCCGCTTCCATCGAAGATGGTTTCCGCCGAAAAGCTGTCGCTTCGGCGTTGTTGTTCGCTGCGGTGGTCATTTTTTCTTGGGCAACGCGAGCAGTCGCCTGTCCGTTCTGCTCGGCGCTCGCTCCGACGATGAGCGATGATCTGGAGACGTCATCGGCGGCCGTTTTGACGACTCTCGAATCCGTCTCGATCGATGAGGAAGGCTTTAGCGTTTATCGAATGCGTGTTGCCGAAGTCATCAAAGGGAATCCCAATCTCGTGGATGACTTGATCGAGGTGGCGTCCATCGAGGCACTGCCCGAAGCGGATTGTTTCCTCCACATCGGCTACGGCGAAGCTCCGATTGAGTGGGTTCATCCAAATCCAATGTCATCCGAGGCTGCGACATACGTGCGTGGATTGCGTGATTTGCCCAATCAAGGACCGGCACGACTGAAGTACTTTCTCCGGCATCTTCGTCACGCGCACGACCTTGTCGCTACCGATGCCTACAACGAATTCGCCGAAGCCACTCTTAAGGATATTGCTGCCTTGAGCGACCAGATCGACCGTCTGTGGGTCATCTCTCAATTGCGTGATGCGACCGTTCCAGTCCATCGCCGTCGATTGTGCTGGACATTATTGAGCCAGTGCGGTAGCGAGCAGGACGCGGCGCTCTTCGATGAACTGCTTCAAGAGCGGCGAGACAACGTGACGTTTGATCCAGGTATGGACGCCGCGATCGGATGTTTTCTGACGCTCGGCGGTGAATGTGCTTTGGCTCGTATTGAGAAGGACTACCTCGAGAATTCAGAAGCGTCCTATGTGGATACGTTCGCGGCGATTGGGGCGATTCGAGTTCACGGTACCGAACTCGAGTTGTTCACGCGTGAACGGCTGGCGGCTTCCTTGCGAAAGGTGCTTGGGCAACCGGCAATCGCTGATCTGGTCATCTCAGACTTGGCACGCTGGGAAGACTGGTCGGTGGTCGATCGAGTCAGCGAATTGTTCATCAATGCCAACGAAGAAACTCGCTTCGTGAAACCCGCCGCCGTCATGTATTTGATGACATGCCCGCTTCCGGCGGCGGAAAGGTCACTCGAAAGGCTTCGTAACCTTGACCCGGAAACCGTCCAAGCCGCGGAGGCGTCGATGCGGTTCTACAGTCAAGTCATCACCGTGCCGGTGCCGCCGCCAGATGTTGAGGCTTCGGAGGGCACGAATGAAAAGAAATCGAGAAGGTGAGCGGTCGACGGGCGTTGGCGTCGACAAGGACTCGGCGCGTTGTCAACGACGACGAAGCCATTCGATCAGCCGCACGAGCATTCCGAAGAACAACAACCGCCCTTCTTTGAAGAAACCGGTAGAGACCAGCCTCCGCTAATGATTCGGCGAACCGGTTGACCGGTTTCCGGATGACGAGTTAGGGGCTCGTCGGCCATCCGCTGCACGATCTCGAACTCTTTCGGTTCTTCGTCGTCGGCTTGAGGGATCGTTTCGTAGACGTAGGTGGGCATGGCGTTCACTTGCAGTCGTTGCATCGACCGCGCAAAAGGATTTCGGCGACTTGACCGATCTTGCCGCTCTCGCGAAGACTTTCGGCAGTCAAACGGATGTCTTGCAAACAGGAAACGGCGCCACAAACCATACACAGAAAGTGCGGATGCGAATTGGCGGCGGCTTCCCCCGGGCCAATTTCCTCGAAACGATAGACGTGGTCGCCGAGTTCAGTACGGCGAATCAGCCCCGCGTCGGTCATGTCGTTTAGGTTGCGAAACGCGGTTGCCTTGTCGACGCCGATGGATCGCAGATGATTCGCAACATCCGCATGGGTCATTGGCGATGAGGCGCGCCGCAACAGTTGCAGCGTTGCTAGACGAGCCGGGGTGGCACGCAGGCCCGCTGCACGAATGTCTTTGCTGGTTTCTGTGGTCGTGCTCATGGCGTACCCGTGGCAAATTCATCCCCAGATTTGCGTACCAATTCAAAAAAGTAGCACGAACAAACTTTAATTGCAAACGTATTGCAACTGCACGTCAGTGAATCGATCTGGTCGACGTGCCGACGCCGCTGACCATTCCTTCAACGCGGATCCGCGTGCTCGTGGCTCCGCGTTGTTTTCTACCTTCGAGACCCTATCGACGTTTGAAGACCCTATGAAAGCTTTCCAAACCTTGCTCGCCTTGAGTCTCTGCCTTTGTCTGGTCGGATGCGGTCCGGAGGATCAAACGACCGGCGGTTCGAAGTCGGACGACTTAGCGTCGGAAAACCACGATCACAGTCAAGGGCACGATCACGATGATCACGATCACGGCGAGCACGCCCATGACAGTCACGGCCATGATCACGATGCGAAAGACAAGCCCAACTCACTCCGCGACGCCGCAAGCAAAATTGAATCGATGGGTGACAAAATTATAGCCGCGTTTGCAGACGAAACACCTAACGATGCGCACGAAGAGCTTCATGACATCGGACATTTGATTGAATCTCTTCCTGTTCTGGCGACGAAGGTGGACTTGCCAGATGAACAACAGGCCGAAGTGCGAGACTCCACGGGGGCGTTGATGGATGCGTTCGGCGAACTAGATGCCAGCTTGCACGGTGGCGATGAAGTCGATGTCGATCAGGTTTCGGCGAAGATCTCCACCGAGTTGGAAAAGCTCCAGGAAATGCTCTAGGGAAGCGGTTGCGCTCACTTGCATACGAATTGCAGGTGCTTTACGATCGCGTATCGCGCTTGCACGGTCGATTCTGGTCACGACGAGGCCATGAAGTCCGGTTGAGTTGGATCATTGACTCGACCACCACTTCAGTGTTTGGGCGATTTTTCGGACGGTGGTGTAGTGGAGAAGGCCCATGAATCGTTTCGCAATACTTTTTCTGATCACTTTCAATTTCGCCGCACACTCAATCCATGCGGAACCGCCTAGTCAAACGCTGATCGTCGCTGCGGATCCGCTTACGGCCGCCGCCATTCTGCCGCTTCCCGAGCAGGCTCGCTTGACCGTCTTGGTTCAAGGCCAGCGGGACAGCTACGACGTGATCGAAGCTCGTGCGTTGCAACTTCTCAACGGCTCGACATTCGTGATCGGTTCCGATTCAAGCCACGAGTTGCTGCCGATCTTTGCGGAACGTTTTCAGAATCATGGCTGGCGAATTCTCCGGCTGCCGGCAAGATCGCGCTCCACAAAGGCGGGGCCGCAGCCGCGTCGACTGTCACTCGCTTTCGTTGACGGTCCTACACTGCTTCCGTGATCGCTATGGTCCAACCCAATTCTTCGCCTCGTCTTCCCGTGACGGTGCTTTCCGGTTTCCTCGGGGCCGGCAAGACGACTCTGCTCAACCACGTGCTTGCCAATCGCAAAGGGATGCGAGTAGCCGTCATCGTCAACGACATGAGCGAAATAAACATCGACGCTGCGCTTGTTCGCGATGGTGAAGCGAATTTGTCTCGGACGGACGAGCAGCTTGTCGAGATGAGTAACGGGTGCATTTGCTGCACCCTTCGGGAAGATTTGCTGATCGAAGTTTCCAGATTGGCCCGCGAAGGACGATTTGACTATCTGCTAATCGAATCGACCGGCATTAGCGAACCGATGCCAGTCGCCGAAACATTTACATTCGCGGACGAGGCGGGCAACAGTCTGTCCAACGTTGCACAGCTCGACACCATGGTGACGGTCGTGGACGCGGGCAACTTCTTCAGGGATTTTGGCTCGTTCGAAGATCTGGCCGACCGGCGTTTGGGCGTCAGCGAAGATGACCATCGCAGCATCGTCGACTTGTTGGTTGACCAAGTTGAATTTGCGAACGTGATCATCATCAACAAGATGGATTTGGTTTCGCCTGACGAGTTGCAACGACTCAATCAGATCATTCACCGGTTGAATCCGAACGCAAGGATTCTCGGGGCTCGCGAGAGCCATGTCCCTATCGAGGAGGTGATGGGAACGGGACGGTTTCAGCTGAGCGAAGCCGAAACCGCGCCGGGCTGGCTGTCGGTGCCGCGCGGTCAGGAAGAATCAGAGACCGACGAGTACGGGATTGGCCATTTCGTTTACCGACGTCGGCGGCCTTTCCATGCGGGGCGGCTGTTCAAGCTGATGAGCGGGTTCGGAAAGAATGGGGTGCTGGGCGGTGTGCTGCGAAGCAAGGGTTTGGTTTGGCTGGCTTCGCGAAATGATGTGGCCTACGACTGGTCGCAGGCCGGATGCTCCGTCCGCATGAATCCTGGTGGAACATGGTGGGCCTCGGCCCCGCGTGAACTGTGGCCGGGCGACGAGGAATTGGTTGCGTCAATCACCGAAAACATGGAAGGGCAGCACGGCGACCGCCGTTTGGAATTGGTCTTTATCGGGCAAGGCATGGATCAAATGAAGATCGTCGATGCGTTGGATGAGTGCCTGTTGGCCGATGCAGAGTTCAGCTACGGCCCAGAGATGTGGTCCGGGTTCGAAGATCCGTTTCCGGCGGTGGAATTGCAATTCGAGGACGACCAGTCATCGGAGGTGTGGCGATGAGCGACGGCGACCGTTTCCCGGCCTTGTACGAGCCGTGGCGGCACTGCATCGAAGTCCGAGGCCGTACGCGTAGGGCGCCGACATTCATCGACGAGAAACTGTCTGAGTTGGAAGACGCCAGTCACCCGAAGATGAAGGGATTTGCGAGGCTCTGCAAAGCGGACCATCTGCCATGGACCATTGATTGGTTTCGTCAGGGAGCTGGGGAGCATTCCGAAACCTCCGCGAGTCGTCACGATGCCTGAGGCCGCGTCGTCGGGAAGCGGAAAACGCTCCGGCCGGGCAACACGGACCGGCCAAGGTTGGTGTATCCCCCGACCGGTCCATCGGTTCGGCGATCAACTGATGTCGCAACAAGTTTGGTGCTGGGGACGAGACGTGGAACGTCCGGAAGGCAACTTGCTGACGCAGTTTGGGTTTGAGCGTCATCGTGACAATGACACCGCCGACCGTTCGACATGCTACCGATTGGACCGAGACGATCTTCATGTATGTCTTTGGGGCTTCGGCATGTTCTTCGGTAACCGCGAGCTCGGCGGTCTCTATCTTGACCGATTCGATTTTCGTCCCGCGTGGGCACCGGTCGAATCGATCTCGTTGTCAGTTCATTGGCCGGATGAACTTCCGTCGTTCACGCGGCCCAGGGGCGAGTGGCAATGGTTGCGTGCCCGGAAGCTTTGGAAGCACGCTCTAACTTGGATCGCGGACTATGAATCCTGGGTTCGCAAAGACGCCGGCCTAGCGTATCGAAGGCACTGTGTCGGATCGTGGTTGCGACCGTTTGTGCGGGCGGAAAAGACGGTTGGTGCCTGGCGTTTTCTCAGCCGTCAGAACTGGACGCCGCAGGGCAAGCCACTCAAGCAGGCACTCGAACAATTTGTTTTCGTGGGGGCTAACTGAATGAGGAAGTTGCCAGCTTCCCTCTATCGTCCTTGCTGTCTTGTTTCTTTCGTCAGGTTGCGGTCGCAAGCCCGGCCAAACGGAGAAGTCGTCCCATCATCTGTTTGGCAGCGACAGACCGATGCGGACCCGCAGATTCCCTGACTCGATTGACTTATTGGAGGGCGAGGTTATTCGCCTGATCGAATGAAGCTTGAACCAACAGATACGAAACGTCGATCACACCCACCCTACACCTATTTGTGCCTGCTCATCTTCTTTTCGACGTCACTCTCGATTGCCGACGACTGGCCTCAAGCCCAGGGCGTAAACCGAGACAACAAGTCCGACGAGACTGGACTGTTGACGACATGGCCTGAGGGTGGGCCGGAATTGGCCTGGATGTATCGCGATGCCGGTGTTGGGTACTCGGGACCGGCCATTGTCGGCGACCGTGTGTACTGCATGGGTGGTCGCGACGGCCGAGCGGAATTGTTCGTCCTCGATGCGAGTAGTGGCAAGTTGATCTGGTCCAAACCGGTCAACGACGAAATCTTCGACTTCGAGGGCAACTCATGGGGAGCCGGTCCACGAGCAACACCGACCGGCGATGGCGACATGGTTTTCGCACTCGCCGGTGACGGTGAACTGGCCGCCTACGAGATCGACGGAAGTCTGAAATGGCGGGTCAACATGGTCGACGATCTGGGCGGATCGGTCAGCATCGTGGATGCCGGTGAGCCGGAAACGTATGGATGGGGATACTGTTGGTCGCCGTTGGTCGATGGAGAGAAAGTCATCTGCGTCCCCGGGGGCGATCGGGGGATGATCGCGGCGCTCGATCGAGATAGCGGCGACGTCCTATGGCGAAGCGAAAGCCTGCGGGACGACGCGACTTATTCGTCGCCGATTCAAGCGACCGTCGGGGGTGTCACGCAGTACATCGTGATGACGCAAGGCGGGATGGCGGGTGTCGCCGCCGACGACGGAAGCCTGCTGTGGAATTACGAGCGAGACAGCCCCTATCCCGATGTCGTGATTCCCACGCCCGTCTACCGGGACATGAAAGTGTACACCAGCGTCGGTTCGGCGGGCTGCGATTTGATCGAACTGACGAAACGAGACGACGGGATGTTCGATGTGCAGCATCAGTATTTTAGCCGCAACATGAAAAATGACCTGGGCGGCTTCGTCTTGCATGGCGGTCACGTTTACGGAAGTTCTGCACGTCGAGGTTGGGTGTGTCAAGATTTTGACAGCGGGGATTTGGAATGGTTCAGCAAACGCGTCCGTGGGTCCATCGGCGAAGGGTCGATCGCCTACGCCGACGGCCATCTGTTTTTGTACGCGGAGCGTGAGGCCGACGTGGCACTGATTGAAGCGTCGCCAGAGAGCTTCGAGGAGAAAGGCCGATTCGCGTTGCCCGAAGACTCCAAGCTGAAAGCACCCAGTGGTAAGAACTGGACGCATCCCGTGATCGCCAACGGCAAGCTCTACCTTCGCGACCAAGAGCTGCTCTTTTGTTTCAACATCAAGCAATCACCGTAATGGACAAGTCAACGAGTCCATTCCAATCCGCTGACGCATGATCGCATTCACGAAGCCTCGAAAACCACCACGGAATCTCCAACATGAAGAAACAAGTAACTACGTCCAACCGGGACTCGTCGCCTCATCGACGACGCATTGTCGGTCTCGTAGTGATTCTCCTGTTCGGCTGCACCGCCAGCGCCGCCGAATGGAGTCATTGGCGTGGACCGCAGCAAAACGGTGTGTCGCTGGAGACCGGTTTGCCCGATGACCTCGACGATGTGCTGTGGAAGAAGACCGACGTCAGCTGTCGATCCACACCGATCGTGATGAACGACAAAGTCTACATTGTCAGCCGCATCGGCGAAGACGCCCATGAGCAGGAACGCGTCGTCTGCATGGACGCCCGAACCGGCGACATCGTTTGGGAACATCGCTTCGGTATCTTCTTCACACCGATCGTCAGCGTGCGACTCGGTTGGACCCTGCCATACGGCGATCCCGAAACGGGCAACGTCTATGCCCATGGCACTCAAGGTCTGCTGTTCTGTTTTGACGGCGAATCCGGGGATGTGAAGTGGCAGAAATCACTGACCGAAGAGTTTGGTCGGATCACCGGATACGGCGGCCGCGTCACCAGCCCCATCGTCGACGGCGACTTGGTCATCATCAGCATGATTAGCTCCAACTGGGGTGCTCATGGCGGCGGTGGCGTACGATTCCTCGCCTTCGACAAACACAATGGCAAGATGGTTTGGTGGAATTCAACGGGGCTCCGGCCTTCGAATACTTACCGCTGTATTCCTGTTGTGAGCGAGATCAATGGTCGGCGGATTCTGATTAGTGGCGGCGGCGACGGCCACCTGCACGCGTTCGAAGTTAACACGGGCACGAAAGTGTGGAGCTTTGAGTTCGGCAATGGAGCGATGAATCCCTCACCGGTCATCGACGGCACTCGACTGTATGCGGCTCATGGTGAAGAAATCCCCGGGCGCGCCACCGTCGGGCGTCTCGCGTGTCTGGACATCGGTGGTGATGAACCGGAGATCGTCTGGGAAAAAGACGGCATCGAATTCAAATACCCATCACCCATGCTGCACGATGGCAAATTGTATCTGCCGGACCGGCAAGGAAGGCTGTACTGCTTCGACGCGACGACGGGTGAGCGGTTGTGGCGCGAGAAGTTCGGACGCAATTGCACTGGGTCGCCAGCCTACGGAGATGGCAAAATCTACCTTAGCTCGGTGCATGGTTACTTTCATATTCTGGATGCCACCGACAACGGCAAGCGTGTTTCTCGCAAGCGTTTCCAACCGGCTGATCCGAAGTTCGATGTCGAGGTTCAAGGTTCTGCCGCGATTGCCAACGGTTGTGTTTACTTCGGCACGACCGAAGAGTTCTACTGCCTCGGGAAGTATCAGCCGACTGATGTTGAGTTGCCACGGCCACCCGTCGCGCCGCCGGCTGATCCGGATGGCGAGCCGGCTTACCTACAAGTCATTCCGGCCGAAGTGACCGTGCGGGCAGGAGAGAAAGTCGAGTTCAACGCCAAGCTGTTTGATGCGGACGGGCGATTCATCTCCGATACGCCGGTCGAATTGAGTCTGGCGGCGATGAAACCAGGACCGGGACTCGGTGAAGGCGTCACGCTGCCAGTCCTTCAGGGCGAGATCAACGCAGCGACCTTTACGGCGCCGGATATTTCCGGCGGTCAAAGCGGAACGTTGCTCGCAACGGCTGGCGAATTGAGCGCGAGTGTTCGCGTGCGGCAGGTTCCGACACTGCCATATTCCGAAGACTTTGAAGGCACGGGGCCCGGATTGATTCCTGGTGGTTGGACGAACACGCAGCTTCGTTACGTCACCACCAAGCTGGACGATGGCAGCACGGTGTTGATGAAGACGGCTCGGATCGCGGTGCCATTTTATCGTCAGTGGTGTGGATTCATCGGGACGCCCGAGATGTCCGGCTACACAATCTCCTCCGATGTGATGGGCGAACGGGTTCGCGAGAACCTGCCCAACATGGGAGTGACAGCGCACCGCTACATCCTACAACTGGTCGGCAACGAACAGAAGCTGCGCGTCTCCGCGTGGGATGCCGTTCCGCGTGTTGCGGGCGAGGTCGATTTTGCGTGGGAGCCTGACACTTGGTATCGACTGAAAATGACCGTCGGTGCCGACGGTGGCGAGACAAGGGTGTTGGGCAAGGCCTGGAAATCGAGCGACGCCGAGCCGCCCGATTGGACCATCGAGTTAACCGATCCGAACCCCAATGAATCGGGGCCACCAGGAATCTACGGCTCGGCACTCGGCATCCAGCCGCCCAAATCCGGCACGCCGATCTACTACGACAACATTTTGGTCGAGTAGCCCCGTCAACGACCAACCATCTAAATCAAGTAACGCAACAGCAACATGACACACAGAATGATTCGCGATGCCTTCGTCACCTGCTTCCTGGCTTGGACAGGCTGTGGCCCGATGTTTGCCACTGCCCAGGATCAACCCCAACTCCTCGACCTTCCGTCGAAAGATTGGCCAATGTATGGCGGGCACCTCCAACGCAACTTTGCCAACCCATTGGCCAAGGGCTTGCCCGATGAATGGGACATCCGCGACGGGACCAATGTTGCGTTCTCGATCCAACTCGGATCGCGAGCCTATGGCGGCCCCGTGATCAGTGATGGCCGAATCCTGATCGGCACCAACAACGAATTCCCGCGTGACCCCGACATCAAGGGTGACAAGGGGGTCATGATGTGTTTCAGCGATCAAAACGGCGCGTTTCAGTGGCAGATTGTCCATGACAAACTTGCCGCTGGTCGCGTTTGGGATTGGCCACAACAAGGCATTTGTTCGACGCCGTGCATCGAAGGCGACCGCTTTTACTACGTTGGCAACCGCTGCGAAGCCATCTGCGCCAACATCAACACCGGCGAGGTCATCTGGAAGCTCGACATGATCGGCGAGTTAAACGTGTTCCCGCACAACATCGCAACCTGTTCCCCAATGATTGTGGGCGACACGCTGTTCCTGGTCACCAGTAACGGTGTCGACGCGGCTCACCTGCGAGTTCCCTCCGAGAACGAGCCGAGTTTTCTCGCCCTCAACAAAGAGGACGGCAGCGTGCTTTGGTCCAGCAATCTTCCGGGCCAATCGCAGCGCAACATCATGCACGGCCAATGGTCCAACCCGACCTATTGCCAGCCCGGTGGCAAACCCCAGGTCATCTTTCCTGGAGGCGATGGCTGGATCTATAGCTTCACGCCCGGCGGCGAATTGATCTGGAAATTCGACTGCAATCCAAAGGATGCCATTTACAAACTCGGCGGACGTGGAACGGCCAATGACTTTGTGGGAACGCCGGTGGTGTATCACGACAAACTCTACGTGGCTGTCGGCCAGGATCCTGAACACGATACCGGAGTCGGGCATTTGTACTGCATCGGCATCACCAAAACATCGACTCGAGAAGACAAAGATGTCTCGCCGACAGTGGTCGTCGCTCGTGAGCCGGAACTGAAGGAACAACCCAATCCAGACTCCGCCGAAGTTTGGCATTACGGCGGCCCGGCAACCGAAGACAACCCAAGCCCGACGGATGAGACCTATTACTTTGGCCGATCCATGTCGACCTGCGCGATCGTCGATGACCTTCTTTACATCACTGAACTGGGCGGCCACGTTCACTGTTTGGACGCGAATACGGGCCAGCTGTACTGGACCGAGAATATGTTCGCCAATACGTGGTCGTCCCCGTGTGTCGCCGACGGGAAGGTATTTGTCGGGAATGACGACGGCATCATGTACGTGTTCAAACACGGCAAAGAGATGGAGTTGCTCGCCGAGATCGAACACGAAGACGGAACAAAGCTTCGTACGACGCCCGTCGCCTCCAATGGTCGTTTGTATTACATGAGCGAAAGCCCGACAAAGTTGTGGGTAATCGAGGCCGGAGCATCGTCGAATTAGATACCGTTGGAACTAAACAATGCCACGCATCTTGATCAGCCTGATGACGCTGCTCGCTTGCCCGGCGGTGGTGTTTGCCCACAAGCTGCCCAACGACGAGATCGAACGTCGCGTGCAAATTGTTGTCAAGGCCGATTGCGTTCTGGTCGAGTACACGCTGGCAATGAATGAAGCGACCGTGGAGAAGCAATTGGCAAGCTTCGGTATCGAACCGGCCGAGAAGCTCGAAGCGAAGTGGAAGCAATACGAGCAGATCATCCTGCCAACGCTTCCGAAAAAGATTGCCGTGACGTTCGGTGGCGAAACGCTCCATCTGCAGCCATTGCGTGCCAACTACACCGGCTGGAGTCATCGGCACTTGGTTTGTTTGTTGAAGGCTGATATTTCACCGACGGATTCCAAAACCAAGATCGTGATCATCGATAACAATTTTCCCGATATTCCCGGGCACTACCGAATCGCGATGAAAGGTCGATCGGGCGTGAAGGTTGAGAATACAAATGTCCCGCCGATTGTTTCCCGGGCCAAAGAAGCGACACCATCGACGCTGACGAACGAAACACGACTGGCGCTGTCGACGGCAAAAGGTGACGTCGTCCTGGATGAGTGAATTCGCATTCGAACGCAATTGGCGGATGCGTCGTGTCTTGGAGGCTTGACACAGTGATGCGAAGAGTCGTAGCGCTAGCGGATCGCGGGCGCTCTATCTGCTCTGCGTCCCTGCGGCTCCTGGCCTGCCTCGCCTATCTTTGCCCCGCCTTGATCCGCGATCTTATTGCAAAAGAATTGCATCTGCGATATCTTTAAGGCCTGATAGGCCGCACCGCGATTCACCTTGCTATGACCGGCATGCAACACGTCTGGTTTTTCTCCAATTCGCTATTCACGGTACTCGCCGTGTCCGCAACCTATGTGGTCTTGGGGTACGTTGCGGCGGACCTAGTGCAAGAGTTCGTGTTGGGAGTCGGGGTTCATCGTGCCGGTGTGGATCCAGGGACCGCTCTCTCTCTCGTAGCCTTTTCACCGTTCGTTTCGTCTGTCTCGAGCGTGATGGTCGGCCCGCTTCATTTGGCGACTTGTATCAGCGTCGAGATCGTCGGACCGATTTTGATCGGTCTGATCGAGAACTCTGCTTAACGATACCGGCGGTCTGGAGGCCGACAACGAGACCCGAAGAAGGAATCAACATGTCAACCTCAACCATCACCGCCTGGGATACATCTGCTGTAACGGAGTTCGATTCTGGAAACGCGGATATCCTTGTACTGCCACGCCCCGGCAGCCCCGGTCTCGATATCCCCAATCTCGAGAAAGCGGTCCGGTCTGGGCGCGTTCATGAATACCTGGCGCCCGTTCGGCGAGATCGAATCGGGTTCGAAGTTCGCGGCGGTTTGGGCGAGCTCAGACTGAAGTCTCAGGATTTCTCGGACGATGTGATCACCCTTGTCGAGTCGTTCTTTGATCAGTTCGGCCCCCAGCAAGTCCGGTTGCGAATGGAGATCACTCGCACCCAATCTTGCCCAAAGTTCCACACCGATAACCTCCATGTCCGATTGGTGACGACCTACCTCGGTCCGACCACCGAGTATCAAAGATCCGGAGAGAACACCGTGCAATCGGCGCCTTTGAAAGGGCTGGTATTTCTCAAGGGTCACCATCACTCGACCCATCGCGACAACGTACATCACCGCTCGCCGCCGATTCCATCGGATCAAAGACGGCTGTGCATCGCGATCGACTTTTGAATAGACAGCAAGGATTCATCTTGGAACAACTCATCATTGAAGAGTTAGTCGAAGAATTCGACGAGCTTCCCGACTGGAATGATCGCTGCGACCTTTTGATCGATCTAGGATTTGATCTGCCGAAGCTTCCCGACCATTCAAAGACAGAACAGAATCGCGTTCACGGATGCCAAAGCAATGTGTGGTTGACTAGCGAGGTGAAGCCATCGGACCCGCCCATCGTCGATATCAAAGCGAATAGCGATTCGGTCATTGTCAGCGGCTTGCTCGCCATTTTGCTGGCGCTTTACTCGGGCAAGACACCGAAAGAGATCATTGAGATCGACGCGAAGTCTGTGTTTCAAAGATTGGGGCTTGAAAGATACCTGAGCTCGCAGCGACGCAATGGGTTGTACGGGATGGTGAAACGGGTGCGCGAGCTTGCGATCGCAGTCGAAACGAACTCGGAGTCCTCCAGCCCGCCCATAGAGCATTAATCACTCGACACTGGAGAAGCCGATGCCTTCCACCACTTCCTCCGTTCCGGTCACCGTGCTGACCGGCTTTCTTGGTTCGGGCAAGACCACGCTGCTGAACCGGATTCTGACGGAAAACCACGGCAAACGCATTGCCGTCATCGAGAATGAATTCGGAGAGATCGGAGTCGACAACGATTTGGTGATCGCGACCGAGGAAGAAATTTTTGAGATGAACAACGGCTGCATCTGTTGCAGCGTCCGCGGTGATCTGATTCGTATCCTCGGAAACTTGATGAAGCGTCGTCACAAGTTTGACCACGTCATGATCGAGACGACTGGCATGGCCGATCCCGGCCCGGTCGTGCAGACATTCTTTATGGACGACGAGATGCGGGAGGCTTTTCGCGTCGACGGCGTCGTCACGCTGGTCGATGCCAAGCATGTGACGTTGCACATTGATGACGGCGACGAAGTGAAGGAACAGATTGCCTTCGCGGATGTGATCCTACTCAATAAGACCGACCTGGTCTCGAGAGAACAACTGAACGTGTTGGAGGACCGAATTCACTCGATGAATGTGGCTGCGAAGGTCTATCGAACCCAAGACGCGGTCGTCGAGATGGAAAAGGTGCTCGGCATCGGTGGATTCGATTTGGACCGAGCTATGGACGCCGATCCGATGTTTGTCGAGCAATTGCGCCGACAGCATCCGCACGACGCGAAGATCACGTCCGTCGGCATATCGACGTCTGGCGACTTGGACCGCGAGTCGTTTCAAAACTGGTTATTTGGATTGCTCGACTCGAAAGGTGAGGACATCTTTCGCATGAAGGGTGTCGTGGCGATCCACGGCCAAGAAGAACGCTATGTCTTTCAAGGTGTTCACATGCTGTTTGACGGTCGTGCCGATCGAGTGTGGCGGGATGGCGAACGATCGAATTCGCTGGTCTTCATCGGTCGTAACTTGAATCGCGAAGCACTGAACTTAGGGTTCAACGAATGCTTGATGTAGACCAGTCTCAACTACGAGAAGGCGCGCTATCGGAGTCTTGGTACGTCGATCTGGCGGATTACATCATTGATTTGCAGTGGTCGCCCGATGCGTCGAGACTCGCCGCTGTGTCGGTGGAGGGTGCGGTTTTCCTGATCGAGGATCTCGGCGATTCGGCGAAGTTCGCGATGATCGGCAGTCATGACGCTGGCGCCAATTCGCTGTCATGGCGTCGTGACAGTGCCGAGTTCGCTACCTCCGGTCACGACGGTTTGGTGAAGATCTGGGAAGGAAACTCAGGAAAACAGCTTGGTACGCTCGAAGCGGGGCATTCGTGGGTTACCAAAACACTCTATAGTCCTCGCCGCAATGTGCTCGCAGCCGCCGCGGGACGCCACTTGATCGTCTGGAATGAAGGTCGCGATGTCGTGTATGAATCACCCGACCACGCAAGCACGATCGCCGACATCGGTTGGAATCCAAAGGGCCCTGGACTTGCGGCGGTCGCCAACCGCGGAATGACGCTACATCTTTCTGGTGCCGCCGAACAGCCGAGGAAGTTCCTTTGGAATGGTTCGAGTCTCGTAGTGAGCTGGCGTCCCAACGCCAAACACATCGTGACCGGTGAACAAGATGCAACCGTGCATTACTGGCATGTCGATTCCGGTCGTGGGGCACAAATACGCGGCTATTCCTCAAAGGTACAGCATCTGAGTTGGCACACCAGCGGACAATGGTTGGCGACCGGCGGTGGCTCCGCCATTGTTCTTTGGGACTGTGGGAGCGATGGACCGGTCGGTCGGCAGCCGACCCAACTCGAAGCCCGTTCGAGTAAACTGACGACTATAGCCTTTCAGCCGCGTGGTCACTTCTTGGCGTCATCCGATGAGGATGGATTCGTCTTTTTGTGGCATCCTTCCGACCACTGCAAAGCAATCGGTGGCGTCCTGTTGTCTTCGGCGGCAAGTCATTTGAGCTGGTGTGGAGACGATCGTTTGGCGATCGGCCAAGAGGATGGCAAGGTGGTTGTCTTCGGAGTCTTTTCGAAGTCGAATTCCGAAGGTCGTGCAAGCTGAGGGTTAACCTCGAAACTGTCGGGTCCAGGAGAGTTTGGGGGGGGGAGATGCTCTCTCAGGAATTCTTGGAGGTTGAAATGGTTAGCTGCTACTTGGCGGTCCACTAATGTCCATTGGCATCTTGACGGATCCATCCTTTTCATGCTCGAAACTACAGCAACGGAATATCTATGTCACTGACGATTATGCGGAGAATTCGGTTTTGCGCTGGACACCGACTTATTCGGCACGGCGGAAAGTGCGAGCACTTCCACGGACACAACTACGTCGCTGATTTCTTCGTGGAAGGAACCGATCAAGACGACGTCGGCCGAGTGGTTGACTTTTCGGATCTGAAAAACCGGGTCAAGGGCTGGATCGATGAGCACTGGGACCACGCGTTTTTGATCAGTCACGAGGATGACAATGCGAGGAAGGCCCTGGAGATGGTCAAACCGTGTCGCTTTTTTGTGCTGCCCTATAATCCTACCGCCGAGAACATGGCGAAGTTTCTGCTGGAGGAGATGTGCCCCGAAGCCCTGATGGGCAGTGGCGCAACGGCCGTCCGTGTCCGGATTTGGGAAACGCAAGATTCGTACGCCGAGGCAAGTCTTGATCCCGAATCAGGAGAGCTCACGGTGTCCTCCGTCGCCGAAGTTGTCGAGTGTTAATTCCAGCTCCATTTCTTCTGTCACACTCATTTAGCCTCGAATTCTAGCAAGCCCGTCGCAGCCTACGCGGCATCATGGAGATCCAATGATTCAACTGCCAGCCGAAGAACAGCCCACGCAACTTCCCGATATCCAATCGTCCGGTGACACGCGCCGCGTCGCGATCAACAAGGTAGGCGTGACCAACGTTCGCTACCCAATTGCGCTTCGTACGCCTGGAGAAGGCAAAGGCAACACATTTCAACACACCGTCGCAAACATCAACATGTTTGTCTCGCTCCCTCATGACGAGAAGGGAACGCATATGTCGCGTTTTCTGGCGGTTCTCAACGAAAGCAGCGGTGAGTTGTGCAGCGACTCGCTGACTGAGTTGACCGTAGCGATGCGAGAGCGACTGGATGCCGACGATGCCTTTCTCGAATTGAACTTCCCCTATTTCATCACGAAGAAAGCTCCCGTTACGGGACAGTCTGGGAAACTCGATATTGATGTGACATTTGAGCTTGCCAGTGGCACCGTCGATGACTTCGTCATGACTCTGAAGATTCCCGCCACCAGTTTATGCCCATGCTCAAAGGAAATTTCGGAATACGGTGCGCACAATCAGCGATGCGAGATGACCGTCAAGGTTCGCATCGCCGATGGTGTGAATCTATGGATTGAGGAACTGTTCGGAATGATTGAACGGTGCGCCTCGACGCAAGTGTTTTCGGTTCTAAAACGCCCAGATGAGAAATGGGTGACTGAGCGAGCATATGAGAATCCAAAGTTCGTCGAAGACATCATTCGCGATATGGCAGTGACGCTCCGCGACGACGATCGTATCGTATGGTTTCAGTGCTTCTCGGAGAATTTCGAATCCATTCATAGTCACAATGCCTACGCCATGATCGAGCACGATAAGCGGATGGAGCAGGCGGAGTAGTTTTTCGCTTGGAAAGATTGACACGAAGTCACGATCGACGGAGCGCTGCTCAGAGAAAGTGTTGGAGTCAGAGCTTTGCTGCTAAATCCTCGTGGCTTCCTGTCTCCGAATCAAACTTCATTCCGCACTTGCAAGAGCGGTCGTCCGTTTCCGTTTCATTCTGTGTCGGCTTCGTACGTGACCTGGCTCACATCGACACGAAGTTCGTCTAAACGATTCGAGACTTCCTCAGGCATTCCTTCCTGATAATTGCCGCCGACCTGGTCCGCCAGGAAGGCTTCGATCTCGGCGTACATCGCCATTCGATTGACGGGTTTTGCAAAACCGTGTCCCTCGTCGTCGGCCAGCAGATAGCTGACTTCGTGACCACGATCACGTAGGGCAATCGCAATTTGATCGGCTTCGGCTTGCTTGACTCTCGGGTCATTCGCCCCTTGCACAATCAGCAAAGGCTTGACGATTCGGTTGGCACTGAATAGCGGACTAGCCTCCTTGATTCGCTGCGTGCCTTCCTCGGTACTTGGGTCTCCCACCATGCCGTACAGAAATGCACGCCCCGCTTCCCAGTAAGGTGGGATGGAATCAAGCAAAGTGAAGATGTTACTCGGTCCGACGATGTCGACACCGCAGGCGTAAAGCTCGGGTGTGAACGCCAGTCCCGCGAGTGTCGCGTAGCCGCCATAGCTGCCACCCATGATTGCGATGCGGCCCTCGTCCGCAATGTCCTGGCTGATCAAGTGCTTTACACCCCACGTGATGTCATCCTGCATTAACTTGCCCCACTGTAGATCGCCGGCGTTGAGGAACTTTTTGCCATAACCGCCGCTGGCCCGAAAGTTCGGTTGCAGGACGGCGTATCCCCGGTTGGCCAGGAACTGGACCTGAGCGTTGTAACCCCAGCTGTCTCGGGGCCCTTTCGGACCGCCATGGACGAGCACCACGACCGGCAGATTCTTCGCCGGCTTGCCCACGGGAACCGTCAGGTAGGCGGGAATTTCTAACCCATCACTACTGGCATAGCGGATGGGTGTCATCGGTGCCAGGTACTCTTCGACGTCCTTCAATTCCGGACGCGGCGTGTATTGATGAATCAGGTCTCGTGTTTCGGCATCGAAGTACCACGCCTCCGAGGCATACTTATCGCCATAGACTGCAATGAGGAATTTGTCGTAGTCGTTCGTCGAACTTTGAAAAGCGATCTCTCGTCCTGGGAACTTCCCTTGAAGGAACTCGTAGTTGGCTTTCCAGGTTTCGTCCCGCCAGTAATAGCGCGTTTTATCATCGGTGTAGGAAGTGGAGATGATCTCTCGCGTGTTCCTGTCCAGCCGCAGACCGCCGAAGTCAACCGTCTGGTTGGGATCGCTCTCGATCATTGCCTGTTCTCCCGTTTCGGGGTTGATCTTGAACAGGGTCATCAAATCCAGATCACCCTTGTTGGTGACCAGGTAAAAGCGTTCGTTTTTCGGATCCCAACCACTGACGCCCGCGTTCTCCGTGACGAGCGTCTCGTAGATTGGAACAAGTTCGTCTCCCTCTTTTCGCAACAGCGTCGTGTTGCCCGCCGGGTCGGTACGACTGATCAATCGTAGATTGTCGTCCCAGTCGAAATCGTACCCGGTGATGCGATCTTCGTTCTTGTAGATCAGTGTCAATTCACCGGTCGAGATGTTGAGCCGATACAAGTCGTGCCAGGCTTGGTCGCGGTCATTCAGTCCGACCCAAAGCAAGTCAGGATCGTTCTGACTGGCGTGCATGATCCGCGCGGTGACCGATTCCATCGGCGTCAAGTTGCGTGACTCGGGGATCTCGTCGCCATCCTCCGGATGAGCCATCGGATCAACGGCAAATAGATTCATGTTCTCATCACCACCGGAATCCTTGACGAACAAGATGTACTGGCCGTCTTCGGTCCAGGTGTAGCCGTACAGTGGCCGTTTGCTATCGGTCAGCGGACGCGCATTCTCAAATGGTTCTGCAAACTCCTTGACCCACACGTTCATGATCCCCTGATACGGCTTCATGAACGAAATGAACTTTCCGTCCGGGCTGAGTTGCCCACCAGCGATCTGAGGATTACCGAAGAACAATTGTCGATCCAGCAACGGCACCACTTCCTTGGGTGGAGCCGCATTTGTTTGCGTGACAGCCTCATCGGCGGCCGCAACAACAAGAATCAGAACGAGCGAAAGTATTTCGTAGACATGTGTGTTGAGCCGCATGGATTTCCTGTTCGAAAGTGTTGTTCGCGAATGCATCAACGACCGTTTCATCGTTGACGCGCCGATGATAACGGATGCCGATGAGCTTCCTCTTATCAGCCAATCCACGTAACTCCGCCGAGTGCGGCTGCGCCGACGCCACCAAGCGGGACCTGGTTTACATGCAATTCATTTGCAACTAAGATCTTAAGTTGGCGCGTGGTTTCCCGCCAGTACGCATCGACGTTCGAATCATTGCCTTCCTCCGCGTCGCCATTCCATTTGATCCAGCTCAACACCCTCACCAAAATTTACAGCGAAGATATCAAGGCCGTCGATGATCTTTCGTTGACGGTTCCTCGGGGTGAGGTCTACGGTTTGCTCGGGCCCAACGGAGCCGGCAAAACCACGACGCTGAGAATGATTCTCGGCTTGCTGCCGCCGAGCAGTGGCGATGCAAGGATTGCTGGCTGTGACGTGGTGACTCAGCCGCTTCGGGTAAAAAGTTTAATCGGGTTAGTTTCGGCCAGTTCCGGTTTGTATCAATGGCTGACGCCTCGTGAAATGCTGCATTATTTCGCAATCGGCTTCGGACTCAATGAAGAGCAGGCTTTCCAGCGGATTCGGGAACTTGCTGACCGGATGGAACTTGAACCGTATCTCGATCGTCGTTGTGCAACGCTCAGCACCGGGCAAGCCCAGCGGGTGAACTTCGCCCGTGCATTGGTCCATGACCCACCGGTGGTTTTGCTGGACGAGCCGACGCGCGGCCTGGACGTCGTCGGCGCGAAAGTTGTGATCGACTTTGTGGGACAGCTTCGCGAGCATAACAAGGCGATCATCGTCTGCACTCATCAACTTGAGGAGGCCGAGCGGTTTTGTGATCGCTTCGGCCTGCTGTATCGCGGGAAACTCAAATACGAAGGAACGCTCGCAGAATTGGTTTCGCAAACGGGCGAGCCGACGCTGGTCGATATCTTTTTGTCGCTGATGCGCGACGATCCGATCAAAGGTGATGAATCGGGCGAGCAAGCTCTGGTGCGGTGAGTCATGACTGAGAACGAGCAGGGATCGAAACACGATGCTTCCCTCGTGGAGGTTGCTAGACCTCCTCAACCGGGATCTTTGGCAAGATCCACGAACGCCCAGGCAGACGGAGTGCCATTCACGTTTCGCCAGCAGCTTGAGTTCACTCGCAAGGAACTCCGCGAAACGCTTCGGGATCGTCGCACGATTGTCACCCTGTTGGTCATGCCAATCCTACTGTACCCATTGCTCGGTTTCGGATTGCGGTACATCGCGTTCCAACAGGCTGGTCAGGCGCAGCTGGAGTATCGCTTGGCCGTCGAGACGGATCGCGAGGCGATATGGCTTTCCGAATCGCTCGCTGTCGGCGATCGGGCCTTGAGCGAGGCGAAAATAAAACGTGACGAATCGCAGCCCGACTTACAACTTCTCGTTCCAAACGATCCTTCGCAGTTTGATTTGCGGACGATGGTTTCCCAGTCAGCGGCCGACCTTGGAATTCAAATCACAATCGAACCGCAAGAGAATTCGGGTCTCAGTTCCGCCACGGTGACGCTGGTTCAAAACTCAGGCTCTACACTCAGCCGAGATGTCGCCGACTATGTGAAGGCTCGACTGTCGGCCGCCAATCTTTCTCACATCAAGCAATGGGTGAATCAGCAGGGCCAGGAACTAGACATCCCGATCCAACAGAAGGAGGAACTCGTGCAACCGGCAGAGGCCGGTTCCGCAATCCTCGGGTTATTACCGTTGGTCCTGCTCTTGATGACCGTCACCGGCGGCGTCTATCCCGCAATTGACTTGACCGCCGGCGAGAGGGAACGCAACACAATGGAAACGTTGATGGCACTGCCGGTGCCGAGATTCCGAATGTTGGCGGCGAAGTACGTTGCCGTCGTGACCGTCACGATGCTGACAGGTCTGATGAACCTGTTGGCGATGAGTTTGACCTTGTATGCGCTTCAGCTTGATGAGGAATTGCTTGGCGGCGATGGTTTGACGTTCTTGCTTGCGACAAAGCTGTTTGTCGCGCTCGTCGCGTTCGCCCTGTTTTATTCCGCGGTGCTCCTGCTACTGACGAGCGCGGCGCGGAGTTTCAAGGAGGCACAAGCGTACTTGATCCCATTGTTGTTGCTATCGATCGCACCGGGACTGGTGATCCTGATGCCTGGTTGGAATCTGTCCGGATTCACAGCAACCGTTCCCTTGATCAACATCCTGCTGCTGACGCAAACCCTATTGGAAGGAACCGTCGAGTTGCTTCCCGCGGCCGTCGCGGTGATTTCGACGGTGCTCTACGGCGTCGCCGTCTTGTCTTTGGCGGCACAAGTCTTTGGCAATGATGCCGTCGCGGTCGGGAGTCGCGGACGCTGGAGCGAACTATGGCAGCGTTCCAGCACGGCTCTTACGCGACCCACGCTCCCCGCGGTCATGATGACGCTCGCGCTGCTCTTTCCGTTTTACTTCATCGTGTCGGGCATTCTAGCTCGCGGCGAATCCGAACCGGCTTCGCGTTTGAGGACGTCGGCAATCATGACGGCCGTTTTGTTCGTGGGTGTTCCTTTGTTGGTCCTGCGTCTGCAGCGTATTTCCGTCGGACCCGGACTGAGACTGACACGCCCGAGGTGGCGTTACTTATTCGCCGCTGTGCTCTTCGGAGTTGCCACGTGGCCTTGGGTTTTCGAGATCATTGTCTTGGCAGAAGGTTTAGGACTACGAAGGTTTGATCCGTCAGACTTTGAGAACGTCGACAGTCTATTGGCAAGCTGGAAACAGGTGCCGCTTTGGTTGGTCGTCGTTTGTTTGGGTATCGTGGCCGGTGTATGCGAGGAGGTCTTTTTTCGCGGTTTTCTGTTTGCTGGGCTCAAACAACACCTTGGCGCGATCGCTACGATTGCCATCTCTGCGGTTTGCTTCGGATTGTTCCACGTCGTTCTTTCCGGCGGAGCGGCACCTGAGCGAATCTTGCCGAGTGCATTGATGGGTGTGTTGCTTGGCTGGCTCGCATGGAGAAGCGAAAGTACGATTCCGTCGATGGTCTTGCACGCGGTCCACAACAGCACTCTCTTGGTCGTTGTCAACGCGCGCGACCAGCTGGCCGAGTGGAACATTGGGCAAACGCAGCAACAACACCTCCCGCTTTCGTGGCTGGCCGTTTCGGCGACCGTCCTTTCGCTAGGCGTCGTTTTGGTCCTGGCAAAACAATCGGTCAGCAGGACGAGCGATTCATCGATTCTCGATAACTGGCGATGAGACTTAGCCCAATCGACGTGATCCATGCCGTCATTCCGCAAAAAACGAGAAGGCTTTCGAAGCGGGGCCATCCAAATCGACTGCTTCTACCACGAACGAATCGATTCCCTCTCAGCTCAGCCGGCAGCCTAAGCGAGCTGATAGCTTGGCATCCACTTTGGCGCCCGTAACTTCTCTGCAGATCAAACCCATGCTCAGTCCCAGATACGAAGTGAGGCCGGCGTGGGGCACACGTCGGCCTTACTTCTCTCTCGCTCCTTGAATCTGAGAGTGATGCGTTTCTTCTCGAATGCTAGGTCAATCTTGAGCTAGACAAGGTGTTTTTGGAACCATTTGAGTGTGCGTTTCCATGCGAGTTCTGCCGCGGCTTCGTCGTAACGCGGTGTCGTGTCGTTGTGGAAGCCGTGATTGGCGCCGGGGTAGACATGCGACTCAAACGCAACGTCGCGCGCCGTGAGCGCTTGGTGGAAAGTCTCGGCCCCGGCCATGATTCGTCGATCAAGTTCGGCATTGTGAATCGACAACGGCGTCGTGATTTTGGCGACGTCGTCGGCGTCCGGTTGGCTGCCATAGAACGGGACGCCCGCGTCGAGAATACCGGGCAGCAAAACAGCGAGTTGATTGACCATTCCTCCACCAAAGCAAAAACCGACTGCTCCAACATTCCCCGTTGATTTCGCATGCGTGTCGAGAAGCTTGACGGCGGCCACAAAGTCTTCCGTCATTTCGTCGCGATCGCGCCGCCGCTGCATCGCGCGGCCTTCGTCATCGTTTCCGGGATAACCACCCAGCGGTGACAACGCGTCGGGCGCAAGAGCGAGGAAGCCCGAGGTGGCGAGTCGTCGAGCGACGTCCGCGATGTAGGGGTTCAGCCCGCGGTTCTCGTGGATGACGAGGACGGCCGGGAACTTGTCGGTATCCGCTGTCGACGGAAAAGCGAGCAGACCGCTGATCCTGCCGCCACCCTTCGGCGAATCATACGTGACCGTCTCGGTCTTGATTCTTGAGTCATTAGGCGACACCTGCTCGGCCCAGGCGTAGTTGGGCGAGAGGCCTTCTTCGAGAGCCTCGACCGTCAATCCGCCAACAGCAAACACGGCCAAGCCCTTCACATAGTCACGACGCGAAACACGACCGTGGGCGTAGTCGTCATAGAGGTCGAGGACGGCTTGATCAAACTGTTTCGCTTTCTTTCGCTTTTGCACGCATGAACCTCCGTTGGTTGGATAAATCAATCAAGTGAGCGACTCCCACGGACCGGTAATCGCGAAGGTGATGCCGGGAGTTTGAATATTGGCGAAGAGCCACTTTCCATCCGGACTGAAGGTCGCACCCGTCCATTCTCGTCCTCGAAAATCTCCGCGAAAGCCCTTTTCACCGCGAAGTTGGACATCGTTCACCGCTAGTGGAAGCAAATGCCCGTCTTGCGAGAGAAGGTGAATGCGTTGCGGATACTCGTCGTCGCCATAGTCGCCATCCTCACAGAGCACCAACCCGCCGTGCGGATTGAGGCACAAATTGTCGGGCATGTTCAGGATCTCCTTGCCCGGACTCTCAAATAGCATCGTTAGGATTTCGTTCTCCGGATCGTATTGCCAGATCTGTCCTGCACGTGCAGCCCCTCCGCTCGTGGCATCGAAATAGACCATGCCATTTCCGGTCCAACATCCTTCTAACCGAGCGAATGTCGTTCCACCGAGTTGCTTGCCTTGTGTGAAGACGCCTAGCTCATCCGGTTCTTCCAAACCCTTTGTGTTTGGTAGGGTCGGTTCAGGGATGGTGTGCCAACGAACATGGAAAGTACTGCCCACGTCCACCTGCCCACGCAAATCACTTCGACCAATAACCTCGGCCATCTGCAACTCACCGCCCGACGAGAGATTGCGGGTTTCGTTGGGAACAAATCGGTAGAAGCCGGCCGTGCCACGATCTTCCGTTTCGTAAACGATCCCGGATCGGCGATCGATCGCAACGGCCTCATGGACGAAACGTCCCATTGCTTTCAGCGGCACCGGGTTCTTGACACCGAGAGGGTCCACCTCAAAAACCCATCCATGGTCTCGCTTGAAGTTTCGTTCGGCGTTGTCTTTATAGGGGTCGCGTGATCCGACACCCAGGACGGTCTCCTCCGCGGTGAGCCATGTACCCCACGGAGTCACCCCACCGGCACAGTTGCGACTGGTCCCCGAGACCGCCATGTAGCTATCCAGCCATTTACCTTGTCGAGTATCGAACTTGATTGACGTGCAGCCCCCTTTGGCTTGGCTGTCAAACGGTTCGCCGCCGCGGATCGGCAATGCGGCTCCATCATCACTGATCTCATGATTCCTCACCAAGGTGACCGTTCCGTTGGCCTCTGCGACGACACCCATTCCGTCATGGGATGGAGGCGTCGGATTTCCATCTGACATCGAATCCTTTGTCCATCCGTAGCTGATGCACCGGAAACCTTCTGGCAAACGAATCAATTCCAACCCAGTCGTTTCGTCCTTGGCCGGCAACAGTTGTACCCCCACCTTGCTCACATCACCCAAAGCGTAACGCGAACTCAACGCGGACAGCGCTGTCGCCACGCCGAAGCCCGTGACCGAGGAAAAAGTCTCATTCAAGAACTCACGACGGGTTTTCATGACGGATCCATTTGCGAGGGCGCGAGAATCAATGTTCGACCGAATGATTCTTGTATGGAGTGAAGATGCCAACGTGAGTTCCCAATGAACCCTCGAAACAAAACGGGATCACTTGAGCCCAGTCAAACCCATAGTCTACAGTCATGACACGGTTCGTCCGAGCAGATCTGCGAAGGCATCGCAGTCGTGTCGGCGTGATTTGTGTGCGAGGGCGAGATGCGATAGAGTTCGTTCGCGGTGAGTAACCAAAGCGGGCCAAGAGCTGATTTTTTCTCGACGGCGTTTGGTTGATCCATTCGAGTCGTCCACCAACAGGGATCCTGATCATGGGACGACAAAAACTCATAACGGCGACGGCGATGGAACCTTTGACCCGTGATCGCGGGTCTCGTTGATGGGTTCGAGTAGGACGGCAATCATCGGCATATTGACGGTTTCCGACCGAGCTAGTCGCGGCGAGTATGAAGATCGTGGAGGACCCGCTATTTACGACTACTTGTCCGAAGTCCTGACTTCTCCATGGCGATCGGTCGCCGAGGTCATCTCCGACGATCAGTCGGCTATTGAGTCGACACTGATCAAGATGTGCGACGAGGATGACTGCTGCCTGGTCATCACGACTGGTGGTACCGGTCCAGCCGATCGCGATGTCACGCCGGAAGCGACCGAGGCCGTCGCGGAGAAACTGATGCCAGGTTTCGGCGAGCTGATGCGGCAGGTATCGCTTCAGGCCGTGCCGACGGCGATCCTTTCGCGGCAAACTGCTGCGATTCGCAACGGTGCGTTGGTCGTCAATCTACCAGGTCAGCCAAAGGCAATTCGCGAGTGCCTGGACGCGGTATTCCCGGCAATCCCTTACTGCATCGATCTGATCGGCGGCCCATTTCTCGAAACGGACGAATCACGACTGATCGCGTTTCGTCCGAAAAGGAAGTGAAGTCCACGAATTAGTGACACAAGCGCCGCACTATCGTTGGTAGCCCGAAGAGTCAACTATCGTGCAACACCATTGGGTTCTCACTAACCCTTTCACGCCGAACAGGCCGCCTAGTTCGCCGCAATCGTCGCCGTCTTCATGCTAGATTCAGGTCGATAGGTCTCATCATCGACCAAGAGCAGCTGGTCGAGAGCGAAGCCATCTTCGCGCATCGAAATACTGATCGTGTGAATGCCCGGCTCGGCAACATCGAGAAACACTTGCATGGGCACTCCGCAGTGCTGCTCATTGGTTCGCTGGGCGCAATTCCATGTCCATTGATTCTTGCCCTTGCACCACTGCATCCGTTGTCCAGAAGCGGGCCAAGCTCCGTTGAGCCCCACGTGCAATCCGTTGTCTTCGCTACCGGTACTAAAGGCCCTTGCCCAAACGAAGTAGCGACCAGGTCGTGGGAAATCAACCTGGTAGTCGACGATCGCCATCTTTCCGGGGTCGGGTGAGAAGTTTTCGCCACGGATGAGTTTGTCATCGTGCGTGCGGCGCGTGTCTGGCAGGATTCGGATGAATGCGGACTGACTGGCTTGCTTCGCCGCAGACGAATCCGATGTGACATACGTCTCGGCTTTTCCGGCACCTGGTAAATCAGGGAGGCCCTGACCGAACTGAAGGACGTGCCATTGCCGGATGTCATCGGCCGATTGATGTGCGAATTGTTCGGCTTCGATTGCAATCGCTCCATCGTCGCGGGGGCCCCAAACGGTGGATGCATGATTCTCGTCGGCGATCGCGTCTCCCGCGCCAAACAATCCAATCGTCATTGCGAAAGTGAGAACTAGGGAGTCCGTATTGCTTTCAATCATTCGATTTGCCATCGGGGTCCAGGGGTTGGAGGGAGTCATCATCGGGTGCCAACAACGCATCCGATGGACTTGGTTCGATCTTGATGTCAGGCGGATCTCCGGACAGATCGCCCACGTCGAGTGGTTCAGGGTCGAGTTCGGACATCAGGTCATCAACCGTATCGGAGGAGCGATCGGATGTGGCCAATTCAACGTCGGGAATGTCGAGGTCTCGAATCTCGTCCTCGTTGGGCAATGCATCAATCGTCGCATCGCTGAGTGGATCATCATCGAGTTCTTGCTCGCGGTCCCTATGGTCGGAGTCGTCGTCGGGCGCATCTGGAGATGCGCCGGATGCGTCGCGACCATGCGGTCGATCAACGACCGTTGGAAGATCCGAAAGACTTGCCGTCTTGGCTAGGTCGCTGATCACGTCGTCCGCATCGACTCGACCAGGTTCTTCGATCACGGTGGCCTCCGAGTCCAACGACCAAGACTCCGAATCGGAACCCCGGAGATCGTCATCGGCAGTTGCATCGATCTTGGCCGCGTCGGCATCCGCACGCGTGAGGGCTTCGAGAGCAACCTTGGTATCGAACGGGTCTTCCTCTTCGGTCGGAGACGGATCTGGTGGGCTTGCTTCTTCGGCCACCCAGTCGACCACGTCGGCGTCTTCGGAGCGGTCAGCCGCAATCGAGGTTACGGCAGCGACGCCACCAAAGGCCTCACTCCGTTCCAACGCCAGCCCAGGATCATCGCCAATGGGTTGCTCGCTGATTGACTCCGCGAGTTTCGCCGGTGGCGAGAAAATCTCGTCAACGTTGTCTCGCAAAACCCGTCTTCCTAGTTCTAGAGCCCGCTCGACGCTCCAACCCTGGTCCCGCACGAACTGATCGGCCAAAACCCCCGCCAGGACACGTCGGTACATGTCGAACTTGGGCCAGACGAACTCCAAACGATAGGCATCGCTGTAATAACCGATTTGCTTGGTCTGTGGGACGGCCTCCAGCCGCGCCGCGGCATCACGAGCGATGAATGACGGCGTATTGCTGTACCACCAATGACCGTTGGTAATCACGTTCGGAAAAATCCAAGCGTAAGAGACCAGTTCTTGATTGGTTACACTTGCCAGAACTGAAATCGGAAATTTGACCGACGCAAACGCGTTGAATAACTCACGATACTGGATCAGCGACACGCGGCTATCGTACAGATCCTGGCCTTGGTACACGCCGCCGGCATAAACGCCGCGATTGACACCAATCATTAAGTCAAACGGCAAACCGAACTCGTCGCATAGCTCCGCCAAGGTCCAGAAGACGCGTCGCGAAAGAGCATCTTGATGTGACGCGTCCGCAGTGACTCCGTGCTGCAAGACGGCATCCAGCGCCGTCGTCGCGCGGCCGTCGGAGACGCGGGTCGGTTGAAACGTGGGCGGCAACGAAATGGCGCACGCTCGCGCGCCGTTGTTGACGAAATGTTCGAACCGTTGACGAAGTGACGCACGCACGGATTGCAACGACCCGTCCAAGGCGATTCCCGTGCAAGCGGCCAACCGCCCGCGCACCTCGGGCTTGGTCAAATGAAAAACTAGGTCGTCGGTCCTCAAACAAGGGATATAGGTGTCGGTGTCGAAACCTTTCAGCTCGTCATCGAAGTCATTGGTCAGGAAGACAGACTGGACGTTGCTCTGGTCCAACACCATCTGCGGCCATTGGGCCGACGCCATGACCGTTTCGCTTTGGTCGTAGAGCGCCTGCCAGTTGTTGACGTGAAGACAATCGTCATCGAACCCAAAGAACATCCGACAGATCTCGATCAGCCAACGGTGCTGTGCCGTGTTCTCAAGTGGTTGCAGCCGTTCGACCAATCGGCCGACCAGTTCGCGTGGGGCGATGCCGTCGGCTTCGATTTCCGACTTGGGCATTCCAGCCGAGTGTGCAAGCTCCGTGTAATAGTGGTATCCCAGGATATCGGCCAGCGTCGTCGACGCAGGCTGGTGCGGATTGATATGTGTGTGCGGGTCGATCAAGCGAATCGAGGCCAACTCTCGGTGGATCTCGTCACGCAGGGATGTGTCTGGCATCATCGAATCGGCCATGAATCAACACTCGACGACTTAGGAAACGACTGGGTAGGGAACGGATAATCAAACACCGGTCTCTTTTTCGACTCTCTCTGGAAACTTCTCCCCGAGATGCTCGTTTCGCGAAGCCGGGCAAAGAGGAGTTCAGGCAACCGCGATGGAATCCCTCGGGATCCCAGAGGTTGAGCGTTGTGACGCAGTGAGCCGTCAAGATAGTCGCTCGCACGGTCGAAATCGACGCCTCGGACCCTGGTCAATCAATCGGGGCCACAAAAACCAGGCTGAAGCCGCTGCATCCCTGATCCGCCAACCAAAGGATCAGCGCGGGCAAAGCGGCGGCGATGTCATTGGCTCGATGCACATGAAGTTTCAACATCGGGGAACTTTGTTCGGCGGAGCCACTGACATGGCAAGCGAAGTGGTGACTCGGCTGAGTCAAGTCAGCGAGAGCTAGAGATCCGGTGCATGACGCCAAATACGGTTTCAGTGTTGGAAAACCGGGCGTGGCCTCTGTTTCGATGCTGGTCATCGGTGAACCGGTCTCTTCCATTCGAGCAGCGGCCCGCTGGAGTAGGTACGCGTTCAAATCGACTTGGTATCGGCGATAGCACGCGGCAACCTTTGACGCGGGCTCGGCCAACCGATCGATGATGGAATCGATGAATTCAGTCTGGATCGCTGCCAATTCACGTTGATGTTCCAATTCATCGGACGCCCCGCCCAGATGGTCTCGGCTCGCTTGGACAATTCGTTGATGCCATTTCGGGGTGCGTTGGGCATCGATGCCATCCATGCATTGCTGCAGGACATCCCTGCAAAGGATTTGAGATGCGCTGGGAGGATCGATTGGCGACCATACAGGGATGGGGAGTGGATCGACGATCGGAACAGTCGATTGAAACGCCTCGGTCGCCAGACTTGCCGCATGCTCGGGTGACAAAGCGAAACAGTGCAATTCAATTGATTCGGCATGAATCCCAGACACAATGCGCAGCTTGCTCTTGTCTTCGTGTGCAGACGCAATGGACCGGCTAATCGGGGCCAACCAAGTCGAGTCAGCGTCGACGGGTTGTGCCGCGGCCAACCAAGCGGCCTCGGTCGACGACCAATCCGAATCTTGTTTCAGCAGTTCCCGACCGATCGTCGGGACGCTTGCCAGCCACACAGGCCCGTATTGGGCGTGGCTGAAGCGGCGAAGCCACTGACGATCCAAGTTGCCCAACAAGGTCGGCACACTCGCTCGGTCGACACACGTCAAGACGGCCAACTCACTTGAGCCGATAGGATCGTCGCCGATGATCGTTTGGAACCCTAGTACACGCCCCTTGTCCAGATCAATTGAGACGCGAACCCATTCGGTAGGACTCCATCGTGGATCGGAGCGATCGTCGCGAGCCGCGTCAAGCTGGCGAAACATGAGTGTTCCGCCTCCGATGGCCACGGACCAGGCGGACAAGTAGAGCAGCCAAATCAAGAGTGACTCGATTCGGCCCGGTACCGGGACGACCGCGTTTTCGTAGACGTGAATGATCCATGGCGCCCGCTGCCGGGGCGTCAGGGTCGACAAGTCCGTTCCAGAGATGGCCTCATCAATGCGGTCAATCACCGTGGCGGACAATGGCTCGTTGGGAGGAATGTCAACGCCTTTGGTGATGATCGAATGGATCAACATCGCCGAACGATACGACATGGGCAACGCAATCGCCAATGGAATCGCAACGAACCACAACACGAAATCACGCGTCCATAAACTTGCCGCGATGACGACCACGATGGTGAGCAGGCGGATCATGATCTCCAAGGATGGTGATCGCCGCAGGATCGTTAGTTGCAAGATCCAGCCACCATCGAGCGGCAGTAGCGGCAACAGATTGAGCGTATTGAGCACCATCATCAAGCCGCCCAGTTGCATCCAGCCGGTTGCGCCCGTTTTCAATCCCAACTGAAATAAAACCAGCGCCGTCAATAGTCCTGGAAGCGGGCCGGCCATGAAGACCAACGCTTTCTTGGATGCCGAGAGGTGCCGGTGCCGCCCGCTGACCGCAGCTCCCATCATCGGAATGAAGAACATTTGGACATTGCGATAGCCGAACCACTTCATCGCCAGAAAGTGACCGGTCTCATGCCAAAGCAAGACCAAGGCCAACATCCCGACCAGCCGCACATCCCATACAGCAGTTCCCAGTCCGATGAACACGGCCAGTGAACCGACCATGATGGCCAGTTTGGTCGCCCATCCGCGGCCGCGATTTTCAACGCCTCGTACGGCGGAGACCAGATCCGAAGGCAAGGTCATCTGATCCGGTGACGTTGCCTGTTGGGTCATGCGGGCATTTTGCTGGCAAGCAATCGATCAGCCAGCGCCGGAGAGACGGCATCGATCGCCATGAGCAGGCGGACCTTCCAAGGCATCACGACTTCGATGCGGCGTTCACGGATGCATTGCAGGACGGCATCCGCAACGGATTCCGGCGATAGTCCTTTGAGCTTCGCGCCACCGCCGGGCCCGGATGCACCCGAGGGAATGTCATCATGCTCATCCACGCTATATCGCTGTCCAGCATCCTCCCTTGCGATTGGGCCCGGACAAATCAGGCCGACATGAACTCCCGTGTCCTTTAGCTCCAGACGCATCTGACGCGTTAATCCCGAAAGGGCATGTTTGGCCGCCACGTACCCGCCGAGGTAACCCGGGGCGACTCGTCCCGCCAACGAACCGATATTAACGATGACGCCGCGACTGGCCCGCAACGACTCCATCGCGGCACCACAATGGACCAGCGTGGAAACGACGTTCGCTTCGAACAGCTCTCGAAGGCGGTCGACATGGAGCGCATCGACTCGACCGCGGTCACTCTGTCCCACCACATTCACCAAGACATCCAAGCCTCCGAAAACCTCGACGTGCTGTTGCACCAGCGCGACAGCGGTTTCGGATTGGGTCGCATCCCCGGCGAACGTTCGCCACGTCGGATGAACCGCCGCCAATTCGTTCAAACGTTCGGCGTTGCGACCGGAGATCGTGATGCGATATCCGCTTTCATCTAGCTTCTGCGCGATGACCGTACCCAGTCCCGCCGAACCGCCGGTGACGATTGCCGATGGAGTCTGATTCATGGCGTCAGGATGAATGCCGCAACGCTACCTGCAAAGGGGACCGAGACACTTCGCAATGCCTCGGCCCTACTCCCGCGGTGGTGTTGCCACGAGCCGGCAATCCAATCACCCCGTTTGCGACGGAGCGTTTACTCAAGTTCAGGTCGAGCCGGGCGATCGCCTCGTCCGCCCCGGTCCGGCGGGCCGCCATTGCCTCCTCGACGCTGGGGAGGCCCGGCGGGACCCTCCTGAGCCAGAGTCGCAACGAAATTTCGCAACTCATCCCGACTCAACAGATTGTCCCCGTTGGAGTCAAATTCCATCGCGCGCTCGATCATCCGATCGGGCTGGAATCGGGGGCCACCGCCAAAGTCACCGCCGCCGCGGGGACCTCCCTGACGAGCCATGTCGCGAGGTCCGCCCTCGCCCCGCTGGTCAGGCTGATCTCCTGGGCCACCGGGCCCACGTCGCCCGCCTTGGCCACCTCGCATTGGAGGTCCATCTTCGAAACGCCTACGATCCTCGTCGGGGCGTCGCCCTCCCTCACGGCGATCACCTTCGTCTCGACGCCTACTTTCGTCGCGGGAACCGCCACGATCGAAACGTCCATATGGCTCGCGACCTCCTTCAAAGCCTCGCTCTTGATCAGGGCGTCTTCGATCGTCGCTGAACTCGGGGCGTCGATCGCCGTCGCGCGGACGACCCGGTCCCCGCTGTCCCATGTCACGATCGGGTCGAGGTGGTCGGACTTCTTCGTCGGTCAATTGCCCGTCGCCGTCTTGATCCAAGTGCTTCAAAGATGTGGCAGCTTGAGCAATTTCGTCCTCTGAAATCACTCGATTGCCATCGAGGTCAAGTGCCTCGACCATTGGACTTGGGGGCGGCTCCTGGCCACGTCCGCGAAGTCCCTCAGGGCCACGGAAACCATCTCCGCCGCGGAAACCGCCTCGGCCACCGAACTCGTCCGGGCCGCTTGGGCCTCGACGATCATCGGGTCGGCCAGGACCGTCCGGCCCACCGGGCGGCTGGGCGCTCAACGACGCCACGGATGAGACAACCAGCGCGCACGCCAGAGTCCAAGTAGTTCGATGAATCATCATGATTGACAACCTTGTGGGAGTTGGGGCAAACGACTTCCGTCGACCGGCCGACAATTTTACGTCGTCGGACCAAGTCAATTGAACGGGTGATTGGGGAAACCCGTCCACCTTGCATGCGTCGTCAATCGATGCACTGGGCCAACTCGCGAGATTTGGTGTTCGTCAAGCGCGCGACCAACTAAACGGACGGTCGCCTTACTGGACGTTTCGTTCGCCACCGTTGATCCGTTCTATCGAACGGGCGCGGATCTGTTCGATCGCCGTGAGATCCGCCTGGGCGTCGGTGGGGATTCGCTCGCCGGCATCGCGATGCAGCACGAGGGCTTCGACGTAATCGATCCACGGCGTGCGCCCGGCCTGTTGATTCTCATATCGCAGATCATCCACGATCCTCACGATTGACTCGTGCGAACGTGCCATCCAGCGTTTGGCGTCCTCGTGATTTCCGGCTTGATGATGCGCCATGGCGACGGCCGCGTCGATCATGTCTCTCATTGGCCATCCACGATCAAGCGATGCCTCCATGAACCGATCCATTGCCGCTTCATAATGACCGCAGCGCAGATGGACCATGGCAGTGACATAGAGACAAACCGGCCTCGGCAACGGTCTTGGTCGCCGGTCGTCGGGGCGGCGGTCTTCGGGCCCCGACCGTCCCAACGGCGGCAGGTCAAGACGTCCATTGGGTCGAAGCGGCGGATCACGCCGCCCAAAGGTTCTCGATTCTCCGAACCGTGGCTGTCGGTCGAATCGAGGTCCACCCAAGGGAGGACCGAAACGTTGACGGCCGTCGCCCTCCATTGGTCGATGTGGTGGTCTCGGCCCTCGTCCGTCCATGCCCAACGGATCGAGTCCCCGATTCGGTTGACCGGGTTGAGCACGATGAAATGGGTCGGGCCCAGGAGTATCCCGCAACCATCGCTCACAGCTAGCCGCGAGCATCTCCATTGCCGGTTTGGACAACTCGTTGCTACAGAAAGCACAATTGCGGGCGTCTTCCCAACTGCGGATCGAGCCACCCTGGTCGAATCTGTTTTGAAGGTCCTGTCCCAGTTGACGCTGGGCCTCGTCCTGTCGGGCCCATGCCAGTAAAGCTGCGGCGCCCCACCACTGAGGCGTGTCCGTCGACGCACTGAGTTGAATGGCTCGCGCGTAGTCGGCCGCTGCCTCGTCCCAAAGCAATCGATCGGCCAAGAACTGGGCACGACTCACCCAAGGAAGGTCATATTCGGGCTGCCGCGTCACCGCCAAGTCAAAATCAAGACTTGCTTCCGTAAACCGTTGAGCATTGACATGCGTTTGGGCACTTGCAACCAGCGAATTGGCGTTGGTGACATTGCGTGAAAACTGCTCAAGGTCTCGCAGGGCCTTCTCCTTCTGGTCTCGCTCGATCATCGCTTGATTCATCTGCCAAAGACTCATCGCGATTCCAACGAGCATTGCAATGGAGACCATCGACAACGTGGCCAAGACTGCGCGATTCCTGCGTGCAAACTTGAGCCCTTGATAGGCCAGCGAAGGTGGCCGAGCCGTGATCGGCTGCTCACTCAAGTAACAGCGTATGTCGTTAGCCATGGCCATCGCGGAGTCGTACCGCCGCTGGCGATCCTTCTCAAGCGACTTCATGACAATCCAATCCAAGTCCCCACGCAACGATGACGTCAGTCGATGGGCATCGAGTCCCCGGGCGGCAGCCACGGTAGTCATGCGATCGCCCAACGTCGTCATTCGTCGACTCGGTCGAGGCGGTTCCTCCTCTCGAATGATGCGGCGCAATTCATCCAGTCCCGCGGAGTCCATTCGCTCACGATCAAACGGAGTCGTGCCGGCGAGCAACTCATACATCAAGACGCCCAGCGAGTAGATGTCGCTACGCGTGTCCACGTCCAATCCACTCATCTCAGCCTGTTCGGGGCTCATGTAGAGCGGCGTGCCGATCATGGAAAAAAACCGCGTGTAGATGGTCTTATCGGTCAGCGCCTGTCCGATGGCTTTGGCAACCCCGAAGTCAATCACCTTGACGATTGGCTTGCCATCGTGAAGCGTCACCATCACGTTGGAGGGTTTGATATCGCGATGAATGACGCCTTTCTGATGGGCATGATGAACGGCCGAGCACACGTCGATGAATAGTTCGAGTCGCCCGCGAAGACTCATGCCACTGCGATCGGCGAAATCGGTGATCGGCAAGCCTCGCACCAACTCCATGACGAAATACGGCCGGCCATCGTCGGTCACGCCGGCATCGAACACTTGTGCGATGTTTGGATGATCCATCATCGCAACGGCTTGGCGTTCGGCTTCGAAGCGAGCGATGACTTCTTGGGAGCCTGTGCCGGGTTTGATGATCTTCAATGCCACTCGACGTTTGACCGGTTGCTCCTGTTGAGCAACAAATACGAGGCCGAAACCGCCTTCGCCGATCTGCTCCATCAACCGATAGGGACCGATCATCGTGCCCAACGATTTGTGCTGATCAATCGACGTGGCATCGGTTGCGTTGGACACAGGTGGCCGATCGACGACGTGATCGTCCGCCAAATGAGCGTTCAATAGCGACTGCACCCGCTGTCTCAGTGAGCGATCATCACGGCACGCATCATCCAGGAACGCGTCACGCGCTGACGGATCGTCAAGCTCGATGGCATCCAGGAAGATCGACTTCTCGCTCATGATGTCGTTGGAGCGACTCGCCATTCTCAATCACCCGCTTCCATGTGGCGTCGCAGCCACGCCCGCGCGTAGGTCCAGTTGCGCTTGACCGTGCGTGGCGAGACTCCCAGAAGCTCCGCGGTTTGATCGATGGTCATTCCAGTGAAATAACGCAACTCGACCAGTTTGGCTAATTCGACGTCCTGCTCGGCAAGTTGCGTGAGCGCCTCGTCCAAAGCCAGGATGGTCTCGGAGTCCTCCGGTGCAATGATGGCATCGTCGGAGTTGAGCTCCGACCGTTGCCACTGTCCTCCGCGTTTTTCCGTGTTCCGGCGCCGAGCCGCCTCGATGAGGATTCGACGCATCGACTCCGCGGCGGCGGCAAAGAAGTGCCCACGGCTCTCCCACTGGGTCATGTCGCCGCCCCCGACCAGCCGTAGGAACGCCTCGTGAACCAACGCCGTTGGTTGTAGCGTGTGCCCCGACTTTTCCTGACGCATTTTGTTGGCGGCCAGGCGTCTCAGCTCGTTGTAAACGAGCGGAAACAATTGGCTAGCCGCTTGGCGGTCACCGGATTCAATTTGGCGTAGGATTTGGGTCACATCACTCGACATAGACGCGTATTCTAGGCGCATTCCTGTCGCGGTCATGCGCCATTCCGCGAGATCCTGTGCCAAGTTTTCGAAGAAGAATGAATAGAAATCGGGTCTCGTCTGGCCCATTTCCTGTTTGGCTCGCGCATGGCACGCTGCGAGAGTTCCTCCGATGACGAGAACCGGAATCGAAACAACATGAAGCCATTTCAATCATGCGCCATCGGCATCACCTTGGTATGGGCCATGATGGGATCGATCGCTGCCCAACCACCTGGTGGTCGCGTTCACCGTGTGATTGAGAAAGGTCCGCTGCGCCTTATCCCTTCCAACACGACCCTGCCGGTCCCCAGTCAGGTCTCGATCGAGGTGATCGGCGACACACGAATCATCCGGAGTAATGGCATCCCGAATCATGCGACTGGTCGGTTTCCCAATCGCGGTAATCCCAACCCGATCACGACGCAGTCGCACGTCTTTCGGGTGCCCGCGGAGCCGAGGCGGGCTGACCGGATCACGCCGCTGCAGGGCATGTTTGGCGTTGCGATCAATGGAGTCCCATTTGAGCCTGGCGCTGCCGAATTCTTTGATGGACAACCCGGATGGCAATACGAACCGCTCTCCGGCGCGATCGGGTTGGGAATTGACGCTTCGCACGCGCACGTTCAACCCAACGGCAAGTATCACTATCACGGTCTTCCGACCGGTTTGCTGGATTCGGTCCGACTCGATCCGACTCAGCATTCACCACTGGTTGGGTGGTCAGCCGATGGCTTTCCTGTTTACGCCATCAATGGGTTTGAAGATCCAGCGGATTCCACGTCCAAGGCTCGGTCGCTCGTGTCCAGCTATCGATTGAAATCCGGTCGTCGGCCTGGGGGTGCGGCTCCAGGTGGTACTTACGATGGGACGTTCGTGGCGGACTACCAATATGTCGCTGGCAGTGGTGACCTGGACGAATGCAACGGCCGATTCACGGTCACACCCGAGTTTCCTGATGGAACTTATGCTTATTACTTGACCGAGCAGTGGCCGGTCGTGCCAAGACAGTTTCGCGGCACGCCCTCGGCTGATTTTCAGCATGGTCCCCGGGGCGGGCGGGGGCCTCGGCGGGGCCCGCCCGGTGGATTTGGCGGGCGGGGGCCGAGCCGACCGCCACCGGGACGATTCCCTCGGTAGTCCTGCAATCGATCCCTGGATCCTTCCGAGTCATCCGGGTCCGACAAGGTCGTCACGTGATCCATCAAAAGATCGCCAAAACGCCGTGTTTTGCTTGCTGGGAGCAAAATCGGAGAAAAAAATGGCCTTCGTACGGGAATGATTGGCCCAAATCGACGCCGAAATTCGCATTTGTTTGTGGCGCGGCGGCGACTTTTTGGCCCCCAGAGGTTGTTGCACGCTCTCGTCATTGAGGCGTGTGAGCCTTTTCTTTTCATCTGGAACGCCCCATGCCTGCCAGTGCTTTCCCATCGGATGGTGTGACTCTTTCCGCAGCGGAACTGATCCAGCAAGTACGCCTGGGCAGCACGGATTCCTTGGGGGATTTGCTGGAAATTTACAGGCGATACCTTCGCACGCTGGCATCTTCGCAGGTGGACGGTCGGCTCCAACGCCGGATGAGCACATCGGATTTAGTCCAAGAAACGATGTTAGCGGCCCATCGCGACTTCGCTCAGTTTCGCGGTCGAACCGAAGGTGAACTGCTGGCGTGGCTTCGGCAGATCCTAAGCCACTGCGTCAGCCACGCGGTGGCAAAACATGTCCATGCCCAAAAGCGTGACCTGCGCCGAGAGGTCGTCCTTGACCGAGTTGCCAAGCGCGTGGACGACAGCATGGCCCGTTTGTCTCATTTGGCCGTGGATCGAGCGGCAACGCCCAGCGAAGCGGTCGGCCGCCGGGAGATGGCTTCCCAGCTCGATGAGGAGCTAGCAAAACTGAAGCCGAATTATCGGCAGGTGATCATCTACCGGAACATGCAAGGCCTTTCATTCGATGAGATTTCCCAACGCATGGGGATTCGATCCGGTGCAGCGCGAATGCTCTGGATGAGAGCCGTCGCCAAGTTCAAGGAAGTCTGTGAACCCCTCGCCGAAGAGGAGGGTTCATGATCTCGTCCGACGACGCAGTTGCGATGCGCGGCTTGGACGAAGCACAGCAACAACGATTGTCTGATCTGTTGGAAGCCTATCTGTCGGCACTCGATTCGGGTTTGCCGCCGTCGGTGGAGAGTCTGACGGCAGATGATCCGGATCTGCGAGCGGCGACGCAGCAATGCATCGGCGGCATCGAACAACTCCATCGCATGGCCGCCGGCGAAGATGCCCGTCAACCCTCCATCGTTTTGGCCGAGGGCGATCAACAGCTGGGCGACTTCATCCTGCACGAGGAGATCGGTCGTGGCGGGATGGGTGTCGTCTATCGGGCCACCCAGCAGTCGCTGCGAAGATCCGTCGCGGTCAAGTTGCTGCCGATGGCATCGGTTCTCGATCCTCGCCAAGTGACGCGATTTCGGCACGAAGCCGAAGCGGCGGCGAGTCTGCAGCACCCGAATATTGTGCCCGTGTTTGCCGTCGGTTGCGAGCGTGGAACCAACTTCTATGCGATGCGACTAATCGAAGGACGCTCGCTTGACGAGGTCATCGATGAAGCCCTGCAAGAGCGTAAGAGTTCGTTGAATGCGCCGCCTCCCACGCGGATACGGCGAAACGAGGATTGGCGATTGCCCGTTCAGCAGGCAAAGGAAATTGCCGAAGGACTCCATGCGGCACATCAGTTCGGAGTGATCCATCGCGACGTGAAGCCATCGAACATCCTGATCGATGCGAACAACAAGGCCTGGATCACTGATTTTGGGCTTGCTCGAATGCAAGCCGACGGATCGGTCACGCGGTCAGGTGATGTCGTCGGCACGATGAAATACATGAGTCCCGAGCAGGCGCGCGGGGACGCCGCGATCGTGGACGGTCGTGCCGACGTCTATTCGTTGGGGGCCACCCTATACGAACGGCTAACGCTTCAGCCCGCCCATCAAGCCGACGACACCGTTTCGATCCTTCGCCAAATCGACGCGGGCGAGATTCTACCGATTCGCCGGTACCGCACGGACTTGCCACGCGACCTTGAAACGGTGATCACGAAAGCGATGTCGGCGAGTCGAGATGATCGCTACGAAACCGCCCAAACGCTGGCAGATGATCTTGGTCGAGTCTTGGCGGGCGAACCGACCATCGCCAGACCACCGACGCATCTAGATCGATGCGTCCGATTGGCAAGTCGTCATCGCGGCAAGGTGGCCGTTGCTGGGCTGATGACGGCCATTTCACTGTTCGGTCTGATCGTCGGTACAACTTTGCTGGCCGCCCAGAAACGAGCCTCGGATCGACACGCCGCCCAAGCCGAGAGGAACGAACAGATCGCGCGCGATGCGATTGATCGCCTCGGAACGCAAATGGCCGAGCGTCTCGCGGGGATTCCGTCGGCCTACTCGGTCCGTCGGCGACTCTTGTCGGAAACACTCGACTACTACGAACGACTCGCCAAGGCGCCCGTTGCCGAAGACGAAGAACGCTCTTGGCGACGGCAACTCGATTTGGCCATGACCCATGGCAAGATTGGGGAGTACCAGGGCGAATTGGGTGAACATCAGCGAGCGATTGATGCGCTGCAGGAATCCGAGGCAATCTACGCTCGTCTTGCGTCACTTCAGCCAACCCACCTGGAACTGCAACTGCAGTGGGCAATTTCCCAAAACAATCTGGCTCAACGAATAGCCCAGTCGGGTGAACTTGACTTGGCCGCTGCCTGGTTCGCCAAGTCGGTCGCCAATCACAGTCGATTGCAATCGTTGCTTGGCCAGACCGGTCGACTTGAGTTGGCCAAGACGCTCAACAACCTGGGCGTCATGTTGACGGACGCCCAAAACGTCGATGAGGCAAGATCGGCCTATAGGCGGGCCATTGAAGCGCTGAATCCAATCGCATCGACAGACCCCATCGAAACAGAGTTTGAGACACCAGCCCATTCGCCGGATCATCCAGGCGGCTCGGCGCGTTCACGGAGCGGCCAAGTGCCCCAGGTCGCTCGCGCCGTGCCGCCCCATCCACCTTTCGCACTTCGAGCAACGATCCAAGCAAACTATGCCGGATTGATCGCCACGTCCGATCCCGAAAAAGCGACCGAGTTGGCTTATGAAGCGTTGCGGTACCAACTGGATCGCTTAGAAGCTGATAGCGGAGACGTTCAGATGGCCACCGAAGTCGTCTCCACGCTTCACACATTGGCCAAGGCGTATATGGAATTGGACCAGATGGATTTCGCCATCGATCCGCTAAACCAGGCCGTCGACATTAGCGAAAAAATTCTAACCCGTTGGCCGGATCAGCCCTCCCACCGACGCGACCTCGTGATCAGTTTGGACCATCTGGGTCGGGCTTACTCGGCCGCAGGTCAATTGGAGCAGGCATACGACATCTTCCAGCGAGCCCAGACACACGGCCGATTCCTGGTGAGTCGTTTTGATGGCGACGCCGAAGTGCACAGCCTGTTGGGCGGCGTTTTGAATAATTTGGCCTTCTTGATCCAGCGTCGCGGCGATGATGATGCTGCCCGGGAGTGTTACGCCGACGCAATTGAACAACAACAGGTCGCCGTGAAGTTGGCACCAAACGAGACTCGCTACCAGGATTATCTCCAACGTCATCAACACAACTTGCGTCGATTGGGAGTGGATTCGTGAGCGACTCCAAGAACCATCGTCGCTTGGGTATCGAATCCCTCGAAGCACGCGCCATGTTAGCGGGAGGCGAAGTCGAATGGGCGGATTCGGTGCAGCATGCTGAATCGAGGCCCGATCGAGCCGCGTCCCATGTCGTGCGGCTCGCCAACCAGGGTGTTCGAGCGGATCAGGATCCACGCCAACGTCATCGACCCGATGCCAATCACCAAGGGTCTCATTGGAAACCGGACGGTCACGACTCAGCGCGTCATCGACCCAGCCATCGGCAGTCCGGCCGCGAGCCGTCGTCGAGCCCTTCCAACCGGGACCGCGGCGCACCGACCGATTTTCCCGTAACCGCGCTCAACGTCGACACGCCTGTCGCCCTGGCACCATTGCATCGGCTGGATCCACCACCGCTACCTTCGGTCCCATCGTCAGACTTGGCGCCGTTGCCTTTACCGCCGACGTTTCCACCGACAATCCTGTCCGGGCGCGTTCCGTCGCCGGAACCTGCCCCTGGTGACGCGGCCCCTGCGAATGCTGTAGCGGCAGCCGACGAAGTCTTCACGGGATTGGTTGTTCGGCCGCGCGATGAGGCTTCGCAGACAGCGGCTTCGCTCGATAACTCCGGCGTTGTCTCGACTGAATCCGATCCGGTCCCAGCCGGAACCTACATCGATGCCAGTGGTCCCGAAGATGAAATAGGCATTACCGACCCCACCCATGATCAGCCGCTGCAATCCACGGCACAGTTCAATGCATCGGAGGGGTTCATTGAACTTGGGACTCACTGGGATACGGCCGCCGACTCAGTAAGCCATTGGAACCAGGGCCGCGTCTCGGTAAGACCGGTCGGTGAGTCCCAAACCATCCAATCAAAGCCTTGGAATCTCGAGGCGGAGAAGCTGGATCGGTTGCGTTCCATCCTCGTCGAACCAGCTCCGGAAGCGGCACCGAGAATCGATCAGGTGATGCCCGATTGGCGCGCCCAAACCGAGGGAATGATTGCTCTTCATTCGGGTGCCATGCCACTAGCGCCGGCGTGCGTTGACGAGATCCACGTGCATTTGCATTCCGCCATCGCGATGCATCGATCGCTTGGTTCAAGACCCGCGCCCGCCGAACCCATCTCCAAGGAGATGCTCGATCTGCTCATGGCATCGATGGACGGTCTATTGCCGTCGGCGGAGCCGCTGATCCCGGAAGAGTCACGGGTGCAGTTTTCGTCGCTCGTTTATCCTGTTGCCACGATTGCGGCAAGTGCCGCCTTGATTTCGGCACGGTCGCGCCGAAAAACGGACGAGCCGGTACCAGTGACACCAGAGTAGCCGATGATGCTCCGAACACTCCTGAACTTTGCGTTTCTCCTGTTCGGTGTGTTCCTGACTGGCGTGGACGTTTCCGACGCCGATGACTGGCCGGCATTTTTGGGACCCGGTGGAATGGCACGTTCCTCCGACGTGGTGCCGACGCAGTGGAGCGAACAGTCGAACCTCGAGTGGAAGGTCAAGTTGCCGGGGACTGGTTCGTCGAGCCCCGTCATCACGGGCGATCAGGTGATCGTGACCTGCTACGTCGGTGGCACCAACGCGTCTCGTCAGGTAATCAGCTTCGACAAGCGGACAGGTGAAGAACGTTGGTCGGTCGACTTCCCAATTAATTATTCTGAAGATCGTTTTGAAGGGTTCATTACCGAGCACGGTTACGCCAGCAACACGCCCGTAACGGATGGCACGAATGTCTACGTCTTTCTAGGCAAGGGCGGCGTCCATTCAATCCGTCTGGATGGCAAAACGAATTGGAGCGTGGACGTTGGCAAGGGGTCCAGCAATCGCCGGTGGGGATCCGCCGCAAGTCTGGTGCAGTTCGAAGATCTCATCATCGTGAACGCATCCGAGGAATCCCGGTCAATTGTCGCGTTGAATCGCGAGACTGGAGAAGAAGTCTGGAAGCAAAATGCGGACATGTTGGAATTAACCTACGGCACGCCCAGGGTCGTCAATGCCCAGTCCGCGTCACCTGAACTGGTCATTAGCGTTCCGTCGGAAATCTGGTCGCTCAACCCGCGGACGGGGAAGCTGAAATGGTATGCGGACTCGCCCATGACCGGAAACGTGTCGCCGTCGGTCGTCGTCGACAATCAGATCATCTATAGCTTTGGGGGATTTCGTGCATCTGGCAGCATCGCCGTTCGAGTCGGTGGCAAGAAAGATGTTTCGTATTCCAACGTTGTATGGACCAGCCGGTCGAGTTCCTATGTGGCGACGCCTCTGCTGGTCGATGGACGTTTTTATTGGATCGATGATCGAGGAATTGCATACTGCACATCCGCCGAAGATGGCGAACTGATCTATCGGGAACGAGTCGATGACCTGTCGAGCGGTCGGCCAGTCTACGCGTCGCCGGTGCTGATTGGCGGGTATATCTACGTCCCGACCCGACGTAGTGGCACGATTGTGTACCGACCCACCACCGACTATTCCGAAATCGCGCGGAATCGATTGTCATCGGATGCATCCGACTTCAATGCGTCACCCGCCGTCTGCGATGGCCGGCTGTATCTACGAAGCGACGAAGCGTTGTACTGCATCGCTAAGGCGCCGTAGCCAGAAATGTGATTCGTCAAGCGAATTATCCATGCCTGCCAGTTGACGGCGATCGCATTCGCAACAAGAACCAGATCGATGATCCGCTTTGCTTGATCGAGCCTTAGAGTGCGAGTAGGAGACGGCTGGGTGCCTCCAAATAATCGATCACGTCGTTCAAGAATCGTGCGGCTGTACCACCATCGACCAGGCGGTGGTCATAGGAAAGACTCAATGGCATCATCAGACGAGGCTCGATGCTGTCGTCGGGCATGACGACCGGAAGCTTTCGGCTGCGTCCGACGAGCAAGATGGCTACCTCGGGAACATTGACGATGGGCGTGCTGTACTGACCACCGATGGCGCCCAGGTTGCTGATGGTGAACGAGCCACCCTTCAAGTCGCTCACGGCAAACTGACCGCCGCGTACCTTGCCGGCCATCTCCGCCAGCGACCGTGCCACGTCCGGAACACCCAAGCGATCCGCGTTGGGCATGACCGGAACGACCAGTCCGCGGTCGGTATCGACGGCAATTCCGATGTTGACATAATCCTTGTAGATGACCTGTTCGTTCTCCGAGTCGATCACGGCATTGATCGCCGGATGATGCTTGAGGGCCATGGCCACCGCCTTGATCAGGAATGGCATCGTCGTCAGCTTCAAGCCCTGCGCGGCGTAGTCTTCTTTACTGCTCTGGCGAAGTTGCTCCAGATTGGTGATGTCGGCATCGTCAAAGTTGGTAACTCGCGGAACACTCGACCACGACACATGCATCTGTGCCGAAATGGTCTTTCGAATCTTGCTCATCCGTTCAACACGGATCGGACCGAAATCATCTTGATCGGTCGAGCCAGGCAAGGGTGCCGGGGCGCCAGGCGTTGGCGTCGACGGGGCCGCCGCAGCAGAGGTGGGTGCTGAAGACGGATTGGACGTTTGTCCTGCGCTGCGGACCACGGCGAGTACATCGTCGCGGGTGATGCGACCTCCCTCTCCACTGCCCTGAACCGAGGTCAGATTCACTCCCACCTCGCGGGCAAATCGACGAATCGCGGGTCCGGCCGGGATAACGCCCCCGGCGATGTCTGGTTCAGACGGAACAGCGACGGGCACAACCGGTGCGGACGCCACGGGCGCTGGAGCAGGCGCGGGCGGAGCCACGGGTGGTGCGATCGGAGCGGGCTCGACGGCCGCGGGCGCTGGCGGTGTTGGCTCTGGGGCGGGTTCGGGGGGCGTTGGCGCCGCGGCTGTGGGCTGCGGTTGGGCCGCGGGCGTCTCGGCGGCTCCCGCCACGGCGTCGATCTCAATCAATACCGCGCCGATAGGGACCGTGTCGCCTTCGCTGACAGCGATCTTCGTGATGGTTCCGCCGGCGGACGCTGGCACTGGAACGGTCGCTTTGTCCGTTTCCATTTCGACGATGTCATCACCCTCGGAGATTGTGTCGCCGACGGAGACGAAAATTTCAAGCACGTCGCCGGATTCGATACCGTCGCCGAGTTCGGGAAGTTTGATTTGCATGGAATGAAATCAGGAGAGAGATCAGAGTGACAATGTCTTTGGAAGCGGGTTGGACTCAGGCAAAGTAAGGGTCGACTTTGTCCGGGTCATAGTCCAATTCCGAGATGGCAGTGGCCACATCGTCCGTCGTGATCACATCGGCCTTCGCCAGCCTGCCAAGAGTCGCAATGACGATGGATTCGGCATCGACCTCAAAGTGTCGCCGTAGGGCCTCTCGAGTTTCGCTGCGTCCCATTCCATCGGTGCCGAGAACGTAGTAATCACCCGGAATCCATGGCGTGAGTTGCTCACCGAGGGCTCGAACGTAGTCACTCGCGGAGATGAAAGGTCCCTCGATCCCCTCGAGAGTCTTCTCCAAGAAACTCTTGCGGGGTTTCTCCGTCGGGTGCAATCGATTCCAGCGTTCGACCGATTGAGCATCTCGTCGCAACAACGTGAAACTGGTCACCGACCAGACGTCAGATGCCACGTTGTATTTCTCGGCCAGGATTTCTTGAGCTTTTAAAGCGCAATTGAGAATCGCGCCGCTGCCGAACAGTTGCACCCGAGCGGTCGCACCATCCACGTCACGGCTGCGGAATCGGTACATTCCCTTGATGATGCCATCTTCGCAACCTTCAGGCATCTGGGGATGGATGTACGGGTCGTTCTCAGCGGTGATGTAATACAGGCACTCCTCGCCATCGGCATACATTCGCTGGAGACCTTCCTGAATGATGACAACGACTTCATAGGCAAAGGCGGGGTCGTAGGCACGCACCGTTGGGAAGGCAATCGCATTGAGCAGGCTATGGCCGTCTTGGTGCTGCAGGCCCTCGCCGTTGAGCGTCGTGCGGCCCGCCGTACCGCCAACCAAAAAGCCCTTAGCACGCATGTCCGCGGCGGCCCAAATCGAGTCGCCCACGCGTTGGAATCCGAACATGCTGTAGTAAATGTACAGCGGAATCATGTTCACACCGTGGCAGCTATACGCCGTCCCGGCGGCGTTGAAGCTGGACATCGAGCCCGCCTCGGTGATGCCCTCTTCAAGAATCTGGCCATTCTGGGCTTCCTTGTAGTACGACACCTGATCCGAATCGACCGGTTCGTAGAGCTGACCAGCGTGGGCATAGATGCCGAACTGGCGAAACATCCCCTCCATGCCAAACGTGCGTGATTCATCGGGGACAATCGGGACCACGTACTTGCCGATCTTCTTGTCTCGACACATCGCGGTCAGCATCTGAACAACCGCGAAGGTCGTGCTGCATTCCTTGTCCTCGAGCTTCTTGATCACTTTGCGGAATTCATCCAGCGACGGCACATCCAACGCCGGATGGTCGGTCGGGCGGCTTGGCACTGGACCGCCCAGTTCTTCGCGTCGCTGCGACAAATATTTCATCTCCAGGCTGTTGGTGGGCGGTTTGTAGAAGGGTGCCTCGCCAACCGTTTCATCACTGATTGGAATCCCGAACCGAGTTCGGAACTCCAACAGTTCCGCTTCGTTCATCTTCTTTTGATTGTGGGCGACGTTGCGGCCCTCACCGGCCTCGCCGAGCCCGTAACCTTTGACGGTCTTGGCCAGAATCACCGTCGGCTTGCCGTTGTTGAACGACATGGCTCGGTGATACGCAGCGTACACCTTCTCTGGGTCGTGACCGCCCCGGCGAATCTTCTCCAGCTTCTCATCAGACAGGTGTTTGACGAGTTCGAGAAGCTCCGGGTATTTCCCAAAGAAGTGCTCTCGGATGTAACTGCCGGGCATCGACGTGTACTTCTGATATTGACCGTCAACCACCTCATTCATTCGCTTCGCCAGCAGCCCGGTCGTGTCACGGGCGAGGAGTTCGTCCCACTCACCTCCCCACACGACCTTGATGACATTCCATCCCGCGCCATGGAAAATCGATTCCAACTCTTGAATGATCTTGCCGTTGCCGCGAACCGGACCATCGAGCCGCTGCAAATTGCAGTTGATGACAAAAATGAGGTTGTCGAGTTTTTCCCGCGACGCTAGGCCGATGGCCCCGAGGGTTTCCGGTTCATCGCATTCGCCGTCGCCAAGAAATGCCCAGACCTTTTGTCCCGTGGTGTCCTTGATTCCACGATCACGCAGGTACTCGTTGAATCGCGCTTGATAGATTGCCATGATCGGCCCCAACCCCATCGAAACCGTGGGGTACTCCCAGAAGTCGGGCATCAACCAAGGGTGGGGATAACTCGACAAACCACCGCCGGGAGCGAGCTCACGGCGGAAATTGTCGAGGTTTTCGTCTGACAGGCGTCCTTCCAAATAGGCTCGCGAATACATCCCGGGTGAGGCGTGGCCTTGGAAATAAATTGAATCTCCCGCGTAGCCGTCATCCCCACGCCCCTTAAAGAAGTGATTGAATGCGACCTCATAGAGGGTGGCGGAAGATGCGAACGTGCTAATGTGACCGCCGACTCCGCCAGGACGTTTGTTCGCACGCACGACCATCGCCATCGCATTCCAGCGAATGATCGACTTGATTCGCCGTTCGAGCTCCCGGTTGCCCGGATAGGCCGGCTGCTCATGGGGGGCAATCGTGTTGATGTACGGCGTCGACGTGTCCGATGACAGCGGCACGCCTTCCTCCGCGGCCCGATCCCGCAACTGGTCGATCAGGAATTTGACCCGCTCGGGGCCCTTGCTGCGAAGGACGTACTCGAGCGAGCTGAGCCACTCCTGCGTTTCGGCGGCGTCGATGTCAACATCAGGTGACGTCTTCAATTCGCCGAGGCTCTGAGAGATCTCAGCCTGGGCGACGGTTTTGGAATCCGACATAGACGAAAGCAACTCCAACCAGCGGGGGACGAGCTCGAATGAGCACAAACCACTTAGCATCGAAACGGATGCGACGAACGACCGCCAGTACTCTAGTCGCAGGTCGACCAAATCAACAAGGTTGGGTTGCGTCGGCAAGCTGGTCAGGGGCAAGCATTGACCAGGAATTTACGAGGATTTCGTGGGTTCAGCGTCCAAGCTGGGCCACCGCAATTCGATCACACCATCGCGGCAAGCACGCACGAAATCTGGCAGGCTCGGCAACATATCCCGGGCCTGGAGGATCTCGGAGTCGGTCATCCAATGCACTTCGGCGACTTCGTCCGGGTTGGGAGTGGGGTGGACGCTATCGGGAAATTCCGCCAACCACCAGGCGAGTTTCGTCCCCCACGGAGTGACACTTCGCCAACACAGACGGACCGGTTCGACATCGATGTTCAGTTCTTCCCGCATCTCCCGGACCAAAGCCTCCGGCTCCGTTTCGCCATCCTCAATGCCACCGCCGGGCAAGCACAGCTTGCCGGGCGCATTGACGGTCATGCTTCGACGAATGATCAGCAAACGATCGCCGCGTAGCATGATTCCAATCACACCCCGTTTTGGACGTCGCGGTGGCACACGTGGCGGATCTGGCATTTTTGTCTCGTTGAGGTAGCAGACGGTTTTTTACGGCGGCAAACGGTGGGATGCTGCGGTGTCGTTTTGGGAAATGCCCCACAAGTTTTCGCGTCTTGGGCCGACACAACGCTCCACCAATTGCCGCCGGTCGTCATTCGACTTGACGGTAGACCGACGCCAAGGGTATCCAGCACCGTCATCGAGTACGCAACCAATCGTCGGTTGCGACCGACGCCAGAAGACCTCCTATCGAGATATCCTCACCATGCTTCGTTTCGCATTGATTTGCCTTATGACCGCCTCCGGTTGGCTCGCCTCTTCGTCGTCGGCATCGATTCAGGCCAAGGAGGCGGTTCGCTATCGATGTGTCGAGTGGAAGGCAAAGCACATCCACGACACGAAGAAGGCCGACAAGATTGCCGAGACACTCAAGAAACTGAAGTGCGAAGTCGAGCGGCATGCCCATAACGGTCACGAAGACCTGAAATACCGATGCAAGGAGTGGAAGACGCTCGAATTGAAGACTCATGACGAAGCCCACCAGTGGGAAACGTGGTTGAAGCAGTATGGCTTCGAAACCCAACATCAACACTGATGTCGCTACCGATCTCACCCGACGTCGCGATCCAGGCCGCGAGCCTTGCGGCCAATGCGATCAAGCAATCCGTTCAGACGGTGGCGGGAGCCGCAGCCAAGGCAGGGGCGTCGTTCGCTGAAACGCTTGCAGAGTCCGGTGAGCCATCGGCCGCACCAGTCGACGGCAACGAAAGGACCGAGTTGATCGACGGGGACGCGCTCGGTGAGCAGGTTCGGCGGTTCTTGCAGTCGCGCGGGATTGACGCATCCGGTCCCCTCGAGCTGCGACTCCGTCGCGGTGACCGGGTGGAACTGGCACAGGATCACACGGTCGCAGCGCAAATCGAGGCTGCGATTGACAGCGATTCGAGCATTCGAACCCAACTGACCCAATGGCTCTTCACTCAGCCTGATCAGCGAGCAAAACTGCCGGGCACGGCAACGAACAGCAGATTACCTTGACGATCTTCGTCAAGCTGTCACACTGTGGCCGCCACGGAGGATAAGCGAATTGGCAAGCAGACTGATTCGAAATCAGTTGCCCCGCAAGGGGTTGCGGGTTCGAGTCCCGTGTCCTCCGCTGACGCAACACACCGCCTCGGCGAGCATGTTGAGGCGGTGTGGATTATTCGACGGCGTCGTCTTCACCCATCATCGGGAAGACTTGGCTCCAGTCGCGTTTCATATCGATGAATGTCCAGCCGAGCCGGTTGCCTTCGTCCAATGCTCGATCCAAGCGGCCGATGGTTGATTCACGGTCGTAGGCATATTCACGCTGGGCGTCGGTGTGGCGGACGATCAGTCCTAGACGTGGCCCTTCGCCGGCGGTGGTCCACTGCAACATCTCGAAATCACCATCGGAATTGCCAACCGCCAGAATCGGGCGCCGGCCGATTCGAGATTGAATCGCAACGGGCTTGCCGGCCTTGTCGTCAACGAAATCCATCTCGGGCAAACGCACGATCACTGGCGAGTCGTCACGTATCTCGAACTGAGTCTTGACACTGCTACCAATGACCTGTTCAGGCGGGATTCCGTAAACCTGTTCGACCCACGGACGCATGAAATCGATGCCGCCCCCGGAAACGATGTAAGTCTTAAAGCCATTGCTGCGCAGGTAGTCTAGTAACTCCAACATGGGCTGATACACCATCTCGGTGAAGAGACGACCTGTTTCGGGATGATGACTGCGGCGAATCCATTCGTCGGCGATTCGATCGAACTCCTCCGTCGACATGCCTGTGTGAGTCCCCATCAGCAACTTCAGTAACGACTCGTGGCCGCCGGACATCGCCGAGGCCGAGTCTCCTCGCAGGACCGATGCGAACGGCTCCTCGGTCTTCCATTCCGGATGATCCGAAGCCAGCTGGGCGACGCGATCCAATGCAAAGAATCCCTGCACATACATGGGTTGTTCGCACCAAAGAGTCCCATCGTTGTCGAAGGTGGCAATCCTTTCGGAGGCGGGAACATAGTCTGCTGAATCTGGCTTCGTCACCCGCTCCACAAACTGCATGATTGTCTGTTTAACGCTTCCATCGTGCCACGATGGAAGCGGTTGCTCATCGGCAGCCGCCGTCACCCCGAAGAGAAACCATGCAAGGGCAAGTGAATATATTCGTCTCATGTTATGAACCATCGATTGCGTCGCTTGATGTTTGTACGAACGACACTCTAGCGGACCTCCGAATCGATTGCCAAACGGGTTGCGGTGGCCGATCTTCTGCAGCACAAGTGTCCAAAATTCAGATCGCTGATCATTCTGATAGTCATGTTGACGCCCGCGCGTCATGGTTTCAGTCTCGTGTCACTGTGGTTGGGGATGAAGGTCATTCCCTGGGCTTCCAGGTGCAACATTCCGGGGTCTGTCTTTCCCAAAGCTCCAAGGGTTGTAGCCGCGACAATGGGGACGCCAACGGGTCGCGCAATAGATCAAGGCTTAAGGCCGTTCGAACGAAATGAATAACGCCTCGAAACGGACGAGCCGAAGCATGTATCGACTTGCTGGTTGAGCAAATCCATCAACGTAGGCGAGGAAGTGCGCCCACTGGCTGGCTTTGCCGGGTTCGCCTCGACGACTCAGCAACATGGATCGCACGACGGGCGCGTTTCATGTGGCGGACAAGTTCACCGGCGTGAAACGGTTCGTTCGCATCGACCGCTCGCATCAACGCATCCACCATGGTCGATGCGTCGTCGCCACCGAAACGATGAATCAAATCGCTGAGCCGCGGTGCCGGGGCCGCGGGTTGGCAGATGTCCGACCATCGAGTCAAAGCGGCAAGGATCTCTGCAGCATTGGATGATCGAGCTGCGATCCGGAATCGATGAAATGCCGACATCTCGGAGAACGGACGTGACTTCAACTGATGCAAGAACCATGCCTCCAACCGAAGTCGATACCACCACGCGACGGCGCCGAGGGTGAAACTCAGGAGGGTTGCCATCGCAATCGCCCAGGATCGACGAGACACGAGTGATCGCATGTCCTGGGATGGGGCAATGCCGCTAGCCGAAGCATCGCCAGCAACGGACACGACTTGGATTGTCATGCCCGGGAGCGATTCCGTGCGAATATCTTTCTTCGTCGGGTTCATCCACGTGATGTCGATCTTCGGCAGTTCAACCGGACCAGGGCGATCAAACAGATAGGTCACTTCATCAACACGGATACCGGTCAAGTCGCCGCGATGAAAACGATTCTCCGTGGATGCTTCCTTCGGTAACAATCGTGCACCTTTCGGCGCGAGGAATCGAATCGGTGGCAAGAGCAACGCCGGCGCATCAGCGATCTCGCGTGTGATGGTTCGAGTGATGCCGTCACCCGACTCGACACCACCTTGGATCTCACTCCAAGACTGAGCGACGTCGAGCGAACTTGCCATGATCGCGCCGGTGCTCGTTGCCACGCGAGATGCCCGAACTTGAACCGATTGGGGCTCACTCGATTGATGAATCGGATCACGAACCGTTTTGTCGCCAAATATCTTGTTTTCGATCACCAGGTCGATCGTGGGGATCGTCATCTCGCCCTCTCGTTGCGAATAGATCCACCACTCGTACCTCTGACCGGAATAGCTATCACCGCGAATGGTTTCATTGAGTCGTGTATTCTGCGACGGCGGTACGAAAACCAGGGCTCCAGAAACTGGGATTTGCGGAACACGGACCAATCGAGACCACGCGTCCTTCGCCAGAACATCGACCTTCAACACGACCCGTTGACCGATCGAGACGGGCGAGTCGGGTTCGACCACGGTGCGGACGATGACGTCGCTGTCGTCCGCGATCGCAAGTGACAGCGTCGACAACCAAACGATCAGTGAGCCGACAAAGCTGTTTTTAGTCATCGCGATCTTCCTGGTTCGACGCCGTTTGAATCGCATTTTGGTACGAGAACTTGGCTCGCAGGAATTCCCCCGGCGTCGTCTGGACTTGCCGCAGCCACAGGCCGCGCATCTCCGCGTCGGTCATCGGCTCACCGGCAACGACCTCCTCATCCGCATTCGCTGAATCCTTCGTGGTGGATTCTCCGTAGACGATTTCGTCGGCGCCCAACTGGCCATCGGTCATCTGTCCACCACGATCACGGACTCGCTCGGCGCGGCCTTCCGCAATGGTCCGATTGTTCATTGCATCTCGTCGATTCGGCTGACGGGCCAAGAGCGAATCGTAGACTTCGACGGCGCGATCGTACTGGCCGAGCATGACGAGTGAGTTGGCATAGTTGAATTGCCCATCCTCCTCGTTCAATAACTGGAAGACTTGCGACGCCTGCTCAAACTCACCGGCGCGATAGAGGGCGACGCCACGATGAAATGGATCTTGAAAGAGCTCACTGGCACCCAAGGGATCGCCCGCGTTCATCCGTCGCTGGCCCCGCTGGTCGGAGGTGGCCCAAAAGTCCGGACCTTGCCGAATCCACATCCATGCCGCCAACGCAAGAATGACCAGAGTCCACATCGTCGGTCGAAGCAAACGCGAAATGAATGACGTCATAGGGGCACGCTCCAGCCTCGCCGTGACCAACTCAAGCAACCTACCACCAGCAAAGGAACAAACCAGTAACCATCATCGCGCCACGCGGTCGCGTCGCCGACCGAAGCGGCGACAATGGACTGGCGACATCGGGAGATGACAACCGACAGGTCCCTGTCGTCAGCGGTCAAAGTCTGCACCGGAATGCTCCAATCGCGACCCACCGACGCAATTCCCGATGATTCCAGGTCGGCGGGATCACCAATGACCGCCCAAATCTGGGTCGGTGCGAGGGGACCATCACCACGACGGCCAGGAACCGGCGCACACGAATCGGTGATCAATAAGATCGACCCTGATCGATTGGTCTGATGAAACTGATCCTCCGCCAACGCAATCGCGTCGGGCAACGCGTCCCCTTCCTTCGGCATCACGTAAGGATCGAGTGCTTGAAGCATGTGGTCGATGATCGCAGCGTCGTCCGTTAGAGGCATGACGAGGTGAGCCGTGCCGTTGTAGGCGATAAGGCCCGTCGCGGCGTTTCCTCTCATCTTGGCGAGCGCGCTGATCTTGGCGCGGGCTCGTTCCAAACGGGTCGGTGCCAGATCTGCGTTCAGCATCGATTCAGAGACACGTAACACGATGATCAGGGAAGATTCATCATCCGCAAACGGCGAAGGCTGACGCTGGCATGTCGGACCGGCGAGCGCGAACATTGCTGTGCACCAAATCGCCAGGATGAGCTGCAATGGTGACGGCCCACGTGACTTGGCCGACTCAATGGTGAGCGGACCAACCAAGTGCGATGCGATCTGCGATGGCTGCGTTGAATCCCTGCCGAACCCACGCTGGATCCAAAACACAACCCCGGCCACAAGGGGCAACCCGGCGAGCCACCAAGGACGAAGGAAATGAAACTGGGAAAGCCATTCACTCATCGTGACAATTCGATTGGCGGGTCATCGATTGACGGCTCCAATGATGGATGCGTCCTCCGGCTTCGGAGACTCCGAGCTCGGACGAGCCCAACGGTGATGAAGTAACTCACCGAGACGCCAAGCGCCATTGCGATGACCTCGGCGTATCGGTCTCGTTTTGGTCGGAATGAAACGCTCTCGATCGTCCGTTGAGACATCGAGTCGAGCTGGCCATAGACCGACTCCAGTTCGTCTCGATCGGCGGCGAAGAAATAGGTTCCTCCCGTTTCCTCGGCGACGGAACGCAATGCCTCCTCGTCCATCGCATCTTCGCCAGCCGCCTCCGGGTCTCCGACTCCGATCGTATGAATGACAATTCCTTGGTCATGGGCGATCTTGGCGGCCTCGGCTGGCGGCACTCGGCTTCCGGTGTCATTCCCGTCCGTTAGCACGATCAGAACCTTGTCGTCCAACTCACTGCGTTCAAACACCGTGATAGAAAGACCGATGGCATCGCCCAACGCGGTCTTCGGTCCTGCCATCCGCACCGAAGTTTCGTGAACAAGCTGCTTGCATACATTGATGTCTTGCGTGAAGGGAATCTGAACGAACGCGCCAGACCCGAACACAATCATGCCGACGCGATCGCCCTGCCGACTCGTCAGGAAGTCGTCGAGCACCTCTTGAACGGCCTCCAAACGCGTGATCCTTTTGCCTGCATCATTCTGGAAGTCCTGTGTCTCCATCGAACCAGAAAGATCGATTGCTAGCATCAAGTCTCGCGTCGGAGATTCGCGAGTGATCGGCGGCTCCAAAGATTGCGGCCGAGCTAGCGCCACGACCAGCAAACACCAGACGACCACAAAACAAGCGACCTGCCACGTGCTGCGACGATGAATGGAGGCGCCCCGAGTCGGCTGACTTCCACTGGCCTCCACGACGAGTGCCCACTGCGGCACCCGCAGACTGGCTGTCGGAGTCTTGTAAGGCGGCACCGCCGTCCGGACCAGCAGAGGCAACGGCAACAACGCCAACAACCAAGGGTACGCCAGAATCACGTCAGGGCTCCCGACCGATGATCCCGAATCCAATTGGCACACTGGTCGATCGTGCGACTCCACGACGACGAATCACAATCCGCAACATCGGACACCGTCGTCCCAGTGCACAGTCGCTCGGCGCTGGCGGAGTCCAATATGAAATCCGGACAGCTCGCCGACAGAAACTCCATCCATGGTGGTCCAACCAAGCTTGCCACCTGTTCACGCGGAAACGAAATCAAGGCCACCCTTTTCAGTAGGATGGACAACGTCGCAAAATCCCCCTGACGAAGCTCCCCGAGTTCCATCAGCGCTTGACGTCGGTAGGCCCGGCCGCGACGCCGTCGATACGCTCGTATGACCAGGACACCGATCCAAAATGTCAGCATCATCATGACAAACCACCAGCCAGCCGCCGGTGGCCAGCTAGAAATCGGCGACGGCGTGGTAATGTCGACCAACCGGTCGAGGCTATAAGGATCACTCGAAGTCATGTTCGCCCCAACAAGCGATGTAACTGCGGGAGCACTTCCTCTGCGGTGCTGATCGGTAACATCGACGCTTGCAGCGACCTTTGTAGCGATAGCACGTCGGCAATTCGGCTGGACGCAGCGGCGCGGATGTCCCTGGCGGCCTTCCCGGGCTGAATCGCCAGTTGTAATTCACCGTCGCTAACGACCATTTGCGTACCGTCGGGCAAATTCGATGCGATTGGATCATGGACGACGGCGCCAATGAAATCATTGCGACGGGCCAGATTCCTTAGGCTCCGACGGCCCGGATCGTCCAGTCCGATGAAATCACTGATGATCACCACCAAGAAATCATGATGGGCCAGGCGTTTGGCTCGCTGGAACACCGTCGAAAGCATCGACGGATTCGACGCGGGATTATCCGCAGCCAGTTGATGGTTCAGCGACGTTACTCGCTGCAAGATACGGGCGACTGAGGTTGAATCGCGTCGCGGTTTGATAACCTCGATCGACGAATCATCAAACAAGATCGCCCCGACGCGGTCGCCTTGATCCAGGGCACGCCAAGCCGCCGCCGCGGTCACATGGGCGGCGGTAACAGACTTCATGTAACGCCGCGTGCCGAAGAACATGCTCATCCGTTGATCGACAATCAGCAGCGTGGGCCGATCACGTTCTTCGTTGAACACGCGCGTGTGAGGGCGCCTAGTTCGCGCCGTGACTTTCCAGTCGATCGCGCGAACATCGTCACCCGGCTGGTAAGTTCGAATCTCTTCGAAGTGAAGTCCACGCCCTCGGATCCTGGACGCGTGTCGACCCGCCAGCAGACTCTTGGCGGGCTGAAGCGATCGGAACGACAAGCCGGATACTTGGTGACGCATCCGCATCAGATCACGCAAGCTGACGTGAACCCGCGGATCGGTCGACAAATCCGTCACGCCACCGGCACCATTTGGATGATTCGGGTAATCACGTCGTCCATGACAACGCCATCGGCGACGGCGTCGTACGTCAAACTGATTCGATGTCTCAGGCAATCGTGAAGCACGGACCTTATGTCGTCTGGCGTGACATGGTCACGACCGTCGAGCCACGCCTGGGCGCGGGATGTTTTATCGATGGCGATCGAACCGCGCGGACTGGCACCGGACTGAATCCAATTCGCCAGCTGATCATCAATCTCACTTGGCCGTCGTGTTGCGGCGATCAGCCCTATCAGGTAGTCCTCCATCGGCTCGGAAATCGCCACACGATCGATCTCCGCGCGAGCATCGAAGACGGTCTGTTGGGCGATGACCACGCCTTCGTCATTTGGCGAGGCATGGTCAGCTTCTCCGCGAACCAGACGTACAATCGATTTCTCAGACTCATCGTCTGGATAGGTCATGGTGATGTGCATCAGGAACCGATCCATCTGCGCCTCGGGGAGTGGATAGGTGCCTTCCTGTTCGATCGGATTTTGAGTTGCCAGGACCATGAACAGATCCGGCATCCGATGCGTTGTCCCCGCCACAGTCACTTGTCGCTCCTCCATTGCCTCCAGCAACGCCGCCTGCACCTTGGCTGGGGAACGATTGATCTCATCGGCGAGCACCAGGTTTCCGAAGATGGGCCCGGGTTGAAACTCGAACCGCGATGAAGCCTCGTCGCCGAGATAGATTTCGCTGCCGGTCACATCCGCCGGCAACAAGTCCGGCGTGAATTGAATACGACTGAAGTCGGACTCCAAGTGTTGCGACAGTGTCTTGATCGCACGTGTCTTGGCGAGTCCGGGCAAACCCTCCAATAGCGCATTGCCATTGCAAAGCAACGTAAGCAGCAATCGATCAACGACTCGATCCTGGCCGATGATCGAGGCCCTGATCAGACGCCGAAGCTCAACAATCGCCTGGTGGGGATCCATGACCGCCCATTCCTTAGCGGCTTCCGCCGGCTTCCTGCAGTTTGGTCATGACTTCGTCCAGATTAAAACTGGCGGCCTTCTGACGCGGAGGAAACTCCTTAAATGTCGTCAGGAACTTCGCAACGTACTGCTGCGCGGGGACCAACAAATAGACCCGATCGATTAACCAGTCGTAGTAGGTGTTCGATGTGCGGTCGGCACGCTCATAGGGGTCCGTCCGAAGATTAAAAATTTTGGGCACCCGCAATGACACGAACGGTTCGGCCCAAATCTGGAGCGTCCCCGCAACACGTTGTTCCATGAAGACGAGTTTCCAGTTGTCGTATCGAAGGGCGGTTAACTGTTGATCATCGTTACAATAAATGAAGGATTCCCTTGGCCCTTTCTCCTCCTCGCCCGTCAGATGGGGCAGCAGGTTGTATCCATCGAGATGAACCTTGTAATCACGGCCGATCGCGGAGTGACCCTCGAGTAGTTTTTCCTTGACATCCGATTCCCCCACCATCGCCAAGATCGTTGGCAGCCAGTCGAGGTGCGACAAAATCTCGTTCGAAACAGAGCCGGCCTCAATCTTGCCGGGATAACGGACCATCGCAGGAATGCGATAGGCGCCTTCCCAATTGCTGTTTTTCTCATTGCGAAAGGGCGTCATAGCGGCGTCGGGCCAAGTATTCATGTGCGGCCCGTTGTCGGTGCTGTACATGACAAACGTATTGTCACCGATCCCCAGCTCATCAATCTTGTCGAGCACCGTGCCCACGTTCTTGTCGTGATCGATCATGACGTCGGCATACTCGCTCATCCACCGCCCCGCTTGTCCCCGACTCTCTGGCTTGGGGTGCGTGCGGAAGTGCATGTGCGTGAAGTTCACCCAAACGAAGAACGACTTGTCGGCCTGGACTTGACGTTCCATGAAGTCAACTGCTCGTTCGGCAACATCATCGTCAATGGTTTCCATTCGTTTGCGTGTCAGCGGTCCGGTGTCTTCAATTTGACCGTCACTGAAACTATGCAGCACGCCACGCGGTCCATACTTTTTTCGGAATTCCGGATCCTTGGGATAGTCGACGTGTTCTGGTTCCTCCTCCGCATTGAGGTGATACAGGTTGCCGTAAAACTCGTCGAAGCCATGGTTGGTCGGCAACATTTCATCGCGATCACCTAGGTGGTTCTTTCCGAACTGACCGGTCGAATAACCGTGGTTCTTCAAGAGTCCTGCGATGGTCGGGTCTTCTTTTTGCATGCCCGCGTCGGCACCTGGCAAACCAACTTTCGTCAATCCCGTTCGCAGACCATGTTGCCCCATGATGAACGAGGCGCGGCCCGCGGTGCAGCTCTGCTCGCCGTAATAGTCAGTGAAGAGCATTCCCTCACGCGCGATGCGATCAATATTGGGCGTCTGATAGCCCATCAACCCTCGCGTGTACGCGCTAATATTCGATCGACCAATGTCGTCACCCCAAATGATGACGATGTTGGGCTTGTCCGCTGCCGACGCGAGGGCGGTGCATGCCAGTGCAAACGCCAGAGTAACAGTTGAAGATACAAACCGATTCATAGTGGGTGGCTCAAGGTTAAGTGCAACGCCGCGCCGAAACACCGGCCGACTGGGAACTAGGAAGGAAAATGGACGTTGGTCCATCGTGTCGTCAATCAAATCAGGGTGTCAGGAAATCCGAATCGTCCTCCGGCGGATCCGACAAACGAACCAGCAGATACGTGTCGTGTTGCTCAGTACCAAAATGAACGAGCACGGATGCTTCGTCTTGCGTGAGGTTGTACAGCCCCGTTTCCGCAACGATATCCTCGCTTTCGCCGATTCGAATTGCTACGCGTTGGGTCTCCTTGTCGACGCGGCCTTGTAGGGCATCGGTTCGGTCTGTCTCCTTGTTGTACAAGACACCCGAAACGATGCCATCCCGATTGACAGCCAATTGAACGATGCGACTGGGATCAACGTCATCAGCATCCGTTGTTAGCGCAAATGTTCCCAGCGGTAGCCATTCAGCATCCTGTGCGTCCTGGTCGGACTCTGGATCGGGAGCACTGGCCAACACCGCCGCGCTCTCAGCAAACTCGTCCTCACTGGCAACATCCTGACCCGCGATGTAAACGCGATTGTCTTCGTAGGTCACATTGCCACCGGAACCATAGTCGTAATAGACCGGTTCCTGCCAAGATGAGGCCGGCGCGGACCAGGTGAACCAAGCTGCGCACTGCGTGTAGGTTGGCGTGCTCCACCAATAGGTATATGGGTAGGCGTTATAAGCATAGAAATAGCTCCATGTTCCCCATGCGAAGCGACGGCCGGACCACCAACGTGGTCCGAAATATGGATAACGACCCCAACGACCTCGAATCGAATCACCCCAGCGATGGTAGCGGTCGAATCGATCCGGGTATCGTGTCGGCCAACCATGGAGAGCACCAAGGTTGTTCTGCCAACGACCATTGATCTGGTTGACTCGATCCCGATCGATCTGGGCCCAACTCGGACGATTGCCGATGACCGTGTTGTCGCCGATTTGCAGATCGCCAACGTTGATGCTTGGACGCTTACCGGGGCGACTTCCGAGGCCCGGACGGGAAGGATTGAGGTCTCCTAGTTGGGGACGTTGGCCGTCACCTGGGCCATTGGGAAATCGGTCCGCCAGGTCGGGAAAGTTACCTGGTGTACCCGGTCGCGTGTTCCCAATGCCCGCACGAGATGAATCGCCCGGCCGAACAGGTCTGTCGAGTCCCAGGAAATCGCCTAAGTCACCAGCGGACGGAGGCCGATTACCGGGCCGGCTCCCAATGCCTGGAATGTTCGGTTGAGAAATGCCAGGACGGGTCACGCCTGGACGAGTGTTGCCAGGTAGCGTCGTGCTGGGACGCGAGTTTCCAGGCCGATTGGGCAAGGTCGTACTTGGTCGCTGGACGTTCGGGCGCGAAGTTCCGCCACCGGGCAGCGAGGGGCGCGAAGGCGAAGGCCGATTCACCGATGGACGACTCACGTTGCCGCCGCCCAGGTGAGGCAAGCTGCTGCTGGGTCGGTTAACGGGAGGTCGGCTGAAGGATGGCTGACCGACACTTGGACGATTGAACTGAGGGCGAGATGGCTGAGGACGGCTCATCGGGGCGCGACCGCCACTGAAGCTGGGACGAGCGCCACCCATACTCGGACGCCCACCCCCAAAGCTTCTACCCCCGCCGCGTCCTCCGAAACCACCGGCTTCGACCAAGGTTGTGTTTTCAGCATGGAGCAACCATGTGACGCAAGCCAAGCTCGCGATCATCGTGAATCGTCTCATGGCTGTACCTCATCCGTTGTTGTGGTTGTGCGATCCACTGTCTGTCGCTGCGCAGTGACGGACATCGCTTTGGGGACGGGTTCTCCGTTGATTTCGTGGCCTACCAACTTGATCATCAGCTGATCTTCGGACAGCCGCCGCAACACGTAGGTACCACCGGCCTGACCGCCGCCGGCAAGTTGCTGTTGGGATTTGATTCGGATGACATCCTCATCGATATCCCAGATGCCCTCGCCATACGTTCCGTCGGCAAAATACGACCACGACCGTATCGCATCGGATGCTCGATCGTATCCGATCACTTGGAAACCTTCACTTTGGCCGCCTCGACGGAAAGCCCGAATCAGAAAATTCCGGCCAGGCATCGACCGAATCTGACTGGTGATCTGATCGTCGTTGGTATCCGTCCAAGTCCCCTCCAGCCACGCAAGTTCCTCCAAGCGGCTGGTCGCTGGATCATCCTGCTCCGTCGCTTCCTCGATGATTTTGGTAATCGTCCAATTGCCGGCATCATTGCTGAGTTGAAGCGAGAACAAAAACTCAAGTGCCTCACCGCCGTCAACGATCAGCTGATTGGTTCCCGTCACGCTGACCACGGCCGGATCAGTGAATCCGATGGCGTCAATCGTGGCCGATAATTTCAAATCGGATTCATCGACGGCGTCTTTGATCTGTTGAATGAGATTCTCGCGACCTTCGGTCACGAGATCCATGGAGACGTCCTGATAAATCACCGACTCGCCAAGCAACGATTCAAGTTGCTGAAAATCTCGATCGTTAAACGCATTGATGTAGCCATCCAAGTGATGACGGACCGCCGATTCGACACCAGCTTTGCTCGACTCGATGGTGGGTGAACTTTGTCCGTTCGCCGAAGTGCACAAAAAACCGATCAGTGCGAACACATTGAACCACCGCATCATGTGCCAATCTTGAAATGATGAATTGGAAGAAAAGATCACCGGCGGCAAGACTTCCGGCCCACGAAGAAGACGGCCCGAACTCCGACCGGATTGGAGACGCTCGAGCGTGCCCGTCTTGAATCATTGACACGCGCTCGGGAAACCCCACCCCTCTCCGGAGTATAGCGATTTGGGTGACGCCTGTGCGTCCGAAAGCACCAAATCCCTATGACAGCATCATGGTAAATGAAGACCCTCGCCGTCATAGGATTTGACGCCGTAACGTTGGGATCCACGCGATCGCATGTTACCCGCGTAGGATGTCATCCGGAAAACCCATGAAGACCATCGCCTCCTACGCGGCGATCAGCCATTGATTCGCCCTTGGTCTGACGACAGCAATCCGAGCATCTGATCGATCGAGGATGTCCAGTCGCTGGAGCCTGCATCAGCGTCCACGGTGGAAACGTCCGGCGACGGTGCGTCGTTCCGTGCGACCAGCGTTTGTAGCGCCGCATCGGTCGACGTTTCAAGTGGCGTGGCATCCGAGGTCAAATCGGTGGAATCCTCCGACGCCGCGCCGGTCGCCACCAGCACCGTGGTGGCTTCGCCTGACGGCGTTCGTGAGGCCGTTGCCGATCGGAGGGGCTCACTTAAGTGATTGATAATCAACAGAACATCAAATGCCGATAGCCATCCATCGCCATTGACGTCCAAGAACAGTCCGCGAGCTGTATTTGGGGTCGTCGAAGTCGATTCTCCGCTGGGCGACCGGTCGGTTGCCGGTTTTGCATTGAGTTCGTTGACACCCAGCAAAATGTCCAGCGACGTGACCGTGCCGCTATCGTCGACATCCAGCGGATTGTTTGGGTTTTGACGCAGGTTGCTGTTGATGGGTTCAGCGGCCGCTGACAGCACGGGAACCGCTTCGGCGTCGACCGATTGCGAGGCAGGTTCTGGAGTTGGTGTTGGTGTGTTCGTCGTACTGCTTTCGCGTGCCTGTGCGCCGGCCGGAACAGGGTCGGTCGCGAGCAGTTCGGCAGGCGCGGTCGCGGGCGGTTCGGCAGGCTCAGGCGGAGTGCTTGAAGATGAGGATGTGGCGGCTGCCAACGTCAACGGAACAGCTGTCTCGGTCTCGTTCGTCGCAGTGGTTGAAAACGCGGATGCGGCGGAAGGTGCCTGCTCGGTCGTCGTGGCTGCGGAAGCGGCCGTTGTGTTCGCGCTCGTTCCGTTCGTGTTGGCGTTGGATCGATTGGTGGTTACCGTCGCTGTCGCGGCGGGTGGGAATGTGACGGGGTTCCGAAGGGAGAGTTCGGCTTCCAACGCCAGCCGAGCCGCGACCACCGACCCGCGGAACGCTCGTTTGGACCATGTGTTGAAGAAAACGTGGGGTGACTCTTGGAAGCGATCCTGCAAATCGGTCGCCGGATCCGGGAACAGATTGAAAGTCACCACCGTTGGATCGGGATCGTACCCGGGCACGGGAACGGTTTCCGTCAGTTCATAGCGACCCAGAGGCAGGTCAATCACTTGGAATTGGCCGAGTACTCCATCCACATCCGGTGACAAGTTATCCGCGACCGTGATCGGACGATCCAAAATTGGCGTCAGCGTACTGGTAGCCAAATCAAACTGATGGGTTTGTGTCAGCGTGAAGATGACGCCGCCGAGCAGCCCCGTTTTGGTCTCCTTCCGCCAAGTCACCTCACCACGCAATTGATTTCCAAACGCGAGGTGATTGTCAATGATTTCGGCGCGCGGATCGTCGGGATCCAGCATGCCCTGTCCGGCTTGAGCCACATAGATCTGGCCGCGTGTGATGACGAGCGGTTGCGGATCTTGCGTCGTTTGTGTGTATCCGGGTTGCTGGACTTCACGCACAAAGTAAGTACCCGGCATCAGATTTTGGAACCAGTATTCACCGTTGGCATCGGTAACCTGGTCCGGAATGACCGTTCCTGTCGCGTCGATGACTGAGTTGCCTTGGGCGTCACGAAGCTGGATCGTGAACCCGGCCAGACGAGACTCCGCAGGAATGTTCACGTTGGCCGGATCCACGATCCCGTTGCCGTTCAAATCATTGAACTTGAACCCGTGAATCGCACCCGGCAACGTGTTGCCCCACATCAGGTCTTCATTGAAACCGGACTGGTCGTCGTCAATCAAAATCTCGACGCGTGGGTCCGCAGCCAGCAACATCGTGGTGCTGAAGGAGATGTCCGTCTCGGGTAAATTGTTGCCGGGCAAGAATCCCGGGTTGGTCTGGAATGCATTGCCGCCCGCGTAGGGATTGCCATTAATCGACAAAACGGAAACCGTTTCTCCCGCCGGCGTTTGCGAATTGATCGCCCATGCGTATTGCAGTCCCGACGCGAGTGGCAGGTCAAAGGCGAAATCCGCTAGTTGGTTGTCGCCGATCGGGACATTCGCCGCCGTGATCGTGGACGTTGCTAACACGGTCTCGGTGGGTTCACCCACGCTGTTGACCGTGTGAATCGTGACAACGACATCGCTGCTAACCACAGCCGACGTCGTGATCGGAATCCGCACGTTCGTAAGCGTTCCGGACAAGGCTGGTGTGAACGTTTGAATGGCGAAGATGCCGACGCTGGCGGCGAGAGTTCCCGGACCAGAGCCATCGGGCACGGACAAAGACTGATCGATAACTTGGAACGGAGCATTCGACAACATGGCCGCACCTTCGGCCCACACTAGTTCCTGTCGGCTTTGCAGATCAAACTTTCGTTGGATTGGCAGCGTCGTGGGAACGAAACCCTCTGGCACAACTTCCGTGACGATGTACCCGGTCTGAACGACGCCCGCAATCGCCGACGGTTGCCCAGCAATGCTCGGGAAGAGCGACTCAAACCAAAACTCACCGTTGGCGTCGGTTACAACGCTCGGTGTGACGCCGCTGACTTCTTGGCCAGATCCATTGATCCCGCTGATGCTGAATTCCACATTGGCTTGTGGGAGTTCGCCGTCATTGGGTTCGTAGACGCCATCACCATCGAGGTCTTCGAACTTGAATCCGTGAATCGATCCCGGTGCGGTGTTGCCGAAGGTGAGAAGACCGGGTGACAGAACTTCGAAACGTGGCTCGTTCGGATCATTCAAATCGATTCCCGATGCACCATCGGCCCAAACGTATTCTTCTCCCGCTTGCAGGTTGAAGAAGCTGGTGAGACCCTGAGTTGATACGAATCCTTGCGTGAACTGCTCGGACAGTGTGTAGCCGGTCGCCGCGCCGTTGCCCGAGACGCTGGGCGTCAGATTCGTGAATTCGAATGCGCCGGTCGCGTCGGAAGTCGTTTGCAACGACACCATCGTGCCGTCGGACAAGGTTCCTGTTAGCGTGAAGATCACACCCTCCAGCGGTGTATCGATGGACGCGTCGTAGGTTCCGTTACCATCGATGTCTTCGTACTTCAATCCGTGAATGGAGCCGTTGACCGTGTTACCGACGACCAGTGATTCTCCGCCCACTTCCTCGAAATTGACACGTTGCCGCATTTGTGTGGTGAAGACCAAGTCGGATTCGGTGTCCTGGGTAACGACTCCGGCCGCCATGGAGAATCCGTTGCCACCGGCGTAGGGATTCAGGGACGAGTTCTCCAAGCTGATGCCATCCACGTCGTCGACGGTGATCAAGAATGCGTAAGACGTGCCCGCATTCAGAATCGGCTCGTCGATAAAGCTGAAGAGCAATGTGTCGGCTAAGCCAGTGGAAACATCCGACAGGGGCAACTGGGATGTCGCCAACGGTGTTGAGTCTGGATCGCCCGAACCGTTGATCGCGTGCAGCGACATGGTGACCGTTCCTGCACCAAAAAACGAGTTTCTCGCGGCGCTGATGCTGATTTGACTCAGTGGTCCGGTCGCCGTGGGAGTGAATGTTTGACCTTGAACGACGACATCATTGCTGGTGCGGCGTCCGTTCTCATCACCTTGAACCACATCGTCGACCGGTACGCCAAATCGAGGCGTCGATTGACCGGCAATCGCGACGACTTCTTGTCCACTGGTGATGTCCGTCGTGAATGTGATGGGCGTGGTTTCGGGGAATTGCGGTGGCACCAATTCGGTCACCGTGTATCCGGTTTGCAGCGTGCCATCGATCGCCGAAGGCTCGCCCGCGATGCTGGGGAACAGGTTGACGAAATCGAATTCGCCGTCGGCGCCCGTCATGACCGTGATGTCGATCGCTTGGCCGCGGCTGTCGGTACCCGTCAGTTGGAACGGGATGTTTTCCAGACCCTGCTCGGTACCGGGATCAAAAATTCCGTCGGCATCAGCGTCCAAGAATTTGAACCCGTGAATGCTACCCAAGACCACATTGCCGAACATCAATGCTTGGCCGAAGTTGGAGCCAGCGACCGTGCGCGCGAGCACTTCGGCGCGTGGATCGTCCGCGTTCAGCGGATCAATGTCCGAGGCACCGGTTTGCCACACAAATTCATTACCGCTGAGGATCTCGAACGTTCGCACCGTCGGTGTGGTTGGTTCAAATCCGTCGGGCCCCGTCTCGGTGACGGTGTAACTGCCCGGCAGCAAATTGGTGAAGTCAAAATCGCCATCGGCATCGGTGAAGGTCTGAAGTGCGACCGCACCGCCACTGTTGGGAACGCCTTCCAAAGAGAACTCGATACCAGCCAGCGGGCTGTCCGCACCATCCAAGATGCCGTTGCCGTTGATATCCTGGAATTTGAATCCGTGAATCGATCCCGGCGCGGTGTTGCCGAAGATCAAGCCGTTCTCGTCGGCCGTATCGCGAAGCACTTCCTCGCGAGGATCGGCTGCCGGTTGGACCATCACCGCAAAGGTGCGATCGGAATTGGAAAACGGCGTCCATGTGACGCCGCCGTCGACGGAAGCCAGCGATACGCCGTCGGCATAATCATCGGTGCTGAACGTTCCACTCCATTGCACGCGGTTTCGCAACGCTGATTGCGGCGAGGCCAACACAAGTGCGTAGGGTAATCCGCCGACGACGTTGATCGGCGTGCCGGAGAAATCAAACGTGAGTGTTTGCGTTCCCGGCATTGTGCCCGCTGGAAGCGTGACGCTTCCAAGTTCGTTACCCGACGGTTCACCCAATCCATTGACGGTTTGAACGGAGAGCGTGATTTCGTCGACGCCGCCGTCAACAATCGCCAAGATCGAGACTTCGGTGAGCCCGCCCGTTGAAAGCGGCCGAAATGTTTGCGCCGCCACCAAATTCTGAACTGCGAGGAAGGTGCCGGTGTCGTCTCCTGTGAACGCGGCGTCCGGCACTGCGGGTCCTTGAGGTGGAATGCCCGCGACGGTTGGAGCGTAAACGAGCTCGTCACCACTGTTGACAATGAACGTGCGGCTGAGCGGTCCCGTCGTTCCGACAAAACCGAATGGCGGGAGCTCGGTGATCGTGTAAGTCCCGGGGACCAGATCCGTGAGGTTCAATTCACCTGACGCATCGGTGTTGTTCGTGAAAATCAAGTCGATATCGCCGGTGTTCCGTTGATCGGCTTGGATCCGGAAAGGGACATTGGCTTGTGGCATCTCGCCTTCCAGCGGCTCGTAAACGCCATTGCCATTGGTGTCCTCGAACTTGAACAAATGAATCGAACCATTCACGGTGTTACCGAAGACCAACTGATCGCCGATGTTGTTTTCGGTCTGCACGCCTTGAACGAAGTTGGAAACACCGTCGGCGTACACCAGTTCCTCGCCAGCGACGACATCGTATGTTCGCGACAGGTCACCGGTGGTCGCGACAAAACCGGGCGGCAGTGTTTCGGTGACCGTGTAATCGTTGACATCACTGGGCAACAGGTTCTCAAAATGGAGCTGACCGTTGGCGTCGGTGACGGCTAGTTCTTGGACCGTGTTGCCCTGCACGTCCATGCCAGCAAGGACAAACGTCACGCCAGCAAGTGGTGTATCGGAACCGTCGAAGACTCCGTTGCCATCCATGTCTTCAAACTTAAATCCATGGATCGAACCGGCGGGGGTGTTGCCGAAGATCAAACCGTTGGCGTCGGTGGTATCGCGGAGAACTTCTTCTCGCGGATCGGCTGCTGGTTGCACCATCGTCGAAAAGGTCAAATCGAAATCGGGAAACGATGCCCAAGTCGCCCCGGAGTCCCCTGAAGAGAGCCGTTGCCCGTCGGCGTACAGATTTCCGCCAGTTGTGCTATCCCAACCCACGAATTCGACGATTGATGTTCCTGGCGACTGCAAGACGAGGGCGTATTGCACTCCGGCAGTCACGTTGATCGGTGCCCCCGAGAAGTCGAAGGTGAGGTCCTGGTCGGCACCGTCCGTTCCCGCCGGAAGGGTGACGCCGCCGAGTTGCGCGCCCGATGGTTCACCGAGTCCATTGACAGTCTGGACAGACATCGTGATCTCACCGGCCATGGCAGCGTCCACCTCGATGGAGACTTCCGTCAGGACACCAGTCGAAATCGGTCGAAATGTTTGTGATGAGAAGTTCGTTGCGAAAGCGCTCGCAAAAGTATTGGAGTTTGCTGTGAACGCTGCGTCGGGTTGCGGATCTTCTTGTGGCGGAATCCCAGCCGCACCAGTCTGCCAAACAAGTTCTTGTCCACTGGTGATCGTAAAGTCACGGACGATGGGCGGCGTGGAGCTGACATAGCCAGCGGGAACGGTTTCGGTGACTTGGTAGTTTCCGGGAACTAAATTCTCAAAATCAAACTGACCAACCGCGTCCGTCACAACGGAAGTCGGTCCGATGGGATTTCCCAACCCATCGGTTCCGGTCAACGTGAAGTCGACAGACTCCTGTGGTAGCTCGGCACCATCCTGCACGCCATTGCCATTGGTGTCCACGAAGTTGAATCCATGGATTGACCCCGGCACGTAGCTTCCGAAGATCAGCTCTTCGCCCAACGTGGCTCCAATTTGCATCGACGCCAGCATTTCTTCGCGCGGATCACCAACGGGCAGGTCCGCCGCACCGGTCTGCCAGACCAACGCATCGCCGCTTTCGATCGTGAGTGTTTGCGTCGTCGGCGTGCTGTTGGCGAAGCCACCCGGCACCGTTTGGGTCAGCGTGTAGGTTCCCGGCGCGAGATCTACAAACGAGAACTCGCCCATCGCGTCGGTGACCATGGTCGCGGCCGCCACCGGATTGCCCATGCCATCGGTTCCCGTCAGAGTGAACGTGACGCCGGCCAAGCGGGGCTCGGCTTGTTCGAACACGCCATTGGCATTGAGATCCTCGAACTTCAACCCGTGAATCGAGCCGGGCGCGGTGTTGCCGAACACCAACTGGTCATCCAGCCCATTCATATCAGGATCGTTCAGCACTTCGACACGAGGATCGACGGACTGCATCGTCGTACTGAAGATTAGATCACCGATGGTTTCCTGCCACGTCACCCCGCCGTCGGATGAGCCGAACCGCGATCCACCTGCGTACAGATTGGCTGAATTGGCCTGCAAGAACCAATCCGAGGCTTCAACGACGATGGCGTAGACTTCTCCGGCGATCAGGTTCGGTGGCGTTAAAAAGTCAAATGTGATGTCTCCAGCGTCGGTGCTGAGCGTCGTTGCGGTGGCCAAGACCGTCCCCGACGGAGCACCACTGGCGTCGACGGACTGAATTTCAACCGTCACGTCAACGTCGATGAGGGATCCCGATTGCAACACAACACTGACAAGCGAGCCGGTGCTGCCAGCGGTAAACGTTTGGGCGATCGGGAAACCATTCCCCACGCCGACGGTAAGATTGCTTTGCCCATCAAAACTCTGGTCGATGGCGGGTGGAAGCGTATCTGGAATGTTCGCTGCCCCGTCTCGCCAAACGAGTTCCTGACGACTGTTGACGATGAACGTGCGGCTGAGCGGTCCCGTCGTTCCGACAAAACCGAATGGCGGGAGCTCGGTGATCGTGTAAGTACCGGGGACCAGATCCGTGAGGTTCAATTCACCTGACGCATCGGTGTTGTTCGTGAAAATCAAGTCGATAACGCCGTTATTCCGATGATCGGCTTGGATCTGGAAAGGGACATTGGCTTGTGGCATCTCGCCTTCCAGCGGCTCGTAAACGCCATTGCCATTCAGGTCTTCGAACTTGAACAAATGGATCGAACCATTCACGGTGTTTCCGAAGACCAACTCGTCGCCGAGGTTGATTTCGGTCTGCACGCCTGGAACGAAGTTGGAAACACCGTCGGCGTAAACCAGTTCCTCGCCAGCGACGACATCGTATGTTCGAGACAGGTTACCGGTGGTTGCGACAAAACCGGGCGGCAGTGTTTCGGTGATCGTGTAACCGAGGGCATCACTGGGCAGCAGGTTCTCAAAATGGAACTGGCCGTCGACATCGGTGACGGCCAGTTCTTGCACCGTGTTGCCCTGCACGTCCAAGCCGGTCAGGACAAACGTCACACCAGCAAGAGGTGTATCGGAACCGTCGAAGACTCCGTTGCCATCCATGTCTTCAAACTTGAATCCATGGATCGAACCGGCGGGCGTGTTGCCGAAGATCAAACCGTTAGCGTCGGTGGTATCGCGGAGAACTTCTTCTCGTGGATCACCGGCGGGCAGATCGGCGGCAAGGATCTGCCATACCAACGCATCGCCGCTTTCAATCGTGAATGTTCGCGTGGTCGGTGTGCTACTGGCAAAGCCGGCTGGCACCGTTTCAGTCAGCGTGTACGTTCCCGGGGCGAGACCGTCAAATGAAAACTCGCCCATCGCGTCGGTGACCATGGTCGCGGCAGCTACCGCATTGCCCATGCCATCGGTTCCCGTCAATGTGAACGTGACGTTGGCCAAGCGGGGCTCGGCTTGTTCGAACACGCCGTTGGCATTGAGATCCTCGAACTTCAAGCCGTGAATCGACGCGGGAGCAAAGTTGGCAATCGAGAGTTCCGGCATCAGCACTTCGACTCTTGGATCGCCGACCGGTAAATTCGCAGCACCGGTCTCGAAAACGAATTCGTCGCGGCTTTGCAGATCGAACGTGATCGGCGCGGAGGTTGTGAAGCCGTCGCGTGGCATTTCGGTAATCGTGTATCCGGTCGCCAGTCCCTCGCCTGCGACGCTAGGAATGAGTTCCCTATTGATCCGACCAATCGCATCCGTGAATTCGAAAAAAGTGACGGTCGTACCGTCGGACAACGTTGTCGCGATTATGAATTCGACGTTTTCCAGCGGCTGATCGACAGCTTGATCGAAGAGGCCGTTGCCATCGACGTCTTCATATTTAAATAGATGAATCGAACCGGGCACGGTGTTGCCGAAAACCAATCCGTCGATGTCGTTGATCGGAGTTTGCCCAATATCGACGACGACGTCACCTCCGGTGTAGACGAACGCTTGCCGGCTTTGCAGATCGGTCGTGAATGTCGTGGGAGTCGTGGGAAGAAACCCAGCGGGAACGATCTCGGTGACCGTGTAGCCGGTTCCTGGTCCTTCCCCGTTGACGCTCGGCAGCAAGTTGGCGAACACGAATTGACCATCGGCGTCGGTCATTACCGTCGCGGGTTGCACGGAATTGCCTTGGCCGTCGGTGCCACTGATTTCGAAGGTCACACCGGGAATGCCAGGTTCACCAGGATCTTGAACACCGTCGCCATCGAGGTCCTCGAACTTGAAACCATAAATGGCTCCCTCGAACGTGTTGCCGACTGCTAGGTCTTGATTGGTCGTCACGACGACTCGCGGGTCATTGGGGCCAAGCACCAATCCCGGAGCGATCTCGACGGGCAGGCCATCGAACTGTGAAAAACTAATCCCCCCAGCGTCCGTTGTCGTCTGGCCAAACGGAGTAAACGGTTGTTGACGGACAAAAATCGTCTCGCCTTGAAGAGATTCGAAAATGTAGACTCCGTCTTCGGTCGCCGGATCAATGTTACCGTCGTTGTTCAAATCGATGGGGCCGGAATTCGTCGTCGGCTCACCGGGATCGAGTTGTCCGTTGTTGTTGACGTCATTGAAGAACCCCACCCCGTTGAGTCGCGGCTCACCAGGGTCCGCGATCCCGTCGGCATCCAGATCTTCGAAGGTGTAGCCGATGACTTGGAACGTGGCGGGACGCAGGACCACGTCGTTGCCGTCGCCGCCGTCGTAGACGATCTGCAGATCCACGCCATTGTTGAACGTGAAGAAAGTGGATTCGTTTGCAGGGGCACCCGCGTTGACGATGACGGGGTCGACGCCATCATTGCTGATGATGATGTACTCGTCGCCGGGGATCGGCACATGGTTGCCGTCGATCTGCAACGTCGCGTCGCCGATCGTGACTGTTCCGGTGACGACCACTTGGTCGTAATCAATTCCTGGGGTTGTTCCGGGTGCATTGATGTCGATGTCGTTAAGCAAGCTGCCGTCACCGAGCGTGAAGTCGTCTGTCGTCAACAGGGTGTTCAGATCCAATCGCCCGACGACATTGACATCCCCAACAGTCTCCTCGTCGAATAGGGTCATCCTGGCATCAGCGTTGATGTCGACATTTCCCGCATCGGGAAGCACGTCATCGGCGAACTGATCAAAAACCGTGCCGGCGGCGATCGTCGTTCCTCCGGTAAAATTGTTGGCCGGAGTATCACCGGAGCTACCCAATTCCAAGCGACCGGGGCCGGTCTTGGTGATCCCGCCGGTGCCCGTGATCGTCCCCGAGACAATGAGAAAACCATCTTCGACGTCGACCTGGAACGTGGAGCCGTTTGTAGACAAGTTGGCTCGGATGTTGGTGGACTGCGAATTGCCAGTCTGCAAGACCGCCACGCCCGGGGCCAGATCGATCAAATTGCCCAGAATCTCAAAATTGGGATTTGCGAAATTGTCGTTGAACTGGATCGTCATCCCCGTCAAACCGGCGAGATCATTGTTGGTGATCGGATTGGTTACGCCTGGCGTCGAATCATCAAAGATCAACGTGTCGTCATTGTCCGGCACGCCATCGGCACCTGCATCGCCATCGGCATCGACGACACTCCAGTTGGCTGCGTCCGACCAGTTGGCGCTACTTGTGCCCACCCACGCGAACGACGCCAACAGCCGACGATCCTCCAGCGGTTCGGCACGCAGACTTCGCCGGATCCGCGACCGTTTGGCTCGTTTGGTTGCAGCGGCTTCCTTAGCCGAAGGCGTCCGTGGGGCGACTGAACGGGGAAAAAACGGAACCATCATGCTGCTGTTTTTATGGGTGATTGTCGCGACCGGCAGACTCTTGGCGCTCCATCACCCAACACTCGATGCTGGCCCCCTATGGCCGCGTCCGAGTGTAATCGGATCGATTCCTACAACGATCAAAACCCACCCAAACGGTCAAATTGGCATGCCACTCTTTCGTCGAAGCCTCCGACTCTGGTACCGATACGATTGAGTCGTGGCATTTGCCGTATTTTGAAGGAATTGATGGATGAAACACTTCCGTTCCCAAATGTGGATCTGGATACCGCTTTGGGGCGTGCTGGCAACGGCGCTCGACGCCCGCGCCCAAACGATTGTTTCGGCACCCAGCAATTTTCAGCCGCTGATTCAATTCCACGGATTTGATCCTTGGTCTTACTTCAACCCAGCCCAATCGCCGGGCCGATCCCGTGTTTACGCGGGCGCCGAATTCCTGCTGTGGAGTGTCAACGGCGTTGATTTGCCGCCTCTGGTCACGTCCAACCCGCTGGGAACCAGTGCCGACGATGCGGGAATCATCGGAGCTTCGAGTACGAGCGTTCTATTCGGCGGCACCGTGTTGGACGATGCACGCGAGGGGTATCGCATCAGCGGTGGGTTCCGATTGACCGATCGGGTCGCGATCGAAGGACGATACTTTGAACTTGCCGATGAAGATTTTTCGGCCACTTTCGATAGCCGTTTGGGGCTCATCCTCGGCCGTCCCTACATCGAATTGACTCCCGATACGGGGCCGATCCGATACGAAACTCAGCTCTTTGAGTTTCCACCGTTGTTTGAGGGATCGGTGAATATACGCGGTCGAAGCTCGTTTCGTGGTGGTGGCCTCGGGGTTCGTCTGCATGTATTGCAGCCTCGGTCATCGTGCGGGTGTGCTGGTCCCTGTACGGGCACGTGCGCCGGGCAGTGTGATTCAATGCTCGGATTCCCGCTGGCGGGATGTTGGGTCGATCGACTATCGGTCTACGTTGGGTATCGCACATTACGATTGGACGAATCGCTGCGAATCGAAGAACGACTGGTCGATCCCGCCGACACGTTCGATATCGTCGATGCCTTCGAAGCCGATAGCCGGTTCGATGGCATCGAATTCGGGTTGGAGTACGGCGGCTGGTATAAGAACGTCGGCTTCGGGACGTACGGGCGACTGTCCGCCGGTTTGAATTCCAATTCGGTTGGCATCAACGGGTCGACCACCATCGACGGCGTCTTGCAAGCTGACCCCGGCGGGATCCTAACCCAGCGGACGAACATTGGGCGCACCCACGAAGACGTGGCTGCGTTTTCAGCGCAGTTCGGATTCAATTTCTACGCCCGTTTGACACCCTGCCTGACGGCCAACGTTGGCTATTCGGGTCTGTATTGGTCCAACGTGGTCCGGGCTGGCGAACAGATTGATCTGAACGTGAGCGGAGATTTGTTCCCGCCAGTATTGGCCGCCACGCCGGCAGGAACGATCGGAGCCCGACGCACGGGCACGACCAGCGACTTGTTCGCACACGGCCTGAATACGGGTCTGACGTTCGCGTTCTAGCGGCTTAGCCGTCCGGCAATGATTGACTGGGGTCGTCGTGTCAACTTGTCTTGGACTCGATGCGACGGGTTGGTGTGACGTGGTGAAGAAGTTGGGTCTGCATCGAGCACGCCGATCGCAACGCGAACCATGGTCTCGCTGATTGCTTCAGTAAAATAAAAGGGCGGCGCTGAATCGGTGAGCTTTGCCTAGTGCAGCGTCACAGCTTCGTTTTAGGTTTGGCGCGACGTCGTCGCATAGGCTTCCAGCCTGTGATTTGCCGCGTCCGTTCCCGATGGCAGGCAGGATGCCTACCCCACTTTTTAGAGTTGATGGTGCAGTAGTTGAAGCGAGAACAAGAACTCAACCGCCTCATCATCATCGACGATTAGCTGATTGGTTCCCGTCCGACCTATCAGGGCCGGATCGGCAAATCCGACGGCCTCAATCGTGGCCGAATCTCGATGATTTCGACACCAGCTTCGCCCGACTGAGCGGTGGATGGATCTTGTCCACTCGCCGAAGTGAGCAAACCACCTACCAGTGCGAGCACATGGCACCATGGCTCCGCCGCAAAGTAACGCGATTTGGGTCACGCGTGTACGTCCGAAAGCACCAAATCCCTACGACCGCGCCATCGGAAATGAAGACTCATTCCAATCATTGCCATCGGCGTGACCCGACTGGGTGATCTTTCCGATGTCATTTCGGAGATGGCACGTCCTTGGGAGAGACCATTGTGAGCAATCCGACCGAATCATGCGATGATCACGATTATCAGAACGGTCGGGCCCACCAGGTCGCCGCACTCTTGATTGTCGTCATGACAGGCTCTTGGGTGTTGCCGGTCCGCGCAGACCCATTTTCATTCTCCGCGTGCGATGCGCCGCCGGCGCCATCGGAGCATTGCTGCGATGATTTCTTGAGTTGTCTTGCCGACTCTGGCGTTCGCTTCGGTGGGAATCTGACGCAGTTCTACTTCGGTACGGCCGACGGCGGCGCCGAACAAACCGATCGATACGGCGGCCATGGTGACTATGTGGCGAACTTTGACCTGGGAGCTCTGGGCCTGCATGAAGGCTTATTGCTCAAGGTTCGAGCGGAGCATCGTTTCGGTCGTTCCATCACCGAGCCCACAGGTGCAATCCTGCCGGCGACAACGGCTGCGGACTTGCCGGTGCGCGATTCACGCGAGTTGGTTCTTTCGAACGTTCTGTTCACCCAGTTTCTCAGTGAGCGATTCGCCGTCTTTGCTGGAAAGCTGGACACGCTCGATGGCGACCAAAATGCCTACGCCAGCGGCCGCGGAATCACTCAATTCTCCAATGTCGCATTCGTGGCCACGCCGATCGCGTTGCGAACGATCCCCTATGCATCGCTCGGATGCGGATTCGCGATTTTGGATGGCGCTGAACCGATATTCAATTTCACTCTCATGAATCCGACCGATACGGTTGAAACCGACGGATTTAGCGAACTGTTCGCCGAAGGCGTCGCCATCGCGGCCGAACTTCGAGTGCCAACCAATCTCTTTTCACGCCCGGGGCATCAATTACTAGCGGCGACTTGGAGCAGTCGCGAGTTCGTGGCACTCGATCAAGATCCCCGGATCATCCTGCCGTCCATTCCGATCGAGCGTGAGGAAGGATCCTGGTCGGCCTATTGGAATATGGACCAAGCACTCTGGGTCGATGATTCTGACCCGACCCGTCATTGGGGCATGTTCGCCCGAGCGGGTTTGGCGGATCAGGCCACCAATCCGATCAGTTATTTCCTCAGCGGTGGAATCGGAGGCGCCAGTCCGCTCCGCGTGGGGGACACGTTTGGGATCGGGTACTTTTTTAGCGGGACCAGCAATGACATCGCGCCATTCCTAGAAGCCGTGTTGGGGCCGATCGGTGACGGTCAAGGAGTGGAGTGCTTCTACCAAACTCAGATTTCGCCTTCGATTTCGGTGACGCCCGACATCCAGTGGCTCTCGCAAGCTCGCTCAAACCTCGATGACGCGATCGTGCTAGGCATCCGCACCAACATTTCGTTTTAGCCGGACGTGCTGCCAAGCACAAAGCCGACGGGTTCCTCCAGCAGCCCGGGTCGGCGTTGCCACAGATGATCAAGTCCGCGAGTTAGAGAGTCGTTCACACCATAACGAAGAACTCCAGAACGAGTTCATCTGTCAAGCGGAAATCGATACCCATCTTCGTCAAACAGCGTTTGGGGATCTTGAGTCCGGTAACGTCATGCAGAGTGAAGTCGGTCGGATTGGAGCGCCGACCGTGTCTCCGAAACTCGCCACTGCTTGTTTGGTTCGGTGTGCGGGCAACGGACCCGCAGCCAACATTTTGCTGGCTTATTCCCTCCAAGAGCGATCTGGATCGGACAGAACGAATCCGCATACTCGTTTGTCCCGATCCGTGTGCAGGCGTAACGGAATCGGACGACCGGCCTCTGTGAACGCAGCATCACGTTTCTATACTGCACTCGCTCTTATGCTGCGCTCGAACTTGATTTCTGCTTTGGACTCTGGTGAACCATGATGACTGCACCTCGATTGACTGGTCTTATGGTCGTCTCTTCGCTTGTCAGCGCGATGGCGGGTGGCTTATCTGCCCAAGAGATTGATGTGAGGGCGGATGATCGGTTCGGTGCGCTCACGTGGATACAGAACTCGGCGGAGTACCGATTGTTGACCGAACAGACGTACCGCGCTGCCATGACTCAGTTAATCGTTGGCTTGCATGACCCGAACTGGTCGGCCGATGAAGTCCAGCTGGCCACAGGGGGCTTTCAGGAGAAGAAGCCTGCTGTGATTCTCGACTGTGATGAAACGGTTCTGGACAACTCGGCCTATAACGCCCGCAACATCTTGGACGGGAAACCGTACTCAACCGATTCGTGGAACGCATGGTGCCAGGAAGGCCAGGCCGGCGCCGTTCCCGGATCGCTTGAATTTGTGACGTCGGCAAGCGGGCTCGGTGTGAGTGTCTTTTTCGTCACCAACCGACGCGATGTTGTCAAAGAAGCAACGATCAAGAACCTCAATGATCTCGGCTTTTCGGCAAATGAAGAAAATGTGCTGACCAAGAATGAGGAGATGGGACGTGCAGGTGACAAGGTCTCGCGGCGAGCGATGGTCGCGGCCGACCATCGAATCGTCTTGATGATTGGCGACAACATGGGCGACCTGTGCAGCGGAATGGATACCCTCGATTCCGATGAGCGAAATCGAATCGCGAAAGAGAAACGAGCATTACTCGGTTCCCGTTGGATCATGTTGCCCAATCCGGTCTACGGCGGTTGGCAGCGGGCACTGCCGAGTGGTCAGGATGCGCTGATACTCAGCCGCTGAGTCGTATTCGATCCAAGACGCAAGACGACGCGATTCACGTCGCTCTTGCCAGTTGGTCATTGAATCAGAGTGACGCCAAAGTTGACGGCATCGGTGGTCGACGGCTCCCCAGCCGTGTTTAGAAGAATGGGGCCACTGGGTATCACCAGTAATCCATGCCGGTGCCCGCACTCAGTGGAGTGACCAGCAACCTCTACCGGCTAGATGCTCGGCGTGTTTGGGTTGCTTGACCCATCCATTCAATGCCAAGTCGTTCGGCGAGCTTTGGGTCAGATGACCCCAGACTTGAACGTGGTGTTTCAAGATCGATCGCGTCGCATAGGCCGATGAAATGCTCGCATCTCGGTTCAAATCGTTCCGCCAGGATCGTTCCGACAATCGAATCAAAGTGACCTTCGCTTTCGTGGCTGTATTGTGAGCGAGGTGGAATCGCGTCCAGAGCCTCGACCACGTCCACCATCCAAGAATCGATAGCGATCCCACCAACTCCCATCGCGATCAGCTTGGCAGCATCGTGGGCCGTTAAGATCTTCGTCGGGTCGTCGACGGCGGGTTCAATCCACAACGCCGTCTCGGAGTGTTGCCGGCATCTCTCCAAGCATCCCATGATGCGTTCAGCCATCACGCCTCCAGGGATCGACGCATCGCCAAAGTGCAATGAAATCGCGTCAGCAGCACTATCGAGTACCGACTTGACAATTTGATTGGGTACGAACGCGTCCAGACTGACTACGACATTTCCGCCGGAGAGCGACTTCAGTTGCTGAACTTTTGTCGAAAGCCCGTCCATCGACTCCAAGTCCGGAGGGAATGACTTCGCGGGAATCCATCCGCCACCGGACAAGGGTGATTCGTCGGGTGTCCCCTCCCAACGGGCGACCAAGTCCGCATCATACGCATAGCGTCCTGAACGCGCCCGTCGTGGTGATAAGCGCAAGTCGACCCACTTTGCACCATCAAAGTCATCCGCCGAAAGTCCATACCTTTCATTGCGATAGGGTAGGATCCGGTGACTGCCCATCGAAGAGACCGGTTCCTGATCCGATGAGTCTTCGGCGACCGTTGGCGTCCCCAATTCGCTACGCAGCGCGGCATACCAAATTCCAAGCCCATCGAGTACACGCATGGTGGCAGTCGTGACTTCGGGAGGCCAATGATGCCAGGGCGGCTGCGACCAGAACAGGCTGGCTGGTTTACCGTTGTCAGTACCCAACATCATGTCATGGCGAGTGTGATCCAATCGTCGCGGTCGCCAAAAGATCGATGCCATCAGCTCGCCCTGGGAGGCATCCGAACGAACCGCCTCGGGACGAGTGTCGGCCACTAGCGTTCTTCCATTTCTTGGATGTACTGACGCAATCGGCTCAGCTCATCGGTGGTTCCCTTGAGCTTTAGCATGTTCTCGACACGCTTGGTCAGTTCGATTCGATTGACCGGCTTGCTGAGGAAGTCATCGGTTCCGGCCTGCACGGCACGCTCGATGTCGCCCAGCTCGCTCAATGCGGTAACCATCAATACGATGATGGAGCTGGTCGACGGATCCTCCTTAATCTTTTTGCAAACCTCGAATCCACTCAGCTTGGGCATCATGACATCCAAGAGCACCAGATCGGGCTTGAACGTCGCCACTTTGTCGAGCGTATCGGCTCCGTCAACAGACGTTTCCAGTTCGCACTCCAAATTCGTGAGATAAGCTTCGAGCAGCTCGCGATTCGCGACGTTATCGTCCGCAATCAGAATGCGATCCATCTTCAATCGAAGTCCTTGGAAGTCGGTTCAGGCGCGACCCGAGTCCAGCGGGGCAAGGTCGCAGGCGAGCATGGCTAGACGGTCGCCGGTAGCATTGCGGCCGGCACGGGGAATTGCGAACATAATTCTTGAATCTGGGACCGAATCGACTCGTGCAACTCTGGATCATCCGCATACCGCAATGCCTCGGAGATCCAATGTCCCACTTTCTTCATCTCGTCGGCGCCCATGCCGCGAGTCGTCAAGGCGGGCGTGCCGATCCGGATGCCAGATGGGTCCATCGGTTTTCGCTGGTCATAGGGAATCATGTTCATGTTGACCGTGATACCACATGAATCGAGTACCGCTTCGGCTCGCTTTCCGCCCAGACCCACGGCTGTAACGTCGACCAACATCAGGTGGTTGTCCGTGCCCTGGCTCACCAGCGGTAATCCCGCCTGCATCAACGAATCGGCGAGTGTTTTCGCGTTGTCAATGATGGCTTGCCCATATCGGCGAAAGTCTTGTGTCGACGCTTCATCGAAACAAACGGCCTTTCCAGCGACAACGTGCATCAATGGACCACCTTGGGTACCAGGGAAAACGTTGCGGTTGACTAATTTGAGGTTCTCTTGCTTGCAAAGAATCAGACCGCTACGCGGGCCGCGGAGCGTCTTGTGGGTTGTCGTCGTCACGTAGTCCGCCAATGGAACCGGACTGTTATGGACTTTCGCCGCAACCAGTCCCGCATAGTGCGCCATGTCGACGAGCAGCTTCGCACCCACATCGTCCGCAATCTCTTTAAATCGCTCGTGGGGAATCTCCCGAGGATATGCACTCGCGCCCGCTACGATCAGCTTGGGACGATGCTCCTTGGCTAGGCGGGCGACTTGATCAAAGTCCAAACGGTGAGTGGTTTCGTCGACACCGTAATTGACAAAGTTGTACAGCCGACCGCTGATGTTCAACTTCATTCCGTGTGTCAGGTGGCCCCCTTGGGCTAGGTCCAACCCGAGAACGGTATCGCCTACCTCGAGGCACGATAGATACACGGCCATATTGGCTTGCGAACCAGAATGGGGCTGCACGTTGGCAGCTTCGGCGCCAAACAATGCTTTGGCGCGGTCGATGGCAATGGTCTCCACTACATCGACGTGTTCACAACCGCCATAATAGCGGCGTCCGGGGTAACCCTCGGCATATTTGTTCGTGAGGACGCTTCCGACAGCTTCCATCACCGCCGGACTGGTGTAATTCTCGCTAGCAATCAGTTCCAGGCCATCCTGTTGCCGCGTGGATTCGGCTTGAATGGCATCCCAGAGAACCGGATCTTGCGCCGGCAGGAAATTCGTCATCAGTCTCGACCGTCATGAGAGGGTTCTGGAAGGCGAAGAGTCCTTCAATTGTCGACGCGACATGAATGATCGTCAATGACGAGTCCGCTCTGTGAGTCGTCAAGATCCGTCGAAGATAACGGTCGTGAGGCGGGTTTGTTGACCGTGATTGGCCCCGGCCCGCTTTTGCTGTGTGAACATTCGATTCTTAGGATTCTGCGATCGGCGTCCGCCCCGATTCCGACCGCGATCACCGCTGCGAACCCGGAATTGGCATCAGCCGCCGAGCGCTCGCTCAGGTTCGGCGAACCCATTGATAGAACACACTGGCAAATCTCGTGATCACCGTCCGCCAACGCGATTCGGCTGAAAGGCAGACTGTCATTGCAGTGTGACCACCTCACCCCAGTATTTGGTGATCTTTCGATGCAAAACCGTCGGTTCGGTGATAGTCTCCCGGCTGACGCCCGTCGGCTCAACTCGGGAGTCCTGTTTTCAAATCACGCAAAACGCTAGGCCGCTTGTTTTCCGGATGCGACGTCTGGCACCTCATAACCAGGACGATACTGTCGCTTGAGGAAACGATTTGCAGACTCCGCCAGCGGACCAACAAACGTTTCGGTCTCCGGGTCGTGCGTCAGCACGCTGGAGGATGAGAGTTCGCCGGCGCCCACACCGAATGGTTCCAGTTGAGCGGTCATTTCTTCGATCAATCGATGCCACGCCGACACGTCGCTGGCCGACTGAAGCGTCTCGCCGTCATAACTGCCCGCGGCACGAAAACCGATGTTCGCCAGGTTACACCATCCCGTGCTGTAGTGACCATTTCGAATCGGCGCGTTCAAGAGTGCTTCATCGCGGGTGCGAACCGCGTCCACAAAGTTCTGCACATGGCCTGTGACGGTATCGACATCGGCACGAAACTGCCGCAGCACATTTCCGTCCCGATCCACCGCGCGACCGCTGCCACGCTGGCCGAGGTAATAGCCACCTTCACACGCGATCACATAACCACTCGCTGCACCGGTGACCGGGCGGCCCGCGTTGACTTTGAAGCCGCCCTTCCCATCGGGGATCGACGGCAAGTTCGACAACGCGATCAAAGTCGGGAATGAATCCGTTTCAAAAACCGCCATGTGAACGTTGGGCGTCTGGCCTGCATCGTTCCATGCGACTCGTCCACCCGCCGCGACGATGCGACTGGGCGTGCTGACCGAGTCTTGGTAAGCCACATTTCGCACATCATCGAGGATATGAACGCCCCAATTTCCCATCTCACCGCTGCCGGTATTCCAATCCCAGTGCCAATCGTAATGCAGTTGGTTTCGGAAAATCGGCTGGTCTTGAGCGGGGCCTAACCAGAGGTCATAGTCGATCGATTCATCAATCGCTAAAGGTGTGTCTCGTTTGCCGATCGAACCACGAGGTCCCAGTCGACTCGCCTGAACATATTGGATCGCACCGAGCGATTGGTCTTCGTGGAGGTACTGCCGTGCTTCCGCCTGGATAGGATCGGTCCTCTGCTGGGTGCCCAACTGAACGATCCGATCGGACGCCTCGGCCGCCAAGACGACCTGCATTCCTTCCCACTGCGAGTGCGACAACGGCTTTTCGACGTAGACGTCCTTGCCGGCATCGATTGCCCACAACGCGGCCAAGCAGTGCCAATGATTGCAAGTCGTGATGACAACGGCGTCGACGTTGGCATCATCCAAAGCCGCTCGCAAATCAGTCGAAGCCGTCGCGCCCAACTTGCTAGCGACCGACTCTGCTCGACCCGGGTCGGGGTCGCAGACCATTGAAAGCTTCGCATGCGAGCACTTTGAGATCGCCTTGGCAAGCTGACCTCCGCGGCCTCCGGCGCCCAACACGGCGATGCGGACTTCCTCCGTAGCGGCCGCCATCACTCGCGGAGCAACGGCCATCGATGCGGCGCCTGCCGCAAGGGATCCTAGGAAAAACCGGCGGGTTTGGAGTGAATGCGAGGCAGCGGGATTCATGGGCTGGCTAGGGCTAGGGGCAAGAAACGTCAATGGTCGAGTCGCATTGTACACACTCTACTCGTGACGCAGGGCCTCAATGGGATTCATTCGAGCCGCCCGGAACGCGGGATAGAGACCGCTAACCAACCCAACGGTAACCGCGATGATCACCGCGAGTGGAATCGTCTCATAAACAATGGTGGGCTGCGAATCTCGGATCGCCGCCGGTAGAGCCGCGAATTGATCCGGGAAGCTCGCGGAAATCAGGGCGATCACGCCCCGATACATCACCGGGCCAAGGAAGCCGAGCAAGATACCGAGGGCCGCCCCCGCGAAACTGAGCACAATTGTTTCGACGAGGAACTGACGAATGATATCCGCTCTCTTAGCACCAAGGGCACGTCGAATTCCGATCTCACGGGTTCGTTCGGTCACGCTGGCCAGCATGATGTTCATGATTCCAATGCCGCCCACCAGCAACGAAATGCAAGCGATCAGCACCCCAATTCCCAAGAACATCAGCCGCAGATTGCGAGCTTGCTCGAGCAATTCCAACGGGACGACCACGGCAATGTCGTTCACCAGGGAATGTTTCACCGCGAGAATGCCTTCAATCACCGAAGCCGTCGTTTTGACCTGACTCACATGCTGAACCTGCAGGGTGATTTGGTTCAGCTCCATCATTTCAACTTGGAACTGACCATTGCCACGCGTCATGATGGTATCGCCGACCCGCCTGCGCATGGTTTGGATCGGCACATAGACGTCCTGGGAAAAATCCTGCGAATCGAGCGACCCGCCGATCGCCGCCGACGGGTTGCGATGCGCCAGGACTCCGACGACGCGGTAATAGTCCGTGTGCTCGGGCACATAGACCATCTTGCCCAGAGGTTCCTCGTAAGGGAATAACTGTTCGGCCACCTCGGCCGCGATGACGCAAACGTTATCCAAACGCAAGCCGTCCGCATCGGTTAAGAAACGCCCGCCGCGATCTCGGATCGCCAGCTTGGTCACTTCCGCATAACCCGGTGTGCAGCCAACCAAACGCCCCGATACCCTTCGATCTTGATAGGTAAATTGTCGACCGATCTCACGGATGGGAACAGCTCGTTCGATGGTGGGAAGCGTCGCCAGAATTTGATCCAACTCGCTGCGTCGTAGGCCAAACTTGCTGGCCCCCATGCCCGCCATTTCCTCGTCGGGCGGTTTGACGCTTCGGACGATAATCGTCGTTGCACCCAGCGATTCAATTTGTTTTTGAACTTGGTCGCTCGCTCCCTGGCTGATCGCCGTCAAGACGATGACCGCCCAGACCCCAATCATGATGCCCAACATCGTCAGCCCGGTTCGCAACGGGTGGAGCGTCAGACTCTTCACCCCCAGCCGCAATGTTCGAAGCCAGAGCACTAGATGCCACCTTGTTTCTTCAGAATTTCGGACGCCGCTTCGCGCTGGGCCTCCCGAACCGCTTCACGCTCACTTTGAGGGTTCAACTCATCGCGATGAAGCATGCCGTCTTTCAGCCGGACGACGCGTTTGGCCCGTCCGGCGACGTCGTCTTCATGCGTCACCATGATGATGGTCCGGCCTTCTTCGTTCAGCTCATCAAACAGGGTCAGAATCTCTTCCGTCGTCACTGAATCCAGATTACCAGTCGCTTCGTCGGCCAGGATGAAGTATGGGTCATTGATCAAGCTACGGGCGATCGCGACTCGCTGCTGTTGACCACCCGAAAGCTGCGCGGGACGGTGTTCCAGGCGTTCACCTAAACCCACACGCTGGGCCAATGCAATCGAACGCTCTCGCTGAGCCGGACCGATGCGGCCCTGATAATAGAGTGGTACCTGGATGTTCTCGACAACGCTTAGTTGCTGAATCAAATTATAAGATTGAAACACGAATCCGATGCGACGACTGCGAATGTCAGCCAACTCGTCATCGGTCATCGTGCCAATGTCATCGTCCCCCAGCATCAATTGGCCGGAAGTGGGCTGATCCAGGCAACCGAGTAGATTCAACAGCGTACTCTTCCCGCTACCCGACGGCCCCATGATGGCGACATAGTCGCCTTCGGGAACATCGAACGAGACGCCTCGGAGTGCACGGACGGTCTCGCTCTTGAGCACATATTCCTTTTTTAGGTTAAGGATCTTGGTCGCCAAACGCGGCGACTCGGAATGCGAGTCTACGGCACCTTCCTTCGGGAGCCCCTTCAATGCCGAGGTCGAATTTTCGGCGACGTCATGGCGATAGGCATCGGTCAAGCTCATGATGCAATCGATTGCCTTGCTGAGTCTGGAATGGCGTCGGCGACCGGTGGCGATGCATCCGAATTCGCAGCGCTGGCAGGCTCCTTGGACTGGTCCGGCGACACCGGGCCACCACTCAGTGGAGCGCCTCGTTGCCCACCTGGCTGTCCACCACCGGGTTGTCGGGGACCGCCCCCCGGCCCACGCCTGCCACCTGGTCGATCGCCACCGCCGGGACGTCCTCCTGCCCCGCCGGGTCGGCTTCGACTGGGGCCGTCACCCGAGCCAACGGATGCGTCAGGAATTTCCACGGCCAGCTCTCGCATCTCACTGTTATCCTCCGCTTCGATCTCGGGCAGATCCATCAGTGACAGATGCTCACGCAAATTCAAGACGACCTTCGATGACGGCTCGATGCCCGCAATGATGTTGGCCATCGTATCGTTGGTGGCACCAATGGTGACTTCACGCGTTTCGAAATCGCGATCACTGAGTCGTTCGAGCACATACACCTTACCTCCGTGCTCATAGATTGCCTGAATCGGCACTTGAATCGCATCGTCAATCTGTTCCACGAAGACTTCGACGGCGGCGGTCATGCCCGTGCGGATGATTTCCGGAGGATCCAGGATCTCGATGGTCGTCGCATACTCCTTGATGGATGACGTAAACCAGGTACCCGGCTCCGCGTAACGATTCACCTTGACGATTCGTCCCTTCAAAAACTCATCAGGAAGCGCATCCAAGCGAATCTTCGCCGCCATCCCCTGACGCAGCAACGTAACGCGTGACTCATTGACTTTGCACCGAACCTGCATCTGCGTCGGGTCGGGCAATCGAATGATGGCCTGACGCTCGCGCACCGTCGCGCCGGCTTCCACCACGAACTCGGCGTTACCGCCGCGCGAACTGTACCTGTTGGCATGCACCACAACACCTTCGGTCGGCGCATACATCACGCACAGCTCGATCTGTCTTTCGATCTCGGCGAGTTCCTGCTGTTCCTCCAGCAACTCGGCACGCGACGCCGCCAAACGTGCTTGCGCGGCGTCGATGTCGCTATCAAACTGGACCAACATTTTTCGCTTCGTCAGCGTTTGCATCACCTTCAGCCGACCCTGCGCGGCTTCCAGTTGGTTCCTCGCATTATCCAGTGCAAACTGATCCGCCTCCAACTGCAGCGACTTCACCAGCCCCTTCGCCACCAATCGCTCACTGCTTTGCAACGCAAGCTGCGACTTCCGCATTTCCTGCTCCGCGACCGCAATCTCGCTTAGGATCGCCCGCTCCTCCGTCTTGTAAACGCCTTCCAGATACTCTTCTCGAGAGATCTGGGCCTGCTCGAGCAACGCCGATGCCAAGGCCACGTTGGCCTCTGCGGTGATGACTTCAATGCGATCTTCTTTGAGCTCCAGTTCCAAGTGTGACGAGTCCAATTCCACCAACTTATCACCCTTGCGGACCTTGGTTCCCTCTTCGATCACCCACAGGATTGCCGTCCCCAGTCCGCCTCGGGCTCGAATACCGCAAAGCAATTCCGTGTTGCTACTGCTCTCGATCTCACCCTGCTCCACGATGATGTGATCAAACGGAGCACGAATTGCCTCGGCCAGAATCAGATCCTCGGGGGCGACGGACTGTTGCCGATTAACGTAACGCTGATATCCGAACCATGATCCAGCGCCAACGAGCGCCAAGAGAACCAGCAATCCGACCAATAAGCCGCCGTGTCGACCTGCTCCATGGTCATGGAGTCGCCGCGTAAAATGCCGCTGAGACGGGTACGTTTTCTTCATGATTCGTCCGGCGGAAAGTAGATCGGTGCGAATGGTGCGTTGGATCAAAATGGAAGTTGCGTGAAGCGACCAAATCAAACATCTCTCCCAACGGGGAGGGACGAACTTTGTGCGGCTTTCGAGCAAACCCGATCGGAAAGGGATGGAATTCCGAGTCACATTCAGCGCTCAATCAACCGCTGCCACATCCAACCCTCCTCTTGGGAGAATGCAGCGATGAATTTCAAGCGATTTCCATTTCTTCTCGTCGCACTCGGCGTATCCATTGTCGCGACGCTCAAACGTCGGATTTGGAGACGATTAACAAACGATGTCGGATCGGGCACCCAAATATCCCCCCTCTTTGCCACGCCGCGCGATTCAACTGCGCGGGTATCTCCGGGAGCCCTGATTCTCGGCCTATCGTAGTCAGCTGTCAAAGAAGCGATCTTTGGTTATCGTCACATTTCCGCCGAAACGGTCTGCGAACTGTGCTGCGTCCAACGCGGCTCGAGGGTGAATCTCGACGCAAACCCCCTCTTCAACGCAGCCGCCAGACTCGATCACCCAGCGTGCATGCAGGTCTCTCATCGCGGCCTGGGCCAATTCGGCGGTGTCCGTCGCGGCACCCGGAGCGTTCTTAACCGGCGCGAATGCCTCGGCGGGCTCGACTTCGCAGATCAACGTCCGGTCCGCAGCGGGCAATAAGTCGAAAATGAACTGCTCGAACTTGATGGCGTTCGGCGACGTGGGTTTTTGAATTTCACCAGCGGCATCCACATGGGGCACCTTCTTACTCGCACGATGAAACGGCAGCGCCGATGCGTCTGTCTTCATTCGGTCGAGGAACGCGACGTCGAACATGTGCACCGCGATACTCCCCGCCCATAGCTTTAGCGAACCGTCTGGTTCGGTCAGTTCGGCCGCTGTGTCCGGCAAGTCACTATATTCGATCACTCGAGTCCGTCCGTCGACCTGCACCACGTTACCGACTTTCTCAGTTGGATAACGCTTTCGAATCACCTGGGTTGTCAATTCACTTTCCGCCAAGATGTGGTGCCCGATGAACACAGGATCGCAAAGCGTCACCAGAGGGTTGTCGACCTGGAAATAGAACAGGTACTTTGCTCCCGACTCGATCATCTGTTGCAGACAGCCGTTTCGGTCCAACGCGCGAAGCGTTCCACCATGACCGTCCGGACTCAGCGCAATGGCGTCCGGTGACTGCATCAGGATCTTTCCGGTTTCGGCATCGACGGCCGGCATGGTTCCCTGTTGAAAAATCGTGACTTGATCCGGATCGAGTCCCAGAAATTCATTCGATTCGAAATAGTCCCGCGTGGCGGCGTCCGTCGCCGCACTGGTCATCAGAAACAGCGGAACACGTTGACCGTAGCGTTGCTGCGTCGCCTTCAATCGATCCGCAAAAATCTGAAACAGCGTCCGACCGCTCACCGGGCCGATCGGGAACATGCCTTTGGGCTGGTCGAACCCAAGACGCGTTCCCTGGCCTCCCGCGACCAACACGGTGGCGACTTCACCCGCGCGAAGCGCCGCCTCGCCTCGATGACGCGCCTGTTCGGCGGTCCAGGCGGCTCCGCTGCCATCGCTCGCCACTGCCGGGGGTAACTCGGCTCGCATTGCCATTGCACCGAAGTCCGGCGACTCGTCCTCCTTGCGGAGCAGCGTCGACATCAGATCAAAATCGATGTCTTCCAACTGCGAGAGCAACTTCTCGCGGCTGATCTCATCCAGATCATCCCAAAACGCGAGAAGTTGCGATTGATCGTGACGCTTCAAGAGGTCCACATCGATGGTCGTTTGCGCAGACATCGGAGAGTTAATCGTGAGGAAAGAGTCGACAGACGGTTGGCTTAAAACGCCCAAATGATAGTCACAATCTCTTGGAGGGCCCATGAAGAAGATCCAAGATCACGAAGGTTCATCGCGAGCGAGTTCGGTAAGGACCATTGGATCGGTTTCTATGGCGAAACGACGTCCCAACGCTGCCCGAGACTGGGGCGTCGGCATCCTCTGCAATGCCCAAGCGGACGCAGCCCGCACGACGGCTTCGGAATCGTTCAGCCCCATCAACAGAGAGGGTATCGCGCTGATGTCACGCTGATTTCCCAAGACGATTGCCGCATTTCTTAGCAGGCCGCCCCGCTTGGATCGCCACATCGGTGTTTTCCGAAATCGGCTGCGAAACTCGTTCTCATCCAGCTCAAACAACGACAACAACTCGGCACTCGACTCTGGCGAGACCGACGAATCCGACTCCAAGTAACCCCGAGTGGGCTTGCGGTTCCAAGGGCAGACCTCCTGACAGACGTCGCAACCAAACCACCAATCGCCAAAATTCGAACGAATCGCAACCGGCGGTAACTCCCGAGACTCGATCGTCCAATAGCTGATGCACCGGGTCGCATCCAACACGTGCGGCTGAACGAACGCATCGGTCGGACACGCGTCCAGGCACGCGGTGCAAACGCCGCAATGCGCCGTCGATTCCCGAGTGTCGTATGGCAGAACAACGTCGACCAAGATGCAGGCCAGAAAGAAATAACTGCCGGCAAGTCGATTCAGGAGCAACGTGTTTTTTCCTCGCCAGCCAAGACCGGCCAGCTCCGCGACTTCACGCTCCATCAGCGGCGCCGTATCGACAATCCCTCTGGCTCGGGCGTCCGGACACGATTGCGTGATGTGTCGACAGAGCCGCTTGAGCTTGGGATGGATGATGTCGTGGTAATCATCGTCGATCATCGTGTAACGCGCCGCCCGTCCATGACCCACAGGGCAGTCGCTCCGGGGCGGTCGTGGATAAGGGTAGCTCAGTGCAATGATCGACTTCGATCCAGGCAGTACACCGCGAGGGTGACGATACGCATCGAGTCGTTCGGCGAAATACCTCATCTGACCCGCATAGCCATGTTCAATCCACTGCACCAGAGATGAAAATCCCTGGCTGTCGACGGCGGGCGTGACTCCGACATCCGCGAATCCCTCGTCATGGGCGGCCGATCGAATCTCGTCTACCAGCGGCTTCACGTTCCGGTTAACCCCGCCTTCCGATCCCGTATCAGCAACGTCGTCAAATCGGCCCGTCGAACGGATCCCACCAAACGTCGCGGTTCTTCGTCGGTTACGACCGGCACACAGTCATCCGTCGTATTGCGAAAAAGCGTCACCGCGTCCTTGACCGGTTGAGATGGTCGCAACAACACCTCAGGCGGGGTGGCCAGGTCCTCGGCTCGAAGCAGTTGCTCCGAATGCGGATCAAAAAAGGCTTGATTGAGTAGGTTGAATCGAATCAGCCCGACGACGCAGCGCTGAGAATCGAGAACGGGAAACGTGTTGTCATGGGAGTGTTCGACAAAGTGAACGACCTCATTGAAATCCGCACCTTCATGAATTCCCTCCGCATTGCGTCGCATCACCTGACTCACGTTCATGCGTTCCGACAAAGCGGTTCTCTTGTCGAGCAATCCGGCTGAACCCGCCAGCCGTGTCAAGACGTTCCGTAACGCACCCAACGGTGTACCAAACGTATGGTGGATCGAATTGGCGATGGGCATTTCACCGCTGCGAAGAACCGCCGCCCGCGTCAACAGTGGCCCAAGAATCTCAAAGATAACGACGGTCCCCAAAATGATCGTTTGGACCTGTCCCGCAAGCGCCGCGTCACGGGCGTTCGCAGTCGCGCTGAGCGAAATGGCGACGCCAGCCTGGGCCAGCATTGCCGGACCGAGCCAACGTCGGATTTCTGGTGATGCGTGAGTTCGCGTCGCGACAAAGGAAATCCCGATCCACTTGCCCAGAGACCGTAGGACCACATAGGCAACACCGATCCGGCCGACGTCCCACAGCCGATTGAGATCGAGTTCCGATCCGTGCACACTGAAAAAAACGACCGTCAGCAATCCGCCGATATTATCCAGCTGCGTCGTGATCTTTTCTGTTCCGCTCGACGAATTGACAACCACCACACCGACCACCAGGAACACCAGCATGTACGGCAGCTGCCATGACTCGCTAAGCCCGAGCAATAACGCCGCCATGCCGACCAACAGGACGAGCCATCGCCTGGTGTGTAGGATCTCGCACGCGTAACTGATCACCAGACCACCCACCAAACCCAACAGGAAGGCTCCGCCGAGGGATTGGACCAGTTGACGGGCCGTTTCGCGAAAGGAGACCGAAGAGTTCCCACCGGCGACCTCAATGCCCAGCCAAACCAATTCAAAGGCGACGACGGCGGCCAGATTGTTGAGCGTGACCAGCGTTCCGGCTAGGTTGGTCACCGGCCCAACGGCGCCCGTCTCTCGGAGCACGAACATGGTCGTCGCCGGCGCTGTCGCAATCGCGAGCGTTCCAAGCAAGACGGCCTGGGAAAGCGTCATACCCAAGAGCCATGTTCCAAGCGTCACCAAGGTGACCGTGGCGATCAACTCCCCCAATGACAATGGGATGGCTCGCCGCGCGATTCGCCGAACTTGGTCAAAAGGAAAAAGCGTTCCCAGGTAGAAAAGCACCAGTGCCATCGCCAATTTAGTTAGCGGTTCCAGCAGCCGATGGTGGTCGTGCGGAACAATGTCCCAGACGCTGGGACCGAGCAATAAGCCCGCGATCAGGTACGCCGTCACTTTCGGAAGACGCAACAGCTCACTGGCCAACCCTGCCAGCAGACTGGCCGTCAGCAAGAGGCCAATCGTGGTCGAGATGTGGATGGCTTCACTTACCGGCGCGAGTGCCAACCGGTTAGTCAGTGCATCGACCGTCACCGACGCATCGCCGACCAGGAGAGAGCAGACATCGGTCATGGGCGCCGGTATCCATTCGGCCGCAGCCGTGACCATGGAACTGTCGTCCGCCCACGGCGGTCGCTGAGCAATAGCTTAGCCGATAACGTCCGTGATGGCCTACACCTTTAGCGAGGCCCGCATCGTTTCGCGCGACGTGTTGACCCCGGAGGTCACCACTGTTCAGCGAACCATCTTGCTATCGGATCATCGTGCCCGGAGTCGGATAGGATGTTGCTGAACCCGTGCTGCCGGGGCGATATCCAGACGAAGACTTCGCATTGCCACTCATGGCCGGAGGAGCAAAGTTAGCAGCGGACGTCTGCGCGATTTCCGATGTCGCCTCGATGCTGCCGTCCGCTGCGGATGGAACCGTATCGCCGGAACTTGGGGCCGACTTGGACGCCCCAGGCATTGCCAAGGCCGCGACCGCGGGCGAACTCACCGCCGGCAGTGCGTTCGATGACGCCGTGGTTTTGGCATCGGGAACGCCCGGCATCGTGAATCCACTACTTGGAGTGGGGCCGGATGGAGTGTTCGGTGAACCCGATGGCGTCCCGGCAGCGCCCGGGAATGAATATCCGACGGTGGAGTTCGATGGAGTCGAAGTTGGCATGGACGCATACGAACTCGGCACGTTGGATGTGGGCGCGCTGGATGACGGTGGCGCCGACGTAGGTGGTGCCGAGGTCGCCGTTGCCGCAGACTGGGACGCCGACGCGCCGCCGTACCCTCCGGCCGCCCCCGCCGCGACGGTCGTATTCGATTTCAAACCGGATTGGTATCCAGACGGCGTCGCGGGCGATGGATAACCATTCGCCGCCGCAGCTTGATAACTTGGAACCGTTGGTCCGGTCGTTTTCGAAGATGCCAAGGATGCGGTGGATTGCTGACCTGGCAAGGCATATGACGGTGGGGTGACGGGCGTTTTCTCGCCACGAGGGCCTGTACCGCTGGCCAACATCGCCGGGCTCGCCGCAGGACGTTCCGTTGCGGCCACATTCGTTGGTGCGACCGTACCGCCGGCCACGGACGTAATGGCTTGTGGAGTGGCTGTGGACGATGGCAATGGGTACGTCGTCGAGGGGCCTGACCCAGCCAACATCTCAGGGGTTGGTTGGCGCTTCATGCCGAACAGATTCATCGTTGAAAGGCCACTTCGACAGCCAGGTGTCGAGATGCAAGCCAAGCCGACGCTGCCGATCCCGATCGCGTATCGAAGCCAGCTGGATTCACGCCGCCCATCCGCAAAGGAACGCTTTGACTCGCCCTGGGCCGAATCACGTAAGCAGCAAATGGTGGATTGGGTCGTTTTCATGATCATCACTCTCCCGGCATCCTCGATTCAATCGCCTGACGGGTCCATCGACCGATTTGATCGGAATCATGAACAAAACTTCCCCGGTCGGAAAAATCCGCGCAAACCGAGGACGTCGAGCGTCTCGATCCACTGACTAGGAAGAAATCGACCGGAGCGTCAATCCCAGTCTCCGTCGCGCCGCAACAGCTGTCCCGTCGGTCCGATCACGCCCTTCTGGACGGCCGATGTGCTGTGGTCCAGCGTAAAAGGTCCAACCCGTCGATCCAGATGCATCATCAGGACGGTTTGATCCGTCACGTCCAAACGCTCTGAGGGATCAAAGGAGTCTGTATAAACGACGCCACGGCTGAGTCGTACTTCGTCAATGCGACCCGCGAATGATCGCGTGGCACGGCCCGCGACATCAGGATCGGCGCCAATGTAGAGGGGTAATGAGTTCCTGGTCCGCTCTCCGGAGCCCGGTTTGCTGGCGACCACGTGCCCGTCAACAAACAAACTCACATTTTGACCGTCGAATACGCCGGCAACATGAGTCCATCGATCGGTAGGCATCACATCCTCGGCCGCCGCCGTCACATAGCGCCCATCCAAGTGGACGTCGAACTGCGGAACGCCCTCATCACTGAATAACGCATACTCACTGCCTTGTGTTTTGGCGACGATCGCGCGTTGTCCGCGATTGATTCCAGGACGCACCCATGCTTCGAGTGTAAATGGTCCGTCCGGAAGGACGTCCCTTAGACGATCCACTCGCGTTGCGGCGGACTCGCTGTAGACATTCAAGCATCGGTTCACGCCGGCCTGGAAAAAATCCGCCGGGACGGCCGCCAGGTCGAGCGGCATGGATGTCACGGCTGCTGGAATTTCGACGGCAGCCGACTCACCCTTGTAGACCAAATCAAGCCGCACCTTCGGAATCGTCAATTCGTCGAGCGACCCCAACGGTCGTGTGAAGGTGACCGCCAGTTGCATTTCCTCGCCTGCCCCGAGTTCAAAATGATGGTGGTCGAGGGACGACACCCAACCTGCGCTTGCGGCGTCCATGCTCAACGTCCCATCGATCGGGCGGCCACAGGGATTCCGGACCAGCAATGCCACGTCGCCACGCGCGGATCCATCACTCTGAATCAACGTCGTTGGTGATCGACCCTCACGCTGGACGAGTCGAGCCCGGATGCCTCGGGCCAAATCGATCTGTGCCAGAAATGCTTGCGTGAATTCCGACGGGTCCATCACCGATCCTACCGGCAGCGATGCCATGGTCACGCCGCTTGGTCGCACCGTTACCAAATTCATATGGTGCAGGTAGCCCGCCCCGGGAATGTCTGCCGAGAGCGACCCGCCCGTCGTGGCGAGCGTAAAGTACCTCAATGGCGCCGAATCGTTGCCTTTGGACTCGTCGTATCGCATGTGATGAATGTGACCGGCAAAGATGCCGGACACATTGCCGGCTTCCAAGAGCATCCGTTCGACGACGTCCCAGTTTCCTCCGGCGTACCCACGACCAATCCAACGCGGATGGTGCAGGAACACGAAGACGTGATCACGATCTCGGTGTTTCTTGAGCGCTGTGTCGAGAAATGCCAGTTGCTCATCGCTCATCCGCTGGAGCATCGGCACGTTGAATGCTTTCTGATTCGAAACCGGATCGCCCTCATCAGAATAGAGGACGATGAAGCCGGCGTTCTTGTGGGCGAACGTGTACCAGAGCGGTCCAAAGTGCGCCTCGTAGTTCGACTCGTGGTGACCCTGAGGGGCGGGACCCTTCCCTCGCCAATAGACGTCATGATTGCCTGCCACAGGAAACCAACTCATGTTCAATCGCCCCATGATGTCGCGATAGGCTTTCATCTGAAGCAACCACTCGGGCTTCTCGTTGTAGCCCTGAATGAGGTCCCCAACGGTCATGACCAAGTCCGGATCCAATAGGTTCGTATCGGAGACCGCTTGCTGAAGCACCTTCAGCCCCTCGGGAACGCCACCGGTTCGGTCGCCGTAGACGATGAACTGAAACGCGTCTTCACTCTTGGGCAGCGGTAGAATCCGAGGCCGCTGGCGGGACGTGTAAAACGAAGTGGCTTGCCGCTGGCCATGGTGATGGACCACATCATCTTCGTGAGCGGCGACGTCAGCGAGGCTGCCAAGCACGAAGCCGATCAACAATGAGACGACCATCGGCAATCCGCCGACGCCGGAACCCATCCAAGAACCATTCAGACGCTTCGTTCGCATCGCAATGCCTTCGCGTTTCAAGAAAGGAGTCGAACCCTCACCAGCCGGTTGATGCTCATCCATTGGCTTGATCCGTTAACACAGATGCCGGTGGAAGGGACCGCTAGTGTAACAGCCCCGCTGCATCAGGGACCTCGGATTGAGTGCCAGCGGCAGTTCACACGATCATTTGGGACGCATCGGTGGCGTCGACGAACTTGCGTCCGCATGTCGTACCAATAAGACTGACGCTGTCATGAACCAATTCGACCGCATGAAGGGAACACCGTGATCCGTCGAACTACCTGGCTGTTGTGCGTCTGGATACTCGCGCCGATTGTGAGTGCTCAGGACGCCATTCCGCATCCGAACGTCGTCTTAATCCTGGTCGACGACCTGGGATTACATGATTTGTCGGTCGAGGGCAGCACGTTTTATCGCACGCCCAATATTGATGGGCTCGCCGCGTCCGGCGTACGGTTCACCAACGGCTACGCCAATTGCCAAGTTTGCAGCCCGTCTCGGGCGAGCCTCATGCTCGGGCAATTCCCGGCGCGACATGGCATTACGGATTGGATCGGGGCGGCATGGGGCGACAATTGGAAACGAGGAGACGCGTTGCGACCGGCCAAATATGTGGACCGGCTGCCGGCGGATGAAACAACCTTAGCCGAAGCTCTCACCGCGGCCGGCTATCGGACCTTTTTTGCCGGCAAATGGCATTTAGGCGGTGAAGGTTCATCACCGACGGATCATGGGTTCGAGATCAATTTGGGTGGCCACCATCGCGGGAGCCCACCGGGCGGATACTTCAGCCCTTATCGGAATCCCGTGCTAGAGGATGGCCCCGACGGCGAGTGTCTGACGAGGCGTTTGGCGAGGGACACGGCGTCTTTCATCCAAGAACAATCCCGTGCGCCCGAGCCGTATTTTGCCATGTTGTCCTTTTATGCCGTCCATGGGCCTATTCAGACCACTGAGTCGCTCTGGCAAAAGTACCGTGAGTTGGCGCTCGACGCGATCGAGGGCGAACGATTCATCATCGATCGAACTTTGCCGGTTCGTCAGGTACAAGACAATCCGATCTACGCCGGGATGATGGAAACACTCGACGATGCCGTTGGAGATGTGCTGGCTGCCATTGACGCTTCAGGTCAAGCCGAAGACACGATTGTTATTTTCACCGCGGACAATGGTGGCGTCTCATCGGGCGACGCCTTTGCAACCTGCAATCTACCTCTTCGAGGTGGCAAGGGTCGCCAGTGGGAAGGCGGCATTCGCGAACCGTACTACATACGGTTTCCACGGCTCACCCGCGCCGGCGCCCATAGCGATGTGCCCGTCACCGGAGCGGACTTGTTCCCAACCGTGCTCGATTTGGCAGGTTTGCCACTGATGCCACAAAATCACCAAGACGGCCGGTCGCTCAAAGCCTTGCTCGCTGATCCGATGACCCCCGTCGATTGGTCAGAGCGACCTCTCGTTTGGCACTACCCGCACTATGGTAACCAAGGCGGTGAGCCATCGGCCATTCTAAGACTCGGCGACTACAAACTGATTCATTACTACCTGGATCGGCACGACGAGCTGTATCATCTACCCAGTGACGTCGGCGAGACGCATGACTTGGCCATGGAACAACCTGACCGTGTCGAGTCGATGAGGAAGACGCTGATGGACTATTTGTCGTCCGTCAACGCACGTTTTCCTGAACCCGATCCGAACTACGATGCGGCGGCCGACCGTCTGCGTTGGAAGAAGACCCATACCGAACGCAAGCGGAGCCTGGAACGCCGAGCGGCCGCCTATCTGGAATCGGATTGGCAGCCCAACGATACATGGTGGGGCAGCACCTTCGACTGACGTCGCGCTGATCGTCGAGAGTGAGGGGGCGGTTGCGTGTGATAGGATTCGATTCGACAATCCCGGGTCCAAGACCGCACCGCTCCATTCCCTTCGAAAACCCACTCGCCGTGACGCATTCCGCCGACCAAAACGTTGCTGTTGACCTAACGGACCCGCATGAGGCCCGCCGTCACAAATTAGGTGAGTTGGTTCGGCTTGGTATCGACCCTTGGGGGCAGCGATTTGACGATCGCGATTGGGTAGCCCAATGCCGTGAACGGATCGGCGAAATTCAATTCGTGACCAAGGCCGGCCAGACGCTACCATTGCCGGATGTCGAGAGCGACGACGTCGATTATCGGCAGTGGAAGTCGGATCACGGTCCGGGTGAGGAAACGGGTCCGACGGTTCGTGTTGCGGGACGAGTCTTGCTATCGCGGCCGACCGGCAAGTTGATCTTCATGAACGTCCGCGACTGGACCGGCGATATCCAGATCTTCATAGGTAAGAAACAAGTCGGCGATGATGACTTCGGTCTAGCCAAGCTATTTGATCTAGGTGACTTGGTTGGCGTGGAAGGTCGATTGGGACGCACCAATACTGGCGAACTGACCGTCTTCGCCGAGTCGCTCGTCTTACTGACGAAAATGTTGGAAGTACCGCCGGAAAAACATGCCGGAATGACGAACCAAGATCTTCGCCAACGGATGCGTTATGCCGACCTCGCATTCAATGACGGTGTGATGACGACGTTCCTGAACCGAACGAAGATCATCAAGAGCATTCGACAGACACTCGATGGGTTGGATTTTTGTGAGGTGGAGGGCCCGACGCTGCACACGGTCGCTGGCGGTGCGGCGGCACGGCCGTTTGAAACCCATCACAATGCATTGGACATGAATCTGACCATGCGAATTGCGCTGGAGCTTCATCTGAAGAGACTGATGGTCGGTGGCATGGAGCGTGTTTATGAACTGGGTCGCGTTTATCGAAACGAAGGCCTTTCTCCACGGCACAACCCTGAATTCACGATGCTGGAGGCTTATCAGGCCTACGGCAACTACGAATCGATGATGGATCTGACCGAAGCGATCATTTGCGAGGCCATTGGACAAATCGACGGTAATTTGCAGCGCCACTTCAATGGACAGCCGGTCGATTTCACGCCGCCCTTTCAGCGGTCGACCTATGCGGAATTGTTTCAAAAAGCAACCGGAGTCGATCCGGCCGATGAGGCGTCGGTACGGGAGTTGGCGGGCAAGATTGGTTTGCAAGTCGATGGCAAGCATCCTGATGTGATTCGCAATGAAATATTCGAGGAGAAAGTCGAGGATTCATTGCAAGGTCCCATCTTCGTTGTCGACTACCCGGCCAGCATCTGTCCCCTAACGAAACGGAAACGAGATGATCCGTCCATCGCGGAACGATTCGAGCTGTTCATCTGTGGCATGGAACTGGCCAATGCCTACACAGAATTGAATGATCCGGATCTGCAAGAAGAGTTGTTCCGCACCCAATTGGCTGGGTTGGATGACGAGGACTCAATGGCGAAGATGGACCACGACTTCATCCGAGCGCTTCGCTATGGCATGCCACCGGCAGGCGGCCTCGGGATTGGGATCGACCGCCTCGTCATGGTGTTGACGGACCAAAAATCCATTCGCGACGTGATTCTCTTTCCCGTGCTACGTCCCGAGGAGTAGTGCCCGCGAGTAGTGCCGGCCACATGCAAGCCGGCGAGCTAGTTGACGGAAAAAGGCGGCGGAAACGGCGCGCGGTCGGTCGAGGGTGCCTGACCACCGGAATCCGTCTTTCCGTGGGAATCCAACTGGACGGCGCCGCTCTGAATCAGTTGGATCAATGCCTCGGCCCGCGCGTCGACGTCCGGCACTTCCAACAGTCTCAACTTGGTTTCCGCTGGAAAAGGCAGCGTGTAGGAGATGATGTCGGTGATGGGGCCGACACCCATTTGACCTTCCATCAGGTCATGAAGACTCTGCTGCGAGCCGGACGTGTTGGGAATGATCTCGCCAAACGCCTGGAGTAAACGCTGCTTCAATTCGTCGCGCTTCGATGTTGCCGCCGGCAAATAGAAGTCATCGATCAAATCCACCTGCGCCATTCGGAAGGACCGACCTGTCTCAAGCTCGCGACGAATCTTTGCACGTCTCAGCCCAACCAGGAGGACGTTATGTCGATCTCCATCGAGTTCCGCGTGCGACAGAATGCGACCGATGCAAACAATGGGTGAAATGGGCGTTTGACCGATGCTATTCTCAGCCGAATGCAATGTCGCCATGGCGATCAACTCGTCGCCGGCGAGGGACTCGCGGAGCATCTCGACGTAACGAGGCTCGAAAATATGCAGCGGCTGCATCGCGTGCGGAAATAGCACCAAGCCCGGCAAAGGAAATAACCGAACTTGTCCGTCGAAGTCGTCTGGGAGGTCGGTGACGCCGCCAGGAACATCCATTCAGTCGCTCCAGCCTCAGTCGCTCGATGAGAATGCCATCACGAGCCGGAGCACGTACCAGAACAGGAATGCGACCGACGCGAACAATGCCAGCGACGCGGCAACATGTTGGTCGGTGCTGTAATGGTGCAGCACATTGGACGTGTCATAAAGGATGTAGCCGGCTGCCAAAGCCACCATCGCCGCACTGAAGAAGAGCCCTAGCGAAAAACCAAACAGAATCCCGCAAACGATCATGCCCATCGCAACCAGCCCGGCGATGCAAAGGTACTTTCCCCACGATGCAAGGTCGACCTTGGTTGTGAATACAAACGCGGTCAGCCCCGCAAAAGTCATGAAGGTAATGATGCCCGCCAACACTGGAATCTGTGGCTGGCCCATCACGATGACGGCGATGTAAAGAATCGGCAGAAAGATGACGGCCTCGGCAACCACATAGAGAGCCAGACCCGTGTATTGCATCGACCGGGATGCTCCGCTGGACGCCCAGGACCTCGCAAGCCAGCCAATGCCCATGAAGGCCCCCAGCACAACCAACCACATGTATCCGCCAGTCATGGACGCGACGACCCGACGCATGAACGGTTCGGGAACAAGCCCAAATAGAACGACCTCGATGCCGAGAAATGCCAAAACCGCACCCGCCAAATGGGCGTAGGTTCGACGAATGAAACTGGCCCTCGCTGACTCGTCGGCGAGCGCCGCTGGCGTCCAAGGCGAGGCAACCGAGGCGTTCGAATAGGGATTGACCTGGCTCATGACTTCGGACCCTCTTCGGACTTGGGAATGGAGGAACTATGGTTGTTGGGGGCTGCGTGTTCCGCGGATCGAACGATGCAATGGCTTTCATCACCATGCACGCCGGAGTCCTCGGTCACCTGTCTGGGTACTCGATTGGGGGCCTGGGACTCAACCTGCCAGAAAATTGTAACCGATTGCCGATGAGGGAATTCAAAGGTAACCGGATCAAACGTTAACATACCGCTTATTGGGACCATTTGCGGGCCCCATCGGCACGCATCGGCCCCCAATCACCGTCGCGGGATTCATGATTCTATCCGGACAAGAAATCGAGAAGCGGCTCGGCGACACGCTTCATCTTGAACCCTACGATCGGTCGCGGCTGAACGCGAATAGTTATGACCTGACGCTGCATGACGAGCTCCTCATCTACGAAGAAGTCGTGTTGGACGCGGCTTCGCCGAATCGTTTTCGACGCATACCGATTCCTCTGGACGGCTTAACGCTGCAGCCGCAGACGCTCTATCTCGGCCGGACGGTCGAGTCGACACGAACCAACGGTGCGGTGCCATTCGTTCAGGGAAGATCATCTTTGGGCCGACTCGGCTGCATCGTCAATCCCAGCGGAGGCCTTGGGCAGGCGGGGTATTGCGGAACGTGGACATTGGAAATCCACTGCATCCAACCGTTTCGTATTTATCCCGGCATGCGGGTCTGCCAGATCGGCTATTTGGATCTCGTCGGCCAATGCGATCCGTACGAAAGCGATAAGTATCAAAATAGTCGTGAAATCCAGCCCAGCTTGCTTCATCGCGAACTCGGTTACGAAGACCCTGAGCAGCAAATGCAACTGAACTTCGACGACGCGATCCAATCGGCTCGCTAGGACCGACTCAACATCGTGGAGACACTATGTCGCGGATGCCATCTGCGTTAGCTGAATCGCCGAGCGGTTCTGTTCCTTTTCTAAATATCGACGGCCAAACTTCACGTTGACGTGATCCCACGGCAACTTGTCGGTCAACTCATATTGCGAATGGATCTGCCGGTTGACGTCGATGCCCGCGTCCGCGATCGCATCCCACCACCTCTGAGCATCGAGGTGCTCCGTCCAACCGTCCATGCGGGCTCCGCGTTCCCAGGCCAGTCGGATGGCCCGCCCGGTCCGTCGATCGCCTCTGGACAAGACACCTTCAAGCAGACTCGTCTCGGTATCGTGGCATTTGATGTGGACACTTCGAATCCGCCGACGGCTCTTCAAGTATTGATGGGCCCAATCGAAATACTCACGCTGTTGCATGCCATTCCATTGGTAGGGCGTATGGGCCTTTGGAACAAAATTCGACACACTCGCGGTGACCTTTGCGTACCGTCCCATGACTTCCTTGCCCACTGACGCAATCGCCTCGGCGAGATCAACGATGCCGTCCAGGTCAACGGGCCGCTCCCCCGGCAAGCCGCACATGAAATAGAGCTTGACACTTTCGAAGCCATTGGCGAACGCGGAGCGGCACCCATTGATCAAGTCGCTATTCTTGATCTTCTTGCGGATCTGTTCCCGCATGTCATCCCGAGCAACCTCGGGCGCCAGCGTCAGTGATTTACGGCGTGTACTTCCCAGTAGTTTTGGCAGACTCTCAAGCTGATCATTCACCCGCAAACTCGGTACACTGATATTGACTCCCAGAGGCCGAAAGACTTCGTGTAACTTCACGACCAAGGGCTCGAAGTGCGGATAGTCACTGCTGGACAGCGACAAGATGCTGATCTCGTTGAAACCTGTGTTCCGATAACTCTCCAAGGCCGCCTCGACGATCGTGTCGACTTCGCGAACTCGCAGCGGTCGCTTGATCACCGTGCTTTGGCAGAACCGGCACAAGTGCGGGCACCCGCGCATGATCTCAATCGCAATCCGATCGTGCACGCAATCGATGTAAGGGACAATGGGCGCCGTGGGCAGAGGAATTCCATCCAAGTCGCGAATGACACTGGGCGCGATGGTTGGTGGGACGTCATCGCGAGTTCGCGATAAGGAAGCGACACGCCCGTCTTCGGAATCGTATTGCGGTTGATAGAAACGGGGCACATAAGCGTATTCGAGATCTTGCGCGATCGTTGCGAGCGCATCCTCACGCTGCTGACGACCGACGGCACCTGCGGTAAAGGTCCCGTCTTCGCGTCGGGTGGATTCGCGTAACGCCAACCAAGCATCACATACATCAGGAAGGGCAGGTTCGCCATCTCCGGTGACCATGACATCAAACACATCCGCCATCGGCTCGGGATTCTGGCAACATGGACCCCCGGCAACCAGGAGCGGGTCCGCCATCGTACGGTCAACGGCATCCAGTGGAATCCCTCCCAGATCAATCATCGTCAACACATTGGGAGAGCTGATTTCGTACTGCAAGGAGAGCCCGATGACATCAAACTCGGATAGAGGTGTGAACGTCTCCAGCGTATAGAGCGGCAGCCCATGTTCCCGCAGTTTCGCCTCCATGTCGGGCCACGGCGTGAAGACACGTTCGGCACACCAGTGTGACTTCCGGTTCATCAGGCTGTAGAGCACCTGCAAGCCGTGATGACTCATGCCAATCGTGTAGGCGTCGGGGAACCCGATCGCTAGTTTTCCCTGAACGCTCGCGTGATCTTTAACAACGATGTTTCGTTCGCCGCCAACATATTGAGCCGGCATCTGAACGTGGGGCCACACGAGCGACTCCAGTTGGCGTCGGAAAGCTTGCTGGATCATGGCGGAATGCTGCGGGGTCGAATGGGAGCGATTACCCCGCTATTAAAACGCATCCATCGGCGGCCGTCACTGTCCGTTTGCGTGTGGAACCTTCGCCTACAAGGCATTGGGGTTGCGTTTGGAATCAGCTAAAACAACCGACAGTTGACAGTCAGGCTCCGTTCTGGGTGGGACGATGCAACCCCCGAACCGCAGGCCGATGATTGCTCGTGGCGAGCGGCCTGCGGAGACAACATTGAAGAGACTTTCATGAGTGACTACGAAGATGTTGGCCACGTTGACGAGTTCCAGGAGAATGTCGGCCGAGCCGTGCCGGTCGATGGCCGGATGGTGGCGGTCTTTCGCCATGTGGATGACTGGTATGCCATCGACGACCTTTGTCCGCACATGGGTGCTTCGCTGGCGGAGGGATACTTCGAAGACAAGATGGTGTCATGTCCCTGGCACGCGTGGCGTTTCTGCGTCCAAGACGGTGCGTGGGAAGACAATCCAAAAATCAAAGTCGAATGCTTCGACATCAAAGTCGAAGACGAGCACGTCTGGGTTCGCGAAAAACCCGACGTTCCCTGACTTGGCTCCGTAGCGCCATCGCGAGTGCCGAGCGAACCTAAATGATTCGGCTCATCGCTGCGTCAACCGCGGCACGGATCTCGGCGGAGTCGTCGTCGTCATCGTCGGTCACCAGAAGATCCAAGACCTCCACGGGTAGCTCGACCTCGGAAACATCACCCACCACCTTGGTCGCTTCTGCCAGAACCGTCTCCATCGATGGTTGACCCTCCGCCAACTCGGCACCAAGGGTCTGTTCTCCTGGAGCCGTTGACGACGCGGCCAGGACGTTTCCGTCGCCGGCGGCGATCGGCTCCGAACTAGCGTTGGAACCCGTTCCGGAGGTATCGCGAGCGTTCAGTTCGTTGATGATCCGAAGGGCATCCAGCGAGCTGATTCGCAAGTCACCCGTCGTATCGTAGTAAAACGAGTCCGTGATGATCTGTCCGGTTTCTGGATTTCGCTGCCCAATTTGATCTTCGGCTGTGACGTCCAAGTCCTGCTGAGCAGTCGGATTGGGGATCGTGTCAAAACGATTCAGGTGATTGATGATCAAGAGTGCGTCGAGCGCCGAGACTTCGCCATTATCATTGACATCGTTGTTGCGAATCGGGTTTTGCAGCCGGCTCGCGACAACCTGGAGATTCACCGTCGCGGGACTGCTTCGTCGTCCCTCGCTATCAGCAACGGTGTACTCAAATGAGTCGATTCCGACGAAGTTGGTCGAAGGTTCGTAGGTGATGGAACCGTCGCTGATCGGTGTTGCGGTTCCAAAGCGGGGTAGCCGCGTGATCTGAATACTGGTCAGGTCGATCGCATCATTGAAGTCCGCGTCCGTATCGTTGTCGGTTACGGGGATGTTGACCGCTTCGTTTCGGAACAAAGCCTGCGCGTCATCGTTGGCAATCGGCGCTGCGTTGGGGCTAATGGAAACGATCGCCTCGGTACTCAGTGCGCCGGAATTGTCGCGAACGCGGTAGCGGAACTGGTCATCGATCCGGGAATCGGTGAATGGCGTGTAGGTAATGGTGCCATCGGCATTGACCGAAACGCTACCCGAAGTCGGTTCACTCGTAATGAAAGGAGATCGCGAGCTCGCGCCGTCATTGTTGACGACGATGGTCCCGTCAACATCGAAGTCGTTATTGAGCACATCGATGATCGTCGGACCTGATTCCTCCAGCGTCGGCGTATCATTGCCGACCGTCGGTGCGTCGTTGACGCCAAGGACGTTCACGCTGACAAGGGCCGTATTGCTTTCCAGATCCGGTTCGGCAGCGCGTCCGGCGATGTCGGTGACCCGATATTGGAACGTGTCGGTCAAAGGCGGGTCGGTGGGCTGTCGAGCTTGCAGTTCGTCCGAACCGGTTGGATCGTATGTGACGGTCCGTGCAATCGGATCCCAGACGACCTGTGCGCCACGCTGCGACCGTTGAACAAGATCGATCGAGATTTCCAAGGAGTCGGGGTTGGAATCGAATAGATCCACATCGATGTCGTTGGCAAGCAGCTCCGCTTCCGTAAAGACTCGGATCGTATCCTCATCTGAATCAAACACATCCGCGACCGCGGTTGGTTGATCGTTCACGGCCTGGATCACGATCTGCAAGTCCACGGTGGACGAGCTGGCTCCCCCAGAATCCGTCGCGACGACGCGAAGGTTCGCAATGCCATTCGCGTCAGCCGCCGGAGTGAATGTCAATACACCGACGGAGTTGATCTGCGGTTGTCCGCTCGCAGTGAACAATGCAGCGTCACTAGCCGCGACAGGGGTCACGCTGAACGTCACCGTGGATGATTCCAGTGGGTCGTCGGCCGGACCCGGAAGAATCGGATCGGCCCATACGGCCGAGAAGGGGCCGCGATCCTCCGAGACCCGAACGATGCCACCGGGTATGAACGTGGGGGCGTCATTCGTCGGCTCCACCGTGATCGTGAACGTGCGAATGTCGCTCTCGAATTCGTCTCCATTGCCAAGATCACTTGGTCCGTCGTCCGACAATTGAACCGTGAAGACCGCAGAACCATTCTGATCCGCCGCGGTGGTGTAGCGGAGCGTGGCGCTACCGTTGCCGTCCGGTGTCGCCACCGGTAGTTCGGCGAATAGGTCCGCGTCGCCCGAGACGAACTGAATGTCAAAGGTCGGCGTTTGAGCGATGCCCCCGGGTGCATTCACACCTAGGTTCTCGTCGTCCGCACCGGGAGGCCCAGCTTGAACATTGGTGGCCCATCCGTCGACGGTGATGACGTTCGGACCCAAACCCTGATCTTCATCCTCGCTGCTGGTGACGTTGGTGGCCCCACTGAACTCCGGGGCGTCATTGACTGGCAAGACGTCAAATGAAACGGCACTGGAGGCGGTACGAGGATTGTTGATCGGGGTGCCGTTGGTGTTGAGCGGAACCGTGACGCCATTATCGGTCACCGTGTAACTCAGGCTATCGGGACCCACGTAGTTGGCCGGCGGTGTGTATCGGAACCGGTTGATCTCCGAGATCACGCTTGTCACTTGACCATCCACGTCGAGCGGCGTCAGTGTTCCTCCCTGTGCCGTCGCTTGGGGAATTGGCTCGCTCAGCGAAATCGTCTGGCCACCGCCGATTCCACCGGCAGCCTCGTTGTCGGGACCCACGTTGAAGACGTCCAAGAGTCCCGGAGTCGTTCCGTCGCCTGTGACCAGGATGTCTGCCGAACCGTCTTCATCGAGCACAAATGCCAGCGGCGATACCGTGGGATCGATCTCGGGACGGTCATTGACCGGCCGCACGTCAATCGTCAGCGTCACCGGAACGGTCGAGCGAAGGTCACCTCGGATACTGTTTTCACCGAAGTCTTCGTCCGGGGGCAGGATTTCGGTCAGCACGACCTCAAACTCAAACGTTCCAAACACATCGGGCGACGCTTGGAATTCAAGGCGACCGTTCGGCGTGATGTCCAGCGTCTCAAAGAATGGGCGGAAGTCCTCTTCCTCGGCCGCCTCAAACGTAAGACTGCGGATGGTGAATTCGACCGGGTTGGCGTTCGCGGGGTCGAGTTCGTCAAAGGCCGAGATGGATGGTCCCGGGAAAATACCCGATGCGAATGAGTTGACGATCTGAAGAGGACCGTCTTCGACCATTTCGTATCGCAACGCATCCTTGGGTAGTTGCGTATTGAAGACGGGTCGATCGTTCACCGGCTGCAGGTTCAACTGAACTCGGGATGTCGACTGACGTGGATCGTCAACCAACAATGGCGGCGGCCCAAGCTGGAATGACTCGCCACCGGCGACGGTATTCGAATCCACGACGGCAAATTCAAACGAATCAAACGGTGTCGTCTCGCTGATCGCGTTGTTGAAATCGACCGGAGGCGTATAGAAGTAACCGATCACTTCGTCATTGTTGGGGCCTCCCAGTGCCGGCGTTAGCGTGCCGCCCAGGTCCGTTGTCTGTGGCAGGAGGGCCGTCAGATCTTGCGGACCGCCTGATGGAACACCCACATTGGGATCCACGGCTTCGTTGTCAGGCCCCACGGTATAGATGTCCAACAGTCCGATTCGGCGGTACGATCCCGCTGATGGCGTTGTTGGATCGTTCTGTCGCAGTGGGATGAAGTAATTCCCGGTCGTGACGGGATCGTTCGGATCACCGGTCGGCTGAGTATTGTCCTCACGCAGGTTGTACTGAATCGTCGTTCGGTCAAGCTCATCATCACCATCACTGTCGGAGCCGACAAACACCTGATAGGCCTCGTCCGCCTCGGCGAATGGTTCATCTCCACTGACGACCTGAGCACCGTCGGCGACGGATGGGTCAATTCGTGGCGGATCGTTGACTGGTAACAGATTGATGGTAAACGTGATCCGGGTCTCGGGATTGCTCGTATTGGGATCCGTGTCGAATCCAACCAACACGTATGTCGCCTGCCCGAATTGATCTTCCACCGGTGAAACGATCAGATCACCGGTATCTTCGCCAGGCGTGTACACGATCTGAGGTGCCGCACGCATGATGGAATTGACGTCGCTATCAGGCAACGACTCAATTCGGAAATCAACCGTTTGCCCTTGTTCGTCCGATGCCGATGTGGGACCGCCAAAAATGTTGCCGACGAATCCTGCGATGGTGACATCGTCGGCCGGACCATCGACTTCCAATACATTGACCTGATCACCCGCGGTGAGGTCGAACACCGGGGCGTCGTTGACGGCCTCGACGGTGATCGTCAACGTTGCCTCGGCTGAACGAAGGCCCGGCAGATTCAAGCTCCCCGCCGGATCCCTGCCGTCGTCGGCGACGGCGTATCGAACCAATCGACGTGGGGAGAACGGCAATTGCTCGTTGTAGTTGGCGGCGGGTTCATACTGGATCGATGCAAACGATCGAATGGTTTCGCCGTCAACGACCTCCTCTTGGATCGTGATTGTGTAACGCTCTTGGATCGCCGGATCCGGCTCATTGGGATCCACGAGGACGAATGGCGATCCGTCAGGGAACGTTGCCGCATCCAAGTCGTCGATGTCGACGTCACCAAAGTCCGTGCTGAAGAACACGACACGAAGATCTTGGATGTCTTCGTTCAATGGTGACGGAACGCGTGGATCCGTCGGTCCAGGCACGTTCATCAATTCGCCCACGCGAACCTCGCTAAGGGCTTGAATGGTGACCAGCGACTGTCCATTGGGCAGACCCACCACCGAGTCATCAGCGATGGCGCCAACGCCAATGCTGGAGAGTGCTTGCTCCAACCGAACCGCAACAACGTCACTCGAATCAGCGGTCGTAAACGCCACCACGGCATCCACATCCGCATCCACGTCGCCGGTGGTATTGAATTCCACAATGAGTTCAGAGCCACCCGGTCCGGTCAGCGACAGTCGCTCACCATCGAGCAGTTGATTTCCGGCGGGAACCAGTATGTCAACGCCCGACGCGGTGATGTTGCTGGTCGTCGTCCCCACGACGATCGCCTCGGCGACTTCCAACTGGACGGATGACGCCAACGGCCGGGCTCCGATGCCAACGGCCTGCAATGCATTGGCCAGATCGGTGATCACCGCATCGATCGGCTGCGTGACATCGTACTGGACGACGATATCCGTGCCGGCGGCGGCGACGCCCGTCGTATTGAGCTCGATGGTCCATGTCACGGCGTTGCCGTCGGTCAGCGAGAATACTTCGCCATCCAAGAGATCATCGACGGCGGGTAGGATGATCTCGGTACCACTGATGGCAAGACTTGAAACAGGTCCCAACATCAGAGAGCCTGGATCGATGTCCGTAATGACCGTCTGCCATTCGGCCACCGCGATGCTGGTCGCTGTAAGACCTTCATTCTGCAGCACCGCCGCCAGTGCCGTCGCGATCGTTTCGGCCGTATCGCCCGGGCTGAACTGCAATAGCGTGAAACTTGGATCACTCGTCGTCGTGCCGGTTTGGAATTCAACCGTCACGGACGTGGTCCCATCGACATCAATAACCAGTTGATCACCTTCGTCGATGTCGATTCCGTCCGGAACAACGACATCGAGTCCATCGATGGGTAGGTTGGTCGGTCCGAAGATCGATGAACTGCTCGCGGACACGATGCCGCTGAGTTGCACTCGATTCTCGATATTGGACGTCTCCGATGCGGCACCACCAAAGCCGTTGTCCAGTAAGACGCTTGCCAGTGTTTCCGCAATCGTCTGCGACGAGTCTACCTCCGCAAACGGAACCAAAATGGCGTCGGCGATGGTCGAGTCGCCGGTCTTTGTAAAGACAAACTTGATATCGTCACCAGACCCATTGGTGATCGTGACCGTCTCGCCGTCGGAAAGCTCCGAACCACTTGGAAGCGTTACGGCCTGGCTCGCCGTTTCGACGCCCAAGGTCGTGGCGACGGTTACGGTGGCCACGCTATTGGCATTCTCGAACGTGACCTGATCGCCCGACGCCGTTGATCCAAATCCAACGGCGCGAAGGGCCAATGCCAGGCGACTTGCAATGGTCTGGGCTGTTTCACCGCTGGTAAAGCTCACCACGACATCTGTGCCAATCGAGGCAACGCCCGTTGAGTTGAATTCGACCACGGCTCGACGTCCATTGCTGGATGTCAGCACCAGTGTTTCACCATCGACCAAGTCGTCCGATGCGGGCATGGTGACCGAGTCGAGACCGGTTACGATCGAGGTCGGAGTCGTATTCATGCCGGCAATCAAGTCAGCCGCCGTGATCACCAACGGCTCAGGTCCCGGAGTGGTGGGATCGTTGTCGCTGTCCTCAACCGTCCGGCGAGTTCGGTCATACGCCGTTGGAACATCGTTGTCGGCAGTGATTGAAATCGTTACCAGTCCGACTGATGTTTGAGATGCGGCAACGCGGGTACCGCGAACACTCGCATCAAAGAATCCGGCGAAGTCGTTGACGTCGAGGTCAGCCGCTTCGTCAATGCCGGAATCGGCCAGCGTGTAGGTGAACGCAACATCGCCAAAGAGGTCGTCCACCGGCGTGAACGTGATCTGACCGGTCCCGGTATCAAGCGAGACGGTACCCTGACTCGGATCCACCATCGCGACATCGATGATCTGTAGCGTGCCATCATTGATGTTGGCTCGTTCATCCGCCGACGTGTCTGGCGAATTGAAGTCGTTGCTGGTTAGCGTCGCTGAATCGATCACGACGACCGAGTCTTCAACGCCACTGACCATATCGTTGGTTGGGACGGGGTTGTCGTTCTGTGGGGTCACCCGAATCGTCGCCGTGGCGGGAACGGATTCGACAATCGGCAGCGAGCCGAACTGGTTCCAAACGCTGCCGTTCCGGGTCACGCCCGCAGGTTCGGTGTAGACCTGTTCCGCAATCGGAGCCGCCTCGTCCTCTTCGATGTTGGCTCGCAGATCATCGGGCAGGATCGATTGACCGTTGTCAATCAACGTGAATGTAAACTCATCGAGCAGCAACTCGTCGGCAACCGTGCTGATATCACTGTTGAAGTCGGCCGCCGGTGTGTAAACCACTCGGTCGATGACATCAACGCTGCGTCCAAGCGGGCTTCCGTCGGCGATGGTCACGGTCTTGAAGAAGGTCTGTAGCGTGGCTCCCCTTAACGTTGTCGCCACATTTCCCTGGTTATCATCCTGATTGATGATGATTGGATCGCCCGACGCGTCGAGGGCCCGAATCGAATAGACGAAGATCCCCTCGTTGACCGATCCATCCGTCGGTACCGATTGGTTGAGTTCATCGTTGGGCGAATCACTCGCCATGGGTTCCGCGTCAGGAATCGCCAATCGAACCAGATCCGCCTCCGTGATCGTCAACGTGGGTGACGTGCGATTGGTCGGCTCCGTCACCACGAACCGTGGATGATTCGCATTCGCGTTGGTTGGATCGGTATCGTTGTCAGCAAATCCAGGCGCGTCGTTGTCCGGCAGGACGTTGATCGTGACAGTGCCGAGCCCACTATTGGAGGTCAATGACTCATTGAAGTTGTTCTGGTTGGATAACCGGTAGGTAAATGAGTCAACGCCATAGAAGTCGTCGTCGGGAATGTAGGTAAACGTCCCCCGGACATCATCTTGTTGAGTGAAGTTGACTTCAACGCGACCGTTATCGGTCGGGAATACCAGGATGGCATCGCCCGGATCCCCTGACTGCGGCTGCAACGTCGGATCTGGCGCTTGCGTAATGTTGAATCGAACGGGCAAGAACGAATTCGTCGTATTCACACCAACCAAGAGGGAGTCGGCGTCCGAGACGGCGAGGTCATTGTCTTCACTGACAAAGAATCGCCGATCGTTCGCTGCCGGCAAGTTACGCGGAGCCACTGAAATCTCGTAGTCCTCCACTTCACCTCCGATGGCCACGCCATCGAAACCGACCGCACCGCCCTCATTGATTCGGAATCGAACCCAAGTGCGGTAATCGCCGCGTGTTTCGTCGTATTGAACAGGCTGTGGGAGGTTAATGAAGACACCGCCGTCACTCTCTTGGACCGGCCGATCGATGATGGCCTGTTCTCCCGCATCCTCGAAGTCTCCATCGCCGTTGTAATCGACCCATACGTTCAACAGACCACTTCCACGGACATCAATACTCACGTTCGTTCCTGCCGGATCGAGCGGATTGATGAAGCCTTGGATTTGATCCACGTTGGGATCATTCACATCGGCGATGTTGAGCCCATCGGAGCCGGGCAGGCCAAAGAAACGGAATCCGTTGACGGGATCGCCAAACGTCACGACGCTCACACCGTCCTCATCATCGACCGCGACCAACTCGATGGACGTTGGGTCACCATCGACAAGTCGAGCTTGCAGATCGCCGCCACGACGGCCCAGGACGGAGTTGAGTTCCGCTAGGATCGATGCGGCCACCTGTTCGGGTGTACTTCGCTCATCAATCGGCGTCGTCGGGTCATCGTCGGGTGAGAAAATCACCGAGAGCGTACCGGGCGTTGGGTTGTCGGCAATGCCAAGCAACTCGAACGTGAAATCACTGTCGTCGAGTGCATCGGTGACGTCACCATTCCCATTGTCATCGATACGCAGTCGCACGGAATCGCGGTTCAGTGGCACATCGGCGACCGTTAGCACTTGACGCCAAGGCTGCGCCGGATCGGGAGTCGAAATGACCAATGCCGGGGGAACCGTCGTCGCCGCCTCCAAGGTAAAGAGTGTCCGTGCATCGTCCGACAGAACGGGACGGCCGTCGGCTTCGGTGTCAATCTCAGACCCAAATCCGACACCGGTTCCTCCGACCTGAGCATGCCGCGCCCCGTTGCCAGGATCACCGCCCGCGGCTTCCAGAACAGTGCTGTAGGACGCCGGTGCGTCACCGAAGTCGAACTCGACCTCCGGCATGATGATCGTGAAGCGAGTTTCATTGTTCGATCGCGTCGGCGCGACGGGATTACCCGCCAGGTCCGCCACCGCTTCGACGACTTGGGCATCGATCGGCGAGTTCGGGTCGGCCGCGAATGTCGAGCGGACCGACGTTGCTCCATCAATCAACAACAGTCCTCCACCGGGTCCAAAGACGTCGACACCGACACCCGTTTGATTGATGGCAAGTTGCAACTGGGCCGCGATCGAGACGGCGGGGAACGTGCTGCTGGGAATGAACGACACCGGCACGGCGCCGCCACTTACACCCGTTGTCAAGAATCCAGTGGTGCCCACATCGATGGCGGCAAACGCACTGTTGCTTCCCGCCGCAATCTCACCCAACGTAATGATCGCCGGGGCTGCCACGGCCGGGTCATCGTCCCCGTTGGCGACAACCGGATCGACGCTATTCTCGAAAGCCGCATCAATCGCATCACGGAGTTTCGATGCGATGGAATTGAAGTCGTCAGCGACGTCCAACACGACCAAACGATCTGTCGAGCCAAGATTAGGATTCGTGGTGAATCGGAAAGTCTCCGATTGAGTACCCGCTGAAATCGTCAGCGCCGTGTCCTCGAGCGTCGTGGGTGTGGCAGTGGTCGGGATCTGCAATTCCAATCCCGCCGTCACACCGGGGCTTCCCGAAAGCGTGAGGAAGGGAACGTCGCCGGCCAATGGCGTGTCAGGCAATAGCGTCAGAACATCACCGATGCTGCCGCCGACGCTGACCAGACCGTCACCGACACTGCTGGCATTCTGGAGAGAGAAGTCCGAGTCGCTGAGCGCCTGAGCGATCTTGGCTGCGATCTGATCAGGAGTATCGGTGCGTTCGAACGGAATGACCTGCTGGATGGGCGTGTTACTGCTCACCGGCGGGACACCGTTGCTATCAAGGATGAACGTGGTCGTGATCGAATCGTTGCCGTACGTGAACCGCTGCCCGTCGACGATCGCTCCGGTTACGGTTCCGTTGTCGGTACCGATCAATGAAAGCCCGGACACGCCCGCGTCGAAATCAACAACGTGACCTGGCAACGCCCCCAATTGGATCGAGTTGTTGCCGACGGCAACGGGAGCCAAGTTCAAGAGAGTCGCTTGGCTGCTAATGGCCTGCAAAACTCGATCGCGCACATCGGCGACGGTTTCCGTGCCGATGAGATCGATCGCCGTATTACCGGGTGCCGTCGTGCCCGTCAGGTCGATTTCAAAGGTGACTTCCTCCGAACCATCGTCACTGGTAATCGACAACGTGTCGTTGTCCATGAATGCCGTCACGATGTCGTCGACGACAATCGTTGCAAGTTGCGGAATACCGAGGGTATAGCCACTTTCAAATTCGAAGACGGTCTCGCGACCGGTTTCATCCGTGATGACGATTTGGTCGCCATCGGCAACACCGCCACCATCGGGCACATTCAGTAGCCGACGAGCCTGATTGTTCAGCGTGATCTCATAGACGCTATCCTGATTCCAGACGCCCGCCAAAGGCGTTAACCGTATGGTTCGATTATTGGCCGAATAGCTGAACGTGTAATCCGCGTCGGGCAACAACTGGCGACCGTTTTCGGTCAGCAATACCGTGTCTTGAGTGATGGTCGCCGGATCCAGGCCCGTACCGGCCTCATCGATCATTTGGATTTCGAAGAAGCTGACGAACTCGTCGGGATTGACGAGACGAACAAATGACTGAGCGGCGTCGGTATCTCCAACCGTGCTGGGGTCGCTTGGTGAACCTGCCGCGTCCGCGTCGGGCGCATCAAACGGATTGTTCAGAACCGCGACGGGACGCCGGAAGTCCGAGCGGTCGACCGCCCCGCGATCCACAAAGACATTCACTCCAGTTCCGCCAGTCGGTGTTCCGGCGATCCCGTCGACTCGACGCTGACCGTAAATATCAAAGTCGGGCGCGATGATCGGTGATGCGCCAATTCCCACCGGCGACTTCACTGTGTCGACAAAATCGGCGCGATCCTGGATCGATGCAAACGAACTATCGATACCGAGACTACCTTCGGCAGGAATGAAGGCGTCGTTCTGGAATAACGGCGTGCCGTCTGGCACCACAATTGATGTCGCAACCAGCGGCAACTCAGCACCGGAGTTGCGATCGGCATAGTCATCGTCATTGCGCGAGTAGAGGTTCGCACCAATGACCGTTCCGCCAGCGGTGACCGTGTCCACCGCGATGCCGGTGTCAAATCCTGCGACGATGTTATTGAAGACACCCGGCGCCGCGCGACCATCAATGTCAATTCCGGTGCCGCCCTCGTTCTCGTTGAACAGAGTATTGTTGACGACACGAGTGAATAGGTTTGGCGTACCCAGTTGTCCGTTGTCGGCGTTGCCGCCAACGATCTGAATTCCAGCTGTGCCGCTATCGACAACCACATTGTTGCTGATCACCACACCAGGGATCAGGCTGGTTGGATTCTCGTTCCGCAATAAACGAGCCGAACCGGGACGGGTCGTCTCGTCAAATGTCGTCGTCTGAGTCACGCCCAACAGCGGTATGTTGCCGCCTTGGCCCGCGGAGGTGAATGTTTGACTGCCGGGACCGATCTCCGAGGAAATGCCGACATTCGACGAATCCCGGATGAAGTTCTCTTCAATCAGGATTTGACCTTGCGGACGAACTCGATTGACGTCGGTCCGGCCGAATTGATAGTCAATCATCAGAACATCCCGTTCAGGTACTCCCGGATCATTGGCCGGACGAACCGTCATCGCGTATTCACCGATCTGTCGATCTTCTCGGCTGAATAGACCTGGGGCGCCCGGATAGGCGGCTGTGCTGCTGACAATGATGTCGTAGTAGCCAGATGTCGTCGGCGTGAACTCCAAGAATGCACCACCAACGGTTTCACCGACGGCAAAGACGGGTCGCGTGACGTCCGAAAAACCGTCGAAGACAAGACTCAGGTCTTCAAATGCGAACGCGCTGCCCGACTGGACCACCGCAATAACCGGTAGCTGAAGTCCATTGGCGCGCTGGTCCAAACCGATCGTGTCGACGTCGATCTGAATCGGCTCATTGGCATCGAGGAACACCCGGACGGAATCAAAATCTTCCGTCGGATCCGTAAAGACCACCGCCCCATCATCCGCCGAAACGTTGTTGGGAACACCGAGGTTGACCGAGTCTCCGATTTTACCCGCGGCGAACAACGTATCTCCAGTCACGTAGCCAGGGACGGCCGACCGCGCCAGTTCGTCGCCGTAGACGAAGTACTCAACCGTTCCCCCGTCGTGGTCCACCACCGCGACACGGCGGCTCGTGTAGTTGCCCGCGAAGGTCTCGGCGGCGACGAGGTCCAGTTTCAAGTTTCGACCGGAGCCTGGATTCACAAACACGTCTGGGCCAAACAGCTCGACTTGGGCTGACGTCGACTCGCCAATGTCACGGCTGTCACCCGTCGCCGCGGTGATGGCAAGTGCATCCTGTGCTTGATCCGAATTGATCGCATCACGAATCGCTCTGGCGATCTCGTTTGCATTCTCCGTGGCGTCATATACGACCGGTACGTTGCCGGGTACCGTCACACCCGGAGCGAATCGATTGTCAAACTCGAACGTCACCCGGCGATTGCCATCATCGAGCACAAACGTATCGCCATCTCTTAGAGCCGCGCCGTCTGGTGCGATGATCGTGACCGCACCGTCGGCCAGTCGATCATTCGTGTCGAAACTCCGACCAGCCGAACGTTCCTCGTCGAGTACCAAATTGATCGGGTCGTAGTCTTGAGGGACGCCGTATTCGTCCGCGGTTCGGATCTCCAGCGCGTAGGCACCCACCAGAACTTCATCAGGATTTTCTGGCTGCACACTGTCGCCACGTGAATCCGGGATGTACTCCGGATCCAGGATGAAGTCCGTATCGCCATCCGTGTTGAAGTAATTCTGATAGATCACCATCTCGCCACGCTCGGCAAGGCCAATGACCACGTCATCGATGTACAACCCCTCGACCTCATTGTTGGCCGCCGCATTGTCATCGATCTGGCTCGCCGCGAACGAAATGGGGAAACCCGGGAACCCATTGACAGGGAAATCGAGCCCGAATTCATCCCCCGGCAAACGGGTCGCTGCACCAAAATCACCACGATCTGGAATTGTCGCGTTGTACAAGCGAATGCGATCATCGCCGGTGACTTTGTAGTCTTCCGTTCCGGCCTGGAGCGCGAAACCACCTTCGAAGCCAGACTCGAGTCGGCCTAGACTTTCGACGAGACTGATGCGCAACCGATCCACAACTTCGGTCGAATCGAGACCGCGTTCGGTGATGACTGGAACGGCACGCGTTGGATATCCATTGAGATCCGTGCGTTCGATCGCTTCAAAACTAATGATGGCCGATCCCGGTTCAGTTGCGATCGATGCGGCTGCTGTGACCAACACCTCGCGGCCTGAGCTATTGAATGGGCGAGCAAGTAAGTCCGGTGACACCGTGGCCAGGAACAAGTCCGTCAACTCCTGAGGCGTCTCCGTTCCGACGTAGGTGATGTCGTTGGGTCCGCTACCCGTTGTCGTGAACCGGTACGTCTCGCCTAAACCGGTCGGATCATCTTTACGGTAGATCGTGATGGTTTCGCCATCGTTGATGTCGTCTCCCGCCGGTAGGGTCACCGGTATCGCGTACGTTCCCGCATCCTCAGCGGATACAAAAGTGACGACAGGCGACGAAACGATCGCGGCGGATCCCTCCAGCGTTGTCAATCCGACTCCATCCCCTGCACCCGCATTGAGCACTTCTGCAAAGAACTGGTCGCTAATGTCATTGAGCTTGTCCACAATCTGCTGCGCCAACTCGTTGGCGGTGCTCGACTCATCGAAGAAGATCAGGACGCCGTCGACATTCGTGACTGATTCACCAGCACGAATGAAAGTCAACAGCGTGCTGACACCAACGCCCTGGATGAAGAGCTGATCCCCATTTCGGAGATCGGCACCGCTCGGCAAAGTGATCGAAGCGACCGGGTCGAGTTCCGTGCTAATTCCCGACTCAGGTGCGGTGGAAGTAAATCCTTGACCGACCGTGCGAAGCCGATTCGGCTCGCCGTCCACACCAACGGCAAACGCCGACAATCGTGACAGCAGGTTGTCACGTACTTGTTCAGCCGTCTCCGTATTCTCGAACTCGAACACGTTGGGTTCGGCGAGATTCGCGGGCGAGTTCGTACGACCCTCCAACAGAATCAGGTCAAGTGAGTTGATGATCTGGGCCGTCACCAGGTCCGCCACCGTGTCACCCACGTCAACGCTGATCGTGTCACGATCATTCAGCTCGCTGCCTTCGGGCACGACGATGTCGAGCGCTTGCAGCTCGAACGTTTGGATATTACTACCATCTTCCGGCGGTGACACCGTGACCGCGTCGCCGTAGATGATGACACTGTCACCGAAGAACCCAATGTCCAGCTCAGCGGGTAATGCGTCCTCAGCGAGACGGCGCGTGATCTCATTCAGGTTCGTATTGGCCCCGGTCGTCCCGGGTCCGTTGTAAACGACCACCCCTGGACCGGCGGCACCGCCAGCATCGTTGAACGTGATCGGGAATGGAGTGCCATCGACGGTGATCACCAACTCCTCGCCATTGATTAGCCCGTTGGCGGTCGGCAATTTGACCTGAACGGCAGAGATGTTCGACGCCGCAAAGGAATTGGGACGCTGAGTGATGACAGGGTCCGCCGTTCCTGAAGCGTCCACATTAATCCGAACCGTGTTTCCCGAAGCCACGGGATTCAGTCCGACTGGTAACTGAGGCAGTAATGTGGCAACCAAATCCGTGGCGGTCGTGTTGTCATCAAATGTCAGTACGACATCCGGCGTTATGCCAAGACTTGGATCAAAGCCGTCGCCATCATCGAATGCCACAATGAATGGCAAAAAGTTGTCGATGATGGTGATGTACTCGTCATCGTTCAGGTCGGCGCCCTCTTCGATAATCAATTGCATCCGCAATGACGTCAGAGGCGCTTGGTCGATAACGATTTGGTCGGGGGCCGGCGTGATGTCGACCTGAACATCCGGATCGACAAAGACAAGATCGGAATCAAAATTGATCGTCGCTGAACCTGCCGGCAGCAAAGCCAGAATCTGATTGGCAACTTGATTCTTTGTGTCACCGGAATCAAATAGAATCTCACCAGCGGCGCCGGTCGTATTGACCGTCCGGACAAACTGCAGCTGCGTCACCGAACCGTCGCCGAATGTCACCTGAAGGATCTCGCCATCCGCCGCGACATCGCCGTCGGGAACAATCAGACGGGTCGCTTGCTCGCTGGTGAGCACTGGATTGGATTGTCCAGCATCGATCGAGCCATCAACGAATACTCCCGTCGCCGCCAGGAAGCTAACTCGCCCATCACCATCAACCGACGGCTTCAATGTCGCCGGGACATTGGCCGCGACCAGGGTGGCGACCTCACTGGCCGAAAGCCCAGACGTGAATCCGATGTCGACAAAGCTTGTGCTGATCTCAACTGTGTCACCCAGGATCAGTACGTCGTCAGCGTTTCCAGCCTGCGGTGCAATCGCCGCCAAGTTCGCCAACGCGGCCCGTATCCCTGCAGCAATCGTCGCCGACGAATCTGCGGATGAAAATAAGACCTCGCCGGGCTGGGCTACCAGTCCGCCTGTCTGTTCGACGAAGTTCACCTGGCCGACAGTCAAACCGTTGCGCTGGACGCTCAACTGCGCGCCGTTGGCGATTTCGGAGCCCGATGGAGCGGTGAACAGCGATCCCCGTGTGAGGGTATCAATCGCAAAATCAAAGAACGTGCCCGGTGCATTGCTCGTCAAAGACGTGGCGTTATAGACATGCAAAGCGTCCTGGCCAAAGAAACGTCCCGGTGCGATCGCCGTGTCCAGTGTCGACGGCAATGCAGCTGCCATCAATCCGGCGATCGCAGTGGAGTCCAAGACGGTTCCGGCCGTCGCCAACGTGTTGTAGTTGACGACGCCCAGTGACGCCGAATTGTCGCCCGTTTCGTTGGCATTGAAGGTGATTTGAAACGTCCCTTGGTCGGTGACGTACGTCAGAACGCCACCGTCTTCGAGTCCAAAGGTTCCAAAAAGATCGAACGATGCTACCGGAGCAGCCGAAACGGACAGGTCCGCCGGTAGCGTCACATTGGTTGCGCCATTCTCAACGAACCGAACGATCGAACGTCCGCTCGGTCCATCCACAATGAATTCGTCACCGGATTCCAAATCACTTCCGGCTGGCAGGACGATGTCACGACCAATGACATTCTGTAGCATTGCGATTTCACCGTCGCGCCGCTGAATGATCGTTGTGGATCCATCATCGAGCGTCTCCGCGTCCACCGCGACCAACTCGACACTATTGAACTGGGTTCGCATTGCACCGGCGGTGCTAAAGTCGAACCGGATCCGTACGTCCCGGCTGCCTGCGAATGGTGACAGGTCGGCGCGAACCTGACGCCATTGATCATCGGCATCATCGTCAAAAATCGTTTGGACGGGAATCGTCGAGTTGCCAAACTCGTCGTACTCATCCGGTAATCCGAGCACACGAAACTCATCATTCGTCGCCAGCAACTGCCACTGTCCGTCGTCCCCTGCGGCATAGACACGCACGCTGTCTCGCTGTTGTCGCACCGCCAGTTCAAAGTCGTCATTATCTTCGACTTCGATGTTGTAACTAAAGTACAGATGCGGCTGATCGGCAGCGCTGTACTCTCGCAGGTCGAATGACTCCGAGATGATGCTGCCGTGGCTTCCCCCAGGCGCGATCTCGCCCAACGCGTCACCATCAGCGCGAGAAAGCGTGTTGTCGTCGGCATTCCCGGTAATTTCAAAGCCATAGTAAAGGCTGGATCCCCCACGGAGCCCCGTCGGCTGACGCGAAAGGTCGTAGGGGGTCAACTCCTCGTGACCGTCGTCCGCTCGTCGATCAATGGTCGAATGCCAAGGGTTGACCTCGAGGTTGCTGAACGCCAGACCGTTCGGCGACTCATTGACCGCGAACCCGGTCACGAACGAGAGCTCGACGGCGTATCGGCCGTCATAGAAGACATTCGCGGGCGAGACCGATAGGGTCCCATCGGCGCCTTCGTCCAATGTGAACGCATACAGCCAACCATCGGAGGTCGTCGCAAATAGCGTATCCTCGTACGCATCGTCTTCGATGAATTGAGGCCCCAAAGACAACCCGGAGAAGGACAAGGAACCACCAAATGTGAAGTGTTCCGGGTGCGGCTCCAACTGGCCGTAGTAGTCGGTCGGGATCACGCGGGTATAACCAACCGCATCGCTTGTCAACGGTGCGGTGATGTTGTTGAACGCACTAAACGTATGAATGCCACCCAGGTCCGTGACACCGATCATGAAGGAACCAAACTGATCCTCGGGCGAGGCCAGACCCGTGATGGCGCCACCATCGGCCCCACGCGACGTGTCGATGAGCCCCGTATCGATCACGCCAAACTCACGCTCGTCGGATGCGGGCCCGAACTCGGTGCTGTAGGGAACACCATTGGGCAAGTCCACATCGGCGTTTGCGTTTTCACTACCCAAAGACGTGATTTCGCCCGTTTCACCGTCTGCCAGGTAGAGAATATTGGTTCGCAGCGAGAGTGGCACCTCGCCACCACGGCCGCCTGAATCACGCGTGCCGACGACCCACAGAGGCTCATTGGTATTGTTCGTGATCGCGGTTCGGTTGATCGAATCGGTGCCGTCGGCACGCTGAAAGGTCATCGCCTCGATGATGAACTGAGCCGCATCATCCGTTTGGGTGCCAGAACCTGCCTCATTACTCTGGCGGAAGATGATGCCGTCGTCACCATTGGGATCGGCGGCACCATCCAGCGGACTACGGTTCAAATACTGACCGACGTTGGCGTTATTGAACATCTGGCCGGGCTGAACACCGGTGCCATAACTGTGCAACTCACCATCACGTCGGATCGCGATATCACCAGTCTCCCGCAAGGACTGACCGATCAACCGTTCCATTTCACCTGTAAAGGGGTTGAAAGCGGCCAGCGACGTATCGTTCTGCCCATTGACGCCATCGTCATAGCTGACAAATAGACGGACATCACTGAGCGAGTAGTCAACAACGCTTTCTTCGCTGAAAACGGGAATGATCTGCGCGGGCTCCGCGTTGTAATCAAGGCGTTGCTGACCGCTGGAAAGCGTACGAGCCGTTTCAAGATCAAAGAGTGCCAACTCGTCCGGGGTGAACTCCTCGAAGGAGTCTCGACTCACCCGAGTGATCGCGTTGATCGGGTAGAGCCGCGCATCCGGCTCGATGGGGTCCTCTAAGAAGAACTGCCCCAGTACTTCGGGTACGGCGGCTTCGCTGCTGACGGCAACGAAGTAGGTTCCCTCTGGTAGTTCGACAGGACCGATATAAGCGTCCGCCACGCCTGCGGAGCCTCCCGAGAGGTTCTCCACATCGACGCCCAATGTTGCACGGCCTTGATCATCGGTGACATTGCTGTCACGTCCGACCAAGATCAGTCGGCCCTGCGAATCGTAAACCGACAAGATCGTGTTGACGCGGCCGAGCCCGTCGGCATAGTCGATATCGAATGTAGTAGTGACGAAACGATTTTCACTGTCAAACGTGTCTGGCTCGAGCTGCTGTGAGAATAAGTCCACGCGATACACGTCGACGTCTTCGAGTCGTTCATCAAGCAGGCTGGTGAATAACTGCGGGTTCGAAAGCGAATCATTGAGGTTGCCGATTTCTCCCGTCACGACGAGCGATCCGCGATCCGATGTCAGCAGGTTCCCAAGCGACTGAGCGGAGGCGGGATCCGCACTCAAACGTGTATCAACCGCCTCGCGATAGATTTCGTCGCCGCTGTTGGCATCGTTGGGTGTCGGATCGATGACAATGATTTCTTCCGACGTGTCGCCGGTGAGGGGACTGTGAATGGGGGCCCCGGAGACATCAATCGCCGTGGTTGCGTAGCGAATGTCCGCCCCACGAATCGTGGATCCGGCCACTTCATCGGACGTGCCCAAATTGAGCGACAGTTCGTACTGTCCTGATGTCTTCTGATTGGCAGCCGTGACTCGGATGTAGTAAGTCGTGTCTTCGCTCGGGTCCCCCGGCAACACAACTCGCATACCGGCATCAAACGTGTTGGGGGACTCCACGTTTCCGTTGTAGAGGCTCGTGCTAAGTGATCGGACTTCCTCCGCGGTTACGCCCTGTGGCAAATCCGGATCAAAGAAGATCGCCGAGTTGCCGATCGCCTCTTCGAGTGAGTTATCGCTGCTGGCGATGACTTCGCCCGCCAGGGTCACCAGCTCAATCTTGGTGTCCAATCCTGCGGACGTCTCGTCGATATCAAACGTAACGGGCGTTCCACCGGACGCTCGAAACTGATAGACGTCACTGTCCTCGGGCGTGGCGAGCGTTCCGCGGATCGTAATCCCCAGGCGCTCGTTCTCATCACCACTGAACTCATCCGTTGCTAGCGAGCCGACGCGTTGCGATACCGACGGCGTCGCGTTGGCCGAAATGGCCCCAGCCTCGGCACGCTCGCTTTCATAAACGTAGGCGACATTTCGGTCATTCGCATAGGACTGCAGTTGCAAACCAACCCAATCGCCCGGTGCCGCAACGGGCGGATTGTTTGGATCTTCAATGCGAAGCGTTTCCGTATTGTAAACACCATCAGGCGTGAATCCTGCACCAATCGTGTTGTCGTTCAAGCTGGTCAGCACCACTGGGAATCCAGGGGCGCCCAATACCTGCAACGTTCCGCCAACCCGATCGTCAATGTCCAGCGGCCGACCTCCGCCAACGAGCGAACCGTTAGGGCCAAACTTCACCACCAGCGACTGATCAGCTTCGCTACGTAAGCGCAGCGCACCGTAGTAATGGTGGGTCAGAGTGTAGATCGGATCTTCGACGATATGGACGATGTCAGTATCGTCCCACACGCTGTCGGTGGTGATGATCTCTCCTCGGACCCGTAGCCCGTTGAGGGCATTGTCAGCAAGTTCGTTGCCGATCACGAGCGGTCCTTGGTTGTCCGCTCGAACCGCCAAACGCTCGACGGCGCCAGTGGAACGACCCAAGTCAGTCACCGCGTGAAAATTCAATGCGTCCGGATTGATGCTCAACGCCGCACCTTCGCCACCGACGATCGAATTGTCGGCGATGATCGGTTGGGCTCCGCGAATAAAAATGGTCGACGCGTCATTATTGCCACGACCGACGCGAGGATCGGTTGGGTCCCCATTGGGGTCAATACCGTCGGCGTTGGACACGAAGCTCGAGTTCGTGACCCGCGTGTTGGCTTGCAGTATTTCGAGTGCATTGAACTCGGATGTGCCGCCTTCGATGGGAGCTTCACCGCCGCCGTATCGGATATCAACATGATCGAGGCTAGCGGTGACACCTTGACGGAACATGAGTCCACCCCACTCGCCAGCCTCGGCGGTACTGGGGCCATCATTGTTGGTATCGAATGTTCCTCCAACGCCGTACTCGTCGTCACTACGTGAGGTGAAGACAATCGGTCGACCATCAACACCTTCGGCGTAAAAGTCTGCCCCGAAAGTGGCTTCGATGCGCGCCGTCTGGAACTTCAGCACGATGTCAGGATCGATCGTGAGTCGCGCATCAAATCTTGGCATCAGTCGGGCGCCACCGTTGGCATCGTTGCCCAACGCTTTGCCAAGCAAAGAACCGGGCTGATTGACATCTCGACCGTCGTCGGTGAGCGTTGTCTGGCCATCACTCAACCGCGCAATCAAGGTGTACTCGCTTGTACCTGGCGTCAGACGATAAACATTCGTGCTGACAAATCCGTCGGGCGCGGCCGGCAACCCGTTGATTTCGATCGCGTCGTCTTGCCCAACAACAATCATCGTCGTCGAGGCGCTGGCAATCGATTCGCCACCGAACTCATTCTCAAACGTGATGCGATAGTCGTAGGCGCGATTCTGCAAGAGCGTTCCGGCCGTCGTCGCTGAGATCTGCAGCGTGATTCCAGCTGTTGTGGGCCGCGTTTCCTCAATCGGCGTACCGCGACCGATTTGACCCGAGTCGGTGGCCGAACGACTACGGCGATCGAGTTGTTCGATCAGTTCATAGGTGACGATGCCGCCGGATTCGGTACCGCGATAAAGATTTCGGCCGACGAAATCGCCGCTTGCCTCCGGCAAGTCATCCAGCGTGATGGATCCGGTTGTCGCGAGCGTCGTATTTCCAAATGGCAGGCTTAACAGCGACTCAAAACCATCCACCGTGACAAAGCTGACCAGGTACTCATAGTCACCTGCGGGCAAATCACCCATCGTCGACGTGGTGCGCGTCGTGTTACCCACATCTGGTCGGTCTTCCAACAGAATCGGGCCACCGGGATTGCCTGAGATCGTCAGGACTTCACTAACCACATGAACGATATCCGTATCATCAAAACGGCCGCTGGTCGTCAGCGTCTCGAGCACGCCTGCCGTGGGAGTCTCTACCCTGACAAACAATGCGTTGATGGTGTTGTCGCGGACGAGGTTGCCATAGATCTCCGGCCCGACTCGTGCATAGTCGCTCGTGAAGGGAGTCTCCGTCTGATAGCGGGGCGCGTTGAAATTGTCCTCCCGAAAGCTATTCGGATCGGCGCTGATCGCGGCATCCGCGCTGAGTGTGATCGTATTGTGAATCAGGGTGGGACGAGACTCATTGAGCTGAATGGGTGATACGACTGGCTCGAGCACGTCGATTCGACCACCGCCGTAACGAATATCGGCCTGGCCAACGTAATCCAAGAAAATCCCCTCGGATTCCCAGACGGGACGACCTTCGGCGTAGTCGACATCGTTTCGGAACTCAATCCCGGCCCAGTTGCCGGCCGAGGGCGTCGTCTGGATCGAGTTGGTATCGATTCCGAACGACTCATCATCGTATGACGTGAAAAACACGTTCTGCTCTGGCGTGCCGAGCACCTGCAACGCGGCCAGCGATCTGTCTTCATCGACGGACTCGCTACCGACCACCAACTTGGCATCGCGGAGTTTCAAAATGGCTCCGGCATCAATCATCACGGTGACACCTTGGGGAACCACAAACGAGGTTCCATCTGCTAACGGCGTCTGGTTGGCCCCGACCGTGCCGAATTCATAGGCCAGGTTGTCGGCGTTCTCATTGACCGGTGTTGTGGGATCATCCGTGACGATGCCGTCCTCACCGGCGGCCGGCAACAAACGGATAATGTCGCCGGGGCGATTCGCGGAAAACTCGAGTGCAGCCGAGACGGTTCCAAACGGGGCATCCAACTGCCCGCGTGTTGCGATGGGAGTATCAGCTCCGTCATTGTCCTTCGAGACAAAGATCGTTCGAGGTCCGGCGGCCGTTGCGTCATCGGGTGCCGTGCGGAACCAAAAGTCAAAGTTACCCCCGGCCACTCCGTCAGCATCCCCGTCGAATCGAGTGCCATTGGCGTCGACCAGGGTGTTGCCGACGGCTTCGCCCTGGGACGCATCAAATGTCAGTCGTAATTGATACGTACCCTCCGTCCGTCCGCCGGTTCCGCTTCCATCGACCTCGCCGTTGTACCGATCGTTGCCCGTACTGCTGACGCCGACGACATAGTCACCGGCAGTCAGGTCCAGCGTGATCAAGGAGTCGTCGCTGAAGGCATCATCATTGCGCGCGATCAATTCGTACGAATTCTCGCCCGACGCGGTGGTGGTGACGCGGTACAACTGCAGCAACGTGTCGAGCAGGCTGGTGTCATCGAGGCGTTGTGCGTAAGTCTCGATCGTAACGCGACCCATGATGGGATCGTCCGACCCGCTCACGGCGACGGCATCGACGGTGAAATTGTAGAAATCGACGTCGCTGCTTTCGGGGCGATGCAGCGCTTGCCCGATTGTGAGGTCTGACTGACTCAGGAAATCCGCTTCCGATGGTATCGATGGAAATCCGGTCAGTCCCTGACGCACGTCGTTATTGGCACCTTGGCTCAGATCACCATCAAAGCTGTAGATTTCACTGTTCGGTTCATCGGGACTCGAACCACCCGCGGCGACGCCGTCAGGAAGTTCAAACAGGTCGCCGATTCCCAACAAGTTGCCGATGCCTCGCAGGCCCTCGACAAAGAAACTCGGCCTTTGATCGGGTGACAATCCGTATCCGTCGTACCAAGGCTCACCGGCGTCAAAGACCAAGATTCCGCGTGATGGATCCCGCTCATTGACTCGGTACAGACTATAGGGTGTGCCTTCGCCCGCTCCGGTATCAGCGGTTTGTTGCACGCCTCGAATGTCACCATTGACAATTTGCAAGCCTGAATCTTCGGTCTCGACAAATCGCACGCCCAGATACTCTTCGTAGAGATCCAAAATTTCGCGAATACGCTGTTTCTGGGCCGGCGTGGTCGCGTTGTCTAAAATCTCGCCTTGGGGACTCGTCCCATACAGCGTCGCAAAGTTGTATGGAAACAGATTGATTCCCGTGGTCGTATCGATCGGCGCGGCGACCGAGTCATCACGACGTTGGTCGCGAGTTCCCGGGGCATCGTACGCACCGGGCCAAGGTGGGACATACTGGTCGGTGTTTTGAATGACGGCTTGATCAAACAACCGACTTTGAATGCCGCCGGCGGGATCGAAAACGATCCCTCGATCGTCAGCGGTATCAAACGTATTGTCGCCGCCGACGGATTCAGGGCCGACGTTGAACACCGTTGGTGCATCCGGCAGCACATCCTCGCTGCCGACGCGGAGACGAAACGTGCCCGCGCCGTCAACCAGTCCCGGCATTGCCGAAAGGTCTTGCGAATACGTCAGGACGACGCGATTGGCTGATGGCTCATAGCGGACTCGGGTCGGACGCAAATCTAGGTTCTGTGCCGGAACAATGATGTTCCCATTGACGTCCGTTTGTGCCGGAACGTACTGCACGTCATCATTGGTTTCGACGGTGTCATTCGTGACAATCAGTCGATAGAAATCCGGATCGACAACGGTGAGGGTCGACGACGTCGAATCAATGGGGCCGGCCGCCGGATTCGAAAGCGGGTCATCGTTGAAATAAACGTGGATCTCATTGTCAGCGCGGACGCGGTTGCCAGCGGTGCCCGAGACCGGTTGCGGTACGACGGCGACAATGTTCGCTCCGACTTCGACTTCGAAGTCGATGTTGAGCGAAGGCGTGGGCGAATTGATTTGATCCGCTGGCAGGATCGCATTCCCGTCCACATCGCGCAACGCGGTGACATTGTTTTCGGGAATACTGGAGACGCTGTCGTAACCAGCGATCTGGATGCGGTAGCGATCATCCGGCAGTGCGTTGACAAACCGTGAAACGACCACTCGGTCGCCTACTTCATCGTCGGCAAATCCCAGGAACCCCGTCTCAACAAACGTCTCGTTGCCGTCATCGAAGGTCCCGTCACCGCCGGACGCTTGGATTCGAATGCCTGATAGCGTGCTCGCATCCAGCTGAGTCGTTCCGTCAAACCGGAATGTGAGTTCACGCGGTGCGGACTCCAAACGGTTGACCAAGGAAGTCTCATCAAGTCGGACCTGTGATCCCGATCCGGCCTCGACACTCACCAATCGTGGTCCACTGATGATTTCAGCGGCCAACAACTCACGTTTGTCCAACGTTTGATGTTGCAGGGTGCGCGAGGTTCTCGCGGCACCGGCGCGTTTGGAGCGGGCTTGATGGCGAGCACCTCGGCGTGTCGTACGCGTCGGTTTGGCACTTCGTCGTTGGGTCATAGTGACCAGAGCCTTGCAGGGATAAACAGATACGTCAGTAAAAAAACAAGTCGGAGTCTCAAACCTCGAAGAACAAGTCTTCGAGGGCTGATGACATCGCATCATCAACCGCGTCGGATCGCCCTCGATCGGGGATCGAAGGATCGATTGAGGATTCCTCTTCGACACTTTGCAGCGCGGCCACCAAGTCCTCCGTCACCCGATCGGTGGCACCGCTGGTTTTGACCTCGACACCGCCCCGGAAGATGGAGTCAATGGTCGTGGCCGGACTGGGCTGCACCGTCGTGGAGACCGGCGTGACGGGCACGGCGTTGGCAGCGCCCAGGTTCGAAGCGTCGATCGCCGAGAACGACGTCGTGACAGCTAGTCGTGCTGCCGGTTCGGCCGCCGAAACCGCGGCGATAACAGGGGTGCTCGATAGAACTGAATCCGCGATGGATTCACCCGACGCGTTACCGTTGGTTGTCGGATCGACCACGGCATTGGAGGTGCCGTTTTGCGCCCGTCGTTCGAGTTCATTGATGATCTGCAAGGCGTCGAGGGACGACACTTGCCCGTCACCGCTGACATCCAAATAGTCCGGCGGGAAACCATCAATCGCCGACACCGGAATTCCATTCGCGGAGCCTGTCCCGTTGGCGTTAAGGAAGTTGATCACTCGCAGTGCGTCGAGCGCCGTGATGAAACCGTTGGCGGTCACATCATAGCGGGAGATCGGATTCTGGAACGCGGAATTGTTGAAGACAACGCTGACGTCAATCGGTAGGCTCTGCAGGCCCGTATCGTCCACCAAGCGATACGTGAACGTGTCGGCAGTGCCGACCAAGTCAGGCGAATTGTCATCAAAGCTCGTGTAGACGAACGTGCCATCAGCAGCGACCTCGACCGTACCAAATGCCGGTTGGATCAACGATCCTGGCTGGACGGTGAATGACGAATTCGGGTCGGGGTCGAATCCAAAACGCAACAGTCCGAGGCTTGGCTCATCGACGGTGAGTTGACCACCGATGGGAACGCTATAGGACACGTCCACACTCGGATCGATGTCGGATCGCAATCGCGGTGCGTCGGCCGTCGATAGCACGCGGTAGGTGAACAGGTGACTGTTCGTGAATTGACCATCGGAGACCCCGATCTCGATGTCCAATTCACCAAAAGCATCGTCCTCGGGCACGATGTCCAGCGTCGGCGTGGCGCCACTGGTGATCGAGATGGATTTGACCAACGGGTTTGCCGCAATCTCCGATTCGGTCGGGCTAAACGTGTTGCCCAATCGCACGATCGAGTATGTCAGCACATCCCCATCGACGTCATCAAAGAGGGCCGTCAGATCCAGCGACGTTGCGCGGTCTTCATTGACGACGGTCGGCTGGAACGATCCGATCACCTGGGGTGCGTCGGGTGATTCGGCGATTGATATCGTGACCGTTTGGGAAACCTGAGCCCCCTGACCATCATTCGCCGTGATGATCAAGGTGCTGTCACCAAAGGCGAACTGCACGAGTTCCAACTCGAGTGTGCCATCGGAATTGTCCACGGTGGCGGTGTACTTTTGTGGATCGCCGCCCGCGAGTGAGTACGTCAACGCGTCACCATCCACATCGGTGAACCAAGCATCCAGATCGAACGACACGACTTGCCCCGTGGATTTCGGTTCATCGAGTTGTACCACGGTCACACCGTCGACTCCATTGACGCCAACAAACTCCGGTTCGTTGTTGGTGCCCGCTACCGTGATGGATACCGTCGCCATCGCCGTTGAAGTGGGATCGCCGATCTCACGTACCAAGTACGTGAATCGATCAGTTCCACGGAATCCAACCGCAGGTTGGTACAACAAGACGTTCGGATCGTTCGTTTGACGAATTGTTCCAAGTTGTTCGGTAAATCTGAAAGGCTGAATCTCGCCACCTTGCACGAACGTGAACTGATTTGGCACAAGCTCAATCAGTTGTCCGTCATCGATTTCGTTTTGCGGACCGGGTGTATCGTTGGTCAATATTCCGCCGGCGCCGGTGACCGGAATGTTCAACGACGGTTGTTCGGCGGGCAGCGTGAACGTGTCATCGACCAACCTCGGCGGGTCGTTGACCGGATCGATTTGGATTCGAACCGTGCCGCGTTCGAGTGCCTCTTGGCTCAGGAAACCGGCATCGGGTCCGATGTCCTCAACCGAATAGGTGAACGAGTCCAAATCGACATCACTGGCGAAGTCCATCGGCGGTGTGTAGATCAGGCTTCGCCGATCACCGGAAATCGTCACCGTGCCTCCCTGCTCCGTCGTCGTGGATGTGTTGATCGATCCATCCGAATCGGCGGGACCAAAGACGGATCGGAACACAATCGTTTGATCGGCAAGCTCGTTGTCGGGACCGGCAACGTAGAAAGGATCAATTAAACCCCGCTGAGTCGCGTCCACCGGGTCGAGATCACTTGCCGAAAGGATCACACGCCCCTCATTGAGGATCGTTGGATCCGTCGCACTGGTTGCGTTGTCTTCGAAAATACTCCGAGTCACGACGACCGGGTTGCTGGGCGCGTCGGGGCTTACGAACGGCCGATCGTTGACCGGATTCACCGTGATCACGGCCCGTACTGGCACCGACGCCACGATCTCAGCGGACGGATCGGTGGAGACATCGCTCACGCGGACTTCAAACGGCACGTCGCCAACGAAGTCTTCAGCGGGCGTGAATGTGAAGGTTCCGTTCGCGTTGACGATCAGGTCGCCAGCCTCAACACCCTCGACGGTCAGCGTTCTCGGAATCGGGCGTCCTTCATCGTCGACTGGGTTCACATCGCCGCCAAAGATCTTGACTTCCTGACGCGGTGAACTCGGATTGGTGTCACCGGGGATCAATGGGTCCACATCGAACACACCGACGAGCAAGCCATCATCAATGGCTCCGGAAACGGACGTGCCGTCTTCATCACTGGCGTCCAGGAATCCTCCTTCGAACACCTCGTACGTTCGAATGACATCGCTAGGAACAACCGGTGGTGAACCCGCCAACAGTCCCAGTCGATAGTCTTCGACTTCGCCGGACAGCGATAGTCCCGTCGGTGCTCCGGTGCCGTTGGTCGATACGCGGAACCTTGCATACGTGGCTGGAGCCGTGCCGGGACGAGGCGAAGCGCTTGTCTCGGGAATCGACAGATTGAATGTGACCGGCACGCTTGGGTCAGCGAACGCGAACGTGGCTTTTTCGGCGATCTGTTCAGGCGTATCCGACCCGGGCACAGTCAGTGTGGTCAACTGTGTGAAATCGGGTGAAATAACCAACTCGCCGGGATCGTCCCAATCACCGTCGGCATTGAAGTCGATCCAAGCTTCCAGAACACCGGTGCCGTTGAGCGCGACGCTGACGGGTGTCAACACGCCGGAATTGATCACCCCGATTGGGTTGGTCTGGCTGATGAAGTCGACGCCATCTTCATCATCGCCGCTAATCACCACGACCAGATTCCCGGCGTCATTGGTCACGACGGAGACGTCAGCGGGCTGAAGTTGCCCCGACAGGGTCGCCAAATCAATGGCAGCGACCAAGGCATCGGCGATCTCCGATACCGTGATGTCGTCGCTCGCGTTGACTCCCGGTAGTGAAACCGGGAAGTTGTCCTCATCGAACAATCCATCGGTATCGACCTCAAAGACGGAGATCAGTGTTCCCGTGGAGATCGTGATCGTATCGCCGTCGCGTGCGGCAACGGCTTGATTCCCAGTGATCGGCGGCACAATTTCGATCGCCGCAGTTCCCGCGAATTGATCGTCTTGTTCCAGCTGGAACAACGGGCGCACGCCCGGGGGCAATGGGCTCAATTCAACGCCAATCGTCAAGTCATCGCCGTCGGCCGTGATGACGGACAGCGCATCGACTTCACTATCGATCGACGTACCGAGGAATGGACCGCCATCGCCAACGACATGTCGGGCACCGTTGTCAGCTAAACGAGATGGATAGCGTCCCGGAACCGTCTCAACCGGATCGGGAGCATCGCCAAAATCAAAGCCGATGCCGGGCATCAAAATCGTAAACTGGGTACTGAGATCCTCGCGGTTCGGCTCCAAGTCATTGCCTGCCAAGTCCTTCACCGCCGGAAGGAAGAAATTCTCCACCGGCCCCTCAAGGATCGCCGCATTCTCAAGGAACAACTCATTGCCGCCTCGATCCTCTCCCGTCAATGTGGTTGACGAGTTTCCGCTGCGGTTGATCGATTCGAGAACACGTAGAATCTCATTCTTCACATCGACCGAAGTATCCGCGGAAGAAACGCGGATGGCATTGGCACCGCCAGGTACTCCCAGGATATTCAGCGTCGGTGCCAGGGAGACATCCACCTGGGTCCCAGCGACATCGCCGAGCACAACGCCGCCGTCAGGCTCGCCATTCTCATCAAGCGTTGCTTCCGGCGAGAGGTTCAAGCCTTGCAAGTTGTTTCGAATCGCCGAGGCGAGCGTGAGCGCGATCTCGCCCGGAGTCCCGGTCGACTGGAAGCTGACTTGGACGTTACCCGGCTCAATGCCATTGTTGACGTCAATGTTCTCAAATTCGTAGGACACGAACGTGTCGCCCTGACGGATCGTGATGATCTCGCCATCATCCACGATGCCGCGCTGGATTCCGACCGAAGAAGCGCCCGGGAAGATCCCAATGCCCGTGTTCGCAACGCGAGTGCGGTCAATTCGGCCCAGATTCACGACGTCATCCTCGACCGTCGCTGTGATTCCCAGTCCAGCCCCGTTGATGGCGGTCGCTAGAGTGTTGGCGATCGTGGCGGAAGTCTCGGCACTGTCATACGGAACCTGAATGGCCCCCGGCAATGCTTCGAATCCGCCCTGCGGAAGCCGGAACTGGAATACTTGGGCGTTACCCTCATCATCCGTCAGCGTCAGAACGCTTCCGTTGGTGATGCTAAACCCGCCTAGGTCTGGCAAGTTCAGTAGCAACGGACCAAACACCTGAACCGTCGAGCCGCCGGTGACACCGGGCTCGCCACGAACTTCCAGTGAACTCGCTTCCGTCACGGTCACCGTCACATCCGCGTTCGCGTTGATCTCAATCGGTCCGTCGGGGATTGCCAGCGATCCCGTCTCCAAGCCATTGATCAACGCGGCCGCCTCGTCGAGCTTCTCAACAACCAACGCACCCAATTCGTTGGCCGAGTCGCTAAGACTAAAGGGAACAGGAATGCTATCCTGATCCGTCACGCCATCCAGGTCGAACTCGAGTGTTTGTCGCACTACGAACTGGGCATCTTCGTTAAGAACAAGCCCCTGTGCCCCTGACTGAATAACGGGCGTGCCCTGCGTTCCGGCACGATCCAAGAAGACAAACTGATCCTGGGCAATGGGATCAAAACCAAGGTCCACCGGATCCTGCGGGTCCGTCTCGGCAGCGGCGATTTCCGCGGCGATCAGTCGTGCCAGCGTTTGCGAAGGTGAGATGATCAGGGATGTCTCGCCATTGTCCAACTCGACGAGTTCCGTGATGTCCAACAATCGACGGTCACCAATCGGATCACGTGCGATCGTGCTGGCAAACAACTCGATTCGCAGCTGTTGTCCATCGGCGTTTTGAACCGTGATGATTTCGCCATCGACGAGCGCGCCGAATTGATCCACCGGTAGTCCGGCCGGGAAGTTGGCGGTGATCTCAATTGCCGGAGATGCCGCTTCGGGTGTCTGAGCGACCTGGATGAGATCGCCGTCCTGGATCGGTCGAGCAACACTGACCACCTGGATACCACCGTTGTCGACGACAGCCGAGCCGCCATCGGGCAAGTTCAAGAATATCTGGCCGCCGCTGGCGATCGGAGCCAATCGTAGCGTCGTGCTCGTGATCGCAGTCACCGTCAGTTCGGCCACTTCCTCCGCGGTCAAATCGCCGAAAACGGTGTCGAGCAAAATGGGTGTTGCAGTCGGATCGGTGAGGTCCGCGTCATCCGTGTACTCAAACGACTGGGTGGTCGAGCCGTTGGAAAGGGTAAAGCCATCGCCGTCGGCCACACCACCGAAAGCCGTCCCCGCGGCTGGAATATTGAGCGAAAGCGTTCGTGGGTTCTGCTGCAGTCCACTGGCAGACGTGTTAATGGTCGCGCCGGCTTCGCTACCGACGACAACTCGACCGGGTTGCGTCGTCGATATGCTGGTTTGCACGTCCAAACCTGACGCATCGATCGCAGCCGATAGTCGTTGGACGACCTGCTGCTGAAACTGACTCAGCAGGGTCGGCGAATTCGTGATCGGATCCGGTGGCAGGCCGATCACGGGCACGGCATCCGTTGTCGCCGCGGCACCGCCCGACGTGAATCCGAATGAGCGAACCAAGTCGTCCTGACCCGCCCGCGGACTAACCAACGAGAAGTCAAGATCTTGAAAGGCGGCGTCAAATGGCGTTCCACCGTCCGGAATGGGGAGGCGAACTGTCGAATCGTTCTCGACGGTTAACGTCGACGAAGTGATCGTGGCATTGCCGCTGGCCGTGATCACGACGTCGTCGCCTTGAACCTCAACCGCAGCGTCGAGCCCCGAACCGATAATCGCATTACTAATGTTATCGGTGAACTCGGCCAACAGTGCCTGCAGCTCCGACGCGACGGTTGGCGTGGCAACGGCCGGCGTGTCGACAAGCAACTCGTCGGCTAGCGTGAACCCGTCCCGGTCAAATTCGAACGTGACCTGGCGTCCTTGCGCATCGGTGATTTGAAACACATCACCATCACGTAGCGACTCACCATCGCCGGGAACCGGCACCAAGAGCGTCAGCGATTCCGGCAAGAAGAGTTGATAGCCGGACTCAAATTCGAAGACGACGGTGCCGCCTTCACTGTCGGTGACCTGCAGTTGGTCGCCATCGGAGATCTGGTTGGGGTCAGGGGCAACCAACACATTGCGATCACGATTATTCAGTGAAATTCGATAGGAGCTGTCATCATTCCAAATCCCCGCGAGCGGAGTCAGCGTGATCAAATTCGCCGTCGCGTCGTAACTGAATGTGTAGTCGACGCCCTCGGTCAGCAAGATGTCATTCTCGAACAAGGCCAGATTGGCACCCGGCAGCCGCAGCCCGTCGATCGTGGGTACCGCAACGGTTCGATCATCGATACCAATTCCGGTAAACGGGTCAGACGAGTCACCCGTATCCACCAATTGAATTTGGAACTGCGTCAGCGAGCCGACCGTTCGACGAATGAAGCTATCGGTCGCATCACCATCCAGACCTTCGGCATCATTGTCCGTCGGTGTGATCGCAATCGCCGATGGCCCCACGAAGTCGGCGAGTTCCGTACTTCCACGATCCTTGAATATCGACTGACCGAGCCCACCCGGTGTTGCGAAGAGCTGGTTGTCTGCCCGGAGGACGCCATTAACATCGCGTGTCGGCGCCAGGATGTTGCTCGGTGGTAATCCCACGGATGCCTTCAACGTTTCAAAGTCATCACGTTCGCTGACCGCATTGATGGCGCTGTCGATGAGGACCGCTCCGTCGGCAGGCAAGAAGTCGTCACCCGCGGCATTCACAAATAGCGGGTCGGTGTCGCCGAGCGTGAAATTGAAGTCATCCACAGCGCTTGCCACGTTGGACGCTCCGACGATATCGTCCGTTGAGATTCCGTTGTCAAAAACATCCGTGGGGAACGTGGGGTTGATCACGAAGGTCAGATCGAATCTCGGTTCGGTGTTTCGTGACTCGTCATGTTGAAATACGTTGCCGGCGAGCACGATTTCCTGCGGTTTGACGAAGACATCGCCGCTTGGATCAGAAAGGACTCGCTGACCAAAGCCCGAAAAACTCGATTCGTCGCCGACAACACTCTGGTGAAGATTGGAGAGAGCATTGTTGAGAATGGTTGGGCTGGCACCGCCGGTGACCCAAACGCCCGTTTCGGGAATGAGCTGATCAGCATTCTGTGCAAACTGCGGTTTGGCCTCGTCCGGCGTGAGCTTCAGGCCGGCGTCAACCGCCTCAGTCGACAGCTCAATGTCAGCCACGTTCTTGAAAAGCACATAGAGTTCCGAGGTACCCGTCCCATCGGTTAATGCATTTCCGGCTAGAACTTCGCCGACATTATTCTCGCGACGCGAATGACCGAAACCGCCTTCGTTATTTCGTTGTCCATCGTTCTCAGGGAAAAAATCTGACTCATTATTGAACAGATAGTGCAATGGCGGCAGCGTTCGCGTGATTTCCAGCCCGGGTACCACCTCACCGCGACGTGAAGGGTCGGACAAATTGACGATTCCTAAGTTATCGCCAGCCATACCTCCCAATGCTAGCGCGCTGGCACGAGCGATTGGTCCACTGATCCCACCCGGACCATTGTTGTCTTCATGGTTGGTCAATGGTGCTACATCAACGCGAGCGATCGGATCCTGAACCCCGTTAATTGCGTTCTGAGTCGCCTCGAGAATGTCCTGCGTTCGATAGTCCGGTAGCACAGGAATGTTGATGTTGCCATTAGGAAGCACCGTCCCTACGACGGCATTGGAATACTCAAACGTCAGTTGATTGCCGTCAGTCGTGGCGACCCCTCCGAGTGCACCGCCGTAGTTGGGCGTATTCGGCGCGAAGTCAGGAATCTGCGTCACGGTAAACGTGGCTCCGATCACATCGGAACCTCGAGTGCCGAGATTAGCAGTGCCGCCAGCTTCGCTGCCATTGTCCAGACTCAACACAAACTGACGCGGCGCGTAGACTTCGATTCCGATCTGGTACTGTCCCGTCCCGCCCGTCGCGCCCCCACGACCTGAAACGTTCGCGGGATCGAAATCATCGTTTCCGTCGGCGGAGACCGCGACAAAGTATGTACCACTTGCCGTAGCCGTGAAGTCAACAAACGGATCCACCATTCGCAGGTTCGGGTCGTTCGCCGCCAAGCCCAAGTCATCCTCGATCGTGGTCGGAACCGGAGGATCGGCATCCGGATCACCTTGGATGACCTCGTTAACCAAGGGGCCATTCAAATTCAGGTGATCGGGCGCGAAGCCGAAGTCCGAGATGGTGAGCCCCGCATCATCCAGGGTCACACGTTGCCCATCTTCATCGAAGATCTGAACGATCGTGTCCGGCCCACCGTCGGGAGTATCGATGTCGACGATCAAACGATCGCCAACCACCAATTCAACCTGATAAAAGTCCACGTCATTGATCGCTGACACACCTGCAACAGACTGGTCACCGATTGAGGCGGTCTGGATGTACGGACCGGTGTGGGCGCGTCCTTGGTGCGTTACGGTCGCATTGGACAACAGATCATTGCCATCCGTCGAAGCAGCCTCTGGGAATGCCGACTCCGTTCCGTCGGCACCATAAATGGTATTGTTGACGACGCGAGCAAGCGGCTGCGCGGCCTCAGCGACCGCCAATTGGGCGACGTTGATGAAGCCTGGCTGTTTTGCATAAATGCTGGTCTGGTAGATCTGGCTGACGCCTTCCAGATATAAGGCTGGCGTCGGGAACAATTCGGGTGTGAAAGCGAATTCCTCAAGGAATCCGTTCCGGTTGGACATCGACGGTCCAAGCGAAGGCGTCACCAACTCGGCCAAGTCGTTGGTCACCAAGATGCTTCCTTGGATCGATTGTTGAAGCGCTAATAACAACTCGAACGAGTTGTAGCCATAATCTCGCTCACGCGGACTCGTTGGCGGATCGTTGTAGCCACCGGTTCCGGGATGTCGATAGAACACGGGCACGTGACCGTCCACGTAGCCATCACCGCCGACGACCCCGCTTCCTCCGTCCATGGTGGCGATGCCAGCAACATCTTCGAATTCGAAGATTACACGGGTGCCCCCGGCATCGATCGCAAGGACAAATCCGTCGGTCACCGTGATGGAGGACGACAGAAACGCTTCAAAGTCATCCTCATTGTCGTCCGTTAGAAGGGGCTGCCCGGTTTCGATCACAAACGGACGCGTCTCGCCTTCAATCTTGACGCCTGCTAAACCCGCTTGATCGATCGTATTGTTTTGGATGACGACACCGGGCGTTAGTCCGCCAATGACACTGTCATTCGCCACAGGCAGATTCCGAGCCGCACCTGCGGCGGGATTCCCGACCGGTGGCAACTGCAGGAACGGGTGCGGCGTCGTGACCGTCGTATCGCCACCAAACACGTTCGCATTGAATTCGAGCTGCGGATCCTGTCGCAGGTCCTCGATGTCAGTACCTCGATCTCCAGACTCCGAGTAAACCGCGATAGCGTGGATGTCCCGGAAATTGTTATTCTCGATGATCACTTGGCCCTGAACACGCTGACGATTTTGATCGCCCTGTCCATCGATCAAGATCGCGGGCAACTGCAACTGGCCCTCGACCCGCGTCAACGTATCGGTGACCGATGGCGCGTCGAGAATTGAAGTGATGGTTTGTAGGCTCCCGGAGACGGCACCGAATAGATTGATCCGTCGACCGGTCATTGCCTCCGTATCGAGACCGCTAGCCGACGCCGCCTCCATATCGAGGCTGCTGGACTGATTGACGGCCAAACGAATTCGCTCGGCAATTTGCGCTGCCGTATCGGACGTGTTGTAGTCGATGCGTTGCCGGCCGAAATCAACACTGCCATCGGTGGAGAATTCGAACTCCTGAGTGAAGACGCCGTCCGATAACGTGAAGTAATCACCGTCGACCAGCTGGCTGCCGGCGGGCGCGACCAGCGTGATCTCTCGCGCTTGTCGATCGTTGGTATCAAAGTCCGTGTTGAGAACTTGTTGACCGGTCACCGTCCCCTGGCCAAACGTCGTACCGGGACGGATTTCTAACTGGTACTCGCCAGTCGTGCTGATCGCGCCACCAGAAAAGGTGGTGGCGCCACCATCAGCATTGAAGATCGTTTCACCACGCTCGGCGAAACCGACGATGAAGTCATCCAGGAACAGACCATCAACACCCGGCGTGATCACGTCCGATCCGGTGTACTCAAATTCAAAGGTGATGTTGGTGTCACCGGCAAACGGGCCCAAATCGATGATGTCCTGCCGCCACACACCATCCCCGGTGAAACCGTTGCCCGCGGCCGAATCACGCACAATGATGCCGTCGAGATTCTGATCACTTCGAACTCGAAGTGCGACCGAGTCAGGTACGGCATCAAATCGATAATTGAAATAAAACCGAGGCTGGTCTTCGGCGACATAGCCAGTCAGGTCAAACGGGACCGATGTGAGTTGACCGCTGGCTTCTAAATTGCGGTTGAAATAGAGGCTCTGATTGCCACCATCCTGACCCTCGACGGGGAAATTTTCTTGGGAAATGTGGACGACATATTGCCCGGACGTCGGAAGATTATCGTTGGCTACCGTAACACCATTATCACCAATGGTGACTGCCGTGTTCTCGTGAACGACGCCGATGAAGTACTCGCCCGCATTCAAAATGCCGTCGAAGAAAGGATCCGTTGACACACCGATTTCGATGTCATCGTCAAAGACGAAGTCGGGCGCGACACTACCAAATCGACCGTCGTCCGGATCGGACGTTTCGATTCGATTGGGGATTGTTGCAAAGGCGAATGGATTGGCAATCACGACCAGATCAACGTTCACACTGTTGAGGTCGGTCGGAAGCGTGGGGAAATCGTCATCATCCTCGGGCCCCAAGAAAGGATTGAAACCTTCGTCCACGTCGATGATGACGCGTGTGTTGTCTTCCGGAACGACGATTCGATAGAAGTCAGCCGAATCAAAGCTAAGATTCCCTTGAATGCTGACGTGAGGAATCGTGGTCGACGTGTTGAGAGAAACACCGTCGGTGACGAAAGGCCCACCAATCAATTGTTCTTCGGAACCAATCTGAGGATTGTCGTTGAGTGACCATTCCAGCGCCGTCAAATCCAAAGCGCTCAGCGGTAAGTTACCGGCATCGACGAGTGTGGATTGAAAACCTGTGTAGGCTCCACCGGTCGAGATCGTCGTCACACCGGGTTCCACATAGAGTGTTTCCGATTGGGTGTTCTGGTTCGTTCCGGAGCCATCAAAATTCTGAAACGTTCCGTGTCCGAACTCACCGCCGCGTAGCGTGGTTTGTTCGAACCCGCCTGTGACCACCGCAAATTCGTCGAATAGGAATGGATTTCTCGGTCCACTGGCGGTGCTGCCCGGTGACGCCTCCACCCGATCTTCGAAGAGACGCTGAATCGAGTTGATGGGTTCGCGACGGACCAAGTCGCTGTTGAGTTGGTCTGGTACAACGCCCGCGTCGGTCACCGCTACATAATAGGCTCCGGTCGGCAGAGAGACCGGCCCAATGATCGGGTCCCCTATTCTTGTGGATCCGGCCGACAAGCGTTCGATCAAGTCGTCTTCGCCATTGGGACTGGTCAAATCGTCGGCAACATTGCTGTTGTCCGAGAACAAGACCAACCGCGGCAACTGTGAACCTCGTTCGCCGTCCGGATCATAAAAGACACTCAAGTTGGTATCAGGGCGACTCAGTCCGTCGGCGTAATCGATATCGAATACCGTCGAGAAGACCTGGTTGGGATCCACGTTCGACTCGAGAACAGGACTCATGTCGACCTGATAAAAGTCGATGTCATTGATGGTTCCAAAAACAGTACTTGGCTCCAATGTTCCCGCGATGCTGATGACGCCATTCTTCGTGTCCAGCAGGTTGCCCACTAACTGGGGGCGGTCCAATGGCGCCGTGTCGTCATTCGCAATTGCCGTGCTGTCGAGGACATCATTGACCGCCGACGAGGTCAAGAAAAACCCATTGTCGACGCCAACCGATTCATTCTCCTGAGCTTCACCCAACAACGGTGACTCGCCCGGCAACCCGCGAACATGCACGCCGTGGTTGGCATATCGGATGTCCGCGTAACGTACGGTGCTACCGGGATGTTCTTGCGACTCTCGTAGTCGAAGTTGGAACTCGTAGCGGCCCTGCGTCGAACCTGATGACGCGTCATTAGCATCCAACGATGCCGATCGGATTCGGAAGAAGTACTGGTTTCGACCGTCCTGGGTATTCGGATTCCCAGGCAGGATGTATCTCAATCCCGCGTCGCGTGGATTGGTCGAACCGGCATCATCATAAAGTTCCCAGTTGGTGAAATCGGTGAACTGATCCGCCGCCGCCTGAAGAGGCAGCACGTTCCCGATCACGGAGGGATCAATGATTTCAATCGAGGTGGTGCCCTCAATCTCCGTGAGGCTGTCATCGCTGCGCGCCAGGACGTTGCCGTTGACGTCGAGAATTTCGATCACTGTATCGAGACCAAACGTCGTCCGATCGACGTCGATCCAAACTTCGCTTCCGGGCGTTCCCGTGAAGCTGTACGTGTCGATGTCGCCTGGCGATGACAGGTTTCCGATGACCTCGAAGCCGAGTCGACGGACGTCGTCGCCTGAATTGATGTCGGCAGCCAAGTCGCCAAGAACCTGCGCATTGAAAACGGAACCATTCCGGCCGGGCAGAACTTCCGTCGGCAATTCCTGCTCCAGCGCGATCGCCACATTGCGATCGTTGCTGTATTGGTCCAGCAAGATACTTCGCCAGTCGTTCGATGCTGGTCGCGAGCCAAACCCGTCACCGTTCGTGTCGGTGAACTCGGTCCCATCAATGGCCAGCCCGGCACCCACGGTGTCGTCTTTCCAACTCGTCAACACCACCGGCGCGCCAGGTAAACCAATGACCTGAATGCTGCCGCCCACACGATCGGTAGTGTCACTGTTGGATCCGGTTGCCGTCAGCCCGGTGCCGATCGTTGGACTATTGGGAGTCCCCGGTCCAAACTCCGCGGCACCCGTATCGAACTGACCTCGTGAACCGCCGAGTTTGACGACCAACGACTCGTTTGGGCGACTCTTCAACAAGAGACCGCCGGAGCTCTGTAGATTTTCGACGACAATCGAGTCGGTCAGCACATGGACGATGTCGGTGTCATCCCATACGGATTCGGTATTGAGTACGCCGCCGCGAATTCGCATCCCTGAAATTTGGCGATCATCGGCCTGATCAACGGAGTCCGTCGACAATGGGATGCTCGATCCCGGGACATTCTGATACCGATTCAGGCGAACCAGTGGTCCCTGATTGTCATCGAGTGCCGAGAATCGATCCAAATCACCGGTTTGACGTCCCAGATCGATGACGTTGTCGACCGTCAGGGAGTCAACATCGATCTCAATGAGGGTACCGTGATTGTCGACGAATTCGTTCCCAACGATGATGGGTTGGCTGCCACGAACAAAGATGGTTGATGGATCGATCGCCAGCCGTCCCGAACGACCCGTGGCACTCGATCCGCCTTGTCCATCTTCATTGAACTCGAAACGAGAGTTCGTGATCCGCCCGGTAGCTTGCTGTAGCTCGAGCGCCGCGAATCCCCGGCTTTGACCGCCTTCGACCAGACTGATTCCACCACCGTAGGCCACCGTCGCATGATCCAAACTGACGTTGGCATTCGGACTGGCGTAAATGCCGGACCAATCACCGCGTTGCGGCGAGCGTGCCCCCAAGTCCGTCTCGTTGTCATTGTTGGTATCAAAGGTTCCACCGGCGCCGAAGCGATCATCCAAGGAACTCGTGAAGATGACCGGCTGAGAGGCAGTTCCTTCCGCAAGTAGCTGCGTCCCATGGCCGAGCTCGATTCGGGCTCCCTGTAGTTTGACAACGACTCCGGGGTCCACCACCAGCGACCCATCGAGTCGACCGCGACGGCCTTCTCGGGTCAGGTCCAGCGTGCCAGCACTAACAGAGCCGGTATCGGTAAAGGTGCTACTGGATGCATCTAGATCAGCCACGAACCGAAATTCACCGACGGAATCATCCGCCGCGACGTCGGCTCGATAAATCCGCCTTGAAACATAACCTTCCGTCACCGAAACGGTCGGCAGTCCGGCCAACTGAACCAAATCACCATCTTCAACGGCGATGATGAATCCGTCTCCGGCCTCGGTCGGCGCCGACTCAAACCCATCCGCATCCACAAACGTCATTCGATACTCAACGCGGCCATCGGCGGGCGCCAGCGTGCCGCCCGGTCGCGTCTGTCCAGAGACGAGTTGCAAGCTTGGACGGAAGTCATCGGTAATCGATCCACCCGGATTGCCCGCGATGACCAAGTTCTCGGCGATGAAGTGAACGATGTCCACGTCGTCAAACCGACCGGAGACGGTCAACTCAACCGGCGGTGACGTGGGCGTGATCGTACTGCGAATGAACAACCCATTGATGCTATTATCGATCAACTGATTGTTGTGAATTTCCGGTCCGACTCGTCCGTAGTCGGCCGTGAAGGCGCCGGCCTGTTGAAACGATGGTGCGCCGAAGGTCGTCTCTTCGAAACTGTTCGGGGCGGCGCTGATGGCGGCATCGGCACTATCACCGATTTCATTGAATGAGATGTTGGGTCGAAGGTCGATCAGTTGGATCGGATTGACCGTCTGCTGCACGCTGCCGACCAACAGATCACCACTGCCTCCATAGAGAATCTCGGCATGATTGACCGTCTGTAGGAAGATACCCTCATCTTCCAGATTTCGCCGGCCTTCCAAATCATCGATGTCACGCCGAAATACTAAACCGCCCCAATCCCCCCGTTCCGGCGGATCAGCAATGCCTGCCGCCGCACGGTCGGCAACGCGGTCAGAGAGACTCGTGAAAATGACACTGCCATCATCAAAACCGGCCCGACCGACGTTCTCTTCGCCGATGATGGATGTCACCGGCGCAAACGTCGCCGATGTCGGATCGTCACCCGTTGAAAGACTCACGAGCCGCGGCGTCCCGAGCACTTGCAGCGCACCATCATTGCGGTTGTCTTGGATGTTGCTACTGCCAACGCTGATGCGTGAGGATCGCATCTTAAAGATCGCTCCGGCATCGACCATCATGGTGACCCCTCGGGGTACCTCCAAATTACGTCCGTCCTCGAGGGTTTGGCCGCCGACCTCGGTGAGCCCGACCTGGTAACTAAAGTTGTCAAATTCAGTGGTGATGTCTTCGTCAGCACCACCGTTGCCAACGACCCGGATGATGTCGTTGAACTCAGATGAACCAAACGCATTGGCGACTGCCGGATTGGCAATATTGTTAAATGGATTCAGCAAAGTTCCGTCGGCGTCGGGACCGGCCAGTTTGTCGACGAACAGGTTTCGGCCGAACGTCGTGATCCCATCGAGGTTTGCGGAGAGTTCGATCTCGCGCTCGCCCGTCAGCGTCAAGAGACCCCCGTTGGTGAATGCTTCGACGCCCGTCGCGTCCAGGACATCATTGATTTGGGTCGCCAGCGAACTGGCGAGGATACTGGGCGGTGCGGAGAAGCCGTTTCCAGTTCCCGGGTTATATTCAACGGCGATATTACCGGGACGCGGAGAGGTGCCGGTGGGAACAAACTCATACGTCCGTTCAACGTTGGTTCCCGACAGAATCGTGATCGTTGGATTCGGTTCTCCGGGCTCGGGTTGCAAGCCATCTCCGCTGACATCAAATCGAAGAATTCGTTCGGCGGGGCGAGTTTGGAACCAGAAATTTTCCACACCACCGGGGACACCGTCGCCATCGCCATCGATGGCAGTACCAGGAACACCTGGACGTTCCGCGTCGATGTCAAGGTCGCGAAGGACGTTGATCTCATCGACCTGCGGCTCAAACTTGATCCGCAACTCGTAGTCACCCTGGGACGTTCCTCCGAACCCACTTCCTGCGATGGTGGGGTCATAACTATCGTTGCCCGACGCGGACACACCAACGTAATAGACTCCGGCACCGAGCTCGCGCGTGATGAATGAGTCGTTGCTGAAGTAATCGTCGTTGCGAGCGAGTTGCTCAAGCCCGCCGCCTGACAGCACTAGTGGGTTGTCGAATAGGTTGCCGCCACCAATATCCGTTGACGGACTGCCCACGGGAATCGATGCAATGAACAAAGACGCCGCCAGCGGATCGGCGTTGATCGCATCGACCACGTCGCCGACCTCGACAACGCCAGTGCGAGGCACATCGATCACAATGGCGTTGGCAACCGGCTGCAGATTCGAGTCCGACGCTTGAAAAATGCGAATCTCCGTATCGCCCGCGACTCGATCGCTTTCAATGAATTCGATCCGTCCACCGTTGCCAGCAAATCCAACGTCGACGGCCTCGATACGCACCGAAAGGGTCGGCCCGACTCGTAGATCAGTTTCAACGTACGCCCGAACTTCCTCGTACAGCGTGATCGACGTATCGAGTTCGCTGGCGTCGGGCAAGCGTTCCGCAAACGTCTCGACGGACAAGCGGCCGACACGATCGGCATCGTCGAGATCAATTTGGAATTGATAGAGATCGATGTCGGTGCTGTCGGGTCGATGAATGTGTTGACCGTGCTGGATGTCAATATTCGACGGAAAGACAGGTTCATAGAACGGCAACAGAAAGTCATCAATGTTCTCGAAGACGATCTCGGAGAGCACTCGTTCACGATTGAGCGGATCGTTCGACTCCGTCGTGTCGATCGTGTCTTCGAGAAATGCCGGTGCCAGCGCGAGTAACGACTGATCCGGAAGATCGGACGCCGCCTGCAGTCCCAAAAGAAGCCCGATCGAGGCGGCGGCCTTTCGAGTGAAGTCCTCTCCGTACGCCAAACCAAACGCGGCTTGATTGCTGAACACCACGGTCGATTCCGCCGCCGCGGCCGTGGCGTTGTCATTCAGTGCGGGATCCACCAAGATCGCCGCATCGAGTTCAAAAATATTGGTTGTCGTGATGCCCGCGGCGGCATCGTCAAACGGATTGCGACTCGTCAGCAACAGATCCGATTGTCCGAGTGCGAACGTGATTCCGTCGGATGCCGTTTCGCGGAACTGCACACCGAGCTCGACGGACCATAAGTCCAATGCCTCGCGAATTCGTTCCTTGTGGACGTTCTCAATTTGGTTGAACGCCGACTCGGTTCCGTTCTGAGCAAAAAATCCTTGGAAGTTGTACGGGATCTCGGTGATCCCGTACTGATTGTCGGCTCCGAAGGCGTCGTTGATGTGGCTGATCAAACGCGAATGGCCAACGTCGTCATCACCACCGGGCAGTTGAATGTCAAACGGTTGCGCCGAAATGGACTCATTGATGACAAGACTCGTCAGGTTGTCCTCGGCCGTGAATGAGCCCACGTCAAGCGACTCCGACAGCGTATCGCCCAGACCCACCAACGTGATCGGCTGGCCATCAATGAGACGTGCCGGGATGGGTGTCGCTAGAGTCGAATCGGCGGCGCGAACCCGCGCGAGCGCGTTGACGGCCGAATCCGCCGCCATGGCATCACGCAGGCTACCCACCGTCGCCGTGATACCACCAACATCGATGGTGATGGAGTTGTCCGTCTCGACGCGAGCGACCACACCACCGGATCCCGAGTCGACGATCTGGACGATCTGACCGGACGCAGCGTCGCCTACCAACTGGGACACAAACTCGAATGTTGCCTCTTGGCCATCGGCGCCCAAGACATCCAACTGAACCGTCGCCGAGGGCGAGGCAAGCGTGACGACCGGTTCGACAATCAAGTCGGTGGCCGTTTCAACGCTGGTGCCGACTCTCAGTCGGAACGTGCCTCCACCGACGGGCACGCCGGGTAGTTCATTGATGTCAGTTGCGAAGAAAAGTCGCGCGGTGTGCGTGACCGAGTCGTATACGACTTCCTCCGGAAAATAAAGCATGTCGTCGGTGGTTCGCACCGAGTCCTGCGTCAACAGCAACTGGTAGAAGTCCGGGTTCTCGGCGGATCGATCTGTTGGATTGCCATCGGCGTCGTCCTCAACAAACAGCGGATCCTCGTTGAAGTAGACGACGACTTCATTTCGGTTCTGGGTCAGCGTCCCATCGGCGTTGCGAACGACGGGTTGCGGCACGATCGATTCAATCAGTGCCCCTAAGTCCAGCCGAAAGTCAATTTGCTCCGTGCGACCGGTCAGGCTGTTGGATTCAAACAGATCGCCGTCCGTATTCCGCAGACCCGTGATTCCCGCTTCGGTGTCGTCAAATCCAAAGACGTTGATTCGATAACTGTCGTCGGGAAGACTCTCGGCGAACCGCACGACCACCTCGTTCGCACTGGTATCGCCGACGCTCACCAAACCGGGCACGATCGTGATGTCGTCGTTGATGCCCGACGTCTCGTTGACGCCGAAGACGCCATCGTCTCCGGCACGCGTGATTTGAATCCCATCCAGCGTCGCGGGATCAATTTGCTGGCTCTCGTCGAAACGAAACGTCAATACGCGCGGTGCCGTATCGCGAATCGTGAGTTGACTGTTGGCAATCAGGCCGCCATCGGCCTCGGTGAACTGCCCATCCAGGTTGATCACGCCACCGGAATTGGGCTGCACTCCGATCAGCTGGGGTCCGGCGAGTAATTGACGTGCCTCGAGAGTCTCCACAATTGACCGACGCTTTTGTTGCGTGTCGGACCGCTGGTGCCGTCGACGCATCGTCTCACGACCTGCCCTTTTCCGCACGGGCGGGTTCGAGGCGTTGGTCGAAGGAGAAGAAGACGAGGAGATGTGTTTTCGCTGACGCGAGGTCATAGACCGAACCTTCCAGGCAGAGCGTCGAGATGGGCGGACAACCCGTAGGAAGGGCTGCATCGAAGCCATCAAGCCGCACTTGTTGTGAATCAAGGAGCTTTACGGCGAGTTCTTCGCCACAAAGATCAGTCGTGGATGACAAGGGAATCAGGCCCGAATTGCCGGACAAGATTCAGTGGCACGAGTATAGTTAGGGCAATTTAGGCCGCAAAATTTTGACTGACCGTCTATGCCGGCAACCTTACCGAACCGCTTGGGTTTTCCTTGTCGCAGTGAAATTAACGAATGCGACGGTCCCGCAATCGGATGAAGTCGATCCAGGATCGATACACCACGCCTGCCAAATCGGCACAATCGTTCCAATTCCACGTGTCGTCTTGGACGCCCAACGACCGCTAAAGTTCCCGAACTCGGGTATCCAATCGACTCGGGGCGCCGATTGGACTTGCCATGGCAACCAAACACTTCTCATCGCCGAATGGCCAATTTGCGATCCAAGAGGGATCCCTTACGATCTGTTGGATCCGACGGCGCCGCACTCGATCGGCGGGACAAGTCGTTTCACACTCCTGTCTTCGACACCGCCACTATGTTGCCAACGGCCGCTGATCTGCTCGCTGCCCTACGTTCGGGGGAGATCTGTGCCCGCGACCTTGTCAGGGATTCGTTGACGGCGATCGAAGCATCTCAGCCGACGGTCAACGCATACACTCATGTGGATGCCGAGTCCGCTCTGAAGCGTGCCGCCTCGATCGACGAGGACCGTGCGGCTGGCAAGACGATGCCGCCACTGGCCGGTTTGCCGGTCGCCGTGAAGGACGTGTTGTGCACCCGCGATATGCCGACGACGTGCTCGTCGAACATGTTGAGGGATTTCACGCCTCCCTACGACGCTCACGTCGTGTCGCAGTTGCGAGCTGCGGGAGCCATCATCGTTGGTAAGACCAACATGGATGAGTTTGCTATGGGCTCCAGCACGGAAACGAGTGCGATGGGGGCGACGAGAAATCCATGGAATCTCGATCGCTCGCCAGGGGGATCGAGCGGCGGCGCCGCTGCGGCAGTAGCGGCGGGAACCGTGCCCCTTTCAATCGGAACCGATACCGGCGGCTCCATCCGACAACCGGCGGCTTTCTGCGGCGTCACGGGACTGAAACCGACCTACGGCCGCGTTAGCCGGTATGGATTAATTGCGTTTGCCAGTAGTCTCGACCAGGCTGGGCCAATGGGATGGAGTGTGGCTGATGTGGCGATCGGCCTTCAAACGCTCGCCGGATTTGACGCGCGGGATTCCACATCCGTGGACATCGACGTGCCCGACTTCTTCGGCGCGACCAAGTCGACGGATCTTAGGGGCATCAAAATTGGTGTCCTAACGCAGTCGGCACAGGGCGAGGGCGTTGACCCATCTGTTCGAAAAGCGTTGTCGGATGCTCAATCCGTCCTCGCCGACCAGGGTGCGGAGATCATGGAGATCGAGTTGACACACTCCAAGTATTGGGTGCCGACTTACTACGTGATCGCTCCGAGCGAAGCTAGCAGCAACCTGTCACGATTTGACGGGGCACACTACGGTTTGCGGGTGCGAAATGGAGATAGCTCGACGGCGGCTAACGAGGATGGGCCGCTGGAAACGATGTATCGAATGACGCGTGAAGCTGGATTTGGAAGTGAGGTGAAGCGTCGTATCATGGTCGGGACGTATGCGTTGTCGGAAGGATATGTCGATGCGTATTACAACCAAGCGTTGAAGGCGCGGCGACTCATACGAGAAGACTACGATGCCGCCTTTTCGCAAGTCGATGTCCTGCTGGGGCCCACTACTCCGACCTCGGCGTTCTCACTTGGAAGCGGACAAGATGATCCGATATCTCTCTACCTGGCGGATCTTTTTACCGTGGGTGCTAATCTTGCCGGCATTCCGGCGCTCTCGATACCGGCCGGGCACGATGCGTCGGGATTGCCCGTTGGTGTTCAGTTGCAAGCGCCCGTGATGCGAGAGGATCGCTTGCTATTCATCGGCAATGCCTTCCAAAGCGTCACCGACCATCACCTGCAGCGACCCAAGACGGCGGTTTCCGGTGCCGCATGACAAGCCTCTGATCGACGCGTTCGGGCGAGTTCATGATAGCCTGCGAATCAGCATCACCGATCGATGCAATATCCGTTGCTTTTATTGCATGCCAGAGCATGATGCGACGTTCATGCCCAAGTCGCGATTGCTGACTTACGAGGAAATCGCGCGTCTGGCGCGGCTGCTGATTCGTCGTGGCGGCGTTCGAGATATTCGAATCACCGGGGGCGAGCCGCTGGTGCGGCGAGACTGCCACGTTTTGATTCGTCGCTTAGCGTCCATCGATGGGCTCGATGATCTGTCGATGACGACCAACGGCATTCTGCTTGCCGAGCATGCCACCCGGTTGAGAGATGCCGGACTAAGGCGTCTAAACATTTCGTTGGACACCCTCGACGATGCCACGCTGGAGCGAATCGCGCGACGGCGTGGCGTTGATCGGATCGTCGAAGGCATTGACGCGGCGATCGATGCTGGATTTGATTCGATCAAATTGAATTCATTGGCCATCGCGGGCATCAGCGATGGGCAGTTGGTCGACCTCGTTCGTTTCGCCTCGGATCGTCGCGTCGCCATCCGGTTCATCGAGTTCATGCCTCTGGATGCCGATCGGGCGTGGACGAAAGACAACGTGTTGACGGGTGATCGAGTATTGGAAATTTTGCGCCGTCATTTTGGTCTGATTCGGCCGATCGCGCGCGAATCGCCGTCGGCACCCGCTGAATCGTTTGAAGTTCGCGTCGATGGCACCAAGACGCGATTGGGCATCATTCGATCGGTCACCCGTCCGTTTTGTGATGATTGCAATCGTCTGCGGCTGACGGCGGACGGTTCGATTCGAAACTGCTTGTTCGCAACCAGCGAAACGCCACTGCGGGATGCGCTTCGACAGGGTGTCGATGACAACGGCCTAATCGACTTGGTGCTGGAGAGCGTACGAGATAAACGGGCGGCCCATGGGATTGGTGAATCCGAATTCGCATCCCCTGAACGTCCGATGTACTCCATCGGTGGCTAACGCCCTTTGGCTCATTGAGGGAAACCTCGTTTTCAACGGAAACAGAATGCTCGGGCTTCCTGCAACGATCAATGAGTCTCGCCTGACGCAAACGTCGTTAGTTCGAGTGAGGTAAGGTGTCGCCCGAAGCGGGGACAAGCAAGACAATCGATCGAGTCGCAATCGATTCCCCACGCCCGACCGAATCCACCCCTTCACCGGTCTTCGCTTTGAGTCCGACCTGACTAGGATCGCAGCCGCAGTGCTGCGCGATTTTGGTCCGTATGTCATCGATATGGGGCGCTAATTTCGGGTTCTGCGCCAGAATGACCGCGTCGAAATTTCCGATCGCCATTCCAGCGGACGCGACACGATTCAACGCCTCCTGCAGAAACTCCACCGAATCGCGACCGGCATTCTCAGCCGCCGTATCGGGGAACAGTCGCCCGATATCTGGCGACGCGATCGCCCCCAACAGTGCGTCGGTTAGCGAGTGCATGAGCACGTCAGCGTCACTATGGCCGATGCAGTGACGGTCACAGGGAATATCGATTCCACCAAGTCTTAGCGGGCCCCCGGCGCCAGTTCGGTGGGAGTCGTAGCCAATCCCAACACGAAATGGGCTGGCGGGTCGCTGATGGGGCATGTCAAACCAGTTCGGGGATCGTACGGGTCATGGGCAATCGTTTAAGTTCTCACAGGGACCAGCGGCGATCATCACCGCTGAAATCCTAACGCGAGATCCACCTCCAACATCATTCCTCTATCGAACTTCGGCGTCCAGATCCGTGAAAACTCATCCCAGAACTAGCCGGTGGACGTCTCGGATCGGGAATGCCGTCGGTTGGTCATTAATCGTTTTGATCGCGACGACGATCCCGAGCTTACCGGCCCAAGACTCACTCCAAGCACCAGCAGACACCGAAGAGGCAGCCGAATCGGAAACGTCCGCTGACGCAACCCCGGCTGGCGCGGATCTCCAAGCTCCCGACAAGATTCGAGACGACACCGAGATCATCGAAACAACGCTTGCCGAGATGCCCGACGAAATAGCCGAGGCGGCGCGTCAAGCCTATGCCCAATTCATGTCAACGAAAACGGAACTTCGAGAGCAACTTGCCGAGCTCCGCGAAATCCAAATCCGCTACATGAATGACTTGGATCGTTCGCCGTCGGCGAAGAAGTCGTATCAGCAGCTTCGTCAAACAGTGGCGACACGCTTACGTGCCCACTTCGACGAAGCGATCCAAGTCATCCGTTTGTTGCCAAGCAGTGAAGCGGCCAGCTACTTGGTGACCATGGTGCAGCACCTGTACGAGATCGACGACTACACGGAAGCGTCCTATGAGGCAGCGACGCGCCTGCTCGATTTGGGGCAGCGATACGCATACCTGTTTCTCATGGGAGCCCGATCCGGAGTCGTCACGGGCCGTTTTGAGGAAGCGAAGCGAATCTACGACTCGATCGACCCATCCGCATTGAGTGAAACGGATCAGCGGTTAGTGATGTCAATGGACATCATCGAACAGCAATACAAACGCGATCTCGAACTGCGACAGCAAATCGATGAGTCATCACTGCCAACGGTGGAACTGGAGACCACCAAGGGGCGCGTCACCATTACCCTCTTTACCGACTCGGCACCCTCCGCGGCGGAGCACTTCATGCGGCTGGTGGAGGACGGCTTCTATGATGGATTGGACTTTGCCCAAGTGCTCGATGGAGTGCTCGCGCTGACCGGCGATCCCACCAATGATGGACGCGGAAACTCAGGCAATTTTCTCATCGACGAGCACGACCGTGAGAATGCGCGGCCGGCGCTGAGGGGTTCGGTCATCATGGCAAAAATGCCGCTCCAACCCGGTGAGTTCGTTCCCAACTCTGGCAGCTCGCAATTCGCGATCGCTCTCTTGCCGCTGCCGTCGGTGGCCAGCACCCAGACGGTCTTTGGGCAGGTGACCGATGGGATGCACGTGATTTCATCGTTGCGGCGCGTGGACCCCAGCGAGAAAAAGTCGGAAAAAGAGATCCAGTTTCCGCCCGACGCGATCCTCACAGCAACCGTCGTCCAGCGCGGCCCCGAGCTGCCCGAACCCAACTATGTTGATATACAGGCGGAACTTGCCAAAGCACGTGCGGCCGGGCTGATCGCCCCCTTGAAAACGTCACCATCCGAAACGCGTCCCTAGCTCGCGCTTCGCCGAATCCGATTGGAACGATCTCGCCAAAATGGACAATCGTCGACACTTCTTGGCTCGCAGCACGTGGATGCTGGCGGGAGGAACGGTTTGGGGGAACCGTCCCCAACGGGTCGAAGCCAGCCAAGAGCTCGTTGGATTGGGCGATTCGTCCATCCGGGTGGGGTTGATCGGGTGCGGTCGACGAGGGACCCGCGCCGCCATGGAGGCTCTTTCGACACAGGGACCCGTCAAGCTGGTGGCGATGGGAGACTGGTTCGCCGACAACTTGCAGCGTTCATTTCGCACAATCAACGGCAAACATTGCGATCAAGTCGACGTTCGAGACCGGAGATACGTGGGCGAGGATGCTTATCAGCGCGTCTTGGCATGTGACCTGGATGTGGTGATTCTGGCCGCGCCACCCTTATTTCGTCCGGCGCACTTTAGGGCGGCCGTCGATGAACGCAAACACATTTTCATGGAACGACCGTTGGCGATCGACGATGTCGGTGTCAGGTCCATTGCCAGCACCGGTCAGCTGGCCGCCCAACACCGGCTATCGGTCGCCGTCGGTTTTCAACGCCGTTACGATCCGAAATTCACCGGAGCGCTGGAGCTCATTCAGCAGGGGCTAATCGGAGCGCCGACATCGTCGGAAGTCTTTCGCCACTTCGAGCCGAGCCGGCGGCCCGTTCGTCGTCGACAATCCGTGCGTGATAACCAGCTATTCCATTGGCGTGATTATCGGTGGACGTCCGGCCATTCCTATTTGGAGTCGCACGTCGAAGACATCGACGTCATCCAGTGGTGGATGGGTCGACCGCCAACAAGCATCCAATCGATTCACGACGGCGTCCTGTTCCATTTCGACCAAGTGCCGGCAAGACATCGATTTCATACCGGTCAGGAAGTCACCGCACCGACTTCGTTTCGGTTGCACGGCAGCCGCGGAACCTGTGATCTCCTCAAGGGCATGATCACCGATCAGGATCAACGGGTGGTTTGGCGCTACCGGGGTGCGCCGGGCGGTCGCCGAAGTTGGCAGCGGCAGCAGGACCAGTTCTTCGCCCATTTGCGAGAAGGAAAACGGACCGATGACCTTCCCTTTGCGACGAATAGCACGATGGCTGGAATTCTCGGTTGCAAACACATCGGCCATGACGACCGCGTTGAGTTGTAAGCACAGACCGATACACAACTCGACGAAGCCCCGAGACCCACCAGCGCCCGTTAGTCGAGCTCAACCTCCGCACACGTTTCTTCGCTCTGCCCGAGATGCACTTTGTAGGCTGTTGCTCTGGTGCCGTGGAGAATTTGCGGACAGACCGCAGGTAGAAAGTGATCAGCCATGTTTTTTTAGCCGTCGTATTGGCGTCTCGTTCATCGACTCGATTAGGTCGACTGCTACGAATCGCATCCAAACTGTTCTGGTCTTGATCCGATCCAGTGACATCGACCTCCAAGACGTCATTGTGTTCGTGAAGGTTTTGGCACTTTCCTTCATGGCCTTCCCAACGGTGGCCGGCACACAACGTAAATCGACGCATGAATGCGAATGGACACGTCAGTCAGAACCTTGTTGGCGATTGAGTCAAAAAGCGAAATGATCAGGTCGGATCGAAATGCTGTGTTCCCATTTCCAAGAAGCGGGTGGAAAAGGGATCGGGCTTGGGGGTCGACGCCGCCAATGGGTCACCGTGACTGGCCTTCAACCCCAAGCTGGCGTGTCAATCCTTGACGTCTCGCGGGATTCCAACGGTCTCCGGATGGAAATCGGGGAGCCAACAGCGTCGTTTACCGGCAAAATCGGCACTCGTCGCTTGGCGAATGGCGACTTCGTTGCCATAATAAGGACTTGATTTTCCGAACATTGATGCGGTTTTCGACGACACTTCGCTTGGAAGTTGGTTGTCGTGTCGACATGACTCGGACGCTGGGTGGTTCTCTGGTATCCCGCCGGTTGCCAACTCGGATAACCCGCATTCCCGCCTGTTTGACTTCTTCGACTGGAGCCCCGTTTGGTGGCCAAGATTCTGTTTGCTCCCATCCGGCTTGCCGTCGGCTGGGGACTGTCGCCCCGTCTGTTGGGCCTTATCGCCGTTGTGATGCTCGTGATTCTACGACTCACGATCGGCTGGCACTTTTTTAGCGAAGGTACCGAGAAGTATCAGGCCGGCGACTGGACAGCCAAGCCTTTCTTTGCGAACGCCAAGGGCCCGCTTGCCGGGCAATTTCGAAGCATGGTCTGGGATCACGACGGTGCTCTGCGATTGGATCGGGATCGCATGCTCGTTGCCATGGCGAGTTATCGCGATCGAATCGCCAAGCACTACGGTTTCGATGAGGCCCAATCGCGTCAGACACAGTTCAACTACGCCAGCGCGGTCAAGCAGTACGACTATGTCATCGGCTACAACGAAGGCACGGATTCGGCGTCGGACGATGTCGAGGAGTACAAGTTGGGGCTGGTGAGGATCGAGACGCTCGATAAAGATCCGGTCCGCGACGGGGTTTCATCTCTCAAAGGCCAGCGTGAGACCGTGCGTCGCGAATTGGCACAGAAGGCTGCCCCAGTGCTCGCCGCCATCGACGAAATTTGGTGCAACTACGAAACAACGCAAAATTCGGTAGCGACGACTGAACAGCAGTTGCGACATCCTTCGTATCCATTCCGGAGACCGCGGCAGGCGGTGATGGACACCAGTGTCATTGACCAGCTGGTCCCCTACTTTGATATGGCGGTCGGCTGGTGCTTGTTGCTGGGACTGTTCACTCCGGTGGCCTCGTTAGCAGCGGCCGGATTTCTCGGTTCTGTTTTCCTAAGTCAGTACCCACCGACAACCGGTCCTGGCTCGAGCAATTATCAACTCATCGAATGCATGGCTTGTTTGGTATTGGCGAGTACCGGTGCAGGTCGCTTTGCAGGAGTCGATTTCTTTATCCACCTCATCATTCGCCGATTCACAGGTTCGCCTAGCAGAGCCGCCTAGGTCAGCACAGCAAACGGGAGTCCCACCATGGTCGACAAACTTTCCAGCGACGAACGTGCCGTTGGCGAACACAATTTCTACAGTGCCATTGGCAGCTACTACGACGTCAATCGTCGGGATTTTCTGCGGGGAATTGTGGCAGCGGGCGCCGTCAGCGGTGCAGGATTGGGAGCCGCTTACTTTGGCTATGGCAACGTCAAGGATCCAGTTCGAGTGGCGGTGATCGGGACCGGTGATGAAGGCAATGTGCTGATTGGCGGTTGCAATCCCGAGTACGTGGACGTGAAGGCAATTTGCGACATTCGGCCCTTCAGTCAACACCGTGCTTTTCATGGTGACTGGTCAAGTTCCTCCGCTCTGGTTCGCCGCCCAGGACTCATCAAAGTCGCCGGCTACAAAGACGAGGCCGAAGCCAGGAAGAGCGTCAAAGTCTACGACGGCAGTAACGGCGGCATCATGGCTTGCCTGGACGACCCGGACATCGAGGCGGTCATCATCGCGTTGCCGCTTTGGCTGCACGCGCCCGTCGCCGCGTTGGCCATGGAACGCGGCCTTCATGTGTTGACCGAGAAACTGATGGCACACAACGTTGCCCAGTGCAAAGTCATGTCGCGAATGGCAGCCGAATTGACCGACGCCGGCGGCAACCCGTTGCACTTAGCAACCGGTCACCAGCGTCATTACAACATCAAGTACGATAACGCGATCAACCTGATTAAGTGGGATTTGATCGGTCAGCTTCATCACATCCGAGCCCAGTGGCATCGTGGCAATCTGCCGGGCGCCGACAGTTGGTCGATGCCGATTCCTGGTGGAGAGATGGTCAATGGCAAGAACTTTGATCGAATCGCCAAGGATCTGGCATATCGTCAAAAAGCGCTCAATGAAACATCGGATCCGGATGAAATAGCACGCCTGCAGGCGGAGATCGCTCAGTGGACGGCCTGGGACGCCGACAAAGACATCAACCCCGGTGAGCACGGCTATCAGGATTTCTCGGTGGGCGACAAGATGTTCACCGCCGCCGAGGAACTGCATCGCTGGCGTCTCTTCGAGCGAACCGGCGCGGGGCTCATGGCGGAATTGGGAAGCCATCAACTCGACGCAGTCAGCATCTTCCTATCATCGCTGCGTGACGACGGCAAAAAGGTTCATCCGTTGTCGGTCCACGCCGTCGGTGGCCGCCACATCATGCCTGTGGATCGTGAGGTCGGTGACCACGTTTATTGCATGTTTGAGTTCCCCGGACCCGACTATTCGGAAGATTTCAACGTCGGTTACTACGACCGTGTCGAACAGTACCCCAACGCCCAAAGCCAGAAATACGGACCCGTCGCGGGCTACGAGACGGATCCGAACAAAAAGGTCGTTGTCACCTATTCGTCGATCAACGGCAACGGTTGGGGCGGTTGGGGTGAAGTCGTGATGGGCACCAAGGGAACCCTGGTACTCGATAAAGAAACGGATGTGCTGCTCTATCGCAACAGCGACACCAGTACGAAAGTTGGCGTCGCGAAACAAGCCGGCGGATATGCACTGGATACGTCGGCCAGTGGTGACTACGCCGCCCCGGTCGCCCAGGCAGCCTCTTCGGGCCCGGTCAGCCGCGGCTATCGGGAAGAGATCGAGCACTGGGCCTATTGCATACGCAACCCGGATCCCGAAAACCATCCGCGATGCTATCCCGAAGTGGCGATGGGTGACGCTGTGATCGCGCTGGGCACAAATGTTGCGTTGAAGCGTGCCGCACGAGGCGAGAGCGGTTTCATGAAGTTTGAAGAAGAGTGGTTCGATATCGACAGCGATGCGACACCCGACGAGAGCGACATCGCAGCGGAAACGAAGTTCATGACCAAACCGGTCGCTTAGGCGTTAGTCGCGGCTTGTTTCTTTCAGCTCTTGCTGGAGTTGGTCAAAATAGGCGGACTTTACGCGACCGTACTCGGCTGGGTCCCCCTGAGTATCACGCCAGCGTTCCACTTTCCATTGCTCGAATGACATCGCCTCTTCGCGGTTTTGGCGGAAGTGGTCGCGAATGGCGGCGGCTTGCTGACGGCAAGTCGAATTGGGCAGAGTCAACATGACGCGATGCGTTGTCTCTCCATGACGCGGCTTTTCGAGGGTGATCGGGTTCGCAGCCCAATCCGGTCCGTCGACGACTCGATAGTTCAAGCCTTCGATGCAGGCCTGCACGACGTCCAAATCATCACCGGCGTCGACAGTCGCGACTAAGTCGATGACCGGTCGAGCAATCAGTCCGGGCAGCGCCGTCCCGCCGATGTGGTGCACGGCAGAAACGCGACCATCGCAACACAGCAGGATGCTGCTGCGCGTCTGTTCGAACTCCTGGCGCCATCGAGCGTCGTGGTGCATCAATCGAATCGGGCCCCCACGCGAACGTTCATCGCCGTTCCAGGAATCATCGATTTCGAGCCACGCCATGCTGGTTCCATTCAACGGTTCGATTGAGCTATCATCCCGGCGGTCACGTGCCACCGGCCAAAACGAATTTGCTCTCATCGCCAACGAATCGTAGCTCGCATGACAAGTGATCCGCCTGCGCCGACCGCTGCTTTGGTCGGCGTGATCATGGGCAGTGCCAATGACTGGGAAACCATGTCGGCGTCGGCATCGATACTGGACGAACTACGGATCCCGCACGAGCGCAGCGTCGTTTCGGCTCATCGTACTCCCAAGCGGATGTTTGATTACGCCCAGTCGGCCCAATCGCGCGGTCTGCGTGTGATCATTGCTGGTGCGGGCGGGGCGGCACATCTACCAGGCATGGTGGCCTCGGAGACGAGCTTACCGGTCGTCGGTGTGCCGATTCAGAGTCGGGCCCTTCAGGGACTCGATTCACTGCTTTCGATCGTTCAAATGCCGGGCGGCGTTCCTGTGGCGACGATGGCCATTGGCACTGCCGGGGCAAGAAATGCCGGTATCCTGGCGGCTCGCATTCTGGCGTTGTCGGATGCTGACTTGTCGGTGCGTTTGAACGATTTCGTCCAGCGTCAACATGACGCCGTGCTGGCGACAGCCGAGTCGTTATCATGATCCCGCCGGGCGCGACGATTGGGATGGTCGGTGGTGGCCAACTCGGTCGAATGTTTGCCATCGCCGCGGCTCAGATGGGATATCGCGTTTCAGTGTTTTGCGGCAGCAGCGACGAACCGGCGGCGCAGGTCGCCACCACCACCGTTTGTGGACCGCTGAGCGATTATTCGGCGGTGGAGGCGTTTGCCAAGACCTGCGACGTGATCACGCTGGAGTTTGAAAATATTCCCGCTGAAACGATCGCGCTGTGTTCGAAGTTTGCACCGACCTATCCGAGCGCTACCGTGCTAGCGATTTCGCAAGATCGCGGCGTTGAAAAGAGAACCCTCGCCGACGCGGGGCTTGACGTCACACCCCACCGTCTCGTGTCGGATTCGGACTCGGCCATTGCAGCAGCCGATGAACTGGGATGGCCGCTGATCGTGAAGACGTGCCGAAGCGGCTACGACGGTAAAGGGCAATATCGACTGACTTGCCCAAGCGATGCGGCGTCCGTCCAATGGGAATTTGATGGCGGGTGGATCGCCGAAGCCATGATGGATTTTGATCTCGAGGTTTCCGTGATTGCCGCGCGGACAGCGGATGGCCGCATCTCGACTTTTCCGGTCTTCGAGAATCATCACTCCAATCACATTCTGGCAACCACGCACCTGCCCGCGATGATCGAACCAGGCGTGGAAGACCGTGCTCGCCAGATCGCCGAGAAAGCGGCGGCGGCCGTTGATGTCGTGGGCCTGCTGTGTGTCGAAATGTTCGTTTGCGGCGATGAGATTCGCATCAATGAGATCGCCCCACGTCCTCACAACTCGGGGCACGTGACATTGGATGCCTGCGCGACCAGTCAATTTCAACAGCATGTTCGCGCCATTTGTGGATTGCCCCTCGGGCAAACGAAGCTGACGTGCTCGGCTGCCGGGATGGCTAACTTGCTCGGAGACATCTGGCTGGCAACCGAAGGTAGTCCGCACTGGGACGCCGCCATGACGGTTCCAGGCGTAAATGTCCATCTTTATGGGAAGCATGCGGCTCCGTCTGGACGAAAAATGGGGCATCTCAACACGGTCGGCGCCGACCGTTCGGAAGTGGTCCGGCGGTTGACGCAAGCCCACGATCTGCTGAGCCGCGGCGCAATGAAGTTGGAAAGCTCTCCGACCTGACGAACGTGTCGCCGCGACAACGGCGGTCATGACGGTTGTGTCGGCCCGAGGATGGTCATTTTGTTACCCTGCTGGGCAGTTTGTTGAGCGGAACCTTGGGCGAGAATAGCCAGGTTAGCTACAATGAGGGTGGACCGTCGCGACGCCCCTTTCCCAGCTGCCGGAGACAATGTGTGACGAAGCGGACCACCCTTCGTACGCTTTGGCTCGTCTTCATCGGGTCGACGGTCAGCTTTTGCGTTGCCAACGTGAACGCCCAGACCGTGAACTCGCCTCCGCCGGTGGCGTCGCCACCGGCGATCTCGAGTAAGCCGAGCTACACCGGATCGGTAACGGCGCTGCAACGAGTCAGCTCGTCGACCCCTTCGAATCTGGCGACGGCCGTCGCCGTTCCCAAGACGCTCGAAACGATTTTCGAACGCGGCGGCGTTCCGGAGTCGTTCGAACAGTTGCAACAGCTTCAACGCCAGCATCAGCGTATCGCGTCCAAGGCGGCCGAATGTACGGTCAGCGTGCAGATCGGTCCTGCACAAGGTGGAGGTGTGATCATCACCGATAGCGGTTACGTGCTGACGGCGGCACACGTTGCCATGAGACCTCGTAAGAATGCTCTGCTAACTCTGTCAAACGGACGTACCGTCACTGCCACGACGCTGGGAATGAATCGTGGCGTCGACGCGGGTTTGATGAAGATCGACGCAGGCCAGAACAACGGTCGCCCATGGCCCCACGCCAGCTTGGGCTCGAGTAAGAATCTCCAGCCCGGCATGTGGTGCATCGCGACTGGGCATCCCGGTGGTTATGACAGCTCACGTGGAATGGTGACGCGAGTTGGACGCATCCTGGCGGTTCGTCCTGGATCGTTGGTGACCGACTGCGCTTTGATTGGCGGTGATTCTGGTGGTCCTCTGTTCGACCTGTCCGGTCGATTGATCGCCGTTCATAGTCGTATCGGCAATGACGTTGCGGATAATCTTCACGTCCCGGTTTCTCATTACGACGAACACTGGGCTCGAATGGAGCGTGGCGAGGCTTGGGGATACCTTCCAGGCTTTCGTCCGATGCTGGGCGTTCGAGGTAATCGACAAGCACCCCAGGCAGAAATCCTTTCCGTGACCCCAGGATCTCCTGCCGACGACGCCGGCCTTCAGGAGGGCGACATCATCGAGGTCTTTGGTGATTCGCAAGTGACGAATTTTGCGTCCTTGAAAGAAGCCGTCTCGGATACGATGCCGGGCGAACGCATCAAGATTTACTTGCGTCGCCGCGGTGTTCCGATGAGCGTGACCTTGGAAATTGGACGTGCGGATGATGACTAACCGATTCGGCATTGGTTTGCTCTCGTTGACTGTCGTTCTTTTGAGCGCGGGGCTCCTCCAAGTTCCCGTTTCGGTGGCTCAGGATGACTTGAGCGGTGACACGGCGATCCCACGATGGCTTCGCGAGCGTTTGGCGGACCGTGTCTATAACCGACGTGACAACTCGGAGATGATGCGGTTGGTTCGGCCGATCGCCGGCCAGACTCTTGGCAGCGTCGTCAGTGTCGTCAGTGGTGGTCGCCCCGTCGCAATGGGGACGGTCGTATCCGATGGTAGTCAGGCGAGTGTGCCGTCGAGTCTTCAAGGAAGTCTCGGAGGATCACCACGTCGATACGTGGTTACCAAACGCAGCGAGCTGACCGGCGATCCGATCCGCGTTCAATTCCGTGACGGCCGAATGGTGCCGGCGCGCGTTGCGGCGGTAAGGCGACGAACCGATCTGGCACTTCTCGTCTTGGAACCGAACGAATCCGATGTCGCGTCGATGCGGTCGCAATTGACGCCGATTGTTTGGGATGCCGTGATTCCCTCGATCGGAAGTTTCCTCGTCAGTCCTGACCGATCTGGACGCGTCGTGGGGATCGGCGTGGTCGGCACGGGCCCCATCACCGTTGGTCATCAAGGCAGGTTGGGTGTCAAACTGGAACCGGTCGATCAATCGGGTGCTCGGGTGGAAGTCATCTTCCCACGCAGCGGAGCCGACGAGGCGGGGCTTGAGTTGGGCGACCGGATCGTTGCCATCGATGGCAGGATTCAGCAGGACATCCGAACGGTCGTGACGACCCTGAAGTCCATGTTTCCTGGGGAGGTCGTGCGACTGACGATCGATCGCGGCGGAAACACATTGGATATCTCGGCGAAGTTGCGGGAAGCCGCAATCATGAATGAGTCCGAAAATGACGCTCGCGTCAATGGACCCCGTAATGTCCGATTGTCTGGTTTCGAACGCGTCATTCAGCACGATACTGTTCTCGATCCCAACGAGTGCGGCGGTCCTTTGTTGGACATTCAGGGGCGCGTCATCGGCTTGAACATCGCGCGAGCGGGTCGCGTTGTGAGCTATGCATTGCCTGCTTCCCTCGTTCAGTCGGAAGTCGCGAGCATGGTATCCGAAGCCCGCGGGAAATGAACGTTGACGATCCCTTTCAGCGTCACATGCGTTAGCTGTCATTCGCGGCTGCGAGTGAGTGATCCCTCCTTGGTCAACGAGATTGTGGCTTGCCCAAGTTGCGGTTCCCTCGTCCAGATCAACCCGCCGACCGAAGCCATCGACGGGGAATCGCTAGCCAGGTCCTCCAAGATTGTTGTGGGAGACGCATCCGTCGACAGCGGTGAGCTGACCCACGAAGCGATTCCCAGCATTGCGGAAACGACCTCGATTGACCGGGCGGATCAACACGCTGCTGACGACGATTCAGCTTCAACGTCGGATGCCCTCGACGATCCGAAGTGGGACGTTGCCTTTCAGAGTGAAACGAGCGCTCGTCAGCGGCGTCGATTGCTGCGAGGGGCCGCGATCGTCAGCGGTTTCGTCGCCGCCGTGTCACTGGCCATTTATGGCTGGCAGGTTCTTCGCGACGACGAAACGGTTGCGTCTACGCCATCGTTCACCGACGAGATAGCAGCGCTTGCCGAACCATCCCTACCCGTGCCGGCATCGGAGCCCCAAACCGATTCGCCCGGGGCATTGACGGACACATTCGATGCGGAATCTCGTGGACCGTTGTCCTCGACGAAACTCGACGAGACGCCGCAAACTGGGCCCGACGGGCCGACCACGTCTGCGGACGACATGGCCTCCCCCGACGGCCTTGCCAGTAGTCCGGATCTTGTCCTGGGCAACCCAATGGATCTGTTGGACCGCACCAACGACGTTGGCCAACTCGGTGGCAAAGAGTCGGCGGATGATTCAACCGTCTTGAGGCCAACCAAGATCGATGATGCCGTCGACGGGGATGCTGAGTCTGCGACGCTAACGGAAATGCCGCCCGAGCTGGCAAGGTTCACCGAATTGCTCGACCTACCTGGCGACTTCAATGCCATGGCTGAGCCCGAAGGTCCCAATGACGATCCACCGTTGATTTTGGACCAAGCCGCTCGCGAAGTCATCGACCCAATGCTCATCGCCATGCCGCCACCGGACGTCAACGTCGACAACGCGATGAAACTGCGGATCGCCATTAACACCGATGGCTATCAGCTCGCTGATGCGACGCTGATGATCAGTGAAATCACTGCGGTACCTGTTCAACTCGATTGGGTCACGTTGGATTTGGCCGGCATCGATATTCGACAGCCGGTTCGAGATCTGGCGCCGGGATTCAAATCGGTTGGACAATTAGTCGATGGCCTCGTCGAATCGGCCGGAGCACTGCTCGTCGAACGTTCGGACGATCGTTTGACCTTGACCGTTCCGTTGGATCGGCTGCGTGAATCAACACAACCACTCACTGCGATCGATGCATTCGATGTCGACGGGGCATCGGCGCAAGAGCTCGTTGAAAACATCGTCCAGGTGGTCAAGAGCCGATCGGTCGTCACGCCACACCAGCAGCTTCATTTCCAGGTCATTCTGATGCAGTCGCTGCGGCGTTTACGCGGATTGCCGGTTCAGCTGGACCCCGATGTGATGTCGCGATGGACCGGACTGGCGCCGTCTTTGATTCAAGATCCCGAGTCCCTCGATCAGGACCCACGTCCACTTGCAACGATGTGGCCAATCCTCCGCGGCGGCGAGTCGGGTACCCAGCTAGACGGAGCCATCACGTTGGCCGGTTGCCTTCGCCGAACGGCGCGACTCAATGATGCCAGTTGCGTCATCAACTGGAATGATGCGCAGCGACGCAAGCTCTCGCCGGCTCAATTGGTGATGCCCTATGCCGGAGAGCCGGCTGGCGAGATGCTAACGAGGACGCTGAATCCCATTGGACTGCAGATTCGGAGGGTCGATGACCGACATTGGTGGGTTGGGACCGAAGCGACTTACGACCAGCTGCCGATCATTGTGTTGGGTGATGCTTTGGGTCCCGATCGAGACCTCGTCACGGAGGCTTTGTTCCAAGCTGCGGCGTCCGCCGGGACTCAGATCGTGATTGAACATGATCCAGTCTCCGGTGGCTACCTTGCCGTAATGCCGAGGTTCTTTTACCGTCAAACACCGTTGGTTCTGAGACGGTTCATGCGTTCGCGCTAAAGGGCATTTTGTCCGCTGTTCGGAACCGACTCGTCGTCGAGTTGCCTCCGTCATTGAAGAGCCCATGCCGCAAGTTCATCAAGCCACACCACTTTCCATTCCTGACAGCGACGCGCTGCGATACCTACCCGAAGGCCCCGTTGCTTTGAACCAGCACGGACTACTTTCTTGGGTTGCGATCGCGCATGGACCCGACGTTTCGAAGGGTTCGATCAACGTGCTGGATCTGAGCACGATGTCGAACACCACGTACGACTTACCCGGGCGGCCCGGTTTCGCGTTTCCCTGTAGCGACGGGCGTCGTTTTGTCGCTGGTGTGGAGCGTTCGCTGGGTATTTTTGATCCGGATGATGGATCTTGGAGTGTGTTGGAGGGTGAAATTGATGCCGACGTGACCAATACCATCATCAACGACGGATTGGTTCACGAGGACAATCTGATTTTCGGCACCAAGGATTTGGCATTTGCGGAGAAGAAAGCAGGACTCTATCTCTACCGGGGCCGCGATCGCAAACTGATTCGACTCCGAGACGATCAAGTCTGCAGCAACGGCAAAGCAATCCGTCATCGCGCCGATGGCTCGCTTTCACTCATCGACATCGATTCACCGACACGATTGGTCGTCGAGTATCCCCTCGATCTGGATGCCGGAACACTCGGTCAACCAAACGTGCGACTTGACTTGACGTCCGATCCGGGTGTTCCGGACGGAGCGGTCCTAACGCCGGACGGCAACGACCTCATCGTCGCCATTTTTTTGCCGGGTGCCGCTGGTGTCGGACAGACGCGCCGCTACGACTTGGAGACCGGGGATTTGAAGGAGGTTTGGGAGACGGACGGATCACCCCAGAACACGTGCCCGGCGTTGATTCCTCATGACGGCGAAGTCAAATTGTTGATTACGACGGCGGTCGAAAACATGACCGCTGATGTTCAATCCCAATGTCCCAACGCCGGCCAATTATTTGTTGCCGAAACGTCATGGCGTGGCGAGCTTCCCGTGACCCAGTTTCCGATCTGATCTTGGTCTTTTCTAGGATCGCTTCGCGTGGGGACGACGTCCCGTCGAATGTCTCCCTCGCGGTTTTGCGTTCGACGATCGTTTGCGAGTCGGACCGGAACGATTTTGTCGTGGGCGTCCGTCGTCAACGCGAATGCTCAGCTTCTTGCCGCGAACCCATGTATTCTGAAGTGTCCGATAAATATCCGGCGGCATTCCCTCTGGTAAGTCCACGGTCGCAAACGTGTTCTCGATATGGATGGGGCCAATGAATTCTCCGTCGATTCCGGCCTCATTGGCGATCGCCCCGACCAAGTTGGCGGGTTTCACGCCGTCGCGCCAACCGACTTCGACGCGATAACGCATCATTCCGTCTTTAACCGGACCCAGGATGCGCGGTTCGCGACGGCGACCAACCGGACCGTTGTCCGTCGGATCCGATCGTCGATCCTCGCGTGAGCGCGAACGATGGCCGGGCATTTGTCCGTTTGGGTGCGACTCCACCCGCGGATTCCGTTTCGGGGAGTCTTTCAGCAACAGTGGTCGACCGTTCTGTGTGATCTCCGCTAACGCCGCGGCAACAACCTCTATTGGCTGATCATGGTCGTTGGCATATTGGATCAACATCTCCCGAAAAAACGACAGATCGCTTGAGCCGATCACACGGCTCAAACGCTCCGTGAACTTCCGAATGCGCGCGGCATTGACCACGTCGGCCGATGGGATTGGAACGACTTCAATTGGTTGCTTGGTGGCGCGCTCAATGGCACGCAACCGGGCACGCTGGGCATTGGTGAGGAAAATAATCGCCTGACCTTCTCGACCGGCCCGTCCGGTTCGACCGATTCGATGAACGTAGGACTCACTGTCGTGGGGCAAGTCAAAATTAAACACGTGGCTGATTCGAGGAACATCCAACCCACGTGCGGCAACATCCGTCGCGACCAGAATATCCAAACGACTCGACTTCAGTTGCTCAATGGCACGCTCGCGAACTTTCTGTGGCATGTCACCATTGAGCGCCACCGCCGAAAAACCTTGACGACTTAGCGATTCCGCGACGCTGATGGTCGCGTCTTTGGTCTTCGTGAATATGATCACTCCATCGGTCGCTTCCACCTCGAGAAAGCGTCTCAGCGCGTCAATTTTTTCCCGAGGCGGAACGAAGACTGCCCGCTGACCAATGGACTCCGCTGTCACGGTCTTGTTGGCAATCGTGACTCGTGCCGGGTTTCGAAGGTATTGCTTCGAGATCCGCCGGATGGGTTCGGGTAACGTGGCACTGAATAAGGCAACTTGGCGATCCGGCGGCGATTGTTCAAGAATAAACTGGACATCCTCGAGAAAGCCCATGTTGAGCATCTCGTCCGCCTCATCGAGCACGAGACACTTCAGTTGGCTCAAGTCCAAGGCACCACTACGGACGTGATCGATCAGGCGTCCCGGTGTGCCGACGACGACCTGACATCCACGTCGAAGTTGGCGGAGTTGGGGGTCATAATCCTGGCCGCCCACGATGCTCGCTACCGAGAAACCGTCGATCGCTTCGGCATAAGTCCGAAACGAGTTCGCAACTTGGATAGCCAGCTCACGCGTCGGGGCCAGTACAAGTACCTGCGGTGGTTTCCGCTGCATCGTGATCGCGCTCAGGATCGGCAACGCAAATGCGGCCGTCTTCCCGGTACCGGTTTGAGATTGAGCCAGCACGTCCCGACCAGCCGAAATATGGGGGATAATCGAAGCTTGGATTTCGGTCGGATACTCGTACCCACGAGCGAGGACGGTTCTTCGCACCTCCTCACGTAGGTCCAAATCCGTGAACCGTACGCGCCCGGCATCGACGTTTGGTTCAACGCCGGCCATCGTGTCACTCGAATCGGCGTCTTGCGAAACGCCGGTCTCATCGCTGTCTTGGTGGGCCATGATCGCGTCGCCGCGCTTGGCCTGATTCGGTTTCTTTTTGCGACTGGTTTCGCCAAGGAACGGCGCGGGTGCACCGGCGAGCGTCGCTTCGCTGGCGGCCAAAATTTCATCCGCCAACGACGCCACTGCGCCGCGCTCAGTTGAAGAGGACATGCCTATCTTTCATTCATGGGTGGATCAACGCCACCCATTTCACATTATCTAGGCTGCGTCGTCGTGTGACCATCTTGGGCCCACATTGGGTAGAAGAGCGTAGCCGAAGCGGCCAAGATTGGCCAGGATCGCAATACAACAAATGTTCGATGTTTGCATCTGAATCCGTCCGCCCCATCCAACTCCCTACTCGGATAGATCGACGGCAACGATTTCAGCATCGTTGCGGATAAAAGCGGTCTTGTCGGCGTAGGCTGGATGACTCCAAACGACGTCGCGTCCGAATGCCTCGTTGGTCGGCTCGAGCACGTGGAACCGTCCTTTTGATTCGAAACCACTCGCCGTCATGTTTGCGATCAGCAAGTCGCCAAGCTCATTGAATATCAGATAGTCGTTGGTGCTGCCCATCCGAGTCAAGAACGCAGTACCGTGCTTGATGAAACGTTTCACATCGGGTCGAGTCGCTTCGAACGTGGTCCACAGACGCTCGCCCGTCGTTGCGTCCATGGCGATCAGGCAACCTTCGTTGCAGTCGGTTCCGTAGACCACGCCGTCGACAAACTGTGGCGTACTATTGGCGGTGTAGACGGCCTGTTTGGGTTCGCCACGCCACACCTCAGTGACATCAGGACGATCGTTATTCAAACGAAGCATGACCGACTCGGTTCGGATCCCGCTGACATACATCAAGTCGCCAGCAATGACCGGCTGATTGATGGACATTTCGTACATCGGTGACATGGGTACATTCCAGTACACTCGTCCCGTCACCGGGTCGAGGCCATGGATACCCATTGGATGGAACACAATCAATTGGCGTGCGCCCCCGTGCTCAATGATCGTGGGTGGGCAGTAGCCAGCGGCGGTGTCCAGGTTCTTCCATCGGACCTCCCCGGTCATCTTGTCGAACGCGACGATCCCCTGACGATCGCCACCGACCATCGTGTAAAGCAAATCGCCATCAACAAGCGGATGCGCTGAGAAACCCCAGATCGGGACTTCGGCGGCAAAGTCTCGCTTGAGAGAACGACTCCAAATCAACTCGCCACGGTTGGTGTCCAAACAACGAAGATCCCCTTCGCTTCCAAGCGTGTAGACCCGATCGTCATCAACCGTCGGCGTGCAACGCGGCCCAGCCGGATACGAAATGCTGTAAGCACACTCGTACTCGTGCCGCCACTTCTCCACGCCCGTAGCGGCATCGAGAACCAGCAATCGCTCTTGCCCGGACAGCGATGCTCGCTGTCCGGGGTTGTTGAACGCTTCCCCATCGCGTTTTAAGTAATCAAATAGATAAACGGATCCGTTGGCGACCGCGGGACCGGCATAGCCACCCGCTATGGGAATGCGCCATTTGACGGGCAATCCATCGTCCGAAATCGCGCGGACGATCCCCCCTTCCCGCAAAACGCCGTCGCGTGATGGGCCCATCCATCCGGGCCAGTCATCAGCCATACCTGCCGATGCCAACATCAAGGCAATGCCCGTGGTCGGGATGCGCAGAGCGCGAAAAAATGCCATTTGCCGTCGTGGGACGCTCAAAGAGTTCATGGTGATCGCGAGATTTTTTGGGGGGGAATTCGACCGATGGCGAGTTGGCAGGTGGATTCCTACCGCAAGGAGTATAACGTTTCGCATTGTCTCACAAGCCGACGCGAGTTCACGCACGACGTGGCCGCAGTTGTTGTTCCCACCAAGCAGGACACCCGGTCGATGCGTCACCTCATCCTCATGCGCCATGCCAAGAGCTACTGGGGCGATTCGTCGGTGTCCGATCATGAACGTCGTCTGAATGCGCGGGGACGGCGTGACGCCCCCGTGATGGCGAACTGGCTCCTCGACCAAGGATTCAAACCGGACCAAATCCTCTGTTCATCAGCGAGTCGAACGATCGAAACGTCTCAGCTGATGAATCAGTCGTGGCCTCGAGACGTCCCCGTGCACGAGAGTCCATCGTTGTATCTGGCGTCGGCCGAGGCCATCCTCCATACGATTGGCGCCGTTCAAACGGCAGCCAATGACGCACAATTTGCCAAGCTCATGGTGCTGGCCCACAATCCCGGGATCAGTCAACTGGCGGCCCATTTGGCCGGTGAGTTCATTCAAATGCCCACAGCGGCCGTGATTGTCTTGCGGTGCCACGTCACAACTTGGCAGGATCCGCTCACCCGAGACTCGGTCGAGTTCGAAACGGAGATGACGCCCAAGCAAATCGATGCATGAAGTCAGCAAGGCGATGGAATCAACAATGATGCTGCACTGGAGTCCTGTTTGGATGATCGCGGCGCTGATGGGACATTTTGGGCTTCGTCTGACGCTCTACAACCGACTGAATTCACTTGGTTGGCCTCGAGCATGGATCAAGCGGATCGAGGTCGCGTTGCTGGCGGAGACATTCGTGACGCCGGCGGTGATCCTCTGGAATCATGGCCCGAGGATCTGGCACGCGACCACGACGGCGGCGACCACGGTGATGATGCCTCCATTGGTGACCGCTTACGGATTGATTTGTCTTGGACTGGGCGCCGTGTTTGGGATCCTTTGGTTGGCCTGGCGACCCTTCATCGGGCTGCAGCAAGTTTCCGTCCAGCGACACACCACGTCGCTGGATGTTGCCGAACTGGCCGAGTGTTCGCTGCCGCTTACCCGCAAATGCCGTGTCGCCCAACGTATCCCGGGTAACCAGATATTTGATCTATCGGTCGAACAGATTGAGCTGCCCGTTGTCGGCTTACCCAAAGACCTAACGGGATATCGAATTGCCCATTTGTCGGACATTCACCTCACCGGGCAGGTGGATCCTGCTTACGCCGCGACGGTTGTCGAGCAGACCATGCGTTGGCGCCCCGACTTGATCGCTTTGACAGGCGATATCGTCGATAAATCGATTGGACTTTCGTGGCTCGATGGCATTTTCTCGCAAGCCAATGCCATGGATGGTTGTTATTTCATTCTTGGGAATCATGACACGCGCGTCAGCGATCCCGACGACGTTCGCAGCGCGATGGTCTCCGCGGGCTGGCACGACTTAGGTGGCCGCTGCGTGGATGCGCACGCACGCAACTCGACGGTGATGTTGGTTGGTAACGAGTCACCGTGGTTCGCCCGTCCCGACGACGATGCGATGACGGGCGGGCATCATGACTTTCGAGTCTGTTTGTCGCACAGTCCGGATCAATTTGACTGGTGCCGGCATCATGGGATCGAGCTGATGTTGGCCGGGCACACTCATGGCGGTCAGGGCCGCCTGCCATTGGCGGGTCCAATCTTGAGTCCAAGCCGACACGGTAGCCGGTGGGCATCCGGAGATTTTCGAAGAGCGCCCACGACACTTCATGTGTCGAGGGGACTCGGCGGTGTCCACCTGTTGCGTTGGCGTTGCCCACCTGAGTTGTCTCTCCTGACACTCAGGCCGGGCTAGCCGCTTGGATTTGGGCGGAACATCGTTTTCGCGAGACACTCAGAATAACCAACTGGCTTCGACGAACCATGCATTGGCGAGACCAAACTCATCGGACTGGCCTTCGTACTCGATCGAGCGGTCAAAGACCAAGCCGCTTTCGACTCTCCATCCTCGGTTGCCCGAGGCAATGGTCTCATAACCGCCGAAAAGACGCAGCCCGCTGATTGTGAGTTCGTCATGGTCGCCATCGCGCGCGTCATCGGTTCGCCGCGTGACGGCCCATGTATTGCCTCCGATCGATCCGCCAGCAAACACCCATCCTTCGGCTTGCCCTCCTTGCTTCCAGAGTCGCCGCTTGATCATGGGACGCGGCAACATCAGATCGATCTTCCACCACGGTCTTGGCGTCCACGTCAGTCCCGCCGCGGGTAGCACACTCAGGTCGGACCGATCGAGATAGACGGCTCCGATCGAAAGGGATAGGTCGTCTCGGCACTTCCACTGAATCAATCCGAGTCCGAACCAACGGACCGCGTTCTCGCTGGTGGTGAAATCACTGCGAACCGAAGGCGTCAGAATCGCAATCGTGCTGAGTTTCTCGTTCCACTCCTTTCGTTGCAGCAGCGTGACTCCCGTGCTGTAGAGCGTGGCCGGAACATCGATCCCCTCGGGGCCGTTGAGGTGATCAGCACGAAAGAACGGACGGATCGCCAGGATGTTGTCGAGACTACCCAGCGGGATCCCAAAGCTCAGTCGTGTTTCCCAGAAGGTTTCGCTGAGGCCGCCATCACTGTCCCGACCTACCGCCACATCGCTCCCGTCCCCGACGAATCCGCCGAGCAGTTCACCGCCTTGAAAGAAACTCTTGCGAAAGCGTTCCACCGGTATTTCGGGGATCCCCAAGTTGACTGTCGTCAGGTCGGGTACCGAATGAGTCAGGTCGGGTGCCGCATCTGTGGATGCGTAAATGGACTGGGAGGCGGATTCGAATTTTAGGGATGTCGATAAAGACTCTTGCGCGCACGCGACACCGACGGTCGTCCCCGCCCATGCGAGGATTGGAATCCATATTGAACTCGGCAGTCCATTCACAACGCAGGAGCCGGTATAGAGATACGAAGAACCGGGATCGGGTGACCGGGAGTTACCGTCTGGCGGCCGATCCCGTACAGATCAATTTGAGCTTAGTGATCAAGGGGAGATCTCATCGAGATCTAGATCGTCGAGCGAAGTACCGGTCACTTTGCCGGTGGATTCTGGGATCACCGGTGCACCTGGCGTCGTATGACCAGGCTCCAGCAGCTTCCGCTCGCTGGTCCGCCGGGCTTCCAACTCATCTTCCGTGAGCGGACGAACGTGGACTCGACCCGAGACGATCCGGACCACTCGTATGGCGGTTCCCTCGTCGATGGGTTGTCCCGTCGAGACGGCGTTGGATCGATGGCCATCGACGCGGACTTCACCTGCCGGCAAGCAATCCGTCGTCGCGACGCCATCGCGACCAACCCACTGCGTGAGCGGCATGCCATCCATGGTGGTCGCCACGGGCCTCGTCACAGCCGTTGACCCAGGTGGCAAGTTGAGTATTTGGCGGCCGACACCCGTACGAGGCCAAATGCGGATAATGAGGGTCAATAGAATCGGCGTCGTGACAAGCACGATCAACAACACAGTCATGCCGAACGTGAAACTATGAGTCAGACCCACGACGACCGCCGCCAGGCCCGCGAGCACGGCCGATATGCCGAGCAAACCTCCACTGGGAACGAAAATTTCAGCGACCAGCAAAGCGTAGAAGAGTACCAGCAAGACGATCGAGTAAAGCGATGGCATCAGGAGTTCACTTCCTCGACGACGACACGGTTGCCACGAACGTCCAACACTCGAACCGACTCACCCGATTCAATCGCCTTGGCATCGCTTATCACGGCCACGATGGCATCTCCAAAACGTCCCTTTCCAGATGGACGCAGGGGCGTAATGGCCACTCCCGTTTGCCCCAACAGATGCTCGTAACGTGCGACACGTTCGACTTGATCCAATGACTCGTCTGGCGCCCCCATCGACAGCCCCGTCGCCAACGCCGCCTTGGGCAAAAACAGTCGCGCCGAAACCACACCGATCAAAATGCCCACCAAGGAAGCCATCGCGATGGAAAGGCCTCGTACGATTTCGTTGAATTGATACGCATTGCGTGGAATCACAAACGTTTGGCTCATCAACACAACTCCAAGGACGGTTAACGCCATCCCGCCAACACCAAAGATGCCAAATCCAGGAAGGACGAACACCTCGATCGCGAGGCAAGCAAGTCCCAATCCAAACGCCACCAGCTCGAGCCACTCTGCAGTCCCCGCCAGAAACTTGGCCCAAAAGAAAAACGCGAAACAAACCATCGCCAAGAATCCGGGAACACCCAGACCTGGAGCGCTCATCTCCGTCGACAACATCATGAATCCAATGAGCAACAAGATGAAGGCGAGCATGTTATTGCGGCCGATTTGCTCGACCCAACGAACCAGCCCTCGGTCACGCAACCGGTCAGGAACCGACGGCAATCCTAGCCCCGCAGCACCATCGGCCAGCGAGGTTACTTGCCCATCGGCAAGCCCCAATGCGATCGCTCTGGCCGGTGAAAGCGGCTGGCGCAGGTCAATCTGAGGACCGCGTTTCCAGACGTCTTCTAGACGCTCCTCACCAAATTCACTGGTCAATTCGCCGACCGTCGCGTAACGAATCCGACCCGTTTGACGGTGGGTGTATTCGTAGATCGTTGTGTCGGGAGCCAACAATCCCCGAAGCAGTGTTTCGCTCCGATTGGTCGATGCTGCGATTAGGCGAATTAGCTCCGATTGGCGTTCAATCTCGTCGGGCGTCATCGACGCACCGCCGTCTCCGCCCAATGTCGAATTGGCGGTCATGACCAGCGGTTTGGTTGCCACCGCGATCAAAGCAGCATCACCACGTGCTTGGCCAACCACGACTCCACCAACCGTGTCAATCAAGGGACCCGGGTCCGCGAGTACCGCCGCGAGGGCGGCTGATGATTGAAGGTGGCCTCCAGGCGAATCCACTTCGATCATCCACGTGTTGGTTTCACCTTTTTCAATGGTGGCATTGAGATTGGATGACCAACGTCGAATACGCTGAGGACTGATTGAACCGACGATCGACAACAGTGTCCCGACGGGCGGACGCGCTTCATCGGATCGTACGGAACGCAGCCGGGCTAACTCCAAAGCGTCGGCAACCTCATCATTGCTGTTGACGATGGCGATCGCCGCGCGGGCGATCCGCAACTCATCAGCATCCAGCGACATTGGTTCCTCCGCCAGACTCCAGATCGATTCCGATGCGACCTTGCCCGACTGCCGAGCCGATTCGAGCTCCTCTGCTGAAAGTGTGGACGTTGTCCCGTCGGTAAGCGTCACGCGCGCCACCTCGACACTCGGGTCGACCAGACCATCAATCATCGACGGAACCAGCAATCCTCGCCGTTTCGCAATCGCCTGATAGTTCAGTGCGATCGTTTCGTCGAGAGTTGACTCACCTAGTGTCGCATCCCCAATCGATCCATCCGGGGACACCAGCATCGCGTCGCTGGCCAAGATCGGTAGGACCTCATGCCCAACGACATCCGTATCGATCCATGAAACGACGCGGATGCGCTGCATGGACGAGCCGGAAATCAGGCGTGCGAGTTTGAGAGCGTGTTCCAATTCCACCCGCTGATCTCGTGCTCCAGACCACTTCAAGACGATCGTTGGGCGCGGACCATCTGAATCGGTCCGCTGGGCCGCCGCCTCAGCTTGGCTCAATCGAACCACCAGGTCGTCGACAACGCCAGGTGCTAGCGGGTGCGGAACCTCGACGAGCACTCCCGTTCGGGCTTGACCGAATGAGGCATTCGGTGACGCCGTTTCCGCTCCCACAGCGAAAAGGTGGGCGTCTAGTAAACCCATCGCCAACGCGATCCCGATCATCTGTTGAAAACAACAAGCACGACCGACCAAGCGATCAGGAAAGAGAAATCGAATGCTTAGCATGACGCGACCATGGAAGGAGATCAGGCGGTTCACTATACGATGTCGGCACGCCATGGGTATCCGATGGAATCTTCCAGGACTGACTCGATTGGCATGCTCATTGGCCCGAAAATCGCATGTTGGGGTCGTTCGATGCTTGGGCCGTTTTGAATGAGACCGTTTGCGTCATTTTGCAACAGTGAATTGAAACAACTGTTGCAAAACGCTACACCCTACAACCCGACCCAAGGGTGCGTGACGAGTCGTTCGCACCGCTTTTTTCATGGAATTTGGCGTGTTCACGAATAGAATGAAGCGTTGAATCTCCTCTTTCTCTTCTCCCGCCGCGACCATCCACGAGAACCGCTCATGACCCCGCGATTGATCGCTTTGGTTTCCATTTTCCGTCGCCATCGGGCGTTCGTCGGGCTGGTCGCCTGCGCGGCGGTGTTTTCATTGGCCCGTCCGGCCAAGGCCGAGCCCGTCGATACGGACGCCTCAATTCGCATTGTCAGCCATTCTGCGGGCGATCAAACGTACGTTGCGGCCGCGATTCAGCCAGGCGCCGCCGCGGATTTGGTTGCCGCCGTGACGGACTCACCGCTGGATCTGGTGGTCGTGATGGACACGTCGGCCAGCCAGGTTGGATCCTACCGCGACGATGCGATGACGGCATTGACGACACTATTGTCGTCGCTCGATCTCGAAACCACTCGGGTGCAACTGTTCGCGGCGGACGTCCGTGCTCTCGCCCTCACGGATCGGTGGACCGGACCGACATCGGCATCCTCCGTCGCGGCAGTCCATCGTTTGCGAGGGCGGTTGCCGCTGGGGAATACAAATCTAAACGCCGTGCTGGAATCGGTTCGTGCGCCACTTGCCGGCACACCCACCACGCACCAGCGAGCGATCGTTTACATCGGCGATGGTGCTTCCATCGATGGTATCCAGAACATCAGCATGTTCGAGAATGTCGTCGATGCTTTGCGTGCTGATCGCACGAGTGTTCACAGCATTGCCGTCGGTCCAACGACCAACATTGAAACGCTGGCGATTTTGGCCAACCAAACCGGTGGCGTCTTTGGTGCGATCGGTGATGACGAAACCGTGGGCGGTGCGAAGGTGATTGCGACACAGATTGCCGCGGCCGTTTCGATGTCGCCATTGTGGACGACGTCGATTCAGTGCGAGGGCGTCCAGTGGGTTCATGCGGACCGGCTGCCTCCACTGCGTCTGGATCGCGACTCAATCTTGCTCGGCCGATTCAGTCTTTCCGATTCGTCGAAATCGGATCAGTTGGCATTGTCGCTGGAGTCTCGCACGCCAATGGCCGAGGTGACGGTGACAGCGACCGCCGATGTGGAACCGAGCCATCCCGACTTTGCGTTCCTTCCGGGTTTGCTTTCGCGTCATGAGTCCCGTCATGGATTGTGCCTGCCCACGGCAGGTTCATCCATGTTGATGGCGACGGCTCAGGCCATGGCCGGACAGGCCCAAGCACTTGCCCGCGCCAGCAGCATGGCGCTTCAGCAGGGCAACCGCCGTGGCGCAGCGGCCGTGGCGAAGATGGCACTGGAAGCGGACCCGGAAAACCCCGATGCCAAGACGGTTTTTCGGTTAACCGAAACGGCTCAACGCCTCGTCATGCAGAACGCTGATGACAATCCGTTTGACGATCTTTTTGGCGATGGTGCGCCGGCGGCCGATGCTCCCGCTGCTGACATGCCGGGGGATCCTTTCGGAGGAGCTCCGGCGGACGATCCATTTGGGGAACCTGCCGCGGATGATCCATTCGGTGGGCCGGTACAGGCACCCGCAGCTCCGGCCGCACCTGCGGTCGACGATCCGTTCGGTGCCCCCGCACCCATTGAGCCACCTCCAGCACCGGCGGCGCCGGCGCCGATGCTCGACGCGGGGATCGATCCGGCTCCGATGGCACCCGCACCCGTTCAGCCGCCCACGTCTTCGGCGCCGGTTTCGCCGATGTCGGATTTTGGCCCTGCCGTTGGCGATAATGAACTGCTCGAACGTGGCGGTGACTTGCTGGGGCGTGTGGAGCAGTTGCGAAGTCGCGAAGAGGGCCGCCTGCGGGCCGAAGTGCGGGCACAGCTGCGAGAGGCAAGCCGTTTGATCCGACAAGACCCGATCGGCGTGGCGGGCAGCCTCAAGAGTCTGCTCGCACGCGTGGAAACGACGCCGGACATCGATCCTCAACTCCGTCGAGAATTGATCAGCCAAGTGCGTTCGGCGATTCAGATCGCGAGCGTTCGTGAAGCTGAGTTCTTGGAGCAACAGGTGAATCTGGAACAACAAGCTGCCGCAGCGGCCTCGACGGCGCGACTGCTGGAAGAAACGTTTCGTCGTGAAGCTCGATTGCAGACGCTATCCCGACAACTCAACGCTCTGATCGATGAAGGCAAGTACACCGAAGCGGATGGTGGCGTTTCATTGGAGATCGCTCGACTGGCCGGGGATACCATTACGGACGACAGTGTCTACGGCCGACACATCACCGATCAAACGTTGATGTTGCAAACATATGCCCGTGATCGCCGCTACCGCGAACTGCGAGAGCGAAATTTTGTGGACGCGTTTTCCTTGGTTCTGAAATCCGCGATTCCATTCGTCGATGAGCCGCCGATCGTCTATCCCGATGCGGAAGTTTGGCAACGTCTGAGCCGTCGCCGCATTGAACGTTATGGCGCGATCGAACTTGTGGGCGATAGTGAGGCGGAACGCCGAATCGAAAAAACACTCGATGATGAAACGTCGCAGCAGTTCCCCGATACGCCGCTGAACGACGCCGTTCGGATCTTGGAACAAGCTCACGATATCCCAATCATGATCGACGTCGCAGCACTCGACGCGATTGGTCTGACCGAGGATACGCCGGTCAACATTTCGCTGGACAACGTCTCGCTGCGATCGTTTCTTCGCCTGATGTTGCGTGACCTGACCCTGACTTACATGATTCGTGACGAAGTGCTCCAGATCACGACCCAGGATGCCGCTGAGACCAACTTGGTCACCAAGGTGTATCCCGTCGGCGACCTCGTGGTCCCTGTCATGTCGCTCGGTGGCGGCGGTGGTATGGGAGGTGGCATGGGCGGCGGTATGGGCGGCGGCATGGGAGGAGGCATGGGCGGCGGAGGCATGGGCGGCGGTATGGGCGGTATGGGTGGCGGTATGGGCGGCGGCATGATGGCCGTGCCCGATAATGCCGGTCTGGCAACCAAGTCCAGCGGAGCCGATCCGCGTGAAGACGCCGCCGCGAAACGTGTCGAAGCCAAACGTCGTGCCTTGGAACTGGGTGTCATTCGATTGACGCCCGCCGAAGGTCAATCTCAAGCCGATATGTGGTTGGACTATTTCCGTCAGCTGTCCATCACATCGCTTGAGGAGCTGACGGATCTGGATCGACGAGTCAAAGCGACGATCGGACAGTTCAACATCAAAGCGTCCAATGCTCAGTCCAGTGGTGATCAGGTCGCCGCCAAGGAACACTTCGCGGAAATCCGTGACTGCGTTGCCGGCGCCATCAGCGCCGGACACATTCAGCCCTGGATGTATCAGGCGTACGCGATCGCCATTGCTGCCACGGATGCTCCCGAAAGCGAGATCGAGCGAGCACTGCTGTCGGCCGTTGACTTTGCCGAAACGCCCGATGATGTGTTGAATGTGGCTGGACGTCTGGAAGCCATCGGTCATGACGCCGCCGCGATGAAGCTTTGTCGGCAATTGTCAATCATGGATCCGCATCGTCGAGAACCGTATGTGAGCGGGCTTCGGTTGGCACAACGACTGGACTCGCCCGCCGATTTGGCTTGGGCGTGTCAGGGAGTGCTCTCGCAAGCTTGGCCGGATTCCATGCAGCCGCTCGTCGAGGAAGCGCGACTGATTGCGAAAGCAACTCATCGAGAACTGGTCGAATCGGGAAACACGGCCGCCGCCACGGAATTCGCCGAAGGCCTTCAAGAAGCTGCCTCGCATGATGCGATCGTGCGGGTCAGTTGGACCGGCGATGCCGACATCGATTTGGCGGTGGAAGAACCATCGGGAACAATCTGCAGCCTGGACTGCTTGACCAGCGCCGGTGGTGGCACGCTGATGGGCGACGCGTTTCCTGGTGCGGACGACGAAACGACCGGTCAGATCTCCGAAACTTATTTGTGCCCAAAAGGTTTCTCGGGCGAATACCGTCTCTTGCTACGTCGCGTATGGGGACGTGTGGCGACGGGTGAAGTGACCGTCGAAATTTTGACCGACATCGGTCGACCCCAACAGCGTTTGATTCGTCAGCAGATCCCCCTGATGGAAAAGGACGCGTTGGTCAAATTTGACGTACAAGCGGGACGCCGTGAGGAAGCACTTGGCGAAACGCAGTTGGCACATCTGCAACAATTCGGCCGAAATGCGAATCGCAAGGCATTGGGCCAATTCGTCGGACCCGCCCGGCCCGGGCAGCCCATCGATGGTGACGTGCTGCGTGAGTTCTTGGAGGACTACCCGGAATTGGCGTTGAACCGGAATCAAGACGGTTTAATCGATCGACGTGGGAACGGATTTGCAGGTCGTGGAGCGGTTGGTTATCAGCCTGTCATCACGCAGCTGCCCGAGGGGGCAACGATGTCCGTGTTGGCCATTATCTCGGCAGATCGCCGCTACGTTCGAATCAGTCCTGCTCCGTTCTTCTCTCAAATCGGCGACGTGACGACGTTCAACTTTGTCACCGGTGAAGAAGGTCAGGGTACCGGTGGCGGTGCGGCCGGTGGCGCTGGTGGGCTCGGCGGCGGACTCGGCGGCGGTGGATTCGGCGGTGGCGGTGGCGCAGGTGGCGGCGTCGGCAACTGAGCGGTGGGTTCTCAATGCCCGCGCTTGACCGCGACGACATTGCTTGGCACTGCAGTAAGTTGGTGGCGCACGCCGGACTAGTTCAGCGATTCGCCGCGGGCGTAACGCCCGAGTGTTTGCTGATATTTCCGCTTGCCCTCTTCGACGCTCTTGCGAATCGCCTTGGTGCTCTCTTCGCTTTCCTTGCGAAGCTCCGCGATCATCTGCAGCGACTCGACTTGGAACCCACTAATGGCATCCACCAGTTTCTGTACCGATGCCGGATCAATCGTACTGCCGTAGCCGGCACGCAACGCAGCGCGTTCAAGTTCACGTCCTAAGCTAGCAACGTCTTCCAGCCCCTTGTTGACGCCGTCCTTCATTGCCTCGGTCGCCTGCGTGACCTCATGCAGACCGTGTTGGCTCGTGTAGACGGTGCCCAGAATCGTGAAGACGTGTTCGTTGGTTGTGAAGAACGTCACCGCACGCCGGTAGACTCGTTCCTTTACATCATGGGTCTGTTTCAGCTTCGTAATCAACGTCTCACCAACGTCGTAGCCGATCTCTAAGTTCTCGGCGATATCCTTGAGCAACTGATACGTCTTGTCCTCTTCTTCGAATCGATGACGAGCTTCGTCACGCATGAGCTCCAGCTTGCTCTTCCCACCTTCGTCATCGCCCTGATAGCTATCCAGCTCGCCTTGAGCGGTCGCCAAACCTTCCTTGGCGGATTCCAGCACCGGCAAATGGGAATCCAGGATCTCGCGTGCCAAGACTTCCGCTTCCTTCAACGCGAAACGGAAATCAATATAAGCATCCATGATCGCCTCTTCCTTCTCGAGCGCCGACTTGGTGTCCTTGGCGACGTCCCCGTACACTTCGATGATCTTCTCGAACCGGTCACTGGGCGTACCACGACGCATCTTCATCCACCAATTGGATACCTTTTCGGTCCCGCTGATTTTGCCGTCGTCGAGCTGATTGATGAGCCTCTTGCTGTCCTCACGCACTGAGTCAAACATCTGCGTGATGTCCATGTACCGGTTCCCAACTTCAATGCTTTCGACATTGTCCCGGACGAGAGCGTTGAAGGCGCTCATGTGCTTGATCACCTCCGCAATCGCCAAGACCTTGGCTTCGTCAAGGTGCCGAACATCTTCCAACAAACTGACTAATTCTTGCGGCGCGGTGTTTTCGCTCCGACCGAACTTCTTCAGTGTGTCCAGGGCACTGTCGAGGTAGTCACGCATGGACGTCGTCCTGGAACTGGCCGAGGACGTGGAGCTGCTGGTGGCGGTAGCGGGGGCGGACGCTTGGGCTTGTTGACTCATCGATTCAAACTCGTGCCGAGGACGTGATCGGGGATGGTTTCGCGTCGCCGAGGTGTCTCGGCCGACGCCAACGCGCAGTGATCACGATAGGCTTCGCGATCTTGGGGGGCAATCAGCCTTCACCCAACCTCCACCATTGGCAATCGTCACGATACACTCGGTTGGCGGCGAAGTCGCAATGGCTGGCACTTCGATTCTATATTCGTTACCTCGACTCGAGTCCATCTCCATGACCGGTGCCTCCGCGGCGTCCCACACCCAGCCGCATGAATTGTCCAAGCATCGATCCCAGGCCAGAATGCCCGGTGACGATTTGACGATTGCCGAATCACTTCGGGTGATGGATGTTGCGAGGGAACTTCGAGATCGGCGTACGACGGCCGAGGAAATGTTTCGGCAGGACGACGTCCGCCTCCAACTGCGTGAAAAGCTCATGCAAACCGCTCGCATGTCGGGTGATCGTGTGACCGAAGCCGAAATCGATGCCGCCATCAATCAGCATTTGGCCAACCGTCACGTGTACCAAACGCCGCACCGCAGTTTTCAGAATTTCATCGCCCATTGTTGGATTTGGCGAGGTCGAATCGCCATGGCGGCGGCCGGCGCGATCGCCGCGACAGCCGGAGCTTGGATGATTTTCTTTTAGTGGCCTGCCGTCATCGGCGGCTTCCAATTTCACTTTACTTGACGACCTCGAATGCCGACTTCTGGGCCTGACATCCACCGCCAACTGATCAACGCCTACAACGATGCAGGCACCCGCGTCGAGACGCTGCGCGGTGCTCTTTCACGCACTGAAGCGGAGCGAGATGAATTGCAGTCGGATCGCAATGCGTCGTTGGAGCAGCTCGCCCGTCACTACCTGCCGGAATTGACGCCTGAATCCATTTCGGAAACGTGGGCCGAGTTTCGCCCGACCATTCGCGATATGCTGCTGCGAAAACAGGATGAAACGCGTCGACTCTCCGATGCCTTGGCGGACGACACGGTGATCCGCCAAGGACTGGAAGATCAACTGTTCGAGATCAACGAGACGATCGAAACACAGGAGCGAGAACAGGATCGGATCGCCGTCGCCGTTGAAGACGACTTGAAGGCACGCCCCACATTCATCGAGCTTTCCGATCGAGCCGCGATGGCCGAAGCTGCACTTGAGCGTGCCCAGGCGAATCTCGACGAAGTCAGCCAAGATGCGGCAAAGAAGTTACCCGCCTATGACGAGTGCAAACTTTTTACGTACTTGCGCCGCCGAGGGTTTGGGACGGATTCCTACCAGCACCGTGGCTTCACGCGTCGAATGGATCGCATGATCGCAAAGATGACCAACTACACACAATCATCGAGGGACTATGAATTCCTGACGACGACCCCTGAAACCATGCGAACGATCATGGCGGAAGATCGGAATGCATTGGACACGGTCCTCGACGAACTGGCCCGCATTCGGGATGAGGTTGCGAACGCAAACGGTCTACCAGCGAAGATGGCAGCCGCACACGAGATGCGCGAGCAACGTCAGGCAACGATCGCCGATTTGGAAGTCACCACCGAGCGTTGCGAATCCACGATGTCCCGACTCAATGAATTGGAGTCACCGCGTGGTGCCTACTATATCGACGCGATTGAAGTTTTCCGTGGGATGCTATCTCGACTGAATGTGGACGATCTGCGTCGACAGGCCCGACGCACACCGGAGATCACAGACGATCAAATCGTGGCAACGCTGCGTGGCATCGATTCCGAAATGGACGAAACAGAATTGTCGACCGCCCAGCGGACCGATGATCTCCAATCAGGTGAATCCGTTCATGCCGCGATCGGAAGATTGCTGCAGCGGTTTCGCGCATCGGGATTCGACGCCGCTCGGTGCCAGTTTGTTGATCGTCTCAACGTCGCCGGCGACTTGTCGGTCGCACGTCATCCGCGGGACGTGGACGAGGTTTGGAATTCGATTCGGCGGTCTCAACGATGGGGGCCCTCGACAATGGACCGCGTCACCGCGGTGGCGACGCACCCCATGACTCAAGTCTTGGTCAATGCCATGGCCCACGCTGCCGCGGGCGCCATGCGTGACCATGCTCGCCGGGCAGGACGTCGTCGACGTTACTGATGGATCACAATCGACGTAGGAGTCGCACACCCTCGCGCCCATGATACGTCAGCAACATCGCTCCGCTGGATGCCCGCTCACGGAAGATCATCTCAAAAAAGTCAGCTTCGCCTGGCCAAGGGAACGCAAAAATGAGATCGAAGTCCTCGATCTGTTGATCCATTTCGTCATACGTGTCGCCCGCCGATGAGTCCACGTTGTTGACCTGCGATCCCCAGCGTTCCAGGTCACTCAATTCGCGAGGAATGAAGCTTCCGCAAACGAACTCAGCAGGGCTGCCAAGACGCTGCGCAAGAATCATTGATTGTTCCCATAAGCTCGGCTCAAGTTCGATCGCGGTTGACTCCATGCCGTGGATTGCCGCCAGCATCGCGACGACACCAAATCCCGCGCCCCATTCACAGAATCGATTCCCCGCAGCGAGCTGTCGCTGACCAATCCAACTCAGCGTTTGATCGAGCAAATGGAAGTCGCACGGAACGAAGTTCTCAAACGTCTCGTCACTGTGGCTCAAGAACGACTCGATGGCCTCGTTTGCCGTATCGATCAACTGGATCGATTCGGGAGCGACCGGTAAACTCGCCACGTCATCATCAATGGGGATCGACTGCATGTTCACGATGCTCCAGTGACTATCCTAGCCCCAGTCTTTCATTCCAATGCCGACGCCCACCGACCCGGCGACGTCGACAGCTAAACGAACGGATCCCCCGTGTTCCACCATACCAACATCCTCATTGGACGTCTTGGCTCGACTCTAGGTGTCGTCGCGTTCGTCCTATTTGCTCATCAAGCGTCTGCGCAACGGAGTGCCACCAATGTGCTCTTCATCGGTGTCGACGACCTGCGAATCGAGCTGGGATGCTACGGTGCATCCCACATGCATACACCGCACATCGATGCCCTCGCATCGCAGGGGATGCTATTTGAACATGCCTACTGCCAACAAGCAGTTTGTGCCGCCTCACGAATCAGTCTCATGACCGGCCTGCGTCCAGATACAACGGGCGTGTTCGACTTGGATCATCCACTGGATGCAACACTGCCCGAGGCGGTTTCGTTGGCCAATCTGTTTTACCAGAACGGTCACCGCACGATTTCGCTCGGCAAGATTTATCATCACGGCCAGGATGACAAGGCAAATTGGAGCGTTTTGGATTCGTGTAGCCGACCAGGCTACGCGGATCCAGCGACGGTTCGGCAAATCCAAATGCTCGGACGGGAGGCACGAACGCAAGGACTTCAAGGCAAAGCACTGCGTCTCTTCACGAAGGGACCGGCGTACGAATCAGTTGATGTTTCCGATGATGCCTACTCTGACGGAGTTATCGCGGATCGCGCCATCGAAGAATTAGGACGCATGGGGGATCATCCCTTCTTCTTGGCCGTCGGTTTCAAAAAGCCACACCTGCCTTTCGTGGCACCGAAAAAATACTGGGACTTGTACGATCGCAACGAGATCGCCATCCCATCCCGAGAGGCCCCCGAAAATATCCCACCGGAGGCGACAACCACGTGGGGAGAACTACGCAGTTATGACAACATGCCCGAACAAGGTGACTGCTCCGACGAGCAGACTCGAACGCTCATCCACGGATATCGCGCGTGCGTGTCCTACGTCGATTACCAGATCGGAAGGGTATTGAAGAAGCTTGATGAATTGCAACTGGCGGATTCAACACTGGTGGTGCTCTGGGGTGATCATGGATGGAAACTCGGAGAGTACGGCGATTGGTGCAAGCACACCAACTTTGAGTTGGATACGCACGTTCCGCTCATCTTTCGAGGTCCGGGTGTCGCACCCGGAAGTCGCAGCGATGCCTTGGTGGAATACGTTGATATTTACCCTACGCTAGCCAAGTCCTGCGGATTGGAGCCGCCAGCTGAATGCGAAGGCGCCGACATGAATGCACTCTTCGCCGATCCGTCGTGCGACTGGAAACAGTTTGCGATGAGCCAATACCCGCGTCGTGGCGCAATGGGTTACTCCATTCGCCATGCCAACTGGCGATACACCCAGTGGCGCCGGCGTGACGGGACCATCAACGCCGAGGAGTTGTACGATCATCAACATTCCGACGTTGCGATTCGAAATCTTGCTGGCGCCGAGGAGCATGCCGAGACGCTCGAATCGCTGCGAGACCTTCTTGACCAAGTCCGGTAAACCGCTGCATGAGGTTTGCTGATGAGAGGATATGGTCTGGAAAGACCGAGCAAGATCAAAACGTCGAAACCCAAACTCGTTATCATGAGAATACTCGTCAATCAACCAGTCCTCGTGGCGACATGGTGTTGGTTGGCGGCATGCGTGCCGCCAGCGTTGTGCGCCCAGACTTTGGCGGACGCACAGAAAACCCTTGCTTTCGCCTCCGACGTTGACAGCGGTGCCACCACGTCCATTCGACGTTTCACGAAGCATGTGATCGTCGCAGCCACTCGCGGTGCCGCTAACTCGGTCGTGGCGAATGATTGGGACCAAGACGGTCATGTCGACGTGATCAGCTCGTACGGCGGACAAGTCGTTCTGCTGAAAGGGCCAAATTGGGAACCGACGACGTTGCACACGTTCCAACCTGGGCAAGCCCGTCGTCCTCCGCGGGCCGCTTGCATCCACAGTTGCCTGATGGATGCCGACGGCGATGGCGACTTGGATTTTGTAGGATCGAACCAAACCGTGTTTTGGCTGGAATGCCCTGATGCACCCTTCGATGCTACCGCTTGGAATTATCGAACCGTGGACGACGAGATTTTGGGCACCCATTGCTTGATCACCGGCGATGTCAATCAGGACGGGCAAGTCGACCTGATCGCCAATTCATTCCAGACCGAATCGGCCACCCCCGTCGCCAATTCCATCGTCTGGCTCGAGGTGCCGTCCAATCCCCATGACGCAGACGCTTGGACACGTCATGTTTTTGCACGTGGGGACGCACCGGGTGGTTCACATTACATGGGGTTTGGTGACGTCAATCATGACGGTCGGCCGGACATCACGTGCGGTGCGAAAGGCGGCGAGGGGTTCCCCGGTGGTGAGTGGTTTGCATGGTGGGAACAGCCCGAAAATCCCAAGGATGCGTGGCCAAAACACCTTCTCGCCGACGACCAACCCGGTGCCAGCAATATCGAGCCTGTGGATGTTGATCAAGACGGACAGATGGACCTGGTCGCCACACGTGGGCACGGACATGGCATCCTTTGGTTTCGAGGCCCCGACTTCACGCTGGAAGTGATCGATTCGACCATTGACGGACCGCACAGTCTGGCCACCGCTGACATGGACGGAGATGGGGATATCGACCTAGCGACTTGTGGTCGACACGCCAACGGAATTGCCGCGTGGTATGAGAACAACGGCGCCGGTGGGTTCACTCGGCACGAACTCGCGATCGGTCAGAGCAGCTATGACATGCGCGTGATCGACATGGACGCCGACGGTGACCTCGATTGGCTTATCGCCGGGCACCTCAGCCACAATCTTGTCTGGATCGAAAATGGCATTCGATAACCAATGATCGGTATGACGTTCGATCCATCCGGCTTCACCGACGACCATGCCGGATGGACGATACCTTCCTCACTGGGAGACTACCGGCGCCAGATAAATGGATCGGTATGCAACGCTGGTGTGGTCGCCCTGCAGATGAATGGGGCCTGGTTGAGTCGGGTCGGTGAACACTGCTCCACCCGTCGGCGATGGCAATGGTTGATTGTCAATGACCCGCTCCCCGTTGAGCACGACGGTGACGTGCCGATCAACCAGGGTCAAATCGTATGTTTGCCAATGACCGCCGGGCTTCCCAGCGGACTTCGACGGAGGAATCAGTCCGAAGATGGCGCCGACACCTTGAATGCCTTGCATACGGCTATCGCGGTCGACAACTTGTGCTTCGTACATGCCTCGCAGGTAGACACCGCTGTTGCGATCCTTCTCAATCAAGAACTCGATGTGCAGCCAAAAGTCCTCGAACACGGCCTCGGTCCGTAGATTTGCGTAGGCACCCGTTGCACTGAAATCGGTTTTTGGTGTCGTATTGACGAGCATCCCGTCCCGCACGCTCCAGCCCATGATCTTCTCAGGTTCATGGGCACGCCAACCGGATAGATCTTTGCCATTGAATAGTGAGATCGGGTGGCCAAAGCGAATCTGGGACAAATCAGGTGGCGTCGCTGGAACCGGTGGAATCTTGGAACCGGAGAATTCGTCTCGAGATGGCACACCATCGGGCGGCCGAGTGACAATGACACCCTTCATCTGACCACCGACGATGCCGACTTCGACGAATTTGGATGCGGTTGCCTTCTTATTCTGTCGCAGCTCAAAAACCAGACGTTCTGCGGAGTTCTCAATGAGTCGGTGTGGACCGTCGGGTCCGACGTGCAACCGCATGCGCACGACGGGCTGTGACTCAACATCTCGAATACTTAGCCACGCCGGTGTCCCTGAATCGAGCGCCAGCGACCAATCGCCGTTGAGATCAGCCGCGGAAACGACGCCGAAACATGCCGCGAAGCTGCAACCTGCAGCCAGAAAAGAAACAACCGCTGCGCCATCCAAACGACGGCCCACCCAGGGGGCCGCTCCGAATGACATCCTATTCAACGTTCGTTCTTGGTTCTTCATTATTCGTTCCGGACCTCAATGATGGTTCGATTCTGATAGCGTGCTTTCCAACGTTCGATCGCGAGAGTCGATACGATGTCGTTTCAGGTTGATTGCGCGTGCCGACAAATTCAATGCGAACCCAGTGAACGACGGAGAAGACAAAGTGGCAACCACGAAAGCGAACGTGATGGCTTACCTGAAATCAAATGCGGACGCACGCGGCATCGCCCACTGGGAGAAACGGTCCAATGTACTGAAGAGCTACGGAATCGGTTTAACGCATTTAAGGAAGTATGCCAAGCAAATTGGTCGAAGTCACCGCCTGGCGAGCTCACTTTGGAACAGCGATGTTTACGAGGCCAAGGTGTTGAGTCTGCTGATCGATGAACCCCAAAAGATGACCATCCAACAGGTCGAATCCCAAGTGGATGGCGGGCTGGCCGACGGTTACCTGGCCCACGTGTTTTCTTCCTGCGATGCGACGCTTGCCAAAACCTCGTTCGTAGCCGATCTTTGCCAACGCTGGCTCGACCATTCCGATGCGATGCGACGACGCTGCGCGTACGGATTGCTCTATGAGTTATCCAAGAAACCCAACGCATTCGACCAGGGGTATTGGCTTGAACGCATCGAGGTAATTCAAGCAAGCATCCATGAGGAGGACATGTGGGTTCGTGAAGCGATGAACACAGCATTAATGGGGATCGGCAAACGCGATCCAACACTCAATCGGGCGGCCATCGCGGCCGCTAAGTCCATTGGCCCCGTCGAGATCGACTACGGTGCCGACAACCAATGCGAGCCGTTGGATGTGTTGAAGCACCTAACGTCGCCTCATCTCAAGGACAAGTTGGCCGGGAAGAGCCGATCCAAACCTGGCGGTCACAAGAAGTCAACTTAGCCAATCGGCGGTCGGATACGCGGCCAGTCCCAAATCCATTCGACTAGTTGGAGTGACGACCTCTTAGCCGACTCCATGCGTTAGGCAGTGCCGCCCGAAACCGCCGCCCCTTGGAATTGAAATCCAAACTCACGTCTTTCACAGCGTTGGGCGACGCGGTGTCGTCGGACGGTTCGTTCGATGGCTCTACAATGGACTCGCAAGCGATGACATAGAAAGGTTGTTCCGTCACAATTTCTCGCCCATCCTTCGCGAACACACGAATCCGGACGCACCAGTCAATTTGTACCAGGTGACCTCGGTACGATAGAGGAGCCGCCGGTAAGCGGCACTGAATCATGCGACGATCATCGGGCGTCGGTGCATTCAAATTCTCGGCGTCGTAGCGTTGAAAGTGTATGACCCCAATGTCCTCGTCCCCTTTACCGTCGGTCGACCAAAGCACCGTGACCTCGACACCGCTCACTTGATCGAGTGTCATCCTGCTGATGCGCCACGAGCACTGTAACTGGCTGCCGCTGGCGTACGTTCCGTCTTCACTGCATAGCGTGATGTTCACCGCGGGATGGCTGGCGACGCCATGAGCGGTGGATACACGAGCAACGGGAAACTTCGGCAGAACGATGGCCACGGACGAGACTCTCCATTAACGGTCAACCTCCAACGCACCGAATTGTGCGTGGCGGAAAACGAGTGCATCGCGTTCGCGGGCACTTCCAATAACAATTGTTGTTCCCAGGGTCGACGCGGGTCAACACGAATCGACTTTCCGGACCACAATTCCAATGAGAAGGCGATGTGTCGTTCGGCTCGCACATCCGTGCCTTGCCGGAAAAACGACTCCTCCTCGCAGACCAGCGTAATCGTCAAACTCTGTAACTTCATTCGACCCATCTGTGCGATGTAGACCTCGTAGCGTCCGCCGGGTTCCAAGGGGTGCTCGCTGATTTCCACCAGAGTCGGACCCACGCCAACAATCTGACGAACCTGCCGCAGGAACGTGCGAAGCGACCACCATGCGATCCCGAAGAACGGAATCAAGAGCATCGCCAAAATCGGGCGATTGCGATCGGCCATCCAGCCCGACACGACGACCGCCAAGAGGATGAGGCAAACAGAGTTCCAAATGAGCGCCAGGGAGACCGTACCAAAAAGATTCCATCGCCCGGTCGAAACGCTTTCCAGTCGGTGCTGTAAACGTTCGCCAGGGCTTTCGGCATGGGATCCTCGACGGGGAACCGTGGGCAGACTCGCGAAACCGGAATCTTGTGGCACCGCGCCGCCAGCAGTATGTCCATCGGCTGTTGTCTGGTCACTGGTTCCCGCACCAGGGCCGGCGGCGGATCTCGCCAACAAACGCTCTTGGCTGAACGCCAGTTGACTCAGCCGGAGCAGCAGCCCCGCGATGCCCGAGCCCACGGCGGCGACCGCGACAAAGGCGACGATCCAACGTCCATAGTTGCCTCCGCCGGTGGCGAGTTCCGACTCCAGAACACGCTTTGCCTCGGGCGGCAGTTCCACTCCCATCCTCGGCATCATCACCTGGGTGACGATCACCAAAGCCAGCGTAAAGACACCCAGCAGGATGAGCCCCACGAAGAACGCAATTTCTCCCAGCACCCCGCCGATCACGCCTGTCCTCGATCGACGGCCCCGTTTTTTCGTCCAAGGTCGAATTCGTCGGGTCAGCCAGGGACGTCGCACGATCGCCGCAATCCCCTCGAGTGCTCAAAAAAGACTGATCCGTCAACGCTGCCCCGAATCGTTTCGTCGCGTCGGCCCAACTTAGGCGATCTCGGGCGAACACCTTTTCGACGCGAAGACCCTTGGTCGGCGGGGAACGTCCGCCGAAATGGCCATGAAAACGCTATACGACGGCGGCCCGTCGATTGGGACGATAGAAGCCCAACTGTTCCAATGAATCGTAGACCTCCTCGAGAGTCTTCTCGCCGAAGTTGCTGATTCGCAGCAATCGACGGGGCGTCGCGTTGAGAAGGTCGCGGACCGTCAAGATGCCGGTTTCCTCCAGGCAATTCGTGGTTCGAACCGTCAAACCCATTTCCGCAATGCTGAGGTCCAGACGCTCGCGTCGCAATCGGGCTTCTTCTTCGGCTTGGCTGAGGGGAATACGAGTTCTCATGGGAATCCTTTCTCAATCGGACTGAAGCTTCGAAATTCGAACAATTCATTAAGGATACCCAATCTGTCATGACCCGCAATGCCGATCAAATGCGTTCTCAAAGCTAACCTTCGTCGCCTCTGTCGGATGCTTCGTGCCCGTCCGTCACAAACTGATTGCAGTAGTCGCGGAAACGAGACACCTCCTCCGGCCGCAGTCGAGCCACGTTGTTGATGTCGTGGACGTCGTCCGGCTTCAAATAGAGCGCGTCCGCCCCAGGCTGGAAGAACCATTCCGGAGTGTGGAGTCCGACCGGTGTGAGTCCCTCCATCGCGAGAACCCAAGGCGCGTCTGTCGTCGGTTCGGCCCAACTTTCGGGGCCATCACTCGTTGGGTGCTCATCGAGGGACGGGAACCGCTGAGCCATCGCGACATCAGCGTTCGACCCCGTCAGGGAGCCGTCGAACCGCGCCGCCAAATCTAGGATCGACGGAAACGAATCCAGGCCAGTCAGGTGGGGGACGCGCAGCCCGGTGCCGACACTCGCGATGACCGGCACGGATAATAGAGACGAACCCTCAGCGCTCTGGCCCCCGATGAATCCCTTTTGCCCCAACGCGAATCCGCGACCACCGGCCAGAACGACGACGTCGCCGCGTTCGCCTTGGGCCCACCGGCTGGCTACGCCAATCAATTCATCCACGAGGCGGATTTGACAACCATAGGTCCGCATCCAAGTCGCCAACAAATCCGGATGGGAATGCTCGTCAATCGCTAGTTGCGGTGGAGTCATCTCATCGAACCAAGGTGGCATTGGTTGCCAGTCGGCATCCGCCGTCGAGACGCCCGACTCTTGATCCTCATCAACGAAGCCAGGCTCCGCGTCGTCGAGATCATGAAAGGTTTCGATCGCAAATAGGGTTCGCGGCGCATCCCATGCCTCCAACAGGAACCGACTATGTATCCAAACGCAGTTCGATGTATCGGCGCTTGCCATGGCGACGGCAAACAGTTGAGCCAAACGAGTCTCCTCCATTGTCGCCGCCACCGATTCGATCGGCTCATCGATCAAGACAATCTCTGAAAACGCATTGGCCGCGTCGAGAGAGGCGATCGAACCATCATCCGTGACGAAGCTGACCTGATCGGGCGAGAGACGCCACTTACTCAGCCAGTCCGTGAATCGAATGGACGGATCAAGCTGATGGCAGACCGTGCGATCCCAAGTCGTTCCACCCATCGCCATCGCATCGATTGCGGGTGTCCGGTTCCAAGACGATCCAAAACAAGACAACGCCGCAGGAGTGAATCCGTCCAAGGTCACGATCAGCATGGCAAACAATAACGCAACGGGTTTCTCGCTTCTTCGGGAGGTCGTGCCCGCCGATAACGAGTCGGTTTGTAACGGTCGTATCGCTTCACATGCATCTCATGTTACGCCGGTTCAAGTGGATGGGGAATGTTCGTCCGGCCGTCAGCAGATTCCGTGACCTAAGCTTCAACAACGCTGCGTTGGCACGCCTTGCATTGTTCCATCACGATTGGCCTCTCACCATGCTCCCCAATCTCGCTCCACCTGATGTGGAAGGCACTTTCAGCACGGGGGTTGGTTCCGCCGTCCCGGTCGGTCCGGCACCTGTTATCAATGTGCCACCCGTCTCAACGCCATCGACACGGGACGAACCTGCCGCACCAACGCCTTTGCCAGAGTTGCCGCGCCGGTGCGTCACGATATGGGACGTCCCTTTTGATCGAGTGAATATCGATCAAGCTCTCCATCGAATCGAAGAATTGGTCGATCGCCGCGTTCCCAGTTATGCCATCACGGCGAACTTGAATTACTGCATGTTGCATGAATCCGATGCGTCGGTACGACGCATCACAGCCGATGCCGATTTGATCGTTGCCGATGGCCAGCCGATCGTTTGGCGCAGCCAGCTGACACAGAACCCCCTGCCAGAACGAGTCACCGGCAGTGACATGCTCGGCCACCTCTGTCGGATGGCGGCTTATCGCGGATGGCGAATCTACTTGCTGGGGGGTGCCCGCGACGTACCCGAGCGAGCCGCGGAGGCATTGCGGAAGACGTACCCAAGACTCAAGATCGTCGGTACTGAGTCACCACCGTTCCGCGACCTATCGGAACAAGAGAAAGCATCGCAACGAGAGAGAATTCGCTCGGCACGTCCAGACATTCTGCTGGTCGCCTTCGGACAACCCAAGGGCGATCACTGGATCTATGAGAATCATGACGAATTGGGAGTCCCTTTTTCCATGCAGGTCGGCGCCTCGTTCGACTTCATGGCCGGAAACGTGCATCGCGCGCCCTTGTGGATGCAAGTGACGGGACTGGAGTGGTTCCACCGAATGATTCACGAGCCGCGTCGACTGGTGCCACGTTATGCCGCCAACGCCGTCTTCCTCGGGCAAGCATTGGTTCGTGACTGGCGTCGATTGGTAACGCATTGGGGCCTTGGCAATTGGACGGCCAATGAACGGAGGCGATGATGCCGATAGTCGAGTGGTATCGAATTCGATAAAGTAAACCCTCGTCGTTTGCCATTCATTCACCGCCTCGAGTTTCGCTTTGTCACCCTCCGGCGTCCAAGATCCCGCTGGCGTCGCTGCAGCCGACTCAATCGGTGAGGATGATCGGGCAACAGCAACCGACGTCGGTGAGCGGCATCGATTGACGCCAACCAATCACCAATGGTTAGCCATCATTGGCGCCGTGTCGGCACTTTTGGTCGCATTTGTGTCGGCCGCGCATACGAGTCGATGGCTCACATTTCGCGGGGATTTTGTCCCGCTTTGGCTTCCCGCGGGAATCGCGTTTGCGACGCTGTCGTTCCATTCACGACGGTCCTGGCCGGCACTGCTGGGGATCATTGGTGTTGCCGCGTTGGTCTCCAACACGCTGATCCTGAACCGCGATTGGGGTTCGGTCATCGGTTTTTCGTTCGCCAACTTGGCCAGCGCTTCCGTGGGTGCCGCGTTGCTGCAGTCGATGCAGCCGGGACGTCTTCGGCTGCGCGATCCACGCGAAATGCTGATATTCACGCTGACTGGCTGCATCGTCAGCCCCGTGGTCTCAGCGTGCCTTGGCGGCCTAACGGTCCAAGCGACCATTGGAACTTCGTTCTGGGCCGTGTTTCCAACCTGGTTTTCCGGAAATGCCGTGGGAGTCTTGATTGCAGCCCCGATGACGCTGGTTGTGTTTGAGGCTGTCCATCGACGACGCCACGGTAGACGATTCGGAATCAAGCCGACCTCGATTTGGGCGTACTCGATCAACGTCGTGTTGCTCTGCCTGATTTGCTGGTTCGTGTTCCGATATGTGCCATTCTCAATCAGTTTCGTTGTGTTTCCGTGCATGCTGGCACTCGCATTGCAATTCGAAGTCATCGGCGCCGCGACGGGCACCTTTGCCGTTTCGATGATTCTGCTCGCGTGCACGTCGGCGGGATTCGGAGAGTTTGCCCAACGCGAAAACGCAAGACATAGCGTGCTACTGTGCCAGGCATTTCTGTTCACCAGTGGATCATCGTTCCTCACTCTAGGCGTGACCTTGAGCCAACGTCGTCGACTGCGTGAACTGCTGCAGCGGGCTCAGCTCCGAATGCAGAGGCTCCACGACGAAACGGAGTTGATTCTGGATACGATTCCTTCGATGGTGCTTTATACGGATGAGCGGAACCACTGCATTCGGGTCAATGAGGCCGCCGCGGCATGGCCTGGAGTGTCCAAGTCGCAATTACAGAATCGAAGCTCGCACGCAACCGATCGTCAATGGGACGATTTGTTTGGCGACGACGGCGCGGATCCGATGGAGTCGGGTGTCCCAAAGCTGGGCTACGAAGGAACGGTGACGTTGCCCAACGGCGAGCATCGATGGGTTATCGCTGATCGCATTCCACTGCGGTCACCGACGCTAACTTCCCAACGACGGGTGGCGGTCGTGGCGGACATCACGCAGCGCCGTGAAGCCGAGTTGGCATTGGCGGCAAGCAACGAAGACCTGGAACGTTTCGCTTCCATTGCCGCACATGACTTGAAGGAACCGCTCCGCGCGGTCCGAGGGTATTGCCAGTTCCTCGCCGAAGACCATTCCGACCAAATCAATGGCGAAGGTCGTCGATACATCGAATCGGCTATCGCGGGTGCCAAACGCATGGAGACGCTACTGGATGATTTGCTGGCGTACTCGCGGATGCACCATTCGGGACTGGATAAGACCGATGTCGATTTAAATGATGTCCTGAAGATTGCGATTTCCAATCTTCGCGGTGGCATTGAGGCCTCCGGCGCGACCGTCTCGATTGGCGAACTACCCACCGTGCCCGGATTCAAACCGACGCTAGTGCAGGTATTCCAGAATCTGATTGCAAACTCGATCAAATTCGGCACGCCAGGAAAAGCACCGTGCATTGATGTCCAGGCCACGCTGCAAAGCGATCTCGCTCTGGTCCGATTCAAAGATAACGGCATCGGACTCCGAGTTGCCGATCAAGGTCGCATCTTCGACGAGTTTCAACGATTGAATCATCCCAAAGATTATGCCGGCAGCGGGCTGGGGCTTGCGATCTGCCGACGAGTCATGCAGCGTCACGGTGGTAGCGTTCGGGTGGACTCACGCCCCGGCGAGGGCGCGTGTTTTACGCTCACATTTCCGTTGAGCCAGTCGCAGACGGATACTTCCACATCATCAGCGAGTTAGGGCTCCGAACTAGTGCTGCCGATCATCGACCCCAACTCGCCGGATGACTCGGAGAATCCGGTCGAAGCAACCAACGCATGGGAGATAACGCCCTTCGGCGAACGAGTCGGTGAGAATGCCGAACGACCGATGAGCGGGTTGACGCGTAACGCATTGACGCAGCTGCAAGTCAACTTGGGAAAACTCTGCAATCAGGCTTGCACACATTGCCACGTTGATGCGGGGCCGACGAAACGCCGAGAGAACATGTCCGCCGCGGTTGCCGACCGCATCATTGAGCTGGCGTCTCAATCGCCAACGTTGCAATCCGTCGATCTGACAGGTGGCGCGCCCGAGATGAATCCAAACTTTCGACGAATGGTGACAGCGTTTCGTTCGGCAGGTTTAGAAGTCATTGACCGCTGCAACCTGACGATCTTGACGCAACCCGGATTCGAGTGGGTGGCGGACTTTCTTGCCGAACAAGAGGTTCACGTGATCGCGTCGTTGCCCTGCTATCTAGAAGACAATGTCGATGCCCAGCGGGGCAACGGTGTATTTCAACAAAGCATTGATGGATTGCGGATGCTCAATGCAAGGCAATATCGCGAACCCGGTAGCCCGCGATCACTCGATCTCGTGTTCAATCCAACGAGCCCCAGCTTACCGCCGGACCAGGCGTCCCTGGAGGCGGACTATCGCCGGGAACTGAAGACGCGGTTTGATATCGAATTTGGTCACCTATTAACGATCACCAACATTCCAATCCGACGATACGCACAGTTCCTGCGACGAAAAGGGCAACTGGACGAATACATGCGGTTGCTGCACGATCATTTCAATACGGCGGCTGTCTCGCAGGTGATGTGCCGGCATCTTGTTTCCATTAGCTGGGATGGCAAGATTTACGACTGCGACTTCAATCAAATGATCGATCTGGCCAAGGATTCTCAGACGGTGTGGTCCATCGATTCGCTCGACACCTACATTGGTCGCCGAATTGATGTCGACAATCATTGTTATGGCTGCACGGCAGGAACTGGCAGCAGTTGCGGCGGTGCGTTGCTGTCATCATGATGCCATCCTGCTCGATCGAATGAGTTTTACTTTCCCCCCAGTCACCACTGAGTGAGTCGATGACCGCATTGGATACTCAAGCCGCTGTCCGTGACCGCTATGCCGACGCTGCCAAACAGCGTGAGCCGGAACTTTGTTGCCCCGTCGACTATGACGCAACTTATTTGAAGGCCATCCCGCAAGAGGTAATCGATCGGGACTACGGTTGCGGAGACCCGTCGAAGTACGTCCGCGAAGATGAGGTGGTACTCGACCTAGGTAGTGGTAGCGGCAAAATCTGTTTCATCGCGTCTCAAGTGGTCGGGCCGGGTGGACGGGTGATTGGCGTCGACATGAATGACGATATGCTCGCATTAGCCATCCGCAGCCGCGATGCCGTCACCCAAAACATCGGATACGACAACGTCGAGTTTCGCAAAGGCAAAATCCAGGACCTGGCCATTGATCGAGACGCGGTCGAGTCCCATTTGCAGCAGTATCCCGTTACGGATGATGCCTCGCTGCAGGCCCTCGAGTCGTTTCTGGTCGATATGCGAGCCAACGATCCCATGATCGCAGGCGACTCCATTGACGTGGTCGTTAGCAACTGCGTGTTGAACCTGGTCGACGAGTCTGAGAAAGCGATTCTGTTCGACGAGTTGTTCCGCGTTTTGCGACCCGGGGGCCGGGCCGTGATCAGTGACATCGTGGCCGACACCGAGGTGCCTACCAGCATGCGGCAGGACGCAAAGCTTTGGAGCGGTTGCATCTCCGGAGCGTACCAACAAACGGCATTCCTGGAGGCATTTGAGAATGCCGGCTTCGAAGACATCACGATAGCGGTCTTGCAGTCCGAACCGTGGCAAGTGGTCAATGACATCGCGTTCCGATCCATGACCGTCATTGCCCACAAACCCGAGATCAAGATTGATGATGAGCCACCGATCTCCGTTGACACGGGCGTGCGTCGAATCTATCGAGGTCCGTTCAAGTATGTCGGTGACGACTCCGGCGCCGTCTTTACTCGTGGCGAGGTCTGTGACGGTGAACTCGCCATCGCGGCGAGTCGTCCGTCGCTGGCGGATCACTTCTCGGTTGTGCATGACGGCGGTGAGATCGCGGCCACACCATCGCCAGGTGGCCTGCCGATGGCGGATGCGGATTGCTGCGGTGGCGACTCCTGTTGCTGATCTTCCATGGCACCGCCGCGACCCATCAACGTTTTGCTTTCGACATTGCAACAACTTTCTTGAATTCCTTCGCGGTGACGGGCTGTACCGACAGACGACTGCCCTTTCGTAGCAACATCATGTCGCTCAGTACGCTTCCAGCACGAGCCGCCTCGGCACGCAATTGTTTTAGCGTGACGGGTGCAGCGAAAACGTGATCAAGCGTCACATCGACCATGAACCAGGTTGGGTCATCGGGATTACTCTTCGCGTCGTAATAGTGACTCTGCTTATCAAAAGCGTGATGATCGGGGTAGCCGGCTCGAGAGACTTTCGCGACCCCGGTCACCGCTGGTTCTTTGCACGCCGAGTGATAAAAAAGAACTTGATCACCAACTTGAATGTCGTCCCGCAGCAGATTTCTCGCTTGGTAATTGCGGACGCCCTCCCAACACGTCGTCTGATTCGACTCGCCAGCCAAATCCTGAATGCTGTATGTCGTTGGTTCGGTTTTCATCAACCAATGCGGCATGGAGTTGGTTTCCAGTGGAGGAAGCGGACACGGGGCGAAAGTGTCAATTCGTGACGACTAGGTGATTTGTAGCAAGCCAACAATTTAATGAACAGTTCTGGTTGGTTAACGGTCGATTCAAACGACTAAGGCATGTTTGGATACGTGCTTTGCGACTTCTCGCTTCCGCGGCGTCAACGACGCTGCTGGTGATCGCTTCGGGCCATGGAAACGGCCTCGCCGTTTCCTGATCTCGTTACGGTTCTTGCCGTGTCGAGAGACAACACGCTCGGGGGTGACCATGAATGTTGACGCGATCCACACCGCTTTGGGAATTGCGTTTGCCGCCATATGGCTGCTGGTTGGCCAGATCATGGTGAACCAGCACTAACCTCCACCAGCGAAGATCACATGTTGGCCAGATAAGCGGTCGATTGGCGGAGTTCGTCAACGGCCGTTTCGGGTTCCATGTTCGCACGCCCGACGACGAAGGATCCGCGGTACGGGATTTCTTCCAGTTGGCCAATCAGGTTGGGAAAGTCAGCAATTCCTTGTCCCAGCGGCACCGTTAAGCCTCGACCCTCTGCCAGATCCAGCACGCCGTCGATCGCCGATACAACGGAGATTCGGTCGCGCAGTGCCGCAATTGCCTCCGAAACGCTATGCCGGTTGATGATCAGCTGACCGGGATTGAGTGCCGCCATCAAGAACGCTTCGTCGCTGGCCCGCAATAATCTCGCCAGAGTCGGGCCAGACTCCGTGCCGGTTTCCGCAGCGAAGAATGCTCCCACTTTCGCGCCATAGCGGCCCAGATCCTCCAAAACCGATTGCATCGTGTTCCAACGCTGCTGTTCGGCCGTCTCTCCCGAATCGAGCGGAGGCGATTCACTTCCTGCGGCAAGTATCCGTCTCACTACATCGTCATCGGGCGGCGCGGCATCGGGAGAGACCAGCGATGACAGGGTGGACGCGTCGAGCACGGCCTGCGGAGCTGCTGGTGGTCGCGATGGCAGTTCTGGTACCGGGCCGATCTGATTGACGACGGTCGGCGCGCCCAACCGATAGGCGGCCTTCATTGCCAACTTGGTCGCTTCGAGGCGTTGATCGAGTCCCGGCACGTGATCGTAGCCGTGCGTCGTCTGAAAACGCAGCGATACGACCCGCAAATTCAGGTCATCCAACATTTTCCGCAAGGCACGCACGGCCGTGTCCGACAACTCCGATATGGGCAATACCGTTCGCCCGCACAGTTCGACCCCTTGGCACCCCATCGATGCGGCGAGTTCCAGGCTGCGGCGTAGATTGAATTTGGACACCTGACGGACCGGGATCGCGTCAACCCGTAGGGCGATACTCAGTTCAGCCAATCGAGACTCCCCACGTCATGGATGCCCGTCAAGGACATCGAAAGGAAAGCGGACAACATCGTGGACGATCAGTTTCGTGGACCGCGTGGATCGAACAAGAGGGGGCCGCTTTGGGGCAGGGTCGCGAGCGGTGTCTTGGTACGATGCGGTTACGCCCGCCGTCTGGTTGCCCTCGTTGCGACAGTCATGACGATATCCGTGGCGTCGGGTCAGACGTCACGCTACTACTCGTCGGAGGGCGCCATAGAGGTGTCATCCGAGGTGAGCGACCCATCGGACCTCGATGTTCCCTTCGGTGTCGTGACCCATGTCGGACCGGCGGGGCTGACGAGTTACCTGTGGGACTTCAGCCGCATCGCGGACACCGACTTCGATCGATGGCCGGATGATTGGTCACGTCGCACGGGGTTGGGCTATCCCGAATATGTCGCCATCGGCATCTCACCGCGTGACAAGGAGTGGCAATCCCAGATCCTGACATTCGATTCCGAGACGACACAACTCTGGTCCTGGGTACGTGCGTCCATGCCGAACCAGATCAGGTCGTGGATGCCTGCTCTGTTACCTTCATTGGCTGACGGCGTCGTCAATCAGACGCTACGGATTGAATTGGATGGTGGCCTCGCGCAAGTCACGTCGCCATCATTGCCAACAAGTTCGACCTACCAATATCGATTCAGCGTCGATGTTCGAACCGATCAGTTGGTTCATGATTTTGTCTACGCGAGCGTCTTGTTTGCGGACGAAGAAGGCCGCGTCTTGCAGACTCAATCAACACCGCGAGTGACCAAAACCCAAGACTGGCAGCGACTCTCCATTGACGCTCTGATTCCCCCCAGTGGCGCTCGGTCGATGCAAGTCCGACTGCATGTCGATGGAGGCGAAGATGGGCTTGAGGACATTCGGGGGACGATCGAGTTTGACAACGTGCGATTTCGCCAGTTTCCGCAATTGGTCGTCACCACGGATCGTCCATTGGGTGTCTATGAGGTGGGAATGCAGGTCACCGCCAAAACGGAGTTGTTGGGGTTGCCCAGCGACAACGCGTCGCTACGACTCCGATTGACCAACTCGGCCGGACAGCTGATGGATTCGGCCACCAGGACGACCAGGATTGCTGAGACCACATCCAATTCGTTGAGCCGAGATCGAGATGCCGGGTCACACCAGTTCGAGTGGCAACTCGACGAGCTCGGGACGGGCTACTATGAGCTTTCGGCTCGGATGGAAAGTCAACGCGGTGCATCCTTGGATAGTCGCACCTCATTCGTGGTTGTGGACCCATCACTCGATTCGGGAACATCGACGCGAACCGCCGAGGTGGAGCCCGAACCGACACTGAAATCCTTGCGATCGATTGCGTCTTCGGACGACTTATCGGCCATTCCATTCGGTTGGGTGCTGCCGGATGAGTTGATGCAACGGATACGCAGTGGCGAGTTGAGCGGTCGCGGCGTCGCCGCCTGGCTTCAAAGCGTCGGTGTCGGCTGGATCAAGATGCCCGTTTGGTATGAGCCTGACGACGACGTCGCGGCGGATGCCGCGTCGGTATTCGCGACCCGATTGCGCGAACGTGGCATTGAGGTCGTCGGCATGCTGGATCAGCCGCCGGTCGAGCGAAGGGAGCTCTACCAGCTGCGTGATCGAAACGAGCCGCACATTTCCGACACGATGCGCAACGAGTCGCTGTGGTACCCAGAACTTGAATCGATCATGAACCGCATGACCCTCCGCATTCGCCGGTGGCAACTGGGCAGTGATGATGACGTCAGCTTCACGGGGCGATCGAACTTGGCCGAAACGATTAACGACATTGCCGAGTCGTTGCAGGGATTCGGCCAACCCATCGAAGTCGCCATCACCTGGCCATGGCTGGAGCCGATTCCGAATGTTTCCGGCGAAGCTTGGAAAGCGATCCTGCGTCGATCGAGCCAGCCACTGACGCCGGATGAACTGGATGAGATGCTGGAGTCGTCACCGCTGGCCGACAGCGACCGAGAAACCTGGATCACGCTCAATCCGCTGCCCTCGAGCCGATACGATCGCGAGTCCAGGATCATCGATCTCATACTGCGCATGGCCGTTGCCAGACATCACCGAGTGACCTCAGCCATGGCCTCCAATCCTATGGATCCGTTCGGTGATTTGCTGACGCCCGACGGTCGGCCTGGACAATTGCTGCTGCCGTGGCGCACCGCCAGTTTGGTTCTGGGGCACTCGCAAGCATCGGGGTCGTTACGGCTGCAAAACCGCTCATACAACACGCTCTTTGTTTCGCCGAAACAAGCCGTGCTAATGATTTGGGCGGATCAACCCACGACCGAGACGCTTTTTCTGGGTGATGATGTCACGGAAGTGGACGTTTGGGGAAATCGTCGTCCGCTATCAGTGCAAAACGTTGACGGACGATCGGCGCACGTGGTGAACGTGACGCGAATGCCAAAGTTCCTGGTCGGGGTGGATGCCTCGTTGGCGGAATTCCGCATGTCGGTTGATTTTGACGCCCAACGCATCGACTCCATCCTCGGTGCGGCCCAAACGATCGGTGTTCAGTTTGCAAATCCAATTGATCAGTCCGTCAATGGGGCCGTCCGAATGGTGCCACCAACATCATGGCGGGTCAGTCCGGTTGAACAAACGTGGGAACTGATGGCCCGTCGTCCGGGACGCGCACGGTTCGATGTCGTACTGAGTAACAACGCCACAATTGGCACGTACGACATTCCAATTGACTTCCGCTTTGAGACGGTGCCGCCGACACGAATTCGCGTTCATCGCCCGTTGGCGGTCGGACCGGCCGGCTTCGACTTGGTAATCACGACACGTGTTGTTCAAGATCGCGGCATTGTGAAAATCGAGTTGGCCAACCGAACGGCGCGAGCCGCTCGCTTTGATTGCTTGATCTTCGCTGGCGGTGATCGTCAATACGAACGCCGGACCATGAGTGTTCCCGCTGGTGACACGATCGAACGTTCCGTCGACTTCGAAAATGTAAAGCCGCTAATCGGACGACGAATGCTCCTGCGTGCCGTCGAGCAGAATGGCAATCGTGTGATCAACCAGACGTTTGAACTGCGTCCCTAATCGATCGATGTCCGAGGTTTTCTGGGCACCGCATAGTGGAAATAACCGATCATCATTTCTTCCCACGTTTGATCACCCCAGTAGACCGTCGACGTGGGATCGGGATTGTTCAAATTGGCTGTGCTGTTGTCAAACACCGCTTGGCAACGCACGCTGGTGCGTTTCCCGATCTGAATCGGGGGATCCAGCACGTAGGCGGTCTGCCAATTGAAGTCATAGCGAGGAATGTCCAGCACAACACGGTCACTTGTGCGACCGAACCATCCACTCTTTTGTGACAGCTCGTATCGAAACGACTTGCCGCGAACATGCATGTGCGGCATCATCGCCAGCAACTCACTACCGGCCGGCAAGTCTCTGGCGGCCGCCTCGACGTGGTGCTTCGGCTCGCCCGGCGGTATGGCAAAACGTGCCGTCATCGAACTATCCGTTCGGACCTCGTTGGTCACCTTCGCTGGCTCGATCTCCACAATCGCAAACTCGCTCCGATCAGTCTCTGCCCGTCCCGTCGGCGTGTAGTGCACCTGAAAAACCAACTCGCTTCCGGCCGGAATCAACTTGGCATAGCCATCCTGGAATGGCTCGACTCGATATCCAGGGACAAACCCGTCTAAATAACTGCGTGCCGACTGAATACCCCGTCGTTGCCCCGGCTTCACCGCGAATGCCAGGATGTGATGCACGACTTTGGGATTGCCAGGCCGCAATTGCATCGCCGACACCCATACATCACGGTCAAATCCTGGATCCACTCGATAATACTGATAAGAAACCTCTCCGACGGCGGGCACCTCAAACGGTGTCGATTGAATTGCAAACACATGGTCGGGCGTTCGTGGTAACTGCCAGATTCGACCAGATTCATCCATGACCGGCTCGCGTTCGGTTTGCGAAGGCGCCGCTGCAGATGCAGCAAGAGGACGATCTCCCATCGGAGTGCCGGCGTCGGCCCAAGATTTGATCGTGGCAATTTCATCGTCCGTGATCTTGCGTTCGTTAGCAAACGTCGCATCCGAGAGAGGACCGGCGTGCCACGGCGGCATGCGTCCCGACTCAACCGTCTCGACGATCATGTCCGCCCAGCCGGCCGCATCATCAAATTGCGTCAACGCAAACGGCGCGATCTCGCCCTCTTGGTGACATGTCACGCAGCGTCGCTGCAGAATCGACGCCACGTCACCGTGGTAGGTCGGCGCGGTCGGCGATTGGACGTCCGACACCGATGCCCGGCCGATGATGCATCCGACCACCTCGGTTACGGGGACGGAGACTGGCTTGCCCTCGATAAGTTCGTCCAAGGCAATTTCCAAGTCCTCGCGTCGAGCCTTGTCTCGGATGTAGCCGATGCCATAGCGATCATCCACGCGTCCGCGGTATCGAAGCCGTCGATCCGCGTCGAAGACCAACACCTCGGGTGTGCGTTGGGCGTTCACGGAATCGGCGAATCGTTGGCCGACGTCCTTGGCGATTAGGAATTCCAGCTCTTGGTGCTGTTGGAATGCGGCAATCTCCGCCAGCGAGTCCTGACGGTTGCTCATGACTCCCAATGCCTTCACTCCGCGACGCTCAGTGATTTGCTGGATTTCTACCGCATAGAACTTGGCTAGCGGACACTCGGTGCCTAGGAACGCCACAACCAAAATGTCATCGTCGACAAAGTCGCCCGGGCTGACCTGACGTCCAAGAGCGGTTTGCAGCGAAAATTCGGGCAAAAAGAGATCGTCCGCATTCGAACGATTCGGAGAGTCCGTTGCAGCCGAGATGGGTTCTTTGCCGTGCGCGGAGCTTCGTGGATCACCGGAGCAAACCAGGCACGCGAAGATCGCGGAAAGGACGCAAACGAAAGGAATGCGTACAAAGGGCAACGGCGACGACATGGTTTTCTCCCGACGGAATCGAACTCAGAGTCCCATCCTGACGAATCGACGCCGCAACAGCAATTGAAATCTCAGCCCAGGGCTTGACGGTCGCGGAGGCCGATCGGTACTTTCGGCAACGCTGCGGTAGCGGTTGGTCAAAATCGTCGATCGCGGCAGCACCCATCTAGGGGGATTAGCTCAGTTGGGAGAGCGACGCGCTGGCAGCGCGTAGGTCATCGGTTCAAGTCCGTTATCCTCCACCTTTGAAGCCGCTTGTGATTCCGCAAGCGGCTTTCTTTATGCGCCGATCTTCGGTTTAGCAAAGAATTTACGACGTTTCCTGCGATCCGTGTTTCTCTGGGTTCAAGGGCAGTGTCGGATTGCGTGTCGGATTTGGTGTCGGATTGTGTCGGATTTGGCTTGGCAATCAGTGCTCTTAAAACGGAGAGCGTAAGCCCAACCTCTGATTGATCAAACAGTGTTGAGGTCGCTTTCAATCCTCTTCTGGACCCGGCTTCAAGGCATCAAGAAATGGTCGGAAATGGCTCTCTAGTTCCATCAACGCCTTGGATGCTTGGTCGTAGAGACGGTCGGCGTAACGATCAGTGTCTCGTCCAGCGACTCGACCGCTTCGATCAACCTTTCGTGCATTGAGAAGATCGGCAATCTCTTTCCCATACTTTGGACGGGCAAGGTTTGGAAGAATCTTCCGCAGCCACTTGATGGTGTATCTCGGGAAGTCATTGTCTTTCTCGCTCAGCTTCGTAACAACGCCCTTCGTCGAGGCACTCTTTGACGGTTTCGCTTGCCACCATTTTGCGAATTGGGTTGCTGGGTTGTTCCAGTCGTCTCGATACCACGGCTTTCCTGTTTCGGTGATAATGAGTCGCTGTGTTCCAAGCCTCTTTGCTCGATCACAACCCCACGTCACCAACTCTGCGACCTCGGGCCACAGCAGCCATTCACCATACTCATGGGTTTTGGGTCGATCAAAAACGATCCAGCATCCTTCTGCGCCGGTCTCTGGATGGCTCAGATAAAAGTCCTCGTGTTCCAGCCTGCCAACTTCAGCAGGCTGCATACCACAGTTGACGCAAACTCCCAGAATCAATTTCCCGAGCATGTCCAACTCGTTGGCGATCACCGCAAGTTGGTCCGGGTTGTAGGTGTTGCTAGAGATTCGGCGTGTTCGACGTGCAGTTCGATCACTGTCCAGATCAATGGGAGAACGATTGATACGTTTCGCCCCTTTCGGAAGATCCCAACGCCAATCAGACGCTTCATCTATCCAAGTGAAAATGGCCCACAAACAGTCCATTGTGTGTTTCGAGTGGTCTGGGGAGATTCGTTTTCCAGTTTGTTTGCTGACTGGTCTGTTTCGCCAATGGCCGAAAAGTTCGTCCAGCTTGTTTCTGTCAGCCTCGAACAATTGAAAGTCATCGGTTTCTTGTCTCAAACGCTTCGCAATCTGTCTGTAGTTCTTGACGGACGGTGCCAAGGCTCCGCTATCCTGCCGTTTACCGGCTTTGGCGAGATGCTGTCGATAAGCATCGATGGCTTGATGAAAGGTTCGCACCTCTAGCTCGTCGGGGTTCCGCCTGACGTTCTTTGTCCGCTCGACGAGTGACTTCGGAAAGCGCTCGAAATGATCGTCCACATTGGCAAATGCCCGTTCGACTTCAGCCCGGATTTTGTCCGCAATCACCCTCTGAAACTCAGCCTCGCCTTTAGCGATCACGTTGGGATCATCAGGCTCAATTCTTAGGCCAAGATCTCGCAACTGATCCAAGGCTTGCGCCTCCTCGGATGCTTGCCCGTCGTTCGATCTTGCGAACGAAGAAACAGTAAAGACAAGCCTCTCACCTCTTGCGAGCTTCTTCGCATAGGGAACAAGCGTCGATATCCAGACATCGATTTCATGACGAGCACACTGCTGCTCGAATAAGTCTTTGACGGCTGTTAACCGGCGTGTCATTTCACCTTGGCTGACATCTCGGACATTGCCTACTGTGAATCGCTGGTCGCCCACTTCTGGCCGAACGTAACCACGTCGATCTGGCTTAGGCAAAGAGCCTCGGTAAGTTCGTTTCGTAGTCAAATGTCTCACCTCTCATTGATGCTGCATGTTGGTTGATTCCAAAAGTCATCCTATGGCTCATTTCGAAGAGTGTCCGTTTGTATTCACCATAAAAACACTCCCATTTTCCAAGAACCCAAGAGTGGAATAAGTTTGCATCGCCAGACAAACTGTTTTTCGCCTCTTCCCCGCTTCAAGCTAGAGTTTCCCAAGCAGTAGGCTCTTTGGTACAAGCGGGTGTTAGCGCAAGATCGTGCTTGGTGGAAGCAAATCCATTTCCTGCCAAGAGCCTGCTACACTGACCGGGGCAATTGGTCAGAACGAAATCCGAAGAAGGCTTTTTGCATTTAACAGTTGGCTTGAAAAATGAGCCATAGAATGACTCTTCCGACGAAGCTAGAACGCCCAATCGGTAGGGCCGTGCATCTCATCAAGACGTTTCGTCGAGAGGGCGGAAACGTACATCTTGGGCGATTCGCAGACGGTCAAGCTCCACGCTGCATTGAACTCGATGCCAAGGAAGCTTCGTGATCATTACGAATCATTACCGCTGACGCTTGTTGCGTAGTTTGAAGGTCGCTCGCAACTGATACCTCCGATCATGGACGATCCGTGGTTATCAATTGGAAGATTTGGTTCAGCGGTGAAAACGCCGTGAACGTCGAGTAACTTGGCGATATCGCCAGTCTGGTGTGAACGCTGTCGTAAAAACATGCAGGTGCCATCCAGATCAGCTTCTCTTCCAGTGTCCGCACAGGGTGGCTGACAATTGGGGCCATAGAATCGCCACCTATTAACGGATTTTCCCTGTTGAAATCAGGCCGCTAACCCAGTGAATGCTTCAAATGGCGTTATCAACTTGGTTATCTCATCAGGACAAGGCATCAATACGGCTTCTGGATACACAAAAACCGGCCTGATAGTGTCGGATTTGGGTAGTTTTTCGAGGCTTTTGAAGAAGCTGAGGAGTTTAGTTCGTTCAAAGGATGCTTCTTTCTCCTCCCCCTCTATAGCGAGCGAAACTTCCGGCAGTTCCAACATCGCCATCAGTCTGTCGCTGGCCTTCCATTTGCAGGCTTTTCCTTTGTGGTATTCACCATTTTCGTCAATGTAGCCCAGCCGATATGCGTGATCTTCCCACGTTATTAGCCCAAGACTCGATATGTGATCCCTGATCACACTGAATCGCTGGGTACAGAACGCCCGGTTAATATCCGCAGCCTGAAACAATGACTTCCACATCTCCCGCCACCGTTTTACTGGAAGAGATCCATCCCGATTCATGTTTCTAGTGAAGAACTTGATCAGCATCAGCCAGATCGCAACATCTTCGACAGTTACCTTGGTGCTGCCTGACGTTTCCAAAGCATGAGCTTCCAACAATGACTCGGCCAACGTCCGGTAATGCCCATTAACTTCCGCAAGCTCGTCGTCGGTGATGTGCTTGCCGGTGATTGATCCCGAGATCACAACTTCGTCAGACTTGTCTTGGCGATTCCGCTTCTTCGGTGCCCCCTCTTCAACGACAGTCAATCCTTCCAGATCCTCAATGGAAATAATGGTCGTGTTGCGGAGAGCTTCTTCGTCTTCTGGTCTCGCAAGTCTTGGAAATTTGGCCAGCGTCCCGGATTTGTAGGTCAGCACTTCGTACTTCGTTTCGCCCCATTCGATGACCGGCAACGTCCCTTTGATCTCGACATTTTCCACATCAAAGTCATTTTCTCTCAGAAGTTGTCGCAACCATGGCTGGAGCCGATGCAACAAGAGGTCGTTGATGTATTCGGCTCCATACTGGAACTTTTCGAGCACAAAGAACCCGTGCGCTCCGTTACCGTGCGTCGAAACTTCTATGAAGAGATTTGGGAAGAAGCGTTCTTTAAGAAACTCAGCAAACGCCAATGCGCCTGCAAGACTTCCGAACGCTTTGCAATCAATGTCGATCAGTACAATCGTGTAGGGAGCATTTGGTTTGGAATTTCCGGCAAAGTAGAACGTCTCAATTCCAGCACGATGATTTCCAAAGTTCTTGTCTGAAACCTTCTTCAGCCATGTGCTGCAATCAAATCGGAGGTCTTCGAAGAAGTTCAGCACTTGCTGGTTCGTGTTGATGTGGATTGGGTGACATTTCCCCTTCTTGCCTACGATCTCCTTGCCGAAGTCGAGGCTCGATGTTCGGTTTCTTAGCCATGTATAGATGCACCGCTCTTTCTTTCGTCCACAAAGTTCCGGGATGCCCCAATCTTTCGGCCCCAAAGATTCCGTTCCAAACTCCAGCTTTCCAAGTTCTTGATTCTTTGGACCAGAAAAACGCCGATGGGCATCGATGTCATTCTCGGCCATTCTGTCGAGAAGGTCAGAAAATGCGTCGAAGTCTGAATAGATATCTATAGTTGAATTGGGCATGTCAGTGTCCTTTCACCACGGGCCGGTCAGTTCCATTGGGTGGCCCGTTTCTTTATGCGCTGCCGATTATGCTGTTTTCGGCTTATAGGTCAATTTTCGGTTCTTGCGTTCTTCCGTTACCATCTCCGTGATGGCTTTGGTTTGCTCTGGCGAGTAATACGCTCTTCGTCGAAGCTGAACTTCGGGATAGGGGAATGCTCCTCGTTCAATGCGTGACTGAAACGAGTCGTAGTTCATTCCGATGTCGCTGGCCAACTCGCCAACGCTCTTAAGACCCAAGACTCGTTTTACTTCCTTTTGCGGCAACGCAAACAAGATTCGAGTGAGCCCAAGCTCGCTTACCAACTGCTTGACGACTTGCTGCTTGTTCATGTTCTTCATGCAACACCTCCTACATCTATGTAGTAATGTCGCTGCGTTTTTGGTTGAGCACTCGAACAGAAAGTACGGCTGAACCAAAATGCTTGTCTTTATTTGGAAGCTCGGCTATGCTTCCATTCACGACACGAATCTGTCGCATGACGAGTCATCAATCGAGCTAACTTGGACGCAATCATTTGTGTCCCCTCCCTGCTCCTCCTTATGCAGCGTGTCGGGCCGAACCATCGTGAGCGATTGCATCGCAATCGACCGCTGGTGTTCTGGCTTGTTCCGGTCTTAAGAGCCATTCAATTCTCGTTGGCGATCACAGCGTTTCCGTGCGCTGTTGTCTGGCTGACAAGAGCTGGTGAGAAATCAAATGACTATTCGTCTATCACGCAAACAACGACAGCGCCGAAGAAAGACATTGGCCACTCGGCAGTCCCAAGAGGTGACGGTGTATCACTTTACAAACCTTCTCGATTTTGAATCCATACTTAGAGAGGGGGTCCGGTATGGGGTGATTCCATTGGAGGATACGCAGAATACCTGCTGTCCCAACGCTCCGAATGTCACGACTAACCCGAGTCCCGAGCATCAGCAGTGCTGGACTCGGGGCGACTGTACTGACAAGACCCGTATTCGCTTGACGGTTCGCTTACCGCAGCGAGAACTGACACCGTTCGACAGTATCCGAAGGCAATACAGACTACGACGGAGATGGGTTGAGATTCTGGCCCCCAACGGGGAGCACAAGCATTGGTTCTTTGTGTTTGGTGGAATTCCTACTGAGAATATTGAGCAAGTTGAGTGTGACGTTTATCAGGACGGGAATTACGGATCGCTAAATGGGCACGAGTCACAAGCCCTAGCGAAAGCTATCGCTCAAGAGAAAGAACGAGTTGGGTGTAGGAGGTTTCGCTCTGGTGGCAAGTGGCTTTGGAGCATCGGTAACGTACCGACGTTTTTCTGGGATTACCGTTACCCACTCGATGATTATTTGGAACAGCAAGGAGAACTCCCGAAAACATGCCTTATTGACACTCTCGAAAAGGAAGACGTGTTTGCCCGAATGTGCAGGCTTAATCGTATCTCTGATGGAAGTCTCTCCTTGAAGGGAGGATCCAGATAAAACCGAGCGAAAAGTGCCCTGACTGCGGCGTTGAAATTGGCCAGCCGCATCGAAGCGACTGCGACATCGAGCCGTGCTCAGTGTGCGGGGGACAGCGGATCACCTGCGAGTGTTCAGGCCACGATCCGCAGAAGTCAGTCTGGAGTGGCGATTGGCCTAACAGATTCATCTCGAAAGAGAAGCTGCGGGAGGTCTCTTCATATTTGGAGCCCGGTCGCTGGCGGGTTACTGATGAGAGAGAACGAAGCTTTAATATCTAATTCGAAGGGAGAAACGCAATGGCGAGAAAGACCGATCATTTCACTGAAAGCGACTTGCGAAAAGCGCTACGAGCGGTTGCTAGGAAACAAGATGCGAACGGTGGCAATATGATTTTGTGGCATGATGCTGAGAACATTCGCAGGCTGCGAGATGCCTGCCGCCAAGATCCAGAAAAGAGTGTCATGGATGTGGCCACCGAGATTGCACTTGGGTTTGAGGTGCTGTGACATCAAGACTTGTTGAAGATCACTACCGTAACGTCCAGTGGCGATTCCAAAAGTTGTAGTTCGTTAAGCATGATTGCCTTCGCCTGTTCCTGATTGAAGCCACCAGAACCGGCTCCGATCAAGGGGAATGCGATGGACTGGAAGGCGTTGTCTTCAGCGACCTTGATGGAATTGCGAACAGAATCACGGATCGACCTTTCCGAAGCTCGCCACAACACGTTGATCCCGGCGACGTGAATGATCCCCCTTGAACGGCAACTTTCCTGTCGAGGTCAATACGGCTGATCCCATTGGCATCGCACCGTGTTTGCTGAGTTCTTTGAATGGGCCAGTGCCACCTCGCTTTTTGATGGAACCCGTGACACCTTGAGGAAGCAGCAGCCACCATGGGATGATATTCCGATTCCAAGCGTTGACGATTGCATCAACGTCTTGGTCAAGGAGGTCGCCTTCGACGACGATGACACTCAAATCATCCTCCTCAAACCCATTGGGTCACGCCGTTAACAATTCGGTAATACTTGCCACCAGACTCTTTCGCCAATCCTCTCTTAGCGAGTTTCTTGCCTTCCACGGGATCGATTGGTCCTCCTTCCGATGTGTACGTTGCTCGTCTTCTTCTCTTCCTTGGGGTGGGAGGCTGTACTTCTCTCAGACGCAAGAATTCATCGAGACTATCCCGGCTTACACGAAACCTTGCTCGATTTGTTCCGCTGCCGACATTCACCGCTCGGAGTTCCGCTTTGCGAATCCAGCCTATCACGGTTTCGGGGGAAACCTTCAGTATCTTTGCGATCTCAGATGGTGTCAGAAATGATTCGATAGCTTCTGGCACAGTGTCCTCCGAACATTACCAGTCAAATGTCGCAAGTTGAGGTAAGTGATCGCTCAATGCAAACGACTCCTTGTCGTTGATGTTGAGCCGGAATGCTCCTTCAAACAATGGCCTCGATTCAGTCACCCGCTGGGCAATTGGGCCAGCGGCCATGACGTAATCGATTCGCCACTTCGGGATGTCGGCTTTGATTGTAAGCCCATCGCCCTTACCGACCTTGGTGAATGTATCCACCCAGCCAGCGTCAATCCAAAGTTTGTACTCCTCCGTGTCGGGGCCGTGGTTGAGGTCGCCAATCAACAGCATCGGTTTTCCTTCATCCAGAGTCGGCTTCATCGATTCGATCATCGCACGAATCTCTTTTAAGCGGATTGTCGGATCGGCAGTAGGGTAAAGATGAGCCGAATGGACGATGAGCGGATCACCATTCGGCAACTTGATCGTCGTTCGTCCCCAGTGCCGAGTGAAAAGCTCTGCGGGGCGTTTACCTTCCATCGGAACATTCTGAGATTCAGTGATCTCAAACTTGCTTAGCAGCGTACCCGGCCAACTTCCGCCACTCGGAAATCGAACGTGGTTCATACCCAAGAGTTCAGCAACTTCCTTGGTGAGTTTTTCGCTAGGCGATTCGGAGAAGTTGATGATATCGGATTCGTAAAGAGCCAGTTCCATCGCCAATCGTTTCGCCATTTGCCCTTTGGCGACGGCTTGCTTGGCCAGTGGTCTGTTGTTCGGCCATCCCGTGCATTTGTAGATATTGTATGCGATAACTCGAAGCGTCTCTGGCTGTAAGTCATCGGCGAACAAGTTGGCGCTAGTTACGGCAAGACTCGCCCCAACCACTCCGCAGAAAGCTCGTCGTGAAAATAGCATCTTGGTCTCCTGTGTGGAGTCTCATCTTATCAGGACTGTGCGCAACCCATCATTAAAACGCAGCCAAGCTTCTGTGCTTAATGGCTGCATTCAGAACGGAATCCGCTACAAGTTGGATTCAGTCCGAACCCAACTAATTCCAACACTGTCTCAGCGAGAGCTACAATCACCCTTTCTCTAATACCTTTCTTGCCTTGAAGGCGATTCGATGAATTATCTCGGTTGGTCACTCGCTGGAGGACTCTTGGCCTTCATTTGGATGAAACGCCAGCGAATGGGCGTTTACTTCTCTGCCTCCAACATGGAACCCGATTCGGTTGCGGGACTGCTCGCTTCGCATTTCAAGCCGATCCCAGTAAACGACATTACGATCACAGAGAGGAAGTTTCCGTTTCGGGTGCGAGCGGACCTGCAACGTGCCGTTGATGGCATATTTGAGAAGAACTCGGAAATCGATCACTTCTTTGGTGTGCGGCGTGAATACTCTCACGAAGGAGTCACTCTGTCAGACTGCCTTGTTGAGTCGGAGCACAACGCAGCCGTTTCAATACCGCCTGAGCACGAAGAACTTGATGTCGGCGATGACCAGCTTGTTCAAGTGCTCAAGAACGGGCTTTGGATGCTTCGAAGCAATGGCACACCCTATGTCGTTTTGCTTACTCAGTCTGGTCAGTACGGTTGTGTGACCGGACTTCAGTTCCAAGTCGGGACTCCAAATTCGGCTGATGGTACACAAATCGCTCAATCCTTTTTCAAGTCTTTGGAAGAAGCGATTCAGCGAGCAGAGTCCTACCGAGGAAAGATCCTCTCTTTGGAGCAGGGCGATCATTCATACACTGGTGAATCAAGTGGGATTGCTGTTCACAAGTTGAGACAGGTTGAGCGAGATCAGGTAATTCTCCCCGAATCTACGTTGAAACTGCTAGAGCGAAATGTGATTGAGTTTGTGCGGCAGCGTGATCGGCTCGCTCAATTCAATCAGTCAACGAAGAAGGGGTTGCTGTTCTACGGTCCTCCGGGGACAGGGAAGACACACACGATTCACTACTTGTCCCGTGCCCTTGAAGGTCACACGACGCTGCTAATTTCAGCGGAGCAAGTGGGCCTACTCAGCGAATACATGACTCTCGCAAGGCTGCTTCAGCCAAGCATCGTCGTCATGGAAGATGTAGACCTCATTGCACGAGATCGAACTGAGATGAACAGTCCGTGCGAGGAGGTGATGCTCAACAAGCTTCTAAATGAGATGGATGGCTTGAAGGAGGATGCTGATATTCTGTTCGTTCTGACAACCAACCGCCCCGAGACCCTCGAAGCGGCACTTGCGTCTCGACCGGGACGGATTGATCAAGCCATTGAGTTCCCTCTTCCTGATGACGATGGACGAGCCAAATTGGTTGCACTGTATTCGCAAGAAGTGGACCTGAATGCTGAGGGAGTCGCTGAAATTGTTCGTCGAACAGACGGGGTTAGTGCAGCCTTCATTAAAGAACTGATGCGCCGTGTTGTTCAGTACCACATCGAACGAGAGGGGAGCGGAACGATTAGTCGATCCGATGTCGATCAGGCACTAGATGAAATGCTTTTCAAAGGCGGCGCATTGAACTTAAGGCTGTTGGGCGCAACAGAGAATCCACAGGAAGTACGTGGGTGCGAAGTCTCATAGGTCGCCAAGTTGGGCTTCGTTCTTCGTAGCGGGCAGACTCGCCTATTCCTGCCGTAACCGTCCGACCCACTGAGCCAGTTCTTTCAGATCGGCTACGTCCATTCCGACCATAAGCTCCGTTCGGTGGATGTCATGCACGGCTATGATATGGTCCTCGTGGAAGATGATCTCTTCATCTTGATTCAGCCCGTGCAATCGAGCTTCAACGAGCGGATTGTCCACGTGTCCCCGAAAAAAGCTGCCTGACCGCTCCTCGATTTTCACCCAGAAGTCCTCACCCCAGCCTCGTGATGGCACGACCTGTGTTGGTAGCGGCAAGAGTGAGGCTGGATGTTCGTGCCGCAGGATCGGCTTGGTCATCTCTCCGTTACAGGTTGGGCAAGAACACTTCGCCGGGGCGTTTTCGTGGACCGAGAACCTTGGCGAGTCGATCCTAAGTTCAACGAACTGACCAAGCCCGATGTGCCGCTTGATGACTTCGGGCGGGATCTGAAAGTTGGCTGGGTTCTCAGCGTGCATGGCGACTCCGTTCACCAATTGGTAGTCGTTGGCGAAACGCTGGGTGTCAAATTGCTGTTTCAATATCGTTATCTGTCTCGATAGAAAACCGCCAGCCATACGGTTGGCTCATTCGGTGAAGTTGATTTAACCCGGTGTTTTCGATGTGCCGGAATGTTGACGAAATCACCGGGCTTCATGCTCATGGGCTTTTCATTGTCTTCAAAAAGCAAGGTGGCTTCACCTTTTAGAACCACAACGAATTCGTGTTCGTCTTGGTTGTACCAGAAGTCTTCTGGGCTGCTTTGCCCAGTGGAGACAATTCGTTCAATGCGAATCGAATCCGTTACAGCAAGAATATCAACAAGCTCTTCAGGTATCGGAGCAGGAAGATCGGCAAAGAGGTTTTCGGCATCGCTCATTCTGACATCTCGTTTGCAACTGGATTGCCCACTACTGCAACGAACATCCCTGTGGGTTACGGGATCGTGTCAAAATTTACGTAGAATTGCTTTTCACCCTGTGAAATCATGAACTCCTCCTCTAGCTCTGACGGCACTGGTACGAACAGGCGATTTTTCAAGATCAAGGTAGTCGTTGGTAGCATCTGCCCATTTGCTTGATGTTGCGCAAGGGCCGTTCGCAACTCAATGTCATAGTAGAGTGTCATGCTACCGGACGGGTGATCAAAGATGTAGATGACACGGTGCCCGCCCCACATCACTCGTGTTGTGTGTGGGGAACGAAAGAAGATCGCTTCTCTCTTGAACAGTTTGTCAGACAACCCAAGGAAGAGCTTAAAATTGTTGAGATTTGCGTGTTGGTTCGGAGTTGTAAGTATCTTGAATTGACATTCAATATCCTCTCGGATGATGGCGGGGCGGGGTTCGGTCTCGATGGTTGAAGACAAACCACTTGGTGAGTCGGTAACGTCCTTTATGACTGACTCGACGCTTCCAACTTGATTGACCTGAATACTCTGACGTTGCGGACTGCTCGTGCTCCGAGCCCTTCTGATGGCATCGCCCAACGATGCTTGCCCGGACAGATAGTCGGAAAGGATCGGGTCAAGTTCCCCAAAATCTGTCTCTTCATAGCGGTAGAGTTCCCGATTTCTTTTAAGGAGTTTTCGCAATGCCTCGGCACCTCCCTGTGTGCTCGACGGAACAAGATTCTTGATGTGAGGGTACACTTGGCTTCGTACAAAATCCTTCACAAAGGCAGTGAACACCTCTGGAGAGGTGTCGTAGCATTGGAGTAGTGGGCGGACAGAGGGTCCGTTTCTCGCAACAAGGAGTTTGCCTTTCTGCTGATTGCCCTCAACCATGAACTGAACGCCATGAGTTACTTCTACGAAAACGACATCGAAGTCGTTTAGGAAGTAATCATCGGCCAAGGTCGTCGCAATCCTGATCGACAAAGCAGCTTCAGCCATGGTTAGCTCTCGTGGTGAAAAGCGTTTCGTTACCGTGGCTCGGTCAGGGATCTGGCTAATGCGTAAAGTGTTCGTGATGTAATGAGATTGGATTTGCCTTCTGGGGTTATTCTGACTCAGCACCAGCAAGGCAGACTGGGGTGTTGCGAACTGGTTAATCAATGATTGGTCACGACCAGTATAGTAGTAGACATTGCGCCCATTAGCATGATTGCGAACATCACTTAATGCCACCGCATCTCGTTCTGGATGAACTTCGATGGTAACTTTGCTGGCGAGATCGTACCTGCCGAATCTTGTGATATATGTCAGGAAGACATTGCTACGATCCGCAAAATCTGTCTCGGCGTATCTTTGGGCAATGGCCTGTTCTGTGGCGTTTACGATCTGCTGGACATGCGCAATGCTTTCACGGCTTAACGCTTCACGACCTGCTGTTGGCGTCAAGAAAGACAAATTGGCAATTCCGCCAAGCTGAAACACCGTCGAAACAGGAATTGCTGCAAGTCCAAAGAAATTTCGATAGCCCATGATCGAACCAGCCCCCTGTGACAGCAGCATAGAGCCAGCCATTGCTGCCCCACCCATATTGAAGTCGGTAATCTCGGCTCTCACCATCCCTTGTGGATTGACCGCAAGATGGACAGTAAATGAAAACGGCCCACCGCTCACTTGTTGAGTGCCGAGGTCATTGAGATTTTCCGTTGAAAATGGAACCGACGTATCCAAAACCTGATCGCTGATCAACTCGGCATTCAGGTAGATTTTGACCGGAACGTACTTGATGTAGCCTTGGAGATACTGTTTGGCCTGTGCTGGCGAAAGCCGGGCCTGTTGTTCAAGTGTTACAGCGACCTCTGTGCCTTCTGAAGTGCCATCTTGGACACGATCTAGGGAAATGCACTCTTCAGCTATTGAGAGGGAATTCCGATGCGCAACGCTCTTCAGCGTGTGAGCGGAGTCCCGAGATTTCGTGATAAGTTCCAGTTGGGTTGCGATGCCAAAATTGGCCATCGCACCGATCCCGAAGGTTCCGATAACTCCTGCTTGAGACGCCAACTGAGTTCGCTTACCGCTTGAGCCAGCCTTCCAGAAGTTATTCCTCAGCACATCTTCCGTCATGCCGATCCCATTGTCCCTAATTCGCAAGTGATTTCCTTGAAGCGTGATGTCAATCCGCCCCGTCTCCAAGTCAGCTTCGTCTCTCGCACATCGCATAAGAATAGCGTCGTAGGCATTCTGGACGTTTTCTCGTAACAATGCCAAGGGAGAGTCGTAGATCTCTTTGGAGAGAATTTCCAAGACTCTTTGTGTCTCTACCTCGAACTTGATTTGCTCAGCCATCAGTTCAACCTCGACAGATACTTCTTGCGGATGTGAACGACTGAGGCATCTTCGTGCTCGGCAACCAATCGCTGTCCCAGAACCGACCTCAATTCGTCATGTCTGTTTTCTTCCCACATCGCATCGGTGACAGCGATGATTTCTTGTGGCGAGATCGGATTACTGAAATGTGTAATAATCCCTGCGTTATTTCCTAACCCAACAAGAGCATCCAGTAGAAGGCGTTTGGCGGTCTCATTGTGGGAAGAAACTGGCTCAAGAATCTCGACAGCTTTCTCGTACTCTTTGTTCTCTATTAGCTTGATACATTCGGGTAGGTCCTGCGTAACAATTGTCGCAGGATCAAAAGGTCTTGGTTCCTGAAGACTGAAGGTTTCAAAGCTTTTCTGGTTGGGAAGAAATCCTTTGCTCCAGATGGGCGCTAGAAAGCTGCTATTGACCATCTGTCGGACATGTAGCTCAACAGTCCAATCATCAAGATCAAGAACGACTCGGTTGTAGCCTCGTGTTCCTCCGGGAGACAAAGCTCGTTTGCCACCGGCAAGCGTGCTAGCGCTAAGTGCGTTTACCTTGCGTTCTCCACCAAAGGCAAACTTCTCGTCAATCAACTCCGGTTTGTGCTGGTGCCCGTGAAATCCAAGACTGAATCCATGGTTCACAAGTTGCTGCAAAAAGTCAGAGTCCATGTAGTCATCTTGGCGAGGTGCCCCTTTCGTGCTGTGGTGCCAGACTGCAAGACGCAATCGCCCCCTGAACTGTCGGCTTCTTAGTTCACCGCAAGCATTCGCAAACGCTCTCGGGTGAACGATACCGATGCGATTCCAAGGATCATTCAGGAAGCAACTGTTTAAGCCGGTTACGACAAGGTTCCATGCTGGGTAGTCAAAGGTGTCAAACTGCTCAGAGACCTCATTGGAATACTGGCGAGTACCGTGATAAAACTTGTCATAGAAAGCGATGAACTCATTGAGACGCTGATCGTACTTCGCTTGGTCGATAATTTTGTACAGTTTGAATTCAGCCCAAGACCACCTGTACTTGCTTTGTTCTTCCCAGATTGCATCGGAAAGTCGCCGTTTTTGGTCAGCATCACCATTCGTGTATTCAACTTCTTCAAGCGCCGAAAACATACATGGGAAATTGATGTCATGGTTTCCGGGAACGATCACAATCTTTTGACGATCACCTGCGACAAGTTCATCGGACAGTTGGCCTAGAAACTCTTCGGCTTGGTCATATTGAGCGTTCAAAACTGCCGACGCCTCTCCTGTGTCTTTTTCGGTTCCCTGAATCACATCGCCACTAACGATGATCAACTCAGGTCTCGGAATAGAGGGTTCTTCGGTTGCAGCATTGTCAATGTCTTGCAGCAACGAACTTAGAAGCGCAGCGTTTGAGATCGGATTTCCCGGATCACGGTGCAAATCAGAGATGTGGAGAATGCTTAGCTTCATCGTGTTCTCATTGCGTCGTTCATCTCGTGTTGTGTTGCTAGGAATCGCCACCCAGACCTGTCATTCGCAGCCGCTCTTTGGGTCTCGGTGGTTGGCGAACAACTTGCCTGCATGGTTCAAGAGAGTCTCTACATGGCTTGAGCGAATCAGCTTGGCAACCTATGAATAACGATGGAATTGGGCCCTTGCATTCCAAACGAGCCAACGCCAGCGTCTCAAGTTTCTTCGTGCGTGCCTGAGCAGTTGAAACACTTGCAGGCTGATCTTCAGAGGTTGCTGTCATATAGCTCTTAGCTCTCTTGGTGTTCTCTAGTCTTGGATTGATAGGTTGGCACGGTCATTATTCCTCGTCTTCACTGTCGAGTGCCAAGAGCGTATCCAACGTCATTTCAGTGCGTTGAATGTCAGCATTGATCTTCAGGGTCACTCTCTGTGGCTTTGCCAAATTTGCCGCAAAAATGTGACCTGACAGTTCAACTTCGCCACTTGCACCGATCCCGATATGAAATCTGTCGGTCCATACCCTTCTTCCGGGCTGAAGGTCGCCACAATCTACTTCCAACTTCATTTGCTGGTCGTTTTTATCGATCTCGACATAGCCAGCGTGACGCAAGGCCGGGCGAAGATGAAGACTCTTCATTTGCGGGGCTTCCAGTAAACACTTTCGACGCTTGGGTAGATCTGGGATTTCCGACGTATCAGCAAGATTGAAGCCATGGCCAACGGGAGCAATGATCTCCAAACGAACGTCGTTTGCCGGAACATCGCCGGTGTTCGTGACGACTAGCCGGACCTCTTTGACAAGTCGTCGAATGAACTCGTAGTAGGCAAGATCGTGATAGAAGGTTTCATTGAGCCTGTATATTGGATCGAGCGAAGAAGCGCTTGGCATCTGAAAAGTCTGGCCACCGGGCAATCGGACGGAGGGTGGGCGGTCGTCCAAGAGTGGAATTTCATCCGTTTCTGGCATCTCGCAATACTCAGCCGCCCATTCCATTAGAGCCCCCAAACTCTGCTCCAAATCTGGGCGAGCGAATTCGACACTTAGAGATGCTTCTTTGCGCTCGGCTACCTGACCGCTTCCCATCAATGCGATTTCATCGGGATCGGCTGGCTTCGACGGATCGGTTGAACTACCTCGGCGAACATAGACCTCACCCTTCTTGAGCTTGCCGTAGTCACGCTTCAAATAGACGGGCCGCTTCTGCATCTCGATGCGAATAATTCCAACTTGCTTGCCGTCAAATTCACATGCTTCGTAGCCAAACTGAACTGGCCGATTTGTCAGGTTATTTACGAATTGCTGCAACGAATGGTCCGCCAAATGATCGGTGATTCCATAGACCGTACTTTTCGCACCTTGGACCTCCTGCACTCCGATCAGAATGAAGGCTTCACCACGACGCCAGCAATTCACGAATCCGATGATGTCCTTCAGAAGTTCGGACTTTTCTTCTTCGCTTGCTTTTGCGAATGCGTACTGATCCCTTTTGAAGTCCAGTGTTGGTCCTTCTTCTTCGTAGAGTAGTTGTTCGATAAATTCCTTGTTCACTAGCCTCGCCTTGGCTGAATCGTTGCCATAACTGTGTCGCCAATTCGGCGAGCCTGAATAAAAACATCACAGTCCATCAGGCTGTCGCCGCTCGAAAAAGTCCAAGTGCTCAGATTTTCGTCCCCGGACTTCAGAGAATCGGAATTGTCGTGGAATGTGGAAAAGAGAATCGATGATTTAGGCACTCGCATGTTCCACCGAGTTCTCAGTCCCATGTCTGAGGCAGCTTTGTTCGGAACCGTAAGTCTGACTCGCAGCTTTGTCTCGGGCGTGTCGTCGAACATTCGCATCTGTTTGAGGCTCCGACGCTCGCTTTCGGAGTGAGCCATCTGAATTTCGACATAGAGCATCGGGGTTCGTAATCGCCGTTGACACGCAAAGAGCGTTGCCTGAAAGCTGGCCGAACCACAGAAGTCATTGCGAACTGACTCAATATGCTCGAAGGTCAGGAGTTCTCCTTCCCGCAAGCTGGCATTCAACAAGGGTGTGAAGATGGAATCATAGAATCCCACATGCCCTGCGATTTGATCCATCAATCGTTCAAGCGGCTCGTCGGTGGATCGAAAGACTTGGTGTTCAACGTCCTCTTCGACCAGCAAGTGAGCGATCTCATGCCATTTGGTAAAGAAGCGGCGTGCGGCTTTCTCGCCACGGCAGTCAATGACGGCCACATGTGTTCCGTCCTTTAGCCGTACCATCGTGCCAAACGTGTCTTCGTCCATATCCACGCTCAGTGCGGCGAAAACGAATTCACCTCGTGGAACGTACTTGTTCTTCAAACGCTCGAAGTCTGAGTCGTCATCGATTTCTTCAAATACAAGTCCCAACTGCTTGGTGACGACTGCTTCGAGTTCATCAACAGATGAAACCCAGGGCCGACGCGCACTTTAGGTAGATTGGGCTAGCGCGGTCGCGTGATATTCGCGATGTTGATTCCGTTGACTTTGAGTTCACGAAATCATGTTTGGAGCGATCGCGTTGGCCAAGAAGAAGAAAACGGAATTTGAT